>CAWGCE010000006.1:0-643535 GCA_963821085.1 uncultured Planctomycetales bacterium | reverse complement strand
TGAAGCCAGCACAGCCGGTGACTAGGAGGGTTTTGCTGTTACTCATGGGTTTTCGAGTTGCTAGAAGCTAGAAGCTAGTGGCGAGAGTGCGAGTTGCGAGCGGCGAGAGGCGAGTAGCGAGTGTTCTGAGGTCGAGTCTTATCGGATGGTTGCGTGGGTCAAGTTTCATATTGGGATTAGGGGATGCAGCTGTTTTCTCGCTGCTCGCTACTCGTCGCTCGCTGCTTCTAAGCAAAATTAAATCAGTGCGCTTCGCGAGCTGCGAGTCGCGAGTGACGAGCCGCGAGAGCCCTGAGGCTACGAGTTTAGGCGACTTAAGCTCCACCGGTTCTTCTTTACTTTGTTGGTGGTGATTGGTTCGACGTCTTTGCCGCGGAGCAGTGCTAGGCCGTTGGTTTGGCAGATGCGGTTTGCGATGCCGGGGCCGCACCATTTTTCGATGGTTTGGCAAGCGTCACGCAGTTGGACGGGGCGGCGGTTGGGGGAGTGGGCGTCGGAGCAGATGACGTGGACTAAACCGCTGGTAAGCCAGTGTTTTAGAGTTGCGAGTGGCGAGTTGCGAGATGCGAGAAAACGACGGGGGGCTGCTGTGAATGGGGTGGTGCTGATTTGGATTAGGCAGCCTCGGTCGATCAGGTCTCGCAGGTGAGGTTCGTCGGCCAATAACTGTGGGTAGCGTTCGGCGTGGGCCAGGACGGGTTGAATGCCAAGCTCCATCAATTGCGAAACCAGGTCGCGGATGTCAAGGAATAGGCCGTGGGGGTATTCGAGCAACAAGTGCTTGCCGTGGTTGCCGTACGTTAATAGCTCGCCGTTTTCCAATTGAGCCACTGTGTCGGGGCCAACGATCACTTCGCCGACAGCGGCCAGTTCCATTTCACAACTGATCTCAGCCAGTTGTTCACGCAGGCGTTCGGTAGCAGCGATGATCTGCGCGGGTGTGTTGGGCCAGTACTCGTTTTGATGTGCGGTGACCGCCACAGCTCGGATGCCCTCGTTCCACGCCTGTTGGCACATTTCCAGGACTTCGGACTCGGTGCGAGGGCCGTCGTCCATGGCGGGGCAGAGGTGGATGTGGGTATCAGCGTACAAGCTTGTTTCGGGTTGTTAGAGGCTGGTTGTGGGGGACTTATTTGCGAATGGGTGGCGGAGTTGCGAGAGGCGAGAGGCGAGTAGCGAGACTCGAAGTTGCGGGGGATCGCGGTGGGTTGGTTTTTTGAAATGGTTGTTTTTTTCGAGGGACATTAGTTTAGTTGCGAGAGGCCTGCGGCCAGTTGCGAGCGGCGAGTGGCGAGTGTTTGAGATTGGAGTTGCAGGGTTTGCGGTATTGTTGGGTGGCTCATTGCGTTTTGGTGGCGAGGGGCCTTCGGCCTTCGGCCAGTGGCGAGATGCGAGTGGCGAGAGGCGAGTGTTTGAGATTGGAGTTGCAGGGTTTTGCGGTATTGTTGGGTGGCTCATTGCGTTTTGGTGGCGAGGGGCCTGCGGCCTTCGGCCAGTGGCGAATGTTTGAGGTTTGCGTTGTTGGGGTATGGGGCTTGTTTGGGGATTGCTTTGTTTTTCTTTCTCGCTGCTCGCCACTCGTCGCTCGTAACTGGCCGCATCCGGCTTGCCACTTCATTATTTCTCGCTGCTCTTTTGTCTATGCCTTTTGATTAGGGCGCCGAGCATGCGGCCCAACTGATGGGCTTCTTCTGCCCAAGTTTGGGCCTTTTCTGTGGCGAGGTAGCCGGCTTCGATTCCAATTAGCAATTGAGTTCTCATTTCGCCGGCTGAGCCTTTGGCGATTTGTAAGAAGCGGGCGATCTCGGCGTCGCTGTCACGCTCAAAACCCTCAGCTATGTTGGACGGGACCGATAGGCCGCTGCGGGTTAGTTGGTCTCGAAAGCCGAAGTCTCGGAGGTCTTTTGTTTGTTGATAAAGCGTGGCGGAGAGGCGGGCACTGCGTTTCCAGACTTCCAAGTCTTCGTAGGGCATTGTTTTTAAGTTGCGAGCGGCGAGTTGCGAGTTGCGAGAGCCCGAAGTTGTCCGCGATGGTGGTTTTAGGCCGTGCTCTGGAATGCACTGTTATTGGTTGTGCATTTGTACGAAGTTTGAATCACTAATGGGTGTTGATTTCGTTTCTCGCAACTCGCTTCTCGCAACTCGCTGCTCATTGCTACTCGCCGCTCTTTTCGCTACTCGCATCCCCATATCCTTGCCCGTAGGAGTATCCGTATTTCTGTGCTTCATACGCATATCGTCCGCCGCCGTAGGCGTAGTATTTGTTCGAGGTGTTGTTGCCGACTCCGTTGACGACGATGCCGACGAGGTCGGCTCCGCTTTCGCGGAGGAGGGCCAGGCTGCGGTGAGAGACGGGTTTCGATTCTTTGTGGATCCGCATGGCCAGGATGACTCCGTCGACCTGGGCCGAGATGGCGGAAGTTTCGCTCACGGCAAGCACGGGGGGCGTGTCCAGGATGACGAAGTCGTATTGCTTTCGCAGCTCGTCGAGGATTTCCGGGAAGCGGGCCGATGAGAGCAGCTCGGACGGGTTGTGTGGCCGCGGGCCGCAGGGCATGACGCTGAGGTTGGGAACATCGGGGATGGTGTGAATCGCTTCTTCCAAACTGGACGTGCCTTCGACGACGGTGGCCAGGCCGATGTTCGGGTCGAGCTGGAACAGGGTTTGCTGGCGAGGTCGGCGGAGGTCGGCGTCCAGCAGTAAACAACGCTTGCCCGAATTGGCGATGGTCACGGCCAGGTTGGCCGAGATGGACGACTTGCCTTCGCCCGGCTGACCGCTGGTGATCTGGATCAACTGATGCGACTTGTCGCGGGTGTTGAAGAACAACGCCGTACGGATGGTGCGGATCGCTTCCGATTCGGGTGCTCGAGGTCGATGCACGGTGCAGACGACCGGATCAAACGGCTTCGTGTCGTCTACCTTGTCGGTTTCGATGACCGGCACGTGACCAATGACGGGCAGGCCCAGTTCCTTGCTGATCGCCAGCGGATCGTGGAAGCTCTTGTCGGACATGTCCAGCAGGAAGGCCAACAAACAGCCGCCCAGCATGCCCATTACGGCCGAGATCGGCAGGATTCTGGCTGCCTTCGGCGCCACCTGACGCCCATTCCCCGCTTGCGCCAGGACGTCGAACTTGTAACCGTCGTAATCCCCGACGACTTCGATGTCTCGCAGCTTGTCGATCACCTGATCGTAGACCTGTTGCGTGCGTTCAATGTCCTTGCGGTAGGACTCGTCGCGAATCTGCAATTGCGTCAGGCTCTTCGCCTCCTCTTGCTCTTTCTCGAACATGATCGCCAGCTGTTGTTCCGACTGTTTCAGCTCGGCCAGCTGGTGGTCCAGCGAGTCGATGTAGATTTGGACTCGGTCCTTAATCTGTTCGTCCAGCGAAACGGTCTTTACCTTGGGTTCGATCGGTAGGGGCTGTTTTTCCTCCGACGGTAACTTGTCGAGGTCCAGACGATAGTTGGTCAGGTAGAACTTCTTCGAGGAATCGATGCGGCGGCGGACCGCTTTGACCTTGGGATGATCTTTGCCGTAGCGGGCCATCAGACCGTCTTCTTCCAGCATCAACGGCAGCAGGACGGTCTTTTCAACGACCGGTCGAGCTGCCTCGCGGGCGATTTCGGCTTTGGCTTCTTCTTCCGCGATATCGAGCGGGTTCAAGTCGGAAATGCCGGCCGCGGCCAGGATTACGTCGGGTCGATCGCCGCTGGCGGCGTAACCGCGAATGGTTTCCAGCTTCGACCGCAGGTTGTTGATTTCCAGCAGGACGCGGGAACGTTCGTTTTCGATCAGCAGCTGCCGATCCTGATGCAGGTTGGTGCCCTCGCCGTCTTTGTAGATCAGTGGGACTTCGCCACGGAATTCGTTGTAGGCCTGTTCCTTGGCAGAGAGTTGCTCGAGCAGTTCCGACTTGGCGCGCACAATCAGGTCACGCGTCTCGCGGCCCACATCACGGTGCGTGTCTTCGAGGAATTCGTTGTACTGGTTCAGGATGCCGTTCACGATCTTGCCGGCGTCTTCCGCATTCGGCCCGGTGAAGCTGACCGTGTAGATGCCCAGGCCTTCGGTGGTGGGGATCGACTTTCAGTCCGCGGCTGATGGCTCCCATGGGATTCGCTGCGGCACGCAATGAAGGCAACTCCTGCAACTGCTGATCGGTCAGCGACTCGGCGATAATCCTGGGCGTCGTCATCAACACGGGATGTTTATAGGCATCGGCGACCAGACTGTAGCGGTTGCTGGATTGCTCGAACCCGAGCGGCAGCGAGGGTGGCAGGTTGCGTTCGATCAGGACCTGGGCAACCGCCTGGTATTCCGGTTCGCTACGCGAGTAGTAGCAGCACGCCGAGGATCAGGCCGAGCAAGGTGGTCAGAATGATGGTCCACTTGCGGCGCTGGGCGATGCCCCAGATGTCGATGCCCTGGTCGGCGATCATGCCGCCAAAGTCGTCGGAAGTTTGCCAGTTTTGGTTCAAGGGGAGATGCTAGACGCTAGAGGTTTTTTAGTTGCGAGTTGCGAGTTGCGAGTTGCGAGTTGCGAGCGGCGAGTTGCGAGACTCGGGTGGTTGCGTGTTCGTAGCTGCCATCGGGAAGGCGAATTTGGGCTTGGTTTGGTTCAAGGGGAGATGCTAGACGCTAGAGGTTTTTTAGTGCGATGCGAGTTGCGAGCGGCGAGTTGCGAGTTGCGAGACTCGGGTGGTTGCGTGTTCGTAGCTGCCATCGGGAAGTCGAATTTGGGCTTGGTTTGGTTCAAGGGGCGATGCTAGAAGCTAGAGGTTTTTTTAGTTGCGAGTTGCGAGTCGGCGAGTTGCGAGACTCGGTTGCTCTCTCTTTAGTAGATTCCATCGGGAAGCCGAATCTGAGTTTGGCGTGGTTCGTTTGGGTGGTTGGAATCGCGAGTGAATTATGCCCAGGTATCTCGCCTCTCGCCTCTCGCAACTCGCTTCTCGCCGCTTGCGGCGCACACTCGTTCCCGTCGGTGACAGGCACCGAGAAATTGAGCGGTAGAACTGCGGTTTGGGGTGACCAATCCATGGCAAAAATCAAATCCAGGCGAAGCTATCAGTCTACTAACTGAGTGTCACAATTCCAGCTTTGAGTGCGGTTACCGGTCGAGTAATCTCGAATCGTTGGGAAGGTTTAACGGGTGACGGTCGGTTTGGGCTGTTTTGATGGATTCTCGATCGTCAAATTCAACAATTTGATTTTTGTTTCTGGGCCAATTGCCATAACGGGGGCCACCATCGCCAGGTCAGAGTCCTCGGCCAGGTTGCTGTGGCCCAGTTTCAGCCGCAAAGCGGACGGGACCGGCGATGCTGACGTGGCGTCGTAGGGTCGCCACTGGCCTTCGACCCAGGCTTCGGTCCACATGTGAAATTGGAAGCGGGAAGCTGGCGGATCAAGGATCAGCCCGGTGGCGATGCGGGCCGGGATCTTCTGGGCCCTGAGGACGGCGGCCAGCAGCATGGCGTGTTCCGTACAGTCGCCCGATCTGGCCGCCAGGGCCTGTGAGGCCGACAAGAGCGCTTGGTCAAGGTAGCTCTTTTCAAGGTACCCATACACTTTGGCCGTTGCGTCGCGACAGGCGTCAGCGGTGTTGGCCGGCCGGGTGTCGGGTTGAGCGAAGTTGCGCACGGCTTTGTTTTGGCAATCGATCCAGCGGTTGGCGTTGACGTCGGCCGGGACGGGAAGTGAGTTGCGAGCGGCGAGTTGCGAGTTGCCAATGAGTTGCGAGTTGCGAGTTGCGAGCGGCGAGGGGTTGTTGGGGACTGCGCTGGCGTGGGCGGCGAGGGAGGGGGTGGCTACGGTTACTTCGACGGAGTTCTTGTTCTGGCGGACGACGGATTGGTAGGTGCTGGACGGGATGACTTGCAGGGGGTCTCGGTGGGGCATGGTGACCAGGTAGCGGGCGAAGGTTGACTGGTCGGTGAATGCTGGCGGTTCGCCCGGCGCAGTGGTGGGCAGTTCGGCCGGGACGCTGGCGGCCACGGCCAGATCGAATTCGGCTTGTTCGTTCGGGGCCAGGGCGGCCTCCTTGGTCGCCGCGTAGGTGGTCTGGTTGAGGAAGGCGCGGTGGACGCGTTTTGTCTGCCCCTGCGCGTCGACCCAGTAGGTGGAAGTTGGTGGGTTGTTGGCATCAGCCGGTGCGGGGCGGACTTCGACACGCAACAAGCGTTCGCTGTCGTTGCCGAGTGGCGTCGTTTCCCAGTCGATGGCTCGCAGCTGGAATTCCTGTTCGCGATCGATCAACGCTTCCCAGGCGAAGGTGGAGCGGGTCTCGCCCGGCTGGATGGGTGGCGTTGCGAGTGCCTGCTCGAGGGCAAAGAAGGCTCCGTTTTCCGGGCGCCATGGCTGCTGTTCAACGGTCCGCTGCTGCGGCTCGCGGGAAATCGCCAGCTGGTCCTGCATTACTTTGGCGGCCAATCGCCGATTGCCGTTGTTGCCCGTGACCGAGTACTCCAGCTGTTCGATGCGGCCCGAGGTGGTGTCGCTTTGCGAGGCGGTCCGCAAGACCTGGCTGGAAACCGATCCAAATCGCGGGATCTCCAGCTCGTCGACGGCGATGCGGATGATCTTTGACTTGTCCGGCCCGGTCCGGAATTCGCGGTACCAGCGGTGCCCGACTTTGTAATCGTCGATGGCATGGACAAACCACTGTTCGCGGATCAACTCGCCCGTGTCCTGATTTAACAGGTCGATCTGGCTGACGTTGGGCGCGGGGGGGAGCATGGCCGGTCGGGTTGGTCGTTGCAGCCGGGAAGGAGGAGAGAAGCTAGAAGCGAGATGCTAGAAGCTAGGAAAAAAGAGTTGCGAGTTGCGAGAGGCGAGAGGAGAAGCGAGTTGCGAGTTGCGAGAGGCGAGTTGCGAGAGTTGGGTGGGGGGGAGGTGAACACGGGGCTTGGTTTTGCTTTGGAATTTCGGGGTGGGGATAGAAGCTGGGGGCTAGATGCTAGACGCTAGGATTTCGGGTGGCTGGGTGAGTTTCGCTTCTAGCTTCTAGTTTCTAGCATCTTTCTCCCAGCTGGGTGCCACGGCTACGGCGGAATGGGGAGGGTCGCGGTCGCGTTTTCCTGGTGCGGGACGGTTACGTTTTTGCATCAGTTAGCTTGCCGTGGCCAACGGCATGCCCACGCAAGCGTGGGGCATGGCACCCGGAACGAAACGAGAAGATAGGTGTTTCTAGCTTCTAGTCCCTAGCTTCTAGCCTCTGTTGTTTGGCCATGTTTTACGGGGTTGGTTGGTTTGTTTCAGATGCAACGGCATGCCCACGCAAGCGTGGAGCATGGCACCCTCGCGCCTAGCACCCTAGCATCTAGTTTCTCGCATCTCGCATCTCGCTACTCGCTTCACATGCCCACGCAAGCGTGGAGCATGGCACCCAGAACTAGAAACGAGAAGTTTCATTCTAGCCTCTAGCCTCTAGCCTCTAGCGCCTCTCTCGCCTCTCGCCTCTCGCCTCTCGCCTCTCGCCTCTCGCAACTCGCAACTCGCAACTCGCAACTCGCAACTCGCAACTCGCAACTCGCAACTCCCTCTGTTAGCGATTAGGTTAGAGACTGGTGTGGTTGGCGTAGTTGGGTGACCTGTTCTTCAGGGCTTGTCGGCATGCCCACGCAAGCGTGGGGCATGGCACCCAGAACTTGAAACGAGAAGATAGATTCTAGCTTCTAGCCTCTAGCGTCTAGCTTCTCGCTGCTGCTGGAATTGTAATTCTCGAAAGGAAAAACGTGGGGCGTCGGCTGTTGAAATCTTGTTTGGCTGGGTTGATCGGTGTGCAGCTGGTTTTGCCCTGGCTGTTGGCAGGGGTGTATAGCTCGACGCAGGCGATCGTCTCCTGGGTGGTGGCAGCGTTGATGCTGCTGACGCTTGTGGCGGGGTGGCTTGGGCGTGCGGAGCCGGTTGAAGCTGCGGTGCCGACGGGGGTGTTGTCGCTGTTGATGGCGGGCATCCTGTTGGGGTGTTGGCAGCTGGTGCCGTTGCCGACATGGTTGGCTCCAGTGCTGGCTGGTGGAGCGACCGAGTGGCGCCAACTGCAACTGGGGGAACAAACGGCAGATGGTGGAACGGACGCGGTTGGCATTGCGCAAAGTCCCGTTGCGGTTGCTTCGACGCGGTCGATTTATCCGGCCGATACGCGGAAAGGGGTCGCTCTGTTGGCGCTGGCCACCGGAGTATTTTGGTTAACGCTGGTTGGTTGCAGTCGGACTCGCGTCGTCTGGGTGCTGTCCGCAGTGGCATGTAGTGGGACGGTGATCTCGCTGTTCGGCATGGTGCAGAAACTGCGTTGGAACGGGAAGCTGTTCTGGGTGCTCGATGTGGGGGGCTCGCCCTATGGGCCGTTCGCTAATCGAAATAACGCGGGCGGTTACCTGTGCATGTGCCTCGCGGCAGCGGTGGCCCTGTTTGTGTACAGCGGTGCTGCGGTGGGGGAGGAAGACCGACGGCACACGTCGTTGACCGGTGCGGCCAAGGACGACCGGCGGATGGCGTCGCGGGGATTTTGGCTGACGGCGATGGTGCTGATCGCGGCCGGAGTGGTGGCGACCGGTTCGCGCGGAGCCAGCCTGTCGTTGGTGCTGGCGTCGGTGATCACGCTGGTGATCTGGTTGAAGGGAGCTCGTTCAGGCAGCTCGGCAGGGAAATCGGTCGCCGGTTGGCAAAGCGTTGCTGCGGTGGCGACGGTCGTCGTGTTGACGGGGTCGTTGCTGGGGTGGCTGGGGACGGGCGAGCAGACTCGCGAACGCTGGCAGCAGGTGTTTGACGAGCAAGAAGACCGACAAGAAAACGGACGCTTGGCAAATTGGACCGAAACGATCGGTTCGACGGGTGGCTTCTGGGGCATGGGTAGTGGGCTGCAGACGTACCGTTTCGTCGGTTTGCCTCTGCAGCAGAGACAGAGTGAGAACTGGTACCGCTTCGCCGAAAACCAATTCATTCAAGCGTTTGTGGATGCCGGGTTGCCGGGGCTGTTGTTGCTGCTGGCCGCGATCACGCTGGTGCTGTCGGCTGCGTTGCGGTTGCTGAGCGTATCGTCGCGGCTGGGCCGGAGCGTGGGTGTG
The DNA here is from genome assembly GCA_963821085.1 of uncultured Planctomycetales bacterium. Taxonomy (GTDB): domain Bacteria; phylum Planctomycetota; class Planctomycetia; order Pirellulales; family Pirellulaceae; genus CAWGCE01. Next base: position 634,466 of record CAWGCE010000006.1, on the reverse strand, counting down.
ATGGGTGTGTTCCTGATCGCCAGCCAGGCGATCTCCGGTTCGTTTGACTTTGGTTTGTACGTCCCGGCCAATACGTTGCTGATGGCGATGTTGTGCGCGGTGGTGGTGTGGTCGGGCAGTGCGTTTGGAGTTTTGAGTGGTGTCTTGGGCGGAAGTCAGAGGGTTGGGACTGGCGGCGTAGAAAACGTCGCGAGCGGACAGCTGCGCGACGATGCTTCAGCTGTGGGCAAAAGGGTCAGGCCCGTGTTTTCGGCCAGCGCTGGTGAGCGTGGTGAATTGTACTCGCCGAAAAATGGGCCAGACCCTCGACTGCGCAGGGCTCTCTACGTCGCCGTCGTCGGCTGTTTCTTGTTGGTGATGACGATTGCTGGTGGGTTGGAGCTGCATCGTGCGGGGCCCGCCGAGCCGTTGATCGGCCCAACGTTGTTAACTCGGCTGGCCGACTCGCGTTCGGCAGAAGAGATTGAAGAGGCGATTGGTCAACTTTCCGATGCCGTTCGTCAGCGTTGGGACGACGGGGAAGCTCACCTGGCGTTGGCTCGTTTGTATCTGCAGCGCTATCAAATCGAGTTGTTCGAAGTCGCTCGTCGTCGCCAATCGTGGCTGGATGAAGAATTGTTGTGGTCCCAGAGTAACCTGCTGTACCAGGTACCGATTTTTGCCGGCCTGTCGCCCGAGGACCGCCTTCGATACCGGGAGGCGGCAGTGAAGGATGCGTCACTGTCGCGCGCCGAATTTCATATGCTGGCTGCCCGCAACGCCTGCCCGTGGTTGCCGCAACCGCACTATTGGTTGGCAGTGCTGGACGCCTTACGGCACACCGAGCGGGTGGGTCCAGCACCGGAAGAGGCAGCTCGTCGGGCCGAGCGGTTCGGCGCTGGCCAAGCGGAAACGTGGTTCTGGTCGGGCGTCCTGGATCGGTTGGCAGACGAACCGCGTAACTCGATGGATGCGTGGGAGAAGTGTCAGTCGATGACTCGGAATTTTGATTGGGCGATTGGGTTTTGGTTAGAGGCGAGAGGCGAGAGGCGAGAGGCGAGAGGCGAGAAGCGAGAAGCGAGAAGCGAGAAGCGAGAAGCTAGAAGCTAGAAGCGAGAAGCGAGAAGCGAGAAGCGAGAAGCTAGAAGCTAGAGGCTAGAGGCTAGAGATGCGGGTGCCATGGCCACGGCTGATGTGGGAGTGTTGCTTTCGCGTTTTTTTGATGCGGGACGGTTGTGGTTTCTTAAGGGGTTAATTTGCCGTGGCCATGCTTTGTTGCGGTGTGGAGAAAAAGGCATGCCCACGCAAGCGTGGAGCATGGCACCCGGCTGGGAAAGTGGTGGGGGGCTCTTACTTGTTGTCAGGGTACCTTCCTGACGCGGCAAACATCGGCAGCCTGTTGCCTGCTGCCTGCCTCTACCCGTTGCCACATGCACTTTCCGCAAGAATCCAATCAATGCGTTGGCCGGGGGATGACAAGAAAAGGGTAGTTTCGCGCAGTATTTCTCTTGCAAGCCTGGCTTCCTGCCTCGCTGACAAGACCCATCCCCGCAGTCTCGCCGCTCGCCATCTCGCCTCTCGCCTCTCGCCTCTCGCCTCTCGCTTCTCGCTCCGTATTCCTTCCAAAAATCGTGGGAGCACTTGCAACAGGAATCTCGACGGGTAGACTCGAATCCGTAGAAAGCAGGTTGGTTTGTCATTTCGCACTGGAGCAGCTAATTAGACTGACGCAAATATGATGAATACTCTTTCTCTCCAGCGTTTCTGCGTGCGCGCGCCTGGCCTGCTTTTGGTCGCTTGGCGGTATCTTCTTTCGCGTATTTCTATTGTTTGCATGTGGTGCTTGATCTGCGCCTGTGCTGATTTTCTTGCGGATGATTTCGCAGCCCATGGCGTTCTGTTCGAGGCCTGAAGGCGGCGAGATTTTGTTTTTGCTTTCCTCTGTACCAATCATGATTCTGAGTTTTTAGGAGTCGACTAATGAAGACAATTCGCGTGGCACTGGTTGCCGCAACCATTTCCCTGCTCGTGAGCCCGATAGCGATGGCTGCGTGCGAACCGACCATTACCATTACTCCTGCCTTGGGACCGAATATTCTGGGCAGTCCGAGCTACACCGAGTTCCAGGGGAACTACTTGAATTTCCTGCTCGATGGCACACCGGGGCCCGACTACGATCTCTTTACTGGCGGTTTTCTGCCGACGGGAGCGACCGTGGATCCTGCCGAAATGGTCGTCACGACCTTTAACTCATGGCGTGGCCAAGCCGATCCGACGCCGGGTTGGGACGATGGCGACTCGGTGGGTGAATTCTCCGGCGAACTGGGAAATCGGCTCTACTTTGGTCTCTGCATCATGGCCGACATTGACTGCGGAGATAATCCACTCGACAACCAGATCTGCCTGCAGGACCTGAGTGGTCAACTGCAATTTCAGGACAGCATGGGCAATCCGGCTGGACCGAACCCGCAATTTGATGACCCCACGATTCCGTTCGATTTCTCGTCGAACAATTACAGCGCAAATATCTGGGGCGTCATCTTCGACGATACGACGGGCGAGGTAACGTCGATCTTGAACAGTGGCGAGTCGGGCTCGATTGCCGTCGACGCGATCTACTACGTCGGCGCAACGACCGGATTCAGCTTTGACACCGTCTCAATGCTGACCAATCAGGAAAACCTCGACAAGGTAATCGCCGAGATCCGGGACGATTATACGGATGGCAGCTTGTTTCAAATCGAAACGACCTACGATATTCTGACCAAGGGCGGTAAGCCGGCAACAGGTACCACGGTCGTCGAATTGCCCGAACCGAGTGGTTTTGTGCTGATTTTGGCCGCGATCGGATTTTTCGGTGGAAAGCGACGGGTCTGATCCGTATAGTACGGTTTGCAAGGAGGGTGGCTCCGCGTGGGCTTTCCTCGATCCCGTAGACAAGAGACTTACGATATGAAACGTATTGCCAGCTTCCTGACCGTTGCCGTTGTGTTATTGGTCGCTGGTGTCGCGGTTGCCGTGATGGCCAGCCCGCAGGCGCCCAGTGATGTCATCGCCACTGCCGACACCGTCAGCAGTGCTGCCATGGAATCCACGACGTTGGCAACGGCCGATTCGATTTCGGTACTTACCGCCGAATCCTCGGTGGGTTGGTCGATCGTCCGTTCCGGTTCGACCAGCTCGAATACCGGTCGCCGGTTTACTGTTGGTGGTTACGATAACAGCACGTTCATTCCGCAGTGAAGTTGTTGATGCAGCAATGACAGCAGCCCGCGGCAATTGGCCCGGGCTGCTTTTCTTTTGCGCAGGTTGCTCTGGACCGCGCCCTTGGCGTTCGCTACGCTCGCCCGACTTTTCTTCCAGGAAGTCTAATTTTTCGTTGACGACTTGCTGGTCAAATCTCGATTTCCGAACTGCTGAACGAACCAACAAAGCCACGGATGAGCAAACCGAAATTGCTATCTGGATGCGGTGCAATCTGCGCACGGTTTGGCGTTGTGGCTGGGCCACAGCCGTCGCGTGTTGGCGGCTGCTCGCGCTGTCGTTGCCTGGTGATGTTGTTCTTCGGTCTGTTATGCACAACCCAAACGGGCTGCACGGTTTGGCAGAACGTGGGCCGTACCGTTTGTTACGAACCAAAGTGCTATAAGCTGAAGCCTGAAGAGAAACGTGAATGCAAGATCTACCACGCCTGGGCCCAGGAGGCCTGGTCGACTTTTGTTGGGTCGGAACCGGTCGCTGAAGAGTATCACCAGGGATTCATTAGCGGTTTTGTCGACCATGTTTTCTCGGGCGGTAGTGGTAACGCACCGCCAATTCCACCGCGGCGATTCTGGAAGATCGAGTTTCGATCGGACGTTAACCCAAGTCAGCTGTGGCTCGATGGCTTTGCCGAGGGTGCTCAGGTCGCACTGGACGGGGGTTATCGCGACCGAGTCGTCATGCCGGTTAGCCAAAATGTGGCGCGGGTTTACTCGGAAGCCGAGGCAGCCAAGCAAAACGGAGCTCGCTGTCGCGACGACGCGAAGTCGCCGACTCCGGCCGCGTCGAGGGACACGACGGAGATCGTTCCCGACGAGGACGTGACCTTCATGCTGGACAACAGTCAGGGACCGGATTCGACCGAGCCCGTGCTGGAAGAGATTGTCATCGAGCCGCCGCCGGCGAGTCTCGATTTCCGCTCCGATCCGTTCGTTGATGATCCCAAACAGCCTTTGTCGGCCGAGGATGCGCGGCAAGACGGCAATCGAACATTGCCTTTCTTCGATAACGTCGATCCGCAAGCAATTGAGCCTGAGCTCGAACCCGAACCAAACCTGGAGCCCGAGCTGATTCCGGAACCGCAGTTGAATCCGGACCTGGATCTCGATTTTTCCCGCCGCCGGGCAAGGCCGACTCAACGTTCGGTTCCCGACGACGTCCCTCCCTTGTCCACGCCCATTGGCCGCGGTGTGGCGAAGTCGCGACGAGCGAAAGATCGAACACCAGATCGCAACAAATTGCCTCGATCCACAGCTTCACGCGGCTTGGGTGACATGGTCCGGGCTTCCATGCGATCCGACCTCGCCTCCCACGCTGACGATCAAGTGCCTGCTGTCCGAACACCGCCGGGGTACGGCGATGAAACCACAACCGATGCGAGTTGGCGTGATTCGGTAGATCCGTTCGGGGACCACGAATTGACTTCCGCTTCCACAGAAGAAGAGATCGCACAGGTCAAGGAAGAGCCAGCACCGCGTCAGGACCTTGAAGACTCGTCCGACTCGCAGGCCTCACCAATGGTCGTGGAATTTTCTGCTGGGCCCACCCGAGTTCAGCAGGCGTCATCGATCACATGGCGAGTCGAGGAGGAACCGGCGGCGTCTGGCGCTTCGTCCAGCGACAAGGTCGCTGGACGATCCGATGTGAAACCGGCCGACTATGAAGCGGCCGTTGAATCGGTTGATTTGCCTGCTCTGCGGTCATCCACGCCGAACGAACAGCGGATGGTTGCCACCGAGCAGGTCGAGGTCGCCCGTCGCCGCGAGCCGAATTCCCGGTCGGTGCGGATTTCGGAACCGGTGCAACAGGCGGCCGCTTTGGGTGATTTTTTCTCGGCCGGGAACCGCCTGGAATCGGGACGCGTGCAACAGAATCCAACGCAACACCGCTCGGCAGCCAAGCGTCCAACGATGGTTCCAACGCGGGTTCCGCAGGCGATTCCAACGGCCGCAGCGGATGAACTGAAGGGCCGATAGGCCGCTTGACTTGAATATTGATTTTGGCGGCTCGCAGCGAGCTTCGAGCGTCGAATTTGCGACACCACGTAACGAGAATAAACGCAACCAGTTGCCGCACCTGGCGGCCTGAGGACGAGTTGATGAAACCAGCGTTGCGATTTGCGAAAGGCGAATGGCGAGGACAGCTTGCTGTCCCGTGGTTGTCAATTCGTGGATCCGTGGTGTTGCTGCTGCTGCTCGCTTCTGGATGTGCGTCGTTAACGAACCCGGTGGCGAATGGGATTCCAGTTCGGTTGGTGCCGAACGAATTGCTGGCGGAAGACAAGACGAAGTTGAAGCCGATTCCTTTGTCCTGGCTGCGGGCTCCGGTGGACGATTCGTATCGCCTGGCGGCCGGTGACGTGTTGGGCGTGTTCATTGACGGTGTACTGGGCGATCCCGATCAGTTGCCACCGGTGCATTATTCGTCCATCGCCGACATGCCTCCCTCCGTTGGTTTTCCAATTCCCATCCGGCAAGACGGCACGGTGCCGCTGCCGTTGATTCAGCCGGTCGACGTCGATGGGCTGACACTGGAAGAGGCCGAGCAGGCGATCCTGAAGGCATATACGGTGACCAAAGAAATCATCATCGCCGACGAATCGCGGACCCTGGTGACCTTGATCAGCCCCCGCCGGACGAGAATCCTCGTCATCCGCGAAGACGCGCCGGGGCAACTCCTCAATTCAAGTTTCGCCTCGTTCAGCGGGACGGCTACCATTCAGCCGGCAACTGGTCAGGGTGACGGAATGGTACTGGAACTGCCGGCAACGGAAGCCGATTTGCTAACGGTGCTGGCGAAATCGGGTGGCTTGCCGCGCTACACCGCGGTGGACGAAGTCATCATTCAACGTGGCTATAATCGCGGTGGAGATGCCGACTGGCCGACCGATGCGAATGGGAATTACTGCTTGCCCGAGGCCGGATGGTGTGCAACCGACCAGCTGGACGAAGATGGTCGACCGCGAGAGGTCCGCATCCCCTTACGCTGGAATTGCGATGATCCGCCGCCGATTTGTCCCGAAGACATCAAATTGGAATCTGGGGATATCGTCTACGTCCCCTTCGATCGTGGCCGAGTTTACTACACCGGCGGCCTGCTCCCCGCTCGCGAAGTTCCCTTGCCTCGCGACATCAACCTGGGTGTTATCGAAGCATTGCTGCGAGTTGGCGGACCGTTGGTCAATGGTGGAGTCAACGCGAACAATCTCCAGGGTGGAATTGTGGGGAACGGCCTGGGCAATCCTTCGCCCAGTCTGATGTCGGTCCTGAGACAAACCCCCGGTGGCGGCCAGACCGTGATCCGGGTTGACCTGAATCGGGCACTTCGCGATCCGCGAGAGAATCTGCTGGTGAAAGCGGGTGACGTGCTGATCCTGCAGGAAACGCCTGACGAGTCGGTCACGCGTTACTTTAGCACGGTGTTTAACTTGAACATTTTCACCGAGTTACTTAACAGCGGTTCGGCTACGATCACGGGAACGGGATCGTTGCCGTAGGAGAGGCGAGAGGCGAGAGGCGAGAGGCGAGAGGCGAGAGACTAGAGACTAGAGACTAGAGACTGAGACGAGACTAGAGACTAGAGACGGGTGCCATGGCCACGGCTAATGGAGAAGAGTCGCTGAATCTTTCGTTCGACGAAAAATGGCATAGGTATGCAGATGGTGCGTCGCCGTGGCCATGCCTTTGAAAGCATCAACTAGCATCTAGCAACTAGCAACTCGCCTCTCGCCTCTCGCATCTCGCAACTTGCAACTCGCAACTCGCAACTCGCAACTCGCTTCTCAACAACTCATCCCTCCATCAATTACGTGGATCTGTCCAGTTGTGTAGCTCGATTCATCCGAGGCCAGGTACACGAGCAAGCTTGCGATTTCTTCGGGTGTGCCGATGCGACCGATTGGCTGCCGGGCGATGAAGGCGGCTCGGGCTTGTTCCAGGTCGCCTTGAGCTGCGATGCGTTCATCGAGCGACGGGGTTTGGACTGTCGCGGGGCAAACTGCATTGCAGCGAATGCCCTGGCCGATGAAATCTTTGGCAATCGACTTGGTCAGGCCAATGACGGCCGCCTTGGTCGTACAGTAGGCGAAGCGATTCGGTGGCGCGATCACGCTGGACGCGACGCTGGACATGTTGATGATGTTCCCCTGACCGGCGTCGAGCATGCCGGGTAACCAGGCTCGGATGGTGCGAAACATCGACCGCACGTTGAGATCATGCGAGAGTTGCCAATCCTCTTCGCTGCAATCCAGGATCGTCCCGTGGTGCACGCAGCCGGCGCAATTGAACAGGACATCCACGTTACCGACTTCGGCCGCGGTTGCCTTGATCGCGTTTCCGTCCAGGACGTCCAGTTGCCGGGTTTTGATCGATGGCTGATCGGCTTGCAGCTGCGCAAGTAGCCCGTCATTCAGATCCGAGGCGATCACGTCAGCTCCTTCCGCAGCAAAGGCCAGGGCGGTGGCCCGGCCAATGCCCTGCCCTGCCGCGGTGATGAACGCGCGTTTGTTGGCGAGTCGGGTACTCATGAGTGGCTCACGGGATCATGGCAAGTGAACTGTCTGGGTTTGCTGGAGCGGTCGCTGATGCATTTGTTGGCTGGACGTTTTTGATGTGCTGGGATTGGTAAATCTGGGTCACCCGCGGACGCGTCGGTTTTTCTTTTTCTTGCCTGACGGCGTTGATCGTTCGAATGGTGGCATGGTGCATCAAGCTTTTGCTGCCCGCTCCGTCCACACGGGTCCGTCCGGATACCTGTAGCTGGCCAACGATTCGGGTTTCATCGTGGCGCTGTAACCGGGTGCCGTTGGCAGCATGTAGGCGGCGTTCTTGATGACGACGGGGTGCTCGAAATGCTCATGCAGGTGGTCGACGTATTCGGCCATTCGCGATTCCATCGTTACCGGCGATGCGCAGGTAATCGACCATCACGAGGTGATTCACGTATTCGCACAAACCGACGCCGCCCGCGTGCGGGCAAACCGGGACGCCGAATTTCTTTGCCATCAGCATCACGGCCAGCACTTCGTTGACACCGCCCAGGCGGCAGCTATCGACCTGGCAATAACGGATCGCGTCCAGCTGTAGCAGTTGCTTGAAGATGACACGGTTCTGGCACTGTTCGCCCGTTGCGACCCCGATGGGTGCAATCGCCTGCGCAATCTCGGCGTGTCCCACGACATCGTCGGGCGATGTGGGCTCTTCAATCCACAACGGGTTGAACTCGGCCAGGTGGCTCATCCACTCGATCGCCTGCGGCACGTCCCAGCGCTGGTTGGCATCCATCATCAGCGAACAGGTTGGCCCAATTTCCTCGCGGATGATGGCCGCTCGATGTCGATCTTCGGCCAGGTTTGCACCGACTTTCTGTTTGAAGCAGGTCCAGCCCTCGGCGAGGTACTTTCGGCAGCGTTGGCGAATCTGGTCGTCGCTGTAGCCCAGCCAGCCGGCCGATGTGGTGTAGGCCGGGAAGCCGTATTCGGCCAGCTGCCGTTCGCGGTCGGCTCGGCCCGCGTCGTTCGACTGGACGATGGCGAGTGCTTCGTCCGGAGTCAGCACGTCGCTGATGTAGCGAAAGTCGATGCACGAGATCAACTGCTCGGCCGGCATCTCGGCCAGCAGCTTCCACAGTGGCTGGCCCGCTGCCTTGGCGTACAGGTCCCAAATCGCGTTGATTACCGCAGCGGTCGCCAGATGGACGACTCCTTTTTCAGGACCGACCCAACGCAGCTGCGATTCGCTGGTCAAACTCCGCCACACTCCAGAAAAATCCCCGACAATCTCCGACAGCTTCATGTCGGTAAGCAGCCGGCAAAGCAGTTCTGCCGCCTGTACACAAAGTTCGGTGCCACGCCCCAGGGTAAACGTCAGGCCGTGCCCCTCGAGCGTTTCGTGGTTTGTTCCCATCACGACATAGGCGGCGGCGTAATCCGGATCGGTATGCATCGCGTCCGAACCGTGCAATTCGTCCGATGTGGGAAAGCGAATGTCGGAAACGTCGAAGCGCGTGAGTTGAATCTGGTCGAGTTCCATTGAGGTGAAAATTTGTTGGTTGATCGGGGATTGAACCGCAGCGTCAGTATATTTGACGAGGCGAGAAGCTAGAAGCTAGAAGCGAGAGGCGAGAGGCGAGAGGCGAGAGGCGAGAGGCGAGAGGCGAGATGCGAGAGGCGAGATGCTCGAGGCGAGAGGCTCGATGCGACCGAGGGGTTTTTTGAGGGGGCAGGAGTTCAGGAGCAAAGAAGTTCTGGTTCCTGGCTTCTCGTCTCTAGCTTCTAGCGTCTGCTGCCCAAACAACCAACCCTTGCTCATCCGGTCGGATGCGTTGGGATTCTTCAGGCAGCGGTTGCTTGAACAGATAGGTGTGGGCTTTGAGTTGATGATTGGTCGACAGCACGGTGGACGTGATCGTGACGCGATCGTACAGATCGTCCTCGCGGCCGTTGTAGTCCTCGATGGCGTCAAGCACTTGCAGCGTGCGATGCATGTGGTCTGAGGCGATGAACCATAGCTCGCCCAGTACGGTGTGTTGACCCGGGGTAAGGCCGGGGTACGGTCCGAAATCATGCAGTTCGCCGGGCACCGTCGCAGGTTCAATACGTTCCGGCAGATGAGGCCAGTTTGACTCGCGACGCTCGCCTCGTTTGAGCGTACCGTAGACGAAGATCGGTAGATGAAGCATGCGGCTGGTCCTGTTTTTACCGATGCTGTTTACTTGCTGGTGAATCTGGCTGCGCGAACTCGCAAATTCTAGTTCTTCCGCAGCCAGAAAATATTCTAGATCCACTTACCTAAATGCGTGGTCAATGAATTAGCCGGCTTCGCAAAAATTCGGGCGCCGTGCATGACTGAATTCTTGCGAATCCAGCTACGAAAGAAAGTATGTTGCTTTAGTTCGCGTCGGACCGGAGCGCAGTGTATGCGTCGTGGCACAGCAGTCTTCCATGGCGATCCGTCACCGCACTTGTTGATCATGTGAACTGAGCGTTTCAATTAGCGGCTGTTGCGATCGAATCGGCGACCTGGCCTGGCAGCAATTGATTCATGGCCGTTTCGAACGCCGCGGCCAGTCCGGGGAACCAGATAGGCAGTTGGTAGGCCAGTACAATGCAAACTGGGATGAGCGACAGGCCGACGAGAAACGTCACCAGGTCGCGAACCGCCTTGCGGTCTCGATGATGCTTGGCCACCTTGACCTGCTGATCGATTTTCTGATGCAGGTACTTTTCCGATTCCAATTTGACGTATTCCATGGCGTGGGCAGCTCCTGGGGTTGATCCAATCGTCACCCCAAATGCAAGCAGCGTTCCGAACACCATGCGCAGCGAAGATCACCACAATTTGCGCAGCAAAACCACAAGCCATCCGATTCCCATGATGCAACAACACCACGCGGTGCAAATTCGCAACGCGATTGAACCGTCCCGCCAAGCGAAAAATTTCGCCCCTCTTCCCTTCAAGAAACCGCCAGCAAAAATCCCTCGCCTCTCGCCTCTCGCCTCTCGCCTCTCGCCACTCGCCTCTCGCCTCTCGCCTCTCGCCTCCAACTCGCAACTCGCAACTCGCAACTCGCAACTCGCAACTATTTATGCTTCCCAAGAATACTTCGACCCAGCGCCGATTCGATCAACCAACACGCCAGCTTGGCCGTCTTGTTCTCGGTATCGAGTGTCGGATTCAACTCGACCACTTCCATACTGATCAGTTTTCCTGACGCACACAGTCGTTCGCAGAACAGGTGCGATTCGCGTAACGTCAGTCCTCCCGGGACTGGCGTCCCGACACCGGGGGCCTGAGACGGGTCAACTCCGTCCAGATCGAAACTCAGGTGAATTCCGTCGGTCGCGACCGAAACGCGTTCGATGGCTTCGTCGACACAAATGCCGACTCCGCGGTAATCGATCTCACCCATCGTGTAGATTCGGACCCCCGTCGACTGCAAGAAGTCGGCCTCGCGTGGATCAATTTCCCTCGCTCCGAAAATGACCGCGTGCTCGGGGTCGAGCGCGCGCCCGGGTCCGACAAGTTCCAGCAGTGCCGGGTGTCCTTTGCCGATCAGCACGGCGAGCGGCATGCCGTGGATATTTCCGGACGGGCTCGTTTCCGGCGTATTCATATCGGCATGCGCGTCGAACCAGAGTACTCCCAGCGTCTGTCCCCTCGATTTCAGGTACTCGGCTACTCCGGCCACCGTGCCAATTGCCTGCGAGTGGTCACCACCCAGTGTTAGCGGAAAGTAGCCGTGATTCAGCTGCCGAACCACGTTGCCTTTCAGTTCGGCACATACTTGCCGCACTACATCGAGGAACCGAACCGACGGGTCTCCGACCTCGCTGGCTTCGATCATGATATGCCCGATGCTGTCGACCGTTTCGACATCGTGGGCCAACTCTTCCAGTCGCCTGACCAGACCGGCGATGTACATTGCCGAAGGCCCCATGTCGGTCCCACGGCGGCCGGCGCCCAGGTCGAGGTGAACATTGTTGACCGCGATCTTCATATGTTTCCGCCTGATTCGACCTACTGTTTTGTGGGGGCCGCGTTGTCGTCCTTCGCTTTCCGGTCCAGCGACGCCGTCGTCGTTTCGTCGGGGCTGTCGTCCGGTTCCGCGTGCTTGACGTACCGGTCGAGCCATTCCAGCGTCTCGGCCTGTACGTGCAGTACCGATTCGCGAGCTCGATAACCGTGGCTTTCCTTGGGCAGCAAGACCAGCCGTGCGGTCCCGCCGTTGCCCTTGATGGCCTGAAACAATCGCTTGGATTGAGTCGGAAACGTGCCCGAGTTGTTATCTTCTTCGCCGTGCGTCAATAGCAATGGTGCGGTGATCTTGTCGGCGTGCATGAACGGCGAGATGTTGAAGTAGACGTCTTTTGCTTCCCACATCGGTCGCCGCTCGGACTGGAATCCGAACGGCGTCAGCGTGCGATTGTAGGCTCCGCTGCGAGCGATCCCTGCCTTGAACAGGTTGCAATGTGCCAGCAGGTTGGCCGTCATGAATGCGCCATAACTATGACCGCCAACAGCAACCCGGTCGCGATCGGCAACTCCCATCTCAACCGCCTTGTCGATGGCGGCTTGCGCAGCCGCCACCATCTGTTCGACAAACGTATCGTTCATCGTTTCCGGATCGCCAATGATCGGAATGGTGGCTCCATCCATTACCGCGTAACCCTGTGTCACCATCGCCAGGTGCGATGATCCGCGAATCCGGGTAAACAACCAGGGACTGGTGCCCACCTGGCCTGCCGTCGATGCGTCATTGAATTCGGTTGGATACGCCCAGATGATCAGTGGCAGCCGTTGTCCCTCTTGATAATCGGCTGGCAGGTAGAGTGTCGCTGACAGTTCGACACCATCATCCCGCTGGTATTTCACCAGCTGTTTCTTGATCTTGCGGATTTGTGGTGTCGGGTCGGGGAAATTGGTTAACGGCGTTGGCTTCGCACTGGCCCGGGTGTCGCGCAAAAAGTAGTTGGGCGGCGATTCCTTGGACTGCTGCGAGGTGACAAAGCGAACGTTCCCGTCCTCGGTGCTGTCGAGCATCTCGACCATCGTCTCGTAGCCACCTTTTTCGCACCGCCAAAGTCGTTCCGATTCCAGCGTTTCCAGGTGTTGGCGATCGAGGAACGGCAGCATCCCTTCCGGGGTGGCCCCGGAGCCCGCCCGGTAAACCCAGGGCCCTTCCTGCTTCACAATCATGTGGCCGTTGTCGTCGATTTCGGTGACCAGTCGGCCCGGATCACCGTATCGGTCGCGAATGCTGCGGTCGGTCAGGACTTTCGGTTCAGCATCCATGTGCTGCAAATCGTGCAGCAGCGTTTTAATCCAGCGGCGGTCACGATCGTATTCGTAGGTGATGATGTGATCCGGGTTCGCGGTGAAGCTGGCGTTCCAGGCACGCTGTTCGACTTTGACAACTTCGGCAGGAGCTTCCTTGAACGGTGCGGCCAGCATCATCCACTGGTCCCGGTGATCGACCTCTTTTCGGGGGTCTCCGCCATCCAATGCCTCGGACCAAATCAGCGTTGCATCGCGACTGGACATCCAATCCACCATTCGCGGACCGGTACGAACTCCTTCGATCGGAATATTTTCCGCCAGCGGAACCGCGGCCACGAGATGCACGCGTTGGCCTGCGGTGTTCCAGACTTCCACGTTCTTGGGGAAGGAGTTGACGGTCAGCAAATACGAATAGGGACGTTCGATTGTGGTGACCAGCAGGTGCTTGCCGTCTGGTGCGGGAGAGGCTCCCGCGTAAACGGCTTTTTCGCCGAGTTGCCGCGTTGAACCGTCGAGTCCCAGCAATGTCAGCTCGGTGGTCGCGTAGTGATCAAACAGGTCTTCCTCATGAGCGTTCGTCAGCAAGTCCTGGTAAGTGCGAGTCGGCGACGTCTCGCCGATCGTTTCCTGGACGTTGGGACCTGCCGGCACCGTTGGTGCGGCCGGTTCCTGCGGACGATCCTGCGGCACGAGGCAGCAAAGAATCGACTGCGCATCGGGCAGCCACGAAAAACCGGTCAGCACCATATTCAGGCGGTCGGTCAATTGCCTGGGCTGAGTCGGCGTTTCCACGTTGCCGACCCAGAGTTGCGTTCCCTCGTCGGTGACCACGGTGAATGCGAAAGACTTCGAGTCGTGAGCCCAGCGTACTGATGCAAGTTTGCCCGCTGGTGGCAACGGAACCGCCGTGGTTGGTTCGGCTGGAGAATCTCCACGTTTCCGCAGCGACAGGCCCACATCGTAACTCGTCCGGAAGCGACTGTTGGCGACCGGATCGATCCGTAACCCGGCGAGCCGCAGCATGCGGCGCGACAGGTCATCGATACCGGGCAATTCGCTCCGCTCGATCATCAACATCCATTTGCCATTGGGACTGAGGTTCACACCGGGGCTGGGCGGCGCGTCGATCAGATCGACGAGGTCCGCCGGTGGCAGTCGATAATCGGTCGCCATGGTTGTCTGGCTGACGCAGCAAATGACGAGCATACTGATTCCGAACAACAGGTATTGCGGTTGCATATTGGGTTTTCTCTGGGAGTTCAAGGTTTCTGTTTTCGTTGAATGCGGTGAATGACTTGATCCAGTCGCTGCAGGAATTGCGAACGCTGTTTGGGTTGGAATGGTGCGGGCCCGCCAGTCACGTTGCCGTCGGCGCGCAATTGATCGAGCAGGTCACGACTGGCCAGGACGCTGCCAATCGAATCTTCCGTAAACTCACGACCACCGTGGTCCAGTACCGCTGCCCCATTGTCAACGCAATGCGCCGCCAGGGGAATATCGGCGGTGATGACAATATCAAGTTCGCCGGCCTGCTCGGCGATCCATTTGTCGGCTGCATTGGCATCGCGATTCACAACGACCATTTCCAGCCAGTCGGTTTTCGGCGCAGGCAGCACCGTATTCGCCACGAGGGTCACCGACCAGCGGTAACGTCGAGCGACTTTGTAAATCTCTTGCCTGACAGGGCATGCATCGGCGTCAACAAAGATCGTGTGCAGTGTTTCGCTTTCCGGATGTTAGAACAATCTTGCACAAAGCCCAGGCATTTGGTCTGACAAAGTTCCCTTCACGTTGCTGGAACCCTCCACCGGCCAGGACGTTTCATGCGTCGTCGTTAGTAGTGCGGCGGCTTTTCTTCGTGGTCGTCAACAATCGAGCTGTTCTGATTCAGCCAGTTGATCTGTTTTTCGTGAGCCGACATTCGCGTGTTCAGTTCATCCAGATCGGTTCGCAGCCGGATGGTCACGTCGTTCAGCTGTTGCACCAGATGCTGTTGGTGGGTGAACAGTTCTTCTAATTGGACCAGCCGCTGTTCAAGAGAAGGTTCACTCATGATGTTTCTTCGTTTCGGGTGCCGTGCTCGGTGATTCAATTGTAGCGTCGAGCGGTGTGAGCTGAACCACCTGTCACGCGTCGTGGGGAAAGATCGAAGCCGAATGGTGCAGCAGTTCTCGCGACAGCGGTGCGAACTTCTTCGATTCGAGTACCAATGTCACGGTGCAGTTTCGCCCAGCAGCCTTGTGTTGGACGAAGCGCATTTCGTCGACAAGCCATGACGAAGAGAGCGTGCCGGACGCTAGACGGCTTCAACACCGACATGCATCGACGCTGTACAAAGCACTTCCCAACACAAGGCGGCAGATCGCATGGTGATTCAGGCGAAAGTGTCGGGAGTGGCTCTGTAGCAAACATAGCGCAGGAGCAGGGTCTGGTACGTTTCGGAGAGTTGCTTTTGCCAGCACTTTCGATTTCGACCGAAAACATGCACCAGACGCTTGCCATGCGCAAAGTCTTCTACACAGACAGGGTGCCATGGCCACGGCCGAATGGATACACGTCGATTCGCCAACAGACCAAAAATCTGTTTGTATTCCGACGCACCCGGTCACCGTCGTGGCCATGTGAAGCGGTATTGTCGTTGAGCTTGTGAAGAACACTCTGCATGCCCACGCAAGCGTGGAGCATGGCACCCGGCCAGCACTTTCGATTTCGACCGAAAAAATGCACCAGACGCTTGCCATGCGCAAAGTCTTCTACGCAGACAGGGTGCCATGGCCACGGCCGAATGGATACACGTCGATTCGCCAACAGACCAAAAATCGGTTTGCATTCCGACGCACCCGGTCACCGCCGTGGCCATGTGAAGCGGTATTGTCGTTGAGCTCGTGAAGAACACTCTGCATGCCCACGCAAGCGTGGAGCATGGCATTCGGCCAGCACTTTCGATTTCGACCGAAAAATGCACCAGACGCTTGCCATGCGCAAAGTCTTCTACACAGACAGGGTGCCATGGCCACGGCCGAGTGGATACATGTGATTCGCCAACATGACCAAAAATCGGTTTGCATTCCGAACCCGGTTCGGGAAGATCGTCGTGGCCATGTGAAGTGGTGAGATTATCGTCGAGCTGATTTGAACTTTCTGCATGCCCACGCAAGCGTGGAGCATGGCACCGGCTGAAAAAGATGCCCGACTCGGCTGCGTAGAAAAGTCAGCGCAGTGAGCAGGGTCTGGCACATTTGTCGAGCCCGGGTGCCATGGCCACGGCCCGAGTGAGAACTGTGAAATAAGTGATCGGACTGGCTGTTCAATACAAACTGGGTTCGGGAAGATTGTCGTGGCCATGCTGAAGTGGTGAGAATACGACGAGCGATTTGATTGGGCATGCCCACGCAAGCGTGGAGCATGGCACCGGCTGAAAAAGACGCCCGACCGGCTGCGTAGAAAAGTCGGCGCAGGAGCAGGGTCTGGACCCTTTGGTTGGAACGACCTTAACCGTCGCGCAGTTTTCAACCGTCGCGCAGTTTTCGGACTGACTGGTTTTCTTCAGTGCCCTCCCGACCTCTGTTGCACGATCGCTTCGGGGCCAGCCTGACGAAGTTGCCTATTTCGTGTTCAGCAGCTCCGCCTGCCGCCGAGCCGTTGCTTGACCGGCAAGGTGACGCTTCTTGGCGTTGACGATGGACATGACGCGATTCGAATTCACCACATACAAACTTGGGTCGTCGATCAGGAACGGAGTCGACCATGTCTGACCATCGTTCTGGTTGCAGTAGTTGAAGAACATCGTCTCGAAACGTTCGGCCCGTCGTCCGTAGGGATACTGCGATGTCAGCAGGTCTTCGCTGGTAAGATCGTCGACGCCGGGACTGGCATAGTAGTGGACCATGCCGGAGCCGGTGACCGAGATTCCCAGCGTCCACCAGCCAAATTTCTCTTTGGGGATTTCCATGGTCTTGAAGTCGTGGCCCAGGTTGTTGCCACGCACAGCCAGGAAGGCTGCGTCTTCGTCCACGTTGCCATCCGTTTCACTTTCGAAGTGAATCCAGATTCCGGGCCAATAGGGATCGCGGGTACGATAGGTGTTCGGTCGCATTCGGAATCGCCCCTGCGGCTCTTCCGTCTTCGTCATCATGCAGTTCGTAGTGATGCGGAAACCGAAGTGGGGCCCCGTGCGGTTTTCCCACTTTTCCGGATGTGGCAGGTAGACTCGCACAACAACGTTGGGAATCTCAGCGACGGGAATCGTCCCGCCCAGTCGCGAAACGCAATCGATGATCAGGTCATCCTGTCCCACTTGGCGATTGTGGTATCCGGGAATGCCCGAGTCACGCGTCCGAACGAGTAGCGAGTAGGGACTGCCTTGCAGCCCACCTTCGGCAGTTGGCACGACCTTCATCATGTCGGGATGGCCGCGTTCAGGCCCTTCGAACCAACGCCCGTTTGTCGAGAAGCCGCGCGGAAACCGGGTTTGTTCGTCCTGTTCTTTCGAGCTCTTGGGAAGATTATGAATAAAGTCCCAGTCGGGATTGTCGAAATTATCACCGACCCAATCGATATAGGTTCCGGACCCGGGTACGACGGGCAGGTCGCGGGCGTCGGAGTTGGAAGAGCTCAGCATCATGAAAGCTGAGGCGAACAGCGAGATCCACGGGGTGGCTCGGTGCATACTGAAATCCTTTTCGAGTTGGTCTGCTATGGCGGTGATTCCCTTCACGCCCACAAATTCGCGGTCGCAATGCAACCGTCGAACGTACGCAGGTATCGGAATTCGCGTGGTGCTTCTCGCCTGACAATCAAGGACGCCATTGAATCGGACCAGATGGACTAATTGTCAGCTGAAAAAGCGGAACAACTGTGCAGCTCTTCACCGCATGTTTCCACTCGCACGGATTCGGCTTGTTGTGACGATCGTGGCGAGTAACGAGGCAGGTGGTAACAGGCAACAGACCGTGCCTGCGTCGCCGAGCTGCAGTCGCTCGGGGAAAGTCGGATGCAGCGTGTCATGCAGCACGTGCCAGAAGTGTTGCCACTTCTGCTACTATGCCTGGCAACGGACTTCTTGTTCGGCAGGCAGGAATGCGGGAACAATGGGACTTTCCGGGCTCGGCGCAGCCGACCTGGTAACCGCTCGGGCAGTTCGGATACGACGCGCCATGCACGTGACCAGAAGTGTTGCCACTTTGGCTACGCCACTCGACCTACTGATTTTCTGCTTAACTCATAGAAAAAACCTGTCCTGTCCAACCGACACACCACAAAACTCACCCCGTTGCCTGTTGCCTGTTGCCTGTTGCCTGTTGCCTGTTGCCGTTGCCTGACCCTGCCCTCCGCCTTCGTCGCCTCCTGCCCGAATTCGACTCGCGCCGTACAATACGGGCTGCGTTTTCCGCTGTGTTTTCGACTCTTACTCCGGACCATTGCCATGAGCCAAGCCGTACGCAACCTCGAACCAAAACTACTCTGGAACCACTTTGCCGATTTGAATCAGGTGCCGCGTCCTTCGAAGAAAGAAGAACGCGTGATTCAGTTTGCCAAGGATTTTGGTGAACGACTTGGTCTGGAAACGATGGTAGACG
The DNA here is from genome assembly GCA_963821085.1 of uncultured Planctomycetales bacterium. Lineage (GTDB taxonomy): Bacteria > Planctomycetota > Planctomycetia > Pirellulales > Pirellulaceae > CAWGCE01. The sequence goes on along the minus strand of CAWGCE010000006.1, from coordinate 615,871 downwards.
CGGTCGGCAATGTCATCATTCGCAAGCCTGCCACACCGGGCATGGAAGATCGCGCGACGGTTGTTATGCAGTCGCACCTGGACATGGTGTGCCAGAAGAATGCGGATACCGATTTCGATTTTGATTCGCAAGGCATCGAGATGGCGGTCGATGGCGACTGGGTGCGAGCCAAAGGTACGACGCTCGGGGCTGACAACGGCATTGGCGTCGCCAGCATCATGACGCTGTTGGCATCGGACGATATTCCCCATCCACCCTTGGAGGCACTATTCACGATCGATGAAGAAACCGGCATGACAGGTGCGAAAGGACTGGAAGGCGGACTGCTGACCGGATCGATCATGTTGAACCTCGATACGGAAGATGACGACGAGCTGACGATCGGCTGCGCAGGCGGCGTCGACGTGACGGCCAAACGTTCGTACGACGGCGAGACACCGCCCGGCAATTCGCAGGCGCTGCGGATTTCGGTGAGCGGACTGAAGGGCGGCCATTCGGGCATGGACATCCCCTTGGGACGTGGCAATGCGAACAAGCTGATGAATCGTATTCTCTGGAAGGCAGCGCAGGCAAACCGGGAGCCCGCATCGCCGAGATCGACGGCGGCGGTTTGAGAAATGCGATCCCGCGAGAATCGGTCTCGGTCGTGGTCGTGGCTGCCGATCAAGTTGACGAACTGCAGCAGTTGGTCGCCAACGAAGCGCAGACGATCAAACTTGAATACGCGACGACCGATCCCGATTTGGAGATCGGCTGCGCAGCGACCGAATTGCCATCGACGGTGGTCCCCGCGGCCCTCCAGAAATCACTGCTGGCCGTTGTCTATTCGTGCCTCAGCGGTATCCACCGCATGAGTCCCGATGTCGAGGACCTGGTGCAAACTTCGAACAATCTGGCCCGAGTCCTGGTTCAGGATGGCAACTTGCAGATCGCCTGCTTGACGCGCAGTTCGGTAAATACAGAACGCGACGACCTGGCCAATGCGATCGTAGCCAGCTTCGAATTGTTGGACGCCGAAGTTACCAAAGCGGGAGACTATCCGGGCTGGCAACCGGTACCGACTTCATCGATCGTGGAACTGATGTCCAGCCTGTACGAAGAACTGTTCGGCGAGTCGGCGCACGTGGCCGCGTGCCACGCCGGACTGGAATGCGGCATCCTGGGAACCAACTATCCCGAGATGGAGATGATCTCGTTCGGCCCGAACATTCGCGGAGCTCACTCACCCGACGAATGCGTCCAGGTCAGTTCGGTACAGAAGTACTGGGGCTTCCTGCTGGAGACGTTAACGCGGATCCCGAAGGCGTCCGCCTGACACGGTCCCCGACCGGCGTGATTGGCTGGTCCGCTTGGGCCACACCCTGGCAGAACCAGCAATACGAGCCCGACGCGCCAGCGAGTGAATCTGGTGAGGAATAAGGGTGCCAGCTACGAATCGGTGAATTTGACAAGCGGCGTCGGCTGTCTGCCAAGCAGGCACCCGAACCCGTACATGTCGACCGCGGCAATGGTAAGCGATATTCGTTCTTGAATGCCAGCAGCGCATCCACAGCTGCGCCCCCCGCTTGCGGCACACTTTCCCTGGCCGGTACCCCCTGCCAGACGGGAATTCCTTCCAAAACCGGATCAACCGTTTTGATCCGGTTTAGCCCTGCGACCAGCAGTCCGATGAACATCCAACGGTCCGATTGCGCCCGAGCTCCGCTCAGCCCCGTGCGCTCATCGTGCCACGAGACATCGCCATGGCGGACAGCAACAGCGGTTCGGCATGAAATTCAGTTCTCAGGATGTACACCATGCCACGAAAGAATGGTCGTTCAATCTCGCAACGATCCAAGTCGCCTCGCCGGCGAATACACAAGTTCCACCTGGAACCGCTCGACCCGCGAATTCTCCTGGACGCCTCTGGTCTGCTGGCGCCCGGCCAAATCAGCGGTGAGCCATTTCGCATCGAGCCTGCGATGGAGGTTCCCGGATTCGATTTGAACAGCTTGAGTTCGACTCTTGGTGGCTTTTCGACGCGGCACGAAATCGTGTTCGTCGATGCTGGCGCCGAATCGCAAGAATTGCTGAACGACTTGGCCCGGAATCGTCCCGGAACTCAGCTTGAAGTCGTGTTACTTGATGGCGATTCCGACGGGTTGCAACAGATCTCGCGTTCCTTGCGCGGGCGAATGAGCGTCGACGCGATTCATATCGTCTCGCACGGAGAACAAGGCCGACTGCAGCTGGGCAATGCCGCGGTTTCCACAGGGCAACTGTCCACAGCCTACCGCCGTGAATTGTCAACGATTGGCGCGAGCCTTGCTGTGGGTGGCGACATTCTGATTTATGGCTGCGATTTGGCGAGCGATGAAGCGGGCCAGCAGTTCGTGCAGCAGTTCAGCCGCCTCACGTCGGCCGATGTTGCTGCCAGTGATGATATTACAGGGACTGCCAGTCTGGGTGGCGACTGGCAACTGGAATTCTCCAGTGGTCCGATTGAAACCGAGATCGTTGTATCGGCCGCAGGACAAACCGGGCTGTGGCTGCAATTGTCGGGTGTTCCGACGGCGACACTCAACTTGCCGACGGAACAGATGATCAATGAGAACTTCAGTTTCTCGGTCACGTTTTCCAACACTTCCGGCAACGGTGCCGACGTTGGCTATACACCATTTGTCGACCTGTCGGTGCCCGATGGATTTGTGCCTGCGGCGGCATCCTTTCTGGGATCGACCATTCCCATGTCATTTGCAGGCGTTTTCGATGGCGGCGGAAACCTTGTCGACGCGATGACGATGAATCCCGTGGACCATCCCGTCCTGGGAACTCCCGTAACGGGTGGAACTACCGGTGAAACGCTCTACGTCGTGGAGTTACCCTTTGGCAGCTTCACGCCGGGACAGCCGGCAGCGACGGTGGATATCGTGGCGGCGCTTGATCGTTCTGCCGGAGCGGTCGTGGGTACGCCGCTGGCGGTCGATGCGACCGGTGGTTTTGCGCTTGGCTGCGATCCGCTGGATAACCCAGGCACCGACGCACCGATTCTTGGCGTTACCGACCCGGCCACGATCACGCCGACCGTGATCAACCTGACAAAAACGAGCGACGCACCGGAAGATGAGCGCTCAACCGGTCCCAATTTCCCGTTCACTTACACACTCACGATCGACATCGCCGACACCGAAACGGTTACCGCTCTCGACATCGTTGACGCGCTACCCGGCTCGTTCGTTTACGTTGCCGGCTCGGTCACCGTCACCACGGCTGCCGGTGTTGCCGTCACTGGTCAGTCGATTACGGACGAGCCCGTGGCGGGCGCTCCCCAGAACTCGCCCGACAACAACTTCCTGATCGAGTTCAGCTCGGCGACCGGCACCACTGCAGATAACGACATCGAGATCAGCTACACCGTCTGGATTGACCAGGATGACGCCGACAGTAACCCGGTATTGAATGCCGTCAGTGGCGATGATGTCGCGGTGACGAACGATGCGAGTGTAACGGGCAATTACATCACCGGGATGGTGGGCGACGACGACGCGGCAACCGACTACCTGCTGACACAGAAATCGATCGCGATTCAGAAGGGCGTTGCGATCGTCAACGATACGGGTGCGGTTGGGGCGACCCCGGGTGACACGCTCGAATACACCATGAACCTGCAGGTGTCTGACTTCTTCGAATTCAGCTCAGTGGTGCTGGACGACAATTTCTCCGACGGTCAGGCCTTCAATTCCTCGTTCGTTCCGACGTATTCGATTAACGAGGCAGGCATCAATACGTCCGGCACGTTTGCACCGGCCAACTACTCGGTGACGCTGAACTCGCCCGGTGACGGTTCGACTGACGTGCACTTTGATTTGTTCAGCGAAGATCCTGACGGAGTCTTGACGGGCGACCTGTTCGCCGACGCCTCGCAGGATGGTGGCACGACCGTCACTGTTCGCTTCCAGACGATCATCCAGGAAGATTTCCTCGAGACGTATCCGACGGGTGATCAGAGCGTCGACGTGGGCGACATCCTCAGGAACGATGTGGTAGCGACCGGCACCTTGCCGAGCGGCCAGACCGAACGGGATACGAGCGCGACTTCGCTTTCGATCACGGGACCCTCGATTCAGAAATCGAATTACGCCATCGACGGTAACACGGCGATGGCCAACGGCATGGTGGAGGCGGGTCATACGCTGACCTATCGCATTCAGTTCGACATGGCCACGGCCGATATCGAGAAACTAGTCATCACCGACTTCATTCCATTGCCCGTCTTCCTGGCAACGGAAATTACCACTTTTGACAACAGCGCGCCGAGCGCGGTCGCTCCACCTGCCGGCACGGTCAAGTATGGACCTGCTCACACGCTGCATACCGTCATCCCCGCGACCGATCCGCCATCGCTCAGCACCGACATGGATGCGAACAGCGTCTCGATCAACTTCGATGACTTTGACGTCACACCAAGCGTTGCCGCGACGATCGATCTGTTACTCACCGTGACCGCACAGGACGTACTGTTTGCCGATGGTCTGTTTCTGACGAACCAGGCCAATGCCAGTTACGGTACCACGAATGCGGGGAACGTCATCAGCACTGCGATCACGATGACGCAACTGGCGGCCCCCGATCTGCAACTAACCAAGGGAATTGTCTCTTCCACTGCGTTAGCGCCGACCTTCACTCCTGCCACGGTCGGGCCAGCGATGTTCGCCGCCCCGGGCGTCAGTCCGTCGTTCGGCGGAGGCATCGACAGCACGACGTTGGCAGCCGACCCGATCGACAGCGACCTGGCGGATGCCGATGCGGGCGACCTTGTTCGTTTCGCAATTGCTGTCGAGAACATTGGAAATGGCGATGGCTACGATGTGTTGCTGCAGGATGCCTTGCCACCAGAATACGTGATCCCGGGCGGCGGTCTTAACCTCGAGGTGCGGGACGGTGACGGGACGTCGCTGACCTACACGGGGGCGGCTGCCGACTTGTTCACGACCGGCATTCGCATCGACGATCCGGGTGGCGGCGAAGGTGGCATTCAGGGGTTGGATGATGCCCAAATGGCGGGTGACGGATCGAACATTATCGTTGTCACGTACGACCTCGAGCTGGCTGTCGCCGTGCAGCCGGACCAGGTGTACACGAACACCGCGCTGATCGGCGAGTATTCGCAGGTGGACGCCGGGAACGACATCACCGCCGGCAGTTCAAGCAGCAAATGGACCGATGACGCTACGGTCGAAACCCTGGCGCCCGTGGGCACCAAATCGTTAGTGGTGACCTCCGAAGGGCATACCAGTGGAGCCGACGTAGCGGTTGGTGAAATCGTGCGTTACCGGTTGGTCGCCGAGATCCCCGAGGGGACGATGACCAACCTGCAATTCGACGACAACCTGCCATCCGGCCTGACGTTCCTGGACGACGGCACGTCGATGGTTGCCTTCGTTTCGAACGGATTGGGAATCAGTTCCAACGACATCAGTGGTTCCTTGAATCTTGGATTGGGCACGGGTCCGGGCGTGTCCGGTGCCGCACCGGTTGCGCCGGCTTTTCTCTTGCCGGACGATAATGTCGGCAGTTCGACGGCGACGGGCAGCGATCCGGATACATACAACAACGGCACCGATCCGCAGTTCAAGTTTGGCGAGGTGATCAATGCGGACAGCGATGCTGACAGCGAATACATCGTGGTTGAATTTAACGCCATCGTGACCAATCGGGTCGGCGTTGATAACGGTGACAGCCTGAGGAACAACTTCGACATTCGGATCAATGGTGTTGCGGAAGATCGCAGCAACAATACGGTCGTCACCGTCCGCGAGCCGCAAATCTCAAACCTGACCAAAACGGTGACACCGACGACCGGCGACGCCGGCGACGCGGTGTCCTTCACAGTGACGTTTTCCAATACCGGACCAACCGACGCTTTCAACCTGCAGCTGACCGATGCCCTGCCCTCGGAGTATGCATTGGCACTCGGTACCGTCGTAGCGACGCCGGGTCCTGGTGTCCTTGGTATTGCGAACGGCTCGGCCGGAAATACGGTCTCTTTTACGATCGACCAGATTCCCGCGTCCGGTTCGGTCTCGATCGTTTACGACGCGTCCTTGTTGGTCGATGTAGAGCCCAGCGAGATCCTGCAGAACACCGTGGGGATTCGTTACACGAGCCTGCCAGGGGCGAATGGCTCGACCGGAAACGCAACCGGATCGGACACTCCGGGAACCAGCGGAGCTGCTACCGGCGAACGGGATGGCAGCGGCGGCCACAACGACTACGCAGATACATCCACGGCGAACGTGACGGTCAACTCGCCTACGATTTCCAAGACGCTGGTGAGTACCAGTATCGTCAACACGACGAATGCCAACGATGAGGCGGTCATTGGCGAGACGGTCCAGTACCAGGTTGTTGTCACATTGCCGGAGGGCACGACGAACGTCGCGCAGGTGGTCGATACGCTCGACCCGGGATTGACGTTTGTTTCGCTGGACAGCATTGTCACTTCCGCTGCCATCACTTCGGCTAACGTCGCGATCGATCTGAACAATGCAGCCACGATTCCGACAGGTACGCTCGGACAAACCGTGTCTTTCGACTTCGGCGACCTGACGAACTCGAACAACTCGAACGCAGCTGTGGAGACCATCACGCTGCGGTACACTGCTGTCTTGACGAATGTGGTGACGAGTCAGGGCGAGGGTGTCGGCACGATGCTGAACAACTCGGCCGTGTTTGCCTGGGAGGTCAACGGGAATCCAACGCAGACGGCCGCGAATTCAGCGCAGAATATCGAAGTCATCGAACCGGCGTTGGAACTCACCAAGAATGTCAGCGTACCGTCCGCCGATGCGGGTGACAGCGTTACCTACACCATTGTTGTGCAACATGCATCCGGCAGTGATACGGATGCATTCGATGTGACGTTCAGCGATCCCGTGCCGACTGGCATCAACTACACGTTTGCCACAGACGTCACGGTGACACATTCAGTGACCGGTGACATCAAGCCATTATTCGAACAGTCAGGGCAAACGCTGCAAACGATCTCCGGCACTTCTTTCGATTTGCTGGACGGCGAAATGGTCACGATCACGATCATCGGGGCGATTGGAGGTGGAGTCACGCCGGGATTGATGCTGACCAATACAGCTACGACTGATTGGACCAGCCTCCCTGGTGTGGATACGAATGAACGAGATGGCGCCGATGGAACGGGAGGGCCACTTGATGATTACGAAGCGAGCTCAACCGCCATTGCCACCGCCGTCACGGCGCCCCTGTTGGCGAAGACGCTCGTCTCGACCAGCATCAACAATGCAAACAACGCGGCCGACGAAGTTGTCATCGGCGAAACGGCTCAGTACCAACTGATCGTCACGATTCCCGAGGCGACAATCCCCAACAGCGACATTGTTGATGACCTTGACCTGGGGCTGGAATTCATCAGCCTGGACAGCATCGCATCATTCTCGGGCGGCATCGCGTCGACCGACCTGACTTCCAGTGTCGATCTGTTTACCAATACCGCCGCGTTCAACCCGGCGATCACCGGTGACGGTCTCGTGACGCCTCAGCAATTGACCTTTGACCTTGGTGATCTCGTCAACGTCAACCGCACCAATACGGCCGACGAGATACTGGTGCTGACCTATACGGTTCGGACAACCAACATCGCGGCTAACAGCAGCAATGGCGCTGCCGTCGGCACGCTGCTCGACAACCGGGCCGTCTTCCGTTGGGACGCGGGTACGCCGATGAGTACCGCTCCTGCCGACGCGGCCGACCTGGAAGTCATCGAGCCGGAACTTGCCCTGATGAAGGTCATCGACGATGACACTCCCAGACTCGGCCAAACCGTGACATACACGCTGACGATCGATCACAGCCCCAATAGCGATGCCGAAGCGCACGACATTGTCGTTGCCGATGCACTGCCGCTCGGGATGACATTGAATCTGGCGTCGCTCAACGTCGTTGGCGCAGCAGTCGTTGCCGATACGTCCGCGGGAAACAACATCGACCTGGAGCTCGACCAATTGGCCCTGGGTGGCACGATCACCATTACGTACGACGCGTCCGTCACGTCGAACACTGCGGACATCGGTTTGATGCTGAATAACACGGCGACCTCCAATTGGACTTCCCTGCCGGGATTCGACTCGGCCGAGCGTGACGGTTCCGACGGCAGCGGCGGAGCGGTCAACGACTACGCTACTTCTGGCAGCGAATCGGCGACGGTGACACAACCGGTGCTGAACGTTGCCAAAGAGCACGTCTCGTTCGCGCCCAACCTGGTCAACAGCGACAACGTCGACCTGGCCATCCGCGTAGTCATGAAGAACGATGGGAACCTGGACTTGTCCAACCTGTCGCTGGTCGAAGACGTGATGAGTCACTTCGGCAGTATTTTCATCGGGGTGACTCCGCCCGCTGCCGTCGATGCCAGCGGTTTGACGATGGGCGGCAGTGCGCCGAACCTGAACGGCGGTTGGGATGGCAATCTTGCCGGCGGTGGGCAGACCAACCTGTTCGATGGAGCCAGTGGAACCCTGCGACCGGGTGAGTGGGTGGCTGTCGATTTCGTGGTGACGATCGATCCGGATGCCGTCGGTGCGAGTTATCCGCTGGAGAATCAGGTTGAAGGAACCGCCGACTTTACTGACGATCTGGCCACGCAGTCGATCATGGACCTGTCGGACGATGGAACCGATCCCAGCAGCGCCAATCCTGGCGCACCGGGCGACACAGGCGGGATGGACGATCCCAACCCGCTGCAGGTGCCCGACATTTCGTTGGCGAAAGCAGTCCTGGGAACTCCTACGCAATTACCCAACGGAAATTGGTCGGTCAATTACGAACTGGTCGTTGCCAATTCGGGAACGGTTGACCTGAGGAACCTGCAGTTCACCGAAGACCTCGAGATCGAATTTGGTGCCGGGGTCTTTGTCGGCGTCACCACGTTGCCTTCGATTCAGGTGGGTCCTGCCAACCCAGGCTCGACCGCACCGATTTTCAGCGGCACTTGGGACGGCGGACTTGGCGGGTCGGGCAACACGACCATGTTCAACGGTACTTCGGGGCATTTGGAACCGGGAGATGGATTCTCGGTGCGGTTCACGGTCGAGGTGAACCCGGATGGAACCGGTACCTCGAGCCAGCTGACAAATCAAGTGGAAGCTCTGGGGGATGGTTACGACGAAGGTGGCCTGCCGATCAGCGGTGGCAGCGTGATGGACGCTTCGGACGATGGAGCGAACCCGAACAGCACCAATGCCGGTTCCCCGGGCGACCTGGGTACGTCGAATGATCCGACACCGCTGGAAATTCCCGAAATAGGCGTCGCCAAACAGGTCAACTCGGTCACCGCCACCGGCATTGTCGGCGAATTCGATGTCATCTACACGGTGGTGGTCGAGAATACCGGGTCGGTTGACCTGCAGAACATCCAGATCGTGGAGCAGATGGCAGCCGAGTTCGGTGCGGGCTTCGTCGGTGTACAAAGTCCGGTGATGATCACCGGCAGCAGCCTGTCTGCAGGAGCGGTGCCCCCGACGTTGGCCTCGGCGCCGGTATGGAATGGTACGGCCGGAGCGGCAAACTTCTTTGATGGGACGAGCGGCCTGTTCCATCCGGGCGATTCGGTCACGCTGCAGTTCACGATTCGAATCGACGCGACAGCGGGCGATACCACAGCTCCCACCGACTGGACGAATCAGGTAACGGCCACAGCTGACGGTATCACTTCCAGTGGCCTGGTTCCCACCAGCGACCTGTCCGATGACGGGACCGACCCCAACACCAACAACGGCTTCGGCACCAGTGACGACCCGACAGGGTTGTTCACGCCACAAATTCGAGCCGGAAAGAACTACGGCACAATTGTCACCAACATGGACGGCACCTATTCGGTGCCGGTTGTGATCAGCGTGGTCAACACGGGCGTTGCCGATCTGACGAATTTGTCGCTGACCGAAGATATTCAGACCGAGTTCGGAAACGCTTTCGTAAGTTTGTCCAATCCGCAAATCACTGCGGTCGGGCCGTATGGCGGTGTCCTGCCGAACATCAACCCGGCTTGGGGAGCTCCGAACACGCTCGTCAATGTGATTGATCCGGGACAAGCCAATGAGTCGCTGTTGATTGGCGAACAGTTTGAATTCACCTTTGACGTCATCGTCGACCCGGATGCGGTCGACGATCAGTCCCAATACATGATGAACCAGGCGATGGTCAGCGGCATCGGCACGGGCTTCGACGGGATGCCCGTCACCGTGATGGATGTCAGTGGAAGCCCGGGGATTACCGATCCATCCGGCAACGACCTCGATAATCCGGCGGTCCTGTTGATTCCTGAAGTACGCACCACGAAAGTCGTGACGGGCATCGCCCCGAACGGCCCCAACTGGAATGTCACGTTTGATATCGCTTTGGAGAATACCGGTTCTACCGATCTCGCCGGCATCGATCTGCTGGACGATCTGAACGCTCAATTCGGATCCCAGTTTGTCGGCGTGGTTGCCGTTTCAATCGATGACACGACGGGAATCGGTACGGGCACTCCGCCCACACTGAATTTTGGCGCGTCAGCTGGAGCGAGCCCGTTTGACGGCGGCGACTCGGGCGCCGGCAGCGATAACCTGCTGAACAACGACGGGTTGCTGACCCCCGGCGAGTACATCACGGTCACATTGACGATTACCGTCGATCCCGATGCTACGGGCGGGTCGGTTGGAATCGTAAATCAGGCAACTGGTTTTGGAGACGACACAAACAGCGGACTGGAAGTCAGCGATCCCAGCGATGACGGTACGAACCCGAATTCGACGAATCCCGCTTCGCCCGTCGATACCGGCGGTCATGACGATCCGACTCCGGTCGACCTTCCTGATCTCGCGGTGACCAAACAGGTCCTCGGCGTCCCTGCGGTTCAGCCGAACGGAAACTTCCTCGTCACCTACCAGCTGGTCATGGAGAACACGGGCACGGTCAATCTCGACAACCTCCAAATCACCGAAGACATCAGCGGGCATTTCGGAGCTGGTATTCTGGTCAGTGTCACGTCGTCGCCCACGATTACGTCCGGCCCGGGCAACGTCGCATCGTCGGTACCGACTTCGGTGACGTGGGACGGCGGTTTGGCCGGCAACACGAATATGTTTGATGGTGCAAGCGGCCTGTTGGTGCCAGGCGATTCGTTCGTCGTCGAATTCACGATTGAAATCGATCCGGATGCCAGCGGGTTCGCCGGAGTGTTCCTGAACCAGGTGCTGGCGGCGGGCGATGACCCGCTGGGGAACACGTTCACCGACGATTCGGATGACGGTACCGATCCCAATACGAGCAACCCTGGTGCCGCAGGCGACATGGGTACGTTCGACGATCCGACTCCGCTCGTGACTCCCGGTGTCAACGCCGCCAAGGAAGTCATCGGCGTGCCGCTGCAGGTTTCACCCGGTTCGGATCAATACGACGTAGCTTACCGTGTCGTCCTGCAGAATACGGGGAACGTCACTCTGGACGGGCTCGATCTGTTTGATGACTTGGCGTCCCGATACGGTGCCGCGTTGGTTTCGGCAAGCAGCCCTGCGATTGTGGCTCATACGCTGGGGAACCCGGCGAACCTGCCGACGATTAACCCGGCGTGGAGCAGCGATACGTCGCAAAGCATGTTCAATGACGATGGCCTGATGGCGGTTGGCGAGACCATTACGGTGCGCTTCGATCTGGTTCTGGATGCGACTGTTGCCGGCGGTGCGACCTTGTTGAACCAGGTGAATTTCGTTGCGGACGATCCGGCCAGTGGTGCCGAGAGTGGCCCCAGCGACTTGTCGGACGACGGCAGTGATCCGACCGGCCAGAACTCTGGTTCCCCGGGCGACATGGGCACCTTTGATGATCTGACTCCATTATTGCTGCCCGATGCAACAATTGGTTTGGCCAAGGGTGTGACCAACGTCACCGTTCCGACGGCGACGATCGCTTTCACCATGGAAAACCTTGGTAACGTCACCGCGCACGCAGTAGCGTTAACGGACGAGCTCGACTCGGTATTTGGCGCCGGCAACTACAACGTCGATTCGATTGCGGTTACGACGGCTCCCACCGACGCGGCCAGTAACATCGTGGTCAATGCAGGCTTTAACGGGAGCCTGGACCAACTGCTGTTGGACAACAGTGTTAACAACACGCTGGCCGTCGGTGACACGGCCGTCGTGTCGATCGACGTCAGCATTACCAACTTTGTCGACATCGACGGACCGGGACCGATGCAGTTGGGTGAATACGTGAATACGGCGTTCGTTACCTCCCGCGACGTCAATGGAAATACGTATCAGGACGATTCGACCGACGGGGCGGATGCCGATCCCAATGGCGACGGCGATCCCGGGGAGAGCGCCCCGACGCCGATCTATGTGCCGACGATTGCCACGATCGGCGTGGCGAAAGAGTCGATCTGGAACGATGCCAGCGATACGGCGGTGTTCAATTTTCGACTGGAACACCTGGGGACGATCGGGGCGCTGAATATCACAATGCAGGAGAACCTGGACGCCGTGTTCGGCGCCGGCAACTATTCGGTGAGCACCCCGACATTGATCAGCGGGCCGGCGACGCTTGCCGTGAACACGGCATTCAATGGCTCGTCCGATACCGAATTGATCGCCGCCAGCAGCACCATGCAACCGGGCGAGACAGCCCAGATCCAGATCGACATTACCGTGCACAGGATTGCGGACCCGCAGTTGAATGGACTGGGGTTCTACGAGAACCAGGTGACGCTGATGAGCGAGAACGTGATCGGCCAGATGTACTCGGATACCTCGACCGACGGCACCGATCCCGATCCGGATGGCGATGGCGATCCGAACAACGACAGTGTTCCAACCAACGGCGTATTGACACCGAACGCTGTCGTCGGGATCGCCAAGAGTGGCTCGCTGCCGATGGACAGCAGTTCTGCTGTGTTCCTGTTTACATTTGAGAATTTTGGCAATACGCGCAGCAACGAACATTGTGGCCAACGACGACTTGGCCGGGATCTTCGGCCTCGGGACTTATAACGTGTTGAGCGTGTCGCGCCCCAGTGGGCCGGCAACGTTTACCGCGAACGGGATGTTTGACGGGGCCGGCGACCCGAACCTGGTCGGTGCGGCCAGTTCGCTGTTGCCCGGCGAAGTCGCCACGATCGAAGTGACCGTCGACATTTCAGGTGTCGCCGATGGCGTCTACCAGAATGTCGCGACGCTGATGAATACGGACACAGGTGGGAACAACTACGTTGACAATTCGGTGGATGGTGGCGACCCCGACCCGGGTATGAATAACGATCCGACGGATGACACGAGCCCGACCGTATTCACGGTGAACCGTGGTTTGGTGCGCGGAACTGTTTACGTCGACTTCAACAACAATGGCGTGCAGGATGCGGGCGAACCGGGGATCCCGGCGGTCGAAATTCACCTGGCAGGTGTCGTCCTGGGCGTGCCCTTCGATCTGGTCACGATGACCGATCTGGACGGGAATTATTCGTTCCTCGGGCTGGCGGCGGGCGACTACACGTTGACCCAGACGCAACCGGCCGCGTTCATCGATGGTCAGGATGTTGCCGGGACGCAAGGTGGCACGGTGACGAACGACCGAATCGCATTCAGCCTGGCGGCAGGAAATACCGTCGCCAGCGGATACAACTTCGGCGAGATCGGTATCAACCCATTGTATGGTGGCAAGGATCCGTTCCTTGCTTCGGGGGGAAGTTCTGGTGGTGCCCCTGGAATTCCAGGAGGCGAAGGCGAATCTGATTCGTCGCCCTTCGTCATCGAAGATCGGCGGCTGATGGTTTACGGGACGCCTGCAGCTGACGTATTTGTCATCCGGGCCGGACTGAGCGAGCACATTGTGGAGTTCGATTTTGTTGCCTATGCGTTCCCGACCAGCGAGGTTGATGAGGTGTGGCTGGGCGGCGGTGGCGGAGAAGATCAAGTCACGGTGTACGGTAGCTCGGCGGATGACGAGGTCCTCTTGCGTCCAGGCAAAGGCGACGTGATTTCAGACAGCTATGCCGTACGCCTGAATAACGTGGAGCACATCAAGGTCGATGGCGGCGGCGGTATCAATCGCGTGACGCTGACCGGTTCATCGGGCGACGAGACGCTGGTGGGAACTCCACACGCAGCCGAATTGACCGGAGAAGGCTTCTCGCAGGAAGCCGTTTCGGCGCGCACCATCTTTGTTTACGGCAATGGTGGCGTCGATCGAGCGTACCTGCACGATTCCACGGGCAACGACGAGTTCGTGGCAACACCTGAATGGGGGCGACTCCGGGGGCCGGGCTACCAGACCGTGGCCTTTGGTTTCGACCGTGTCCAGGCCTTTGCGGAAGCAGGTGGGTACGATACGGCCGCTCTGCGTGATTCCAGCGGGAACGATCGTTTGATTGCTCGTCCAGGCCATGCCACGTTACGCTCCGAGAACTCAGGTTTCTACAACAAGGCCAGCGGCTTTGATCGCGTGAACGCCTACGCCACCGTCGGCAACGACGTGGCGCACCTGTATGACGGTGAGGGTGATGATCACTTCATTGGTCGCCCGCGCAACGGTGTCCTGCGCGGTGAGAACGATGCGTTCTACAACAAGGCAAACGCGTTCGACAAAGTGTTTGCCTATGCCGATCAGGGCGGGAACGACACGGCGACGTTTTACGATTCCGGATCGAATGAGCATTTTGTTGCGACCCCGGAGTTCGCCGTCATGCGAGAAACGTCGGACCTCTTCCAGAACTATGCGGCCGGATTCGAAGTCACCCAGGCCTATGCCACGGGTGGGGATGACCGGGTCGTGCTGCGAGGTTCCGACGGCGATGACAGGTTTGCAACACGTCGCGACTACACCTCGATGATCAGTCGAGGTGGCGAATCGAACAGCCTGGTTGCCGGCTTCGACGCGACTCGAATTGAAGCGGGAGCCGGAGACGACATGGTTTACGTCCGCGAGGTGGGCGCGGACGGAATGCTTTACGGCAGGAACTCGATGATGCACTTGAGTTCCCAACGCCGCGATGTAGAGATCCGACAAGTCGAGAACGCCATGGCTTTCTCGCACAACAACGAGACTGCGAATTCCGACATCCGAAATGTCGACTACCTGTTCGCACGATTTGGCAACTGGAGTTAGCGCGAGTCGCACCGCCCTCAACAAAGGAATCGATTGTGTCCAGAACAATTTGGCCAAGTATCTTACTGGTGTTTGCCGCGACGGTTCATCCCGTCCGCGCGATCGCAGACGATCAGCTCATTGACTACAAGGCAGCGTTGTCCGCCTACCTTGGCGAGGCGGCCGCGGAATCTGCCAACCTGCCTTCGCAGAACGTGCCGGCTGCACCCCGGCAACCGGCAACTACCGCGCCACAGGGCGCTGCCGTCATGCCAACGGTGACGGCCGGACCTCGTGAGTCCGCATTTTCGACGGCCGCAGTTGCGGCCGTGCCGGGCAGGCCGACGTTGATGGCCAATCCGGTCCAGGCGGCCACGCCCGGAAGTTTTGCTGCGTCGGGGACGGTGACCCAGGTTTCCGGCGCTGAGAACACGTACGGAACGACGACGGCCACCCAGACCGCGCCGGCGTTGGGAGCTGGTCCAACTCCGGAATTGGCTCTGTTACCGCCCGTCGATGCAGGCATGAATGATGCGCCGACGTTTCTCGGTAACCCTGCGGGTACTGGCAACATCATGCAACAGGATGGTGTGATGTACTACATGGAACCGATCTACGATGATGCCATCTCGGCGACGGGTGGGCTGCCGATGTCGGGAGCAGCTCCGTGCGACGTTGTGCTATGTGAAACGGCATCGTGTCAGCAATGTTGTGCAAGCCTCTGTGGATGTCGAGCTTGCCGTTCACCGTTGTGGTTGCAGAGCGAGTTGCTGTTGTGGGGTGTGAAAGGGCAATACATCCCGCCACTGTTGACTCAAAGTCCGGCGGGCACGCCGGCGACTGATATCGGCGTACTCGGCCTGCCAACGACGCAGACAGTCTTCGGGGGTGATCGTTTCGGCGATAACATGCGCATTGGTGGCCGCGTTCGCGGTGGCTTCTGGTTTGGCAATTGCCGCAAGTACGGTCTGGAAGCAGACTATTTCTATCTGGGCGAAGATGCAGACAACGTCCGCGCAACGTCGGACACTGGCGAATTGTTTGCTCGCCCGTTTTACAATACGAACCCTGCGGTGCTTGCTGCAGATGCCGAACTGTTGGTGGCACCAAACATTGCAAGTTCCGTGTTCGAGATCAACACGTCCAGCGAAATCTACTCGGTTGCACCCACCTTCCGCTGGAATCTGTATTGTTGCGAATCGACCAATTGTTGTTGTGAGCAAAACAGCACACGACTCGACTTCCTGGCCGGTTATCGATACCTGCGTTTCCAGGAGTCGATCAAATTGTCCGAATCGTTTGAGCCGACCGGGCCATTCTACGCGCCCGGGACCACGTTCGAATTCTACGATGGCTATGCAGTGGAGAACGAATTTCATGGGGCCGAGTTGGGTCTGAACTACATGACACAGCGATCTCGCTGGGTGTTGGATATGACCGCCAAGCTGGGATTGGGGAATCTCCGATCGACCTGTTCCATCGATGGATATTCGCGAGTCGTTGTGCCCGGTGCTCTGGATCAGACGATGACCGGTGGTTTTCTGACTGCCGGTTCACAGCTTGGAACGACTGAGCGTGACAAGTTTGCTTTGCTGCCACAGGCAGATGTGCGACTGGGATACTGCATGACACCCAACTTGCGATTTCACGTCGGCTACAGTTTCCTCTTCCTGCAAAATGTCATTCGGCCAGGTTCGTTGATTTCGACGCAAGTCGACTCGGACGATTTCCTGGTGGATGCCACCCCGGACCCGAACGACCCGGGACTGGACAAGGATGCGATCGAGGAGGGAGTCTGGCTGCAGGGAGTAAACTTCGGATTCACCTATGGGTTTTGAGTTTCGTTTCTGCCCGCCACGCGTTGTTCGATAGGCGCAGCATGAACCGCCGGCCGGCGACGGCGTCTGGCCGTAACGCATGGCCACAGGCAGTCTTGTCCTCGTGCCAGCTGGACACGGTTACCGAAGATGGCCAGCGAGGCAGCTTTGAATCAGTTCGCCCGTGGCCATGGCACCCGGCAGCTTCAAAAGTTGTTCGATACGTTCACCGCGTGGGTCGTGGACGGGCCCACTAAACACAGGGCAATTTGGCTGCCGCCTCGGTGTCTACGATCCATTCCAGTCGTCCGTCAACCGGGCAAATAGCCTGGCTCGGCAAACGGTCTGGTTCGAGTTCGCCATGCAAAACCTCGTTCAGACGTTCGGCTTTGTTGCTGCCTTTGACGAGTAGCAGGATATTCTTCGCGGCATTGATCAACGGGTAGGTCATCGTCATGCGCCAAGTATCAAGTTGCGGCACGTGATTCGCGACGACCCATTGGTCGCTCACATTCAAGGCGGCCGTGCCGGGAAACAGGGAAGCTGTGTGTCCGTCATCGCCCATACCGAGCAACACCAGGTCTAACTTGGGGACGGCCACAGCTGGAAAAAGTTTGGCGATCGTTTTCGCGTAGTTGGCCGCAGCCGCCGCGAGGTCCGGCTTATCGGCCGGCATCCGATGGACCCGTGACGGATCGATGCTCAGTGGGTCCAGCAATGTCTCCTGCGCCATGCGGTAGTTGGAATCTGGATGGTCGGGTGGCACCGAGCGCTCATCTCCCCAAAGGAAAATGCCCTTGGTCCAATCCAGTCGCTCGCGGTTTCCCGGTGTGACCAGATATTCATGCAGGCTGCGCGGCGTACTGCCTCCCGATAGCGCGACCACGAACCGGCCGTCTTCGTTAATCGCCTGATTGCAAAGATGAAGGAAGCGTTCGCCCGCCATCATGAACAGGTCGGCGGCGGACGAAGCGACTAGGACATGCGACATGTTGGGCCTTTTCCGAATCACCTGCATGGGAACGCGCTACGCTTCAGTGTAACGGTATTCCTGTTATTGGAGAGGCAAGGCAAGCGTGCCTGACCCAAATGTACCAGCGTCGCGTTGGCATGGCGTTCTGCAATGGTTGATCCGCCGCTACACTTATCGTGATGCGATCTAGAAGGCGTCAAACAGATCGTCATCACTGAACAGGATTTCATTCTGAGCCCGGGCCAGTCGCACCAGCAGCAGTTTTTGCGTCTCGCCGTCTTGCGCAGTGAAAAAGTTTCCACCCAGCGATTTGGAAGGGCCATCGCAGGTGACAACGAGGGTTTGGCCGGGAGCCAGTTCGGCGTCGATCTGCAGATTACCGAAGGCTCGATGGTCGCGGCGAGATTCCAATACGAAGGCGCCGTCCTTCCCGACGTAGCGTTGCTTGGTGTCGCCGAAGTGAAGTTCGGGAGTCAATTGCACAGCTGCCCGGCTGGACTGTGCCGGGTAAGCTTGAATGCTGAAAAGTGTCTGCGCGGCGGTAAACTGGTGGCCGGAAATATTGGTG
Organism: uncultured Planctomycetales bacterium; assembly: GCA_963821085.1. Taxonomy (GTDB): domain Bacteria; phylum Planctomycetota; class Planctomycetia; order Pirellulales; family Pirellulaceae; genus CAWGCE01. The sequence continues at coordinate 597,384 of CAWGCE010000006.1, read as the reverse complement.
CCGTCATCGAGCAGAATCGTCATCGCATCTTCGGTGGAGGCGGTGATGATCTCACTGCGGTGGCCGGGTCGGAGATGTAACTGGCGTGTCGCCTGTTTTTGATTGGCAACGGCTGCCGGAACGGATCGATTGTCGGTTGAATCGGCGTCGGTTACTTCGCGCAAGATGTCGGGTAGTTGTTCGCCCGCCAACCCGCATCGCAGGCCATTGGCGGTGAGTGCTCGACGGGTTTCGATTGGCAGGTGCTGCTCGTCCAACTCATCCCACAGCGACTCCAGCCATTCCCGGTCGTGCACCGAAACTTCCGCAAACGCGATCTCCACGACGACGTTGTCGTTTTTCAGATGGGCGTTGGGCAATTGCGAAATGGGTTCGTCTTGATTCAACGGTGTTGAAACACAGCCGGCGACCAGCAGCAGGAGTGCAAGGCAAATCTTGGGGCGTCGCGCGGGCATGGCACAGTTGATACAGCTGGAGGAAGGGCGAGCGGCAGAGGGTAGCCGAGAACCGGCCGTCGTGTCAAATTTGCTTGCCGAACCGCGTTTGTGCCTGGTAGAGTTGCTGTACATCTGCAGATTCGTACCAGGTGACGGATGGTCCCTGGTGGTTTTCCGACGGGCAAGCAACAGAACGTCGCCAGCGTGCGTTTTAACGATTCACCGGGATTAGCTTCGGATTGCGAATGCGTACTCCGTAGATCCGGCCAAAGTCGCGTTGCAACGAGGCGAAATTACAGCGCAGGAATGCGTAGATTGCGGCGGGTGGCTTGGCGATCAGCCACTGGCGTGCCAGCTTTGCCATCTGCCGGTCGTATTCCTCTTCCGACGTCGTGTGGACGTAGCAGCGACCGGGATGCCGACGAATATCGCCGTTAAAGTCCTGGCTAATGTGCCACAGTTCGTGGAAAATCGTCGTCAGTTTATCATCGAACGAGAGGTCCATGAATCGCGGCATGTAGAAGGTCAGGATGTAAAGCATCTCGCAACCGTCTTTGGAAAAGAGTCGCTGTACGGTGTAGCGCTGCCGCGCCGATCTTCTTCGAGAGCTCCGTTGGCAAACCGCATCGGAGTCAGTGACGCCCACATGCCGTGCTTGACCGGTTTGCGGGTTTGAGCGAATGAGATCGCGACCCGATCCATCGAGATATGCCGCATGTCGGGAGTGCGAGTGGTGATGTCCTCGCAGAGGCGGCGCATGCTGGCGGTGAAATCGAAACCGTGTACCGCCTGGTCTAGCCGTCGTCGTTCCATCAGCTGAATTCAGCGAGCGAACAAGCGACGGCAGGGCGCACCGACTACCTACCGTGGCGTGACGACAGCACACGCTGGATGTCGCTGCAATTGGCGTTAGCCATCAGCTTTTTCGGACTCGGCCTCCGGTGCCGTTTCGTCGCTGGCCGATTCTGCTTCGGCCACTGGTTCCTTTTCGACCGACGCTTCGTCGTCGGCGGTGACCTCTGCCTCCGGTTCTTCGAAGGCTGGCTTTTCGCTTCTGGCCTTCTTCACGCGGTCATTCTTGCCGACGAATTCGAGGATCGCCTGCTCACCGGCGTCACCGAGGCGTACCGTTGCCAGGCGCAGAATGCGAGTGTATCCGCCGGGTCGATCGACAAAGCGAGGTGCGATGTCATCGAACAGGATTTGCACCGCCTGTTTGTCGCCAAGCAATTGCAAGGCGCGCCGTTGCGCAGCCACTACGGGTGCCCGTGCATCGGCCCACTGGACCCAACCATCCTTGCGCCATGCTTTCCATGCGTCGGTACCACGCTCGGCGCTGGTCGCCAGCTGGTTTGCGTTTTCGGCAGCAGCCAACGACTTGCGAGCGATCGTTACGCACTTTTCGACCAACGGCCGAACTTCCTTGGCCTTATGGATCGTTGTGATTACACGGCCTTTGACCTTCGGCGCGTTGTCATCCAGATCGGCATCGCGTTCGGTGAGGATCAAGCTGGAAGCAAGATTCTTCAGCATGGCTTTGCGGTGGCTGGAACTGCGGCCGAGTCGACGGCCTCGCTTTCGATGTCGCATAATAAGACTCGTGGATGAGTTGGCTTTTGCTTGGTTAAATTTCCTAGTTCGTGACCGGCAGACGCATGCCGAGGTGCAAGCCGAGGTCTCGCAGTTTTTCGCGAACTTCCGTCAGCGTCGTGTCGCCGAAATTACGGAATTCGAGCAATTCGTCTTCAGATCGCGTGACGAGGTCGCGAACAGTTTGAATGTTTTCGGCTTCCAGGCAGTTCGAAGCGCGGACCGACAATCGCAATTCGGACAACGCCATGTTCAGCTTGTTTTCCAGGATCGGATCCGATCCATCGCCCTTTGGAGGAGCGTGAACCTGGCTGCCAAGTTCCTGGTACTGGACAAACGGGTTGAGGTGTTTCCGCAGGATCTTTGCCGATTCGACCAATGCCATTTCCGGCGTGATCGAACCATTGGTCCAGATTTCCATCGTGATCTTGTCGTAGTTCGTTTTCTGTCCGACTCGCGTTTCTTCGATGTCGTAACGGACTCGAGTGATCGGGCTGTAAACTGCATCAATTGGAATCACGCCAATCTCATGCTCGCCACTGCTGTGTTCGCTGCAGGGTACGTAGCCGCGTCCGTTCTCGACCACCATTTCCATGAAGAAATCGATTTCATCGGTCAGGTTGCAAATCACGTGATCCCTGTTGATCACCTGAACATCGGAATCGACCTGCACGTCAGCTCCGGTTACAGGGCCCGGGCCACGTTTTTCCACCGTGATCACGCGAGTCTCGTCGGTGTGTTTCTTGACGACCAGCGATTTCACGTTCAAGACGACGTTGGTGACGTCTTCCAGCACTCCTTCGATCGAGGTGAACTCGTGTTGTGCGCCACGGATTTTCAATTGCGTGATGGCGCTGCCCATCAGGCTGGAGAGCAGGATTCGTCGCAAGCTGTTGCCGACGGTCGCTCCAAATCCACGCTCGAACGGTTCGGCATAGAACACGCCGTGCGTCTTCGAGAGTACCGATTCGTCGCAAGCCACGGTGCTGGGCAGTTCAAGACCACGCCATTTGATGTGCATCAGGAAGTCTCCGAGAGTTCCAAAAATTGGGTCGAGCAAGACCCAGTGTGTTTCAATGTATTGAGGTCGCCGGCGGTGGCCGGGTATCTTGCGGCCGTTTTACAACCGGCAACTTGGCGAATTACACGCGTCGCTTTTTGGCTGGTCGACAGCCGTTGTGGGGGATCGGCGTTACGTCTTCGATCGACTTGACATTGAGTCCGGCTGCCTGCAGCGCCGTGATGGCACTTTCGCGGCCCGACCCGGGCCCCTTCACTCGAACGTCAACGTCCTTGACGCCAAACTTCAAGGCGCGTTCAGCCGCTTGCTGAGCGGCACATTGGCCGGCAAACGGCGTGCTTTTGCGACTGCCCTTGAACTGGCACGTGCCGGCACTTGACCAGCAAAGCGTGTCGCCACGGGTATCGGTAATCGTGACGGCCGTGTTGTTGAACGTTGCGCGAATGTGGACGATTGCCACGGTCACATTGCGACGTTGTCGTTTCTTCTTGCCTTTGGCCACTGCTTACACTCTCCAGGAATCGTTATTTCTCTGAGCCAACAATCTCGCCGGACAAATCCTAGCGCAGATCCTTGACGCCCTTCTTGCCCGCAACCGTCTTCTTCGGCCCCTTGCGAGTTCGGGCATTCGTTTTGGTTCGTTGTCCGCGTACCGGCAATCCGCGACGATGGCGAATACCCCGGTAGCAGGAAATGTCGCGGAGTCGCGAAATGTTTTGCGAAGTCTGGCGACGCAACTGTCCTTCCACGACATAGTCGCGTTCGAGCAGCGCTGCCAAGCGGCCCAATTCATCCTCCGCGAGATCGCGTGCTTTGGCGCCAGGATCGACGCCCGCCTTGTGGCACAGTTCGCGCGAAGTCTTGGCACCGACCCCGTAAAGGTAGGTCAGCGAGATCGCTGCGGTCTTGTCGTTCGGTATGTCGACACCCAGTAGACGTGGCATCGGAGGCTCCTTGGCAATCGCACGCTTGACGCGGCATCACCCTTGACGTTGTTTGTGACGTGGATTGCTACAAACCACATAGACGACACCGCGACGGCGTACGACCTTGCAGTTTTCACAGATTCGTTTGACGCTGGCTCTTACTTTCATGTTCCTTACCCTAAGGACCAAGTGGGTGGGTGGAAGCGGCTCAGTATAAGGCGTTTTCGCCTCAACCCACAAGGGCCGTGACACCTAACAGCCGGCAGTTTTTAACGGTTCGTTTGCCGGTTGCACGGGGCCCCGGTTAACAATTCCGGTCCGTCCGGCGTGAGGGCCACGGTATGCTCGAAATGGGCCGCCCAGCCGCCATCCGCAGTGATTTGTGTCCAGCCGTCCCGGTGGCAGCGAACCTCCTTGCGGCCCGTGGCCACCATCGGTTCAATCGCCAAGACCAAGCCGGTCCGCAGCTGAAAATCGGTTTCCTCCCGCAGTCGCCGGCTGTCGAAATTGGGGACTTGGGGGTCTTCGTGAAGTTCGCGTCCAATACCATGCCCGACGAAATCTTCAATGACGACCAGGCCGGCGGCCTCGACGAATTGCTGCAATTCGACCGCCACTTCGCTCCATTTCGACTTCTGTTCCAGCAAGGAAATCGCCAGGGCTAACGTCTGGCTGGTAACTTCCAACAGCTGTTTTGCCTTCTGGCTGACCTGCCCGACCGCGTAGGTCACCGCCGCGTCGCCGCACCAACCGTCGATGCGGCAGCCAGTATCCAGGCTGACGATGTCCCCGGCTTGAAGCACTCGATCGCCGGGGACTCCATGCACAATTTCTTCGTTGACCGAAATACAGGTTGCCGCCGGAAATGGCCCGTGGGGACCCGGGTATCCCTTGAACAGGGGCTCCGCCCCACGTTCGGCAAACGTGGCATCCACCACCGCATCCAGCTCGGCGGTCGTAATCCCCGGTTTGACCAACAGGCCACTGCGGCGATGCGCTTCGGCGACCAACCCGCCGGCCGCACGCATTGCATTGATTTCACGTCGCGATCGTAGCTGAATCATTGGTAACTTCCAGGCAAGCGTCAGGCCGCGGTCTTCCGGATGGCGTAGGGCTCGTGACCTGCCGCATGGTTCAATCCAGAAAGATCAGACATGCGCAACTTGTTCGATGCGCAACCCCAGGCGCGATCGCTGCTATTGGACGGGATTTTTTGTCTCGACTGCCGCCTGGATACGGGCAAATACCTCGTCGGGCGTGCCCATCCCATCGATCTCACGCAGCAAGCCTCGCTCGCGGTAGTAGCCGATCAACGGCGCTGTTTGTGAGCGGTAGACACGCAGTCGTTCCTTGACCGTTTCGGCCGAATCGTCGGAACGTGATTCTTCTCCAGATCGTTTTAACAGTCGACGTTCAACTTCCGCCGAGTCGGCGATCAGCAGGATCACCGCCGTCAATCCTTGACCGGTACTGGCGAGCTGTTTGTCGAGCGCGTCGGCCTGGGCAATGGTGCGGGGAAAGCCATCGAGCAGGCAACCGTTCGCGCAGTCCGGCTGTTGCAGTCGATCGACGACGACATTGACCATGAGATCGTCCGGGACCAATTGGCCCTCGTCGATATATTGCCTGGCCTGCTGGCCAAGCTGGGAACCCTCCCGAATGGCGGCTCGCAGGATGTCGCCGGTCGAAATGTGGGGTAGCCCATATTCGAAAACGATCTTGCGGGACTGCGTCCCTTTGCCGACGCCGGGAGGACCCACGAGAATAATGAACATTGTCCGCCCTTGATTCGTCTCGGTGCCTGCCGCGACGAGCTGCTCGAAGTCCTAACCTTCCAGGAGCCCCGTATAGTTTCGCATCACCAGGTGACTGTCGATTTTCTGGACCAGGTCGAAAGCGACACTGACCGCGATCAGCAAGCTTGTGCCGCCGTAGAACATGGCGATCGACCAGTCGATGCCGAGAGACGCTGACACGATCGTTGGAATGATGGCCACCAATGCCAAAAAGCCTGCACCGACATAGGTGATGCGGACCATGACTTTTTCAAGGTAGTCGGCGGTTCGTTTTCCCGGTCGGTATCCCGGGATAAACGTACCAAAATTCTTCAGGTTCTCCGCCATGTCCTTCGGATTAAACGTGATGGCCGTCCAGAAGTAGCAGAAGAAGTAGATCATGGCGACGTACAACACGTTGTAGATAAACGAGGCGGGATTGCCGAACATCTGATAGAGCGGCATGAAGCTTTCGATTCAGTCGCGACAGGAAGCCAAAGATCATCTGCGGGAACATCAGCAAGCTGCTGGCAAAAATGATCGGCATTACCCCCGACTGGTTGATGCGAAGCGGCAAATACTGCTTGCCACCTCCATACACGCGGCGACCGCGAACATGTTTGGCGCTTTGTGTAGGAATTCGTCGTTGGCCCAGCGTGATGAAGACCACGCCCACCACGACTGCGACGAACATCAACGCCAGAATGATCAGCGTTTCGATGTAGATGCCATCGGTACTGCCGCCCAATTGGAACTTGGCATTCTTGAGCAGCTTGAGTCCCGCCACCTGGCATTCGCGCCAGGATACCGGCCATGATCAACAAACTGATCCCGTTGCCGATGCCAAACTCATCGATTTGTTCGCCCAGCCACATCAGGAAAATCGTGCCGCAGGTCATCGTCAGGATGGCTGTGATTTGCCAGCTGAACGACAGGACGCCGGCGTCGTTGAGGAACGATTCGCGCACGAGGCCGCCCGAGTCGCCAGCCATGATGTACATGCGGACGTAAGCGGTACTTTGTACGAGGCACAGGATTACGGTAGCGTAACGGGTCCATTCATTGATTTTCTTGCGACCTGCTTCACCCTCTTTCTGCAGGTCTTCGATCGGCTTCCAAACGCTGCCGAGCAATTGGAAAATGATCGAGGCCGAAATGTACGGCATGATCCCGAGCCCGAAAATGGTGGCTTGGCGCAGGTTCGAGGCGCTGAAGACAGCCGCGTATTCGACGATCTTGCCAAAGCCTTCCTGACTTCCGCTGGCCGTCGCGGCGACTTTTGCCTGGTCGATGATCGGCAAGGAAATCTGCCAACCAATGCGATAGATCGCCAGGAGCAGCAGCGTCAGCAGAATCTTGTTCCGCAATTCAGGGATCGTGAAAATGACCCGAAGTTTTTCCCACATCGTCGCGTTGCTCCGTCTTCTGCGAGGCTCTCAAGCTCTCGGGCATTTGTGTGGCAGAACCGCTGACCCAGAGCTAACAGGTTATCAAGACCAAATCCAGTTCAATTGCCACATCGTCCATGATTGGCCTGTCACTTGGAGGCTTTGGCAGCTCGTGCAGCCTTGGCTATTTTCTTCTTGACTTCGACGCTGGTTCGACCGGACAGCACAACCACCTCACCGCCCGCCTTTTCGATCTGTTCTTTGGCGCGTCTTGCTGAATCGGTGAGCCGAAACTTTCAGTTTTTTGGTCAATTCGCCATCACCCAGGATCTTCAGTTCGTCGTAACGAGACTTCAACAGTGACTTGGCTCGCAGCGATTCCGGGGTGACATCGGCACCGGCATCAAACAGTCGATCCAGGTCGCTGAGGTTGACGATCGCGATCGTATCGGCCCATTTGTTGTTGAAGCCGCGTTTCGGCACGCGACGAACCATCGGCATCGCACCGCCCTGAAAGATCGGGTGACGTGACCAGCCAGCGCGACTCTTCTGCCCGTTGTGGCCACGGGATGAGGTCTTGCCGTACCCGGAGCCCGGTCCGCGCCCGACTCGGCGGCTTTTCTTGAACTTCTTAATTCCGCGGTTTACGTCGTCAATTTTCATACCAAGGAAACCCCACGCAGACGTTCGACGTCCTGCTTCGTTCGCAATTGCGAAAGCGCGTCAAATGTAGCCTTGACCAGCGTCACCGCGTTCGGCGAGCCGTAGCTTTTCGTAAGAATGTTGTGAATTCCGGCCGCTTCACAAACGGCGCGAACTGCATCGCCGGCAATCACACCGGTACCTGGACCCGCCGGCAACAGAATCACCCGGGCGGCACCGTATCGTCCTTTGACGACGTGTGGAATGCTGTCTTCGACAATGTTGATGGTGCTCATGTTGCGCTGAGCCTGCTTGACGGCCTTTTCGACGCTGGGTGGCACCTCGTTCGCCTTGCCGTAACCCCAGCCGACGCGGCCCTTGCCGTCACCGACCACGACCATTGCCGAGAAACTGAAGCGACGACCACCTTTGACCACGGCGGCACAACGCTTGATCTTGACTACGCGGTCGATCAGCTCATTGCGAGTTGATTCACCATCATCTTTTTTCTTTTTTCTTGGCGGTCGTTTTGCCACGGTAGTTAAACCCCCGAATGCATCGGAATTAAATTTGTTTCAGTGGAGTGAATTACAGGTTTACAGGTTGAGCCCGGCTTCGCGTGCCGCTTCGGCTACTGCCTTCACACGCCCATGGTACTTGTAGGGACCGCGGTCGAACGTGATGGCTGCGATCCCGGCGCCCTTGGCTTTTTCTGCAATCGCCTTGCCGACGGCCGTTGCCGCATCGATGTTGCCTGTCGCTTTTACGCTGAGTGCCTTGTCGCGTGTGCTCGCCGAACACAGCGTCTTGCGAGCAACGTCGTCTACCAACTGGCAGTAGATGTGTTTGTTCGTACGGTGCACCGTCAGTCGAGGCCGCTCGGGCGTGCCGTTAAGCGGCGTGCGAACGCGGTGTTTCCGACGAATGCGTTGTTTGCGAATTATCTTTTCGTGCGCTACCATCGCCCGATTCCTTTAACTTGGTGACCCGTGAGTCAATTGTTCGATTACGTGGCTGCCTTACCAGGCTTGATTTTGACATATTCGCCCTGATAGCGAATTCCCTTGCCCTTGTATGGTTCCGGCTTCCGGACGGCGCGAACTTCGGCGGCAAACTGACCGACCATCTGTTTGTCGCAGCCTTTCACGGATACGTGTGTTTGGTCCGGGCAGGTGACGTCGAGTCCCTGGGGAATCGTCTTGTGGATCTCGTTGGCGTAACCAACACGCAGTTGCAACTGCCCGTTCTGCACGGCCGCCAGGTAACCGACGCCGACAATTTCCAGCTTCTTTTCGTACCCCTCGGTGACGCCGATCACCATGTTGTTGAGCAGCGAACGGGTCAGCCCGTGGAACGCCCGCGAGTAGCGATCGTCTCCTCGGCGGCTGACCAGGATCGACTTTGATTCTTCGTCATAATTGACGTCAATTTCGCGTCGAACTTCACGCGTCAGTTTTCCCAACTTCCCTTCGACGACGACATTTTGGCCGTCAATCGATACCTTGACCCCGCTTGGGATCGGGACGGGTTTGTTTCCAATTCGTGACATGGCGTCTATCCAGCAACTATTCCAACAGTGTTTTAGTGGCGATGGGCGGCCTTCTGCCGTCCGTTGATCAAGCCACTACCAAATCTCGCACAACACTTCACCGCCCAAGTTTTTCTGGCGAGCTTCGCGATCGCTGACAACGCCGCGACTGGTGCTGACCACCTGAATTCCCAGGCCTTGCAATACCGGTTTCAATTCCCTGGCTCCGCTGTACACGCGTCGGCCCGGCTTGCTGACACGTTTAATGTGGCGAATGACTTGCTCGCCATTGGGTCCGTACTTCAAGTCGATCCGCAGCGTCTTTACCGGCGCGCTGTCAACTTCAGTCCAGTCCCAAATGTAGCCTTCGCGTTTCAATACGTCCGCCAGACCCCGCTTCACTTTGGAAATCGGCATCTCGATTTGCGGCCGCTCGATACGAACAGCATTGCGAATGCGGGTGAGCATGTCGGCAATCGGGTCAGTCATCATGGTTGTAAGGGTCCTCTTACCAGCTTGACCTTGCGAACGCCGGGAATGACGCCCTGGTCGGCCAATTTGCGAAAACAGATACGGCAAATCCCAAACTTGCGGTACACGGCACGGGGCCTTCCGCAAAGTCCGCACCGGGTTTCACGGCGCGACGAGAACTTGGGCTCTCGTTCAGCTTTCGCGATTTTCGATTTACTTGCCACTGTTTAGTCCTGTCAGTAGTTACTCAAATTACGGAGTTCGGTTTCGTTCACGGGGTTCAGGCCGCTCCCGCAGGTTCCTCTTCGCGTTTGAAGGGCATGCCCATCATTCGCAGCAATTCACGCGACTCGTCGTCGTTGCTTCCCGAGATTACGAACGTAATGTTCATTCCCTGAACACGGGGAAACTTGTCCGGATTCAATTCGGCGAACACCAGTTGCTCTGTCAGCCCCATGCTGTAATTACCGTTGCCATCGAAACCCTTGGGATTCAAACCGCGAAAGTCACGCACACGGGGAATCGTCACCGAAATCAGACGATCCATGAATTCGTACATCCGCAGCCCCCGCAGGGTCACTTTGGCTCCGATCGGCATGCCTTCCCGCAGACGGAAGTTGGCAATCGACTTGCGAGCTATGGTCACGATCGGCTTCTGCCCCGTGATCTGGGTCAAGCACGCTACCGCATCGTCGATGTGCTTCTTCTCCGATATCGCGGAACCGACGCCCATGTTGACCACGACCTTTTCCAGTCGCGGCAAGGCGTGACGGTTTTCACGTTCGAATTCCTTCGCCATTGCGGGCAGGACTTCCGATTCGTATTTCTCGAGCAGTCTCGGTTTGCTCGGTTTATTTGTTTTAGCAGCCATGTTGATGACCCAAAGGAGGTTCTATCTTTCGCGTTTCAATACTATTTCTTGGCGTAGGCAGCCTTGGGTGGCGACACCTGTCCCAGTTCGGCACCGCATTTCTTGCAGTACCTTTCCTTGGCTCCGTTACCGGCGTAGCGGACACCGAGTCGTGTTCGTTGGCTGCACTTTTCACAAACCAGCAAAACATTCGACACCTGCACGGGCATTTCTTTGGAAAGCCGACCGCCCTGCGGGTTGCGTTGGCTTCGCTTCACATGCTTGTAAACCCGGTTTACACCTTCCACGATCAGCTTGCCTGCCTGGCGGTCCACTGTCAGCACCCGCCCGCGAACTCCGCGATCGTCACCGGTAATTACTTCGACCGTGTCATCGACTTTGATTTGCATCACACTACCTCGCTCGCAAGGCTGACTATCTTCATAAATTTATGCTCACGCAATTCGCGAGCTACCGCACCGAAGATACGAGTCCCTCGCGGGTTACGATCGTTATCAATAATCACGACCGCGTTACTGTCGAAGCGGATGTAACTGCCATCTTCGCGGCGTGTTGGTTGCTTGCAGCGGACAATGACTGCCTTGACGACCGACTTCTTCTTGATGTCGCTGCCAGGAATGACACTCTTCACGCTGCAAACGATGACATCGCCCAGCCCGGCGAATCGTCGTCGCGAGCCCCCGAGCACCTTGATGCACATGACTTCCTTCGCGCCGGTGTTGTCCGCGACGGCAAGTCTGGTTTCTTGTTGAATCATTGAAGTATCGCCTTCACCTGCAGAGCGGAAGCGTCCGCGTTAGTTGCCACTCGCAGCGGACTCATCCGCCTTCTTCTCGTTCCCCGCCGCTCGCAACGCGGCCACATCGACCATCGTGCTCTTGGAGATCACTCGCTGCAATTCCCAACGTTTTGTCTTCGATCGCGGTTTTGCTTCGACGATCTCAACCGTGTCGCCCACGTTGGATTCATTGTTTTCGTCATGGACATAGCAAATCGTCTTGCGACGAATGTACTTGCCGTACTTCGGATGACGTACCAACCGTGGAATTTCCACGCGGCGAGTCTTCGCCATCTTGTCGCTGGTTACGACGCCAACTGCTACTGTCTTGGGCATATTTACTTCTCCGGCCGAGGCCGCCTTCCCGAATTCAAAGCCAAGCCACTGGCTCCGTTTCGCTCGCTGTGAATTACTTTTGATCCGTTATGTGCCAGCGGCCGCCGCGATCGTCTCACCGGCCAAACCCTTGCCACCTTCAATTTCCCGTTGCCGTTGAACCGTCTTGATCCGGGCGATCAGCCGCCGCGCTCGCTTGAGTTCGGTCGGAGCATCCAATCGTTCTGTCTGCGACTGGATCCGCAGGCGAAACAGGCTCTCGCAGGTCTCGTTCAGCGTCGCCTGGAGCTGTTCTTCGCTCATTTCCCGCAGCTCGTTTGCTTTCATCGTTCCAATCCCGTCATTTCCAAATGTATTTGCTCAGGCCGCGACCGGGCGCCACCCATCAGCCCAGTCGTCGTTGCACAAATCGAACACGAATCGGCATCTTGTGCGCCAAACGCGCAAAACATACCCGCGCCTGCGCCTCGGTTACCCCCGACAATTCGTACATGACCGTTCCCGGACGCACGACAGCACACCAGAAGTCGGGCTCACCCTTGCCTTTACCCATTCGAGTTTCGAGTGGGGTGGAGGTGACGGACTTGTGGGGAAACATGCGCACGTACAGTGTGCCTTCGCCACGAACGTATTGCTGGGCTGCGATACGACCGGCTTCGATTGTCTGCGCCTTGATCCAGCCGCCCTCCAGGGCCTGCAGACCAAACTCGCCAAAGACAACCTTATTGCCGCGCGTGGCGTTACCTTTTATACGTCCGCGTTGGCTTTTTCGGTGCTTGACCCTCTTGGGCATCATCGCCATCGGAAGCGGTCCCTTCGTACATACCTTGGTTAATCCAAACTTGAACGCCGATATGTCCCTGCGGCGTCTTGGCCTCAACGAAGCCGTAATCAATCTTCGCCCGAAGCGTACTCAACGGAATCGAGCCTGCTATCTGTTTCTCCCGGCGCGCCATTTCGGCTCCGCCCAATCGCCCTGCCAGCTGAATCTTGATTCCCTTGGCACCGGCTTCCATCGTGCTCTCCAGCGTCCGCTTCATGGTACGACGGAAACTGGACCTCTTGGCCAACTGCTCGGCGATGTCCTGCGCCACAATCTGAGCCTGCAATTCGGGGCGACTCACTTCCTGAATTTTCAAATTCACGCGTCGACCGATCAGGTCCTGCAACTCTTCCTGCAGCAGTTCAATCTCCTGGCCTTTCTTGCCAATGATCAGGCCAGGCCGGGCCACGTACATTACGACTTTGACGTCATCACGGGTGCGTTCAATCTCGATATGATCAATACCTGCGTGCCGGTATTGTGGTTTCTTCGGGTGGTTGGTGATGAATTTGCGCACCTTCTGGTCTTCGATCAAAAGTGCTGCGAAATCCTGCTTCGACGCGTACCACCGGCTCAACCAGCCACGCATGATTCCTGTGCGGAAGCTGATTGGATTGACCTTCTGACCCATCTTGTATTCCCGGTTTGTTAGTTGCTTGAACTGTGTTGCCGATTGTTCGTAATGCGTCGCCGGTTAGAGCGACTCCAGCGTGACATGGATATGCGACATGCGTTTCTTGATGACGAACGCCATGCCACGAGCACGCGGGCGAATGCGTTTGAACATCGGGGCACCGTCGACCGTGGCCGCCGATACGATCAACCGATCGAGATCGATGACGCGTCCGCGGTTTTTTGGATTATCAGGATCGCGAGCGTTACCCATGGCGCTCTTGAGCACTTTTTCCAGCATGCGAGCTCCACGATGCGGCTGGAATCGCAGGATGTCCAACGCTTCGTCGGCGAACTTGCCGCGGATCAAATCGGCCAGCGGACGCACTTTTTGCAGCGCTGATCCGCGCGTACTTATGCGTGGCGTTGTACTGGTTGTTTTGTTCGTCTGCCATGGTTTCCCTTGCTTACGCTACGCGCCGAGCACGCCCCATGCGGGGGCCCTGTTGTTACTTCTAACGCTTCCCGCCCTTGCCACCGTGCCCACGGAACGTGCGGGTTGGAGCAAACTCGCCCAGCTTGTGTCCCACCATGTCTTCGGTGATCAGCACTTTCATGTGGTTTTTGCCGTTGTGAACCATGAACGTCACGCCCACAAACTCGGGGACAATCGTGCAAGCACGAGCCCACGTCCTGATCGGTTCGGCACCGCCTCCGCCACCCGACTGCTGCTTTTGCACTTTCAGGTAAAGCTTGGGGTCAACGTAAGGCCCTTTTTTCAGCGATCTTCCCATGGCAATTTGTTCTTAAGTGTTTCGTTGTTTGGAGAACACCGATGTCCGGTGTCATGAATTCTCGTGCTGTTAGCTCAGTTTCTTCAGCTGCCCGTAGCGTTTCGTGCGTCGTCGACGAACGATCGCCGCATTCGACGGCTTGCTCCGCTTCCTGGTCCCACCGCCCTTGGCCGAAAGACCGGTCGGGCTGACAGGGTGCCGTCCACCCTTGGTGCGTCCTTCACCACCACCGTGCGGGTGATCGATCGGGTTCATCGCCGTGCCACGAACATGCGGACGACGACCAAGCCAGCGCTTGCGACCCGCTTTACCCAGTCGCACGCCCATGTGATCGGTGTTGCCAACTTTGCCAATCGTAGCGCGACAGGTCGATGGAACTCGGCGAATCTCGCCACTGGGGAGCGTCAACTGAGCCCAACCTGCTTCGCGGGCCATCAACGTTGCCGCCGTGCCAGCGCTGCGGCACATTCGCGCGCCTTGACCAGGCTGCAACTCAATACCGTGGATCGCTGTACCCAACGGAATCGACTTCAGCGGGAGGCAATTGCCGATTGTCGGTGTCGCTTCCTCACCGCTTTCGATCCGCGTACCCACGACCAGTCCGTCCGGGGCCAGGATGTATCGTTTTTCGCCGTCGACATAATTCAGCAGAGCAATCCGGGCGCTGCGATTCGGGTCGTACTGGATGGACGCGACTGTTGCCGGCACACCGTCCTTCTTTCGCAGGAAGTCAATCACCCGGTAGCGCCGCTTGTGTCCACCACCGCGATGCCGACAAGTGATTTTTCCCTGATTGTTGCGACCACCATTCTTCTTGATCGGCCGCAGCAGGCTCTTTTCTGGCTTCGCTTTGGGTGTCAAGTCAGCAAAATCGCTGACCGTGGCGTGACGTCGCCCGGCGGAAGTCGGCTTGTATTTTCGAATACCCATGGCAGGTGCCTGTTCTTAAATTTGCAAAACGGTTTCTGGTTTAGAAGAAGTCGATGCGGTGTTCCGGATCGAGAGTAACGATCGCCTTCTTCCAGTTCTTGGTGCTGCCGTAGCGAAACTTGTGTCGACGCGGCTTGCCCTTACGGTGCTGTGTGCGAACCTTCAGCACCTTGACGTCGAACAACTGTTCAACGGCATTCTTCACATCGGACTTTCCGGCCAACGTGCTGATTTCAAAGGCGTATTGGTTGTATCGCGTTGAGCGATGCATGCCCTTTTCCGTTACCAGCGGCCGCAGCAGAATCTGGTGCGGCAGCAACTCCATGCGCGTCTTCTGGCCCGGCTTCATGGCGGGACGACCCTGGCCTTTTTTTGTTTTTGCTGTGGCTTCGGACATGATTCTCAAACCCCAAAAATGGGCTGCTAGTTCCTGTTAGGTTACGCCGACGTCGTCGTTTCGCAGTTTTGCTTGATGGCATCCAATGCCGCTTTCGTGACCAGCACGCAATGCGGCTTCAGGACGTCCAACGCGTTCAAGCCACTCACGGGCGAAACGTTGACACGCTGAATGTTCCGAGCACTCTTGTAGACCATCGGGTCGTGCTCGGCAGTCGTGACCAGCGTGCTCTTGCCTTCCAGCCCCAGTGCTTTCAGGATCAGGGCCATGTCCTTCGTCGCCGGGCTGTCAAACGCCAACTCGTCAATCACCATGATCTGCTCGTCTTGAATCTTCGAAGCAAGCGCCATGCGGGTCGCCAGCTTGACGGCCTTCTTGGGCAGGCGATACGAGTAGTCGCGTGGAGAGCGAGCAAAAATGTGACCACCACCGCGTCGGATACCGCTGCGACGCGATCCGGCACGCGCGTTGCCCGTGCCCTTTTGGCGATACATCTTCTTCGTCGACCCGGAAACTTCGGCGCGCGTCTTCGTTTTCGAAGAGCCCTGCCGCTGGTTCGCCTGGTACATCACGACGACATCGTGCAGCAACTGCCTGTTGATTTGCGGAGCGATCAGCGCCGGATCAATCTCGTAGGTGCCGACCTCCTGGCCGTTACGATTATGGATTTTCAAGCTGGCCATTGTTTTGCCGCCTATGAGCCGAGTTTGTTGGTTTCACTGATCATCACGTAGCCGCCGTTCGGGCCGGGAACTGCGCCACGTATCAGCAGCAGGTTGTTCTCGGCGTCGACCTTCACCACCTTGAGATTTCGGGTCGTGATCCGGGCGCTGCCGTACTGCCCTGCCATCCGCTTGCCCTTGAACAGGCGACTGGGATAGGCACTGCAGCCTGTACCGCCTGCATGGCGATGAACTTTCTTGACGCCGTGCGTGGCCCGTTGGCCGGCAAAATTGTGTCGCTTCATGACGCCAGCGAAGCCGCGCCCTTTGCTCGTGCCGACAACATCGACGGCGATCACTTCCGACAGCACGTCGACTTTGATTTCCTGACCGAGTTCGTAGCCATCGGTCGAGCCGCGGAATTCGCGAATGAATCGCTGAGGCTCGCAGTCCGGCTTCGGCGTCATCGGCATTCCGGCCGAAAGCCGCTTCTTCGAACGCTTGCTATTCAGCTTGCCAACGTGACCACGTTCGCTGCGAGGCGCCAACCGACGAGGCTTGTCCGCGTATCCCAATTGGACTGCTTCGTAGCCATCCCGATCCTTGTCACGGATCTGCAGGACCTTGCAAGGACCAGCCTGAATGACTGTGACGGGAATTGCCTTCCCGGTTTCGTCGTATATCTGTGTCATCCCGACCTTTTGGCCGAGTATTCCTTTGCTCATGGCAATGCCCGCGTCGTTGTTGGTGGTCACGTCTTGCCGCCGGGAACCTGACGTCAGCCAAGCTGTCGCCCATTACCCGCACGGCGTCCACGTCATGGTGAACCCTGCGAATTTTCCAGTTATTATTACGCCTGACCGAGCTACCGGGCCGACGCTTTGATTTTGATGTCTACACCTGCCGGGAGGCTTAACTTGTTCAACGCTTCAATCGTCTTCGCCGTTGCCTGGACGATATCGATCACACGCTTGTGCGTTCGAATTTCAAACTGCTGTCGGGCCTTCTTGTTTACAAAAGGGCTCGACAAAACGGTGTATCGTTCAATCCGAGTTGGCAACGGAATCGGTCCGTGAACCTCCGAGTTGGTTCTCTTGGCGGTGTCCACAATCTCTTGCGCGCTCTGGTCGAGAATCGCATGGTCATAGGCTTCCATGCGGATGCGAATGACTTCACTTACGGGAGCGGCCACCAGGACACCTCTTCAATTGCTCGTTGACTCGTTGGTACTCGCCCCGGCGCCCAAACGGACTCGCCACGGGAGGCGACGGATTTCGACGACTTCTTCCCCACGGTGCTCCCATGGGCATAGTGGAAACTAACGATCCTATGGGACGCTCCAAGACCCGTCAACACGGGGTCCAGCGGATCCCGGCAGCTTTTCTGGCGACATGGATCGAGTCCAGGGAATCGAGGTTGAGGCTCCGGGTCAGTGGGCGGCGCGAGTCTCGAGGAAGGGTCGCGATCCAAGGACCGAGGCCCGGTGGTTGCCGAAGCCATCGGGCCGCTCGAACCCACGATTTGATCAACAATCGACGCGGCCCGCTAGTGCGTGTCGCACATACGTATGGCGTTAGCGGCGCTTGTCAGGGATTTTCGAAGTGGGTCGTTACCGCGTCGTGAATTCCTCCGGCAGGTCAGAATTTGCGGCTGTTTTCGGTTGGAGGCCAGCTGTTTTGCTTCCAATTGAAGACGACGGCACTCGATTACCGCGACGATCTGACGGTTGAAGTGGTCGCGTGTGACGTCCCCGCGGAACTGGTGCGGCCGACGACCCAATTGGTGGCGCGAAAAGGTTTTGACTACTGTGCGCTCGATTTCCGCTGCCGGGAGGAGCTGGAGCAGCCGGTGTTCCTGGAAGTCAATTTGTTCCCAATGTTCGTCCGCTTCGATGATGCGGGCGAGAATTGGCTTGCGGATGCGATATTGGATTTCTTGACCTGACAGCCGGACAGCGAAGTCGTGAGTTTGCAAGAGGCGAAAACGGTCAAATTGTCGTTTCAGGAACTCTGCCGAATCGACTCCTGCGTGCCCCGAAATCGGCTGCAAGAAAAAGAGTCAGCCTGCCCTGTAGAAGACATCGCGCAGCAGGAGTCTGGACCTGGGCCAGACCCTCCGTCATGTTACCGTTACGAAAAAGCCGATTTGGTCGCGTGGCAACGCAGGAAAGACCGCGTTAATCTTTCTCGCCACCCGCCACTCGCTTCATTACGCGAACGAGTTTTCATCACCCGGGAACTCACCATCACGAACGTCGGCGCAATATTGCTTTGTGGCGCTCGTGATCGTTTCTTGCACGTTGGCATATTGCTTGACGTGTCTGGGGACATAGCCGCTGGTCAGTCCCAGCAGGTCGTTGATTACCAGGACCTGGCCGTCGCAACCGTTACCGGCACCGATGCCGATTGTGGGAATCGCCAATTCCTTGCTAATGATGGCGGCCAATTTGCTGGGAATGCATTCCAGCACGATGGAAAATGCGCCGGCTTCTTGTGCCGCCTTCGCATCGGCGATCAGGAATTCTTCGTCACGCTGGACTCGATAACCGCCCATCTGATGCACATTTTGCGGTTGCAGGCCTACATGAGCCATCACGGGGATCCCGGCCGAGACCAGTCCCGCGATCACCTCGGCCTGATCGGCTCCACCTTCCAGCTTCACCGCCTGGCACCGGGCTCTTTTCAAGATTTTGCCCGCATTTTCGATCGCTTTGTAAACCCCCAGGTGATAACTGGGAAACGGCATGTCGACGACCACCAGCGCCCGCTCGACAGCTCGACCGACCATCTCGGCATGATAGATGATTTCGTCAAGCGTCACTGGCAACGTCGTGTCGTGGCCTTGAACAACCATCGACATGCTGTCGCCGACCAGGATTGAATCGACACCCGCTTCGTCGAGCATCCGGGCCATGGCGTAATCGTACGCCGTAAGCATGCAGATCTTCTGCTGTGCGGCTTTCATCGCGGTGAACTTGGGGACGGTGATGCGTCCCGCTTTCTTGTTTGCCATCTTCGTGGTACTCGAACCTGCAGCGGGCCGGCAGTAACCGTGTTACCGCTCGTCGACCAATTGTCACGGGGAACACGTACGGGGACAACCACGAACCGGCGTTGAATCGAGGAATCGGTGTGCGGTTCCTGGCGGTTTGTGCATTGGGTTATCTGCGATCGTGTGACATCGGATACTTGCCGCTGCAGGAACGAGCCGCCTTGCAAATTCCTTCACGGCCTTGTGAGACGCTTCAGCAAATCGGCGAAGATCCTGGGCAATCGACTTGGACGCCGTTGTTTCCGAAAGAGAATCAACGCGTCAGCCGGTTGCTGTACCGTTCGTTGGCGGATCGGCGTCGACGAGTGCGATCAGGGTGCTGCCTTCCTGTGGCCGCAGTTTGCTGTCGATCGTAACAATTTCCAAATCGCCGGCAGTGGTTTTTACGAATAGCACCATCGCCGATTCACCGTACATCGTCTGAAAATCGTCGAAGGTGTATTCCTTGGTCAGATGGGTCCTTTTGACAACTGCATTTTGAGCCATCCGGCCCGCCAATTCGCCATAAGTGGCTCCTTCGCGGAACAGGTATCGCCCTTCCAGGTGTGCCGTATTTGGCTCGCGTTTCCCGGAGGCCGTATGCCAGGGTGTCAGCTGATACGTGTTGGCCCGACCAAGAACATGGGAAAACTCGGAGGCGGCCAGGCGGTTCAAGTCGTCATTCGGCGTGGCAGCGATCAGTCGACCAATGCCGGACAAATCGAGTTCTTCACTCATGAAGTCGGACAAGATACTGGCGCAATGCACCGGGATCCCGGCTTGCCGTGCGATCGCGATATTGCGGTAATTGGTATCAACCATAAGCACGGGAAAGCCTTCTTCCTGGAGGACCAGGGCGATGGGCCGGATCCAATCGGCGGCCCCTGCGAACAGGATTCCCTGCGGGTTGGGTGTCGCCAGATTCAGGTACCGAGCCAACGGTGCTGCCATCAAACCATAAACGAGCACCGTTCCGACGATAACGAGGAACGTTAGCGGCACGATCCTTTCGACCGCTTTTCGATCTGAAATTTCACGGTCATCAGCCGTCATTTCTGGCGTGCTGTTCATCGTGGCATGAGCCGCAACTGGTTGTTCGTTGGTGGCGACCGGATGGGCATTTTCAGCGGGATGTGTGCCGATGGCGTGCAACGCAAAAATTGCCGATACCGCGGCGGCGACAATGCCTCGCGGCGCAAGAAAGGCCAGGAAGGTACGTTCATTCATGGTCAGCTCGGTACCCATGGTCGACAACCAAACGGAGAGCGGTCGAACCACCAGGATCAGGGCCACCAGGAATCCGAGTCCGCCCCAACCCAGATCCTTGACGTCGGCCAGCGGGATACGGGCCGACAGGACGATGAACAGGCATGAGATCAACAGCACCCGCAGGTTCTCCTTGAACTCCACAACGTGCTTCACAGGAACCAATTTCTGATTGGACAGCAGCAGCCCCAGCACCGTGACTGTGACCAATCCGGATTCGGTTTGCAGGAGTTCGGAAACGGTGAAGGTGGCCAGTGCGGCGACCAAAAACACCGGGTTGTGCAGGAAGTCGGGGATCCAGAACCGCTTCAGGCATTCGATCAATCCCCAGGCGGTGGCCGAGGCGATCAGGATTCCAACGGCCAAAATCTTTGACAGCACCAACCCTGCCTGCGTAGCGGACTCCCACGAGAGGGCATCGTGCCCGGATTCGACCGCTCCGAATGTCGCCCCGAAAACAAGCACTGCCAGGACCGCTCCAATCGGATCAATCACAATCCCCTCCCACTTGATTACCGACGCCACTCGGCGCGGGCGCACATGCCGCAGGAGCGGTCCGATTACTGTGGGGCCGGTAACAACGAGGATCGCGCCCACCAATGCGGAAACGCGTGGCGACATACCCATGAACAGCCACGCAGCAAGGCCAGTCAAGACCCACGACACGAGGACGCCCAGCGTGACTAGCCGAATCAATGCAGTGCCGGAAGTCTTGAGCTCATGCAGTTGCAGCGTCAGGCCGCCTTCAAACATGATGACTGCGACCGAAAGGGAAACGAGCGGAAACAGCAGCTCCCGGCCCAGCATTGCGTCCGGGTCAAGATCGAACAGGTAGCGGCAGAGAAAGCCGGTTGCGAGCAGCAGCAGAATCGACGGCAACTTGAATCGCCACGCCAGCCATTGCGCGATGATCCCGAAGGTGAGCACACCGGCGAAGAAAAGGAGTGGATTATCCAACGAAGCCTCAATCGGTTGATTTGTATAGTGTTTCCAGCTCAGACTATGCTGTCAGGGAGCGTAGTCGCCATCGAGACGGCCAGACGTTCCCCAGATTCTAGTGGTGACCAAGCCCGGCGTCTTGTGCAGGATTGGACGAGTCGTAGTTGACAGGGATCGCTGGGTTGTTTTGACCATCGAAAGTTAACGCAATCGACCGATGCACAGTCAGGGATCGACTGTTGGAAGCAGATGCGGCCATGGGATGGGCCAAAACAACGTGCGGCGACGAGTGAGATACCGCGGAAGAATCCAATAGTCGACAACGGCCGTCTGACAAGCGAGGTGAATTAGCGAGTGACTTGCTGTCAGGCGTTGGCCGCGTCTCTATTGAAGATAGCCTCGCCGGATGTGAGTTGCAGCAACGCACAGCCGGACAGATTTTCCTACCGGAGTTCAGGCGGCATCCTGCTCGATATTCGCGTGCTGCTGCTGTTCCGCTTCGATCCGCTCGCGCACTTCACCTCGATGGATCGATACATGCGATGGAGCTTCAATTCCAAGTCGCACTCCACGACTGGAAGCGTGCAACACGACCACACGAATGTGCTCGTCAATGACCAGCACCTCTTGCTCTTTTCTGGACAGAACTAACATCAAACGACCCTCCCTGATTTGGTTTTGCGTGAATCCTCCACACCACTAGCCCGCTCCCAGACCGGCGTCAATCTAGCCCCGGTAGTGTACGAATGTCAACGTCGTTTTTTCGGCCGTTTTTGACATAGAAAAGCCCGTTGCGGCGTAGCGGCGCAGCCAAATGCAAACGGCAGCAACTCCGCGACGGGCGAACTTTCGTGTGTGCTGAAGACGCCGCTTCGCGGAACACAAATTCGTACACGTCAAATTGAACACGTCGATCAAGCTGTGGTTGGATCTGGACCGGTCGGTCAATATTCGCGGCATGTTCATCGTTGCCGAGGTGACCTTTGGGCGAATGCGCGTCCATCGCACCAAGGCGGGCAGGTCACTAACCATGGTTCGCTCTCGACGCGTAATCCGCTTGACATGGGAACGCCGAAAGCACGAATTACCTGCAGTAGCTGAGGTCGGGATTGTCCGCAGTCAGCTGCGATTTCGCCATAGCAACAGAGAAACCAGGAATAGCCCGGTCAGGAACTGAGGTTCAGGGACCACGGTTCGCTGCGCGTGATCGGCCGACGTGAATTTGTTGGCGTTCCAGACCAGGAAGTCGGCGCCGTTGGTCGTTCCATCGCCGTCGAAGTCGCCACTGCACCAGTTGGTTCCGCCGGTGAACTTATTTGCGTTCCAGGCGAGGAAGTCGCCGCCGTCCACATTGAAATCCAGATTTGCATCACCAGGTATGGTGTGGACCAGATCGGTAGCCCATGCGGAGACGTCCAATGAACTGACGATGCCATCCAGGTTGGCATCATAGGTCAGGTCGGTACTGTTGCCGGCAACTGCGGCTGACAGCATCGCCGCATCTTCGCAATCGAGCTGGCTATCCTGATTGTAATCGCCGACGATCAAGTCAAGGATGAGTGTTTCCGTCGCGACGGCCAAGGTTTGCCCGGACAGGTTTGCCTGAACGGTTCCAAAAATCGGTACATCGGTCAGCGTATACGAAGCGTTAATATCGAGCGGCAATTCGATCGAGGCGCTGACGAGGTAACTGGGCAGCGGACCAGGGCCCGGCATCGTCGTGACGTCGAGCAGGCCAATGCCGTCCCCGGTAAACGTTGCCGGCGACGTAGCGAAGTCGAACATGTTGCCCGCCGCAGCGACGACTCCCTGGTTGACGACCAAGTTATGGTCTGAGGCAGGGTAAGTGTTTCCCGTCACGGTGCCCGGGGGTGAAAGCGTGATGGGTGTACCTGCCAGGCCGGTAGCGCTCACCTGCACCACTCCAAATGCCAGACTATAGTTCGAATCGCTGATGTTGACCGTACCACCGGTAAACGACAGACCGGTGGGAACCACCATGCCATTCACGAATTGAAATTCGAGTTCGGCCGAGATTTGCCCCGACAACGTGACGGTGTCCGAGTCTGACCCGATGGAATCGGTGGTAAGCGTGATGGTCGATTGATTCACGGGCGCCGCCGGTGGAACCAATATCAGGTTGCCCAACGTGACGCTCAAAGCATGTGCCGTCGGAACGGAAATAACGGTAACGAACAACAGGGAACCGCAAATGCGACTCATCCAGGACATGGCAGAATCCTCGACAGAAGGGGCAATGATGAGTCTTCAGTCTAGTTGATGGAACCACCTGTTGCGAAAGGAAGAGTCTCAAATTGAGTAACAGCCGGCTTCGGTACCACCTTTTCGGATACTGCCTGTTCTACCACTGAGGCGTCGTATCTTTGGTGGGGATCGTGCGGAAGTGCAGCGTCTTCTTTGCCAGATAGGGTAGTGGTTTGCTTAGCAACGGATCATCGGCGATGCGCGGGATATCAATGACTTCACCCTCCCGTTCATACTTTAACGAATGCTCGCCCAGTTTCTGTGCACGAAGTCGCAAGTCATACATCAGGACGAGTTCTTCATTCTCAGCCGCTTGCGCCAATCCGGAATCGGACGAAGCCAGGATGCGTACCGGTTCCTGTTGCAGATCAAATATCCGCAGCCACGCCGGCACCAGCAGGTGATTCTCGTAGCCCACTTCCGTGCGGAGGTTACTGAACATGGTGTAGGCGACACCTGTCTTCAGCCCCAGGTACGGTGTCATGCCGTTAAAGAACACGATCGCAATGATCACCCAGTCAAATCCGCTGGTCAGTTGAAATGGAGAACGCAGTGCTTCTTGAGGCCGTTCGCGACCGAACAGCACTTGCGCGGTAACGATGGTCAACGTGACGCCGATGATGAACCACAGAGCGACCCGGTATCGCCAGAGTAGCAGTCTCGCTTCACCGGTGGATGAAGACCACCAGACAACCACCGCCGAAATCGCAATCAGCGATAACACGAGCGGCAAGCGGTAGCGCACGGCCCGGAACACCCATTTCGATTCTTCCGTGTAGCGGACCTTCGCCAGCAGGTCGGTGGGGGCAAACGTCACGTACAGCGCGAAAAGCATCGCGTTGAAATCAAAGACGGACAGGTTGTGGTTGTGAGCCAGAATCGTGTGGAACATCATGCCCAGGACGATCGCGTAGCGCCTCGTTCGCGGCAGGAACAACATGATCGGCAGGGCCGTTTCGATTACAATCGTGCCCCAGATCGATAGCCAATCGAGAGTTGGCGAATTGAGGGTGACGCCCAGTGATTCGAAAAACATGTGTGTGAAATAGGAGGCTGCACTCAGTTCCGGGTTGATGAAGTCGCGATTATATTTGGCGAGTGCTGCCAAAGCGTAAAGCGTTAGCAGACCAACACGCAGCAGCGGAACGGCTTCGGTGTAAATCGCTTCGCAGGTGAGCGGTTGTGTGTCGCGACGACGGGCCCGGAAAGCGGCAACCAGTACGCCCAGGTTCATGATCCCGGTGAACAGCCAGCAATTGGACATCGCCGGCAATTCCAGCACGACGGCGGTAACTTGCAGCGTCAACATCGCAAGAAACCATCGGGCATCGTTCAGCCGACAGAGGACTCCAACTGCCGCCGCGATCAGTCCCACGCGTACAACCATCAGCGAGACCGACAGGTCGGCTGGCCATGGCGTTTGTTTTAACTGGTTAACGAGAAAGTAGAGCGCCCAGAGCCCAACAAACAGCTGGGCGTTGCTGCGTGGTCGATCGGGTTTGACGTGTTCGTCGTGTTCGTCGTGTTCGCACTGCATCATCATTCGTCTCCGTCAAAAACATAGCTTCTGAATCGGTGACCAAAAGCAGCAGCGAACCTGCTCAGTAGGAAACGACCTGGATCTACGCCTGCGCACACCTCGTTATGCTGCAAACGAGGGCGTCCGGCCCGTTTTCCTGTCGAATTGAACACTGAGTTCCCGATGATCGCGGGCAAAAATGCGCCAGACCCTTTCCTGCGCTACGTTTTCTGCAGAGCAACGGCGACCCCAATAATCGGCACAATTAGAACGCAGCGATACAAAATGGAGCGACCAGGATCGGCGAACATTGGTTGCTCATCCTGAAGTCAAGGTTGTCGTGAAAATTCGGCCTACGCGGTTTGACCCTGCTCCAACTTCGCCTTCACGTCGTCGATGTCGTGTTCGACGCAGCGTTTGATGCTACCGCTCATCAGGCTTCCCAGCGGCGACATCAATTTGGCCATCAGTGTCAGCGGCTTGACTTCCATCTTCATCGTTACCCTGGAACCGCCGGAAGTCGGTTCGACAATGAACGAGGATGCGTAACGAGCTCCGCATGATTCACAGCCCAAGGTATAGGACCTGCCTTGGTTCCAGGCCGTGACTTCCATCTCTTCGGTGGCTTCGCGATTGAACATGATCCGCGATTCTCGAAAGCGAGTGCCAAGGCCGACCGGGCCATCGGTCAGCATTTCGATCTTGGTGATCCCCCGAATCGTCTCGGCCGCGTGTTCGAAATCGGACAGTGCGGCAAACACCTTATCTGGTGGAGCGGCAATGGTCCTGGTTACGGATAATCCCATCGGAACACCTCCTCGTAATTGAAGATACAATGCACCCAATAAATCAGCCGGAGCAGAACGCCTATGAGCGGTTTTATCCCCTACGAGTACGAACGCAAGTCTGTGGACGTGATGTGCGCAGCGGCTGAAGCGTATTTTGAACTATTGAGCAGACGCCGCAGCATCCGCGATTTTTCAGCCGATCCGGTGCCTCGCGAGCTGATTGAGGCGGCCATCCGCACGGCCTCGACGGCCCCCTCGGGGGCTCACCGCCAACCGTGGAAATTCGTCGCCATCAGCGATGCGGAGCTCAAACGACAGATCCGCGTCGCGGCGGAACAGGAAGAACACGAATCGTACGAAGGTGGACGCATGTCGGACGAGTGGTTGAGTGCCCTGCAACCATTCGGCACGAACTGGCAGAAACCGTTCCTGGAAACGGTGCCCTGGATCGTTGTTGTTTTCGAAGAGACGTATGGACTGACCGACGACGGCGAGAAACAGAAAAATTATTATGTGAAAGAGAGCGTGGGGATCGCGTGTGGGGTCTTTATTGCGGCGCTGCATCAAATGGGGTTGGCGACGCTGACGCATACGCCCAGTCCGATGGCGTTCCTGTCCGAAATTCTGGGTCGACCGAAGAACGAGCGGCCGTTCATCCTGTTTCCCATCGGCTACCCGGCCAATGGAGTCCAGGTGCCCGATCTTCAGCGGAAGACGCTGGCGGAGATTTCCGTTTGGTTTTGACAGGGGTTGTTTCCGATCGCCTTCGATCGTTTTGTAGGGGCTGTTGTCAACGCAGGCGTCATCGACAGACAGGTCCTTGGCTGACGCGTAGGGCTTCCTCGTGCGCCGCGACGACATTGGACGCTTTGTCGAAAATGTTTCTTTGCCAGAGGTACTGATGATCCATCTTGGGGCACCGCGATCGGCCTACGTCCACGTGCCGTTTTGTGCCAGGCGTTGTGGCTACTGCAATTTCACGGTTGTCGCTGATCGGGAAGACCTGGTGCCCGCCTACCTCGAAGCGTTGGAACTGGAACTTCAACGGCTGGGCGAGCCACCAGAAATTGACACATTGTTCCTGGGTGGTGGAACGCCGACGCAATTGGACGCCGTCAGTTTGAGCCAATTGATGAAGTTGCTCAAGCGTTGGTTTGTGCTGGCGGACAACCATGAGTTTTCAGTCGAAGCCAATCCGGGCGAACTGGATGAAGAGTGCGCATCGCTGTTGGGCGGGGCGGGCGTCAACCGCATCAGCCTGGGAGCTCAGTCTTTTGACGAAGGCAAGCTGATCGGGCTCGAACGTAATCATAATCGCGATGATATTGAACGCTCGTACCGCTGGGCTCGTGACACCGGCGCCAAAGTATCGCTCGACCTGATCTTTGCGGCTCCGCGAGAGAAACTGAAAACCTGGCGCAGAGATTTGCAGAGCGCACTCGAACTGGCGCCGAATCACGTTTCCACGTATGGCCTGACGATCGAACGCGGCACGCAATTCTGGAATCGGCAGCATCGCGGTGTGCTGACCGAAGTCGACGAGGAAACGCAGCGCGAAATGTACGAGCTGGCAATCGACACACTGACATCTGCCGGGTTCGAACATTACGAAGTTTCGAATTTTGCCAGGCCGACCGATCGTTGCGTTCACAATCAGGTCTACTGGCAGGGCGGGCCATATTTTGGTTTTGGCCCGGGTGCGGCGAGCTACGTTGACGGCCGTCGCGCGGTCAACCATCGCAGCACCTCGACTTATATCAAGCGAATGCGAAGCGGCGTGTCGCCTGTCGAGTCGTTCGAGGAATTGGGGATGGAAGATCGAGCGCGGGAGCGGCTGGTATTTGCGCTACGCATGCTGGAAGGGATCGATGAGCAGGAATTTGAACGCGAGACGGGGTACTCGATCGAGTCGTTGGTGGGCCCGGCGGTTGAACGGTTCTGTGAAGGGGCATTGCTGCGGCGGGATGGGGGGCGGCTGGCAATGACAAGGAAAGGGCTGCTCGTAAGTGACAGCCTATGGCCGGAGTTGCTGGTGTAGGAGCTGGGTTTCGATGATTGAGAAATGTGAAATCCAGAATCTGAGATGTCATATTACCCATGTCAGGCGCCTACTCCTCCTCATCCGCTTCGCGCAGCTTGTTTAGTTGTTCCTCGACCTGTTCGGACGTCAGGCGGACCGGCAGGATGAGCAGTTCATCGGTGGCGCCTGGCCGGCGGGACTTGTGCTGGTCGGTGATCCGCATAATTTCCTGTTCGAGCGCCAGCAGCCAACTGGGCGCCTCGACCCCGGAACCCATTGGTTCGCGCATCAGTAGTGCCGTCTCTTCTTCCAATATTTCGAAGGCGTGATGCGGTCCGGGCTGACCGACCTGTTCGATGGCCGGTTTGACCAAGGCCCGCATGCGATCGATCGTCATCGGTACAAGGAAACGCTCGTTCAAGCGTTCGGCCACGGAAGCCATTCGCATCGCGTACTGTTCCTGCAGCATGGCCAATTCCCGCTGGTAGCGATCGGCTTCGGCTCCAATGCGATCGGCCAGCATGCGTCGCCACAATTGAGCTGCCTCGTTGCGACCATGGCGGACGAGCACTTCGTGGGCCAGCACGACTGGACGCAGGTTCCAGGCAACCCGATCGTAGGCGACCCGGACGCGGATGAAGTCCAAAAGCGTGTACAGCATGTCGCCGCGATCTGACTGAGTCGTCGTGCTATTGTAGTCGCGATACTCGTGATAATTCTCGACGATTGCCTCCAGCACCAGGTTCAATTGATCTGCCGCTTCGACGTGGGGGATTTCGGTACCCAAAGCCTCGACGATGCGCAGTGGCGGGTCCTCTGCCAATCGAGCTTCGTCGGCTAACCAGTTTTCGCTCCCGCAGTGCAGGATGGCTCGCACGTTCCCCAGCATAAGGAACTTTTGCGTAAACAGATCGCGGCCAAACTTCTCGATGAAGTCGACCAGCTTCTGCCATTCCGGTTGACGACGGACCCGTTCCAGCACCGACAATCGCAGCGTGCGGCTGTGTTTCAGCCAGCTTTCAAGTGTTGCTTCAGTGAGTTGTTCCAGGTAGTGCACCAGCAGCGTTTCGGCATCACGATCATCGTCGCTGGTGAAGCCGGCGTCGGGAGCGGTGGCGCGAACGAGGACGAGCACCATTTCGCGAAAACCGACTTCGAAGAGCTCGTCGAATTGGGTCACGGCGCCGCGGCCGGCGGGGATGTTGCGTTCCATCTCGCGAGTTGTATCCAGCAGCTTCAGTGTTTCGTTTAGCATCCCCAATCGAGGCAGCGCGACCAGCAGATTTTCGATCATCCTTTGGCGCATGCGGGCCACGGCGATCTCGCGGGGGACGCCTGACTTCGAGAGCGGCACGTACAGGATGCGTTCGTCGGCCAGCGTTTCGAGTAGCAATTCGCAAAGTGGCCCGGTTGCTTCGCGATCCTGTCTCAGGATCGCCGATTGGATTCGGGCTGCGTCCAGCAGCTGCCGCTCGGTGTCATCGACCGCTTCGTTCTGCAACCGTTTGAGCGTGTCGGATTCTGTATCCACAATGAGCAGTGCTGCGATCAGGAACCGCTCCGCTTCCGAGGTTTCGACATAGGTCGCAATGATCTGTTCGATGAGCGACTCTTTCAGCAAACGCCGGCGGTCGTATTCCAGCATCGCATCGTGATCACCACCTTGTCGATACAGCTTTTCCTCGCTGATGACGTCGATCAGCCGCAGCAAACCCCGCCGCGTACTCGCGCAGCGATGATGCCAATCCAGCAACGATTGTTGCATCGCTTCTTTGTCGATCAGACCATCGCCGCTGTTGGCGCTAACCCCGATGGCTACGGCCGCTTTCGACCACAATTTCGCCAGGCCACCGAGAAACGAGATCCGATCGACGATACGTTCGGATTCTGATTCAATTTCGCTATCGGTCGTGGAAGAAGTTTCGAAAATGGCGCCGTCGATTCCATCGTCGGTGCTGTCGTGGAAAACAACTCCTTCGTAGGCCGCCTGGAAAGGATCGTCGTTGTCGTCTTCATCTGGTGATGACGGATCGTCGTTGACTTCGTGCAGTCGAAACTTGGGGACTTGCCAGTACTCGTCAGCGTTTGCTTCGAGGTAATCGAAGAATTTTCGCAATAGCTGCCAGGGATTGGGTCCGTCACCGGAATAGCTGTCGCTGCTCAATCCCTGTTCGACCACTTCCCGGACCCAATCCTGGGCGAGGCGGTGAAACGAGCACTCACGGTTTTCCAAAGGCACCGCCGGTGCCTGGTTCAGCCAATGCACCAGCAGGGACATGGCCGAAGTGAAATCCTCCTTGCCGAGCAGTGTTTCAATGACCAGTGAATACGCTTTGGGCGTTTCAAATTTGTTTACGTGTGGCGCCCAGAATCGGATGTCCCCGGTTGCTGCGCCGGTTTTGTACCACTCGTTGAGCGCCGCGGCTACATCGCGGGCAGCCTGGAATTCGTCCATCACCTGTGGCGACTTGACCGAGGGCACTTCATGGGCGGCGAACTGGTGCCACCAGCTTGCCAGGGCCTTGAAGGTTGTCTCTACCTGTTGGCAGATTACCTGGTCGTCGGCTGCAGCGGCATCGCTCCATAGTCGCGAATACAACCCAACGGTGCGATCAATCAGAGCTACCAACTCATCGATGCGATGGTCGCGGACCGTGTTTTCCATGGCCGGAAACAGACTGAAGTTTGCCTGGAACCCGAGGATGTTCCACGGATCGACGATGGCGCCGCATTGGATTCCCCGTTTCAGCTGGTCAATGATGCGGTCCAGGTGTTTAATCGCCGCCGTGCGATTTTCGCTGGCGATTGCCAGATGACCAGCGGCGACGGCGCAATCGATACGGCATTGCATGCGGGCCGACGCGACGGGAACCGCGTCCGATTGGCGTTGAGCGGCGCCCGGGTAACCCATCCGCGCCAAAATCTTGGCCAACTTGACGTGTTGCAGCTGAGCCGCCCGGCGTTGAGCGAGGTACAGGTTCAGGTGTTGTCGCGCCGCGCCGAACGGTTGCTGCATCGTCTTCAGTTCGACCCGCAGCCGTTCGCCATGTCCATTGTCCATCCTGCCGAGTAGTTGTTCGTAGAATTCGTCGCGATATTTGGCGATACGCGGTACCAGCGTGATCAGGCTGGTGTGCGAATCGTGCGTTGACGGGCCGGCACCACTGATACCGCTGGCCATCAGGATGGTTCCGGCCAATACGGCAGAACTCTCAAAAATGATTTCGTCAAGATTCTCGGCATTCTCGCCTTCCGCCTGCTCGATGCGAGCGACCAGCGCGTCCAGCGTCACCTGCCTGACAACGAAGCGCCTGTAGTTGCCCCTGTTATCGATGTGGTGCGGATCCCATTCACCGAAGTGGTAGTTCGGGCGGCGATTGACCGGATGATCGAAATCGTACGCCCGCGGATCGAACGCCAATTCCTCGAGTGCGTCCAGGTCGAAGTAGGCAGCTCGCAGCAGGTCTTCGTCCGTTTGCCGCAACAATTCGAGCGTCGGTTCGATGATCGATTTGTAGGGCCCCGGCGCGGCGCCGGCACTATCCACATACACCGGTACGGGTCGAATCCACTCATGGTCCCGCGGTTCAATGTCGCGGGATTCGAGTGTTGCCACCGGTCGGTGCCCGACATAATCATTGACCTGCTGGATTGTCGCGGCAATGACCGCATCGTCGTCCTCAGCCAGGTCTTGCCTGAGCATCGTCTGCAACAAACGCCCCAGCATCAGCGAACCAAAGATACTGACTTCGTTCTGGTGAAAAAGCAGATCGCGATGAAAAGCGAGATAGTCGGTGATGAGACGATTTTGAGTCAGTTCCAACACACGTTCGGCCTGCGATGCGTCAGCAAATGTTGGTGAGCTGGCCTTCAGTTCTTCGAGTTTGTTCGTCAGTACGGCTATCGCCACCCGCCAGGGCGGCGGCTGATTCCGTGGCCGCTTACGGTTAGGGTCTTCTTCACTGGCCGCAATCAGCTCGTCAATCCTCTGGTAGAGGTCGTTCATTCCGGCAAGAAACTGCGGATCGGGTGCGCCGAGGAGAAGTTCAGATAGCCCAGCAGTTGTTGCAGGGTTTCGTGCGTTTCCGGTCGAAGCTGGTTGAGGTGCATGACGACCATCGTATGGATGACCCATTGCAGGGTCTAGGTCGTGGACTGCTGGTGACCGGCCGGCAAGGCGGAATGTTCCCCCCATGACGCCTGCAGCAAGTCAAAAAAAACGACTCAGAGCGGGAAAACCGTCCGGTGGCGGACGATTGGGCCCCGGGTTGATTATCATGGCAGTTGGGCCCGCCCCGTCATCCAGTGCCACCGTGGCCTGACCAGCTCGCCGCCCAATCAGACAGCACACGAAAACGAACAGCAAGAATAAACATGATCTACCGTAAACCAATCATCTTCGTTTGGGCGATGACGCTGATCGGCCTGTGCGCCGGAGCCAGCTCGGCTCAGATGACGCCATGGGAAAACGTGGGCCTCCAACGTGCGTGGCAATTCCAGGTGCCGACGAATCCGGCGCGTGCAGGTGAATTGCACGTCAGTCTTTTTGTCAGCCCAGCCAGAAAACGAACGGTTTACGAAGTCAGTACCAAAGATGGTGTCACGGCAGTCTTCACCTCGGGCGAGGTGGATCGGGATGGAGTACGACTCGACGCCGACTCGGCCGAGTTCCAGGCCGACGTCGAATTGCGTACTTTGAAGGCATCGGACATGAAGATGCCAAGCTGGAAACTCGTCAAGTTCCCGACGTGGTGCTGCTGGTGCAGACCGGTAGCGGGCAATTGCTGTTGCTGGACGGAGAGTCAGGTCAGCTGCGTTGGAGCATTAACGTCGGGAAGCACAACCTGACGAATCAGAAACCGGCCATCGGCGAAAATTATGTTGCCGCCGTCAAGGGTAGCACGCTCTATATCATTAATGCCGAAACCGGGAAGCTCGAGCAGGAACACCGACTGCGCGGCATCGCCGACGCTGGGCCGACGATTGCGGGCGAGAGTTTGATGGTTCCGACGATAGGCAGACCCTTTGAAGTGTACAGCCTGGATCCCGCGGCGCTGCACAGGTTGCCATCTTTGCGGGCTTCTTACGGTCGCATCACCAGTCCACCTGTGGCAACACCCCAAAGCCTGACGTGGGCCACCGATCGCGGCTTCCTGTTCGTCGCCGACCCACAGACGGGCATCCCGTTGGCTCGAGTCGAAGCACGCAAGGGAATCGTGGGTGCGCCGGTATTCATTCCTCCAGATCGCGTCGTGGTGGGGATTGAAGATGGGTACGTCCTGGCTGTTGAGTTGGCAAGTCAGATTATTCAATGGGAATTCTTCACCGGTCAATCATTGGATCAGCCGCCCTATGCAATGGACGGCACGGTTTATGTACCGACTTCACAGAACGAACTGTTCGCGTTGGATGTGGAAACCGGCAAAGCAAAGTGGAGCACCGCGGGCGTACGTCGAGTCATTTCCGGACTCGGCGAACAACTCTATTGCGAAGGGCCTCGAGGCGAGTTGATCACGGTTCACACCGATGATGGTCGGCAGATTGGCGAGTTGGCGATCGGGAATGCGGATCAAGTGCTGACCAACGTCCTCACCGACCGGATTTATATCGTGCGAGGCAATGGCCGGATCGAGTGTGTGCACGAAGAGGGTGCTCGCTGGCCCACGCTGCACATTCCGCTGATTGCAGATGAAGCGGCCGGAGACACAGCGTCAAG
The DNA here is from genome assembly GCA_963821085.1 of uncultured Planctomycetales bacterium. GTDB lineage: Bacteria > Planctomycetota > Planctomycetia > Pirellulales > Pirellulaceae > CAWGCE01. Next base: position 563,860 of record CAWGCE010000006.1, on the reverse strand, counting down.
CGAAGATGCGGACGCGGTCGAGGAACCGGCATCTTCCGGAGGTACGGGCGACGAAGAGAATCCGTTCTCCGGGCCGGCTGCAGTCATGGATGACGGAGACCCCTTCGCGGCAGCCGGCGACGAGAATCCTTTCGCAGGCGAGAACAACCTGGAGGCAACGGATGCTGCCATGGAGGACGACAATACACAAGCTGCCGACGATCTGGAAGACGCCGCCAAGGATGACAATCCCTTCGACGACGAGGATCCGTTTGGCAGCGACGATCCCTTTGGCTAGTCTGCGTTCAACCTGCTGGGATTTGGCGTTCGGCTTCTAAATGGAGACAATTGGAACAGTCGCACGGGATTCGTGCGACATTGATTTTCAGTTGATTCCACGACCAAGCGAGCCATCATGACTGCTCAAGCCACGGAAGACAGTGTCACCAACAATAGCGTTGCGTTGACGCGAGCCATTATCAGCGTTAGCGACAAGACGGGACTCACCGAATTCGCCACGGTGCTCGCCGAACAGGGCGTCGAAATCTACAGCACGGGGGGGACACGGCGACATCTGGAGCAGGCCGGCTTGGTGGTGCAGGACATTTCGGACTACACCGGCTTTCCCGAAATGATGGATGGCCGCCTGAAAACGCTGCATCCCAAAGTGTTCGGCGGTATCCTGGCCCGCCACGACCGCGACGACGACATGCAGGGTTTGGCAGCCGAAGCGATTCACACGTTTGAGCTGGTCGTGGTGAACCTGTATCCGTTTGAAAAGACGGTAGCGAAACCTGCAGTCACCGATGCCGAAGCGATCGAACAGATTGACATTGGTGGGCCAAGCCTGGTGCGCGCGGCAGCCAAGAATCACCGCTTTACCACGATCGTTACGGCGGCCGATCAGTACGAGGAGTTGATCGACGAGATTTCCTCGAGCGGTGGCACCACACCCGGATTCCGGAGACGGATGGCGGCCGCGGCTTTTGCTCGTACGGCGGCTTACGATCAGGCAATCGCCGGGTACTTTGCGAAGAGTGCAGTCAACTCGGCCGACATTGATCCGAACGTGGACGCGAGTTTCGATCCGACGATTTCGCGCGCCTGGCAGCGACGGGCGGTATTGCGTTACGGCGAGAACCCACATCAACCAGCGGCACTCTACGCGACCGCCGACAACGCGCCTTCGCTGGTGAGCGCGAAGCAGTTGAATGGCAAAGAATTGTCCTATAACAACCTGCTCGATCTGGACGCCGCCCTGGGGATCGCTCGCAGCTTTGATCAACCGTGCGTCGTCGTCATTAAACACAATAACCCGTGCGGTATCGCCTGCGGCAATTCGGTCGGCACCGCCACCGCGAAGGCGATGGCTGGCGATCCTGTCAGCGCGTTTGGTTCGGTCCTGGGCTTTAACCGTACCGTTGATGCCGACGCGGCGAAGTTGCTCGTCGAGCCGGGGCTATTTGTCGAAGCGATTGTGGCACCCGGTTTTGAACCGGCTGCGGTCGAGTTGTTGACGACGATTCCCAAATGGAAAAAGAACGTACGATTGATGGAAGTGGGCTCGTTGTCACCGCTGGCGCCGGTTCAAGTCGTGCGGGAGATCAATGGCGGAATTCTCGTCCAGGAATCGGATGTATTGCCAACCGATGTCAGTGGTTGGGAAGTGATGACGGCCGCGAAAGCGGATGAGACGCTGATGGCCGATTTGAAGTTCGCCTGGGATGTTGTCCGCCACGTCCGCTCCAACGCGATCGCCGTTTGCCACGACTCGGCTTCGTGTGGCATCGGTGCCGGCCAGATGAGCCGCGTCGATGCGGTCGACATTGCCTTGTCCAAGGCGGGCGAGCGTACGCGTGGCGCCGTGCTGTCGTCCGATGCGTTCTTCCCGTTCCCCGATTCGATCCACAAGGCGGCCGCAGCCGGCATCCTCGCCGTGGTCCAGCCCGGCGGTTCGAGAAAGGACGACGAAGTGATCAGCGGCGTGCAACGAACTCGGCTTGGCGATGGTGTTTACGGGGCGACGTCACTTCAAGCATTAGGCAACAAAACCTCCCGACCTCGTGGCGCAGTAAAGGGTTGGACGGGCGTTGTACGTATCGCAGCGCCGTTGACCCCCTTGGCAGGTTGTCAGCACTCAATCCGCCTTCCGCCACCTCGCTTGCAACTCGCACTATCATGCCCACCATCCTCGACAAGATTGTTGCCAAGAAAAAGGAAGAGATCGCGGTTGCCCAGCGGTCGCGACCGATAGCCGAGCTGGAATCGCGGCTCGACGCGGCTCCGCCAATCCGCGACTTCTTCACACCACTCGCTGCCGGTGGTCCCATCAAATTGATCGCCGAGGTGAAGAAAGCCAGCCCGTCCAAGGGCGTCATCCGCGCCGACTTCGATCCGGTGGAAATTGCCAAGATCTACGAGAAGTCTGGAGCAACATGCATCAGCGTGCTGACCGATGAGTCTTTCTTTCAGGGCAGCCTCGCGTTTCTCACCGCGATCCGCCAGCAAGTTGGCCTGCCGCTGTTGCGGAAGGACTTTCTGATTGACGAGTACCAGTTGGTTGAATCGCGAGTTGCCGGCGCGGACGCTGTGCTGTTGATTGCCGAATGCCTCGACGACTGTGGTCTGCGCAGCCTGCACAATCGCGCCATCGAACTGGGAATGACTCCCCTGGTCGAATTCTACGAACCGGAAAACGCCCAGCGCGTGGTCGAAGCCGGAGCGGTGTTGATTGGAGTTAACAATCGCGACTTGCGGACCTTTGAAGTCGACTTGCAGCACACGGTCCGCATGCGGGAAGAGCTGCCCGAAGATTGCACGCTGGTCGGCGAAAGCGGCATCGCCAGCCGAAATGATGTCCAATATCTCGAAGACGCTGGCGTCGACGCGATGTTGGTGGGTGAGCAGTTGATGCGGCAGCCAAGTATCGAAGTCGGCGTTCGGGAACTCCTGGGGCAAGACAGGTAGTCGCGAACTGTAACTCATCCTGCGGCAAGATCTCCCGCCTTGGGCTGTTGAGAGGGTCGTGTTCGCCCATCTTCAATCCGTCGTTGTCTCGATCTCCGTGCAAGACCGACGAACTCCGCCTAAGATGTGGCAGCCAAGGGAGGTTTGCATGACCACTTTTCGCGCGATCTGTTTGGGGATTTCGACATCGCTGTCCGCAGCGTCGCTCTGCTATAGCCAGGCACAGCCGGTGGCCTGGGAATTCGTGGACGAAGGCGCTGGGGATAGAGCTTGAGCTTCCGGGTAGCGACTGGAAAAAGACGGACCACAGCCAGGGTAATGCCAAGGTCTACGTTTTTTCGCCTGACGCAAAACTGACCAGGCGTTGCAGCGTGCTTTACATGCCAGGGGCATTCTTGCCCGAGGGGATTCTGACGCGAGAAAAGCAGTTGGAGCGGGCACTCAAGAAAGTCTACAACCGTATCTCGTTCCAAGAAGTCAAATTTCGCGATCGGCCGGCACGACGGTTGGAGTATCTGCTGCACAGCTCCAAGACGGTCGAATGGGAAATCGAAGATGGCGATGCCTACCTCATTTTTCAACTGACCGCTCCACAAAGTGTTTGGGAAGATGATGCCGGGTGCGAGATGCTTCACCGTATTCGTGATTCGTTTGTGTTTACCGGAGCAACACTGAAGGCTGGCAACAAAATCGAAGCTGCGACCGCTGAGCAAATTCGCGCAGCTCGCCAGAATTTGATCGCCACACGGGATCCCGATTTCGAGCTCAGGCATCACCAATTGCGCATCGATCTGGAGCCGACCAAACACTCGCTTCACGTACACGACAAAATCACTTTGTGCGCGTTAACGGAGGACGTAACACGCGTCACACTGTTTGTCTCTGAGGTCAGCGTCCAGGAGGTAACCTCCGCAGTTGAACTGGACTGGGAGGTCGATCCGGACGGGAGCGGTGAAGTCGAAGACGCCGAAGTTGTCGAGTTGCGATTAACGTTCGCCAAACCACTCCCCAGGGAAGAAGATATCGCCGTCGACATCGTTGCGCACAGCAAGGACTTTCTGCAGGAAATCGACCAGGAACTGATTGTCGAGATTGCCGTGCTCGGCCAGGTGCGCGAACAGTCAAGCTTCTCCTCGCATATTAACTACTACCCTGTCGATGAACGTAAAACTGGTTCAATGGACATGACCTTGAGCGTGCCGACTGGCATGACAGCCGTCACGGGGGGAGAACTGATCTCGCACGAAAACGAAGGAAGCCGCGATATCTTCCAGTACCAGACGGTCGACCGCCGGCCGAGGCTCTTGCCTTTTGGTTTTGCCGCCGCCGAGTACGTCCAGCGGACGGGGAGGACGGCAGGCGGGCTGCAGTTGACGTTTTACGGATATCCGGGAGAGGAAAAGCTGCTGGAACAGCGGGTGACGGCAGGTGTCGATGCCGGCAGCGTATTTGAAAGGCTGATGGGGCCACTCCCCTGGAACCACGTGCGATTCGCGCACGTCACCCCCGATCGAAAGGAAACGGGCGTCAGCTTGCCAGGGCTGATTCTGATTTCGGATCAGTTCTTCACGGACATCGAGGATGTCGATATCAGCGAAGGCAACCTGGCCGATCCGGACACACTCAGCCTGTTGGCGGTGGCCGACGAACTTTCACATCAATGGAACGCCTATGCCGTCCCATTACCAAATCAACTGGCCGAAGGCGTGTCCACATTCACCAACGTGTTGTTCATCGAGAAGTGCGCCGGGCATCAAGCCTACGACAACGCCTTGCGGTTTTGCCGCAAGGGATATTTCATGTCGTGTGGCCTCGGGCACGATGTGGCAATCGCCGATCCGGCGATTTATCAAACGGCGGCCTATCGCGGGATCGCCTTTACCAAGACAGCCGTCGTCCTGGCCATGTTGCGCGAGCTTGTCGGTGACGACCTCTTTTTTGCCGGGTGGCGGGCTGCGTTCCAGGAGTTCGACGCGGGGCAAGACGGTTTTCAAGTCGTTGAGGACGCGTTTTCCAGGACCGCGAATCAGGACTTGAAGTGGTTCTTCGATCAGTGGTTCTATCGCCCCGGTTGGGTCAAGTTGGCGATTTTCCATGAACAACAGGGGAATAGGGTTTCCGTGCGGTTGGATCAGCGGCAGGCTGGCGATCCGTTTCGAATGCCGATTCACCTTGTTGCTCGCGCTGCTGATGGCAAGACGCACAAGTTCGACGCGCAGCTGCAGTCAATGACAACTACTGTCGAGGTCGATTGCCCATTTGTGGTGCAGGCGGTGGTGATCGATCCAGATGAGATCGCCCTCGTGGAGGGCGTCACCCAGTAGAGCGTTGTAAGGATCGCAAGGTTGCGGCGCCGAGACGCTTGGTTTGCGCTTGGTTTGCGCTTGGTTTGCGGGATCAGGCCACCATGCCAGGTGCTAGCGCTGCTCGCGACGGTCGACCAGCTCGGCTGGAACCGCTCTGCCATGGTCTGCTACAGTCCCGCCTCTCGTGGGGCGAGATTACTCGACGGTAGGCGATCCATGGCACGTTCTGATTCTGGCGACGGCCTGTTCCGTTTCATTCGCGGCTCGATCATTATTGGGCTGCTGAGCTACGGTGGCGGCTATTTGTACACGAACTTCTTCGGCAGCGACCTGTTGATCGAGCAGCAGCGACAAGAGCTGGCTCAATCGAAGGCTGACCTGTTGGCGATGCAACAGTGCGCGGCGAACCAGGAAATGATGATCAAACAGATCGGCAACGACCTGGAAGCCAGCCGTGAAGAGGTGGCCCGGCTCGATACGTCGATGCGATTGCTCAAGACAAAACACCGAGTCGGCTTCGTCGAAGTGGTCCGCCAGGACACGCATCCGCAATCGGGCAACGTGTCGACCGAGTTTCGCTTCATGGAGGTCAACGACCAAGGGCAGACGTTAACCACCCCGAGGACGTTTCGCGTCGATGGTGACCTGGTCTATTTCGATTACTGGGTTGTAAAGTTCCAGGACGAACTCGTTGAACAAGGCAGCTCGAGTGGTTCCCTGTGCCTGTTCCGGCGGTTGTATGGTGAGTTTCAGGAACCTAGTCAGGGTTATACGATCGACGAGGCGAACGCCCGCCCAGCCGCCTATGGTGACGGACCGGTCAACGAGTACGAACGGGAGATCTGGACCAACTTCTGGACGATCGCCAACGACGCGCAAATCGCGGCTGGCATGGGGATCGAAGCGGCTCATGGCGAGGCGGTCGCGATGCGATTACAGCCAGGTATGAAGTACCAGGTGGTCTTGCGGTCGTCCGATGGTCTGACGATTCGACCTCTCCCAACGCAGCCACCCCCTGCCAGCTGATCGAGCCGGAGTCAGCTCCCGGAGGCCGCCGCAAAACCGGTATCCAGCCCGGGTTTCTTGCGCCTGTATCGGTTGTACTGCCTCAGTTCCTGGCGGGATTCTCCCCAACGACCCACTTCGTTGACCGCTCAAGGCCGGTGACGTATAGAACCATTGGGAATTTCATGCGGCCACATCCGCTGCGAGGGATTCAGCACCACTTCGAGGGAGCTTTGTCGAAAGACAGAATCGGTTGCCTTTGCGACCGCACGGACCGCAATGACAGACTTAGCGACAACGTTGACTGACAAGATCGAATCGACGCGCTCGCGTTCGATCGATGCATTTTCGTCGCTGGAGGCCCGACTGGAAGACTTCAGTCAACACCTCGAGGGTCAGCTGCATGAGGTCGAGCAACATCTTGGTCGCTTGGAAACTCAACAGGCGGAAATCGTCGACAGGGAAGCGGAACTGGCGGATCGCGAAAGCGATTTGAATCTGCGACTGGCAGCAGTCAGCGAACGTGAAGCCGATTTGGCCGAAAGCCGGAGTCAAGTCGCCGCGCGATTGCGACGACATCGCCGCCAGTTGCAGTCGCGAGCCGGCGAATTGGCAGCAGCGATCGATGTCAAAACGGGCGAATCGGCCCAACTACAAGCTCAGCTGGACGAATCGAATGCCCAGGTTGAAGCCCTGGAGAAGCAACTTCATGAGCTCCGGCGCGCTGTGACGTTGATCAGGCCGAGATTCAGTCCTGTCGCGACGAAGTTGTCAGCCTGCGGGTTGAAGATACGAATCTGCGTGAGCAGTTGGCCGAGAGTCGCCAGGCGTTGAATCAACGAGCGGCCCAGCTGACCGAAGCTCGCGGTCGCATCGAGGAGCTGATACACCAGCAGGAGACCTCGACTGAGGATGCGGCGCGGTCGGAAGAACTGATCGCGCTCGAGCGCGAACGCGATGAGTTGCAGGATGCTTTGGGCGAGTTGAAGTCGAAGGTGGCGGCCAACACTGCCGCCCAGGATGAAGGAGCGCTCAAGGACCTGAGACGGCGATTTGAACTGGCGGTTGAGAGTGTACGCTCACTGAAGAGTCGTAATGAGGCGCTGACCGAGCAGATTAACGACTTGCGTGAGGCGGCGGAAGCGAATCCGTCAGCCGGTAGCGAAACCCCGCGGGTGAAGTCGCCGAGCGAACAGGAGGCGGAATCGAAGCAGGCTGCCGAAGCGACGCTGGTTGCGGATCGGCTGTTGGCGCAAAAGGACAAGAAGATCGGTCAGCTGGAAGCGATGGTCAAGTCGCTGCACCACAACGTCGAGCAGCTGCAAAACCGTCCGACGCCCGACCAGACGGAAGGCGCTGCACCATTGTCCGCGGATGAGTTCCAGCGAGTTCAGCAGGAGTGGTTGGAGAAACAGCGATCGTCGGAGGTGGAAATCGCGGTCGAGCGAGCTCACAACGCCCGCATCCGATCCGAATTGGAAGAGAAGATGCGGGACGTCGAGGCGCAACTTGCGTTGGCTCGAAAAAAGAGCAACATCACCCCGTCTGCGCCGCCTCGCAGCAAGGGCTGGCTCGGCCTGCGTCGCAATGAGGAATAGGGGCCGTCGCGTTCATGCGCCGCCGTCTTGCTCAGGTTGCGTGCTGCGACGATCGCCAGGCCAGCTCTTTCCGGGGAATCGCCAGAGGCAAACGAATGCTCCCATACAGCCGGCTTTCCAGACAAGTAGCCACCAGGGTCGCCAGAAGGCACCGGTCTGCAGTTCGACAACATCCGAAAGACCAAACAGGATCAGGCTGATGGCCCAGCCCCAGGTTTTCAGATTGCGTTGTTTTGCTCTGAAAAAAATGAACAACCCCAGGGCGATCCAGAGCACGACCTCAATTCCGTTGAACGTGTCGATAGCATCGCGTCCGGTCATGGTTTTCCAATGCGATAGACTGAATCTCGTGGTTCCTGTCTCTTGGAGAATGGACGGCTTGTGCCGAACACGCTGCACGTCCGTTCAATTCGAACTAGTCCCGCCTGAGATCAACAAATTCGGGCGTTGACTGCTGCAGCAGCCAGTTCTTCCACGCGGCTTCGTCGTATCGAAAATTTGCACCCTCGACCACATTCAGCAGAGCGTCGAGGACTTCTCGATTCTGAAATTGCCGTTCTACCGTTTTTGACCCGCCACCCACTCCCAGTCCCGAGCCTCCGATCGACCCATCACTGCTCTTCCCTTGCGACGCGCTCAGTTGCCCGGGGCCTCCACTCGAGATCTTGAAACGGTGAGTCGTCACCAGGGCGTCAATCAGGGGTTGGATGGCCGTCGGGTCGGCGACTCGCCTCAGCGCCAGGCCTGCACGTCGCACTGTTCGGTTATCTGAGCTCTTCAGTTTGGCAAGGTAACTGAGCATGGCTGCTTCCCGTGCATGCTCGACGATTTGATCAAGGCACAGTTCCCGGGTTTCCTCCCGGTCGGAATTGATCGAGAGATCGACCAGCATTTGCATGGCATTGCCAGTGTGCAGACGCCCCAGCAGTTCGATCAACATGGCCTGCAGCTGGTAGTCATTTTCTTTCTTGAGCAGCGCGATAAGTCCTTCTGCCGCCAACGGATCAACAATCGCGGCAAAGTTGGCTCGAGCCTCGGCGTCACGCCGTTTGCCAATCCAGCTGCGCCACTGCCTGGTGTCGGCATTCCACTTCTTTTCCGTCAGTCTGGCAGCATCGCGTTGTTGGATCAGCTGGATGTCCTGCGGCAGTCTCCAGCGCCCTTTGTACTTGACGAATCCCCGTTGTCGCATCAGCTCCTCGGGCAAACCCCACTGTCCGTCCAACTGGACATGGCCCAGTTGGCGACTGCGCCTGCTCGTGATCCGGGTCGAGCAGGACGACTTCTTCCAGGTGAAACGAACGCTGCTCCTCCAGTCCCAGCTTTTCGCAGATTTGCGACATTTTGAAATTGCCTTTCGCCGTGGCCGGCATCTTCTTCAGCAGCTCAAGATAACGCTGCTCTTCCGGTGACGACGAAATGACGCGGGCGACCATTTTTGCATCCAGAGTGATCTGACCGCCGCTGCTCAGTTTCACCACGTAATCGATTCGCGGCACCTGGTCCGGGTTCAACAGGTCGCCTTCGACTCGACCGCCGCTGTTGAGGATCAGGACATCCGCTTCGCAGGGTCGCACAGCTGCGCAGCACCAAGCGATGAGCACCAGTAAAATGCGTGGGCCGATCGAATTCCTGGAAAGGGGACGCATGAAGTTTGCCTCGGCGTTTCGGACACCTTCATGTTAGTTGCTTTTGCCTGTCCGCCCAATTGGAGCTGCCCGATCCCGTGAAACGGCTCAGCTCTTCAGGATTTGATACACGTCGAAGCCCTCCTCCATAAACGCTCGAATCCGTTGCGGCTTCACGCGGTTGTTGGCTCGAAAAAAAGTAAAGTGATCGCCAGACGCTTCGACGCTGGCCCCTTCCCTTGCTTCAAAGAACTCGAGAACTTCAGCGGTGAACAGCCGGCGAATCGCTTCTTCGTCAGGTCCCTGCAGCAAATAGCGTTTTGAGAACCGTGGATGCGATTCGAAATCGATGTCCTGCATTCCCATCTTTTCGCCGATGCGATGAAACATGTGCTCTGGCCGCAACGAGAATTCTGGCAGCGTCAGCTGCGGCGATTGGAAGCTGATCACGGTTTGCAAATGGGAATGGGCGTGCTTGCCGCCGCCGGTCGTATAGCAGTATTCGAAGATTGCCAGCTTTCGGTCATCTGTCTGCGCCACGAAAGACATTTCGCACTCGCTTGCTGTGCCCTTGCGAAAACAGCCGCAGCGACGCGTTGTCCAGCATCAGGTCGGGATCGCCCTGCGGCAGAAACTGGAGGCCGATCTCTGCAGCGAGCCTGCCTATCGCTTGCGTACGTTCTTTCTCCTGACGGTAGCACGCGAGAATAATCGCCACGATGGCGGAAACGATTCCGGCGACGATCACTGCGATCTTCATGAAACCGGCAGTCCTGAATCAGGGAAAGGAACGCTGCGATTGCTGAAGAGATGGTTCATCTCGGTGCAAATGATATCGTGCCCTGTGGCGACAGGCAAACATCAACCGCGGATGCCAGAAGCTACAGGTCTGGTAACTGCTCCAGCGAATCTGCTCACCGTTCAATCGCTCGCAGAAAAGGTCCGGGGCCGGCGTCAGGAATCGCCAGCCCCTGTCGAGCTCCGTTGTTGATCGCAGATTCCATTTGCCATTTGCGTTGACGGCGCACCCACAAGTCGACGAGCTCGCCAGGCACCCCACGATCGCCGATTGTCACCGGTTAGCAAAAATTACATCAGGAAACAAAAAGGAAGGCCCCGTCAAAGATTCGACGGAGCCTTCTATGGTCACTGGTGAGCCACACTTGCTCGGGCCAGATTGGATTCAGGACATGGCTTAATACATGTCGTAGTCGCCGCCGTGGCCAACTTTCTTCTTGTCGTCTTTCGGCTTCTCGGCGATCAACGCGTCACTGGTCAGCAGTAGAGTCGCCACGCTGGCAGCGTTGGCCAGAGCTGTGCGAGTCACCTTCGTGGGGTCGATGACGCCCGACGCGACCAGATCCTCGTAGGAATCGGTCAAGGCGTTGTAGCCGTTGTTGCCGTTCTGTGAAGCGACCTTTTCGCACACAATGCCACCGTCCTGGCCGGCGTTCTCAGCGATCATGGTTAATGGCGATCGGCAAGCACGCAGGACGATTCGGTAACCGACCGATTCGTCGGTAGTGAGATCGTCGCCCGGCTTGATCGAAGAAGCAGCTCGCAAGATCGCGACGCCGCCACCCGGCAAAATGCCTTCTTCAACGGCTGCTCGCGTGGCGTGCAACGCGTCTTCGACGCGGGCTTTCTTCTCTTTCATTTCACTTTCAGTTGCCGCACCCACGTTGACCTTGGCAACTCCGCCGGCCAGCTTGGCCAGCCGTTCTTCCAGTTTTTCGCGATCGTAATCGCTCGACGTGTTGTCGATCTCGCGACGAATCTGGTCGATACGTGCCTTGATGTCGGCACTCTTTCCGCCACCTTCGATGATCGTCGTGTTGTCCTTGTCGATGATCACCTTCTTGGCGCGACCCAGGTCGGTAATCGGAAGCGTTTCCAGTTTCAAGCCCAAAGCTTCGAAAACTGCCGTTCCGCCGGTGAGCGTGGCGATGTCTTCCATCATGGCCTTACGGCGATCGCCATACCCTGGCGCTTTGACGGCGGCACACTTGAACGTACCGCGCAACCGGTTGATCACCAGCGTTGCCAGTGCTTCGCCATCGACATCTTCGGCGATGATCAGCAAAGGCTTGCTCTGTTGCACAACGGCTTCCAGGATTGGCACAAGGTCCTTGATGCTGCTGATTTTCTTCTCGAAAACCAGTACATAGGCATCTTCAAGCACACATTCCATGCTGGTTGGATCGGTGACGAAGTAAGGCGAGAGGTAGCCGCGGTCGAATTGCATACCTTCGACCCATTCGACTTCCGTTTCCAGGCTCTTGCCTTCGTCGACGGTGATAACGCCATCTTTGCCGACCTTCTCCATGGCGTCGGCCAGCAATTCGCCGATTTGTCGATCGTTATTCGAAGCGATCGATCCGACGTTCGCCATCTCATCGCGATTCTTGATCTTGATCGACATCTTCTGCAGCTTGGCGGTGATGTCTTCGACTGCCTTCTCAATTCCAGCCTTCATCTGGATCGGGTTGACCCCGGCGACAACTGCCTTGAGTCCTTCGTTGAAGATCGCCTCCGCCAGTACGGTGGCTGTCGTCGTACCATCACCAGCCACATCGCTGGTCTTGCTGGCAACTTCGCGAACCATGCGAGCGCCCATGTTTTCGTAGACGTCTTCCAGATCTACTTCCTTGGCCACCGTGACGCCGTCTTTTGTCACGGTCGGTGAACCGAAACTTTTCTGCAGGATGACATTGCGACCCTTGGGGCCGAGTGTGACTTTTACGGCTCGGGCGAGCTTACTAACACCTCGACGAATCGCTTCGCGGGCTTCCTGATCAAATGCGATCATCTTGGCCATAACTAAATTCTCCGTTGGATTGACTGGCTTGGCCCGTCTTGTTCGAAAACCGAAGGGCGGATGCCTGAAATGTTGACTTTGGATGGGAACGGCCGCCATGCATCATGGTGGCCGCCGCCCGTAAGTTCGGGACTCGGATCAGTCGATAACGACGAGGATGTCTTCTTCTCGCATCAGCAACAATTCCTCGTCATCGATCTGGAAAGTCTCACCGGCATAACTGCTGAACAGCACGCGGTCGCCCGGTTTGACCTGAAACTCGCTTCGCTTCCCATCCTTGAGCAATCGGCCATCTCCGACACTGACAATCGTGCCGCGTGCCGGCTTGTCCTTCGCTGAATCGGGAAGCACGATGCCACCCGCGGTCACGTCTTCCGACTCGTCACGGTGGATCACAACTCGGTCACCCAATGGTTGCAGTTTGACTTTCGATTCCTTCTTCGTTGCCGTTGCCATCCGCTTTCTCCTGATTCAATCGACTGATTCGGTGTATCTCGATGTTTGCGTTCTTTGTGGCGGCGGCGAATGCCAACGAGTATTTCCGCCAAAATTCGTCCCAAGATTGTCCATTGTTTTTGCGTAGAGCACCTTCGCGACGGTTTGACTCGACTGAAATGTGTCAAATTTGCGCAATCGGAGCACCAGCTGACCTAGGTTTGCAACTGCGTGCCAAAGCCGATTCATGGTCCTAAGTTGTAAATGAAGTACAATTTCGTGGGGCCAGCGCAGGTTCAATCGAGTCGAGTCAGGTCAGGCTGGCAGTTTGAGCTGTGAATTGAAATTTTCCCTGCCAAATTGACAGACGATTGTGCCGCCCGGCTCTTTCGGATTCCCAAGGCTGGGATATACTCGTCCGCTCGCCAAATAGAAAAACTAAAAAAGGCGAGCAAACTGTGGAACGCGGTGCTTGAGGCACATCGCGAGAGACACCTGTCCAGGCTGGGCGGGAGCCGCAGTTAATACTGGAACTGAGAGGAGAACTGCGCCGTGATTGCCGTTTCCTGCGGATGTGGAAAGACCTTCCAGGCGAAACCGGAATTCGCCGGACGAAAGGTGAAATGCCCGCAATGCCACGACCCACTGCGAATCCCGATGTCTGAGAAGCAGAAAAAGAAAAAATCCAAGCCAAGCTCGGCCAGCAAGCAGTCCAAGATGGACGCTTTGCTGGACGACGTTGGCATTATCAAGGCGGGTATGCCGGCAGTTGTCCCAAGTGCAAAGAACTGCTGCTCGACAACGCTGTGCTGTGTGTCAATTGCGGATTTCACCTGGAAGATGGCCGGCAGCTTTCGACGAAGTCACTGACGCGGAAGAGCTCAGGCCATGCTACCGCTCATTTAGGCTCTGAGATTCGAAGTGATTTGCCGAATTCGCTGCTTAAACTGGTTTCGAATTCCAAGTTGGCTGGCACAATCATGGTGCTGTCCGGCGCCGTCAGCATTTCCATGGCGGTGGTTATGGCAACGATGCCAGAGGTTGCCCTGAAGATTCAGTCTTCGGTCAAAGTCGCCAGCCCGGCCATCCTGGCTGCTGGCGGGATGCTTGCTTGTTTTGCCGGAGCGTTGGCCTTCTGGGTTCGCAGCAAGGCCAAACGTGGCGACCCTGCAGCTCGGTCGATCGGTTTCCTGACCTCTCTATTGATGTTGTTGCTGTTTCCGATCGGGACCGTATTGGGCCTGATGATGTTGCTGCCACTGATTCATCCGGACACCAAGCGGTTCTATCGATATCGCCCATTTGCCAACAGGCTGAAAGTCACTTGGCGGGCTGGCAAATGCACGACCAATGTTCGATTGAGCCGGCCAGCAATGCTCTGCCGGAACCTTGAGTGGCGTGGAGTTGCTACGCCGATTCATGAAGTCCGCTTGCGAACTGCCCAGCTGACAAACATGGGCAGGCAGGCGACTGCACCCAAGATCATCGCCAGGACCGGTCCTGTATTCACCCGGTTGCCCAACCATGCATAGGCTGCCGAAATCCCCAGATTGCTCAACAGGATCGGTGGCAGGAACTTGGCCCAGGTGAGTCCCTTTAATCCGGCGTGCAGTACTGATGCTTCGGCCAACACAGGCAGGCCTCGAAACAGTACGAGGCTGGCAGCATTCCACTCTGAGTCATTCGCAACGGATGATTCGATCGTCTGAAAACGGCGACCGAAATACCTTGCGGTTCCAAAGCCGAGCACGGCGGCGAGGTTCATCCCGAGCCACGAACAGCCCGTGCCCCACGCAGCCCCCAACTGGTTCCCGGCGAGAGTGCTGATCACGCTGGAAGGGATCGGCAGAAAAATGTCACCACCGAGCAGGCAAACCACCAAAATGGCGACGTTGCCCGGTGACTTTGCGGATTCGGTCCACTCTACCGACAAGGGGTCCAGCCATGCCCCAAACAACGCAAAAGGGACCAATGGCACAAGCAGAACGAGGCCCCATAAGACATGCGTCTTATTTCGAAAAGTGCGACCAGGCAGGATTCGACTGTCATCTTTTGCCATGGCTGCAAATTGACCAACGAGACATTGGGTGTAACGGTTTAGGAGTTTCAAGCCCTCCAGCAGGCGACCAGCCTGCCTCACCAAAGCGGTTCCCCTACCGCGACACCACCAGAGGTTAATTACTATGTCTTTCCGATTTGCAATTGCGCTGGCGATAGCGACCTTGCTATCGAGCGTCACGTCGGCCGCTGACAGGCCAGCTGACATCGACATGGCATCACGCGCGTACCGAATTCGAGTCTACTCAACGTTCCGCAACAACCGGCCAGAATATGATCGCCGCATGGAAATAGGCGGTGAGGTCTTCGCTGCCTGGTCCGGGGGCGGGACGAAAGCTGAAGAGCAGGATGTCTTTCAATGGTTCCAGGCTGCCTCGGAGGCTTCGACAGCGGGAGCCGTCAGGCCTTTACCCGAGTTGGCAGTCATGGACAAACTGAACGAAAGACGCATGGCTAAACTGAACAGTCCGCCCAAGTGGTTGTCGAAAAGAAAACGAACCGTGGCGCAGCGACCGACGCGAAGCAAATTGAAAACACCGATGCCGGCCGCCTCCAGGAGTAACGCCGTTTCCAGTCTGGCCGGTTTGTTTGGCCAGTTGATGGGCGGTGGTGGCGAACCTGAGACGGCCTCGGAACCACAACCCACCAAACCGGAGACCAGCACCGTTGCGGTTGATTCGTCGACTGCGGCAACCGCAGAGCCGCTGTTGGCCTTGCAGATGGAGGAAACGGGATCGGATCAGGACTCGGCTGGCGTGGTCGACGTGGTGCAGGCCATCAACGAGACGATTGCGGGCCATAATCTGGTCGTCCAGGAAGTCCGCACTCAGCTTGCATCTGAGTGGGATTTCGATCCGGCCTCGGCGGAAAAGCTGGTGGAAAGCCTCGAGTCAATGACGGCGAACGAACTGGAGATCGCTCGACAAGTCGGGTCTGTGCCGCCATCTTCACACGGTCAGATCGATCCGATCGAAAGCGTTGACAATGTACTCGTCGAAGTGAACGAGCGGCTAGAGGCGTTGCAGGCTGGTCAGGAATCGTTTGCCGATCAGGGTTTCGATTCGACGAAGATGCAGTCGTTATTTGATCGCCTCGAGCAGATTCGCAAGGACCTGCAATTCTAATGTGAGTTGCACGGGGCGAAGCGTCGCTACACCTATTGCTAGTACGCGCTAGAGCCCCAACACGATGTGACTCGCAATAGAAGATTTTCATCGTCGATCGTACGCCCGACGGTTCAAAGGTCGCTCACGGGCGGCCTTTTTTCGTGCTCTCACAGCATGCAATGTGCCAATTCTCCATCGAAATGGGACATTTACCCCGCGGTTTCAAGCAGCAGTGCTGTCGCTGCCGTCACCGTTCAATTCGTCCCTGAACTTGATTGCTCTGGAACGTCCTGCGGATGTTTGGTACCAACCGCACGGTCAACGTACAGCGCACATGAAGTGCGCGGCGGTCAGCGTACCGCAAATTGCCGTGTTTGGTGCGACCCTCGATGAGGCGTGTTGCCCGATCATTGCTTGAATCATGTCCAGGGAAGGCGTTTCGATGAAGCGAACTATGAATCGATTGTTGGCTCGTTTGGCCATGCTGTGTGTTGCTGTCATTCTCGGTGCGATTGCCGTGTCGCAGGCCCAGCGTGGCATGCAGCAAACGGCTGGCACCCCGGAATCCGTTCCCGGCATGCCGACCAACCGCTCGTGTCCGTGCCCTTTCAAGCCGCCATTCCCAACGATGTGCCACTCGAGATCCCCAGCACGGCCACGACTCCTCCGCCATTGCCAGGATATGCTGAGAATCAGCAGAACGCTTTGCCAGCATCCAGTCTTGCAGCAACGGCTGCTCCCCTGCCCGAACCTGACTTTTTGCCACCGTCTGCCAATTCAGGCCCGCCCGAATCGCAGTACGAGGACAACTACCTGCCGAACAATGACCTGCCCGCTGATGTTGCGGAAGCGGGCGACGATGGTGGGTATTACGAGCCGAGTTATGGTGCGCCGGGCAACAACGAGTTTGCGCCAAGCGGTCCCGTGGTGCGAGTTGCCAACGACGAGGAGTTTCCGGCGGGCGGAAATGACTACGCGATGGAACCGGCGTTGCCACCCATCGATGAGTTGCCCGTCGAGCAAGCACCGTTGAATGATCTGCGGGGTAACGACTTGCCCATGGACGAGCCACCGGTCAACAGCTTCCCGTCTCAGCCAGCGACGCAGTATTCGCAATTGCAGAATCCGGAACCGGATCCACTGCCGAGCGAAGGGAACGAGACTTTTAACCATTACCAGGGGCGGGCTCGCATCGCGATCCAACAGCCGACGCCGATGCCGCTCGAGCCAGCTCCGCCAGCTGCGCAGGCATTCGAGTCGTTTGCCAGTTCGACAGGTCCGGCACCGGCCGTCGATGGCGTTCGTGGTTTCGGGCGGCCTGGCCCGGCGATGATGGAGGGGGCGCAGACGCCTTCGCTAACGATCTCGAAAACGGCCTCGCAAGATACTCAGGTGGGCAAACCAGCTCGATTCCAGGTGGTGGTTCGCAACGTGGGCTCGATCATTGCCAATGATGTCGTTGTTCGGGACGAAGTTCCGCAGGGTACGACGTTGGTCGAGACCGAACCGCAGGCCAACCGTTCGGCGGAAGGAGCGGTTCTTTGGAACCTTGGATCGATTGAACCGGGACGCGAAGCGCGGGTCACGATGGAAGTGATGCCAGAAGAAGAAGGTGAGATTGGCAGCGTTGCGACGATTTCGTTCCAGACTTCGGCGTCCGCTCGCACCGTTTCGACCCGCCCGCAACTGACCCTGACTCACGATGGCCTCCCCGAAGCGCTCGTGGGCGACGACGTCATTTTCAATATCAAACTGACCAATCCGGGCACAGGCGTGGCCTACAACGTTCGCCTGGAGGAAGACGTTCCGGATGGGCTGCGACACTTCGATGGACGCGAATTGGAATACAAAATTGGCGATTTGAAACCGGGTGAGACGCGTTTGCTTGAGTTGAAATTGAAGGCGGACAAGCCGGGTATCGTCAATAATCTGCTTTACGCGCGGGCCGACGCCGGGTTGGAAGTCAACGATGAATTCCAGTTTGAAGTCGTTGCCCCGGGCTTGCAGGTCGGGGTCGAAGGGCCGCGCAAACGTTACCTCGAACGCCGCGCGGCGTTCGAAATCGCGGTTGCCAATCCCGGTACGGCCCCTGCCCGGGATGTTCAGGTCGTCGCCCAGCTGCCACGTGGGCTACGCTTTGTCGATACGAACAATTCTGGGCATTACGATTCCTCGACACACTCGGTGCGCTGGAGCCTTGCCGAATTGCCGGCCAAGGAGATGGGTACCGTGAAATTGGCAACCATCCCGACGACCATGGGCGACCAGCGAATTCGAGTCGAAACAACCGCCAGTATGGGACTGCAAGCCAGCGCCGAGCATGATATGACGGTCGAGGGCCTGGCGGCATTGTTGTTTACGGTCACCGACGTGAGTGATCCTATCGAGGTTGGTGGCGAAACAACTTATGAAGTCCACGTTGTGAACCAGGGGACAAAGCCGGCCTCGAACCTGCGTCTGGATGCATCGATTCCTGCAGGGATGGAAGCTGTCAACGGAGAAGGGCCCGCGCGGGCCATCGTCGAGAGCAATCGGGTTTCATTCGAACCGTTGGCCAAGTTGGTGCCGCAGGCCGACACGTTCTACAAGATTCACGTTCGCGGCACGTCGGCCGGTGACAAGCGAGTCATTGTACGGCTGATGAGCGACGACGTGACCGAGCCGGTGACGAAAGAAGAGAGCACTCACGTTTACTCGGACCAGTAGGGTGCCCGTTGAGGCCGGTTGATCCGTCCGGCAGGCGGGCCGGTCAGCGATCGAGCTATCGACGCGAGAGCGTTGCCCCGTACAGGACCGTAATCGCCCCGGCCGAAAGGAAGCCCCAGGGGGCCCAATCGGGTGGGATGAACACCCGGTTACTGCCGGTATAGCTGCCGGACATGTTGAGCATCGCCGAATTGTCGTAGGAGTACGAAGAGAGTTGACTTTCGTTGGTCGAGGGCTCCGCAATGACAACTCGGTCGACAATCATGAACTCGCCGCCCAGCAGGCACATGGACAGTCCTGCAGCAATAACCAGTGAACGCCACATTGCTCAATCAACCTCCAGCACGCCTTGTTAATGGTCTCCTATGGTTTATCGGCCAGATTCCTGCCCGGAGGTCACCGAGATGTGACCTGTGATCCGGCCGATCCGGTCCACGGACATTGCATCGCAACGGTTGTTCCAGCCTTGTGGATTGTTAAAGCACGTGCATCCCGGGTCAGGGCGATTTCCAACGGCTGTTGAGGCGCCGTGCCCTTCCCCAGTGGAAGGTTGCCGGTTAGGAAAGACAGTTGTGGTATGCCATCTGCACTCGTATAATTCGGGGCCAATTTGCTGGTTGGTGGCGCCAAATCCGGCGACAAGAGTTGTCGATGGCTTATAAACAGGTATGGGCTCTTCTGTTGTTTGTGAAATGACAGAATTTGATAGAGCAACGCGACGGCGTGATCCCAACGGGAGCTTATGGGTTGACTGAAAAACCCAAGATCCTCTGTGTCGGCAATCCATCCCATCACGCTACCCTTCTAGAGAACGCAGGCGATCAGTACGAAATCGTACTCGCCTCGACCGCACTCGAAGTGCTTGCCGGTCTCGCCCACGAAAATTTCCATTGCATCTACTTTTTCCCCACCGAAGGGGACAACCTGCAATTGGCCCGGTTGATCCAAGCCGAGCAAATCCTCGAAGGGTTGCCTGATGGCGCGGCGCTGATCGATGAATCCAACGTGATTCTCTGGGCCAATGAGCGTTTGGCAGAATGGTGCGGCAAGGATCACATCCAGGGGCTGAATTTCTACACAGCATTTGACCAGCCCGACATCCTGGGCCCTGACTTTTGCCCGTTCCATACGGCGGTGACGACGGGTGAGGAAAGCGTCTCGACGCTGCGTTCCAAAGAAGATCAGTACTTCCACATCCGTTCCGCCCCGGTGATTACCGAAGGTACCAGGGCCAGTCATTTGATCGTCACGGTACGTGATGTCACCGTCGAGATGTTGCAGCAGCAGAAAATGGCCGCAATTCACAAGGCCGGTATCGAGCTGACCAACCTGTCGGCGGAAGAAATCTTCGAAATGGCGATCGAAGATCGAATTGAACTGCTGAAGTCCAACATCCTGCACTTCACACAGAACCTGTTGAAGTTTGACGTGGTCGAAATCCGTCTGCTCGATCAACGCACAGGCGAGTTAATCACGTTGCTGAGCGAGGGTATCAACAGCGAAAACGCAAATCGCAAACTGTACGCCCGGCCAATGGACAATGGCGTGACCGGCTTTGTTGCTGCCACGGGGAACAGTTACCTCTGCGAGGATACGACCGAGGACCCGCTTTACCTTGAAGGTCACATTGGCGCGAAGAGTTCGTTGACCGTGCCCTTGATTCAGCATGACCAGGTGATTGGGACGTTCAACGTCGAGAGCCCGCAACCTGGCGCTTTTACAGAAAACGATTTGCAGTTCCTCGAAATTTTCTCCCGCGATGTTGCCGTGGCGCTGAACACGCTGGAATTGTTGGTCGCGCAGCAAGCCAACACAGCGCAGGCCAGCGTCGAGGCAATCCACGGCAAAGTTGCCTTGCCGGTCGACGAAATTCTTAATGATGCGGTCAATGTGATGGAACGTTACATCGGCCACGAGCCAACGGTGGTCAAACGGTTGCAGCGCATCTTGCGGAACGCCCGCGATATCAAGCAGGTCATTCACCGTGTTGGAGAAGAAATGACTCCGGCGGAGGCTGTAACCATGCCTCAGGAACGCACTGCGTGGCCCCGTTTGGGTGGGCGGAGGGTATTGGTTGCGGATGATGATGAGTCGGTCCGCGGCGCGGCTCATTCGCTGCTTGAACGATATGGCTGCGTCGTCGAAACGGCTCACGAAGGTGAAGAAGCGGTACTGATGGTTCGCAACGTTGATGCGGATCATGAATATGATGTCATCATTGCCGACATCCGCTTGCCAGACATGTCCGGGTACGAGCTGTTACTGAAGTTACAGCAATCGCTGACCTTTGTCCCCTTGGTGTTGATGAGTGGTTTTGGTTACGATCCGGGCCATTCGATCGTCAAGGCGCGACAGGCAGGACTGCTGCCGAACGCCATCCTCTACAAACCATTCCGTCTTGATCAGCTGTTGGCGACGGTCGATGGGATCATTGAGAATGTGGACAAGGTAGCGAACTCCTGATCGCCCCGCTTGCTGGACAAACCCGATGATCTGGCTACTTGCTTGCTGTTTGCTGGTTGGACACTTTGCGCTGTTCATTGCGATCATCAACCGGGTCCACGGCACGGCTACGCCCAGGCCGATCATCAAAGTGATCGATTGGATCTGGAAAATCTTCTTCCTTGGGATCCCGGCGGTTGCGGGAGCAACCATTCTGCAATCTGTGGTCCGCGGCATCCCGTTTGACGGTCAATCGGGCGCAGAATTGGTCGCGGTGGCCTATGGTTCCTGTTGCCTCGTCGCCGCGGCAATTGCCGCCGTGACGCGTGGGTATCGGCTGGCCCGACCCGAGAAAACCAGCTTGCTGGTTTCAAATCATACGAGGTTGGAATCGCTGACGCGAAAACTGGGCCATCGACCGACGGGAGACAGCATCACGAACTTCCTGTCGAGGTTGCCGTGGAACGAGATACTGACGCTGAGTGTCCAGGAGAAAGTGCTAACGCTGCCGCGACTCGATGCCGCTTTGAACGATTTGTCCATCACCCATCTCTCTGATCTGCACTACACTGGCCAACTGTCGAAATCCTTTTACAACGAAGTGGTCGATCAAGCGAACGCTTTTTCGTCCGACGTGATCGTCATCACCGGTGACATTCTTGAGCAACGCCATTGCCTGGATTGGATCGAAGGGACGCTCGGTCGGCTGCACGCCAGGCAGGGAGTCTTCTTCGTGCTGGGAAACCACGAGTTAAGGTTGAAAGACGAGCGATTGGTGCGCAAGACATTGACTGATGCCGGGTTGGTCGACTTGGGAGGAACCTGGAAGAAAATCGAACACAATGGCCATCCGATTCTTTTGGCCGGGAATGAGCTTCCCTGGTTCCCGTTGGCGGCCGACATGGCGTCGGTTCCCGATAATTTCGACGGCAAGCGACCGTTACGCATCGCGCTGTGTCACACCCCGGACCAATTGGCTTGGTCGCAGGCGCACGACTTCGACCTGATGTTGGCGGGCCACACGCACGGTGGCCAGGTCCGGTTCCCCTTGGTCGGCCCCATCCTTGCCCCTAGTGTGTTCGGCACTCGCCACGCCTCGGGGACGTTTTTTTATGAACCCACGCTGCTGCACGTCAGCCGTGGAATTGCTGGTACCCGGCCGCTAAGGCTCCGTTGCCCGCCGGAAGTGACCAAGTTGGTTCTGCAATCGGCGTAGGCGATGATCGTCGCGTCAGCGTGCGAGTCGCACATGGCTGGCCGAGGTGCGGCGGCAGCGCAGCAGCCTTCAACAGTCAAAGTCGGCTACACCTGTTGGTTCATGCTCTACAGAATGCGCTTGTTGAACACGTACCATTCGACGAGCAACACGACAACGGCCAGTGCCAGGATCCACCGCCAGACATCCAGTCGTTTCGTCTCAAATCCCTGTACCGCTTCCACCTCGGTCCAGGCCGTTTGAAACGACTCCTTCGGGCGAATATCACTCTCGATCGAATCGAACAGGTTGACGGCAAATCGCCGGCTTGAATTGGCGTTGTCATCGTCCACCGAGTAGACACCGATGAGGTCGGTGCCAAAAAACTTATGGGTATTGTCGCGATTTCGCCCGACAGTCGCAGCGACCCCCAGCGGATTGACGATGGTGATCTCTTCCCGAGGCTCGGCGGTACGCAGCGACACGGTGTCGCCCGGTTTGGCGCTCAAGGCGCGATTGCCTGCCCCGCCAGCGTCCGCCAGGTAAGCCACGACGTTGCGAAAGAATACGGGAAAACTCAATCGCAATCGCCAGTCGGTATTGGCCAGCCGTTCGCCATCAGTACTGTTTGACAGCAACGCGAAACCCAGGACGAAGTCTTCGAAGCCGGTTCGGGGCGCAATTACTCCAACGGGGCCGATGTCCATTTCCATCAGGACGCGTTGTCCCGGAGGGCCGGTGATTGCCCGGGCTTCGGCGAATCGAACATCACCAAAATCAAGGTACTTTGTCAGCGGGTGCATCACGTCGATGTCAATCATCTGCGGAGCGGTCTCGACGTCGCTGGCCGACCATTCATCGCCCGGTGGCAGCGCATCGATGTACAACGCATTGGCCGCCGGCATTTCTTGTGGTTGGCATTGGTCGAACAGGATCAGATCAAAGTACCCCGTCGCGGCCAGCTGTTGATATTCGTCGGTCGCCATGGCGTCCGGAAGCAGCACGCGGAGACTGGCGTTCTGGCTGGCTTCTTCGGTACGCAGCACTGTTTCCAATGCATAGTTGCCCTCGGTAACCAGCAGCACACGTACGATTTCTTTGGGGTTAATCGCCAGGAACGCCACATTGTCGGCCGCCAGAGCATCATCATGGACGATCTGCAATTTCAATACACCCTGCGAGATGTCATTGATGTTGAATTCGATGCCTTGCGCGTCGTTGGCGTCGATGGAATACTCGGCCGCGTCGAGTAATGCGTCGTTCAGGTAGAGTTCCGCTGTGAACGTTTTCGCTTCGTTGCCGAAATTTTGCACTTCGGCGATGGCCTGCAATCGGTCCGATTCGCTCGACGTTTTCCCCGCGCTAAACGTTGTGATCGCCAGGTTTTCGGCCAGCTCGCTGCCTATCGGAACAAATATCGGTCGCAAATTGCCCCATGAGAACTCGGGAATGCCGCGGAAGCCGCCGTCGCTGAATACGTAGACGTCAGCTGGCATCGCGTCCGCGACCTGAATGTCCGTTGTGCCGCTCTCGCTGGTCCGACCGGGATTGGCTCGGCCACCCGCTGCCGTCAACGCTTCACCCACGTCGCTACCGTGCTGAGTTGGTTGAATCGAGGCCAGCCGTTGCCTCAACTTGCGATGCATTGTCGTAAACGGCTGTTCCACTTTGGCTCGATCAGAAAAACTGATCAACATCCCGGCGTCCCCCGGTTTCATTTGCTGAATCAGTTGATCCACTTTTTGCTTTGCCACTTCCAACCGGTTCGGGGCAACATCGGTGGCGCTCATACTGGCCGAGACATCGACGAGGAAGATGAAGCGATTTTGAGCCATCTCTTGCGAACTGCAACTGGGGCGCAGGCAGGTCAGCATCAGCAGACCGACCAGCAGCAACTGCAGGAACAGCAGCAGATTCTGCCGCATCCGCTGCCAGATGCTGTTGACGTGCAGGTCTTCGATCGATGCGATGCCAGAGGTATGTGCTGGGCACTTCCAGCGGCTGGCGCTTGAGTTTGAGGAAGTAGAGCGCGACGATCGCCGGCGGGATCAGTGCCAGGAGCAGCCACTGCCAAGGTGAAGCATGTTGTTGAAGACGTCACCCATGAATCTATCGCACCAACCCCCGGCCGCGAAGATAGTCGGTGACCAGCTGTTCGACGGGCGTTTCCGTATTCGGCCAGGAGGTAGACCATGCCCCGGCGGGTGCAGTAGTCGCGGAGCCGCCTCGATAAACGCAGCCAGCGTCTGCTTGTAGCGGTCCAGCAGCGGCCGGCTGACCGTGATTTCGGCCTCGTCGCCGTCCTCGCAGTCGACCAGCCGCAGGTCGCCCTTGATGTCGGGATCGAATTTCTTCGGCGGAGAGCACGTGGATCACGTAGACGTCCATGTCCTGCGCCAGGAGATAGCGCAGGGCGGCCTCGTAGCCCGCCTTGTCCATCAGGTCGCTGATCAGGACGAGGATTCCCTTGCCCGAGTTCCGCAGGCAGAAGTTCTTCACGCCCTCGGCCAGCGAGACGTTCTCGATTGGGTTCGAATCGAGTCGAGGTATTCGAGCATCCGCCAGAGGCTGCGCCGGCCGCGGAGCACGGGTCCTGGCGGCGTTGTTGCGTTGCGCCGAGCGTCTCGATCTTCACCCGGTCGGCCCGGCACAGCCCGACGAATCCCAATGCGGCGGCCAGCTGTTTGGCGTAGTTCAACTTGGTCGGCTCGCCGAAGTCCATCGACGGCTGGCGTCGATCAGCGCGTAGAAGTGCAGGTCTTCTTCTTCGAGGAACATCTTGAGGAACAGCTTGTCGAGCCGCGCGTAGAGTGTTCCAGTCGATGAACCGCAGGTCGTCGCCCGGCACGTAGTTGCGAAAGTCGGCGAACTCGACGCTCTGCCCTTTCCGCGGCTGCGCCGCTCGCCCTTCATCCGCCCACGAAAGATCTTGCGGCTGACCAGCTCCATCCGTTCGAGTTGAGCCAGCAGTTCGGGCGGCAATAGGTCGGTCGTGGTTGTTTGGGCGTCGTTCATTCGTGCGTATTTGCGTCTACGGGTTTTGTGGTGAAACAGTTGGAGTCAGGGAAAGGGTCGGGAGTCGGGAGTCTTTTTCGGTCAACAGATCTCCCCATGTTTTACGCGCTGGTCGCAAAAGACTCCCGACCCAATACTGTTCGGCGATTGCTCCCGACCCTCTCATCGTGCAAGCCGTTTCCTTGCGACCTCGCATCGCCGCTCAGGCGTCGGCTTTCTCGGGTACTCTGCCAGGATTTCGAGCAGCACCTGATCCGGCTCGATGCCTTCCGCTTGGGCTTCGAAATTCAGGATCACGCGATGCCGCATGGCGGGCAGGTAGACACGCCGGACATCTTCGAAGCTGACGTTGTAGCGGCCGTCGAGCAGCGCCCGGACCTTGGCGGCCAAGGCCAGGGTCTGAGCGCCACGCGGGCTGGCTCCCCAGCGCAGGTACTGGTTGGTGACGGCCGTGGCAAACTCGCCCTCGGGATGCGTGGCCAGCGTCAGCCGCACGATGTAGTCCTGGACGTGCTTGGCCAGGATCACTTCGCGGACCAGCTGTCTGCCACTTGACGATCTCGCTGCCGTCCATCACCTTTTCCGGCTTCGACCTGAATCCGCTCGCGTCGTGCGGTCGACGATCGTCGCCAGTTCGTCGCGGCTGGAATAGCCGACCACCAGTTTGAAGAAGAAGCGGTCGAGCTGGGCCTCGGGCAGCGGATAGGTCCCTTCCTGTTCGATCGGGTTCTGCGTCGCCATGACGAAGAAAGGCTGGTTCAAGGTCGTAACGTGTTCCGGCCATGGTGACCGTTCCTTCCTGCATCGTCTCGAGCATGCGCCGACTGGGTCTTGGGCGTGGCCCGGTTGATTTCGTCGGCCAGGCAGATCTGGGTGAAGATCGGCCCCGTCTGGAATTCGAAGATCGCGTTTCGCCCTCCGGCGTTTCCATGACCATGTTGGTGCCCAGGATGTCGGCCGGCATCAGGTCGGGCGTGAACTGGATGCGGGAGAAGTCGAGGTCGAGTGCCTGGGCCAGCGTCCGCACCAGCAGCGTCTTGCCCAGGCCGGGCACGCCTTCCAGCAGGCAGTGGCCGCCGACGAACAGGCAGGTCAAGACGCCGTGGACGATCTCGTCGTGGCCCACGATGACGCGGCCGATCTGCTCGCGGACGGCCTCGTAGCGGTCGCGGAACTCCTCGGCCTCTTTCTCATGGATTCGCTATGCTCATGGTCGGTCTTTCGGTCTGGGAGGTTCCGTTCATTGTCGCTGGTGCGTCGTCCCAGACTTTCTTCTTGGCTTTCGAGTAACCGCTCGGTGTGGAGCGTGTCTTCGTCGGTTTCTCGCCGGGGGTCAGCTTGACGGTTCGCTTGGACGGGCCGCGTCGGTTCGCTTGCACGCGGAGCCGTCGTTGCCGGATCATCGAGGCATGCTGGTCGTCGATCGGTTCGTCCGGTTCCGGTTCGAAACGTGTGGCGGCACGGCGCTGCTCGATCGGTCTGGTCGACCTCGGCTTTGCGGCGACCGCAGCCGCTCCATCGTGTGATCGCCGGTCGTCTCGGACTCGGCGCCCAGAAATCGGCTGCGAAGTTTGGCCAGCAGTGGAGCCACCCAGTCAAATGTTACTGCACGCGGCGGACGAACACATCGGCAGAAGAAGAGGCAAGCTGGCAACGACCACCAGCAAGGGCCAGACGTCCTGGCTGCTGGATGGCCTTGGGCAGGTCGTGGCGGAAGGTGTTGTTCGTCAAGCAACTGCGTCCGAGGTCGTCGCGCCTTCAGGTCGCCTTCGATCACCTGGCCGCGGCTCGCCGCCCTCGGGGACCAAGCGCGGCCAGATGGCCGCAGCAGCGGCCGATTCGTTTCGCGGTCGCGGAACTCGGTCGGAGTAGGGCACGTTGACCCCGGTGCGGACGGGCGCCTTGCTGTCGCCGGGATTGATCATGACGAAATAGCTGCCCGCATCGGCCGCCGGGAATTGCGCCCACGTAGCGGCCCGGCGCGGTCTGCTCGATTCAGACCGGAATCGATGGTCGAGGCCATGGCCGGTCCACGACTGAGCCGACATGTTGAGGAAGTTGAGGAACTCGTCGTCTTTGTCGAGCGCGGTGACGACGATCACTTGGACCTTGCCGTCTTCGGACATCTGGTGGCGACGGTGAACTTGCCTGTCATCGCCCGTCGGCCGCATCGACCAGCGGACCATCTGGCCGAAGAACTTGTCGTAGTCGTTCCCAGCCGGTCCACTGCGTGGCCCAGCGGTGGCCGGCGTCGGTGGTGAAGACGGCCGCCTTCCCAGCCCGTAGGTCCAACGCGGCCAAGATCGTGCATTGTTCCGCCGTCGGCGGGTTGCGGCGAGATCAGCGCGACTTCGACCAGCGGGTTCTCCTTGACGCGTGGTCAGCACGAAGCCCTTGATCGGCGGGACACGGTCTGCTCGATGCCGCTGATCATCTCGTGCTGGCAAGTTATCTGCGGGCTGCAGCCTCGCTGTTCTCGTAGATCAGCGGCCGGGCGACGCGGCGGGCCTCGCGCTGGTAGATCCGCGGCAGGGCCTTGGGATTGCTTGACCACGTAGTACTTGCCGCCGGTCGCCGTGGCGATGTTCTGTAGAGCGCGTGCTGCCCGGCCGGCCCGTGGGTGCCGACCGCCACGGTCGTGACCTTGACGCCTGCAGCTGCTTGAGGCCTGCGTGATCACGGCAGCTCGGGTGGCGTCGGGATCGCCGTCGCTGATGATGATCATGTGCTTGACCGCGGCCTGCTGGTCAGCGCGTTGAAGCCGCGGCGAGCGCCATCTGCATGCGCCGGGTCGAACTGCGGCATGTCGCCCGGGGATCATGCGGTCGATCCGGGCCAGCATCATCTTGCTTGCTGGTGCCGACCCGGACCAGCCCCTGCGGCCGCCCCACAGCCATTCGTTCCCGCTGCCGTTCCAGTGGACCACGCCGCAGTAGTCCTGCGGCGCCCAGCGCCTTGATCGCTTCGCGGCCGACCACCTTCTGCCAGTGGTTGCCTTCCGGGCCATCTCGGAGGCGTGCATCAGCATCACCAATGCGCCGACCGCTTGCACCTTGGCGTTCTTGATCTGGAAGTCGACCGGCATCGCCTTTTCCAGCTCGTATTGGTCCAGCCGCCGGCCCGAAACTGTTCGGGCCGCCCAGCATGACCAGCCCGCAGCCCATCTGCTGCGTGTTGCGGACGAGCATTCGGATCTGGTCGTCGGTAAAGTTGCGACATGTCCTCGGCCGTTCGCCGCTGCTGCGCGGCACGTTGCGCCAGGATGACCGAGTCGTAGCGCTGCAGTTCGGCCAGATTGGTGAACAGCTCGTCGGTCGACTGCACCGTGACTTCGAAGTTCATCGACCGCAGACGCGAGGCCAGTCGTTCAGCTCGACCGTCGCCGGCCGGGTCGCGATTCTCCCAGTCCTCGATCATCAGCACGTTGCCCTTGCCACGGACGTGGGTGAACGACAGTGGCTCGGTTGTTCTGAGTCACCAGGTCGTCTGCGGTATCGTCGGCCAGGAAGCGTGGCCTCGTACTCGTAGAAGTCGGGTTGGTCGATTCGTCGGTGAAACGCAAGACGCGTTTTGCCCGGCTCGAGCAGCACCTCGGTTTCGCTGAGCGTCGTTTCCTGACCGCCGCGACTGCGCGACAGCCGCAGACGACCGGCGACCTGGCTGTTCCGTCGGCTGTTTCCGGGGTGGAGTTGTTCAGCACGACCGTCGCCTGGAATGGCTGCCCTTTGCGAATGTCGCTGGGCAGGACAATCCGCTCGACGGCCACTTCGCGTTCCCGCGAGAGCCAGACCGGCACGACATCGATGCCGATACCATCCGGCGACCATTGTTGCGCCAGCGCTTCGGAGTTGCCCAGGTTCTCGTTGCCGTCACTGACGATCACCAGGCGGCGAGCGCATCTTCCGGGAAAATCGCCTGCGCCAACTTCATTGCTGCTTCCAGATTGGTGGCATCCGTCGCAAGGTGGCGACCGATTCCAACTGCCGGAAGATCGGCAGCCGATCGTCGAGCGGCGGAACTTCGATGTTCGCTCCGCGACCAAACATAATGACACTGCCCGGTCTTCACTCGCTTCGTGGCGATGCGCTCGACATCCTTCACCACGTACTCGACCATCGCCTGGCCTGCTTCGCGCGGGATGCTGGCCGATTGGTCGAGCAGATAGATCACCGTCAGCCGGTCGTTGCGCTGCAGCAGCTGAACGTTCGGCCAATGCAAGCACGAGCAGCCGTGAGCACCAGCGAACGCAAGAGCAACGCCAGGATCCGGCGCACACGGCCCAGGCCCGACAAGGCTGTTGAAGCTCCAGATCCACAGAACCGGAATCAACAGCAGCAGCCACAAGTAGCCGGGACTGTCGAATGCCAATTCAAGCTGGAACATGAAATGCCTGCGGAATTCTGAAAGCGGCCTGCAGCCTACATTCTGGTGCGTTGGACCCGGTGATTGTACGTATCGAGGATGTGCAGCCGCTGTTTGCTGTCGCGGACCATTGCCCATGGACTGTTCAACTGCCCCGGCTCGCGGCCCTGGATGCCCCAACTGCCGACGAAGGTGCCGTCCAGTCGTAAATTTCTGCACGCGGTGGTTGCCGAACTCGGCGATGTAAATGTGTCCCTGGCCATCAAAACCAGATCGTAAGGGTAACGCATTTGACCCGGCTCGCGCCCCTCGCTGCCCCAATGCCGAATCAGTTGTGGTTCATCGCCCGTCGCGTCAAACACCTGGATGCG
Source organism: uncultured Planctomycetales bacterium (assembly GCA_963821085.1). GTDB lineage: Bacteria > Planctomycetota > Planctomycetia > Pirellulales > Pirellulaceae > CAWGCE01. The sequence goes on along the minus strand of CAWGCE010000006.1, from coordinate 533,869 downwards.
GTGGTTGCAGGCGTCGGCCACCCACAGGTGGTCGTGCTCGTCGATCGCCAGGTTCTGGGGACGCTGGAACTGCCCCAGCTGCGTCGCCGTGCCCGCCCCATTGGTAAAGCAATGTCCCGTCGGATGAGAACTTCTGGATCCGGTCGAACTCCCCATACTCGGCGACATAGTAATTCCCCTGGGAATCCTGCACCGCGTCGGTGACGAAACCGAATTCGCCCGGGTTCGTTCCAGCTGTTCCGCCGATCGTACGATCTTCGAGCAGTTCGCCTTCGGGAGTAAACACCAGCACGCGGAAGTAGTGCGTGTCGGCCACCATCAAATTGCCGTCGTTGGCGAATGTCAGCCCTGTGGGCCGGCCGTGTTCCCACTCGGGCATCCGCCACGACCTGAGGAAGTTACCATCGCGGTCGAAGACCTGGATCCGAGCCGTCATGTCGACGATGTACAGTTGATCCTGATCGTCAATCGCCATCGCACGTGGTTTTTGAAATCGCCCGTCAGACAGGCCGCGTCGACCCCAGACCAGTTCCGCCTGGCTGTTACCGCCACCGGCTTGCGAGCGAGTCAGCATCACCACCGGCAACAGGCAGAGCGCGAGGAGGCCGGCCAGAAGCCAGCGTGGCAGCGAGCCCGTCTCAGGTTGCACCGTATGTTGTCTCTGGCCTACCGACAATTGTGGCTCGCTTGCGGTTGCTAGGAAATTGCTTCGATACAGATTCTACGCGTTTGCCTGCCCGATCAGAAGCAAGAAGCACGCTCCTGGCTGAATCCGACTTCCCGGCGTTCTGGAGACGAGCGACCTGCAGGGTCTCGCTCACCCGATGCGTTTGCTCGAGTGATTTGCCGGAGCCTGTGGCCAATCAGGTAGCCAGATTCGCAAGAATTCGGGTGTTACGCATGCCTGAGCGACTGCGCCTGCGAAAGAATAAAATTGCTCTGTGGAACTAGCACGTTTGAAACAGCAAGGTTGCTCTCATCATTCGGCCGAATTCCGCTTGGCGTTCTTCAGGGAATCGGCGTGATGCCACCAGAATCGCTGGATGCAATCCCGAGATAGTTCCACTCAGACTTGGCGGCCGCAGTCGCGCTAATTTAATCCGGCAAGAAAGCCTGGCTGCCGTCAAGCCGCTTTCCCGGCCCCACGGGTGGCTGGTAAAGCGGGAGATGCGAGTTCTTGCGTCTGCGTGCATTCCTCCAACAATTCAAGCACTTCGTCGTACGTCGTGCGGTTCGAGACGGCCCGTTTGATTCGATTCATAAGTTTCGGTCGATAATTGCCGACCGACTGTTGACTGTTTTTGGCCGTCGCAAGAATCGCATCCAGGTCGGAAGTGCCGACCTTGGCATCAACGCCTGCTGCATTCAGCAAAGCTTGAACCGAGGCCACTCGGACGTCGGGATGGATCAAGTTCTCAAACTTCACGTGAACGCGAAACCGTTGTCTCATGGACCGATACAGGTGAATGAGTGCCAGGTAATCATCCAGCGCCGCGACAACTTTGGTGCGGATTGTTCGATCGGTGACAACCAGATTCCTGCGCAGCACTCGATAGACATGCGAACCAATGGCATGAGCCGGGTCCCTGGTAATCAGCAGGATCCCAGAATCGCGGCCTAGTTGCCTGTCGTGAAAATGGAACTGATGAACCAAGTGTGATTTGTACCCGATCGGACACTCGTCACGGATTGTGATTACGCCGGCCAACTGGTTTGCTTTTCGCGTGTGAATGGGCGGATCGCGTTTTGCGATTCCCGGACATCCCATGGTTGGTCGGTGGCTGTATCCTTCGAAAAGCGAGCGGACGAGGTGATTTCCACTTCGCGGATAGGAGATGATGTGCCAGTTGTGGGGAGTCATGCAATTCACGAATCGTGGCCGAGTCGGTCTCGAATCTCCCGACGTTCTCACACTGAGCTTGTTTCACTTCGCTGGGGTTTTCGATGCCATCACGTTGCGCATCAGATCACGCCGCTCCCAAGCGTCTTTCGAGTCTTCGGCGGAAAGTCTTGGCGATCTTTAGCGATTAGGCAGGCTCGGTGCCTTTCCACTACTTGTACGTGGCGAACGCCGAATCCAGTGAACCGCTGTCAATGCTGGCGATCTTCTTTCTCGTCGCGTTCCAGATCGGTGAGCCGGCCATCGTCAGGTGCTGAGATCGGCGGGTGACAGGGACTCATCCCCCGATCGGCATTCTGAAACTTGGTGGGAATCCAGGCCAGGACGTCGGACCTGTCGACCGTCTTCTTCACGGCGGCGGTCGTAATGCGGACATCGACGGCGTCGCCGAGCTGGCCGCCGTTGATCGACAGTAAAGTCCAGTTGCGGGTTGATCACGCCACCCAAGGGCAGCTGGCTGCGTTCTCGCGGTTGGTGCTGCTGTCGATCGTCGTCGTGCCGTCGGAATTGGTCTTCGAGAAAAGGCCGCCGTCACCGAGATTCCAGTAGCCGTTGTCTGCTAGGTGGCCGCAGCTCGGCAATCGTGCGCGAGACTCGACGGCGCGGTGGGGGCACTCAGTAGTAAGAAAGCGGACTCAGTGGTCAATCAGGCCTAAAGGTCCGCCGGGCCGTCGTTGACTTGACCCTGCCGAGCTTTGAGCGTTAGATTACGTGACAATCGCCGATTATTTTTTGCTCCAAACGCCAATCGGGCCGCTGGATCGCGACCGGCCGATTGTTCTATCGTCGTGTTCATCCGTGTCGCACTGCATCGCCGAATTTTACTGCATCCCTTCGAACGGCCTGAACCAGCATGCCTCCAGTAGTCATCGACGTCCGCAACGCCGCCGACGACCGCGACGTGATCCATCGCGCCGTACAGGCGATTGCGGAAGGGAATTTGGTTGTCTTCCCGACCGAAACGGTTTATGGGTTGGCAGCCAGCGCCTTGAACGAAGACGCCGTGGCCAGGTTGCTGGCGACCAAAGCCCGAGCAGAGGGGTACCCGCTGGCATTGGCGGTGAAGAGCGCTGATGAAGCGCTGGACTATGTTCCCGATTCCTGCGAACTGGGAAGGCGGTTGGCGCGACGTTGTTGGCCGGGTCCGGTGACGCTGGTATTGGATGACAGTCATCCAGACAGCCTTCTGCGGCAGTTGCCCAAGAGTGTCCAGCAAGCGGTTTCGCCGCAGCAGACCATAGGACTGCGAGTCCCCGGACACGATCTGATTCTTGATGTGCTCAGTTTGCTCACCGGTCCCCTGGTGCTCTCCAGCGCCAACCGATCGGGCCATGTGGCCGCCGTCAACGCCGCTACCGCCATCGAGGAACTGGGCGATGATGTGCAGCTGGTGCTCGACGATGGCGATAGCCGTTTCGGCCAGGCATCCTCGGTGGTAAAAGTCAATACGAGCGGAATGACGGTGTTGCGAGAAGGAGTCGTCTCGAAATCGGCGCTGGATCGTTTGGCCAGTTTCATGGTGGTGCTCGTTTGCACTGGCAACACGTGTCGCAGTCCGATGGCAGAAGTCTTGTTAAAGAAACGGCTGGCCGAGAAAGCGGGTTGTGCGATCGACCAGCTGGAAGCCCGAGGCATCCTCGTCGGCTCGGCCGGAATCGCGGCCATGCCGGGTGCCAACGCGGCCGCCGAATCGCTGGCGGTGGCCGCTGACCGAGGGCTCGACCTGTCACAACACGCGGCTCAACCCATGACCGAACGCATCCTGCGTGACGCTGATATGATCCTGACGATGACTTCGGGGCATCGCCAGGCCCTGCTGTCGCACTGGCCGGCGGCCGCCGACCGAACGCATTTGATTTGCCCAGATGCACGCGATGTGGGTGACCCGATTGGGGGAACGCGCGAGCAATACGAACAGTGTGCGAATCAGATCGATGCGGCGTTGGCCGAACGAGTCGCCGACATGGACCTCGACATCCTTTGCCCTCACTCGAACTAGTCCAACAAGTCAGGATGTGCCTTCATGCGAGTCGCCCTAGGCAGTGACCACCACGGCGTCGAGTTGCGAGCGAAGCTCGCGGCCGAGCTTGAATCGGCCGGCCATTCGGTTGTGGACCTGGGTTTTCCGGCCGGTGAAACGGTCGATTACCCGGACGTTGCCGCTGCCGTGGGGCGCAGCGTGGCCATGGGAGACACCGACCGAGGCGTACTTATCTGCGCCTCGGGCATCGGCATGTCGATCGCCGCCAACAAGATCGATCACGTCCGAGCCGCCGTTTGCCGCGATGAACAGGCCGCTGAAATGAGCCGCCGCCACAACGACGCCAACGTGCTGTGCCTTTCCGACGGCGTTCCCGTCGAACAGAATCAGGCGATCGCCAAGAAGTGGATGGAGACTGAATTCGAAGGCGGCCGCCACGCTCGACGCGTGGACAAGATTCGGGCGCTGGAAGAATGTGACGATTGATCTGCGAGCGTTTGAACCAGTAGCTGGCCGCCAACAGGCACAAATAGTCCGTTGAGCTGGGTTCGGGTACCGCATCGATCGAAAACCAGATGAATCCGTCATTCGAAGTGAAGAGCAACGGCCAAGCGGTGTGGTCTTGAGGGTCGTTGCCAGCTGTCGGTGGGTAATGGCGAATTCCATGTAAAAGTCCCAGGAGGACATCGCTGGGACGTTTGGAGCAGAAGGGTCTGAGGAATTGCGGCAAGGTAACTGCTTAACGGGATCGCACACGCTGCTGGTTCTGAACGTCCAGTACGGCTTCACTCCCGGCGACAGAAACACGAACGGTCAATGGAAATATCGCTGCGTTTTGTCGCGTCGGCCAACTGTCGCTGGACCTCTTTGGCTTCCTCGACTCGTCCCTGTTCGATGAGGCACTCGTGGAGTCCATGCAGCGACCAGGGATTTTTGGGGTGGCGCTGCAGGTCGGCCCGATAGACACTCTCGGCTTCACGGTATTGCTTTCTTTCCAGCAGCAGGGCTCCCAGGGCATGGCGGGCCGGTTGCATCCAGCCCCATGGCTCGTCGTAGTTCATCGCGTCGTCAAGTTGCACCGCTTTGCGAAGATGTTTGAAGGCTTGGTCGAATTCACCTCGACGATACGCAATCTCCCCCGCCACCATTTGCTCGGCCACTGACAGAATGTCGAGTGATGAGTTGTTGAACAGCATGCTGGTCTCTGGAACCTCTTGCTTGATCCTCGCAAAAGCTTCTTGTTCGATTTCTGCTTCTTTGACTCGCCCGGTCGCAGCGTACGCCAAGGCCCGCGCGTAGTGGCGAAGTGAACGGCTTGTCGGCAGATAATCCGGGAAATCAGGCTCGGTGAGAATGTCGTCCCATTTGCCAAATCGAATCAGAACGTGGAGCGGCATGGGAACAAAGGCGTCGAGGAAATCGGTCTGCGTTTGGAGTAACTCGTCAGGGATCTGACGCGCAGTTGACGAGCCGAGCTAAGCGCCAGCTCGCTCTGGCCGTCAAACATCGCGCCGTAAGTCAGAAAGTGGTAATTGTGAATACGATAGAACGTATAGAAATTGTTGGAGCCCGCGCGTTTCAAGAACTCAGCATCAACTTTGATCGCCCGTTGGTTGGTCTTGATCACGCTCGAGTAATCACCCAGGAGCACATCGATGTGCGACGGCATGTGGATCAGGTGACCGGCTCCTGGCATTGCATTACGCAATCGATTTGCCGCGGGTAACGCCTTCTCCGGCGTCGGTGATGCTTCCATCGCGTGGATGTACAGGTGGCAAAGTGCCGGAAACTGTGGTGCCGCCGACAGCCCGGTTTCCAGCACTGCGACGATTTCGGGCGTCTCTTTGGCCGGGTTACCTTCCGCGTCCCACTGTTCCCAGGGGCGGAGAATCATCAGCGATTCAGCAAACAATGCCGCGACAAGCGGATCCTGTGGATGATCGCCAAATACTTTTCGCATCGCTTCCGCGTATGACGTATTGAGCGGTTCCCGGTCCTCCGGAACCGGGACGGCGTGTCGCTGGGCGATCGCCTGAATAAGATCTTGTTCTACGGCGGTCGCATTCGCGATGTGCAGTTGAGCCAGTTCAACGGCCATGTGGGCCTGGGCGATCTGATGCGGTTCGATTTCCGTGTTGTTGATATTGGGTCCCCAAGCGTAGGCCAAACCCCAATAGGCCATCGCCAGGCTCGGGTCCGCGGCAATGGCGCGCTGGAAACACCGCACGCCTTCTTCGTGATTGAAGGCTAAACTCATCGCAAGTCCACGATCGAACCAAAGTTGGGCATCTGCTGCAGCGGTCGTAACCTTGCGGTGGAAGCCCCCGGTGTCGTAGTAGACATCTGTCTTCTGAGCCGATGAGTGTTCAGTGGACGCCAGCAAGCTAACCGACGTGATGATCAAGATGAGGCCACGCATGGGGTACCTTTCTTTTTTCCAAGAGCGAGTTTTTCACCTCCATCGTAGAACAAATCCGCTTGCCACGTGCTATTGGCCCTCGCGACTGAAATCGGGCGATGCCGCCGGTTGCGGGCAAGGCTTGCCGTCTTGAATCTGGTTCGCGTTTTTGCCCATGAATCTGGGTCGCCTGCCGCCGGTTTGTCGATTGTTCCGATCATAGCGACAAAGGATTGACGCTTGTATCAGTCAATTCGGAGGAGTCGCAAATTGAATTGCAATTTGAGTGCCCCAGGACGCGTGTGTCTATTGAACGCAACACGTTCGTTGATAAAGTCGAGTAATGCCGCGGGACGACGTGTGGGGTGAGTTGATTTTCACCCCTCCGGAGTACGAGGCAATAACGAAACTTGTCAGCGGGCCAAGCGTTGCTCGCGACTGACTGATTGCCGATCCACCTGGCACCGAGACATTCGGAGCGGGTATCGGACGCAAAAATGAAGAGAGGACGGCGGAAATGGGAAATCCGCGTTGGGCCAGCGAACACGGCCGCGACGATGTTGAGCAATTGATGCTGAATGCACGATTGCGCGACGAACTGGAACCGTTTCTCGACGAATCGGTCGATTTGGTCAACGTTCGGGACAAACCGACTGAGTTTGAAAACGACTACCTGGCGTCCATGCTGGCGTGGGAACGAGCTCCTGTGTTGCGGATCGCGCAGTGGTTTTCGCCACAGCTCGAACTGCCGGCGCTGACTCGCTTTCGGAACGTGAACTCAATGCCTTGCTTTGGGAGACGATCGATAAACTGTACGCCAAGCAGATCGTACTCGATTTTACCGATCACCTTTCCGATTACGAACTCTATTGCCTGATCCTTCGCGACATCTTGCCGTCGCACGAGAAGATGCTGGATATGTCACCAACTTACTTGCACTGGCATTGCCTCGACCCGACCCACGATCCGGAAACGTGGCTGCAATTCTACGCTTCGGAGGAAGAGCGTCAGGCGTGGAAGTACGAAACGGGCAACACGCCTCCGCCGATGGCCGAGGCGCCCTATCAAAGGAAAATGCCGCGTCGTTCACCCTGAATCCGGTGTCGTGACGTTCGCCGCCGAACGTGGTCCGGCAATCCAGGTGGCCAATAAGAACGCGAACCAGGGTGCAAACTCAAACCACGTGACGACGAAGTCGAAGAACTGAGTGCCGGAATAGCCGGTCCCGGCGACGGTCCCTCCGGCAAACTGGTATTCGAACCAGAATCGCCAATAGTAGGTGAACAGGATCCCGCTCATCGCCCACCAGGCTTTCGACTGCATCATGGGCAGCAGTGGCAAGGCCCACGTCCAGTACCACGGATTCTGTGTCGGGCCGAGCAACCAGAACCAGGCAATTGTCAGGAATGCGGCCTGTATCCAGTCGATGGGCGAGTCTTGACGCCGGGCCCAAACGGCCAGACCCACGGCGACCAGTGCGAAGATGGCTCCTGTGATCAGTCGAGCTGACAGGAACGGCGTCAGGTGCGGCTGCCATCCGGTAAATCGACGGGCGGCGCGAGTGAACGCAACTCGTTGCACGTTGGGTATCAGCACAAACCACGGCACAACGTTCTTCGATGGTGGCTGGGGATCTGGCTTGAGGTTTTCCACAACGATCATGAACAGCAGATCGTTCATCTCCCAATACTTTGTAAACACTTCGAGCCCGCTGCCGACGTCGTCCTGCTCAGCTGCGACGGTGGCGGCCGGATCTTCCTGACTTTCCGCAGGGATCAGCATGGGGCGTATCACCAGCCACGCGACAACAACGAATACGAGCGGCCCGGCAATCGCCAGCCAACTGCGTCGCCAGCAAAGAGCCACTGCCCAAGGCAAAAGCACGATCGGGTAGACCTTGGCTCCAACTCCCAACGCCAACGAAAAACAGCCCGCGATACACCAACCTGGCGAAATTCCAGACGCCGACCACTTTCCCTGCGACTCGCGGGCGACGCTGATCGATCGGATCAGACAGTAAATTCCGACGGTCGTTACGAGCACGGTAATCGAATCCAGATGGCCACTGTTTGCGATCTCCTTGATCAGCAGGGGACACCAGGCGTAACCCGTGATGAGCGTTCGAGGCAGATTGGCCAATCGCAGCAATCCAAGCACGACAGGGATGGTGGCCAGGTCGAACAGAACGATTACCGCTCGCATGATCTGCATCCGGGACCTGACGCTGGTACCGCGTGGCGTGACGCGATGGACGCCGGCAAACACTACCTGGCTGACCGGCGGATAGACCGTTCGCACCTGCTTCCAGTGCACACGCTGAACGACCTGGAATAGTTCGGGGTCAGCGCGGCACACCTGCGTCAGCCGAGCTAGTGGATCGGGCAGCTGCCCATGATCGTTGTCCGCTTCAACCGCATCGACAACGGTCTGGGGCGAGTAAAGGAATGGGCTGATCTGGCAGTTTGTGACCGCTCCGTCCCACAGATATCGATAGATGTCCACTTCCTGAATCGGGTGGGAGAACAGGAAGATCGCTCGGAACAGCACCGCCGCACCGACCACTATCAGCACCGTCCGTCGCGCGTCGCCGGACTTGGCTGCCCTGCGCGTCGCCACGAGATACAGCACAAACAGAACTACGAACAGAAAAATCACCTCAGGAATCGGGCGTGATGACCTGTCGGCGCCAAACTGGAACGAATGGCTCAAGAAACTCAGCAGGCCGTAGATGACTGCCGAGGCGAGACCCAGCCCTGTCAGCCAAGTCGCGGACGACTTGTGCCTTGTTGGCTCCGATGGTCGTCGATCCTGTTCGTTCATTGGTTACTGCTGAAGAGGCCGTATTTTGCAATCGAGTACAGAATTTTGCTGCCTGCCCGGACGGTGCCGCTTAGCGTGCCGCTGATTTTGCTGACCCCAACTCGGCAACGATACGGGACAGGAACTTCCCTATAGCGCAGCCTTCGTTGATGTGCCTTGATCTGCATCTCGATGGTCCAGCCAAAGTTGCGATCGCACATCTGCAGTGATTCCAAGGCTTCGCGACGGATGACTCGGAAGGGTCCGAGGTCGGTATACCGCGCACCCAGAATCCACCGCATCAGGAAACAAGCGAGGCGATTTCCGTAAACGCTCTGCGGCGGCATCGCGCCGGCTTCGCGGTGACCGGTGAGTCGTGATCCCAGCACCAAGTCGTGGGTCCCGGCCAGAATGGGTGCGAGCAATCGCGATAACTCTTCCGGGTGATCGCTGAAATCGGCATCGAGAAAGGCGATCACGTCAGGTTGCGGTTGTTTCTGCAACGCTGCTGCAATCCCGGCCAGACAAGCGGCGCCGTAGCCGCGTTCCGATTGTGTGACGATCGTCGCGCCGGCCGCCTGAGCCACTCCGGCTGTATTGTCGAGACATCCATTGTCCACAACGAAAACGGTGCCCACTGATGGCAGTGCTTGCAGCACGAGCTGAATCGATGCTTCTTCGTTCAGCGCAGGGGATTATGACAGCAACCTGGGGGAAATTTGCCGGAGTGTCGTGCTGCATCGTTTGCTATTTGTCGACGATTGTGAGTCGCAAAGATCTGAATCGTGTGCGGTGCTGATTTGGCGGACTTCCACGGGCGACGAACCGCCCCACGTATTGTCCATGCGCTTTCGAGGCTCGGCAGTCGATTTACATCGCCTCCGACAGGCTGCCAGGCTTGATGATCATGCGGTTCTGGACAAGTGTCCAGCGAGTTCCCAGTGACTGTGATTCAGGCCACATAGTGCAGCCATGCCGCTGGCTTGCTGGCGTTGCCTGCGGGCAGGTTGTTGGTTTGGCTTGTTTCTGCGATTTCCATGAGGAGCAGAGGACGGTCGTACCGATTAGAAAAAATAGGGTAAAACAGAGTCCACAACCTCATCGTTGGGATTCTGCTCGAATCCGCGCTACAATAGGGTGGAAAGACTGCCTCCGTGCGAGACAACGTTGATTATCTTTGGTCGAGGAAAACCATGCGCCATTCAAAACTAATTGTCGCCATGACAGCGATCGGGCTGGCTGCCATCGCAACCGATGTGTTTGCACAGTCGTCATCTCGCAATTCGTTCTCTTATCTGAATCAAGCGAACAACGCAGCCTCGGGCATCTTGAACCGCCCCACAGTCAGTCCTTACCTGAACCTGCTAGGGACCGACGGTCTCGCGGGAGGGCCGGCAAGGTATCAAACATTGGTTCGCCCCCAATTGGATGCCCGGCAGCAACAATTGAGGAACAATGCGCGTTTCAGTACCTTGCAACAGGATATTCAGCGCGTTTCGACCGCCGTCGGTGGTGTTTCAGGACAGCAATCCCAACAGCAATATCCGTTCACCACGGGACATCCATCGGTGTACCAGAACGGATCCCACTACTACCCGTCTTTCGGTCGATAGTCACCTTGCAGATTTAGACCAGAAAGCCGGACTTGGTCCGGCTTTTTTTGCGCAGATTTTGCGCGGCGAGCGAGACGACTTGACTTTCTTCAAGACGCATCGGGGTCCTTGATCTCGAGGACTTCTTCCTCCGGTTCGCCGAGCAGCTCGATCAGTTTTTCTTCCAGCAATCGATCTCTCACGTGCAGGGCAGCGACGTCGCCCTGTTGATTGACGAGCACAAGGAAGGGAATCGCTTGGACACCGCAGCGAAGTGCATTGGGATTATCGAAGCCGAACTCATCCGGTTCCTGACCTACCACCGTTGGCCAGGGAAGCGGCGAGTCGGCAAGGAAATTTTCAACGGTTTCCAATTCGTTGTCGAGGTTTACGCTGACGATGCGGAATCCCTGATCCTTGAATCTGGCGAAGTTCTTTTTCAGGTTGGGGACTTCGCGGAGACACGGGCCGCACCACGTTGCCCAGAAGTCTACAAGGACAACATTGCCTTCGTATTCTGACCAATCGAAGTCGCCGCCGCCCACCACCTGGCCAGTAATATCGAACGGTTCGCCGATCAACGCCAGCCGCTTTTCAGCTGACTCGAGTTGATTCGCAATTTGTTGCGACACGTCCGTTCCGTTGGTCGCAGAGCTAATCTTGGCATACAGTTGTTGCGCCGTCTCGACGCGCCCCGAATACTCCATTTGTTGTGCAGCTTGCATCATTATGCCGAGTGCAGTGGCCTCGATCGGTTTTTCCGCAAGTAATTGATGAGCCATCGCGACCAGCTCTTCACCCGCGCTGCCTCCTGAGGTCATCAATTCACGGAACTTGGCATCGAAACTCAGCAGTCGGGTGGCCTTCATTGCCGCCATCGCTTCGCTTGCGACCTGCTGGTTCGCGTGATTCGAAAATGATGCACCCAGCACTTCGAGCAGACCGATCGCGGCTGGAAGGTTGCCCGACTGTCGTAGCATCATGGAAGCTTCCTGCCCCGCAAAGAACACGGGCTCAGTCGCGCCAACATCGGCGATCAGTTGTTGATACGACTCGATGACAGATTCACCAGCGTCTTGCTGATTCATCGATTGGTCGACTGATTGCTGGAACAGGCCGATCTTCCCTACGGAGGCGATTTCCTCGTTTTCGCTTTCGGAAAGTTCCCTGGAGAAAGCAATGAACTGTTCTTCACCCCCCTCCTTGCCGATCATCTGCAGTACTCGGAGAGATTCCAGCTTGGTCCGGGCCCACATTCCTGCGAACTGCTCCGCTCCCTCAGGTAGCGAGTACAGCTTGTCCGCAGCAGCCATGCGCGCTTGCATCATGTGGCCGATATCCTCGGTTCGTTCTTCATCGTTGGTTCCCTCAGGCTCGCGGGCGGCCATCTTGTTGATGAAGTCCAGAAGCTCTTCGGAGCTACCTTCTGGCAAGGGATAGACCAGCTGTATTTCCGGTTCAGCGGCTTGCGATGCGACCGAGCCGGGTGCGTCCGACTCGCGATTGCAGCCGAGAAAAATAGCGAGAGCAAGCAGCCCGAACGTCACCGTGCAGCGCGGTGAAGAAAACGTGTATGGGTTCATCGCTTTGAATGCCTGATGATAAAGGTCACGACAGCCGATTCAGCGGCCCTTCGGAGTTGGAAGGGAGCACCATCGGATTGTAGAGAATGAGACCGCGATGCGGCACCCGTACCGGGCGGAACGGACAGGCACGCAACCGGGCATTTCATTGCAAATTGAGCGAGCCGAAGGCGGCGAGGTCACGCGAAAGACCGTGATCCGCCGATTCGATTTCCCGGGCAATCGGCCGCTTAGTTCGAAGCGGCCGGTTCTGGTTACATTATTGGCCGCCCAGCAACTGCTGCAGCGACCTTGCCAACTCTGTACCGCGTGCTGACAGCGACACAACGCGGCCGCGTTGGTCAACCAGCATCATGGACGGCAGTTCGGAGATGCCGTAGTACGCTGCTGTTGGGTTTGTTTTGCCAGTCCCCTCGAACAGCGTCGTCCAGGGCATCGGGTTGTTTTTCAGGTATTCTTCGAGCGCAGCCTGGTCATCGTCCATCGAAATGCTGATGACTTCAAAACCGCGATCTTTGTAAGCCGCATACATCTTCTGAATGTTGGGCATTTCGGCTCGGCAAGGACCGCACCAAGTCGCCCAAAAATCGATCAACACAACTTTGCCACGGTACTGATTCCAATCCAAAGGGCGGCCTTCCAGCGTCGTCCCGCTGACACGGACCGGGGTGCCGATCGAATTCAACCGTCGTGCCGAACCGATCATCGATTCTCCCAGCTCGGCAACCATGGCGTCCTTATTCTTGATCAACGTCTGGCCAAACGTTTCATAAGCCTCCGCCGCCGCCTTTGCGTTCCCCGTTTGCTCAATTCCCTCCGCGAACGCGATCGCGATATCGAGATCGTCGGCATCCATTTTGGGGTGTTGCAGATTGTTGACCACCAGCTGCATCAGCTGGTCTCGCTCGCCAGGTGTCGCTTCGCTGATCGACATGACATCAAGAGCCAGCAGGTACTTCTGCGCGAGCAGGTAGACGTCGCTGTTCGAATCCTGCTCCAAGTCGAGGATTTCCTGCGCTGCCCTGGCCATCGCGGCGGGCCCCTTTTCAATGTACTCATTTGCCGCATCGTCAGTTGGCGGCTGGAAAGTCAACAGATCGGTCAGGTAGCCGGCGAGCACATTTGCGTCTTGCGTCGCTGGTAACTCGTAGCTGATCTTCGGCTGAGGTCTGTTCGCGGTTTCGTCCTGAGCCTGTGCTCGGCTCTGGCATGTCAGAAACAGGATCGTGGCGGCACAGCAGAAAGTGACGATTCGTTTGAAATCACGCGAAATAGGCATGGCGGCATCCTTGCGGCGAAGAGATTACGAGACAGCTCGTCCCTTCTGCGTAGATCGGATCGACGTGGCTCCAATCTTCATCAGGTTTGGGAATCGTGGCCGGGATTCGTTGGGGAATGCCGCCGTGCTGCAAAACTACGAAGGCTGCAGTTGCGAACCGCAATTGCATGCGCCGACAGCAGTGCCGCCAGTCAGGATTTGGGTCATCAGGGTGATCGTCAGTAACGCAAACGAGCAGCCTACTCGACATATTGCTGATCGGTATCCGGTCCGGCATAAATCGACCGACCGCCATCGACCGGCAGGCAGACGCCTGTGACAAACTCGTTTTGAATCAGGAATCGCACGGCGTGAGCCACATGTTCCGGTGTGCCCGGTCGCTTCACAAGCGTGCTCGCAATTTGTGCTTCGCGGTCAGCGTTGGACATGTCCGGAGGAAACAGGACGGGGCCCGGGAGGATTGCATTGACGCGCACGCGTGGATTCCTGGCGGACAACTCGACTGCCAGGCTGAACGTAATCGCTTCCACAGCCCCTTTGCTGGGGAAATAGGCCGAAAAGTCGCGATAGGGTCTGACCGTCGACCAATCGCCAAGATTCACAATCACGCCGCCTGACGGTTGTTGGCACATTTTCAGGCCGGCAAGTTGGCTGCACAAGTAGGTCCCCAATGCATTCGCATTGAAATGACCGATCACGTCTGCCGCCGTGACTTCTTCCAACCTTTTCCGTTGGTAGATGGCCGCCGAATTGACCATGACATCGAGACGACCGAACTCGTTCTCAATCGCCGCGAACATCAGCCTGACGTCATCTTCAACACCGACGTCGCCTGTCACCACCAGCGTCTTGCCGCCTTGGACGCGAAGTTCGGCGGCCGTCGCTTCGGCCTTCTCAATGCTGGTTCTGGCATGCAACACGACGGCGCAACCGGCAGACGACAGATCGCGAGCGATGACATTGCCCACACGAGCTGCGCCGCTGCCAGTGACCAAGGCGACTGGTGAGGGCGTGTCAAAGATCTTGGCGAACGATCGCATCATGAATCCGTACCGTGCTTCAGGACTTGATGTCGTCTTCGTGGAAATTGGAAATGATGTTCCAGGCTTCAAGCGGTGTTTCCGCGAAGTCAATCAAGTCCAGATGTTCGTCGCGGATGACGCCTTCGTCGGCGAGGAACTGAAAGTCAATCACGTTCTCCCAGTATTCCCGCCCATACAGGATAATGGGAATGTCCTGCATGCGGTGTACCTGCCGCAGTGTCAGTGTACAAAACAGTTCGTCGAGTGTGCCAAAGCCACCGGGAAAGCAGACGAGCGCTTTGGCACGCAGCAGGAAGTGCATCTTCCGCAGCGCGAAATAGTGAAATTGGAAGCAGAGTTCCGGAGTAATGTAACCGTTGGGAAACTGTTCGTCGGGCAACGTAATATTCAGCCCGATGCTCTTGGCACCCGCTTCGTAGGCGCCGCGATTCGCGGCCTCCATGATGCCCGGTCCACCACCCGTCATCACGAAGTAATTGCAGTGCCCCTGGATGCTACAGGTTGTCGAAACGATCTTGCCCAGCTCGCGGGCATCGTCGTAGTACTTCGATTTTCTCAGTCGAGCTTCGGCACGCTGGAGTGCTCGTTTGGCTTTTGCGTCGTCCGGCCGTTCGACCAGGTCTTTCCGGGCAGCGACAACCTGCGCTTCGGCTTCCTCGCGAGGTACGATCTGGGTTCCGCCAAACATTACGACCGTCGCCAGTACGTCGTGCTCGCGGAACGTCATCTCCGGTTTAAGCAATTCCAATTGCATGCGCAGGGGACGTAGATCGGGATGTCCGAGGAATTCCAGATCCTCTTCGGCCAATTGGTAGCTTGGCGAGTCGACGATCGCCTGCTGGTTTTTTCGAAGCTCTTCCGGGGTCATTCGATTTCCTCAATCCGCCTCGAATCGTAAATTGCTCTACAAGCCAATTGGCGAGCTTATCGGACGCGATCGATTGTGGAAACACTAGACGCTCAAAGCCACCTGGACAGCGGGCCACCGCGAGCTGCCAGCGCATCGACCGACCTGCTAACTTCGGGGTCCTCGACCAGTAACGGCGCGTGGCGGGGCTTGCGGCGGGCGTCAATCACCAGGCTGCCGCGGCAGCCCCAGTGCTTGTTTTCGACAAACGAATCCACGCCGTCGATATCCACGGCCGGATCGCTGCGAGTGAAAGTAACCCAGAGAAAGTTGTTCAATGTTTTCGCGACGAAGCGACTGTCGTCGACCAGGATCACGAGCGGAAAGTGGTTCAACGAACTGCTTCGGTCAAGATCGCTACAAAATCTCGCCAGTAGCCCATCATGATCTGATTTGGCGGGTGGCGCCTGAACTGCCAGAACCCCTGGCAGGCAGATTCGCGGCTGAAGGAATCCATCGGGTAACTTCAGGTCGCCGGTGATTTCGCTTGGTAACGTTCGACGTTCGGGGCCGGCCGCAGCCAGCACCAGTTTGGATCCTTCGTTCAGGGCACTGCCAGAATAGTCCAGGGTGTCGATCGTGGTACACGTCTGAAAGTGGCAATCACGGGCCGGGTCGATACGTTTCAGCACAAACTGCAGGAAGTCGCCAATGTCGTTGACGTTCAGATCGGTTGCGTCGTTGCCATCGGCGATGATCAGATACTTGGCCAACGACATCTGCCCTTGCCCCAGAATCGCATTGGCCTGCGTCAGTATTTCCTGCGGCCGCGATGTCTCGCGGAATGGAACGTAGCGTTCACTGCCAATCGCCAGCATCAATGGGTGGACTCCGGCAGCGTCGACGGCGTTGACCGCCTTTACACCAAACACGACTGTCGGAATTACGGGGCCGGTCAGTTCGTGAATCAGTTCACCGAACATCGTGTCTTCCTGTGGTGGCCGTCCCACGACCGTAAACGGCCAGATAGCTCCTTTGCGGTGGAATACCTTGTCGACACGAAGCACCGGGAACTCGTGGGTCAGGCTGTAGTATCCGAGATGGTCGCCGAACGGACCTTCAGGCAGCGTCTTGGCTTCCATCGTGCCGCTGATACAGAAATCGGCCTCGGCGTAAATGGCTGGGCCATCTGGCTGACGCACCATCGGGATACGATGCCCTGCCAACGCACCGGCGAACGTAAGTTCGGCCAGCCCCTCGGGCAATGGCATGACCGCCCCGACCGACATCGCCGGCGTGCCGCCCACAAATACGTTGACGCGAAAGGGCTTGCCCGCTTGAAGGGCGGCCGCATGGTGCACTCCGATGCCACGATGGATTTGGTAGTGGACACCGATCTGCGCGTCGGTTTGATATTCGTTACCAGACAATTGAATCCGGTACATGCCCAGGTTTGACTTCATCAAACCAGGCTGGCGGGGATGCTCGGAATAAACCAGCGGCAGAGTGACGTAGGGCCCACCATCGTCGGGCCAACTCTGCAGCCCGGGCAATCGACTGATCGAAGTTGTGTTTTGCATGACAGGGCCGTCGCTGCGAACCCGGGGCAACATCCTGATAGCTTTTGTGCCTGACCAGAGGTAACGCAGAGGCGCTTTCCGGAGGTTGCCTGGATCGATCTTCAGGTCGATTAACCGCCGCACGCTATCGAGCGTGTCGCGGAAAATGAACCGAGTTCGATCCATGGTGCCAAACAGGTTGGAAACCATGGGAAATTCGCAACCCTTGACGGATTCGAAGTAGATCGCCGGTCCACCCGATTGAAACACACGTCGATGGATTTCGGCGGCTTGCAGGTGCGCATCGATCTCGTTCGGAATGCGAACGAGGTGTCCGTGCCGATCCAGGTCTTCGACGCATTGACGGAGATTGCGGTACACGGTCATCCAAAAAGCAGGAATGGATCGGGAGTCGGCAGAGCCGCTCATTGTCGGCCCTTTTCCAAACCCGGCAACCGTGTCGCTCACTGCCGGATTAACTCAAAATGTATCAGCGTAGTGGTGCAGCAATCGTAGCGACCAAGAAACTGTTCAGCCCGCGAGCCATTTCCGGCAAGATGGTCGGGCCTTCAGGTCTCTGTTCTTGAAAAGTACGGATCGATGGTGGAAGAGACGTTGGCGGAAAGATGAGTTCCGCCGCTATCTGTTGCGTTACAAAAAAATGCCTCGCCGTCGAAGTCGACGGCGAGGTGTGACGAAGTCGAAATGGGGCTATTCCGACTGCGCCATTTGATCCATCACCGGGATCACGTTGGTAGGCTGCTGCGGCCCAATGGCTCGGTCCAACAACTTGCGCAAGACCGTGCTGTTCGAAGCTCGAGCTGGCCACGTCGCCATGATGTGTTCGCCACTTTTGCCTCGAACGCCCGCCTCCCACCATAACCAACCGCCAGAAATCACTCCTGCCAACTCACGATTGCTGTTGAAAACCGGCCCGCCCGAATCGCCCGGAAGCAGTGACACATCGGCAAACAACTGGTTGTCGGTCGTAGGCAGCGACGCGGAAGCGGAAAAACTGCGAAGGCAGCAGTTCAGTCTCGAATTACCGCCAAGACCGCAGAGCTCCAGTTGATCCAGTCCCTTGACCGGCGTGGTAGCCACGCGTGCAGCGACCAGCTTATCCGGCACCCAAACCCAAAGCAGGGCCGTGTCATATTCGTCATTAAACGCAACCAGCTTGCATTTCCTGGCTGACTTGCCATTGCGATAATGAACTTTGATAGCATTTGATTCTGGTCGTTCTCGGACCACATGGTAGGCGGTCACGCAATAACCCTCAAAACCTGTACCACTCGGCTTACTTCGATCAACAGAGACGATTGTGCCTGTGCCCGATGCCTGTCCGACGGAAACTCGAACGACCGCGTCATGGTGGTCCGTACGATCGGTAAACTGCCACACGTTGGTCGAGCCGCCAACCAAGTGCTGGAAGTTGTGCACTCCCTGCGCCACGGTCACCTGAGCGCCCAAGCACGTGATTAACAAATGAAAGACAAATGCCTTCTTCATTGCGCTCCTCCTTTTCAAAGTCGAGCGGATGGGTCTCACCGTTCTTGTTCAATCTCACGCGGATTAAATTGGCCCTCAAACTGCCTGGCTTGACCGATCCGTTCTTCCATTTCCGGAGCAGAGCTCTGACGCCCCTGGCTGCAAAGCTCAAGTTTATTTTAGATGCACTGCGAACCGTTGCCTTGCCACCGATGGACATCCTGGTCGGGTCAAATAGTTGTTCACGACCAAAGTGAATCGTCGTTCTGCCATCCGACACTTTGGTGAGTGAGGCTAATTTGCGAACTTGACGCAGTTGTGTCGGACGAGCTTCGCCGGCATTCTTTCTGCCCACACTTCGTCAAGAGTCACGGCCAGATGCAATCGGCTAAGTCTTTTCATAGCGGGCGGTTGTGACTCAACGAGCCACCCGCCATTCGTGTCGAGCGTGACAATTCGGTTCAAACTGGGCCTAATACACCATGGAGTTGTGGTTTTCTGTCCCCCGCGTGGGTTCCGTCATGGTCGCCGATAGTTCCATCCGTCCGTCCGAGTTGATCCAACAGGCTCGCAATGGAGAGGTGGATGCCGTCGGTCGGTTGTTGGAGCTCTACCTGCAGTACCTCAAGATTCTTGCCACGACGCAGTTGGATCAGAAACTGCGTCACCGAGTCAGCCCCTCGGATGTCGTGCAGGAAACCGTCTGCGAGGCGCACCGCGATTTTTCTCAGTTTCGTGGTGACACGGAACGTGAATTCGTCGCCTGGTTGCGACAGATCATGGTTCACAATCTGGCGCACGTTGTGGAGCGACACGTGCTCGCGGGGAAACGCGACGTGAGACGAGAGCTGTCGCTGCAACAATTGCAGAAGTCGGTCGACCGTTCAACGATGCAAATGGAGGCGCTGATTGGTTGCGGAGGGCGACACGCCCAGCGGGGTGGCACTGGAACGCGAACGGGGCGTCCATCTGGCCAATTGTATTGCTCAATTGCCCAAGGATCATCAAACGGTTGTGACGTTGCGAAATTTTCAAGGCCTGCCTTTTTCGGACGTGGCAAAGCGGATGGGGCGTTCGTCCGGCGCCGTGCGCATGATGTGGTTTCGCGCACTGGAAAGGCTGCGCGTCCTGCTTGATGAGAGTGACGTGTGATGAACCACCCGGCAGACGCCAGGAAATCGGCGACCGATACACACGACGTTGATCGACCGGTGAAGTTGCAGGGCGACACAAGGTTACAAGAGAGGCTCTCGGCGATCCTGGACGAGTACTTGACGTTGCTGGAATCGGGCGACGCGGTTGACGATGAACAGTTCCTGCAAACTCATGATGAATTGGCAGACGAGTTGCGGCCTCACCTGCACAATTTGAGGGCGATGCATGGAGTGCTCGGTGCGGCACATTCCACGGGTGGCAGCGACGGCGTCTATCAGGCGCCGCAGCAGCTGGGCGTTTACACCTTGATACGGGAGATCGGTCGTGGCGGCCAGGGAATCGTTTACGAGGCGGTGGATCAGACACTGAACCGCCGTGTCGCTTTAAAAGTACTGCCTTTTGCCGCGTTGCTCGACCGTAAGCAAATCGACCGTTTCAACAACGAAGCTCAGGCAGCTGCACGTCTGCACCACCCGAATATCGTTCCTGTCTACGCGGTTGGCGTTGATCGTGGCGTTCACTTCTACGCGATGCAATATATCGAGGGAGCTCCACTCAGTGTCGCGATCGGGCAGTTGAAGTCGTCATCGGAAACAGGAGATGAGGCGCCCGTCGAAGCGGCCGGTTCGACCGGTCGCCCCGTTTCAACTCAGACAAAACAACCTGTTTCCAGTTGGATCAAGAGCTACGCCACTGCGAGTGCGGGTTACCGAGCGGACGCCGACCATTTCCGACAAGTGGCTCGGCTGGGTATTGAAACGGCGGCCGGGCTGAGTCACGCCCATGAAATTGGCATCGTCCATCGCGATATCAAGCCGTCAAACCTGTTGCTTGATGAGCGAGGGAAGATTTGGATTGCCGACTTCGGTCTGGCGCGAATCCCAAACGACCTTTCGATGACCGGCACGGGCGACGTGCTGGGAACGGCTCGCTACATGAGCCCCGAACAGGCACGAGGCAGCAATGCCTACGTTGATCACCGCACAGATGTCTACTCGTTGGGCGTTACGCTATACGAACTGTTGACGCTCAAGCCGGCGTTCGAAGTTGAGGACCGGGAAGCGTTCATGCAGCAGATCGGCACCAGGGAACCTCCACCACCACGTCGGTTGAATCCTGCAATTCCGGTCGATCTGGAAAATATCATCCTGCGAGCGATCGAGATTGAGCCGTCGGACCGGTACGAGTCGGCCGAACAACTGGGCGAAGACCTGCAGCGGTTCCTCGACGGACGTCCGACATTGGCTCGGCGATCGTCGCTCTCGGATCGCTGTTTCAAATGGGCGAAACGGCATCGCCGAATGGTTGCAACGGTCACAATGGGTCTGATTCTGCTGGCGGCAGGCCTGGCGACGGCGACGTTCTTGATTGCCAGGGAACAGCAGCGCACGGCGGCCGCACTCGATCAGAAAGATGCCAGCTACCGTCAAGCGAAGGCGAATTTTGAAGCGGCTCGGCAGATTGTGGACCAACTGGGTGTGCAAACCAGCGAGTCGCTGGTGAATATCCCCGGGGCCGAACACGCACGTCGGGAGCTGCTGCTGAAAACGAAGCACTTCTACGATTATCTACTCACGCAATCGGATGACCCTTCGCTGTATCGCGATCGGGGAGTAACACTTGCCAAGTCGGGCAACATCGCCGAACAACTGGGCGACATTCGTCAGGCGATTGAGCTCTATCAGGAAGCTCGTTCCGAGCTGCAGCACATGGCCACTCGATTCCCCGGGAATGACGCCTATCGTTCCGAGCTGTTGAATTGTATTAACAACGAAGCGATGCTGTTGGCGCGGACGGGTCAACTCGATCTGGCTACGTCGAAGTTGAGCACGGCCGTCGAGACGCAACAAAACCTGTTGGCACGTACCCCCGAAAACTTGCAGCTGGCCGGGGATCTGGCGACGTCGCAGGCAAATCTGGCCTACGTCCTCGAACGTTCACAGGAACTGGATCGCAGCAAACTGGCGTATGAGGCGGCCATACGGCTTTACCGTCAACTGATCCAGGAAAACGGGGACGATGACATCTGCTTCAAACAGCGGCGACAGTTGGCACTGGTGCTTCACAACCTCTCGTCGCTCGAATCGGCTTACGATCGCATTCGTTCGCGATCGCTCAGTGAAGAGGCGATCCATTTGCAGAAGCAATTGTTGGTCGAGCGGCCGGACTTGCCTTCGCTGGAAAGCGAGCTGGCCATCAGCCATGATCGGCGTGCCGAACTGTTGTTTCTGGATGGGCGCGTGGCACAAGCCGAGCAAGCGTATGAGCAGGCGATCCGTATGCAGCGGCGCCTCGTTGCATCGGCACCGGGTCGAATCGGCTATCGGGAAGACTTGGCGATCACGCAAAATCACCTTGGCGATTTGTACCGCGAGAGTGGCTCGTTTGAGAAAGCGCGCAACGTGTTTGCAGAAGCAGCCGACCTGCTCACGGCAATGGTCGAGCTGGCGCCGGCCGAACCGGCGTTTCGCAGCAGCCTCGGTGCGGTACTCTACAATCAGGGCTCAGTGCTGATCGAGCTCGATGAACGTGATGCGGCCTTGGAGGTATGGAATGAAGGGTTGTTGCATCAACGGGCAGCGGTCGAAAGCGCTCCAACGGTCAAGCGGTTCAGGAGGTTCCTCGACCAACAGGAAGCCAGTCTGCAGGAAGCATTTCCCGATCTTAGTATCCAGAAGTGACTGACGATGATAGACCGAACTTTTCGCCGCAGGTTCCAGCGAATGCAGCTCGAATTTTTGGAAACGCGTCGTTTGCTGGCAGCTGATTGGATGGAACCGTTGCCAAGTCATTCGAGCGGCCAATCGACTCCAGCGATCAATGAGGAGCCGTTTGCGAATCATGTTGAAATCGAGGTGCTTGCCGACCGTCGATTTCCTGGCAGCGAACAACCCGTTGCGGTTACTGATCTTTCCAAGTTGGCGGAAATTCGCGAATCACCAGCAGACATTTCCGGCGTCACAACTCCATCACCTGTTTCTGACTCACTGGTTCCGATCTTCAGTGTTACACCATTAACATCGAGTGCTACCAACTCGAGTGCAGTGGTAGTGGCTGATACCGGTTCAGTATTTAGCGAACCGTTGTCGAACAATCGGCGAAGCAAAGCAGTCTTCATGACATTGAAGACCGCCAATCCCACCATTGATATTGCCCGGAATGAAACATCCCTTGCCGGTCAAGTTGATCTTGGAGCGGTTGGGCCTGTCACCACCGATGGCTTCGCAGCGGAGTTCTCAGCCGGGTCCCAAAGCATGCCACCGCCAACACAAGACAGGCGTCGTGATGTTGCCAATGAATCGTTGAGTGGTACTTTGACCAGCGAAATGCCAGCCCCGTTGGTCGAAACTGATCCGGAGGTTGAATCTTCGCCGAACGAACTTACCGAGGACTTTGAGGTCCGACCCAACCGAACAACTTCGGATTCCGGTTTGCAAGTGACGACCGCTGAACTGGCACCTGGTTCAATGCCCACCATGGATATCGCGGAGAACCTTCGACACCACGCCGGAGAATTGGTGCAGCACTCCAGCGAGTCGACGCACGAGGCCGATGGCAGCAGGCAGCTGATCCTGCCCAATTCGGCAGTCGTTTTTCGCGTGGAACCGGTCATGGCCCGTTACCACCGGATCGACTTCGGGGCCGTAACGGTCCAGGCTCCAATGTTTCCCGGAAGGCCATGCTGGACGGATCGAAGCCGGTGACGGAATTCGGGCGGGACGATTTGAACGTGGCCCGACTTGCCAGAATCGACGATGCCTTCCAGGTACTTTTCGTCGTTGTCAATGATGAACCCGACCCTCAGGACGATGAAGTCCGGCCGCAGGTGGCTGGGGAGGCGTCCACCGTCTCTATCAGGTCGCACATGCATGGTCGTTGGCAAACAGCAGTTGACGTGTTGATGGCAGGAGTGGCCGGCGCGCTCATCTACAGTCAACACGATTCCCGACGACGCGAAAGGGGCTACGAACTTCCACCTCGTTGCGGCTGACCCCAGCCTTTGGCTTCCCCGTAGGTCCTACGTTAACAGGCGGCCCATGGTCCGGTTTCCTCCGTGCTGCATAGACTGTATTGACGAAATACAGGACGGTAGCCATGGACCAATTTCTGCAGGATCATTACGAAGACCCCTACCACGAAGGTCGCTGCGAGCATCCCACGCATCGGGCGGAGGCTGAGCTTGCGGAATGTGGTGATCGGCTGACGGTTGAACTGCGAATCGTGGGCGAGACATTGAAGAAGCGTGGTTTCAAGGGCCAAGGTTGCCCTTCAGTCTGGCAGCAGCGTCCATCCTGATGGAGCATGTCGAAGGAAAAGACTTGAGCTGGATTGAACAATTTCAGGCGAACGAGATGATTGCGTTGTGTCGCCTGCCTCTGGATCATGAACGCTCACAATGTTGCAGGGTTGCCTGGAGGGCGATGGTGGCGGGAGTAGAATCGCCGATTGATGAACTTGATGAAGACGGTCCAACATTTACTGGCCCGCACCTGGGGGAAGAATGTTGAGCCTCGTAGACGAACTGATTGACGAATTTGCCCATTTCGACGAGCGTGAGGCGTGCCAGTACCTGGACGAACTCGGTCGCGAGTTGCCGGAATTGCCCGAGTCGGTCTACGTCGATGAGCATCTCGTACCTGGCTGCCAGAGTCGCGTCTGGCTCGTGAACCGTCTTTCGGAAACCGATCCGCCCAAGGTAGAAATCCAGGTCGACAGCGATGCATTTGTGGTCAAGGGTTTGGCTTACGTCGTGTTGCAAATGTACGATTCGCGAACGCCGCAGGAAATCCTTGATGTGGACTATGCAAGTGTGTTCGATCGCATGGGTCTGGGGCGGCTGATCTTGCCGCAACGGAAGAATGGGCTCTATTCCATGGTCCGCCGTATTCGCACTTTTGCAGCGGCAGCGATTGGGGCCGAACTCGACGATGACCCTCGACCTGGGACAGCAGTCAAAGCAACTGACGTCGCGATCACTCGCAGCATCGAGGGCATTGCTGCGGAATTCCCGGTACTTAATCAAACGTTGCCGGGCGGCAAACGCCCCGTGTTTTTGGACAGCGGCGCTTCGGCACAAAAACCTGCGTGCGTGATCGCCAAAGAGCGCGAAGTGGAAGAGCAGTACTACGCGAACGCGTTTCGCGGTCGTTATTACTTTGGACAACGTGTGGACGATGAGATCGAGGCGGTTCGTTCCAAGGTGGCCGCGTCTCATTGGGGCTCAACGTACCGACGAGATCATCTTCACGTCGGGCACGACGATGTCGGTTAATGTCGTGGCGATGTCCTGGGGTCGTAAGTTTTTGACACCGGGAGACGAAGTCGTAGTCTCTGAGATGGCTCATCATGCCAATTTTGTGCCTTGGCAGGTCGTGGCCAAAGAGACCGGCGCCACGTTGCGGATTCTTCCGATTACGTCTGATGGATTGCTCGACGAGGACGCCTTCGATTCGGTGATCAACCAAAAGACTGCGATCGTCGCCGTGTCGAGCATGTCCAACGTGCTGGGTACCATGAATCCAGTTGATCAACTCGCGGCACGTGCGCATGCTTGCGGTGCACTGTTGTTTGTCGATGCGGCTCAGAGCATCCCGCATCAATCGATCGATGTAACCGCCGGGGACATCGATTTCCTGTGTTTTTCCGGGCATAAACTCTACGGCCCCACCGGCGTAGGAGTCCTTTACGGCCGACATGAATTGCTCGAGTCGATGGACCCTTTCATGTATGGTGGGCACATGATCGAAACGGTAGGTCGCGAGTCATCGACGTGGGCTCAACCGCCCGCCAAGTTTGAAGCGGGCACGATGCCCATTGTTCAAATCATCGGACTCGGGGCGGCCATCGACTTCGTGCAATCGATTGGCTTTGAGGCGATTCACGAGCATGAAGATCGGTTGATGCAGGCTCCTACGAACAACTGTCGCAAATCCCGGGTCTGAAAATCGTGGGGCCCGAACCGGGATCGGGCCACAGGGGAGCCATCCTCAGTTTTTCGATTGTTGGAGTTTCCAGCGAAGACCTGGCACATCGCCTGGATGAGGCTGGAGTCTTTACGCGTCACGGTCATCACTGTGCGATGGTCTTGCACGAACGATTGGGGATCCCGGCGACCACTCGAGCCAGCTTTGGCGTCTACAACACGATGGAGGATGTTGAAACGCTCGTCACCGCCGTACGATCGGCCGTCGCGAACTTGGCAAATAGCAGCGCCGGTGATGATCCAGACAGGCAGAGCTAAAACATCTCCGCCATTTCACGTGCGTGGTAGCTGCTGCGAACAAACGGTCCGCTGGCGACTTTCTTGAAACCCATGCTCTTCGGCCATGCCGGCCCAGCTCAGCGAATTCCTCTGGCGGAACGTAACGCACGACCGGCAGGTACTTCTCCAGTGACGGTTGCAGATACTGCCCCAGCGTCAGGAAGTCGCACGTCGGCGTCCAGCAGATCGGCGAGCACGTCCAACAGCTCTTCCTGCGTTTCGCCCAGCCCCAGCATCAATCCGCTCTTGGTCTTGATTTGCGGGTTTGACTGTTTGACCCGCGTCAGCATGTTCCAGTGTCCAGCGATAATCCGACTTGGGCCCGCGGACCTCGCGATACAGCCGCGGCACCGTTTCGGTGTTGTGGTTGAAGACTTCCGGGCCGCCTCGACGACGCGATCCAACGCCGCCGTTGCACGTCGACAAAGTCGGGCGTCAGCACCTCGACGGTCGCATCCGGTCCGCTCGCGCACGGCCAGCACGCACTGGTAGAAATGCTCGGCTCCACCGTCTGGCAGATCATCGCGGGTAACGACGTGATCACAACGTGCTTCAGCCCGAGCCGATCGGCAGCCTCGGCCAGACGGGCCGGCTCGTCATCTTCCAGCGCTTCGGGCGACCGCGGTCGACCGCACAAAATCCGCACGGCCGCGTGCAGACGTTGCCCAGGATCATGAAGGTCGCCGTCTTCTGCGAATAGCACTCCATGCGGTTGGGACACTTGGCGTTGTCGCAAACCGTTTCCAGTCTCAGGTCGTCCAGCACGTTGGCCGTAAAATGATTGGCGTTGCCTGTCGGGATTTGCCGCCGCAGCCACTCGGGCAATCGTCGCCTCGTTTCGGCCGACTCGATCGGTGGCTCGGAAATAACCGGTAATTGTGGCAAAGTGTCGGACATGATTCGATGTTCCGTGCAACGACTGGCATTCGCAGTGAAGGTCAAGATGACCATTCGCAACCTATATTCTAGTTGTTTTGCACTTTTGGAGTAGGTCCGAGCCGCCGCTTCGCCGTAACGCTCCTAGAATCAAAGCGGCCGAAGGCGATAGAATCCTGCTGAATGAGTAAGAAGTCGAAGAAAAAGAAAGCGTCGACAGACGATCCGAACGAACGCCTGATCGCCGAGAATCGCAAAGCGAGGCACAAATTCGAAGTGCTCGAGTCACTCGAGTGCGGTATTGCGCTGGTCGGCAGCGAAGTGAAGAGCCTGAGGAATGGAAAGCTTTCGCTGGATGAAGCGTACGGCCGCATTCGCGGCGGCGAAGTCTGGTTGGTCGGCAGTGATATTGCCGAGTACGTGCAAGCCAACCGTATGAATCACGATCCGAAACGGCCCCGCAAGCTGCTGCTTCATCGCAGTGAAATCAACAAGTTCGCTCAGCGTGCCCATGAAAAAGGCCTGACGCTCGTGCCGCTGAAGATGTACTTCAAAATGGGACACGCCAAGTTGCTATTGGGCCTGTGCAAGGGTAAGAAATTGCACGACAAACGTGAGACGCTGAAGAAAAATGAGAGCAACCGTCAGATCGAACGAGCCATGCGCCAACGCGGCCGCTAGACCAAATCTCAATTCTCAAATCTCAAGTCTCGAAAAATGCTCCTCCTCGAAAACGTCAAAAAGTCGTACTCTCAAGCCGAACGGCTCCCCCCTGCAGATCCTCGACATTCCCCGTTTCGAAATTGCCGATCGCGAGCAGATGGTGCTGGTCGGTCGCAGCGGCTGCGGCAAGTCAACGATGTTGCAGGTCATTTCGGGCATCAGCAAAGCCGACACCGGTTCCGTCAAAATCGGCGGGCTCGACATCACTCGATTGACAGAAGCGGGACGCGATCGATTTCGTGCCGAGAATTTGGGCTACGTGTTTCAGACCTTCAACCTGCTGCCCGGCTTTACCGCTCTGGAAAACGTCATGCTCGGAATGACGTTTGCTTCAGGTCGTTACGATCGGTCGCGGGCCGTCAAGCTGCTTGACCGGGTTGGTTTAACCAGTCGAGCGTCGCACAAACCGAGCGCGATGTCGGTCGGCGAACAACAGCGAGTAGCGGTAGCTCGAGCGCTCGCCAACCGTCCCAAGCTGCTGCTGGCCGACGAGCCGACGGCGAATGTCGATCCGGCAAACCAGCAGCAGATCGTTGACCTGATTCGCAAGACCTGCGAAGAAGAGCAGGTATCGTTGCTGATGGTGACGCATGCCGTGGAAGTCGCCGAGCAATTCGAGCGAGTGGATCGATTGGACGAGGTAAATCGACTCGCCCAATCATCGTCGAGCACCTGATCGGCAGCGGGTTTCTGGTACGCCCACAGCGAAACGCGAATCTGGCTGAAATCTGGAATACGCCTTTGATGTAGCGTTGGTCTGATTCAGAATGATGCGTGGGGTGGGCTGGCCCGCTACGGGGCCAATGGCGATGCAGCAAACTTGAAGGGGAGTTCATGAGGCGGTTTGAAATTCGGTTGTTTGTCGTCGGTTTGTTGGCTGGTGTCGGTTCATGTTGGGTGGGTGAGTCGCAAGCTCAGTTTGCCGCCAGCAATATGACGCTGACGGCGCACGTCGATCTGGAAACGTTGGGTGGAGCAAACGGAAACGACATTTGGGGCTGGACCGATTCATTGACCGGCCGCGAGTATGCCTTGATGGGCCGGTCTGACGGAACTTCGTTCGTCGATGTGACCGATCCATACAACGTGGAATTCCTGGGAGTCCTGCCGTCGCGAACCGGCAGTTCGACGACGTGGCGCGACATCAAGACCTACAACAACCATGCCTATATCGTGGCGGACGGGAGCGTCGGGCCGCACGGACTGCAAATCTTCGACCTGACGAACCTGCGCGGCGTGACGTCGCCACAGACTTTTGCCACGACCGCCTTCGACACCACCTTTCGCAATGCGCATAACCTGGCGATCAACGAGGAATCGGGCCACGCCTACGTCGTCGCCAGCAACGTGACCGGCAACGCTCTGATCTACGACCTGTCCAACCCCGTAAATCCAACGGTCGTTGGGAATTCGAGTCGCCTTTGACTTCGGCGGATCTTCGCATGATGTTCAAGTTGTGAATTATCACGGACCCGATGCCGATTACGCCGGTGCCGAGATTCTGTTTGGTGGACAGGAGGGCCGCGGCATCAATATCGTCGACGTGACCGACAAAGCGAATCCGCTGCTGGTGGCGCTGGAGTCCTACCCTGGCCGACGATACGCTCATCAGGGCTGGTTGTCGGAGGACCACAGGCTCTTTTTCCACAACGATGAACTCGACGCGACTTGGACGCATCGCTGGGATGTCACCGACCTGGATGCCCCCGTCTATTTGGGCACGATGGAAGAAACGGCCGGAACGGCGCTTGACCATAACCTGTACGTCAAAGGCAGGTACGTCTTTCAGGCCAATTACGCGGCCGGTGTTCGTGTGATGGAGATTGCCGATGCAACCGATGGGACGTTGAACGAAGTCGCGTGGCTCGATACGTATCCAGAAAACGACATCGGCGACGCCAGCTTGTGCCCCTCAATCCGTTGTATTGGTTTTAAAGGCGCATGGTCGGTCTATCCATTTTTTGATAGTGGGACAATCATTTCGAGCGACATCAATCGGGGACTGTTTGTTTCCCGCGTTGATTCGATCCCGGCCGATTTCAACGCCGACGGCCGTGCCGACTGCACCGACATCGATCAATTGGTCAACGCGATTGTCAGCGGCTCGACTCAGCCCTGGTTTGATCTAAACGAGGATGGCGAACTGGATTTGGAGGATCGAGATGCTTGGCTGGCACTTGCGGGCGGCGAGAATCTGAGTGGTGGCACTGCCTACCTGGTCGGCGACATCAACCTGGACGGTACCGTCGACGGCGGCGACTTCCTGGTTTGGAATGCAAATAAATTCGCCCCAAGCCCGGCATGGTGCGATGGTGATCTGGATGCGAGTGGGACCATCGATGGCGCGGATTTCTTGCTTTGGAATGCATCGAAGTTCCAGTCCTCGGACTTCTCAGGACTTCCAGGGGAATCGGCGCATGCGGTTCCTGAGCCGATTTCGGCGTCCTGTTCGCTGCTGTTGCTCGCACTGTGGTCGTACTTCCGCCGATTCTCTTCCCGTCCTTGCGGGGCAAAAGTCGGTTAATTATCGGCGACATGTCGCGCAGGACACGCTGTGCGCAAGGCGGCGACGAAGAACGTCGAGAAACTTCGACGGTTCGCTTTGAAGAAACCGTCAATCTGGCTCATAATGCAAGATTGGAACAGAACAGAAATCGAGGGGGTCCTCATGCGTCCGTTATTCTTCATCGGTCATCTTCTTTGCTGGGCGTTTGTCGCTGCGACGGCAAACGCACAATACGCCAGCAGCAACATGACCCTCGCCGATCAATTTGATCTGAATCAGATTGGCGGCGGTTCGGGTGCAGACATTTGGGGCTGGACCGATCCAATGACCAATCGCGAGTACGCTTTGATGGCGCGATCCAATGGTACCGCCTTCGTCGACGTTACCGATCCATTCAACTCGGTCTATCTTGGCAATTTACCTTCCGCTGCCGGCAACGACATTTGGCGCGATGTCAAAACCTATGGCAACTACGCTTACATTGTCGCGGATGGCAGCGTGGGACCGCATGGGCTGCAA
Source organism: uncultured Planctomycetales bacterium (assembly GCA_963821085.1). Taxonomy (GTDB): domain Bacteria; phylum Planctomycetota; class Planctomycetia; order Pirellulales; family Pirellulaceae; genus CAWGCE01. The sequence continues at coordinate 503,359 of CAWGCE010000006.1, read as the reverse complement.
GTGTTTGATCTCACCAACCTCCGTGGTGTCACTTCGCCCCAGACTTTTTCGACCACGTTTAATGAGAATTCGTTTCGCAATGCGCACAACATTGCCATCAATGAAGAATCGGGATTCGCCTATGTGATCGGTTCGAACGAAAGCGGTGGCCGTGCTTTGGCCTACGACCTGTCGAATCCGGGCGTCCCAGCCTTTGTGAATTCGATCGATGTCGATGGGTATATCCACGACGCGCAGATTGTGACTTACCACGGGCCTGACCCAACGTATGCCGGGCGGGAAGTGATGTTCTCCGCGAGCTCGAACGACTTCGTCATCATTGATGTTGACGACAAATCGGCTCCGTTTCGCATTTGGGAAGACACGTATCCTGGTGTGCAGTACGTGCATCAGGGATGGTTGTCGGAAGACCACACGATCTTCTATCAGAACGACGAGCTCGACTCGACCTGGACACATCGCTGGGACGTGAGCGATTTGGACGAACCGGTTTATCTGGGCAGCACACCCATCAGCCCGGGTGCTGGTTCGGCGATCGACCACAATCTGTATGTCAAAGGCAACTACATATACGCCGCGAACTACACGAGCGGCGTTCGCCTGTTTGAGATCACCGATCCGACGGCAGCAACGTTTGACGAAGTCGGATGGCTGGATACGTACCCTGCGAACAACGGTTCCAGCTACAATGGTGCCTGGTCGGTGTACCCATATTTCGAAAGCGGTACGATCATTTCCAGCGACATCAATAGCGGACTGTTCGTTTCTCGCGTGGACGTGCGACCCGCCGATTTCAATGCCGACGGTTTTGTGAATTGCGACGATATCGATCAACTCACCAAGGCGATCGCCTCGCAATCGGAGCAGCCCTGGTTTGACCTGACGGGTGACGGCGATCTGGATTTGGACGATCGCGACGCCTGGTTGTCGGCCGCGGGCACCGAGAATCTCACGACCGGATACCTGCTTGGCGACATCAACCTGGATGGAGTTGTTGACGGTGGCGATTTTCTGATCTGGAACTCGAACAAATTCTCCACCAGCTCGCACTGGTGCTCGGGTGATGTGAACGCCGATGGCGTCGTCGATGGTGGTGACTTTCTGATCTGGAACTCAAACAAATTCCAATCGTCGGATGTGGCATCCGTGCCCGAACCGGGAACGTTGGTGCTGGTGCTAATGAGTGCCGCACTGGCCTTGCGTTTCCGCCGCCAGCGTTGACTTGTCGAATACGAATCCCATCCGATGAAAACAAAGCGCAGCCGTCAGGCTTCGCTTTGCTGCATTTTTAGCCAACTGACTCGGACAATCCGTTCGCCGGACGCAGTCGAATGGGCAACGTCGACCGACGAGTCCTGTCGCACGCAGGTGCACTCTCTCAGGCTAAAAGTGATTGCAAAACCGGGGCTGGCTCCTCTGAAGCTCCACCACTGACGGGAATCGCCAATTGGCAAGGTGCCTGTCCCGCTTTTGTAACCAGCTCCAGGCCCCTTCGTCGCTGCTCTTGTTTCTTCGGGAAATCAAAGATAGATGCTTGGCAGAATGTCCTTGAACACCAACCCAGACGTCCCCGAGCCCCCCCAAGATCGGCAATGTGCAGTCAACGGATTGGACTGCATCTTTCGTATGAATACTTAGCATTTCTCACAGGCCGATTATATCCAAGCCGCCCGTGGCCGCGTAGATGCTTTAGCAACAGGCATTTCCGCAGAACCACATGGACGGCTTGGCAATGACAGATTGTACTCAGCGTTCGTTTGAATTTCACCGGGTCGGTCGGCGAGAAGTTACCGCGAGATTTGACGCTCCTGCGATCACTTCGGACGGTGGTGGGCTCCTCCTGCGAGAGCTGGAAGCCAAGCTGGGATTGGTCGAGCTCTTCAGTCGCTGTTTCCGGGACTACCGCGATGCGAGGTACACGACACACTCGTTGGAAGAATTATTGGCCCAACGTGTTTTTGGAATTGCGTTGGGTTACGAAGACCTCAACGATCACGAGCAATTGCGTCACGATCCGCTGATGGCGATTTTGGCAGGCAAGAGAGAGCCAGACCCTGATGACGGTTTTGCTTTGGCCGGGAAAAGTACGCTGAATCGGTTGGAGCTGACGACCACGCGAGCGACACGTTACAAGAAGATCGTGGCGAAGCATGGCGAGATCGAAGACTTCTTCGTCGAAGCGTTTCTGAGCATCGAGTCGTCCAAAGCACCGCCCCAACGGATTGTTCTCGATCTCGATGCGACGGATGATCCGCTGCACGGCCATCAACTGGGCCGGTTCTTCCACGGCTACTACAAGTGCTATTGCTATCTGCCGCTGTATATCTTCTGCGGCTCGCACTTGCTATGTGCCAAGCTGAGACCATCGAACATTGACGCGGCAGCCGGGTCGGTCAGGCAACTGGAGCGAATCGTCTTCCAGATTCGAGCGAAGTGGCCCAAGGTGAAGATTGTGGTTCGTGGTGACAGCGGCTTCTGCCGGGAAAACATTATGACCTGGTGTGAAGCAAACAAGGTCGATTATGTGCTGGGACTTGCGAAAAACAGCCGTTTGAAGCGAGTCTTGGGAAAAGAGCTGCATGAAGCAAAGCTTCAGTTTGAAGCCACCGGCAAGGCCGCACGCGTCTACAAGGACTTTACCTATCAGACCAGGAAGAGCTGGCGTCAGAAACGGCGTGTGATTGGCAAAGCAGAGCATCTTGCCAAAGGAGCCAACCCGCGATTCGTGGTGACGAGTCTTTCGGCAAACGAATTCGATGCAGCCAACGTCTATGAAAAACAATACTGCGCTCGCGGCGACATGGAGAATCGGATCAAAGAGCAGCAGTTGTATCTGTTCGCAGACCGTACCAGCGCATCGACCATGCGAGCCAATCAGCTGCGATTGTGGTTATCGAGTGTCGCCTATGTTCTGCTCAACGCCTTGCGTGAACTTGGCTTGAAAGGCACGGAACTCGAACGAGCCCAGTGCCACACGATCCGGCTCAAGTTGCTGAAGATTGGTGCGGCGATTCGAGTAACCGTTCGTAAAGTCTGGGTGTCGATGTCAGCCAGCTATCCATTCATCGCAACCTTCAACCGCGTCTTCGACACGATAGCAGCGTTGCCATTACTTCGCCCGCCTCCACCCTAGCCCTCTTGAAAGGAAAGAGCACCAGCCGAGTCACTTCTGCGCTACCGGTCTGCGCTCAGCGCGAAATCCACGCCATTCTTCTTATCCAACTTCCCAAAAAATGCGCCGCAACGTCGCAACCGCGACCCATTCGTCCGCCGCCAACTCCAACTCGCCGCCGCCGGACAAGGTGCCGCCTCGATCACAGGGCGGGTGAGAAATGCGGGTTAGCAGGTATTTTTCCTCGATTGCGGGATCATTTTCTTGCAAATTGAGACGGCCCACGTACCACCGGAAATGACACAAGAATCGAGTGACGGTGCGGATGCTTCTTCATTTTGTGCCCACGTTGGACCGTAAAGGCTGAGCCATTGTGACGGAAGCATGGCCCAGGCTCGGTGCGTTTCATGAACTCGCAGCCATTTGAGTAATTGCCAATTGTCGGAGGACGCGAAAGTGGGAACTTTCTTTTTCGAGGCCGCACCGGAGACGTGGCCTACGACTTTGCTTCCGTCCGAACGGAGGCCCAGCCGTACCACGCCCATGCGGTTAGTACCACTCCAGCCATCATCGGCGGCAAGAAGAACCGACCCAACCCCATGTAGCCGACCTGTACGATACCGAAGAACCAGAATGTGATGAGCCAAGTTCCTCCACCGATGACGAGTGGAACGATCAACGTGTATCCTGTAAGCAAGTGAACGGAGCGGAAGTGCTTGGCCGCCCGGACAACAGCGGGAAGCATTGATAGTGCGAGGCCGGCGCTCGGTAGACTCAGGATCAGGTTCAAGCCGCCGGTGATGAAGAACAACGCCAGCTCCAGAAGAATCAGGTATGCGCCCCACAACCAGAACCACCGAGGGGCGGCCGCTCGAGTAGCCAGGAAGACGAGTGACCGGGGGGAAAGCTCATCGTCGGTTGCCTTACGGATCGCGTTGGAGGCATTCAGGCCCACAACCACTGCAAAGAAGCATGCCGGCGCAACGACCAGGCAAATCGCCAGCTTGGCGTTAAGCTCTTGGTAGGCCGCAACCGCCAAAACCGACGCGAACATCAGTACGCCGAGCACAAGGATGGCCAAGTTTGTCACGGATTTGTTTCTCCCAGTCCGACCGCCCCTCAGTCGCCATCACCGGGCTGCGGCGACCGACGTTGTTTTCAAACGCACACGACACACGGCTCCGTATGCAACGGATTGTAAGCTGGCGAATGACGCAAGTCGGTACCGTCTCGAGGGAACGTCTCTGATGCGTCAGCGGTTGCAGCGATTTTCAATGGGCTGTCCAGACTCGTGTGCAATGGTTGCAAAATCGCGTCCAGCTTGGCTGCCGAAGAAAACCACCCAACTCGATGGGTGAAAGAATCGACTTACCTTCGAGCTGACTGCATCTTACAGTCAGATCACCGATGAGGATTACGAGAAGACGCGGGATGGATCGCGCTCCTCTTTCAGGCTCGCCCGAGCGCTGCAGAAAGGCAAAACAAAAAAACGCGGATCAAGAAACCCTGCAGGAAATCGCAGAGGTTGCAGTGATCCGCGTTCAGGTGGGCGTAACTGGACTTGAACCAGTGACCTCCTCGATGTCAACGAGGCACTCTAGCCAACTGAGCTATACGCCCTGAGTGTCGGCTTGGTCGCCGACCGAGTCGCGATTATATACTCGGCGACTTCATTTTGGTATCGGCAGGCACCCCAGCAAGATGGGGTCGATGCCGAACCAAATTGTGGTGCTGGTGTCACTTTGCAACTTGCCGGCAAACCGTTGAATTGGCGATTCAGCTTGTCCAATGTGCTCTATTGCCGGAAGTTGTTGGGAATCTATACTTTAACCCTTGTGATCTTCTGGCCGATCGTCAGCGCCCGCCGCATCGATTCGCCCTCCCTGCAGCTCCTCCCCACGAGCATTCCACGATGGCCGATACCAAGATGACTGCACAGTTGACCGTTACTCTCCCGGATGGATCGGAGCGATCCTTCGATCGGCCGGTTTCCGCTGGCGACGTGGCTGCCGATATTGGCCCCGGCTTGGCCAAAGCGGCCGTCGCTGCCGAAGTCGACGGCAAATTGGTCGGACTGGACGTCATGCTTCCGGAAAGCGGGACGGTTTCACTGAAACTGTTCACCAGCAAAAACGAAGAAGCGCTTGGCGTCATGCGTCATTCGTGTGCTCACATCATGGCGCGTGCCGTGATGCGGCTGTTTGACGGTGTTCAACTGGCATTTGGCCCCACGACCGACAACGGATTTTACTACGACTTCGAATTGGAACGGCCACTCACCGAAGACGACTTCCCGGCGATTGAAGCCGAGATGAAGAAGATCATCAAGCTGAACGAGCCGTTCGAACGCATTGAGGAACCTCGAGCGAAGGCACGCCAAATTTGCGACGACCTCAGCCAGGAATTCAAGGTCGAACACATCGATACAGGGTTGGCCGAGCACGAAACGCTCTCGTTCTACCAGCAGGGCGAATTTATTGACCTCTGTCGCGGGCCGCACGTGCCGCGTCCGAAATCGATCGGCGCATACAAACTGTTGTCGATTGCCGGAGCCTACTGGAAGGGAGACGCGAAGAACAAACAGCTGCAACGCGTCTACGGGACCGCCTTCTTTGACAAAGAGGAAATGGCGGCTCATCTGGAACGCGTGGAAGAAGCCAAACGCCGCGATCATCGAGTCCTTGGGAAACAACTGGAACTGTTCACCATCAGTCCCTTGGTCGGCTCGGGCCTGATCCTGTGGCTGCCCAAGGGAGCCAAGTTGCGGGAGTTGCTGGAAGGTTTCGTCAAGGACGAATTGACCCGTCGTGGTTATGAGGGTGTCTACACGCCGAACATCGGTCGCGTCGAGATGTACGAAACGAGTGGCCACTTCCCCTACTATCGTGATTCCCAGTTCCCGCCGATTTTCGATCATCAGGCGGGAGCAGCGATCGATTACCTGATCCGTAAACTGGATGTCGAGGACGACTCGATCGATCACGACCTTAGCGCGGATGATGAACGCAAGTTGATCGAGGCGGCTCGCATCGCCGGCTTTGAAGCGAATTACGACTTCAATGCCAGCGCGGACGAGAAAATTGACGGCCTGCGGAAATGGAGTCGCCAGTACGAGCGTTACCTCGTCAAACCGATGAATTGCCCGCACCACATCATGATCTACAAATCGAAGCCCCGCAGTTATCGCGATTTGCCCGTGAGGCTGGCCGAATTCGGTACGGTGTATCGCTACGAAAAATCTGGTGAGCTGTCCGGGATGACTCGAGTTCGCGGGTTTACTCAGGACGACGCCCACCTGTTCTGCACCGAAGAGCAGGTGGCGGACGAGTTCCGCGGCTGCCTGGAAATGACGAAGTTCGTACTTGAAACCCTGGGGCTGACTAATTACCGCGTGCGCCTCGGTTTTCGTGACCCCGATAGTAACAAGTATGTTGGCGCGGCCGAGAGTTGGGACAAGGCCGAAGCGGCACTGACCGAGGTTTGCAAGTCGGTCGGCATCGACGCGAATCCAGAACCTGGCGAAGCGGCGTTTTACGGCCCGAAGGCCGACTTCGTCGTCAACGATTGCATCGGTCGGGAATGGCAATTGGGTACGGTCCAGCTGGATTACAATCTGCCGGCTCGATTCGAGCTCGAATATGTCGGGCCCGATAACAAGATGCATCGCCCCGTGATGATTCATCGTGCTCCACTCGGTTCGATGGAACGCTTCATCGGCGTCGTTATCGAGCATTTTGGTGGCGCTTTTCCGCTATGGCTTTCACCCGAGCAGATCCGCCTGATGACGGTGAGCGAAAAGTCGGAAGAATATGGCCGTGGTGTCGAGGCGAAACTCAAGGCGGCCGGGTACCGCGTGACGGCCGATTATCGGCCAGAGAAGCTGGGTGCCAAAATTCGCGACGCGCAACTCGAACGCGTGCCGTACATGATGGTTGTCGGTCCGCGCGATGCGGAGCAAGGGATGGTTTCCTTGCGGGATCGCATCGACGGGGACCTTGGTGGACAGTCGCTGGAGGCAGCCATGGCCAAACTGCAGAAAGAGATCGACGAGCGAACGGTGCGGCAGACGTTTACCGGCAGTGCCGGGTTGGCTGCCTCAGGGGGCGCCAACGAATATTAGCGTGAAACGTTCTTGCGGGCCTTGATTCGCGCCGGTTTCATGTTGTGCGTCGCGGTCGGTACAGATGAAAGTCCCGTGCCACTGCCAGCACAAATCCTCGGTCGGAAGGGAAGCCCCGGATGGAATGGGATCTTCCGGTGGGGAGATTCGGCATCCTGCTGCAGTCGATGTAATCACGGTGAGAATTTTCTTTTCGCCGCTAAATCCGGTCTTCGGATGACTGGTATCCTGTCTGTTCTGCCACGGGGGAAATTTCCGTGGAATGGAAAATCGTCATTATTTAGCGATTTGTGGCCGTTTGTTGCCTGCGTTCTCCGCTGCTCTGCAGGGCGTCTCGCACGGGATTTATCGGCCAGATGCATCGGTTTGGGCTGCGAAGGAACGCTTCCGAGTTTCCTCCTCAAGGCTGGAAATGGACTCGAATCGCCCTTGCTCACGCAGTGGGATGGATTTCTTTTGTATTCGTTCTTGCATCACTGCGGTTGACGCGCCCTATAATCAGCGAATACTCAAGGCAGACTCACGTCTGCAGGAATCCGTGGCAAGCGTTTTGTCGCGGAATCATTTTTTGTCACAGCATCGGAAGGGTAATGGCAGTAGATCGAAACATCACTCGAATCAATGATCAGATTCGTGTCACTCCTATTCGCGTAGTTAGTTCTGAAGGCGAACAGTTAGGCATTCTGCCGACTGAAGAAGCACTTGGCATCGCAAGGGAAGGTGGCTTTGACCTGGTTGAAGTTGCGCCGAATGAGCGGCCCCCGGTTTGCCGCATCATGGACTACGGCAAGTTCAAGTACCAGCAGAAGAAGAAATTCTCGAAGGGTGCGACTCACCAAACCAAAACGAAGGAGATTCGGCTTCGTCCCAAGACCGGCAAGCACGACATCGAATTCAAGGTGAAGCAGGCTCGCCAATTCCTCGAGCATAAGGACAAGGTTCAGATCTCGGTCGTATTCCGAGGTCGCGAGATTGCTCATGTGGAAGAAGGTCGACGCGTGATGGAGGGCGTGCTGCACGATTTGGAAGACGTCAGCAAGATTGAAATTTCGCCTTCGCAGCACGGCCGCCGCATCGTTTGTACGGTTGCTCCCAAGTAGCTTGGTTATTGCGTGCAGGTGAACAGTTCGGTCAGGCACGCCGGCCGGCAGTTGTCATCAATAGAATAATTGATTGATAGTCTATCCGTGCGCGCGACGGAATCGTAAATCGCTGCCAGTGCCCTGGCCGCCGTTGCGGCCGAGTGCCGTTCGCGTACGGCTGCGCTGCCGATGGAACCGAGTTGGCTGACGCGCGGTGCATCCAATAGCAGACCGGCCAATTCGTTGGCGAGGCTTCCAGTCGTCTCTGGATCAAACACGATCCCCCCGCCGGTTGATGCGATCAGTTCGGGAAAGATTCCGCGTCGTGGCTGCACGACGGGAGTCCCTGCAGCCATCGCCTCCAGCAGGTAAAGCCCCTTGGGCTCCTGGAATGTAGCCGGTACCGATACCACGTCGACATCGGAAAAGAAGGCGAGTTTTTCTTCTCTCGAGATGGTGCCACGAAACTCGTATGCGTCCGCACCGCACTCGGCAGTCAAGCGGGCCAGCAGGCCGTCCGCATAGGCCCGATGGTTGTTACCGAGCCAACCCGCAATGATCAATCGGGCTGCGGCGAGTTCGGGTCGAGTTCGTAGTTGACAAAACGCGTCGACCAGCTCGTGCAGCCCTTTTTCGGGTGCGATCCTGGCGAGGTAGCCAACCGTAGGCGGCCGGTTTGTCCGCTTGAGGGGTTGGAGAGCCAGGAGATCAGCTGAGGAAATCGCAAGCGGGATTTGCGTAAACTTCTTCCGATCTACGCCGAGGTACTTAGCCATGTGGTCGGCGTAGAACAGGCTGTGAACCAGGTAGCGGTCGACCGATTTGTCGATCTGCTGCAGTTGTTCGATGGCCGATCGATGGTGTTGTCGTGATAATCCGTCCAGAAACAGGTCGTCACCCTGCAACGTGACAAGTACCGGTGTTTGGAGGCGTGTTTTAATCGCCGGGCGCAGCCGCTGATCAGCATATTACTGAAGTGGACGACTTGTGGTTGTGCATGACGTTTCAACCAACTCAGCAAGCGATCGACCTCAGATTTCTGGTTGCCTTCGCTGCCCCGCAACATCGACAGTGTCAAGTCGCCCAGCATTGCCGCGTCAGTTTCCATGCCTCGACTGGTGATCCAACGGATGAGCGTGGATTGTCCAGCCAGCCGGTTAGCCCTGTTGGCAACCAGCGCCATACGGGGGCCTTTTCTTGCAGGTAGACGTTAATGCCGCCAAAAAACACGCGTTTCTGGCTGTGGTCCGCTTCGTCGGTGCGGATGGGGGTGTACGTCGGTACCAGCTGAATATCGACACCCGCTTGCGTCAGAGCTGCCGCGACAGCATTGTCCTGCAGGCAGCTGCCACAATACATGCCTCCCGCTCCGGCGGTGACCATGACGACGCGTGGCGATTTCGAAGGGGTAGGCATGATGAGTATCGTAACGCGTGCCGCAGGGCGAAACACGGGCGTCGACAGCGCAAATCGGCGGAATTTGGCCACAGAATACTGGCCCAAGCCCCCTTTGAAGGGCGATAAAGCAGCTCTACAATGTGGAGTTCTGCCGGGCAGGGTTTCCTCGCCTGGGCCTCGAGCGGTCGCAAGATGAGCTGCCGAGGCGACGAAACGACAGAAAGAGAACCATGCCAAAGCAAAAGACACATAAGGGAACCAAGAAGCGGTTCCGTTTGAGCGCAACGGGTAAGGCAAAGCACCGACAATCGGGTACGAGCCACCTGGCTCAGGGGCTGAGCACCAAGCGTCGTCGCAATTTGCGAGGGACCTGTTGTGTGGATAAGACGATGGAACCGGCCATTCAGAAAGCGCTGAACGGCTACAGTAATTAGTTCGTAACCAGTCCCGTGGGCAAAAACGCTTTCGTGATCCGAGCAGACAGCAACTGTTTGCAGGCATTAGCGAAGGGGCCTGACGTGACCAACCCCCAAGGGCAATCCGATGAGAACGGTCAAAGGCGCAGCGCGCAACAAGGCGAAACGTCGCCTCTTCAAGAAGGCCAAAGGCTATCGTGGTGGTCGCAGCAAGCTGCTTCGCACCGTCAAAGAAACTCTGATTCGAGCGGAAGCGTTTGCCTATCGCGATCGACGTGTCCGGAAGCGCGACTTTCGTCGCCTGTGGATCACGCGGTTGAACGCGGCCGCCCGCGCACACGGGCTCCGCTACAGCCAGCTGATCCACGGCCTCACGAAGGCCGAAATTGGACTGAATCGAAAAATGCTTTCTGAGATGGCCATTCACGATCCCGAAGGGTTCGAAAGAGTTGTCGAAGAGGTGAAGTCGGTTTTGGCTGCGTAGCCGCGTAGTACTGCTGATTGCGCCAAAGGCGACAAATCCTTCCGACGCAGTACCCGAAGTACCCGCAGGCACGGTCAGCTCGGTTCGCCTGGTTCGACTGATCTTCATAGCGATCACAGGCTGTGTTGGACTGCAATCCTGACGGCGAGCTCACGAGGTTTTCATCTCGATGCAACAATTGGAATCGATCCGCGACGAGGCGTTGGCCCAGATTCACACGGCTGAGACGGCCGAATCGGTCGAGGCGGCTCGTATCGCCTTTCTCGGGCGCAAGGGCAAGCTGACCGCGGCCCAGGCGTTGATCAAGGAGCTTCCCAAAGATCAGAAGCCCGCCTTTGGTCAATCACTGAATGCTGTGCGTTCGGCAATAACTGAAGCGCTGGAAACCAAGCAATCGAACCTTCGAACCGCGGCCGACCAGCAAGCAGTGGCTGGCATCGACGTAACCCTACCGCCGCGGCACTTGCAACGCGGCGGATTGCACCCGCTGACGCTGATGAAGGACCACGTCGTCACGGCGCTGCGGCAAATGGGCTTTTCGTTGGCGTCCGGTCCGGAGATTGAAACCGAATTTCATTGCTTTGATGCTTTGAACACGCCGGAAGATCATCCGGCCCGCAACGAAAAAGACACCTTCTATTTCGACAGTGGGAAATTGTTGCGGACCCACACCTCCACCGTGCAGATTCGAACGATGGAGCAGGTATCGCCGCCGGTCCGCATCATCGCCCCCGGATCGGCTTATCGCCGAGATGAAATCGACGCTACGCACCTTTCCGTGTTCAACCAATTGGAAGGTCTGTATGTCGACGAGGGAGTCACCGTGGGGCACTTGAAGGGCACGTTGGAGCGTGTCCTGCACGCGATTTTCGGGGCTGATACCGAAGTGCGATTCCGCCCACACTTCTTTCCATTCACCGAACCCAGCTTTGAAATTGATGTCAAGTTGTGTGTGAAGGGGAAGGAGCCGAAGTGGATCGAGGTGGCTGGCTGCGGAATGGTGGATCCGGCCGTCTTCGAGGCGATCAACAAAAGTCGTGGTGACGATGCCTTTGATCCGAAAAAATTCAGCGGCTTTGCGTTCGGGATGGGTTTGGATCGACTGGCAATGATCAAATGGTCCATTCGCGATATTCGCCTGTTGATCGACAACGATACCCGCTTCCTCCGGCAATTCGCGTGACAGCCGACGTCGCGTTGTTGGTTGTGTGGCCCTTTTTCTGAAAGTATCGAAATGCTCGTTTCTCTCAATTGGCTATGCGAACGTGTGGACCTCACTGGCAAGTCGGCTCGGGAGCTCGACGATCTGCTGACCTTTGCCGGCATTGAAGTGGAAGGTATTCAATCGCAAGGTCCGACCACGGACAAAGTCGTGATTGCGGAGGTGATTTCGGCCGACCCGCACCCCGATGCCGACCGGCTGAAAGTATGTCAGGTGGAAACAGGTGATGGACAGCCGCGGCAGATCGTTTGTGGGGCTCAGAACTACAAAGTTGGCGACAAGGTGCCCTGCGCCCTGCCTGGTGCCGTGATGCCGGCAGGTTTCGAAATCAAGATTGGCAAGCTGCGAGGCGTTGCATCGGAAGGAATGCTGTGCAGTGCGAGCGAAATCGGCTATCCCGACGAAGTCGACGGCCTGATGATCCTGCCCGCAAATGCTCCCGTAGGCAAACCTGTCAAAGACGAGCTCGGTGCCGACACGATCTTCGAGCTGGAAATCACTCCCAATCGTCCCGACCTGCTGTCTCATTCGGGGATGGCTCGCGAGTTGGCGGCCTTGACGGGTGCCGGACTTCATCCGGTCGAAATGACTTCGATCAAGTCCGAGGTAAGCGAGCTGATTCAGTTGGTGGCCGATGATGGCTGCCCATTTTATTCGGCGATCCGAATTGATGGTGTAACCGTCAAGGAGAGCCCGGTGTGGCTGAAAACGAAATTGGCAGCGATCGGCCTGCGACCGATCAACAACATCGTCGACGTTACCAACTACGTGCTGCACGAATTGGGGCAGCCGCTACATGCTTTTGATGCCTCCAAGGTTCAGCTGCCGCTGCAGGTTCGCCAGGCCGCATCCGGCGAGCAATTCCTGGCGCTGGATGAACAGACGTACGAGCTTACGTGCGACGATCTTGTGATATCGGATGCCGCTGGCACCCCGTTGGCACTGGGCGGTGTGATGGGGGACTCGACTCCGGAACCACCGACTCGACTTCGAGCATCATTCTGGAATCGGCGCTATTTCACACTTCGACGATTCGCCGAACCTCACGTCGGCTGGGACTGACTTCCGATTCTGCCTACCGTTTTGAGCGAGGCGTCGATCCGTCCGGAGTCCTGCCGGCGAGCTACCTGGCCGCCAGGCTGATTGTCGAATTGACCGGTGGGACTATCGCATCGAACGTCTTGTCGGCCGGCAGTTTACCTGCGGAAATCGTCACGGTCGCCTTCAACCAGCAATCGCTCGATCGATACGCTGCCGGCAGTATTTCATGGCCTGAGGCTCAGCAGATCCTGACTGGCCTTGGCCTTCGCGAGCAGTCGCCGAACAGCTGGTCGGTTCCGTCGTACCGAGCCGACTTGCGCCGCGACGTCGATCTTGCGGAGGAAGTCGTGCGCGTATTTGGCTTGGACAACATACCGTCCACGCACTCGACGACGCTGGTCGAACCTTCTGTGGAAGATCAAAACTACGACTTGGAAATGGCGTTGAAACGCCGTTTGGCTGCATTGGGTTTCTTCGAGGCCCAAACCATCAAACTGATCGGCGAGTCACAGGTTGGCGACACTCTTCCGTTAAAACCTCTGCAGGATGATGATTTGATTCGCGTTTCCCTTCCGCTATCGGAAGATCATGCGGTCCTGCGTCCCAGCCTGTCGGCGGGCCTGTTGGCGACCGCCGCAGTGAACGCCCGGCAACATGAGAAGATGTTGCGATTCTTCGAAATCGGCACGGTGTTCCGCAACAGCGGCGGTGGGAAAGCGAAAGACCTCGAATCGCAACAGCTGGGAATACTGCTGTCTGGCCCGCGCCAACCGAAGCGGTGGGATTGTGCAGCAAGCGATCCGTGCGACTTATTCGACTTGAAGGCTGTATTGCAGTCGATCTTCCCGCAGGGTGAGGTTGAATTCTCGACGCGAGAACGAGCCGGATATTTTCTTGGCTGCGACATCAAGCTGAACGGAAAGAACCTGGGGATTGTGGCCATGTTGCCGCCCGCAAGGGCCCGCGAGCTGGATATCGAGACCCCCGTGTTCCTCGCTGAAGTCGACATGGCGAAGGCCCGCAGCGAATGGTCGACCGATCGGGAGATTCAAGAATTACCACAGTTTCCCGGTTCGTCACGCGACATGGCAATCGAAGCTCCGATCGATCTGCCCAATGCGGAAATCGACAAGGCTTTGAAGAAGATCAAGCAACCTCTGTTGGTGAATAGCTTCTGCTTCGACGTGTTCACTGATCCTTCCGGCGAGAAACTTCCCGCTGAAAAAAAATCGATGGCCTATACGCTAACCTACCGCTCGGACAAAGAGACGTTGACCAGCGACCAGGTAACAGCGGCTCATGACGCGATCTTGCAGTCCTTGACCGGTTCGCTACCGATTTCTTTCCGTTAGCGTCAAATTCGACTTCGTAAGACGTTTTCACTTGGGTTTGAGCCTGAACCACCGTGAATCGTATCCGTACCTCCAACTCGGATTGCCGGCAAGCTCGACCATTCCCTGCAAACAATACATCTGATTGTTTTTTTGGCAGTTGTGCGGGTTCCTTGGTACGTCGACTGAGAGATTCCCGGCCAGCGGTCGATAGATTGTCTATGAATCTATCGACGCTTGACCGAACTTCCGGAGATCGAATGGCTCCGGCCTCACGTGGCACTTCACGACAGCTCGCTTGCACGGTGTGTGCGTCGGCCAGCTATTTTGCCTACCCGCACCCCGAGGCCGACATCTACCGCTGTGGCACTTGCGGGCACTGTTTTTCAGACGCAAATTCCATTCGTGAGCACGAAGGGTATGGCGAGCAATATCATGCAGACGCACATCGGAACTGGATGGAAAACCCCAACCTGAAGCTGTTTGGCTGGCTGGAATCGGAAATTCGTCGTGCCGGCGATCGATGCTCCGTGCTAGATATTGGTTGCGGCCGAGCTCAGTTTCTGCAGCATCTGGCGCGGCGAAATCCGGGGTTTCGACTAACCGGTATCGAGTTGGATCCTTTTCCGGCGCCACAGGGCGTTCGCATGTTGACCGGCGATTTTCTGCAGATGGAGTTCGGCGAGCAGTTTGACTGTGTTGTCAGTCAGGCTGTGATTGAACACGTGGCCGACGTGGGCCAGTTTGTGGATCGAGCAATCGAACTTTGCCGACCGGGCGGCAGGTTGATGCTCATGACCCTGAACGAGCAAAGTGTGCTCTACAGCGTAGCCCGGTTGCTTCGTCGCCTGGGATGGCATGGTCCGTTCGACCAGCTGTATTCCAAGCACCACCTCAATCACTTCTCCAAAAACTCGCTCAGGCGTTTATTGACTGATCGTGGAATTCGCATGGAACGCCGGTACGACCACCACATTCCGCTCAAGGCAGTCGACTTTCCCCAGCAGAACCCGATGATTGACGGTGTGCGCAAGCTGGGTGTACAAGCCTGCTTCGGTCTGGGCGAATTGACTCGCCGTTGTTACTTGCAGACGGTCGTCGGTCAGAAACCAGGATTGGCTTGATCTGCGAAGTGCGCAACAAAACAACACGGTGGGCCGTGCTGTTGTGTGGAGCGGCGGTATTTCAGTGCCCTGGCAGTGCGAGTCGCATTGGACGGGTAGCGTGTGCGGCGCTGGTAGGGCAGTCGCCAATGGGCGACAAGCCGCTACGCTTATTGTCCTAGCGCTCTTAACGGGACCAACGTCGCAAGCTGAACGCCAGCGGCAAAAGCAGCAGAGCGAACGGGGCCAGCGGTTCCGGAACGTTTGAAATCAGTGTCGGGTTGATGCTGACCTGCTTCTTGTCGATGAAGGCCGAGGCGAAAGCATCCTCAGCGCTGGCCGACAAGGTGTTGTTCATATTGAATCGCATCCGTCGTACGCCGCGCACGGGGAAGTTGTCATCGATGTCGGGTCGAGTGGCAATTAACTCCGCCACCAGATCGACATCGAGATCGGCAACCCAGGAAACGACGTCGGGGTCACTGGCAAAACCAAAGACTTCCCGCCCCATCGTTGGCACTGGTCGCACCTGCAAACTGAGTTCTTCGATCGTGATGGGCTCGTCCAACACGACGGTCTGCCCTTCAGGAGTGCCATCATCCAGAACGACTTGTTGGATGTCGACAAATACAGGCGTTGCGATGCCCACGTTGGTGATGTCGCTACCGCCGAGTGGCGACTGCAAATGAACCGAGCCAAACTCTTCGATAAACAGCCGCGTTAACAACATGTCGTCTTCAGCGAGCAAGGCAAATGTCAGGAAACCATCGGTCAGGTCGAGCGCTGGACCACCAACGGCCTGGGCCGCAAACGTGGGAACGTTGAACTGCAAGGCATCGCCTAGCATTTCGGGAGTGCCGTAAAGCCCGACAAACAGTTCATTCTCGTCTTCGGGAAACGGATCGGTCGTAGAGTTTTCGGTGATTCCGATATATGTCAACTGGTCGCCGATCATGTCTCCATAGACGATTGGATCGGCGTGAATGCGTGTTACCGCAGAAGCGACCAGAATCGCGGTAAGGGATGCAACCAGAGAATAACGCGTTGTTATGGGTGTCTTCATTAGTACCCTCCTTTGAACATTAACGCACGACATTCCATTGATCGTGCGGAGGAATCCAGAATTGCCTTGCGGTAATCCGTGGACTCATGCAGGAACGGCATCCACTCCCTCGCCGTAATCCGCATTATGAGAAAAGCCGAGGTTGCAACGCAACCTCGGCTGGAGTGCTCAGCACTACGGGAAAGTTTTCCTTTAGAAGGAATCGTTTCGGTAGAGCGATTCTTCCGACAGGAGTCGTTCGGCAGCTCGGCCGTACTCATCCAGGCTGCGTCGCTGGCCGACCGAATGCCAAGCGCCAACTTCTGCCAATTCGGGCATGATTTCGACCAATTGCTGGATCAAAGTCTGCGCCAACCGGCTTGCCGTCGGTGAAGTTTCGTCTTCCGATAGTGCCTTCACAGATTTCATGATCCGGACGAGACGGGCTCGTTCCAGCACCGGTCGTGAAAGCGGCGTCGAGGGCTCGTGAAGCAATTCAGTAATCGGCACGCCCAGAATGCGTTGCCATTCATAAAGGTCGCTCAATCGGATGTCGGTGTCCTCAGCTTCCTGGTAGCGGACGCTCTTCAAGTCAGTACCCAATTGCCGGGAAGCACTGCGCAGGGAGAGCCCCTGTTGTCGCCGTACGGTGGCGATGCGATGCAGCCGTTTGTTCTTTGAGCCGCTGAGAGATAACGAGTTGTCCGTCCATGCATTTCGTTCAACTGTTGCCATGGCTGTTCTCCTGTCTGCATTTGCAGACGAATGACGAAAGATAAGTATGAAAAGGAGAGCTTGCCGTCACGCGGTTGTGACTGATGATGAATGAACCGCACGTCGGCAGGCATCCCGTCCAGTGCACAATGTGCATTACATCGGCGCTGGCTGACGTCTTCCCGCATATGGCCCTGGAACTGAAATGTTCGCAGCGTGAGCTGGTTCGCTTCCGTTGCGAAAGTCTCAACCCGTTGACTATCCCCTCAATCTTCCTGGCCTTTCGCGCAATTCGAAGAGAGTTGGTGAATCGTTGCCCCGCGTCAGGCTGACTGTGCGAACAATTATACGGAGTAACGTCAGCTTGTCACCTGCATTTTCAACTTAACTTCTGGTGCTGCAGAGACTTGTAGCGTTTCAGCGCGGTGCCACCGGTGTCCGGTCCAGACTGAGACACCCTCCTGTTCAACAACGCTGCACCTCTGTCGCAATTTGAGAATGCTCAAATAGTTGCATGAAGAAATGTTCGTTAGCGAACAATCGCCGAACGCTGATTGCGCCCGCGGAAATGTCGATGGACACTTCTTGATCAAGCGATGAAGAAGTCTTCTGGTCCCGCCCGTGATGCCAAGTCCTCAGCTTATGTTGCAAAGAAAGCTCAGACTTTGATTCGTTTGACTTGTAGATGATGCCGAGGCAGTTTGCCGTTACCGAGCTGGCGGAGTGCCGAGCGACGGATGATTTTCAATCCGCTACCAATCGGCTTTGCACCAGATGCCGGCACACCTTCACTCCCTGCATCCAGCCTGAAGTGCCGCGTCTTGTCGACAGAATCCAGCTTTGGGGTTCGCCCGACGGCCACGACGAGCCCTTCGTCGTGCCTAAGTTCCCACAACTGTACTATCTCTTTTATCGACGGTTCGCTGACATTGTCCTGGATCATGATCAATTCGCCCCGCGTTTCCCGCAGTCCCGTCTGCTCTGCAGCAGTCTGTCCGTACCGGAGTTGATTTCTGATCAGGGATACTTGAGGAAACATCCCGACGAGGTCAGCAGCCACGTTGGACGTATCATCCTGGGACCCATCGTCGATGATCAACAGGTCAAATTGTGCGGTCAGGTCAGACAGCGTATCCAGCAGACGATAGGCTTGTTCCTTCAAGTCACGTTCACCATTGAAGACTGGCAGGATATAGCTGAGCGAGGTAGGCAAAGGACCATCTCCATGGATCTGTGGTCGTGTCAATCGGGGGATTCTTCCCTTATGAGTTGAATTCGACCACCAGTCGTGATCCACTGAAGAGTTATGCGGGCGCGTCGTATTGCGCGATTTGGTCTGCAACTATCTTTCATCACAACGGCACTGATTAGCCGTTTGGGAGGCTGTGCATCCGTGAGCATCGAATTGGACCGAATTCCCCGTTTTCGCAACGCAAATGACCTCTTGCCGGCCATTGCGCAGGACGCGTCATCTGGCCGGGTCTTGATGTTGGGTTGGATGAATCAAGCTGCCTTTGACGAAACAGTGAAGACTAACACCGCTGTCTACTTCAGCCGGTCGCGTGGCAGGCTATGGAGAAAAGGTGAAACGAGCGGGCATGTGCAACACGTCGTTCAGGTTTTGGTCGATTGCGATGCCGATACAATCCTGCTGCGTGTGCAACAGCAGGGCGCTGCCTGTCATGAGGGATACGCGAGTTGCTTTTACCGCGAATGGACCGCAAACGACGCGAAGTGGCGGATAATTGAACCCAGGGAATTTGATCCGCATGAAGTGTACGGCGACGCGAACCGGGAAATTTGATCACGGAGGACGATTACGTGACTGCTGAAGATAAACTGTCCGAATTGGATCTGAAATTGCCTCCGGCCCCAAAAGCGATCGGAGTCTACAAGCCGTTCATTGTCGTGGAAAACCGGGCGTACCTCTCAGGCCACGGTCCGCTGCACCACGATGGTTCGTTCACCACCGGACGAGTTGGTGCGGAACTCGACGAGCAAGCTGGATACGTCGCGTCGAGATTGGCCGGCTTGGCCATGTTAGCGACATTGCGGGACGCACTTGGTTCGCTGAATCGAGTGGAACGATTGATCAAGTTGCTGGGAATGGTGAATTGTACTCAGGAATTCACGCGACAACCGGCGGTGATCAATGGCTGCAGCGAACTGTTTGCGGAAGTGTTTGGCGAGGAACAAGGTATTGCGGCGAGAAGTGCGGTTGGCGTGGCGGCGTTGCCAGGTGGCTGGCCGGTCGAGATAGAAGCGATCTTCCAGGTCCGCGCATGAGCCTCTGCCGCTGACCGTGGTGGTGCGAGGTTCGCCTGGTTGGTTCACACCGAATCCAGAACGGCCATTACCGTGCCGGACGCCAGTTGCCCTCGGCCTGCGTCCCGTTTCCGCCGCCCGTTCGGCCGGTTGTCTTGCTGGTTCGTGAATTGGTCAAGGCGTGCGGACCTCTTCGATCCAGTTCGACCGAAAGTTGCTGCATCAGATTTGGCGAGGGTCGGTCGAGCACATAAACCTGGCTGCCGCTTTTTTTCCCGTCCGGTGATCGAACGATGCAGATGATCTCGGCATCGGAATTGACAGCGTGAGTTCCTGGCGAGATCGTCGCTGTGTCGCTTTGGGGTATTAAAACTTTCGCTATCCCGACCGCCGAGGGGAGGCTGTTTCTGCTCGATGCAAGCTGCGCAGTTGCCTGCGAACGGCTGGCGTTTTGGGGCTGTTGCTTTCGATAGACGAAGCCCAATCCGGCGGCGTCCAGCTCGGTGTGGATTGGCCCCAACGCCGCGTACAGCCCTTCGTCCTGTTCCTGGTCGGCCGCGTTGCAAACACCGATCAAGACGCCATCACGGGTGAACAATCCCCCGCCGCTGCGACCGTCCATTGGCCGGCCGCCGACCACCAGGTTGGCTGGGCCATGGTATCGATTGACCGCCAGGATTTGATTTGATTGCACGGTCGGATCGTCGCCGCGGTTACAGCCAATGCTGAAGACAGTGTTGGATTCCTGTGGTCGCTGGCCAATTCCGCCGACACATACCGGTTTCACTGCGGCGTTCGTACGGAGGCTGACCAGACCCACGTCGCGACGGACATCGTGGCTAATCAGCTTTCCCGGAATGTTGGTTCCGCCGCCGGGAACAAACAGATCGCAGAGAATGTTGCCTTGACCTTGGGCAGCAGAGAAGATGTGAGCACACGTCAGGACGAGTACTTCGTCTTCGTGAACGTCGACAATTGTACCGGTACCGAACGAGATGCCGGTTGCGTCTTCGATGCGTAACCTGACCGTAGCCTCGAGGGCATACTGAACGCACTCCGAGTCGATACCCGCTGGCAAGGCTCTCGGCGTGATTGACGCCGTGCTCGTACCCCGGCCGGTCGAATCATGGCTCTGGGTGAAATGATCGGGTCTTGTTTCGGTCGCCCGCTGCGGGACTTTCCTCTCGCACTCCGCCAACATTTCGGTCAGCTCTTGCCCCGTCCTGCGTCCGACGACCTGGGAAAGTACCTGGCCATCGGCGACGACGATAAAAGTGGGCAGGCTTCGCACGCCGAACTGCTGCGTTAGTTGCGGTTCGCGACTGGCATCGATCTGGCGGATCGGTAGCCCCTGCCGTTGCAGCTGGGCAATGACAGGCTCCATCTGCCGACAAGCACCACATTGGGGCGAAGTAAATTCCCACAGTTCGCATGGTGACGAAATAATGGAAACGATCGCAAGAATGAAGCTTCCTGAAAGCACGGTGCCCTCCCTGGACCATTGCTGACATTCGACGAACAGTTGGCCCGGTCGAGCGCTGTCCGTTTCCGCACTCGCAACATCCTGTTCGCGACTGCGTCCTTTCGGGGAAGCACTGTGACGATCCGAGTTGGGTTGCTCAAGACCAATCCGATCCTCAAGATGGGTCGAAAATCGCTCAGCGTTTGGTCGGCAGTTGCGCACGTAACGAGTCCGATTGGTGATCAACCCGTCTGCAAATTGGCGGCGAAGGTCAGCTCGAAGCGTCGATTTGCCAAATTGGATGACTCGTGGTCACAACGAAACTTTGCCATACTTTGGGCCAGTGCCGGTATGCGAAAAAAACGTGGCATGCCTGCAGCTGAAATGGGAACCCGCGAACTCCCCACCCGCTGAGCTGTGTCCCTTCGCCAGTTCGCGACTGGACGGCGGTCGGCGTCAATCTCGATCTGATGAACTAACGAACTCGTTCCGCAGGAAACTACTCAGAGCCGGATATGGATAAACCAATTGAAAAGCGAAAGTTGTTGGTCACCGCCGCCCTCCCCTATGCCAACGGCCCCATCCACGTGGGACATCTCGTGGAGTACATCCAGACCGATATCTGGGTGCGGTTTCAACGATTGCGGGGACACCATGTGCTGTTCGTTTGTGCTGACGATACGCACGGTACGGCGATTATGATTCGCGCACGCCAGGAGAATCGCCCGGAAGTCGAACTGATCGAACAAATGCGAGTTGAACATATCCGCGACTTCAGCGGATTTAACATTGAATTCGACAACTACGGCAGTACGAATAGCGAAGAGAACCGCCAATTGTGCGCCACCGTGTGGTCGTCTTTACGCCAGGCGGGCATGGTAAACGAACGTGAGGTCAGCCAGTTGTTCGATCCGGAAGCTGGTACGTTCCTGGCCGATCGATTTGTTCGCGGCACTTGCCCCAAGTGCCATCGAACCGATCAACCGGGCGACAGTTGCCAATGTGGCCATACCTACAGCCCTACGGAACTTATCGATCCGGTAAGTGTGCTTACGGGAGCCACCCCGGAACTGCGCAGCGCGAATCATCTTTTTGTTGAGCTGGAGCAGTTGCACGATTTCTTAAACGAATGGACGCAGAGCGGAAAACATCTGCAATCGGAAGTCGCCAATTACCTGCAGGGCCACTTTCTGCAGGAACCACTAAGAGACTGGGATATTTCGCGCCCCGCTCCCTACTTCGGTTTCGAAATCCCGGACAGCCCTGGCAATTACTGGTACGTCTGGTTCGATGCACCAATCGGCTACATTGCATCGACGCAGCAATGGTGCAATGCAAACGGACAGTCGCTCGATGATTGGTGGCGCAATCCTGATACCGAGATCCACCATTTTCTGGGCAAAGACATCACCTATTTCCACACATTGTTTTGGCCGGCGATGCTGAAGACTGCAGGCTTCCAGTTGCCAACGCAGATCCATATTCACGGCTTTCTTACCGTCGGTGGCGAGAAGATGTCCAAGAGCAAAGGCACGTTTATCAAGGCGTCCACCTATCTTGAACATCTGAATCCAGCCTACTTCCGCTACTACATCGCTTCCAAATTGGGATCGCGGCTGGACGATCTTGATCTGTCGCTGGACGAACTCGTAGCGAAAATCAACTCGGACCTTGTCGGTAAAGTTGTAAACCTGGCGAGTCGTACGGCACGTTTTGTCAAAGACATGGGTTTGTCGCAGACCTATCCTGACGATGGTGGATTGTTCGACAAGGCAGCCAAGGCCGGCGCTGTGATTGCCCAGGCGTATGAGAATTGCGAATACAACAAAGCCATGCGGCTGATCATGGAATTGGCAGATCAAGCCAATCCATATGTCGAAACCCAAGAGCCGTGGACGCTGAAAAAGGACCCTGCGAGGCAAGCCGAGTTGCAGGACGTATGCACGGTGGCATTGAATCTCTTCCGCCAGCTGGTGGTTTACCTGGCACCTGTGTTGCCTCAACTGGCACAGCAGACTGGCGAATTGCTGGGTGACCCCATTATTTCATGGAGCCAAAGTCAGACGCCGCTTGTCGGCACGCCGGTGTCCAAATTCAGGCACATGATGCAACGTGTAGAAGTCAAGGACATCGAGGCAATGGTTGCCAGCAGTAAATCAGAGTTCGACGAGACAGCCGACGGCAGCGGGCCGCCCGCCAGTTCGTCACCGACGCTGGTCGAGGAACCTCTGGCCGCCGAAATCAGTTTCGACGAATTCGCCAAAGTCGATTTGCGCGTGGCCGAAGTTCTGGCGGCGGAGCACGTTCCGAATGCAGACAAGCTGCTGAAAGTAACTCTCGGACTGGGTGGCGATGAACGGCGAACTGTGTTCGCCGGTATCAAGCACGCCTATGCTCCGGAACAGCTGGTGGGCCGCAATGTCGTAATGGTGGCCAACCTGGCTCCGCGCAAAATGAAATTCGGCGTCAGTGAAGGCATGATCGTGGCCAGTGGACCGGGCGGCAACGAAGTGTTCCTGCTGTCCGCTGATGATGGCGCGGTACCGGGACAACGCGTGCACTAGGCGCGGTGGGTATTTCTGAGGTTATCGATGGTCAGTGCATCGCCATCAACTCGATAATCACACCTGGGTAAGTCGGTGGATTCAAGACGGGTCGATGTTGCCTGCTGCGTAGTCGGCAGTGCTCTTGCGCCGCTGGTTGATTTGTCGAGGCAGAGGTTGTTGGACAAATCTACGCGTGTGGCTTGAAGTATTCGGTCGTTGCCGGAACCTGCTCTTCGATCTGTTCCAGATCGGGATGAATTCCGTTCTGGATCATCTCGAGCCGCTCCTGGTGTCGGCAATATTGCTCATAGATTTTCTGAATACCAGCGAACAAGATTGCCGTCACTGGAATCAGAACCCATACGACCGCCGGGTTCAAGAAGAACGTTTCCCAACTCATTGCCACAAGAAACATCGTGCACCCCACTCGTTAGTTGTTGGCAACCACCCAAATTGCCCATACCAAATCTATTCAATATTCGCCGATGCTTGACCGATCTTGGGCCAAAAATCGCACATTTTCGCTGATCAGACGCTGGCTGATTGGACGCGGTCGGCAAAACAGCAGCGATAGGGCGACCAGCAGCCATCCGGAAGATTCCGGGACAGAACTACTACATGTCGGGTGGCTGGCCCCAAGGTTGTCTCGCCAAATGGTGAAATCTTCCGCGTCGACGATTCCATTTCCGCTTCCGTCTGCCGCCAGGTTGGTGGTCGAGCCGAAATCCATGGTCCAGACCGTATAGTCTTCGGCGTCGACATCGCCATCCATGTCGTAGTCGCCGGCGAGCGGTTGTCCGATGACTTGTCCGGCCAGATTCAACACCATGAAGGAGGAATTTGCACCCACCAAGTCTTCATCTGACACCTGAACAAGGTAGGTGGCCGAGAATTGCCCCACGCAAGCAGTAGCCAAAGTCGCGTCGAATGTCGCATTGCCGCCACCCGGGATGGCGTTCGAGCCCACGAGTGTTACCAGGTCGGTTGTCAGTTGAGCCGTGTCACCCATTCCAGCGAACGCATCAATCTCCAAGTCGGCTGTAAAATCTGGATCGAGCGCCACATTAAAGAACTGGAAGCTGAGCGATGGCGCGTCGCTGCCGAGTTCAACGGAGCCAAAATCCAGTGTCAGCGTGTCGTTGACAGATGCTGTGTCGAACGATGGTATCGCATGATTGACCACTTCGAGCGACAAGTTGATCGTGTCGCTGGCGTCGTTCGCCCCGCGGCCGATTCCACCGCCCGTGGTGATATCGAGATTGTCGATCGCGACCGTACCCGTTGCCAACCCGGTCGATGACGTATTGGCATTCAGTCCGACGACGAATGACTGGCTGTCGGTACCACCGCTGCGGAAATTGTTAAACCGTCCCGCCAGTGTGCTGGTTGCGTCGCCGTTGCTCGTCACTTGGTAGTACGTTCCATCATTTCCCTGTTTATTCAGCATTACGTTTTGCGACGTGTTCACGTTGCTGCCAACAAAGACCCGCCCCAAATCGATGTCGAGCGATGAACTTCCGTCGGTATCCACATTTGCACCAGCAATGGCGATTCGGCTGTCGTTGCTCTGATCGACGAAGGTGCTCCAAACGAATTCGGGTCGATCTGCGAACGGGTTGCGATTGCCCTGATAGCTGTCGTAGATCACGTCGTTCCGCCGCAATTCGAAATCGTCAGGAGCAACTTCGTAATGCCATTCGATCATCCGGGAAAGGTTGCCCAGTCGGGGTGAACTGGGTGTGCCATTGGCCAGTTCAAGGTCATTGGTCGCCGCATCCGATCCGTCGTAACGGACGGCCGCGTAAAACATCTGCCGGGCAACCATGCCGGCGTCGGCATCGCCGGGATACCAAACGGTTGCTCCGCCATCGTTGTTTTCACCAAACGACTGACCATACGCTCCGCCGAAATGCAGGTTGCCGCGATCTGAGTTCACCGCTGGATCGGATGGCCGCAGCATGTGCAGGTCGGAATTGTCAGGACCAGAACTGTCGACGCCGAGCGCCCGGGGCCAGGTATGTTCGCGATTCCAGGAAACACCGTTGTCCCAACCTGGAACACTGCCATTCAGATTCGAAACATCCAATGAGTCGCGATCGTAGATCAAAATGATGCGATCCGAATCGGTCGGATCACGATCGGTGACTTGCAGGTTGGAGCGGGCAGCGTTGTACGACAGCACCGTATGCCCGTCGATGATATTGTGCAGTTGGCTTTTCAGCGTCGATCCAGTACCAGTTGCATTGTTGTAGTAATTGACGGGTGGGTCGTATTGGGCCCAACCAGGCAGCGACGATCCAATCGCGATCAGCGCAGCAAGCAGCGTAAGAATGCGGATGGATAACCGATTGGATTGCGCCATGTTCTCTTTCCTTTGCCCACCATCAAGCATAACTGCTGGCCCGGTTAGCAGCGAGCAACTGTGGGTGACGTCCGGGCTGGCGCGGGGCAAGCGTCTCGCAGTCGCCTGTCATTCCCCGCTCGAAGGCGGTTTCGCCTGCGTGAGCGGCGATTTCATGCAAAAAATTGCACCGCATTCTGGAAGACCGCCAGCCCATCGCCAGCGTCCGGCAAATCTTCTCTCGTCCAGCGCGGGTGTTGGGTACGGGTCACGAAGCGTTCGGGATGAGGCATTAGTCCAAACACTCGCCCAGAATCGTCACAAACGCCGGCCACGTGGCGGTCCGAACCGTTGGGGTTGTCCGGATAGGGGACGTACCCGTTGCTTTCGCATTGAGGTGCCCGTTTGTAACGCAGCGCCAACTGCCCGTTTCCGTCTAACGCGTCGAGAATGGATGCAGTCCGGGTTACGAATTTGCCTTCCGCGTGAGCGACAGGCAAATACATCTGCTCAATGCCACGCAGGAAAACGCACTTGTCCGAGTCCACCTGGAGGTGGGTCCAGCGGTCTTCGAATTTTCCCGAATCATTCAGCGTCAGCGTCGCATTGGAGTCAACTCCGTAGTTGCCATCCAGCAGGACGCCCGTTTGGATCAACACTTGAAACCCATTGCAGATCCCGAGGATGAGTTTGCCGTCATCGCGGAACTGTTGCAACAGATCGGGTAGCTGTTGGCGAAATCGATCGGCCAGGATGCGTCCTGCGGCAATGTCGTCGCCGAAGCTGAAGCCGCCGGGCAGGCAAAAAATCTGAGCCGCCTTGGCCAATTGCGGTTCAGCCGCCAGCTGATTCATGTGCACCGGCAATGCGTCGGCACCGGCAATACGGAGCGCGTGACACGTTTCCTGATCACAGTTGGTCCCCGGGGCTCGCAGGACGATTGCTTGAGGTTTGCTCATCGTGTCTCAGTCTGTCTAAAACGGAAGTATCACATCACTAACTGAATCGCAGTGTTGCTTGCCAGCATTCCTTCAGTTCCGCGATCGACTCGTCGATCAGTATCGAGCTGCCATCTGTAGCGCGTACTTTCAAATTTGGCTCGGCGGTCGTCGCTCCGATTTGCGCCACTTCAATTCCCTGCATAATCGAAGCGAACTCGTCGATTTTGTCAGGGTCGACTTCGCAACAGAAGCGGGAATTCGATTCCGAGAAAAGCCTCGAAATGTCACTTATGACGTGCTCGCGATCGCACCGCATATTGCCGAGTTGGATCGAGGCACCGATTCCGCCGGCGAACGCCATCTCGGCGATCGCCACCGCCAGTCCCCCCTCGCTCAGGTCGTGGCAAGCGCGAATGCATCCCGCCTGGATCGCCCGATGCATGGCCAGGAAGGTCTGTTTTGCGCCCTCGACGCGGACTTCGGGTACCGTTCCCGCCGCGAAGTCGCAGACGAGGCCCAGGTGCGATCCGCCCAGCTCATCGTAAGTGCAACCGACGACGAATATTGGGTGATCGGCCTGCTTCAGGTCCATTGTGACGCAGTCAGCCACATTGCCGACTTGCCCCATCGCGCTAATCAGCAGGGATGCGGGTATGCAAATGGTTGTGTCTTCACCTGTGGGACTCGTGTAGCGGAATTCGTTGTTGAGGCTGTCCTTGCCGCTGATAAAGGGTGTTTGCCAGGCGATTGCCAGGTCGTGGCAGGCGATCGCGGCCCGCACCAGCGAGCCCAGCGTTTCGGGCCGCTCGGTGTTGCCCCAGCAAAAATTGTCGAGGATGGCAATCTGCTTTGGGTCGGCTCCCACGGCCACGCAGTTCCGGATCGCCTCATCGATCGCGCTCGTCGCCATGTGGTACGTATCAAAGTCGCCGTACCGCGGATTCATCCCACAAGCGATCACAAGTCCGCGTTGGGAATCGAGCCGCGGGCGGACCACCGCCGCATCGCTGGGGCCATCGTTAGCGATTCCTACCAGCGGCTTAATCACGCTTCCGCCCTGCACTTCGTGATCGTACTGGCGGATGATCCATTCTTTGCTGGCCACGTTGGGCGAGCTGAGGATTTGCTTTAGCACGGAACCGAGGTCACTGTCCCGCAGGGCTGTCGCTGGCACGTTCATCGTTTCGGGCGGCTGGTAGTTTGCCTGGCGAACGACAGGAGGTCGTCCGTCATGGAGAAATTCCATCGACAAATCGGCGACTTGTTCGCCGTCATAGAACAACTGCAAGCGACCGGTCGGCTTGAATTCACCGAGTACCGTGACCTCCACATTCTCTGCTGAGCAAAGTCTGGACAGCTCGTCCCACTTGTCGGCGGGTACGGCCAGTATCATGCGTTCCTGAGCTTCAGAGATCCAGATCTCGGTGTAGGAAAGCCCCGAGTACTTCAGCGGCGCCCGCTCGAGATGGACCTCGGCGCCGATTTTCTCCCCCATTTCGCCGACCGCGCTCGAAAAGCCCCCTGCTCCGCAATCGGTGACGGCATTGAAGAGATTTCGATCACGAGCCGCTAACAGAACGTCGAGCACCATCTTCTCGGTGATCGCATTGCCAATCTGCACCGCGCCGCCCGAAAGTTCTTCGCTCTCGCTGGTCAGTTCGGCCGAGCTGAACGTCGCGCCATGAATGCCATCACGACCGGTCCGGCCGCCCATCGCCACGATCAAATCGCCTGGCAACGGCTTTTTGAATGACTTTTCACGCGGCAGGATCCCGACGTTGCCGCAATAGACCAAGGGATTTCCCAGGTAGCGTTCATCAAAGTACACAGCACCATTGACCGTGGGGATTCCCATCCGGTTCCCGTAATCGCGAACACCGGCGACAACACCTTTCATGACGCGACGTGGGTGCAATGCACCGGTTGGTACGGCGTTTGGATCGGTATCGATCGGAGCAAAACAGAACACATCGGTATTGCAGACCGGCTTGGCTCCTAAACCGGTTCCCAGCGGATCACGGATGACTCCGCCGATTCCCGTGTTGGCGCCGCCGTAGGGTTCCAGCGCCGAGGGATGGTTGTGGGTTTCGACTTTGAACACGACGTTCGTTTCGTCATCGAAGCGTACGATTCCTGCGTTGTCTTCGAACACACCGACGCACCAGTCGTCGTCGCCCAATTGGTCACGGATTGTCATCGTGGCGGCGAAGATGGTTTCTTTGAGCATGTTCTCAAAGTGGCGTTCACCATGCTCGTCGCGGTAGGCAATTCTTCCGGCGAGCGTTTTGTGGCTGCAGTGTTCGCTCCAGGTCTGGGCCACCGTCTCCAGCTCGACATCCACCGGGTCGCGATCGAGTTGGCGAAAGTGTGCTTGAATCGTTTGCATCTCGGTGAGTGACAGGTACAGCTGACCTTCACGGCTGAGCTGCTGCAGCTGTGTCTCGTCCATCTCCCGCAGAGGCACAATCTGTCTGGAAAATTTGTAGTCGCTGCCCGGTTCGAGTCGTTGCAGCTCCAGCGGACCGACAACGACCTGCTCGATAGAGTCGTTGGCCAGCAGTCTTGAACACAGAAGTCCAATCTGCAGATCGTCCAACTGATCGACCCAGTATTTCCGCAACGTGCGAATTGCGGAAACCGGCAAGTTGCGCCTAAGAGTGCCTGCCGTGTACTTTCGGCCACCGGGTCGGTGACTCCCGGTTTGGGCAAGACATGAATTAACCTCCGCGTGCTACTCGTGCCGTTTCCATTCGACCCCAGTGAGTTGAGCCGCTCGTCACCTGCCTGCCCCAGTACGGTGCGTTCAACGACACCATCGACCAGCAGTTCCTCAGCAACTCGCACTACCTGCTCTTCCGTCAGATCACCCTCCAACAGGAATCCGCGTGCTGTGCGCACCTGCAGGTTTTCTGCGATTCCCAAGTCGGCCGCCTCGCTTGCCAATCGGCAAGCAGTTTGGTCTTCGATTCCATCCGCCGGATGAACGTCAACTTCCCAGAGCGTCACGGTGTTGTTTCCCTTTGGACAATGACTTGGTTAGTGCATCTGCATCGCGTGTCTTGAGCGCCTGTTTAAACTCTTGCAGCTGGAGCTCGAACTGATCGATCGCCGCGATGGTGAGTTCCGCGTTGGCGAGCAGGATCTCCTCCCACAGTTTGCAGTCGGCCGCGGCAATCCGCGTGCAATCGCGCCAGCCGCCTGCCGTGCAGTCAAGATATTCGCTGGGCGTCGTGGCTGCCAGCGACGCGGCGACGACGTGCGGTAGATGGCTGGTAATGGCGAGCACTCCGTCGTGTTTTTCCGCTGCAATGGGAATGGTTCGGGACCCTAATCCCTGCCAGAAATTTTCGACGCGTGCGATCGCTGCCGGCGAGCTATGCCGTGTGGGCGTAATTAGCGTCACACAATCGTCGTAGATATCGGCCGACGCGGCCGACACACCTGACCTGTGGCTGCCAGCCAGCGGGTGCCCGCCGACGAATTCAACGCCATCGGCCAATCCATTGCCGATTGCATGAATAATGCCGGCCTTCGTACTACCAGCGTCAGTGATGACCGTTCCCGATTGGCAAGCGGCAGCCGCTTGTAATACGTGATCGGCAATCAAAGCGACTGGAGTGCAAACCACGACCAATTCGGCATCTGCAACCCCGTCCGCGATCGACGTCGTACCGCGAGTGATCGCGCCCAACTGGATTGCTTCTTGAATTGTCTCATCGCGTCGCACGATACCGACGATTTCTTTCGCCAGCCCACGCTGCCTCGCGGCAAGGCCAATCGACCCGCCTATCAGGCCTACACCGACTATTGCGATCGTATCCACGAGTGTTCCAGGGAACGTTGGCCGCTCATCATCAGGGATTGTATCAGTGGTCAGGCTCTTCGTTGAGCCCACACCCGGGTGAAGCCCAGCCTCGTAGCCAAACTTGTCGGGGAGTTTACGAATCGTTGAGCGTGGTGCCACAGGCCTGCTAAGCTGGAGCAGGTCATCTCAACAGCCGTCCATCCAATCGCTGGCGTGAACATTTATGCTTCTCGGTTCGCAAATCACCTGGAAACAGCTGGCAGGGTTTTCTCGCCGGGTTGGCACGTCGCTGGAAGCCGGCGTAGATATCCTCAAGTGTTTTGAACGGGAACGCGATCAGGCCACTGGCTCATTCAAGAAAACTCTGGCACAAATCCGCAGCGATCTGGCGGCGGGCGAAACCCTGGCGACTGCCGTGGCCAATCGGGGTGAGCAGTTTCCTGCGTTGTTTTGCGAGATGCTAAAAGTTGGTGAGCAAACAGGTCACACGGGGCGGTTGTTAATCAAAATGGCAACGCATTACGAAAAGCTGATTCAATTGAGGCGTATCGTGCTTGTGCGCACTCGTCATGCCCGCGCTGCAGTTGATGGCCGCGTTAGGAGTCGTCGGGTTGTTGATCTGGGTCGTCGGTGTGATCCCCACCGGAGGTGGTGAGTCGATTGACATCCTCGGGTTGGGGCTCGTGGGCAATCAGGGCCTGCTGATCTACTTCATGGTGCTCGCAGGTATCGCGCTCGGCCTGATCGGCCTGATCACCGAATGGCGTCGCGGTCGTATGGGAGTCAACACAATCGTGGCGCTCGCCATGCGGATCCCGGCGATCGGCACTTTCATTCAGACGACCGCACTTGCCCGAATGGCCTGGGCGTTGTCGATGACCACGGGAGCAGGCATGGACGCCCGGCGCAGCATGCGTACCGCGCTGCAGTGCACGAACCTCGGTCATTACGAAAAGCACGAGCAGGCCATTGATCAGAGCATCGCGGCGGGAAACCCGCTGCATCAGGCCTTGGCACAGACGCATGCATTCACCGGCGAGTTTGTGGGAGTCGTTGAAGTGGGCGAAGAGAGCGGCCGTTTGAGCGAGTCGTTGGAAAACCTGTTCCAACAATACGAAGACCGCGCCAACGCGCTCGCGGGCGGTCTGGCCACCGCCGCGACGTTTGCCGTGTGGGCGATTGTCTCGGGTTTTATTATCTTCCTGATCTTCCGCGTCGCTTCGTTCTACGTTGGCACGCTGAACTCTTTCTTGCCATAGTCCGATCGCCTGAACTCAACAATCAGCACTCCGTATTCGACAATCAACACTCGGTGAAGCTTCGAGGAACTTCGATTTTGTTGGCTGGAAGGAACGGCGACTGACGAACGGCGATTGTTGATTTGTGAAGTGAAGAGCCCGTAGTAGTGGTCAGTGTCCTGGCACGCCTGGTGCAGATTCACCGATGCGTTCTGCCTGAAAGTCAAGTGTCGCGAGCACCACGGCGGGCAAACGTTTGCGCTTGCATACGAAAATCGACGCCGACGCTGTCGCTCCAGGCGATAGCCAGTCTTGTGAAAACTGGCCCGGAATTTCCGCCACCGATTTGTTTGCCGTCGAGCCGGGTTACCGGAAGCAAGCAGAAGGGTGTACTGGTCAGGAAGATCTCGCTGGCGACATCGAACTCGTCGGGCGACACATCGCAATAACGGAAGCGAAGGTTTATTGACTCGGCCAGTTGTTCAACGAAGCCCAAACTGATTCCCGGCAGGATCTTCTTCCGCTTTGGTGAGACGAGTTCGCCTTCAAGTACGCTGACAATGTTGGCTGTCGACGCCTCGCAAACAAACCCTTCGTTGTCCAGCAACAAGGAACGGGAATCTGGATTTTCCTGCTGAACTTCGCGGTCGGCCAAAAAGTAATGCATCCTGCTGCGGCACTTGAGCGACGGCGGCCAATTATCGGGGCTGATCTGTCGGATCGAACTGGTGACAAGCGATTGCCCGGATTGGTAGCTGTCTGCCCAAAGGTGAAATGGCACGGGATAGGTATGCAATCCCACTTGCGGTTCGCAGGTTCCCATGGGACCCGTCGAACCGGGTGTCACAAATAACACCAGGCACAGGTCGTCGTCAGTTGCCAGTTGTGCGTGATTCAAGGCGACCAATTGCCGGGCTTGTCCCGCGAGTTCCTGCGAGCTGAAACGGATCTTGGTCCCAACCGCCTGAATTGACGCGCAGAGTCTTGCCAAATGCTCGTCCAACAGGAACACTTCGCCTCCAAACGTGCGCATTTGCTCGGCGACGGTCGTGCCCCAGACGAACCCCATGTCGATGGCCGCGATCTTCATCTGGTCCGCTTCAATCAATTGTCCGTTCAGGAAGGCTTTGGGTGATGGCATCGGTGGCACTTGCTGGGTTCGGGGAAACTATGCGGTAGAATCGCGTGTTTAGCGGTTGGAAACCACCCGTTTGGCGGCCGGCCGGGAAGTCACCTGCAGTCGATGCCTGCCGATTCCGATGATTCTTCTATACTTCTGCTACGGGCAAGGCGGGCAATCCAGATATTAAAGTCCATGAAATTGATTTCACGCAATCGGCAGGGTCGCGCCCCAAAATCTTCTCTAGTCAGCCTGCACGTCGAAAGGTTGGAATCGCGGCAGCTGTTGGCCGGCGATGTCCTGGCCACCGTGTCCGGATCGACGCTGTTCGTCACCGGCGATAGCCAAGCCAACAACGTCATCGTTTCTCAGGTTGGAAACGAGTTGCAGGTTGTCTCGGGAGCGGACTCGACCAGTGTTGCC
The DNA here is from genome assembly GCA_963821085.1 of uncultured Planctomycetales bacterium. Taxonomy (GTDB): domain Bacteria; phylum Planctomycetota; class Planctomycetia; order Pirellulales; family Pirellulaceae; genus CAWGCE01. Next base: position 470,153 of record CAWGCE010000006.1, on the reverse strand, counting down.
GTCAATGGCAGCCTTTCCGGAGTGTCCACAGTATCGGTTGACCTCGGTGACGGCAACGACGTGATCGAATTCCGCGATCTCGACATCTCCCGAAACTTGCTTGTCGGTGGAGGCAGCGGGTCCAAGTTAATCGTGATCGACAACGTAATCCTTCGCGAGATCCTGATCGAAAACAATGCGGCGGCACACTCGGTCAGTGTCAGCGGTTCAACGCTCTCGCGTAATCTGGGATTAGTCACAGGGTCCGGTTACAACAGCCTGACGGTTTCCAATTCAAACGTATCGGGTAAGGTTGCTCTGCGACGGGAAGTCGACGGCAGTCCTGTCGGGACAAGCCAGGTTTCGGTCGATCAATCGGTCATCAAGGACCTACGCGTCACCGACGACTTCGCCGACACGACCATCGATGTTACCAATTCGACGTTGAATGGACGAATCGTTGTGCTCGACGGAGTTGGTTCGTTAGAGCTCGATATCGAAGCGTCGGACGTGGCTCGAGGAGGCACGATTGCAGATGAGACCGGCAGCCTGTGGGCGGGGTTGGTCGATGCGAGCTTTTCCGGTTCCTTCTGGTTACGAGCGGATGGTGCGGGAGACCACAGCCTGGCACTACAAGATAGCCATATCTCGGGCAACGTTTCGTTCAACAGCATCGACGGAGTCAGCTCGGTATATTTACTGGGTAACTCGCGAGTCACGCGATCATTGACGCTCGAAGAGCAAGGCGGAGCGAACAGTGCCGTTGTGATCAGCGACAACAGTTACGTCGGTCGAAGACTGCGGCACACGATCGTGGGTGGCGGTGATAATGAGACGCTGGTTCGCGACGATGCCGTGGTTGCCGGTACGTTGCAAGCGGCCAACCTTGAGGGTCGCTCGAACGTACGCATTCTTGAAAACGCCGAGATCGGCCGATTCGTTGGTTCGGGTTACGTACGGCAGCGAAACGTCGAGTTTGCAGAACGCGACGGCGAGCCAATTCTGGCCGACGTGTACATTCCCAAGTCGGTGGGCCCCCATCCGGCGGTCATTCTCGTGCACGGTGGCTATTGGCGGTTTGGCAACAAGTCCAACATGGCAAATGAGGCCAAGCATCTGGCGCAGCGTGGTTACGTTGCGATCAGCGTCGACTATCGACTCGCGCCGGCCGACAAGTTCCCGGCCCAGATTCATGACGTGAAGTCAGCGATCATGTGGTCCCGCGAGAACGCTGCCACCTATGCAATCGACGTGGATAACATCGGCATCTATGGATATTCGGCGGGTGCTCATCTGTCGCTGCTGGCTGGCATGACTGATCCATCCGCCGGATTAGAAGGACCGGACGCCGGTACTTTCAGCAGTGAAGTGCAGGCGATCGTGGGGGGTGGTGCCGGCACCGACTTCCGCGATGTGGGGTTGAACGATACTCGTTTCGAATACTTTTTTGGTGGAACGCGTGCCGAACTGCCCGATCTCTACGAAGATGCTTCACCGGCACAGTGGGTCTCAGCCGACGACCCAGCGACGTTTCTCTTCGTCGGCGAGAACGACACGGTGATCAATCAAACGAAGCTGCAGCAGTTCCAGCAGGATCTGGATGCGGTCGGTGTTGCGAACGAGTATTACGTGGCCCCTGGTAAGTCTCACCTGGGCGCTGCGGCCGATAAACTTTCACGGCAGTATGCTGCCCGATTCCTCGATGGCCAGTTGAAGTAGTATCGCCAAACTACATGCCAAGGAACTGGCGAGTGCAGTTCACGACTCGTGCCGACTGGAAGTAGAAATCCGCGCTGTGGCGTTTTCCCACATTGCAGGTCGCGTTGATGTTGTACACCGGGACGGAGCCATTGATGCCGCTCAGTCCCAATGGCGGCCCCGTGAACACTACCATGAATTTCTCCAGTCGCGAAAGTACCGGGTCCTGGTGGTTATAGAAGTTCAAACAGCCGCTGACCTTGTTCAGTGCACATCCGTGTGGACGACCGGGACATAACCAGTCTCCCTGAGTCGCCGCAGCCCACAAAGCAATCCGGGGCGTCACCGTGTCGCAGTGCTGGCTGGGCGGTAGTTGCCGACCGTTGAGTTCGCCGCCGGCCAGCAAATGTAACCCGCCCAGCAGCGTTCGTGTCCCATAACTGTACGCCAGGATGCGAACATCGGTTTCTGGCGGCAATTGGGACAACCACCAACCAAGGAAATAAGACTGCGCCGGCGTTCGACGCAGCTTCACTCGTCCGTCGCGGACTACCGCCGCCCGACAGGGGATCGGCATGCTGGGCCATTCCCAGATAATGTGCCGGATTGGCTGCTGCGGGGCGCATTGCTTGAACATGCAATAAGCCTGGAAGCCTCGATTCTTGACGTTCTTCGATCGCTGCCGATTGCCATGGATGAAAACGGTATTCACCACCGAACAATTGTTGGTGGCCATGAACTGGCATTCCGAACGTTCGACCCAACCACCATTCGCGCAGCAGAACTGAAAGTAGGCCAATTGTGGCTTTGAGCAAGATGCCGGGTTGGCGTTGCGTCCCATGCGGCGGGTGCTGATCAACCAGATTTGGTCCTGGGGGCGGACACAACAAGACTGTTGGACCGACGAAACAAAGTACGCTGCAATCAATTCGCCGGCGGTTGCATCGATGGCGGTCATCGCAAGGAAACCGAGAAGCAGGGCTGCCCGCATGCCCAGTTTTGACGCTTGCTGCTGCCTGTCCAGGACGAAGTTGCGCGACGGCAGGTTGACTCGCGTGGGCTTCACATCCCCTCCATCATCCATGCTTCAGTCGCTTCCTTGCCACGGCGTTAATTCGTCGTGAAGAGCAATTCAAATCTGGCGCATCGCCGCTGCCTTGTTTGCCGAGCGTCGCTTTCAAGTTCAGTAAACATCGACTCCTGAACGCTTTCGCTTGGACAACCGCACGTGGGGTTCTTGGTGTACGACTCGTGCGGAGTGTTCCGACTGCTCGGATTGTTCGTTGTCGAGCGCACGAATAGTGTCGCGAAATCACCACACGGTGACTTTCTTCATCGAGTTGAAGGGTACACTTTGCTGGCCCTTCCGATACGCGTCCCCTGTGTATCCCGCCTGCCCACCTAAATTGACATTGCGGAGTCCTCGCCATGAAGCGTCTAGCATTCCTTGTAATCCTTGTAACCGTTACAGCATCCATGACCGGATGTCGTCGCGGGCTCTTGTCTTGTGGATCGCGTGGCAATCAAAACGGATCGGCTCCGATGCCAACTTGCACGCCGCAGCCTTGCACGCTTCCACCTTGTCCGTGCCCAGCCGGTACTGTGCCTGCGTCGACAATGTCCATGCCGACCATGTCGGCACCATCGATGATGGCACCGATGATGATGGCACCCTCGGCTTGCGACTGCGGAGCCAATGCGGCGCCGGTTGTTGGCGGCGCATCCTACTCGATGGGGAACCAGTTTGGATCGTCCGTGATCGATGGCACGCCGTCCAACATGATCGGATCGTTGCCTGCGGGGGGCCTGCCCATGGACAGCAGGGGTTCAATTTACGGCTCGCAGATCCCGATGCAGGGCTTGGGAGCCAACATCGTCAGTGATCGAGCCTTGAATCCGGGCGAGGTGATCGGACCTAATTCGACGATCCAGGTTGGCCAGAAGTAGGCTGGGAATAGGCAAACTGGGCGATAACCGAGCACAAAAGGCCCGTACGGCAGTAAGATGGACCGCATGCCTGTTTCACGTTGCGTATCGCGAGTCATTGTCGTCTTGGGGTGTTCTCTGGCCCTGATCCCTGCGGCCGCCGCCCAGTTTGGCGATGGTCGATCGGCAGTCAAGGAAGAAGTCAGGACGAAGACTGCTCGTTGGCGCGTCGGTGTTTCGCTGGAGGCAGTCGGCGGTCCGTGTGCAGGACTCTACGCGACGGTACCAGTGCCGACCGAGTGGCCCGGGCAGTCGGTCACGATTGTTGATGAGCAGATTTCACCCGAAGTCTCACGGGTCAAATACCGCACGTTGGACAACGGTGTCAAGCAAATGTTGGTGACCGTGCCGCGTCTGGCCGGGGGCAAGAAAGCACAGGCGTTGGTTACGTTCGAGGTGGAACGCGAGTGGATTGACGAGCCGTCGGACCCGGAAAGTCTTGTCATCCCGAAGAAGCCGCCGCGAGAGGTAAGCAAGTATCTGGGCGCCAGTCCCTACATTGAAGTTCGTCACCGCCAGATCCGTGACTTGGCAAAAGAATTGACCGATGACTCGTTATCGGACTGGAAGCAAATAGAAAAATTCTACGACGCGGTGCGTGAGAAAATCGAATACCGTAATGGTCCGCTGAAGGGGGCGTTGGCTGCGCTGCGTGATGGCAACGGCGACTGCGAGGAACTGACATCGCTGTTTATTGCACTATGTCGATGCCACGGTGTGCCAGCTCGGACGGTTTGGATTCCGGGGCATTGCTATCCGGAGTTTTACCTCGAAGACGCCGCAGGAAAAGGATACTGGATTCCATGTCAGGCGGCAGGGACGCGAGCGTTCGGTTCGATGCCCGAGTTGCGGCCAATCCTGCAGAAGGGTGACAACTTCAAGGTTCCGGAAAAGAAAGAGAGACAGCGATACGTTGCCGAGTACTTGACCGGTAAGGCGGTTCGCGGCGGTGGAAAGCCGCGAGTTTCCTTCGTCCGTGATGAATTGGCCGCGGAATAGGTGCCTGGCCCTCAAGCTTCGTCTTCCTGCAGTTTCAATTGGTAGTATTTCCAGCCCGGAATAAAGAAACAGCAGGCGGAGACGACGCCAAAAATCGTATGACCGTAGTCGGGCCAACGGGCCATTGCGAAGGCGCTGAGAAATAGTGCCGCTGAAGCCACATAGAACGCGCCACTCAACATCCCGGCCTTCATCAGGAATACAGCGCCGCTGGACAGCCCAAGTACGGGCGTCAACGTCAACGCTGGCAGGCCCAGCAGGTATTCGAGCGGAAACAACGCGGCGATACTGATCATACTTGACGCCCAGGTATGCGCGATCTGCCTTTCGACGAAGGTCACTGGACCCAATCGCTGTCTCAACCACCAGAAGACGCCCGCCCAGGTTCCCAGTCCAACTGTCCAGAGTGCGAAGTAATAGAATCGATTTGTGATTCCCTCCCACTGCAGGACGTTTGTCAAAACGCAGACGACCAGTAACACCAGGCTATGCCACATCCAAAGCAGACCCCAATTGCGAAGGATGACCGCGTGATGTGTTTCGCGAAACCACCTCGCAACGACCTGTGTGAATCGTCCGCTACGTGCGGAAACCGGCTCGTCAGCCAGGAATGCATCCAGATCGTTGGCGAGTTCTTCCGCAGAATCGTAACGCAGGTCGGGAGGTTTCTGCAGGCAACGTAGCGCTACCATCGACAGGTCGCGATCGGCCTGCGGATTCAAGAGCCGCGGCGGGAGTGGTTCCTGTTCCAGTAACTGCAGCACGACATCCACCGGTGAGGCAGCCTGAAAGGGCGGTCGACCGGTCAACGCGTGGTAGAGCACGCTGCCGATACTGTAGACGTCGCTTGTGGGTCCCACCTGGCCGCGGTTACCGGCTGCCTGTTCGGGTGCCATGTAGGTTGGCGTGCCGAGGACCGCACCGGTCTTCGTGATGGTTTGCGCATCGGCCACCCGCCGAGCCAGCCCAAAGTCGGCAACGTGGGGATCCCCTTGTTCGTCAATGAGTATGTTGGAAGGCTTGAGGTCGCGGTGGAGGACGCCATTTTGATGAGCATAATGCACGGCTTGGCAAACACCAGACAGCAACCGGGCCGCTGTGCGCGGTTGCATCGGTCCTCGTTCCAGCATGTGTGCCATCGTCTGTCCCGGCACGTATTGCATGCTGAAAAATAGCCGACCATCATTCTCACCGACCTCATAGACCGGAACAATTCCCGGGTGCTGCAATTGGGCCGCTGATTCGGCTTCTTGGCGAAACCGGGCCTCGTCGTCCTGGCTGGCCAGCTGGCCCCGCAACAGCATCTTGACGGCCACTTCGCGATTCAAACTGATCTGGATGGCGCGGTAGACAATCCCCATGCCACCCCGTCCAATTTCTTCAAGCAATTCGTAATCGCCGAACGTCGCCGGCAGCTCGATCGCCGTCGAGGGCACTTCAATGGAGGCTTCGCTTTGGGTCAGGGCAAGCGCGTGACTGCCGACGGCGTCGGCCAGCATGATGGCTCCCCACAGCTCGCGAAGATCCTCGGCGAATTCCGGGTGCTGCGTCACCGCCTGGTCCAGCATGACTGTCTCGCCCTTCGCTACCCGATCGGACAGCGTGGCGATGATGCTTGCAAGTCGTTCTTCTCTTTCCTGTTCCATGGATAACCGCAGGTCTACCGTTCTTGTGCCGGGGGTCAGCTGTCGAGCGTCCAGATTCTGATTCGGGGCGACTCGCCTGCTAAAGCCAGTTTGTCGCCGCGTCCGCAACCGCTGATATAAATTGCGTTCGATGAGGCGCACCAACGGTCTTGCTGAGCCGTCAACTCTTCGTCACGACCGATCTCGGGAAACCTAATCGGGAATAGTAACAATTCGTACCGTGATCATCCATCGGAGGTTGCCGGGAACGGCAGTCAACTTGACACGCTATCCGCGTCGTCCTCCTCGGTTTCCGGATCGGAAAGCAAAACGCGTAATCGTCGCATGGCGCGTAAGTAACGCATGCTGGCCGCAGGTTCAGACAAGTCGAGAGCTTGAGCCGTTTCCTGATTTGATAGATGTTCGAAATGTCGCATCAGAACAATTTCCTGGTCTTGCTCCGGCAGTTGACCAATCGCCGCCTCGAAACGCGACTGCAATTCGTGCATGGTTGCCTGGGCGCCCGGCGTCGCCTGACGATCCAGCAACTGGGCCGCCAATTCCATCGTCGAGCGATCCAGCCCGCCTGCAGCGACCAGTGGCTGTTCGCGATCGACACTCCGCTTCGCACTGACTCGGTGCCGTCGATGAGCATCAATAATGCGATCCTTGGCCATGTGACGTAACCAAAGATGAAAAGGCATCACCGGATTCTCGAGATACTTGTTCAACCTTCGATTGGCTTCGACGAGTACCTCTTGCACGATATCGCTGGCGTCAACGCGAGTTTGAATTTTTCGGTCCAGCCGCATCGCGACCAGACGACGCAAGGCGTCGCGATGCCGTCCCAACAGGCGATCGGTCGCCGATTGATCTCCCTCTTTGGCGAGGTCGAGTAATTCCTGGGTCTTATCCGATTCGGGCCACATTTTCATCGCCTCATTATCATCCTCGTGGTGGGTTTCCGCTATGCCGAAAACGATCGATTGTCAGCGTGATCATCGAAAAAAATGACCATCCAGCCACTCAAGTGGATAAGCGCGTGGCCGTAGGCGGCCGCATTCGTTCGTGCCGCGGCAGAGTTCGATAGAGGAAGGACCACCACGGCCGCCGCATTGTTGCCGGCGAAGACTCAGAAAACTGGCGACTTGACCCTCCCAACCGTCAGGAGCGTCACCTGACTTAATTCCGGCAATGATCGGAACCCGCCGTTAGCAGAACGTCCGGTCGGACGGGGTACCGAATGTAGCTGTCACGCCGGGGGAAGGAGGCCAGCTCAGTTGACCGGTTAGTGTCCGACGATAAACCAACCGGGCGGTACTTTTGACAAGGAAGTTCGAAGGACTGGTGTTGGCGACAAGTCTGTTTTGGAAGGCTGTCGCGTTCTCATCGCGAACCTGCCAAAAGCGCTGCAACCCAGAGCCATTCGGCTCGTCAATTCACCATAGTTGCAGTTCGCATTCAACGACGAATTCCGACGCTAGAGGAGATGCATTGTGCTGTTTAATAATAAACCTGTTCGTGCCACCAACAAATTGCAACAGATCGATTCCATGGGAGTCGAACGTCTGGAGCCGCGTTTCATGTTGGCGGGTAACGTGAAGATTTCGGTCAAGTCTTCTGGTGACATGATTTTCAAAGGTGATGGAAGCGACAACTACGTTCAAGTCTCGCTCGTCGACACCGGCTCGGACGGTATTCCCGATCAAATGTTGATTGAAGGGCAAACCTCGCCCGACGGCAGCCCGACGATGCTGAACCTGGACGGTACCGTCGCGTCCAGCCACGTGATTCTCTTAACGTCCACGGACGGCAAGATCACGCTGAAGATGGGTGGTGGTGACGACTTCGTTCGATTGAACGACTTTGATTGGGATGGCGACGTCTCGTACAGTCCGGGCAGCGGCGGCGATTCTCTCTACGTTTCTGACTCCGAAATTGGCGGTGCGTTCAACGCCAAGACCGGCAAGGGCAATGACGCTCTGTTTTTCAACAACACCGTCTTTCAGGGCGATCTGTATGCGAACACAGGTGGCGGTTCCGATTGGATTGCCCTAATCGAAGTCGATGCGTTCGGTTCGAAGATTGACTACAACACCGGTGGAGGTGCAGATCTCATTTCCTTCGAAAGAACCACTCTCGATAGCGACGTCACGATCAAGACCGGCGGCTTTCCGGACGAAATCTACCTGGCTGATGGAACAACAATCAACGGTTCATTCCAGGCGAACCTTGGCAGCTTTGCTGACGCGTTGAAGATTGAAAACGGTGTGATCTTCAATGACCTGGCGAATGCTGAAATCGATGCAAGTCGTCCGGGTCCGAACTTCGAGAATGCGTTCTTCATGGAGCAGGGAGTCAACACCGCCGCATTGCCCGGCCTGGGGTCATTTGAGTTGCAGTTTACCGCTGCCACGGGAACAACGATTACGGAGGAGTTTGAGGCTCGGTTGGCCAATCCGGCCAGCGGAGAAGGTCTGGATATCGCCTACCTCGATTCACTGCGTACTGGCCTGCATCGTCGCGGTTTTGATTTTTCGGAAATGGCACTCGAGACGACCGTGCTCTCAGACCCCTACATGCAGTCGCTCGAAGCCATCATCGTGATCGGGCTTGATAGTGACGTAGCGCTGGAAATGCAACTTTACAATGCGTTGTTTGGCGACGACTACGGCTCGTAGGACTCTCGCTGCGGCGACGTGTCGTAACGGGCGCAGGAATGTTCTAGACTTTCGAACTGGCGAGCCCGACGAACAATCTTGGGTTCGCGGTACGGAAAGGAGAGTAAGCCATCAAAGCCGTCTGCTTCGAAGCCGTCGAAAAAGTAGCCCTGTTGGAGTTGCCCGATCCCTCGATTCTGCATTCGACCGACGTGATCGTCGAAGTGGCCATGGCGGGACTCTGCGGTTCCGACCTGCATCCTTATTTCGGGCGGGAAAAGGGCCTCGATCCGCACACCGTCATGGGCCACGAACTGGTTGGTCATATCGTGGAAGCTGGTCGTGATGTGAAGTCGTTGATCGTTGGCGATCGCGTGTACGCGCCGTTTACCACGAATTGCGGGCAATGCTTCTATTGCGAACGCGGGCTAACATGTCGCTGTGAGCTTGGTGAGCTGTTCGGCTGGGTGGAAAACGGGAAAGGGTTGCAGGGCTGCCAAAGCCAGTTTGTGCGGGTGCCGTTAGCGGAGGCGACGCTGATGCAAGCACCGGACGGATTAAGCAACGAAGCAGCACTCTTGTTGGCGGATAACTTCAGCACCGGCTATTTTTGCGCCGAAATGGCCGAGGTTCGACCGCAGGGAGTCTATGCAGTGATCGGCTGTGGAAACGTAGGGCAAATGGCCATCGTGGCGGCCAAGTCTCTTGGCGCGGAAAAACTGATTGCCATCGATCCGGTGGAAGATCGGCGACAGGCAGCGTTGCTGCACGGCGAGACTTCAGCCGTGCACCCAGACGACGCGGCGGAACATGTGAACCAGTCGACGGACGGACGCGGAGCCGACGGGGTCATGGAGTTGGTTGGCCTTCCGGCAGCCCAATCCCTGGCCTACGAACTACTACGGCCAGCAGGCATCATGTCGGTCGTCGGATGCCACTGTTCACCGCAATTTTCTTTTAGTCCGGTTGACGCTTTCGACAAGAACCTCAACTACCGGACCGGCCGCTGCCCTGCCAGACACTATATGGATCGCCTGACAGACAGCGTTGTTGCCCGGAAGTTCCAACTCGATTCCTTCGTGACGCATCGCTACGCGCTGGACGATTGCGTACAGGCTTACGATGTTTTTTCCAAACGCCAGGATGGCTGCGTCAAAGCGGTATTTGTCGTTTAGAAAAAAGCGGCATTTCGGCGAGAGTCATTAGATGACGATGTCACGGCCACACTCGCGTCGAATGGGCACCCATTGTCCTGCGTGCATGAGCCAGTGCGAGCCCTGCATGCCAAAGACAGCAGCCACGGTGGGAGCATAATCGCGCATCGCTTCAGGGCCTGGTTGATCGAGCTGTCCTTCTTCAAGATTCTCTAACGCGGCCAACGTGGCGCTGCGTTGTTCCTTGTAAACGCGCATCAGGTCTTCCTTGGAATCGAAGGCGGCTGGGTCGTCGGACGTTGTCGTTTCTTTTGTGTATCGTTCGGCAAAGCCATTTGGCAGGGCAGGCATCGAATCGGGCACGATTCCGCTGACCATCTGGTGTTCGGCACTGATCAAATGGCCGACTTGCCATTTGATGTGATTGCATCCCGAGTGCGGCCGCTTCATCAAATCTTCATCGCTCATGTCCGCCAGATAGGCTTCGCAAACCATCGCTGACGTGTCGAGGCCCATCTTGATTGCTTGTCTTGCGTCCATTTTCTTGATCCTCAAGTTGAATTAAACCGAAGTCACGGTGGAATACACCAAGGATACCGATCGCTTAGCGATCGCGACATGGGGAGCCGCATCGTCCGGGGATGCGAAGGTGAACCAGTTCACGTTTCGCGGCTTGGCGATCGAATCAGAGATGGCCTTCGCTCCGATTCCAGTGCCGAGCAGCATCGGTCAGTCGGATGCGTAAGGCGAACGCTTTCTAGACCAGGTCAAGTGTGCCCCAAAGGCTGGGGTCGTTGGTAATCGGAAACTGATTACCGGTGGCAAACGTTTGCCAGCCGAGCTCCTTGTCAACGACAGCATAGTTGAAGCCTATGTGTCTTTGGTCGGCAGCATCGAAGCCGGTCATGGCTTCGGCGGGAATGAAGGCGCGAATGGTATACCCGTCTTTCTTTTTTTCGGAGCGAGCCTGAAGCGCGTCTTCCTTGATGCGTTTGGGGTTCTCACTTGCACGGGGGATTTCACACAGAACGGCCAACGGTGCGTGGGGATCGCGAAAACCGCCCAGCGGCAGGATGACAAAGTGATGACAGAATCGCGACGCACGGTGAATATTTTGGGTATTTCGCGTGTCAATCCACAGGTTCAAGCCATCGCTGTCTTCAATTCGAGTTGGCCTGCACCATGGATCCTGCTTTTTGCCTTTGACTTTGACCGAAATACCCAAACCTTTATTGTTCCAGGCGATGCGCAGATCGGCAAACGTCGGTTTCCCTTCCAGCTCGCCAAAACTCGGGATGCGATGCGCCTCGGGCAACTCGATCTGCCCCTTCGCCTGCCACAACTTGTTCGCCTGCGCACAAGGCGCCGCAAAACGGAAAAGAAACGTCGGTGGGATTAGTGGTGAATTCATGGTTCTTGGCAATTCTGTTTTTGATCCGCAGATTTCGCAGGTTAACGCAGATCTGTTTCTGTGGGTCGAAGCCTGATCAAGAATCGGTATTTCCTGTTGCCTGTCGCCAATCCGCCCCCTGCCCTCCTCATGAAAACGAAGTGGCGGCAAGCGCTCACTTTTTCGTGCGGACGTTCTCCAGATGCTCATTCAGGAACTCTTGCAAGTCGCCTTTTTCCAGGTCGGACTGGCTCTTGAACTTCAACTTTACGATGTCGTGTTTCGAATGTGCTCCATCCACTACGCGCTCGCGCGCTAATTTAGCGACTCGACCGAGCGTAACTCGCCCCTTGGGGCCATGCAGCATCAATTGGATGTCGGTTGGACGCTTGGTGTGGATGCTCGCCCAGGGTTCTTTTTGTCCTTTGACGAACAGGTGGACAACCTGCTGATTGTTCCACAGGAACTGACCATTCGTGGCGGTCTCGTCGAGCAGTTCGCACAACTCCTCAAGCACCCCGGTTTTCCACGCCGGACGCTTGCCCGGCGGAAACCCCTTGCGCGAGAAGTGCCACTTTTGCCCCAGTTTTTTCCAAGGCATGACATCCTCGGGATTGGCCGCTCGACGGCTCGTCATTTTGTCAAAGCCGGCAACTGCCTCTTCGAGAAACTTCCAGAACTCGGGCGTGTTCATCTCTTTCCAGCTGTGCAGCCGGAACTCGACTTCCTGAGCCGGCCCGCGCAAATTCTTGCACCGAACCCTTGGATCGTTGCTGTAAACGGGCAACTCGTCCATTTCGTTCAGCGTCGGAAACGGGAATCGTCTCTGCAGCGCCTCTCGCTTGAACGTGTTCTTGGCGACGCGGAACTTCAATTTCAGTAACCACGCCTCACCTGTGATCGCGTGCAGGAACCAACCGTCGCTTTTCTTCGGTGCCGATATCTCGACGATTGTTCGCGAACCAAAGTTGGTCTCGCTGAAATCGCCCTGCTTGTGGATCCGCTGGATCACTTCAGCCAGTATCTTGCCCTCCCACATTACGGGTTCACCGCGACGACCTACTCGATCTTTCGTGTGCCACTTCAGGCCATCGACTTCCCAAGGCATTCGTTGGTCTTTGCCCACTTCCTGGATCTCGAGTTCGTGCGATCGCTTCTTCTTTTCGGCGTCAGGATCGTAAAGTTCACGCTTCACCCTGGGTGATGTGGCGAGCACGGGAGCCAAAGCGATGGCGGTGTGGGAAATATTTGTGGGCAGCTTGCTTTTCAACGTCTTGGCGCTGGACGTTTTCTTGGTTTGGGTTGGCCTGCCGGACTGCTGCTGCAGTTCGGCGACGATCGCTTCGGGAGTACCCGCTGCCACGACGTGACCGCCGTCAGCGCCGGCTTCGGGGCCAATGTCGATCACCCAGTCCATCGACTTGATAACATCGAGATTGTGTTCAATGACAACCACGCTGTTCCCGAGATCCACCAGACGCTGCAGCACTTCGAGCAGCTTGGCAAGATCGTTGAAGTGCAGGCCCGTTGTTGGTTCGTCGAGCAAGTAGAGCGTCTGCCCGGTATCCGGGCGTGAGAGTTCCGAGGCGAGTTTGACTCGCTGGGCTTCGCCACCGGAAAGCGTCGGTGCCGATTGGCCGAGCGATAGGTAATCGAGCCCAACATCGCACAGAGTCTGCAGGATGCGGCGAATTTTGGGAATGTTCTGGAAAAGCGTCACCGCGTCGCCGCAGGTCATCTCGAGCACGTCGGCAATCGACTGCCCGTGGTACCTCACGTCGAGAGTTTCCGGGTTGTACCGCTTTCCCTGGCAGGTGTCGCACGTCACCCAGACGTCGGGCAGGAAGTGCATCTCGATACACACCTGTCCATCTCCTTCACAGTCTTCACAACGACCGCCCGGTACGTTGAAGCTGAAACGACGCGGAGTGTAGCCACGCAGTTTCGATTCGGGCAGTTGCGTGAACAAGGCTCGAATGTGGTCGAACACGCCGGTGTAGGTTGCCGGGTTGGATGCCGGCGAATTACCCAGCGGTTGCTGATCGACTCGAATCACTTTGTTAATGTGTTCCACTCCGTCGATGCTGTCGTGAGCCCCCGGAGTCAATCGAGCACGATGCAACTTGGCGGCCAGTGACGCGTACAACACGTCGTTAATCAGGCTGCTCTTCCCGCTACCGCTCGGACCTGTGACAGCAACAATCCTTCCCAGAGGAATCCCGACGTCGACGTTTTTCAGGTTGTTGTGGCGAGCTCCGCGAACAGTTAACCAGTCGGTTGGTGGGTACGACAGCTCTCCCGGTTGCTGCTTGTCCTTCGTGATCTTGTTCTCGTCACCGGGCAGCGTCACCGGACGGCGGTTACTGGGGATCGGCAGTGACTTTTTTCCTGTTATGTAAGGGCCGGTGATCGAGTCCCTTTTCTTTCCCAGGTCTTCTGGCTTTCCTTCCGCCACGATCTGCCCGCCAAGCCGTCCTGCTTCCGGCCCGAAGTCAAACACCATGTCGGCTCCGGCGATCACATCTCGATCGTGTTCCACCAGGACCAGCGTATTTCCAATGTCGCGGAGGTCGTGCAGTGCCTTCAACAATCGAGCGTTGTCGCGGGGGTGCAGTCCGATGGTGGGCTCGTCGAGCACATACAGCACCCCGCACAGGGCGCTGCCCAATTGGCTGGCGAGGCGGATGCGTTGAGCTTCCCCACCGGAGAGCGAACCGGCGGTCCGATTCAGCGAAAGGTATTCGAGTCCGACATCATTCAGGAACTTGACGCGATTGGTGACTTCGCGGACCAGTTCGCCGGCGATGCGTTTCTCACGATCGGTCAGTTTCCACTTGGCAACGACCTGCTGCAGCTTGCTCAACGGCATGCGACAGAGGTCGTCGATGGTGAAATTACGGAAACGCGTCGCCGCCGCGTCGTCGCGCAGGCGACCTCCGCCGCAGGCGGAGCATTCGACTTCGTCGACCAGTTCGTTCAACGTGCCGCGCAGCGACGGAACCATCCGAGCCGCCTCGTCCAGTGCCGGGTACATTCCTTTGTATTGAAAGCGGAACATTGGAGTGTTCGCACCGGGCGCCATCAGGTCAAACCAACGGTCTCCCGTACCATGCATGATCAAGCGACGTTGGCGGGCCGGCAACGTGTCGTAGGGCTTGTCCAGCGGAATGCCGGTACGGGATGACAGCGATTCGAGCATCATCCGCGAAATCGTGATGTCCAGCTGCGGCCAGAGCAACAGGGCCCCATCGGCCAGCGTCGCCTGGCTGTCCCGCAATAGCGCGGCAGGATTTGCTCCGGTTTGCATCCCCAGCCCTTCGCAGTCCTCGCACCAGCCGAGGTGGCTATTGAACGAGAAGCTATGTGGCGTTAGCGCGTCGAAGCTCCGCCCACAATCTTCGCAGGCCAGGTGTTGACTATGCGCCACGGTTCGCCATTCGTGTTCCGGGACGTTCTTGTCCGCGAAGGCGATGTGCAAAACGCCTCGCCCCAGAGCGAGCGTCGCTTCGATGCTTTCGGCGATGCGTGATCGTTCCTCCGCCTTCACAATCGCCCGATCGACGATCGCCTCGACCTGGTGTTTGCGACGGCGATCGATCGTCGGCGGTTCCTCGAGCGAATGGGTGCGTCCATCGATACGGATTCTGACGTAACCGGCTTGTTTCAAGTCCTCCCACAACGTCTCGTATTTTTCGCCGACGACGACGACCAGTGGTGCCATCAGGTATAGTCGCGAACCTTCCGGATACTGCATCACTTTCTCGATGATCTCATCGGCCGTCTGCGTGCCGATGGGTCGGTCGCAGTCGGGACAATGGGGCGTTCCCGCTCGCGCCATCAGGATCCGCAAGTAGTCGTAAATCTCGGTCGTCGTTCCCACGGTTGAACGCGGCGAGCGGCCGAGGTTCTGTTGTTCGATGGCGATTGCTGGCGAAAGCCCGTCGATGTGTTCCAGCTCGGGTTTTTGCATCTGGCTGACGAATTGCCGCGCGTAAGAACTGAGGCTTTCGACGTAACGTCTTTGCCCTTCCGCGTAGATTGTATCCATCGCCAGCGAGCTCTTTCCGGAACCGCTCGGCCCGCAAAATACCGACATCTTGTCACGCGGGATCATCGCGTTGACGTGTTTCAGGTTGTGTTGTTGTGCGCCATCGACGCGAATATGGGAGGCCTGTTCAATTTTCTTCTTTTTGGCGGCCTTGCCGTTGGCTGCGTCGTGTCTGGAACCGCCGTTAAGGAATGGCGCCAACGATGTACCCGTGTGAGACTTCTGGTGCCGGATGACCTCCTCCGGTGTGCCTGCGACCAGCAGCTCGCCTCCACCGGCTCCACCTTCCGGACCCAGATCAATTACCCAGTCGGCCGTTTTCACAACGTCCAGATTGTGCTCGACGACCAACACCGTATTTCCCGCTTCGACAAAATCGTGCAGGACCTTCAACAGCAATTGGATGTCGGCAAAATGCAGCCCGGTCGTGGGTTCGTCCAGCAGGTAGAGCGTCTTCCCCGTGCTCTTTTTCGTTAACTCGCGGGCCAGTTTGATACGTTGAGCTTCGCCGCCTGAAAGAGTCGGTGACGGTTGGCCAAGTTTCAGGTAGTCGAGCCCCACGTCATGGAGCGTGCGTAGTTTGTGGTGTACTTGCGGGATGTTTTCAAACAGCTGGAGCGCTTCCTGCGCATCCATTTCGAGCACCTCGGCGATCGAATAGCCCTTGAACTTGACGCCCAGCGTTTCGCGATTGAAGCGGTGTCCTTCGCATACAGGGCAGGTGACCCAGACATCGGCCAGGAAATCCATCTCGAGCTTGTTGGAACCGTTTCCATCACACGCTTCGCAGCGGCCGCCGGACACGTTGAAGCTGAATCGGCCCGGTTTGTAGCCGCGACGCTTCGATTCGTTCAGCTTGGTGAACAACTTGCGAATGTCATCGAAGACTTTGATGTAGGTGCCCGGGTTGGATCGGGGCGTTCGCCCGATGGGTGATTGGTCGATTGCAATGAGCTTATCGAGATGTTCGATGCCCTCAATTTTCTTGTGCTCACCCGGATCGCCCTTGCCGTTATTCAGGTCGCGGCGCAGCGCTTCGAGCACGATGTCATTCACCAACGAGCTCTTTCCGCTCCCGCTCACACCGGTCACGCAAACGAACTGACCCAGCGGAATCTCGACATCGACATTCTTCAGGTTGTTGTGTTTGGCCCCCATGATCTTCAGTGATTTGCCTGTTGGGGGGCGACGCTGTGACGGGACTTCGATTTTTTTCTTGCCCGAAAGGTATTTGCCGGTCTCACTACGTTTGGCTTTTTTTACGTCTGCCAGGGTACCTTCAACCACAACTTCACCACCGCGTACGCCGGGCCCCGGGCCAAAGTCGATCAGGTGATCCGCCTGCCGCATGGTGTCTTCGTCGTGTTCGACGACAACCACGGTATTTCCGATGTCGCGCAGTTGCTGCAGGGTATCCAGCAAGCGGTCGTTATCACGGGGGTGCAGTCCGATCGACGGTTCGTCGAGGATGTACAGCACGCCAACAAGACCGCAGCCGATCTGCCCCGCCAGGCGGATGCGTTGTGACTCACCGCCAGAAAGCGTCGGTGCCGTGCGGTCGAGCGACAGGTAATCGAGCCCCACATTCATCAGGAAACCAAGGCGACCACAGATTTCCTTGAGCGCTTCGGTTGCGATCACGGCGTGGGTCGGTTCTAGCTCCAGCTTCGAAAAGAACCTGGCTGCGTCCGACACGGCAAGGCTGCTGACTTCCGGCAGCGACATTTGTTTTTTCTTTTTGAAGCGGGGATGTCCGGTCGTCAGTCGAACCGCACGGGCCTGCGGCAGCAGCCGTTCGCCGTTGCATTCGGGACACTTCATCGATCGCATGTATTGTTCCAGTTTTAGCAACTGCATGCGGTTCTTGCTGTTGCGATACTTGTCGAGGAGATTGGGAATGATCCCTTCGAACGTGCCACCGTACTTGATCGGGCTGGCTCCACCTCGCCAGGTGTAGGTGATGTGTTCGTTCCCCGTCCCCCATAGCCAGAGTTTCTGGAACTTGGGTCGCAGATTTTCCCACGGAGTATCCAGCATCGTGCCAGCTGGCAGCTTGTGAATGCGCTCAACCGTCTCGGCCACTCCCTTGTAGATGCTGCGGCGGTAGCGTCCGAGTTTGCCGAGTGATCCGACGAGCTCAATACATCCTTTCGCGAAAGTGAGGCTTTTATCGGGAATCAGTAAATCCGAATCGAAGGAAAAGGCTTCGCCAAGTCCGTCGCATTCGTAGCACATGCCTTGCGGGCTATTGAAGCTGAACAATTGCGGGCTGGGTGGATCGAAGCTGATGCCGCAATCGGTGCAGGCGTAGTCGACCGAAAAGATGATATCGCCAGCGATCCGAGTTTTCTTTTTCGAACTGGCTTTCTTTGCGGGTGCCGCTTCCGCCTGCTCATGATCGTCCACGACCTGCACGATCAGATTGCCGTCGCCGACTTTCAACGCGAGCTCCACCGATTCGGCCAAGCGTGCTCGCACGTCCTTCGTGATCTCCAACCGATCCACCACAACTTCAATGTGGTGCCGCATCTGTCGATCGAGCTGCAGGTCGTCGTTCAGCGAATGGACGCTGCCGTCAACGCGGGCCCGGACGAAACCCTGCTTGAGTAAGTCTTCGAAGAGGTCCTTGTATTCACCCTTCTGCCCGCGAATGAGCGGTGCCAGCACGAAGAACTTCGTTTTCGGCGGCAGCTGATGGATGCGTTCAATAATCTGTTCCCGCGTTTGGGCCGTGATCGGCTTGTCGCATTTGGGACAGCATCCCTCACCGACCCGTGCGTAGAGGACGCGCAGGTAATCATAGATTTCCGTGATCGTTCCGACTGTCGAACGCGGATTCTTGCCCGCCGATTTCTGTGAGATGGAGATTGAAGGACTGAGTCCGCCAATGAAATCGACATCCGGTTTCGGCATCTGACCGAGGAATTGCCTTGCGAAACTGGACAGCGATTCGATGTATCGCCGTTGGCCTTCGGCATACAGCGTGTCAAAGGCCAACGAACTTTTTCCGGAACCGCTCACACCCGTCAGACAAATCAACTTGTTTCGTGGAAGGACGAGGTCGACCTCGCGGAGATTATGTTCGCGAGCGCCTTTGATAATGATGTCGGAAGCTGGCATGGGGTGGCGAAATCTGGGGTGCGAGTCGCGTGGCGGGATTGAACGAAAGTGACTGGCCAAGTTCCAATTTGGGGCCGACCCCGCATTGTATGAGCGAGCTTGCGTCGCGGGTAGGCGAAAGTGAAAAACGGGATGCGAATGGCGTCGTTGAGCGGTGAGAGCCCCATTGAAGTCCATTCGCGAGATCGGTGGCTGCTACGATGGGCGGTCGAATCACCGGCTCTGCCAGTGAATCACTACGCTGAACGCGTCAGACTTCCCGAATTGCATCGATTTGTGCCAGCTCCTCGCAGACTCGATCTGCCTCAACGATCGCTGCAATCGTATTGTTCTGCGCACGACGGCCCATAATTTGAAAACTGAGCGCCTTGATGCCGAACAACTTGAGCAGCGGTCCGTCGTGCGTGCTGTAGTCGCTGACGGCGCGAAAGTGCACTCGTTTCACCTCGGTGAAGAAACCACCAGTCGTGAATCGCAGGAAAGGTCCTTCTACAATCAGCGAACAATGCCGCGCATATCGCCCATAATTGAAGTGGAAGCACGCGTAGATGACTGCGCCTACCAGGAACCCGATCACGAGTCCGATGCAACCAGAAGTGCACAAGGAGAATAGATGCTCTGCAGTTGTCAGCCCGTCGTCAAACGCGTGCTTGGAGCCAAGGGTCAGCCCCAGCAGTGTACCGTAGGGAATCGGGAAGGATTGGCAGATGAGGAAGGCTCGAAGTCGTGTATCGCGCCGGAGCGCGATGCGGTCGATTTCATAATTGATCTCATGTGGAAATTGGGGAAATTTGGATGCGTGATCCGAATGCGTGTTCACGTGTTCCTCACGAAAAAGTCATGGGTTGGTGAATTCGACTGCGAAGGATCAAGCGACGTTGGGCTGTGAATCACGTCGGGCCGATTCCGGAAATGTGCCGATTGTGAGGATTAGTCGTGAGGCCGCGGTCCGGAATCACGACGATCAAGGAAATCCAACGGTTGTGGCCGCTTGAATGGCGTGCAAGAATCGGGGTCTCGTCCGGGGGCGGTCGCTCCCCAATTTTGAAAATTCCCGGAGCTATTCGTCGTGAAGATTGTGCCACTTGGTGAGAAGATTGTAGTTAAGCGATTGGATGCCGAAGAAAAAACGGCTGGCGGAATCGTGCTCCCGGAAAGTGCAAAAGAAAAACCCCAGGAAGGCCGAGTGCTTTCCGTCGGTGAAGGCCGTGTGCTGCAGGATGGTAGTCGAGCCGTTCCGCAAGTTTCAGAAGGTGATCGCGTCCTGTTCACTCCTTACGCCGGCACCGAAGTCCTCGTGAATGACGAACAGTTGCTCATCATGAGTGAAAACGACGTACTGGCCGTTGTCGAATAACGGCCGGCGTGGAAGCTATTGTGGTCGTTTCACCTTGATGTGGAATGGTGAATCACCGGTGTCGACTTCGAGTGGAGTCTGTTCGACACGCATGTAGAATTCGTCGACTGCTCCGTCCGATGCCTTGACCAGCACCTTGTGCCTGCCGCGCACGATGCCGTCGTTGGCCTTGTGCGTCGTCACGCGACGAAACGAACCGTCTTTTTCAACGAACGTCGTACCTGGCCGAGCATGCGTCTTTTCATTCAGTGGCGGAGTTTGGGGCACAAACCGCAGCATGATGCTGTCGGCTGGAATCAACTCGCCGTCTTCATAGGAGATTCTTCCTTCGACTCTGACAAGCGGGAAAGGTTCTTGCGAACAACCTGTATGCAGCGAGAGAAGCAGGCCGATCATTGACCATCGGAAAAGCCTTTTTTTCGCACTAAAATTCTTGTTCATGATAGGTTAGATTGTCGTGTTGAGCCAAAGTAACTGAGAAACAACAGGCGTTCGACAGGTAGTTGTATTCCTGGAGATTGAAGATGAAGCGGATGAGCCGGGTGGTTGCGGGATTTACTTTGGTCGAGCTGTTGGTGGTAATCGCGATTATTGCGATTCTTGTCTCGCTCTTGCTACCCGCCGTCAACTCGGCGAGATCAGCCGCTCGCAAACTACAGTGCCTGAATAATATCAAACAGGTTTCGTTGGCTGTTTTGAACTATGAAAGCGCCACGAAGCGATTGCCGCCTTGTATTCAATTTGACGAGTCAGTCAGTGGAGGCCTGGAAACCAGTTACAAGTATGGTCCCAATTGGGTCATTTTGATTTTGCCTTACTTGGAAGAGCAGGCTGTCTTTGATCAATTTCAGCTAAAGGAATACATTTCGGACCCGGTAAACGAAGAGGCCCGCAGCGCAGAGATTACAACGATGCTCTGCCCGGAAGACCTGGTAAATGCACAGGTCGCATTCGATCGTGGAATTGAAGGATCCAATTGGGCTCGAGGCAACTACGCAGCGAACGCCAGTATCTGGCATTTCCCGTTCGGCAATTTCGCCCCTGACGATACCTCCTATTGGAACGGCAAGAAGTGGTCGCGAGGGATGATGGTCGCGCAGCGGACCGACAGCGGAAACAACTTGCGGATCAAAGACGTCAAGGATGGCATGTCAAAGACCATGATGCTTGCTGAACTGAAGATCGGGCTGGCTTCTGTTGATCGAAGGGGCACCTGGGCCATGGGTGCTCCTGGAGCGAGCAGTATCTGGGCGCACTCATCCGACGATTCGATTGGGCCGAACTCCTGCCTGGATAACGGTGATAACATCTGGGGCGCTGCGCAAATTGTCGCCCGCGTTGGCTATGCGAAGCTGGATGCCGAGTGCATGCGACCACCTGTAAGCTGGGATAAGAGTACCCAGGCGGCACCGCGCAGCCGTCACATCGACGGTATCAATGCCGCCTTTGGCGATGGGAGTGCCCGCTTTATCAGTGACTACATCGCAACCCGCCAGTCGATCGGCGATGACATTCAGGCCGAAGATTTTGCCACTTGGGAACGCATTACCTGTTCCGCGGATGGTCAAGTCATCGGCGACAGCGATTATTAGTGCGTGTTCACACGGACGTGTCGCGTGCGTGGCGCTGGACTCGCAGTCCTGAGTGGTCGAAAAGCCGCCAGAATTATTGTCAAGACGCTCCAGTTTCCCCAAGCGGTCGCTGAACGCACGTTGAGTTACAATCCGCTTCGATCCAGATTCTCTGCCCCATGGAATGGTCCAGCCGCCTGGAGCAAGGCCGCAGACCCGGCCATGCTGGTCGATTGAGAGGCGACCTGCGTAGAATAGGAAACAAATCTTGTTTCGCAGTTTCTTCGGGAGATTCACGTGCACTTTCGAGCAGGCCAACTGGTGATTCTTGTCTTCTTCGTTGGCTGTACTACGCAATCCGACGTACCTTCCACGTTTCCAGTGGCTAACGCTCCCAGCAACACATCTGCAAAGCAGGCTCCGGCCAGCATCCATGAATTAAGCCAGCAGGACGCCCAATCGCTGGATTCAATTCGAGCCAAGGCGGTTACCTTCCTGAAAGAAAAGGGTCAACGCGATGATGGTTCGTTCAGCGAAATGGCTGATCCGGGCGTCACGGCGCTGGCCACAACAGCGCTCCTGCGAAGTGGGCAATCTCCGAATGACGCGCGGGTGGCGAAGAGTCTCACTTACCTTGAGTCGTTTGCCAAAGAGGACGGTGGCATTTATCGAGACGGAACATTCTATCGGAACTACGAAACGTGCATCGCGATGATGTGCTTTGCGGCAGCTAACCAGGATGGTCGGTATGACGAGCTGCTGCAGGCGGCCGAGTCGTTTGTCACGTCGTTGCAATGGGGACAGGACGAGGGAAAGAGCGTCGATGATCCTGCATTTGGAGGTGGCGGATACGGCAAACATCAACGCCCTGATCTTTCCAATACGCAGTTTCTTATCGATGCACTCAAGGCGGTCGGGAATGATCAAAACCACGAAGCGATCCAGCGAGCGCTGATTTTTGTGTCGCGATGCCAGAACCTGGAATCGGAACACAACACGACCGAGTTTGCTGCCATGAATCCGGATGGTGGCTTTTACTACTCGGTCGCAGCCGGCGGGTCCAGCCAGGCCGGCGAAACCGATACCGGTGGTCTGCGGAGCTATGGATCGATGACCTACGCCGGACTCAAGAGTCTGATCTATGCCGGGGTCCAAGTTGGTGACCAACGCGTTGATGCGGCGATCAAGTGGATTGGCGAGCACTACGAACTGGATTCGAATCCGGGCTTGGGTGACGCCGGTCTGTATTACTACTACCACACGTTCGCCAAGGCACTGGCAGCATTGGATGCCGGGATGCTGGTTGCCGCTGACGGTACCGAACACGATTGGCGAGCCGATCTGATTCGTGAGCTGGCCCAACGTCAACGCGAAGACGGTGCGTTTGTGAATGAAAACGATCGCTGGCTGGAAGGCGATCCAAACCTGGTCACCGCTTACGCGCTGTTGGCACTCTCATACTGCCAGTAGTCGCTACGACCGCGATTCGGTGTCTGCACCAGCGCTCGGCAGATCGACCTGCTTTGCCTGGTTGTCCAGCACGACACCGTTGATGATTCCAATCATCAAGCCCAGCCCGACGTTGTCAAAGGCAGCGTCCATGGCAATCCAAACTCCAAGTTGCGATTGCTTTCCGTGGTCGATCATCGCGGCAATGGCTCCCAGGGTCGTGTGCTCAGCCCGATTTCAACAAGCGACACCCGCCCCATTTTTACGCCATGATTCCGGCTCAATTCATGCTGAGCACCTGCCGATGATGAGGAGGATAAACCTTAGCGGTTTTAACGCCTGAAACGCTATCTGATAGCACACTCTCAAAACGACCTGATGACAATACCGTCGGAAAATAGACGCAAACACACGCGAATTGACGCGGCCCATCCTACCGGCTCCGGCGAGCCGGCGCCGATGCCAGCACCTGCGCGTGACGAAGCCATGACCGTTGCCGACATGGCATCGCTGGCAAATGTTGAGCAACTCGAACGCCATGCCTTTGACCTCGGTCGCAATCTCCAGGAACAACAACGAGAGCTCGATCTCCGTGAAGCCGAGTTTCACGCGCACCTCGGTGAAGCGGAGCACGAATTACGGCTGGCGCGTTTAACGACCAATGAACGGGCTGCCGAACTGGCGGAGCGGGAAGCAGAGCTGGAAAGTGTCGAGCTCGAAGCGGAAGCGATCCTGGCCCGTGCGATGAGCACTGACGGGCAAGCTGCCACAGCAGAACATTTTTCCACGGTCGACACGCAGGGCTACTCGCAGGAACTGAAATTGGCCGTCGAGAGTTGGCGGAAAAGGCTGCGTGAAGTCGAAGCGAGCGAACGGCATCTGCAGAGTCAAATTTCCCAATTGGGGTTCGATCGGCGTCAAATGGCCGATCAGCAGCAGGATCGTGAACAGACTTACGCGGAAACGATGCAACGCATTGAAGCGGAACGTGCCGATGAGCGTGCCCGGTTCGAGCGACAACTGAAGCAACTCGCCGAACGGGATGAGGAACTCGACCGACGGGCCATTGCCGTTGACCAACTGCACAATGATGTCTCGCGGATGTACCGTGAAGCGATCGAATTACGACTGGCGACCGAACAGCAGTGGGCCGAAATGGCCGAGTCTGGCTCGGAAACTGAACTGACGAAGCGTCGAGCCGAATTGCGGAGCAAACTGATCCAGCAGTTTCAACTGAGCGAACAACGCGTCCAGGATGAGCGCCGTGAGATCGCGGCGATGTTGGCCGATCTGGAACAGCACCGGGTCAACATCGAGCAACAGCGCAACGAAGTTCGTGAATGGGTCGTCGAACGAAACGCAGAGATCGAACGTGATGCGAAACGGGTCATGGAGCGGGAGCACGAACTGAATCGTCAGTTGTCCGAGCACCGTTTTCTGGAACAGCAGTGGGTCGAGCGACAAGCCGGTTTCGAACAGGAAATCCGCCGGTTACGCCGGTTAGTGAAGAGCGACTGAGCGAATTCACGACCGGCGGGCAAGATTTCGGCCACTCTTTGGCCAACCAGCCAGTCCAAGCTGGTAAACTACCGGATGTCGGGACAGCGGTTTTGGGGGTGAGATCTCAAATCTCAAATCTCAAATCTACGTCGAGTGATAATCGACCTGCGCCCTCGTACCCTGTATTCAGCCCCCACCCCTAGTGAATCATGTTCGTAGATCGAGTCTCCATCGACGTAACCGGCGGCAAGGGTGGCGATGGCTGCGCCAGTTTTCGTCGTGAACGATACATTCCGCGCGGCGGTCCGGACGGTGGTGACGGGGGACGCGGGGGCAGCATCATTGTTGTTGCTGAAATGGGAGTCGACAGTTTGACCGGAGTTGCTCATCGCAAACACTGGACGGCCGAGAATGGTGCTCACGGCCAAGGGTCGAATCGCAGCGGCCGCAACGCGAAGGACGTGATCATCAAAGTCCCACCCGGCACGATCGTGATGGACGAAGCGGAGGGGTTTGTGCTGCGTGACCTGGCCAGCGAAGGCGATCAGGTGACAGTGGCTCGCGGAGGTAAGGGTGGCAAGGGAAATGTACATTTCAAGTCGTCCACCAATCGGGCTCCCCGCGACCGCACGTTTGGCGACATGGGAGAAAGTCGCAGGTTATTACTAGAGCTCAAAGTCATTGCCGACGTGGGCTTGATTGGCAAGCCGAATGCTGGCAAGAGCACGCTGCTGAGTCGTTTAACGAAAGCACGGCCGGAAATCGCTGCGTATCCATTTACGACAAAGCACCCCAACCTTGGTCGGGTACAGATCGACTTTGAACGATCGTTCGTCATGGCCGATATTCCCGGCTTGATCGAGGGAGCTCATGAAGGCATTGGGCTGGGTCACGATTTCCTTCGCCATATTCAGCGCACCGGTGTGCTTGTGCACCTCGTCGAACCGATGCCTGTCGACGAAACCGATCCGGTTCAGAATTACTATGCGATACGCGAAGAGCTCACCAAGTTTGACCCGCTGCTGGGCGAGCGGCCGCAAATCGTGGCCGTCACGAAAGCCGAACTGCCTGTGGCCGAGGAGATTCACGCTCGACTAACGGAAGAAACCGACATTCCGCCGCTGCTGATTTCTGCCGTCACAGGGCAGGGATTGAATCAGCTTACGGCAGCCATCTTCGATCAATTGCTGCAAAAGGACCCTTCGTGAGTAAGCGGATTGCGGTTGGCGTGGGCAACACCTCGGTGCAGTTCGCTCAGTTCGACGACGTCGCGCCGAGTTCGATTCCTCGACCTGACTGGTATCACAGCGTTTCTGTTGATGTCGAGATTGCTTCGATCCAGTTGCCCGACAAGCCGGCGGTTGCGAGTCGCTGGGTTGCGGCCAGCGTTAACGACGGGGTGGCAGCCGTAGTACAGCAGTGGGCCGCGGACCGGTGGCAGCCGGCCAGCTACCAGTCTCTCGAACATGCCAATTTCCCCATTCAAATCGACGTCGAACGGCCCGAGCTTGTTGGTCGTGATCGGATTGCGGCCGCCGTTGCCGTGAACCGGGTTCGCCCCGCGGATCGCCCGATCCTGTTCGTCGATGCGGGAACCGCCATTACGGTGAATGCAATCGATTCGCACGGCGTATTCATTGGCGGAGCGATTCTGCCCGGTACGCTGATCTCGTCCAGGGCACTAAACACCTGGACGGAGCAGTTGCCTCGCGTTTCGGTCGATTGGCGTAGCGAAAAAACGGCGCCGGCCCCAATTGGGAAGTCTACCGAACGTGCGCTCGAAAGCGGTATCTACTGGTCCGCCGTCGGTGCTGTACGGGAATTGGTACACCGCATGGCGAGCGAATTGGGTGACAACCCGCCGCTGTACGTCACCGGTGGATTCGGCGAACATCTGGCTCAGCACATGGAAGGTGCTCAATTTGTGCCGCATCTCGTCGTCGCCGGAATCGCGCGATCTTGCGCGAAGCCGGAAGCGCTACAATAACCGGTCGCCGTTGCGTCCCGTGGTGAATTCACCACGCCAAAGACGTCTACCAAATCGAACCAGATCATAAGGATCACGCGGAGCGTGATTTCCCCATGGGCAATGGAATAGCAACAGGCTGGGCGAAATTTTCTTGCTGGTTCTGCGTGGTGGTCACGCTTCACGCGGCTTTCCTCAATGCCGCCGATTGGCCCGCCGAGTATCTCGACGACGCCGACCTGCGCGGTGTTACCTTCGTCAACGGAGAGATCGGCTGGGCCGTGGGAGATCGTGGTGCCGTTTGGCACACGCGGAATGGAGGCCGAGAGTGGGAAAGGCGACCTGTCGCGAGCAGCGATCGGCTCAATGCCGTTACCTTCCTCGACGCCGACCACGGCTGGATCGGCGGCGGTTCGGTCGAACCGTACAGCCTGAATGGCAGGGGTTTCATTCTGATTACTGACGATGGCGGCCAAAAATGGCAGCCGATGCCTCGAGCATCCCTTTCCTACCTGCACGACCTCGACGTGCTTGACAGTCGCGTCGCGTTGGCCGTCGGATCGCGTTGGCCCCTGTTTCCGTCCGGAGTGTTTCATACCTTCGACGGTGGACGCGGCTGGCATCCGCTGTCGCTGGATGCGGACGAGGACTGGATCGCCTGTGAATTTAACCCGGACGGCAAAGCTCTGCTGGTCGGGCGACATAAGGCCATCGCGCTCATCGATCCGAAACGACCGCAACAGGGAATCTCGTCGGCCGATTTGCCAACGCAACTTCGCTGCGGTTGCTGGCTTGATAGCGGCACCGCGATCGTCGCGGGTGACAACGGTGCGCTACTCGCGTTGGTGAATGAACGTTGGCTCGATGCCAGTTCGTCGTTGCCGGCAGGGGCGAAAGACCAGTTCGATTTTCACGCCGTCACTGCGGTTGGGAACCGCGTATTCCTGGCGGGTGCGCCCGGAAACGTCATCTGGCGATCGGACGATAGTTGCCGCACATGGGTGGCGATGAAAACAGACCAATCGTTGCCGCTACTCGACTTGTGCTTCGTCGATGCGAACCACGGTTGGGCGGTTGGTGCGCTGGGAGTGATCCTGGCCACAACGGACGGTGGGCAAACATGGCAGGTGCAACGTGGCCAGCAACGACGAGTCGGTGCTCTAATCGTCAGCCTGTCCAGCAGTGACGTTCCGTGGACGGCGATGGCTCACTTGTCCGCCCCAGCACCAAGTACGTTCGCGTGCTTTGGTGTTGGAGACGACCGACGCCTCAAACGACGCTCCGTTCTCGGTCGGGCTTGAAGAACGACTTGCTGACGCGGCTGTCGCCGTTGGGGCCAATGGAGCGGAGCTATGGACCGAGTTCCCTACGCCCCCGGCAATCGTGAACCCCAACCGGCACGCGATTGAGGCTGGTTGGCTGCTGCATCAGCGTTCGCACGAGTTGTCGCTGGAAGGCACCGAACGGCTTCAGCATCGACTAGCTGGTGCAATTCAGCAATGGCGTCCGGACCTGATCATGTTGCACGCCGATCCAGATCGAGAAGAGCTGAACGAAATAGTGCTGGAATCAATCCTGGCTGCCCAGGAGTCGGCAGCGATTCCTGGGGAGAGTGGATTTGCGCCGCCGCCATGGCGTGTCGAGCGAATCGTGCAATCAAGTCGCACGACTACGCTTGGTGCAAGGACGGTGGCTCGATTGATGCCAACCGGCTTGTCAATGTCGCTCGGCAGTTCGGTTGGCGAATTGTCGTCCTCTGCGGCGACTCGAATCAATGCGATCCCGGCAACGGCAGCTCCCATTTACCTTCGGCCAATAACTGGGCCGCCGGTTCGCAGTGACCTGAGTGCCCATTTCGCTATGCGAACAGAAACCCTGCGGGCCGCAAGTTCTGATAGCCATTCGAATTCTGCTTCTCTCGATAGTTTGTCGTGCCAGATGCAACTGCACGAAAATGCTCGCGCGTTACTCGAACGAAACAAGGAAGATGGTGCGAGAACCTTGCAACTGATTTCGCAATTACCGGAAGACACCGCTGCGCGACTGATGCTGAAAATTGCCAATCAGCACTATGCCGCCGGCAACGCGACGAATGGTAAACACACGCTGATGTCATTGAGGCTGCAATACCCCCAGCATCCAGCCGCGGGACAGGCGTTGTGGCAGCTGTTTTCGCAAGCGTGCAGTGAAGAGGCCCAGGTTCGCAATCGCAATGGCGTGTCGTTTGAGATCGATGAATCCGATCAACTCGAAAACGAGCCGGTCGTTCAGGCTTCGCATGTCGCGAAAACGCTTACCACACGAACTCCAGAACAGTGGTACTCGGAACTCCCGGCCGACCATCGCAGCCGCCCCGAGTGGCAGTTTGCTTTGGCCAGTACGAGATCGAAAGAACAATCGGTCGCGATGATGAATCGGTTGAAGAAGTCGGCTCCGACTCCCGCGTGGCGGCTTTCGGCAGCGTCGGAAACCTGGTTGCAGGATCGCTCGCGGGAGGCCCCAAAACCCACATGGGATTGTCGCATGGGGAAGCGACCGAGGCTCGATGGTCGGCTGGAAGAACCGCTCTGGTCTCAAGCGTCAGGCCAATTCCTCGGCACGCTGCACCCCTTGGACCACCCCCTGGAGACCAAAGCCTGGATTGGCCGCGACGACCGGTTTCTGTATCTGGCCGTCCAATGCAAGAAACTGTCCGAGTTGACCTACCCGGCACCGACAACGACCGAACGTCGTCGCGATACCCTGCCTGGCGATTTGGATCGGGTTGAATTCTATATCGACGTGAATCGCGACTACCTTTCTGGCTGGCGGTTGGGTTTTGACAGTCGTGGTTGGGCGGTCGATTCGG
Organism: uncultured Planctomycetales bacterium; assembly: GCA_963821085.1. Classification (GTDB taxonomy): domain Bacteria; phylum Planctomycetota; class Planctomycetia; order Pirellulales; family Pirellulaceae; genus CAWGCE01. Next base: position 440,803 of record CAWGCE010000006.1, on the reverse strand, counting down.
AATCGGGACAGCTCGATTGGAACCCGAATTGGTACGTTGCTGCTTCCGAGTCCGCGACCCACTGGACGGTGGAAGCGGCCATCCCGCTTAGCGAACTCGTACTCGCCCCGACGCAGTTGAACGACGCATGGGGATTTGGGGTAACCCGGATTGTACCGGGCTGGGGCTGGCAGTCCTGGCCCGTCGGGGCAGGCGCTAGTCCAAAATGGCAAGAGCTGGGGCTGCTGCTTCATTAACTGGCCTCTCTGACGTTCATCGTTCGTCTGGTAATCTGAAGGCAGACGACTCCTCTCTGGGCGGATTCACGGATGGCCTTCTTAATCGGAACGGACGAAGCCGGCTACGGTCCCAACCTGGGTCCCCTCGTCGTCACCGCGACGGTGTGGGAGGTACCCGACGGTTTGCTGGAAGGCGACCTCTATTGCACTTTGAAAGAGTGCGTCACCAGCGTATCGCCTCGTAAGTCGCGGTGTTCGTCGGCAGAAATAGAACAGCGAATCTGGATTGGTGATTCGAAAGAGCTGTACAAGCCTGGTGGTGGGTTGGCAAATTTGGAGCGGGGTGTGTTGGCATCGTTGGCAATTTGCCACGGCAAGGTTCCGTCAACGTGGCGGCAGTTGCTGCTGGCCGTTGATCCGTCGGGTGAAGACGTTACTCGGCGTTTGCCATGGTTCGAACAGTTTGATGAATCACTGCCGATTGACTTGCAACCCGATCACTTGCCGGTTGCTGCGGAATTGATGGCGAGTGGTCTTGATCAAGTAATGATCAAGCTGCACGAAGTGAGATCGGTGATGGTCTGTGCCGATCGGTTCAACGAACTGCTGGAATCGTGCGGCAACAAGAGCCATGCGTTATCGGCAGTCACGCTGGGCCTTGTTGCCGGATTGATCGATGACCTGTCAGGTTCCATCCTGGTGCGTTGTGACAAACATGGCGGGCGAAATAATTACCGGGCGCTCCTGCAACGCTGGTTCCCCGATCACCTGATGCTTGTCCGCCATGAGGGAAGGCAGGAGAGTCGTTATCTGTCGGGGCCCTCCGAGCGACCATTGGAGTTCCGCTTTACTGCCAAGGGAGATCGCCACCTGCCCTCGGCGTTGGCTTCGATGTTTTCGAAGTATCTGCGTGAGGTTGCGATGCGTGCCTTCAATACGTTCTGGTGTGGTCACCTCAGCGAATTGAAACCGACGGCCGGTTACCCGCTCGACGCGAAGCGGTTTAAGCGGGATATTCTCAGCGTCCAATCGCAGCTGGGGATCAGTGACGAAATTCTGTGGAGAGCACGATAGGCGACGTGCCCGGCTGCTTCTTGACTTTGGCAATGTGCAGAGCAGGATTCCTCCGGCAGCACTGATTGCTTCAGCGTCACTCCCGACCTGTGGTTTAACTACACTCGAGTTCGCCAACCTTGGAAATTGCCCCCTACCCTTCCATCTGGAGCTGCTGGCAAAATCCAATGCCTACCAGTTCAACCCTATGCCCTCACCGCCCGTGGGCCGGTTGGTTCCACCCTTCAGCGGGCCATCGTGCCCCTTCGTGGCCTTCTCCCGCAGCGGTTCGTCTTCCTCTTCGGCCTTCTTTTTGCCAGCTGAAACGGGCGCCTGCTGTACCGCCTTCATGGAAAGGCTCATTCTCTGTGCATCCGGGTCGATCGACAGTACCTTGACTTCGACCTCTTGCCCTTCTGAAACGAATGTCGATACGTTGACCACACGGTGGTGAGCGATCTCGGAAATGTGGACCAGCCCCTCGATCCCGGCGTCCAAACGAACAAACGCGCCGAACTCCATGATCTTGGAAACCGTCCCTTTGACGATTGCTCCGACATGGAAATTCTGTTCGGCCTTCTTCCAAGGGTGCTCGGCCAGGTCGCGAAATGAGAGCCCGATGCGTCCTGTCGAGCTGTCGATCTTCTCGATGCGAACTTTGACTTTCTGGCCTTCTTCCACGACCTCTCGTGGATCTTTGATACGATCCCAGCTCAGTTGGCTGATATGAATCAGTCCGTCCACGCCGCCCAAATCGACAAATGCACCGAAATCCTTGATGCTTCGGACGATGCCCTCGCGTTCCTGCCCGACCGCGAGTGCCTCCATCATCTGTTCTTTGGCAGCCTCTTTTTCGCGTTCGAGTACCGCTCGACGACTTAGCACAAGGTTTCGCTTCTCCGGATTCGCCTCGGTCACAATGCAAGTCATCTTTTCATTCAAAAACTGTTCCGGATCCTCGACGCGATAGATGGAAATTTGGCTCATCGGAATAAAGCCGCGAATCTTGTTGACTTCGCACTCCAGTCCGCCAGCATTGTGACCGGTGATGCGTGCTTCGACGGTGACTCCTTCGTCAAGGTCGGACCAATCACCGACGCTAATGGAAGCTCCCGGAATCGCGACTTCGTATAGTCCTTCTGCTGTGTTGAATCGGACGACGTTGACTTCGATTACTTCACCTTCGGCAGGTGGATCGGCAAACTGCTTCAGCGAGGCAATACCTTCATGAGCTCCCGGCAGTGCAAAGAAACAGTTGTCACGGTGGATCTTGACCAGTGTCGCCGGGTACCGCTTGTCCAGTTCCAAATCGGCCCCGGCCGCGGCTTGCGCATCGCCGGTCAGCAGCGCATCGATGGATTGACCGCCGAGCGCTTCGTCAATCTCGCGCTGCAAATCATCGGAAATGCGATCCACGCGTGGAGGCGGGAAGCCCGTTTTTGGATCGAGCTTCGGCGCTGGCGGTTCGGCTTCCGGCTCGGGTTGCTTCGCCGCGACATCTTGAGTTGCAGCGTCTCGCTGTGAGCCAATCTTGATTTTACGAGTTGGCGTCGTCTCGGTCGGTTCGGAGGCAACGCTGCCCGTTGAATCGACGTCGGGAGTTACATCGTTTGATGCATTCGTTTCATTCATCGCGAAAGACTTTTTGAATGGTCATTTGGGGTAGAAATCCGGGAATCCGGCACCCGATCTGGCGTCCATGAACTAACAGAAGTTTATCATTCGAGCTTCGCCGGCGATACTGGCGAGATTTCAGCGGCCGGCCCGGCGAGCTGGTTGTTTTCGGCTGGAACAAGCGTCATTGAACGTTGACCACGCACCGCAATGTTAGAATCAGTGCCCGTGTTTTGCTTCGCCGGTGAGTCGTTCGATGACGTTTAAATTTAAATGCCCCGCAGGCCATGTCCTGGAAGCCGAGCCGCAGCATGCAGGGCGAGCTTGCCAGTGTCCCCATTGTGGCGTGACAATGCGGGTGCCTCCGGCGCCGGTGACGGTCGCCCCGGTGATCAAGATTGCGGGAAAGGAATCGGAGTATCGGCAAGCACGATGGCAAAACAGCACATCGGAACCTGTCGAGAATCCGTTCCCCGTGGAGTCGATCTCGGACGTGTTCCACATTCCCTGTCCGAATGGCCATCCCCTTGAAACCTTGCCCGAGATGCTGGGTCGATGGGCGATGTGCCCGCAGTGTGAAGCCAAGTTCAAACTGGACCGGAAAGACAGCGTCGAGTTCCGGGAATTTGAAACGCAACGTCTCGAACGAAAAGAAGCGGAATTATCGCGTCGCTGGTTGAACGGGACAATCGTGGCCATGGTTCTCACGCTATTAGGCGTGGTACTATTGTTTCTGCTGGCCAGCGCAAACTGAAATACAAATGGCATTGGGTGTCTTGTTGGGATTGAAAAACACCACGCCTTGAATTCAACCGCTCACCGTCACGAATTTTTTTAGAGCCGCCACTTTGCGTTCGTGTCTTTTCGCGGGCTCTTGCGTTTTGACAGCGGCGAGTGCGGCTTGCCCGGGATGTGGCCACGGATGGTAGGCGGTGAAGGCTTCGGCTGATTTGGTGCCGGCTCGGTAACACCTGTCCCGGTAACCTGTGGGATGGACTGGGAGAATTCCGGGACGTCTGGATTCCCGGGCGGCGGCGGGTTGTCTCCTGCGTCGTCGTCCTGGCGTCCCTCCGGGCCGCTCCGCGTCTCTTTCCTCATTCCAAAGACACGCCCCAGTGGTCCTGCAAGTAGCGCCGGGAGGAAGATCAAGTCGCCCAAGAGCGCTGCAACCAGCAACGACAACATCAGCGTCCCAAATCGACTGGTGGGCGTAAAGCTGCTCAACGAGAACACGAACAGTCCCAGACCGGCGATCAGGGTTGTCTGTGTCATTGCCGTGGCGCAACGATCGTAGGCCAACCTGATGGCACCTTTCCGATCCAGCCCTTCGGCCAAACCTCGGCGGAACCAGGTCAAAAAGTGAATCGTGTCATCGACCGCCACGCCCATGGCCACGCTGGCGGTCATCATGGATCCGATGTCGACCATGGCGCCAGTCCAGGACATGAATCCGAATACAACAACCACGGGAAAGATATTGGGCAGCATCGAGAGGATGCCGGCCACGGGGCTGCGGAGCACAAACATCATCACGATGCTGATGGCGAGGAAAGCCCAGCCTGTACTCTCGATCAGGCTCTGCAGCAGCGTTCTCTGCGCTTTGTATACAATCGGCACGAGCCCGGTGTACGTTGTGCCCACCGCCAGGCCCAGTTTGCCGGCCGTGGGTTGGTTGCTTTCAGAATCATACAAGTGGTCGCGCAGATCGATGACCGGAACCTGTAGCTCGCGAAGTTGTTCAATGCTGTAACGCGGATCATCACGAAACAACAGGACGCAATCGTAATCGGCGAGTTGATTACTCCAATCGGCGGGCAACTCGAAGCGAGGGTCGTGCCAGTCGCGGTAGTTCAAGGCTGCGTTCTTCAACAGCGAGACGAGCGTTGAGCTGAATGTCACGTGTTGAGCGAACTGCATCTCGTTCGCTACCGTCGGCAGGCCGGCTTGGACCGCTGCCAGGGTGTCGTCTGTTGGTTGCCCGGCAAAGTTGGACTTTCCAAACGGCACGCCCAACATCAGCGCACGTGCTCCACGGAAACCGGACTCCCGTCGACCGTCGATTTCCCGCAGAATCAGGTCACGATACTTGTAAGCGGCCATCACTGGCTCAACTGCCCGTTTCAATTCCGAAACGAACATGCCGTAGTCTACGTCTTTCAATGCGGAAAGACGCAGCGAAATCCGCCAAAGTTCCGAGCCATCGCCCTCGTCGATCCGCAGGTATTCGGATCGTAGCATGTCGTCGCGGTACGTAGCCAAGCGGCGACTGTAGGCGCCACGAACGGTTGTCTGACGCGTCCCACCTCCCAGTGCGGGCAGTGGCGGAACGAACGTTGCAGCCAACATCGCCTGACCGGTAATGTCGGAAGCTTCGGGGCCAAAATGAGCATCGATGCTGCGACGGACATGTTCGGTGATTTCCATCCGCTCCAGGAAATTCAAACGGAACTTTTCAGCGTCGCTGTCAGCCAGTGTTGAATCAGACACACCATCTGCTAATTCATGACTCACCATGACCTCGGGAGAGACTTTGACGAGTAGCTCTACCGGCACCAGCTTGCCAAGGTTTTGTTCGAGCCAGGCGTAGTCCCGGATCAGCTTGTTGTCTTCCTGAAAAAGGTTGAGGATCTTCACTGACGTTTGCATTCGGGGAAGGCCGCATGCTGCACCTATCAGGATCGCCAATGAGCAAACCGTCACCAGCCCATGGCGCCGCTGTACGAACGCGCCGACCCCATTCCAGAAATCAGCCACGTAATCGGCGAGGACTTTTGACGTACTTCCGTCGGATCGCTTCTCTCGAACGAATTTGCGCGGGGGCCAAAGGGTCAAAGCGGCTGGCAGGAAGGTGAACAGCAGAGTCAACGAAAAGACGACGCCAACGGCGGCGAAAATACCGAACTTCCGAATGGGTACGATGTCACTGGTCGCCAACGAAATCAGCCCCAGTGCGGTCGTGAAGGCTGCCAATGTGCAGGGCTTCCAGCCATATGCCATCGCCTGACCGGGCAGCCCCGGGAATCCTTCTTTCTCCACCGTGTCGCGATAGTAGTTGACGATATGGACCGCGCCCGACAGACCCAACACATAAACCAGCGACGGCATCGACATCAGGACGGCATCCATCCGGCTGCCACCCCACCAAACAAACGCAATGCTCAGTGAGGCCGCAACGAAGCCGACAAAAGCCAGCATGAATACGACGCTCAGGCTGCCAAAACTGAACCAGGAAATCAGCAGCCCTACCCCGCACGACAAGCCAACCAGTCGAACGAGCGTGATTTGGCCCTCTTCATCGATTGCGACGTTGTCCACCACGGGACCACCCATTCGCATCACGGGACCATTGACGGCTACTTTGTTGTCGGCCCAGGTATTGAATGGTGGCGGCAGCAGTGAAGGAACTGGTGGGGCATGCAGTCCGGATTCTTCGGCGAGTTCCAACAGGATTCCGCGAGGTCGGCCAAGGACACCTCGGCCCACGATCCGATGGAGGTTGTCGCGTCCTCGGTCGGTCAAAGTCACAAAGATGCAGGTCTGCTTGCCGTCCGGTCCGAAGAGCCAACCATCGAGTCGTTGGAGTGCCGCTTCCGGTTCGCCGTCGAGTGCCCCGCCTGGCCGCGTCAGGTCGGCCAATAATGCTGGACCGGTCATCACCGTCTTGATCAGGTCAGATTCCAGACGTCGTGGATCTTCGTAGTACCACGCCGCGTCTTCGGCTTTGAGTCGAGCTACCAGCTCGCCGTCGAGCGGTTTTTCCTGTCCCATTTTGCGTTGCAGAAGTCGCCCGGCGGCAGCGAGTGGCGTGTCACGGGCGAGCCACTTGTAGAGCTCGCCATTGGGCAGGAGGTAGAACCAGTGATCACCATCACCTCGCAACCACTTTTCGTCAGCATGACCCCAATTGTGATGCGTGTCGCCGCCGAGGTAGAGGCCCAGGCGGTTGCCAATGAAACCCGGGTCAATGTTTTTCTCGTAGAGTTGTCGTCCGTAGAGTCCCAGCTCTTCATTGACGTAACTGGCTGCTTCTTCGGTTGGTGCCTCCGCCAGTTCCCGCAGTTCAGAAGGAGGCGTCTCGCGGAAGAACTTGTCGATAAACAGGCGGAAGCGGGCATCGTCTTCCGTTCCCTGGCAACCGTCCCAGCTGACGACGACAAAGCCTTCACCGCCGAAGTGCTTGCGGAACTCTTCCAGCTCCTTTGTCTCTTCGAAGCGATCGGGTAGCCAGTCTTTCACGTCGTTGCGCATGCCGCGCACGGCCATCCTCGCGCCCCGCAATCCGAATGGCACGAAGAAGACAACCAGCATCAGCACCAAAAGCGCGTGACGTTCGATGAAAGATCGTTTCATGGTAGACATCGTAGAGACTGTTCCGATCAATCCAGCGGGTCAGCGTACCTAGGTCCTGCACTTGCGTCCATGGTTATTCGGACGTGCCGGGCTGTTCGTTTACCGCGATGGGGTTTCGGCGACGATTCTTCGGGTATTAAGGCTACTTTATCAACCCGACCGCAAAAGTCGCCCTAATTTACGAGCCAACCTCGCGCGAAGGCGAGGTTCAGATGCTCGTCGCGAGGCTTCTGACTTCGCTACCAGGTCGTTTCAAAGCCGACGCTGCCCCCATGGATAAATGTAGATCCGTGCAGGTTGATGTCCTCAAAGTCGTTGACGTAAAGCAGATTCTCCGGTGCCAGTGCAAGCCCCGAAATGTACGTCATGTTGTACGATGCCTTGAATTGCAGGTTAGGTCGCAACTGGTAGGTCGCGAAGAGACCAGCGTCGGCAACGAACACCAGCTGCTCGTCATTGACTTCCGAGAATAATGACGCGATCGAGTAGTCGGTGATCGTCGTCACGGTGGTGTCTTCCAGCGGCGTGTTCCCGGTGGGGTCGGTTGTTACGTTTCCGTCCGCGTCGAGAAACAAAGGGTCACCATCGTCATTGGTACGTTGAACCACTTCGGTATCCGTGTCCTGGTTTCTGACGGTTGATCTGGCCGAGCTGCGACGTTGAGCGAAGTTGGCCAAGCCTCCCAGGGTGCCTCGCAGTCCCCAGCTCCACTCGTCATACTTCTCAACGGCTTCGCCACCGATGTGCAAGCCGAACATGTCATTATTCGTCAGCACGTCGTAGGAGCCTCGAATGGCATTGTCGGCAAGAACAGGGCCGGTCTGTGTGACGTCGCCTGTCTCGCCATCGGTGAAGGTCGTTTGCACATCGCCGTCGGCGATGTCCTGTCGGATTGCCGAGTTCAGAAAACTGTCATTGAATGACATGTACTTGGCCCCGGCGATCAATGTTCGCATCTGGCTGACCGATCCAAGCCGAACCCAGCGGCCGTCCGGTTGCATCGCCATCTGATCGCGACCAGGCCGACTGGAGAGTCTGTAGTTCAGGGCAAACTGATTGTAGTCGGTGTCGTAGCGGAAAGTTTGTGAATCTGCGTTGTCGACCGCACCGAAGGCGGGGGTCGTGTTCACCGTATTGCTACTCGAAATGCCTCCCACACCGAGCGGATTCTGCGAATCGAGTGTCCTTTCGTCCGACCATTCGAACAGGCCGGTGAATTCGCCTTCTAACAAGTGATCACGACCGGCAGCATCGCGGCCCAAAAACTTGCCCAGCGTTAACCGCGTCCCCGGCTGAAAGTTCTGCGTCACCAACGCGTCCAAGACGAACGTTTGCTGCCCGTTGTTTACAATGGGGCCGTTACGGGCATCGGACCTCGCCATGAACATGACCTCGAAACCGGAGTACCAACGGCCGCGGCGATACCAGGTGCCGGTGGAGTAGATTGGCGCGGGGCCCTCGTCCAAACCGTCAGAATATTGTTGGTCGATGGGATACGATTCGGCCACTGGCTGATCGTATGTGATCCCTTCCTGAAACGATTCTTGTCCGTCCGGCATCGTTGGGTCGGGTATCGGCGCTGGATCCATCATCTCGGGCACAATGCGAGTGCTCGATTCGTCCAATGAAGGCGGTATGACGTCATCCACTGAAGGAAACGCCTCACCTTCATAGGCCGGTGAGGGCACGTCCACGGACGGCATCGATTGCTCAAATTGAGCACTGCGATAGGTCCGCTTGCCCCGCTGGCCATAAGTCGGCTGGGCAACGATGGTAATGATCGAGCAAATGAGCATTGTAGTGCCCAGCCCAACGAATCTCTGATGTAGCCTGGTTTTCACGTTTTTCTCCCTCGCTGTCGCAAAGGCAACGGCATCGAACCGCTACGGCACACGAGTTATGTATCTGACTCAACACGTCTTTCGACAAAAGCTCGAACGTCAGGACAGGAATATCCGTAAGAATCCAGAAAATGCGTAGCACCATTACAAGCACTAAAGACTTCCCAGTTTGCTATAAAGATGCAGTCGGCAAACTCGACAGCCGAAATCCAGTACTACAGATACATTGCCGCCAGGGCAGGAACGATTCCTGGATGACGTCTGTGTTGATCCAATTCGAACGCGGAAAGGAAATGATGAGCGCTTTGAAGTCATTGATTGCTCAGCGGTACCAAGCTGTGGCTCGATTCGGTGGACCCGGAACTGGTGCAGGAAAATCTCGCACTGGGTGCCACTGGCGCCACGTCCAATCCGGCAATCATCGCCGACCTGATCAAGACCGGCCGCTTCGATCCAAGAATGCTCGAATTAATCCAACAAGGCCACGACGACGAGTCGATCGCCTGGCAATTGGCGGATCAGCTGGTCTTGCAGGCCCAAAATGTCTTTTTGCCAGTCTGGGAATCGACGAAAGGCAATGATGGCTACGTCAGCTTCGAATTGAATCCACTGATCGAGGACCCAACGCTGAACATGCCGCATGATCAGCGTGTCAGCGAGTACGTTCGCCTGGGGAAACAGTGGTCGGCTGGCCACAAGAACCGCATGATCAAGATCCCCGCCACCCCCGCAGGTATCGAGGCAGCTCCCGAATTGTCAGCAGCGGGTGTCACGCTGAATGTGACATTGATCTTCAGCATGGATCAGTACCAGAAAGCCCGCGATGCGGTTTGGTCAGGAGCTCAACGACGTGACTCGCTGGACCGCTTCAAGAGTGTCTATAGCATTTTTGTATCGCGACTGGATGTTTACACAGAGAAACATGCCAGCAAGTTATCACCGGGAGCTCAGGGTCAGGTCGGCATCGTGAATGCCAAACGGATCTGGCAGGCCAATCAGGAATTCTGGTCGAATCACCCAACGCCGCTGGAACAGGAAATGATCTTTGCCAGCACCGGCACGAAGGATCCGAAATTGGACCCTTGGAAGTATGTGGCAGCGTTTGCCGGTAGTGATATCGAGACCAATCCGCCCAAGACCAATGCCCTTTCGGATGCCAGTGGACTGACTTTCGAGCGGCAGGTCGACAATCTGCCAGCAGCGGAAATCCTCGCCGAAATTGACCAGAAAGTCGACTTTCAGCACCTCGAGGACTTCCTCATGGAAGAGGGAATCAAGAAGTTTGCCGATCCCCAAAACGCGCTGTTGGAGCTGATTGGAGAACGCCGGCAAGAACTGGCAACTGCCTGAACAAAATGAACTGGTGGCTGAGTGGTTGTCCCTGCCTGGATGCTGATGATAATCTGCAAATCCAGCGGAACGCGGGCGTAACTCAGTTGGTAGAGTGACAGCTTCCCAAGCTGTATGTCGCCGGTTCGAATCCGGTCGCCCGCTCTACTCGATGTTTGTCGTACTTAACAATTCTTAACACCCGCATCGAGGAACCATTGCGATGCCCAAAGTAACCGTCGCCGTACCGCATGAAGAGGATGCGGATGAAATCGTCAAACGAGCTGAACCGTACATCGAAAAAATGGTGGACGACTTTCAGGGAGACGATCTCGAACTGGAATGGGAAGGTCGCAAGGCCGATTTCAGCTTCACCAGTCTGACTTTCAAGATCAAGGGTAACGTCGAAGTTGACGACAAGCAGATTGAGGTTGCGGTCGATCTGCCGTTCGCTGCGATGATTTTCAAGGACAAGGTCGAGAAAGCCATCAAAAAAAACTTGACCAGGGCTGTGGAGGGTGAAGGCGAACAGCCTGCCTGAAGCAGGTCGGTTGCCGTGCACCCGCTAGTCTGAGAAATTGGAGACGCACGAGATGTCGCGGAGATAAGCGTGTTCCTCGCAGCATGCTTCGCTAACGCAATCGGCGGTGTCCGAGTCATCGCACGCACTGCCCACGCCGCATGACATCTTCCGCCAACAGATCGAGCAATGATCGTGGTCGTCAGGGTCAACCCAATCCTTGCGCTCCTTGGTCATCGCGGAGCTGAAAACAATCCGGGCACGCTCACCCCCGTATTGATCCAGGAGGCCGTAGTGGCATTTCGTTGTCAGCCATGGCTCGGTCGAACAGCCGAATAGCCGAGTTTCTTTAGCGCATTGCCAATGGCCGTCGAGGACGGTTTTTTTCGTAAGAGGTAGTCTGGGCGGCCATTCGCGCCCCAGTCTTGTTTGCCGGTTAGCACGATTGAACTTGAGACGCTTCCCAAGGCACCATCATCGGTAATCTCGACTACTCTGAACGACGGCAGCACGATCTTGACGCTCCTGCGGTGTCCTGCAAGTGGCCAAGTGTCTCCGGCCGGTTCAGGACGTGATAACCGCACCTTTGATGACTTTGCGGAACGATTTGCTGCGTCAAATCGTTCCCGATTTCCCGCTTCCCGACTAGAATGAATCGAGAGGCACCCTTCCACGGAATGCTCTGGTTCTTCCCAGAGCCTGGCGTCATGCAATTTCGTTCGTTGACACTCGAAACCCTCGAATCTCGTCGCCTGATGGCGCTGTTGATCGATTCGGTGTCGAACGTCGTTGTGGACGAAGGGCAAACGGCTTCTGTATCGGCCGAGTTTTTTGACACGTCACCGGGCGGGAACTTCACCACCAGTGTTCGCTGGATGTCGGACACTGTCGAACAACCGGGCTCGATCGACCAGCTGCCGTCCGGTAGTAACGGCCCACTCCGCGTCCGTTTCGACTATCGTTATGACACTTCCGGTTTCTTCGATGCGACGCGACGCGAATTGCTCGATGCGGCTGCGGAGATTGTTGTTGGTCGCTTGGACGACCAGTTGGCTGGATTTACATCGGCAGGCAACAATCAGTTTACGGCTCAGTTCCTGAATCCGGCGACCGGTGTCTCGCAGTCAATCCCAGGATTCTCTGTGGCAGCAAACGAACTGATCGTATTTGTGGGCACTCGTGACCTGCCCGATGCCGATTTGGCGAATGCGGGAGCGGGCGGTGGCAGTGCAAACCAGTCGTTCTTCAATTTTGCGACCAGCCGAGGCCAGCAGGGTGTACCGGCGACAGATTTTGCTCCTTGGGGTGGCGCCATATCATTCGACAGCGAGGCCAATTGGCACAGTGGATTGTCTACCGAAGGACTCGCTGGCAACGAGAATGACTTCCTTTCTGTCGCGGTCCATGAAATGGGTCACATTCTCGGCTTTACCGTCGGGGTGGACTCATTCAATCGATACATCGCGGGCGGGCGATTTAATGGACCCGCGTCGATTCAGGCGCACGATGGATTGGACGGTCCACCGCTTGCTCCCGACAATTCCCACTGGGAGGAAGGGCTTCGAGACGGAGGACAGGAAACCTCGTTCGATCCCAGCGTGGTCACCGGGCGCCGAAAGCTGATGACCGAGTTGGACTTCGCAGCGCTCGACGATATTGCCTGGGACTTGCGTGGCCCGCGGGGTAAGGGCGAGGTTGGTGACACGAACATTTATGCAGACAACGGTTCTTTTACCGGACGCATTCGAATTAACTCAGCGACCGAACAGGCGACGCGCAATTTTCAAATAACTGTACGCAATGTGCCGCCGACGATTGCAGAAGTTCCGACCTTGACTGGCCGAGCAGGATTGCCGATCCAATTGAGTGCGCAATTTTCCGATCCGGGTGTATTGGACACGCATACTGCCACCATCGGCTGGCGAGACGGATCCGGGCAGCAGGAGTTGTCAGTCGAGCCATCGTCGCGCACACTTTCCGGGACTCACGTGTACGCGCAACCGGGCACCTACCAAGCTCTCATTCGAATACAAGACGATGACGGTGGGGAGACCACTCGTGAAGTTACAATTATTGTTTCCGCTCCTCCGCGCGGTGATTGGCAAAACAAGGCCAATCCGTTTGACGTCAATGCAAACTCGCTCGTCGACCCCCTGGATGCGTTGTTGGTAATCAACGAACTGAATAATCGCGAGTTTAGTGACCCAAATACGGGAATCCTGCCGCCGGCTCCCAACAATCTGATGACCTTCGTAGACGTTACGGGTGACGATATCGTCGCACCACAGGACGCGCTGTTGGTGATCAATGAACTACCCGCCTCTTCCGGTGGTTCCTTGCGTTCCCCGGTTGCTGCCACATCGATAACAACATTATCTCGGCCTTCGTTGAGTGCCGAGATACCACCCCTATCCGTAGACTTGGCCGAATTGGATCAAGAACCGGGTCTGCGTGCCGACGCCGCGTTCGCCGATTTCTCGATGATCTGGTTGGATGCTTGATTACTTTGAAGTGGGCTTATCGCGAGTCGATCTGGTGATCACAATGGCCAATCGACCGGTCACCGAACCGGTGCCCTGTTCTCCGCGAGTGCACCAGCGCCATGCAACCTATTCGTATTGGAATTCAACTCGCCAGCCTGCGCCTGCCGCTCAAGCAGGCTCTGCAAATGGCACATCGCATCGGTGCTGATGCCGTTGAATTCGATGTGCGTAACCATTTGCATCGGGACCGCTCTCGCAAACAGGGCTGCGGCAGTTGCGGAAAATGATGGGCGATTTACAACTGCGCGTCGCGGCCGTCACATTCCAGACGCACCGCGGGTACAACGTGCTCGACGATTTGCAGCAACGTGTCGAGGCGACCAAGAAAGCAATGTCGTTTGCCTACGAACTGGGAACGTCCGTGGTGGTGAATCAAATCGGCCGCGTGCCAGAACAACCGGACGGCGCGGAGTGGAACCTGTTTCTCGAGTCGCTGGCCGACATCGGCCATCACGGGCAAAAGTGTGGTGCCATGCTGGCGGCGCGCACGGGCACCGAAAGCGGTGAGACGCTGGCGAAGTTGATCGACGCGCTACCGGCTGGCAGCCTGACCGTTGACTTTGATCCGGGCAACTTGATTGTGAATGGTTACTCGGCCACGGAAGCGTTGCAGTTTCTCGGGCCAGACATCGTTCATGTTCATGCACGTGACGGCGTGCAGGACTTGGCGCAGGGCCGAGGTCTCGAAGTGCAACTGGGGCGCGGAAGCGCCGACTTTCCGACGATTCTGGCGACAGTGCAGCAGCGAGGATATCGCGGTTATTTTACCGTCCAACGTCCACCGTCTGCCGACCCGATCGAATCATCACGAGATGCGATCGAATACCTGCGAAATCTCGGTTCGTACTGAACCGGCAGACGGTCGCTCGAAACTTGCCGTCGCCGGACCGACGCAGCGTTGTGTTCTGGCCTGCCTGAATTATCCAGTTTCCCTGTTGCTTTCGCCCATGGGACGCATGGTCGGGGGCTGATTCGGAGAAACCTGGCGTCCGCGATGTGCTTTTGTCGCTCGAACTTATGAGGGACCAAATCATGCTGATGCTGAATGTATTCCTGTTCTGTGCGGTTGTCGGCGGCTCACTACTCGTGATCCAGACTGCGCTCACGGCGTGTGGTCTGGCCGATTCGGACACGGAATGTGCACAAGACGCAGCGCTCGATTTTGACGCTGATTGTGATGCGGAAATCGATGCAGATCTCGACGCGGTCGGTGGTGTCGAAGCCGGCGAGATCGATTCGGTCGATTCCGATTCGGACAATGAGAACCAGGGCTCGAATTGGCTCTTCAGTGTCCTGTCATTCCGAACACTGGTCGCCGCCACATCGTTCTTCGGGTTGTCGGGAACCGCTTCCATGCAATTTGGATTGAGTCAAGCACTCGCACTTTGCATTGCCGTAAGTGTTGGCTTTGCCGCGATGCTGACCGTTCACTACTTGATGCGCACACTTTATTCGACTCAGCCACGATGGCACGGTGCGCATCGCTGAGGCCAAGGGGAAAGCTGCAACCGTCTACCTGCCCATTCCAGCCAATCGTGAAGGTTCGGGTAAAGTGCAAGTGCGGATGGACGACCGCATTATGGAATACGAGGCGGTGTCTTCGTGTGGTGAACGATTGAAGACAGGAACAAAAGTTCTCGTCGTCGATGTGCTTGGCCCGTCGCTTGTTGAGGTAGAGCCGGAAAGTGGTAAGTGGAATCGCGATCCGTTGTATCGTGCCACGCAAATCGCAATTTCCGAAAGCTAAGCTGGAACGCCCAAAGTTGTGGCCAGGCTCGCAGCAGTTCGGGGATGACGCGACAATGCAGCCTTTAGAATAGCCAGGTAGGCGATGAAAGGAGCGACTCTCATGTAAACCTCGGTTCGGTGTTGTGTGGTGGGCTTGGTTGTCCGCCTGTTACAGGGCCATTTAGTTCTGAGGAGTTCAACATGTTGTTTACGAATCAAGTCGTTCATCCCTTGTTCGCGATCGAGCCGTTCGGCTCGGCGTTTACCACGCTGGCCGTTTCCGGCATCCTGTTCGCCGTGATGCTGATCGGTGTCGTGTTGCTGCTGACGAAGCAGTATAAGCGTTGCCCCAGTAATCGCATCCTGGTCATTTATGGTAAAACGAGTCGCGGTGGCGCGGCGAAGACGATTCATGGTGGAGCTGCCGTTTGTCGTTCCGTTGCTCCAAGAGTCATGCGTTCCTCAGTCTCGACCCGATTCAAATCGAAGTTCCTTTGCGGGGAGCGTTGTCGTCTGAGAATATCCGCGTCAACGTGCCCAGTGTGTTTACGGTGGCGATCGGTACCGAACCGGCCGTCATGAACCAGGCGGCCATTCGGTTGCTCGGACTATATACGGCCGAAGTCCGTAAACAGGCCGAAGAGATCATCTTTGGGCAGTTACGGCAAGTGATCGCCTCGATGGGGATCGAAGAGATCAACCGGGATCGCGACACCTTTTTGGAACACATCCAACAGTCGTTGGAACCGGAACTGAACAAGATCGGCCTACAGCTGATCAACGTCAACATCACCGATATCACCGACGAGTCCGGATATATCGATGCGATTGGCCAGAAGGCGGCCTCGCAGGCGATTCAGCAGGCGCGCGGTGACGTGGCTGAAGAAGAGAAGACGGGCGAAACACGCGTCGCACAAGCCAATCGGGATCGATCGATCGAAGTCGCCCAAGCGGAGAAAGAACAATTGATCGGGACTCGACAGGCAGATCGCGATCAAGGCCATTCATGTTGCCGAGATGGAGAAGGAGCAGATGGTCGGCGAGCAAACGGCGGCTTATCAGCGAGAATCGCAGGTTAAAATGCCGAACGGCCGATGCGTGTCAGCGGTCGCCAATGCCGATGCTCGAGGCGATCGATGGCGAAAACGAATCGCAGGCGAAGATCGCCCAGTCGAGAGCCGAACTCGCGATCCGCAAGGCCGAAGCATACGAGGCGGCAGAGACACGGAGCAAAGAGGCCGAGGCGAAGGTGCTGGAAGCCCAGAACCTGGCCATGGCCAAAGCCGCGCTCGCCAATGCCGAGCGGTTGGAAGCCGAAGCCCGAGCCGAATTGGAAGCTCCGGCCAAAGCGGCCAAGGCCAAGACCATTGTCGAAGCCGAAGCTGAAGCGGAAAAGCGCCGAATCGCGGCCAAGGCGGACGCCCACGCGATCTACGCGAGGCTGGAGGCCGAAGCCCGTGGCGAATTTGAGATCCTGACAAAGAAGGGTGAAGGACTGAAGCAAATCGTCGAGGCCTGCGGCGGTACCAAGGAGGCATTCCAGATGATGATGCTGGAGCACATCGATAAACTGGCCGAAACGTCGGCTGCAGGCCATTGCGAACATCAAGTTCGATAAGGTGGTGGTGTGGGAGAACGGCAGAGGCAAAACGGCAGCACGAATACGGCCGATTTCCTCAAGGGAATGGCCCACTCGTTGCCCCCGATGATGCAGGTCTGGAAGGATGTCGGCGGGATCGAGTTGCCCGAGTCGCTGTTGAAATTCGACAGCACCGATGATGATCTCGAAACCGCGGAAACCAATGGTCGATTGCCTCACGTCAAGGTCGACCTGGATGTCGAACAGGGCGAGAATGCACCGGTTTCCACAAGTTAGTCTCAGACTTGGCTAAGGCAAAAAAGAGCACGGCGTGCCGAGCAAAGCTCAGCACGCCGTTTTTTATAGGTCGCTTGGCATCCCTGTCTGCATTGCGAGACGCCATGGAGCAAGCTGCGTGTCACCCGACTCAGCAATCGGCGATTTCCTCAAAATTGATGATCGTGGCCGAGCTGAGGTTCTCGCCCACGGCATCCGCTTCTCCCTTGCCGCCATCCAAAGTCGCGCCGCTGAAGAACATGCTGTCAAAGACACAGACCGTGTCGTCGTCAGCGCCTGCGAGGACCGTCAACTTGTCGGCCGTCGTATTCGAGATGTCTACGACATCGTTTTCAAACGATGTGTTTATCCGGATTTCGTCAGCAGCCGTAAGATTGGACAGCATGACGAGATCGTTGCCGCGATCGGTATTTGCTGTCAGCTTACCGCCGAAGCTACTGTAGGAAATCAACAGTTCGTCATCGCGCAGCCCCGTGTTGAAAGTAGCATTGCCACCGACATGGCTGCCAAACATCTCGATCGTATCCCGTTCCAGGCTGGTATCGACAAACAATCGGTCGTTGATCCAGACATCGGCAGCGTTGCCAATGGTGATTGAGTCGCTGCCCCACCAGGTGAGGATCGTCGCGTCATCACCGACGTAAGTCGAATCGACCGTAACCGTATCGTCCTGGTCGCCGGTAAGCAAAACAAAATCGCGGTCGATCGTAACGGCCGCACTGATTCCCCCGTCAGGAACATTGGCCCGCTGCGGATCCCAGTCATCCTCGAACTCGCTGTAGCCCATCATGAAGGTATCGTTGCCCTTGTCAGTGCCAGCCTTAAGGTCGCGACCAACATGCAGGTTGCCGATCGAATTGAAGGGCCCAAAACTGAATTCATCGTAAGCAAAGACGTAGGGAGCACCGGCGATTGTCACGTTGTCGTCGTGCCAACCTGTCAGAATTCGCAAGTCCCTGCCTATTTCAATGAGGTGACTGTCCGGTTCTTCCGATTCACCGCGACCTTCGCCGTTATAGATCACGATCGGTTCGGGATCGCCGATCAGCAAGTTATCGGTGCCGGCTCCCATGTAGATGTTCACATTCCGTGTGACCAGCAGCGCGCCCTCGAAACGAGGGAAAAACCAACCATCCTCTATGACCTCCCCATCGGTACCACCGATTTGCAAGTAATCGTCGTCCGCCTGCATCAACAGGTTCAGATCCTTACCCACGGTGACGTCGTAAGCAGGTCCGCCTTCCGCAAAATCCGCTCCCGGGAAGCCACCGTCGTGGAACGCCATGCGAGGCATGACACCAATGTATGCCGCATCATCGTTGTTACTGGTATTCAACGTCAGGTTCTTTTCAACAGAAACTCCGCCGTCGATCTCGAAGATGTAATAGAAACCATTTCCTTCCAAGGACTTGTCAAAGCCTCCGAGTTCGAATGTGTAGGCGACCGCGCCACCGATCCGTGCGACATCGTCTCCATCACCCGTATGAATCAGCGTGTTGCGGCCCACCGAAACATAGGCCGAGATCTGGAACTCTTCCAACAACCCCAGAACGTCACCGAATCCATCGCCTTCCACGGGTTCAAACTCATCCAGGAAGACCTGGATGATCGCACCCGTGCCGAAGTACACATTGTCTTCGCTCAGATTCGTGAAGATTTTCGCATCGCGGCCAATGTTGGCTCCGCCGACGTAGATGGCATCGTCCGAAGATTCGCCCTCAATGACAAGATCTCGACCCACATCCACCGGACCGAAAACGACATTGGCGATATCAAACACCGTTCCCTCAATCCCCGTAAGCTGCTCCAAGGCAGTATTGTTTGCCAAGGGGTCGAAATCCTGATCTTGTACAAAGTCGAGAACCGCCATCGCGATGCCACCGCCGCCGACAATCACCACATCTTCACCTCCAAAGCCTGTATCAATTCGGAGGTGGCGTCCGATCTCGGCGCCCGTGACAACCACCGTATCGCGGCCGCCATTGGTAAAGATCTTCAGATCACGTGGGATCGATCCCGGGCCGAAGTCAGGGTCTTCCGAACCGAATACGTCTTCCAGGTCGATGCCGTCGGCACCGCCACCCACGAGGATCGAATCATCGCCGCCGCGCAGAATTGCAGTCACATCCTTGGTGATGCCTTCGATCAACTTCACGTCGATGTCGACGCCCAGGACGTTGGTTGAATAATCCGCATCGGCGATTGCCGTGTCGAAACCAATCACAGCGTGGCCACTATTGAGTTCGACGACTGCAACAATGTTGTCCTGGCTGTCGCCACTTATGGTTAGCGACCCCCCGGCGAGCGTGGTTGTCAGATTGCCGGCAAGTAGTCGCCGTGTTTCCAGATTTTCGATATCAAATTCCAACGGCAGTTGCTTCGTCATCGTAAGAGCCCTCGACTAGAGATGGGTTTTCATGCGGAGTAGATTCTTCCGCCTGGCCCAACGGTTCCCCCTCCCCCACTTGGGCCATCTAATTGTCATCATAACTGTGGCCTGATCGGGTTTGAACCAAATAGATTTCAAATTAATTGAATTCGTTTGACGAGCGACTGGGCCCGAGGCGTCGTCGAAAGTCAGCACCACCGATACGTCTCATGGGCCCGTTTAGCCCTTGGAACCGGTCGTTGCGATGCCTTTCACGAACAGTTTCTGGGTCAAAAAGAAGATGATCATGATCGGCAAAGTAAAGAGTGTGGCGGCGGCCAGTAGCAAATGGGTCTGGTCGGAGTAGGCGCTGATGAATCGTTCCAGTCCATAGGCCAATGGAAACTTTTCCGGATCGCTGAGGAAAAGCAAGGGGCCGCCGAAGTCGTTCCAGGTCGAGATCAATTGGAACAGGGCGACAGTCGCAATTGCCGGTTTGCTCAAGGGGAGGATGATTCGCCAGAAGATTCCCAATTCAGACAATCCATCGATGCGCGCTGCCTCGCTCAATTCTGCCGGAATCGTCAGGAAAAATTGACGCAGCAGGAAAATGTAGAACGCGTCGCCCAGAAACGTCGGCACTATGATGGCCGCCAACGAATCGTACAGTCCAGCTTCGCGCAATAAGAGAAACCTGGGAATCATCGTGACGTGCCACGGTAACAGCATGGTGCCGACGATCAAGGCAAAGCACAAGTTGCGGCCGGGCCACCGCAATCGGGCAAGCCCGTAGGCCACCAGCGAACTGCTGATGACCGTTCCGCACACGGTTCCCGCACAGAGCCACAGCGTGTTTGTCAGGTAAGTGGCATAGGGCATCGCCGTCAAGGCGTCGTGGTAGTTTGCAAATCGCCACGATTGCGGCCATAGACTGAATGGTGACGCACTGAGTTCGACATCCGATTTGAGCGAACTCAACACCATCCAAAGCACGGGGAATGCAAACAGCAGGCTGACGACGACCAAGATGAGATGCGCGAAGCGTGGTGGTGCAGTGGTTTCATCTGGATCGCTCGCGGTGGAAATCAATGTGTTGTTGGATTCGTTGCTCGGTCGCTTCCAGCAAAGCGTCCAGTGGCTCATCGTTGTCGGGGTCCATGGCTCGTTCGGCCAACGAGCGAACTTCGCGGTCGAACAACGCCGCCCCGGGAACACTCGGACGCGGGACCTGTTGGTTGCTGCCTGCCAGTTCGACAAAGCTGGCGAATATCGGTGTGGCGGCCAGGTACCGCTGAAACCCCGCTTGTTCAACGACCTTGGGCGAAACGGGAATCCAACCTCCCATTTCACATGTGACCGCCGCAGCCGCTTCATGCCCATCAAAGCCACTCCAGAATTTCATGAACTGCCAGGCGCCCTGGCTTTCGTGGGCTCCGGTTGGCAGCACGAAATAGTTGCCGTTGATCCAGCCGGCATTCGCCGCCTGCCCTTCCGCCTGGGGCAATGCACAGACGCCAAATTCCGTGGGAATTTCACCCGCAGCCCGTTGTGCCTTGTTGAATCGAAGAATCTCGGGCACGCGCCATTGCCCATCGACAACCAGCGCGTAGCGTCCGTTCAGCAGTGGGAATGACTTGCCGGGCAGCGATTGATCACGGGCCCGCAGGCTGGAGGCCAATCGACCGTGTGAAGTTCCGTAGCCAGCCATCCAGTTGAGCGCATGGGCGATGCCCGGCGAGTCCAGCGTCACTCTACGCGAGGGGGCGTCGTAGAATCGCCCTCCAAACACGATGCCCCAAGCCCAGAAATTCTTGGCTGCTGGCAGGAAGCCGATGTCCACTGCTACCGGGTTGCCGTTGTTGTGGATCATGCCGGCAACTTGATCGAGTTGGGCAATCGTCCTGGGTGGATCCATACGAAGCTGCCTAAGCAGCGAGTTATTGTAGTAAAGCGCCCTGACATCGAGTCCATTGCATAGCCCGAACGGCTGTTCCTGATACGTGGTCAATTGCGCCGCGGCCGGAAAGAGCCATTCACGCAGACGATCCAGTTCGCCGGCAGTTGCTACTTGCGAGAGTGGCAGGATCGCTCCGCGTTCGGCCCAATCGGCCAAGACCGGGTCATCGATATTTACGACATCGGGCGGGTCGCCTCCAGCAAGTGACAAGAACAGCTTCAGGTCCAAATTGTTACCGGGCATCGCCACCGCGCGAACAAAGTATTCCGGCTGGCTCGCATTGAACCTTCGCACAACATCGGCCACAACATCGAGCTCGGCTCCGCCCCAAAAATGCCAGAAGATCACTTCGGATCGGCCCGCGATTCCCATCGGACGGACGTTTGTTGTTTCGTCCTGAATGGAGACCATTGCCGGTGCAATCAAGCATGCCAACAGGCAGGCAGCGAGGAGGGCGTTGGCTGCGGTTCGAATCATGATGGATGGCTCGCATAATGTACCCGTCCGCGTGAGAGTCGGAATAACAGACCGGTCGAGATCACCAGCACAACGAATACGATCCACGCCATCGCCGAGGCATAGCCCATGTCCAGATCCTGAAAGGCAGACAGGAACAGGTGCAAGGAGAGCACGAGCGTCGATTGTTGAGGAGCTCCCGTCCCTTCGCTGACGATGTACATTTGCGTGAAGGCTTGCACCGACTGGATCAGCCCCATAACCAAATTGAACAGGATCACGGGCGTCAACAAGGGGAGCGTCACGTATTGAAAACGTTTCCAGCGTGATGCTCCGTCGATCGCAGCCGCTTCATGCATTTCTTTAGGCACGTCGGCCATCGCAGCGAGGTAGATCAGCATAAAGTTGCCCACCGACCACAGCGACATCAACACGAGAGCGTCCTTGGACCCGATCGCAGCCGAGCCGTTAAACCAGCCAGGTGGCCAGGCAGCTTCACCAGGCTCATTCAACCACAGCGGTCCAGGCAGCCCGACGTTTTGCAGCACATGATTGATGATGCCGCGTCGGGGATCCAACAGCCAAATCCACAGTACGGAAGAGGCGACGATCGGAATGATGGTAGGCAGAAAGCAAAACGTTCGAAAGACAGCCTGACCTTTTACTGGCCACGAGAGTATCGAGGCCAATCCGATTCCGAGGGCAATCGAAAGGGGTACTTGTACTGCCGCGAAATACAACGTGTTCCAAAACGCCTTGCCAAATCCCTGCCCGGTAACAATTTCCTGTCCCAGTCGGGAATAATGGCCGAGCCCGATGAACTCGGGCGGCGACAGTAAGTCGTAGCGACAGAAACTCCACCAGAGGGAACACGCGAAAGGAAACAATACCAACAGCAGAAATCCCACCATCCAGGGACTGACAAATGCGAGCCCCGTCATCAGTTGCCTTGTCGACCGTTGGCTGAGCGGCTTCATGAAGTTTGCATGATCGTATTGGAAATATGGATCAGGTCCACAATATACTCGGTGTCGGGCACTTCAACATGCGATATGAGTTCGATGCCGAGCACGAGGTAATGGTTCGGTGCGCCATTCACTTGGTGTTCGATGTAAATTGTTGTCATGATTCGTTCAGGAACTTGTGACCAAGAGCTTGCGTTGATCAGAGCGCCGGATGGGAATGCTGAGCCCAAGCAGTACTTTTTTGGCCGGTTCGGCCTCGGGCGACGACGAAGCAGCTTCATTCGTGTCGCAGCCGCCGCAATTCTTATCGGTTGGGTTTGCATGAAATTCCGAATGTCGCCACTATCATGAGCGGCAGCCATTCACGACAGTCAGCCAAGCGGATATCTGGGTCGTGCAAGTGAGTGGTGCACCAATGACGATCCCAGTGATTCAGGACACCCATGTCGGACGTTGTTACCAAGAACGCTCAGCGTGAATTCACCGTAGTCCGTGACGACGCCGGCGTGCCCAACATTCAAGCTGCAACCTGGCTCGATGCACTGTATGGACTGGGCTACATGCACGCTACCGATCGAGGGACACAGTTGCTGTTCTCTCGCACCGTGGCCAGTGGGCGGGCTGCCGAGCTGATTGCGGCCCAGGACGAGTTGCTGGAGACCGACCGTTTCTTTCGTCGCATTGGGATACATTTGAATCTGGATCGCGAAGTTGACCAGATGGACCGCCGCACGCATCAGCAGGTAACCGTCTATTGTGCAGGTGTGAACGATGGAATTCGCGCGAAAGGACGCTCACTGCCGATGTGGGCCACCGGCTATCGACCCGAGAAATGGGATCCTCAGGCGGTGTTACTGGTTGGCCGGTTACTCAGTTTTGGTGGGTTGGCGGTGAGCCAGATGCAGAACGAGCGGCTGATTGTGGAGTTGATCAAGGCGGGAGCGAATGATGCGGCGTTGAGCGAGATGTTCGAACCGCGGCTCGACTCGCTCGACTTCGACCTCATGCGCGAAGTCAATATCTCGAATCGATTGTCGGACCAGGCGTTGGAATTAATCGTTGACTTGCCGCGTTTGGCCGGCAGCAATGCCTGGGCCGTGAGTCCCGAACGCAGCGCCACAGGTCATGCACTGCTCGCCTCGGACCCTCACCTGGAGGTGAATCGATTACCGGCGATCTGGTACGAGGCAGTCTTACGCTGGGATTCGGAATATGTGATGGGCGCTACCTTGCCCGGCTTCCCGCTGTTTTCCGTCGGCAGGACCTCCAAGCTGTCCTGGGGTGTCACATACATGAAAGGCGACACGATTGACTTTTTTGTCGAGGATTGTCGCCGCATGGACGACGGTCGTTGGCAGTATCGACGCGAAGAACGGTGGCAGGATTTCAAGGTGCGTGACGAAATCCTGGTGCGCAAGAACGGCGAACCGTTGCCGATGCGGGTCCACGAAAACGACGTCGGAACGCTGGATGGTGACCTGGATGTTACCGGCGAAGGGAAATACCTGTCGATCGCGTGGGCCGGTCGCAAGGTTGACGCCTCGACCGCAGTTTCCACCTGGCTCGATCTGATTCATGCGGACGACGTGACCACCGCGATGGATGTCATCTCGAAGTGCCCCCAACCAACGCTTTGTTTTGTCTTCGCCGACGTGGAAGGGCACATTGGTCAGCAGGGTTGCGGTGCGATTCCAAAACGCAGCAATCGTAACAACGGTTTGGCTCCGCTTGCCGCCTGGAATCCGGAGAACCACTGGCAGGGCTGGCTATCGGTTGCCTTGTTGCCCAGCATTTATGATCCGCCGGAAGGGTTCGTCGCGACGGCGAACGAAGAGAACAACCCGGAGGGTGGGCCACTGATCGTAACACAGACGGTCCATGATTATCGATTGCGACGAATCCAGGAACGGTTGGCGGAGTTACCACAGGCGACGCTTCGGGACATGCAAGAGTTGCAATACGACGTCATCAGCAAACAGGCACAAGAGCTGTTGGCGATGGCCTTGCCGATGATGGCGGATGGACCGCTGAAGGAACGGTTATCGGTGTGGAACTTCAGCTACGCGCCCGATAACGAAACGGCACCCGTTTTTCAATCGTTTTATCGCAACTTGATGTTCCAACTACTGGGCCGAAAGAAAGGACTTGGTTGGCAACGCATTCTGTACCTTTGCTCCCGCGCCGGATTCTCATCGATGATTCTCACGGCGGCCGACCGCCTGCTCCAACGGGAAGATTCGTGGTGGTGGCACGGGCGCGACAAGGCCGAACTCATTCGGGCTGCTGCGGATGCCGTGAAACTGGACACAATCACCTACTGGTCCGACGTAAATTCGTTTCACTTTGCCAACCGATTTCTGGGCGGAAACCGGGTGGGGAGGCTGCTGGGCTACAATACACGACGGCACCCGATGCCAGGTTGCCATGCGACACCGTTCCAGGGTCATGTATTTCAAACGGCTCGACGTGAATCGACGTTTTCGCCGTCCTATCACTTCGTTACCGACATGGGCACCGATGAAGCCTGGACCAACCTCCCGGGCGGTCCCAGCGAGAGCCGATTTTCGAAGTACTATCGCAGTGACATACCACTATGGCTGGACGGCGAGTACAAGAAGCTAAGCATCGATGCGGCTTGATTGTGGTGTGACTCAGGCACTCTGCAACACAACGGCGACGCTTTGCCCGGTGCTTGACTGGTTCAGCAGCATCGCGGCTTGTTGTGGTGATTCGAGGCAATCGCCGTGGATGACATTGATCGGGCAGTCAGGGTCCGGAGTGGAATAGTTCAATGTCGCCGGTACCCGTCCCCGCTTCAGCGATAGGACGCTGCCAGCCATTTCCATAGCACCGGCACCCGCCGCAAGATGGCCGAAGTAACTCTTCAATGCCGTAACAGGCACGTTGCCAAGACAATTGCGGATGGCCTTTGCCTCGCGACGATCTGCTTCTACGGTAGCGATTCCCTCGGCGTTCACGTGGCTGATATCGATTCCCTTGCAGTTGGAATTCTTCAATGCAGTCTTGATTGACCGTTCAATGGCATCCTGGGTTGCGCCGGTGTAACGGGTATCGGAAACCTGGCCTACCGAGCTGCCCCAGCCGCCGACGACACACAACGGCTCGGCCCCTCGCGCGGCAGCATGTTCCCGCGTTTCCAGGACGAAAACACTGGCTCCCTCACCGCGAACCATCCCGTCACGTTGCTTGTCAAATGGTCTAGGACTCGAGGTCGGTGGCGAAATGTTCGTGGAAAGCAGCTCGTCAGTAAGGTACGTCGCACGCGTCGCATTGACCGAAGTTCCCCCGCCTCCGGTCAACATCACGTCACACCAGCCACGTTGAATCACCGAAGTGGCTTCTGCCAGGGCCAGCAACGCCGAAGCAGACCCCTTGCACAATCGTGTTGTTGGCACCATGAGCTCGATGCTCGATGCCGATGTGACAAGCCGACATATTCGGCAAATATTTCAGTAGCCACAATGGAAACATGTCGGTGGTCATGCGGCGGCCGAATTCTCGAATCGAAAAATCGCCATCCACGACGCTGTTCTTGTGAATCTCGGCCAGTTCGATAGGTGGTCCGTAGAACATTTCGCTGCCCATGATGACGCCGAAGCGATCGCTATCGATCGATTGAGTATCCAGCTCTGCATCTTCGATCGCCATGTTTGCGGCAGCACATGCGACAGACACTTCGCGACACATGAGCTTTATCGCTTTGCGACGCTTGACATGTTTCCTTGCGTCGAAGTCGCGGATTTCACCCGCAATCTGGTGTTTCAATTGCCCCAGATCGTTAATCTCCACCGGGCCAATGCCACTGCGTCCTTCCATCAAGGCACTCCAGAACAGCGGATGCCCTGTTCCGAGCGGACCGATCAATCCGATGCCAGTGACAACTACTTCTCGTGACACGCTACCCATCTATCGTCTGGTGCTAACCAGCCCGTGAATTTTGTTGATTCTTCGAACACGAAACAGTCATGATCGTAGCTCTCGAACCGATTGCCGACAAGCAAGCCTTCACGTGTCACCCGCGCTAGTTGGATCGCCCAAAATAATCATAGATTCGATGCAATTTTTCGACTTTCAGCTGGCCCCGTTCAAGCGATCTTCGTGAGAGGTGATTTGATTCGAGGACCCAGGAAAACTCGCCTTCTTCAATTCCCCAATCCAACGCTGCTGGAATTAGGTGGGTGTTCAATACCACACCGATCCCCCACTTTTGATATTCGGGAAGCACATTGGTACTCATCATCCGCAAGCGCTTCAAATGTCGGCGATTGTTCAGCAGTTTGAGGAATCCAAAGGGGAACAGCCGACCATCAATTTGCTTGATGATTGGGTTGTAATCCAACAGTCCCAACATCACACCGACGACCTCACCGTCCACTTCGGCGACGACAGTCAGATCGGGAACGAGCAGATGCTTCAAACCGGCGCTCATATGCTTCACTTCGGCAGCCGACATGTTGACGTGTCCCCAGACGGACGAAAGCGAAGTGTTATAGATGTTCAAGAACGATGCCACGTCTTGGCGAAAGTGCTTCTTGCTGATCGGCCGCAACTTCAGATTCAGCCTTTTCGTCGCCTCCTCCGCCACCAGGAATACCTTCTCTTCGACGCTTGCAAGACCTTCCCGACGACCTTTGAAAGACAATAAATCCTGAGCTTTTACGAAGCCATAGTCTTCCCAAAGCTTCGGATAGTACGGCGGGTTGTAGGTCATCAAGAAGGTTGGCGGCAGGTCGAAGTTCTCGACCAACATTCCGCACTCGTAATTCAATGATGGGTTGGTCGGTCCCCGCAGGTCGAATTGGTTCTTTTCGGCTAACCATTCTCTGGCCGCATCGAACAGAGCATTAGCCACATTCTGATCGTTAACGCACTCGAAGAAACCGACAAATCCTCGTTGGTCACCGGGATGCACCCGGTTGTGAGCATGATTGACGATCGCCGCGATTCGGCCGCAAACGTGTCCGTCCTGTTTCGCCAGAAAGGTGCAGATTTCTGCATCGTCGTAAAAAGGATGATGTTTGTAGTTGACCAGCTCTTTTAGACTCAGTCGCAGCGGCGGCACCCAATTGGAGTCATCGCGGTAGATCTGCCAGGGAAAGTTGAGGAAGTGTTTCCTGTCTCGATACCCTGCAACACGTGAAACGACGAGATTGGACAAACCGGCTTCTGCTCCGCTGTTGCAACGCGTTGGGAATTACCGTGTGCCGAATGGCCTTGTACCCCGCAATCGTGCGATTGATCACTGTAGCGATCAGGGGAGCTCACGGTCAAGGAAGACCTTGTAGTCAAATCCAGGGCGGGTCGCGTTCGACAGCGGATCCCCGAAGTCGTCAAAACTCGCGGGTTTTGAATATTTAAGGGCGGAGCTATACTGCGCAGTTCTCGGGAACTTCCAGTGGGAAGGTGATGCGAGTTTTGAAATCGGACTGAAACCGGCAATTTGGCCGGAATAAATAATGCCCAAATACGTGGTGCGTTACGGATTGATGAGAACGCTTGGCGTGCTCTCTGTACGCGGCAAGGATACGTCCTATGGCCGCGGTGAGCGAGTCGTTGCGCGCACCAAGAGAGGTCTTGAGGCGGGTGAGGTTCTTTGCGAAGCCACCGAGGAAGTCGTTTCCAGGTTGCGCGACCCGGAGCAGGGAGAGATTCTCCGCGGCATGTCGACCAATGACGAAAACGAACTGGCGCACATGGAAAACCAGTCGGGCAGTGAATTCAAGAAGTGCGAACAATTCGTTCGCAAGTTGGATCTCGACATGGAGCTGGTCGATCTCGAACATGTTTTTGGTGGCGAACGCATCGTGATCTACTACTTGGCGGAACAGCGAGTCGATTTTCGCGAACTGGTGCGCCAGCTGGCGAAGGAGTTTCAAACGCGGATTGAGATGCGCCAGATCGGTGTTCGCGACGAGGCAAAGTTGCTGGCCGATTATGGCGACTGCGGGAAGCCGGTTTGTTGTAACACCCACCTGTCGGTCATGCCGCCCGTGTCGATGAAAATGGCCAAAATTCAGAAGGCAACGCTTGACCCGACGAAAATATCGGGACGTTGTGGACGTCTGAAATGTTGTTTGCGGTATGAGTACGATACTTACACTGGCATGCAGCAGGAGCTGCCCCCGGTCGGATCGCTTGTGGTTACCGGTAACGGGCAGGCGACGATTCTGGGCCAGGAAATTCTGGCCAGTCAGTTATTGATTGAAACGGAAGACCATCGCCGCATGCTAATCGACGCAACCGATGTGTTGTCCGTCATCCGCAGAGGTAATTCTGGCGAGAAATCACGCGGTAAAACGAAACCGAGGAAGGGTGACGGCGGCCACGAATCAAAGGCCGGAAATAAACGACCGCCAAGAAAAGAACCGGATCGCGGATGACCAAGTGCAATCACTGCCATGTCAGGCAGCGAAGGGTGACTGAAAAGAAACAGGACCAAAGAATGGGCCACATACTGTGACTGCAAGAACGATTCGACAATTACTGGAAGAAGATCGCCGCTACACGCTGGAAGCGTACCAGTTTGTCCGCGAGGCGTTGGCTTTTGCCCATGACGACTTACAGATGCGCGGCGAAGAAGTGACCGACGAGTCGGAAGGGTCCGGGGAAGTTGAACAGCACCTGACGGGCCAGCAGTTGTGCGAGGCAATCCGCCAATATGCGATCGAACAATACGGCTATATGACGCAGGTTGTACTCAAGAGTTGGGGAATCAACTCGACCGGCGACTTTGGCGAAATCGTATACAATTTGATCAATATTCGCATGATGAAAAAGTCACCCCACGATCGTCGAGAAGATTTTGACGATGTCTACGACTTTGAACAGGCTTTTCGCGAGGACTTCAAAATTACGCCGCCACCGTCTGGCTCGTGATGCTGATTCCGTCCCGCGCCTTGATTGAGGCTTGCCGTTGACGAATTCATCCCGGAAGCAGCAATCGCAACACGTTCGAAAGCGGCGGCCAACATTTGAACGCGAGGTGTTGATACCACCAAAAAAATGGCGGCGAATACCACTATTGGTCTCCGCCGCTTTTCTTGGTGCCTGGCTCAGCTTTTCTGATCTGGCTCGCATGGGATGCTGTGGCCCCATGAGATAATCTTGGCGTGTGGCGCACCCGTCAGGCCAGGTCAAGCTGTTCGTTGATCGCCGATTGTAACTTCGTCTTGGGCTGGACCCCCACAAATCGCTGCACTTCGGAACCGCCTTTGAACAGAACGAGTGTTGGAATGCTGGTGACACCAAACTGCTGCGGAGTCGCCGGACTCTCGTCGATGTTCATCTTGGCGACTTTTGCCGTGCCTTCGTTCTCTGTAGCCAATTCTTCAATCATCGGCCCGATCTGACGACACGGGCCGCACCAAGGTGCCCAAAAATCAACCAACACGGGCTGGTCCGACTGCAAGACTTCCTGTTCGAAATCGGCGTCCGTAACTTCATTAGCCATTAATAAATCTCCAGTATATTCGAGCCCGACACGATACGATTCGTGCAATTTGGAGTGCACCTGATAGAGGCGGAATTATAGAAGTGCCCTGATTTAGTGTCAACGAAAGCCCCTTACTGCTCTGGAGACGACCGTGGCCAAAGTAACGGTTTACCACAATCCCCGATGTAATACCTGCCGTACGACGATGAATCTGATCGAGTCCAGTGTCGACGACGAGATACTTGTGGTGGATTACATGGAGCAGCGGTTCTCGGAGTCGACACTTCGAAAACTGTTGAAACAGATGCAGATGAGTCCTCAGGATGTGATTCGCTGGAAAGATTATGCCCGACTCGAACTGCCCATGACGGACAATGAAGATGAACTGATTCAATATATGGAGAAATACCCGGAGATTATTCAACGTCCCATCGTGGTGGTGGATGGCAAGTCTGCGCTGTGCCGCCCTGCAGAGAAAGTGTTCGAACTGTTGCGGCCGCAAAAAGAGACCTAGAGTGCGATTCGCATGGACGTCCAGCGTGTGCGGCGCTGGTCCAGCACTCCAATAGTCGAAAGGCCACTATACTCATTGTTCGAGCACCGAGGCGTAGCAGCGGTATCCGCGCTATTCGATCTTGTTCAGCCGCTTTGATGCTGCGAGACGCTGTTCGCAAATCAGTCGATTCGGCAGGGCCATTAGAGAAAGCTTGCCACAAATCACGGCAAGCTTTATGCATCTGACAAAGGTGAAGACAAGACCGCTACTTTTCGGACGTTTCGTCTTCGTCCTTCTTCACTTTCTTTTTCTTCTTCAAAGAGAGTTTCTTGACGCGAACCTTGGGTAAGCCAAGGACCGGATCGCCCTCTTTCCAACGCTCCGTCTCGGTCAGTCGGAGGATGCGTTCCGCGCGACTCAACACGCTACGATTTGAAATCAGGCCCCGTCGAACCTTCAGACTTTTGTCAATGGTCATAGTTTTGATACTCCGCGGTCCGCCGGGCTGTCGCCGCGGCCAACGTTTGTCTGTTGCTTCAAGCCCCACAGTATAAGGCAGCAGTCGCCATAGCTGCAACGTGCCTCGGCACCGGGAAGCGGAGTTTTTGATGGCCAATTCGACAGAAATCGCTCGAAAATCAGGCACTCTCTTGTTCTGTCACCTGTTCGATGGATTGCAGAAATCGCTGCATCGTTTGCGGGCGATCGGCCGCATTTCGTTGCAGGCAGGCCATGACCGACTGGCCCAGAATCGGATTCAAATTCGGTCTCAACTTGAAAATATCGGTCGGTGATTTCGTGTCGTGCGAAATTGCCGCTTTTCCCGTAACATCTTCCCCGGGCCAGGGTAAGTCGAGGGCTAGTGTTTGGAATGCAGTAACACCGAATGAGAAAATATCGACCCGGTGATCAGTGGCTTTGCGGCGAATGATTTCAGGCGCCATGTAGTTTGGAGTTCCAGTTCGATTACCAGGTTGGAGGAAAAATTTGGTCGCTGGTACGGTGAGTCCGAAATCGATCAGTTTTGTGCTTGCACCGTCTTTCATGAAGATGAAATTGCGAGGACAGACGTCACGGTGGATAAACCCCATTTCGTGAATGTAGGACAGCGCCTCGGCCATGTCCCGGATGACCTGCAGCCTGCGATCGAGAAAGGCTGGCGGCTGTCGTTGAATGCAGACGTTCAGCCCGGGCCCTTCGAGGTATTCCATCACGACAAAGTGTTCATCTTCGGTCGTCGTACCAAATTCGATCGTTTTGACGACTTTCGGATGTTCAAACTGGCTGGCGATTTCACCTTCAGGTGGCTTGTTCAGCCCTTTGAAACGCCCTTCAAAAAAAGTAGTCTTTTCAAGATCACAAATCTTCAGGCCCACGATCTGGTTCGTTTTTCGATCCCGCGCTTGATAGAACTTTGACATCGTCCCGGAGATCGCTTCGCGAAGGATCTCGAAACGACTTTGGATGTCGACCTTTGAGCCGGCAAACAGCGCCTTGAATTTGTCCGCAAATCCCATTCAGCTGGCTCTTTTACGCGTATGTGCCCCGCGAGTTTGCCCGTTCCTACAATAGTTGGGATCGCACAATCGGGCAACGGAACAAGGGGCCCGCGTTACTGGGTGCACGGCTCACATCCCGCAATAGTCGATCGCCCGGGCGATCTCCGACTTCAGGTTCGCCCGCGGAACGATCCGATCGACGAAGCCATGCTCCAGCAGGAACTCGCTGGTTTGAAAGCCCTTGGGCAATTCCGTGCGAATGGTGGCCTTAATCGTCCGTGGTCCGGCGAATCCGATCAGAGCTTCTGGTTCCGCAAAGACGAGATCGCCCAGTGACGCGAAGCTGGCCGCGACCCCTCCCATTGTGGGGTTTGTCAGCACGCTAATGAATAATCCACCTGCCTGATCGTACCGTGCCAAAGCGGCTGAGACTTTTGCCATCTGCATCAGTGACAGGATTCCCTCATGCATCCGAGCTCCTCCCCCCGAGCCGCTGATGATGATCAAGGGTAGATGCTGCTCGGTGGCCCGTTCTGCCAATCGTGTCAAGCGTTCGCCAACGACCGACCCCATGCTTCCCATGATGAAGGCAGAATCGGTGACGGCAAAAGCGACACGTCGAGCCCGGATCATTCCGGTGCCGGTCAGCGCGGCGTCCGACATTCCTGTTCGTTTTTGTTCGGCCTTCAACCGCTCCGCGTAAGGCTTCTGATCACGGAATTCGAGCGGGTCGCTGGGACAGACCCCGGCATCCCACTCCTCGAAAGTTCCCGTATCGAGTACCTGCGCGACTCTGTCAGCCGCCGAGACGTACATGTGGTAGTTGCACTCGGGACAGCAACCAAGATGTTTGGCAACTTCTTTCTTGTAGACCGAGCCCGCGCATCCGGGGCATTTCTGCCACAGCCCTTCGGGAACTCCTCGCTTCGGTCGTTTAGCCGTCTTTGCCATACTTGCCCTGGCTCGTTGTCCTGTATCCCATCCAGATTGCCTGCAAGGTTGGGCCAGCCCATGCCAGCCATCCTGATGCACTACCCAGCATTTGCCTTGGCTCGATCATAATCGATCAATTCCCACTGTCCGCCTTCCGAGCATTCAACCTGCCAAAGGTCGCCCAAGTTGTGGTCCTTCAATGCGGCGCAAACCACGGTCGCCATGGGTTCCGGTATGATCAGCGTGAGCACACCAGTCTTATGTTTTCGCAGTGTTTTCTCAATGCCCTTGAGGAATCGTTGCCGAGCGTCATCCACCATTTCGCCCTCTGGCGGGCAAACGCTTTCTGGATTCTCTTGCCAACGCTTATACACTTTCGGCTGTTGGCTCTTCACCTCCCCGATCAGTTTTCCCTCCCAGAGGCCCGGGTCGAGATTCCGTAACGAGTTGATTGGCTTGATCTTGGCGTTGTTGACGAAAGCGATCGCTTCCGCAGTCTGCAGGGACGCCTGTGATGGAGCGGTATAGATCGTATCCATTTGCAGGTGGGCCACCTCACTGACCGTTTTGGCAACTTGGGCTGCCCCGTCTTCATTCAGTGGAATATCGAGGCGCCCCATGATACGACCTTGTTCGTCGTATTCGGTGGTACCAGGGCGAATTATCAGGATGCGAATCATGCTCTTGTTCTCGATTGTCATGCGTTTGCGGTCGCAAGTTCGTTAAGTTTCAGAACCGCTGTACTGTAGTCGTCGGCCTTGAAAATTGCCGACCCGACCACGAGAAATTCTGCACCAGCGTTGCTGCAGCCAGCGATCGTTGTCTTGTTCACTCCCCCGTCAATCTCCAGCGCCACGTCGGGACCGAACAGTTCGCGTGCCTGCCGCAATTTGTCGAGTGCCTCGACACGAAATGCCTGGCCACCAAACCCTGCCTGAACGCTCATGATTAACACCAGATCGCAGTGCCCCACGCATTCGGCAATCGTCTCCACGGTAGTATCAGGGTTGATCGCGATGCCGGCCGAAGCTCCGAGATCGCGAATCCTCTTCAATGCATCGACTGCGTTGCTGGTCGCTTCGGCATGAATCGTTATGGATGCCGAACCAGCTTGGGCAAACGCCTCCAAATAGTTCTCAGGTTGTTCGATCATCAAATGCACGTCGAGTGGCATGTCGGTCTCGTTCCTCAGTCCGGCGACAATGGGCATACCGTAGGTCAAGTTGGGCACAAACTGTCCGTCCATGACGTCCAGGTGCAACGCTTTGATGCCGGCTGCCGCCAGTCGTTCGACCTCCTGTTTCAAGTTGCCAAAATTGCAAAGCAACAACGATGGCAAAATAACGGGAGCCTCAGGACGCAGTTGCAGAAATTGGTCTCGGAGAGACATTGGGAAACATGATCAGAACCGATCACGTAAAAGCGCGGGAGTTGGTGGCGATGGTGTCGGTCGCAGACCTAAACTGTGTCAGATTACGTCAAATCAAGTTACGACTTGAAGAGCCGGTCATCTTTGCGGCGGTGGCCGCTCCAATTCCCCCTGGGATTCAGCGTTCCTATCGAGCTTCGGATTCTAGCAACGGACTGAAACGGCGTCTGCGCACAAACTGGCAATTCGACGTAAATGATTGTGACATATTGGGATAAAGTCACACGTGGCCTTTCAATTCCAGGTCCCAGACAGCCCGTTAATTACGATCCAGGTCATGTGGTTGGGGTAAATCATCAAGTGTGCCCAGCCCAAACATCTCCAGGAATCGGTCCGTTGTACGATAGACCATCGCTCCGGCCCTGCCTTCCTGCTTCTCTGCCAACAATAGTCCACGTCGTATCAATTGCGGTACTGCCCGCCTTTGCGGCTCGTCACACGCCTCTTTCAATTCTTCGCGGGTGATGGGTTGTCCATAAGCCACTGTCGCCAGTGCCTCAATCGCCGCCTGGTTCAATTTGGCTTCGCGGATCCGGCCATAGAAACCCTCGCTCAACACCG
Organism: uncultured Planctomycetales bacterium; assembly: GCA_963821085.1. Taxonomy (GTDB): domain Bacteria; phylum Planctomycetota; class Planctomycetia; order Pirellulales; family Pirellulaceae; genus CAWGCE01. Next base: position 405,614 of record CAWGCE010000006.1, on the reverse strand, counting down.
CGAACCTTTCCAGTAGCCGCAGTTGAAATCCGCCGGCCGTTCGTTCAATACGGTAGGGGCATCCCGAGGCCTCATACGTTGAGTTCAATTCCTCCACCAACAATTCGATTTCCGAACTGCGGACGCCTCGCATCAATGAGGCGATGTGTCGACCTGAAATCGGTCGGTTTTCCGGGTGGCCGACGAACAGGATCGCCTCCACGATACTTGTGGGCGAAATCGGACAACAGACGTCCGGATCATCGGCAGACGAAGTGTCGATAACATCGAGTTCAAGAGAAACAGGTGTAGCGATCGATTCTTCACTGCCAGCTTGATCGGTTTCATGCTCATAAGGCTCTTCGCCATCACCAATCAGGCTGGCGTAAGAGCCCTCCAGTTGTTCCAGCGAAATACCTTCGTCCTTGGGGGCGGCGAGCGTATCGCCCAGTTCGGCAGCGAGCTGTTTCTCTTCCCGTATTTGCTTTCGTCTGGACATCATGTTCCCGGTGATCAGACCGTGTTCGTCAGGAGTGCATCGGCTCGTGCTGCTACGGATTCGCGGGCCGATGGAAGCCAGGTCAGAAGGGCATTCGGCAACTCAGGTAACCGTGCACGTTTCATTACCTGATTCAGGCGAATCAACAGGCGCTTGTCATCTGCGTAGTCGTAGAGGAATTGTTCACGGCAGAAAATCCCAATCATCGCCTGCAGGTGATACGTTTGCTGCGTCGCCATCCGGTTGACAATGCGTTGTATCAAACTCGCGTCCAGTCGATCCAACACTGCATAATAGGTCGTGATCCGTTGCGGGTATTTCGAAATCAGACAATCGTCCAACAGCAATTCGACGAGAATGTGGCCCAGGAAACTGGGCCGCAGCGAGTCGTCTGGTGCCAGCAAGTCACGCAGGGCGACGGTAAAACTGAGCGACAGTTCGGAAAAATCACGGCTGCGGTGGAACCAGTCGTCATCGATATGGTGCTGGACAATGCCCCGCGCGACACTCGATACCACGGGGTCGCAGTCTTCCGTGAATGGTTCGGCAAGGACCCTGCGGGCGCGCACCTTTCGATCGACCACACTCAACCAGTCCGGGATCGCTGTCCCCGCCAAAAAGTACGGATCGTCGACAAATCGGTGGCCGTGAGAGAAATAGTTCAAGGAATTCCACTTTGTCTACAAACTCGTCCTGTGCCCAGGCCGGCTTACACTGTATCACTTGCTGGAAGGAATGGGAAAACGGAGAACAGGGAATGCGTGGTGGTTTGCGAGTTGAAGATGAATGACGAATCTTCGGTAGGTGTGCTGGAAAGCGTGCAGACAACCGTGGCAGCGGAAGTTGTGATGCCGCCACCAGCGCTATCGTCGACCGCTCGAAGTCGGCAGGGGCTCATGCTGGGATTGGTATCGGCGGTGTTCTACACCGCGGCAAACATTTGCCTCCGTCGAGTTGTCCACTGTGATCCACTTTGGGTTTCAGGGATCAAGGCTTTCCCCACGGTGCTCGTTGCGATGCCTCTGCTCCTCGCGCTCCGCTACCGGGGACAATCGGTGATGCAGCCAGCAGCGTCGCTCAAGCGACTGGTGTGGGTGTCGGTTGCCGCACAGTTGTTTGGTAACGGGATGTTTCAGTGGTCGCTGAGTATCCTGGGGCTCGCGTTGGCGATTCCATTGACTCTGGGTGGCGTGCTGGTTGGCAGCGCCGTGTTCGGATACCTATTCCTCAAGGAACGCGTCTCGTGGGCCAATGGAGTCAGCATCGCTGTGTTGATATTGGCCATTGTCATATTGAGCCTGGGAGCCGGTCGTGCATCGGAAACAATGCATGTTCAGTTGCAAAAAGCTGGCCAACCGCCGGCGGGGTTGGCAGCTCTGGCAGTATTCGGGTTCTTTGTTGCCGGCGTGGTTTTCAGCTGGCTGGGAGCCAGCATTCGCCAGGTTGCCAAAGAGGGGCTGCCGATCGCTACGATTTTGACCGCAAACGGTGTTGTTGGCGTAGCAGTGTTGTGCAGTATCGCTCTGCTGCGGAACCCCGAGCTATTCTTTTTGACCTCCGGCATTGAATGGACCGCGATGTTGGCCGCGGGCCTGTTTAACGCGTTGGCTTTTGGCGCGCTGACAGGCGCGTTAAAGCGCATTCGCCTGCTGTTGGTTAACGCAATCAATGTTACGCAAACCGCCATGGCAGCTATTGCCGGAGTGTTTCTGTTTTCCGAGCCGATGACCGGGCAGCTTTGGGTCGGCGTCGTGCTGACCGGCATCGGTGTGCTGCTGATGGGCAGAAAGGAATAATGAACCTTTACTCGCTGCCGCCTTCATCTTCATCCAGTTTGCGAGTTCCCAGTTCACGATCCAGATCCAACAAGGCCGACGGATCGTCTTTGACCATTTCAAACTGAGCTACCAGGTGCCGTGCGGTTTTTTCTTCTTCCACCTGTTCTGCGATAAACCACTGGAGTTCGACCATCTCGGCGAAGGCGTTTTCTTCGTGTGCCAGCTTGTACAGACCGTTGATCGATTCACTAACGTGCTGTTCCTGCCTCAGTGACAATTGGAAAACATGGGGCACCGATTCGAATTTGGCCATGGGAGCATCCAACGCTTGCAGGATTACCGGGCAGTTTCGTGCCAGCAGGAAGTCATACAGCTTCATGGCATGGTTGTTCTCTTCCTGTGACTGCATACGCAGCCATTTCGCGCATCCTGAGAATTCGTGGAATTCACAATACGCTGCCATGGCCAGATACGAATATGAGGAAGAGAACTCCAGGTTGATTTGATCCAGTATGGCCTTTTGTACTTTTTCGCTGAGCATTTACACTTTCCTGAATTCGAAAATTTGAATGGGTTTTGCCGTTCGGTCGCTGTTCTATTGTTGCGATAAATGACGGGTTGGCAAACCGTGAACTTCAGCGGTTGCCGTCCAGTTCCTTGATCTTATCGATCAGTTGAGACAATGTCTCGGTCACAAGTCGATCACCTCCAAACTCCATTCCGAGTTGCTGTAACCTGGTGGTCGCAATTTGGTGTTTGGGGGTCCAATCGGAGCCGCTGATCAAGCTGTCGCTTTGGCAAATTTTCCTGGCAGTCGACGCGACGCCCCACTCAGAGACGTGTTGATCGCAGCAGTTAAACGCTTGCCCTCCCACGTCGTCGGCGTTCAACAGCAGCTCGATTGCGCGGGCGACGTCGGACACATGGACGAGTTTGGCTCCGCCCCGGCAATTGACTGGCTCGCCATGGGCAATCGCCTTTACGATTTGGTACCAACGGGTATGGTCAACCGGTCGAGCCACCCCGTAAATGCCGCAGGGCCGAATCGCGAAGATTGAAAAGTCAACATCAGAGCCGTAGCTGTGAATGAACGCTTCCACTGCTGCCTTATGGGCGCCGTAGTGTGAATCCGGCCACAACGGGTGACCTTCGTCCAGCAATCGGTCGCTCAGTACCTTTCCGTAAACCGCACACGTGGAAACAAAAATAACCCGTCGAACCTTTGCTCTTCTGGCAGCCTCGAACAAACGCAGGGAGCCCACCAGGTTGTTCGTGGCGAACGTCTCCAAATCTCCTTCGCCACCTCGGAATTCACGGCCCGGGCGGTCGAGTGCGGAGTGCACCAGCGCGTCACAGTCGCCGAGAAGTCGATCGGCTTCGTCTCGATTCCCCGCCAATTGCCCTTCGACCCATTCAATCTGGCTTACGACGTCGAACAGGCAGCCCAAATTACTGGTCGGGCGATACCAGCAGCGACATCGATGGCCATTCGCTATCAACAGTCGAACGAGATGATTTCCCAGGAAGCCTGTCGCACCGGTAATCGCGATTTTCATAGTCGGAATGCTTAAGTTGTACGACAGATGTTACTTAGGAATTGGAATTCGGCCGCGACTGACCCACATTCACCTCGAATTCGACCAGAATCACCGAAACTTTGCCAGCTACCAGGTGTTAAACTCGGACGGGTATATTCGCCGATCGGCACCCATCCCGCATCGGGTAGCTCGTTTCCTCGGATGTTCAGCCGGGGATCCGCAGCGGGAACACAACGTGAGGGCAATAGCGTGAAGGAAAATGTAGGGCGACCTGCTTCGGCAATCCGTTCGTCGCACGGTTTTACACTTGTCGAATTGCTGGTCGTTATCGCGATTGTGGCTGTGCTTGTGGGTTTGCTGTTGCCGGCCGTGAATATGGCCCGAGCATCGGCCCGGCGAACCCAATGCCTGAGTAATCTGAGGCAGGTGGGCATCGCAATGGAGCTGTATCTCGGTACCTACAAGGACATCTTCCCGGAAATTGCAATTGATCCGAAGATCACTCCCAACAAGCCAACAATGTTGGAAACGTTGGGGCCGTTTATTGAAAAAAATTCCGATGTTCTTCGTTGTCCCAGCGACACGTTTGTTTCGGTGAGTTCCACCTCGGAAGAAACAAACTCGGGGCTCGGGGGAACCGAAAGTTCGACAGGACTGAACTTCATCAATCCATCGAACCACTTTGAGCGCTACGGTCAGAGCTACGAATACAATACCAGGCTGGCTGGCGAGAAACGTTTCAAATACGCGGCCGGCTATCGCGAAAAACTGAAGCGGAAACGTGACGAGAAAAAGCTCTCGGAAATCAGGGTCATGTGGGACTATCAGAATTTTCACGGGCCCAAAGAAACCGAATTCAACCGTAACGCCCTGTACTCGGACGGCCACGTGGAACCATGGTAACGCCGGCGACCGTTATTCAAAGTACACACAAAGTTGCACGGGAAATAATTAGATGAACAAGACAAAAACCACGATTGCCATCTCTGCCATCTCTGCCATGGTGCTGGTCGGATTGATCGTGGCGTCGGTTTTTGGTTGGCGAAAGTACCAGGAGACGAAAGTCGTCGCTGAGGTCAAGGAAATGCAGACGAAGTTGTTCGACGAGAACGCTTCGCGCGAAGATCGTGAAAAAGCGATGGAGCAGATGCGTGAGCGACGTGAAAACATGACGGAAGGTCAGCAACGCGCATTTCGTGAACAGATGATGCAGGGGTTTCAGCAGCGCATGGAGCGGAGGATGGACGAATTCTTTGCGTTGTCGGAAGAGGATCGTGTCGCATTTCTGGATGAAGAGATTCAGCAACAGGAAGCTCGCCGCAAAGAATGGGAGCAGCGTCGTGCCGAAAGAGATCAAGACGCCGATCGCAATCGGGGCGAAGGCAAAGCGGATCGCGGTGGTGGCCGCGGTGAACGCGGCGGCACGCCTGAAGAGCGCGAAGCACGTCGCGATGAGTTTCGCCGTATGATCGGCGACAAGACGACGCCCGAACAACGGGCGAAATTTCAGGCTTACCGCGAAGCCATGCAGCAACGCCGCGAAGAACTTGGATTGCCACCAGGTCGAGGTTGGCCTGGCGGTGGACGACCAGGCCGCCGCTGAGCACCGGCGCTGCCAGATCGATCGCACCATGAGCCCCGTGGTAATCGCCGGTGAAAGTCTCCCAAATTGGCGCCGCTCAGGTCAGGCGTCCGTGCGACTCGCACCAACTCCGGGCGAGGGCAGCGTTTCGCGGCTGTGCAGATAATGATCCTCTTCGGGCGTTTCAGAAGTTTGGTTTGTTGGTCGATGCTGGCTGCGCATCATCTGCACCACGAATAGCCACAGCAAACTTGTGACGCCGATGATGATGGCCAACGCCGTGAGACCTTCTCGCAGCAACCGCTGCCCCAAATTTATGACCGGTTCGATCGCCGTGTTCAGTCGCTGTTGGACGATCAGCATCAGTCCGGTTTCACGCTTGTTGGAAGTGACGTCATTGCCGACAGGACCATCACGCACCAGGCTCTCAATTTCCACGGAAGCCGCGCACGCCAGCCAGGAGCCGGCAAAATCACGCCCCAAAATATCCCCGGCAAATGGGTCCAGGTATTCGACCGGGGTTCCCTGTGCGAGTTGATCAACATCCACTACGTGGCTCGCGAAGCGTTCTGGCAATTGGCGTTCCGACGCGAGGACCCTTTCGAACAAGGGATGCTGCAATACGACTCCGCGGTGGTCACCGACTCGGGCATCTACCAACAAGGCGCAACGGTCCGGTGAAGTCCGGAATCTCACGAAATCACCCAGTTCCACTGTCATTGCCACAACACCAATCGTTTGATCGCCGTCTTTGATCGGTTGCGATATGGCGACTTTCCAGGTCTTCGTAGCGGTACTCTGAAAGAGTGCCGAGAGCTGGGATTCGCCGAGTGGCTCGGCAATCCTCTCCGAAATCGCCAGGTCACGCGGACCGCCGTGGAAATACGTTCGATAGGAAAAGTTGTCACCGACCGGATCCGATTCCGGTTTGGCGTGAAACGCGGCTGCCAGCATGGTGCCGCGGTTGGATGTTACGAACCAGCTCGCGGCATAGGGCAGCTTTTCGTCGTTCAACGTTCCGATCATATGAGCCTGTAAGCCCCGCCGTGCATCGCTTTGCAGGATCTGTTGTCGAAGGCGTCTGTTGGTTTCGGGATCAACCGGCGGCCCGGCGACAAAGGCAATCGCCGAGGAAAAGTCCGTGTCCGAAATGGCATGATTCAAGTGATCTATCAACTGCGCGTCGGTAGCGACCGATTGCAAGGCAGCGAATCGTTTGTCCAGTTCGTTCGCTACCAGTTTGGCAGTGCTCTCGGCAGCCCACAGGTTGCTGTCGGCCATTCCTTGTTTGGCCAACTCGGTAGATTCATTCATCGCCCGCAAATAGCCGCGATATCCAAAAATCCCGGCGGTCAGTAACAGGAGCAATGGGCCAACCAGCCCTAACAGCAACAATGGTCGTCGCGTGTGCGCACGCTCGCGATCATCCAGCGCTTGCAATACGGCGTCGACACTGTGGAAACGTTCGTCCGGATTTGCGGCAAGGCATCGATCAACGATATCGGCCAGAGCTCGATCGACGGCTGCCACGTCCCGATGCAGTTCTGGTGGAGGAAGATGATTGAGTTGAGCCTGGTAAAGACGAAGGCGCTCTTCGATCCGGGTCGCCGAGCGAAGTTCGTCGACACGTTCTTCGGTCCGATGCGGCGGGATTCGCGTGAGCATGCTGTAAAGCAACGCTCCCAAACCATAAATGTCCCATCGTGAATCGGGCATCGCCGTCGAATCGGCCTGTTCGGGCGCCATGAAGTACAGTGTCCCCAAGGTCGGGGATCGTTCGTACATCAGCCGCGCTTGCCCGAAATCTGCCAGCCGCGGTTTGCTGTCCTGATCGAGCAGGACGTTGGCCGGTTTGATATCGCAGTGGATGATCCCTTTCGCGTGCGCATGCGAGAGCCCAATTGCGACGTCGCGGAAGATTTCGACCGCCTCGCCAACCGAGATGGGAACGCCTTCGCGCAAACGATCATCCAGCGATCCGTTAGGAATGTACTCCATCACGTAATAGGGAGGGCTCGCTTCCCAGCCAACGTCCAGCAATTGGACCACGTATCGGTCGGCGGACAGCGCAACCAGCTTCTCGACCTCGCGCGCCAGGCCCGAACCGTCCAGATTTCCTGTTCGGGCAAAGAACTTGATCGCGACATTTCGGCCAGTCGTCGTGTCGATCCCAACCCAGACCTCGCCATAGGCTCCCGAACCGATGAAACGGTTTAGCTCGTAGCCTGGGACATCCGTGGGTGGAGAAACAGGAATCTGACCGGAATCCCGACGGCGTCTTCCTGAGGACGGTGTTTTGTTTTCCATGGGCCACTTAAAGCTGCTTCACGCGAAAGGGACAGGTCGAAAGTCTCATGGAATTGTAGCAGCAGTGAGCGGTCTGTAATTCCGCGCTGAGCTGGCTGCATTTGCGAACATGGGGCAGCCGAATCGCCTCGCATCGGCCAAGAGCCCGCTTGGAGGAGCGAAAATTCGGGCAATTGTGGCGCGTCCAGCAACTGCTGCCGCTACGACCCACTGTCGAATTCGTCTGGACGCTATCAAGTCGGATTGTTACAGACAGGTCTGGTTAATTCGTCAGGCAATCCTCCAAGCGTGGCAGCATGCAAATTAAACAGTCATTGTTCCGGTTGGTCGGTGAGTCCAACGTTGGTCGCTGGGAGTATTTGGCCAGGCCGCGACTGCGTCACGTCCGTGGCGGGCCTTTTAACGGACAACAGATACGTCGCGGTATTTTCCAGGACCTTGTCAAGGCATTTGATTTCGATGTGATTATTGAAACCGGCACTTTTCGCGGGATCACGACAAAATACTTCGCCGAAACAGGCATCCCGGTGTACACGGTGGAGGCCAATGCAAGGTACTTGGCGTTCGCACGCATGAACTTGAAACAGGCGGACGCTCCTGTTTTCACCTATCACAGCGACAGCCGCAGTTTCCTCAAAGAACTGGGCGACAATGGAAAAATTACCGGACAGCAACCGTTCATCTATCTCGATGCACATTGGCACGACGACCTGCCGTTACGGCGATGAGCTGGAGATTGTGCAGCGGTTTTGGCCGCAGGCGGTCATTATGGTCGACGACTTCGCGGTTCCAGGAACCGACTACGAGTTTGACGACTACGGCGACGGCAAGGCACTCACCCTGGATTATCTCGCGAGCTTAACGCCGACTCGGCTACAGGCCTATTTCCCGTCCGTTGGCCCGGACGAAGAAACAGGTTGCCGCCGCGGCTGCGTTGTCCTGGCCGACCCACAAGATGCCGACCTGATGGCAACGCTTGGTTCATTGCGGTACCACGGCGGCATCGGACAGGTTGCCGTTGTTTGAGTTCGCATTGTCGACACCGCGTCCACAAGAAAGTTCATCTGTGTGAGTACCGTTTGCATTCTTCGACGCAAGAGCCTGCGCCGCTACTGGCAGCGTTTGGCGACAACCCCCCTGGCCGCATGCCGATCGTCCGGTTCTAACCCGATGGATGGTTGCATCGGCGATCTTGGACGCGATGACCATTTGGTACTGCCGAGTTGTTCGCGAGCTTATCTTGCCAACGCGTCGGGACTGCGTTGCCAGACGTCGATTTGGATTCGCGAGCCGCCGGCAATCCAAGGACGTTTCTATCGCTGGATGCCCTGGCTTTCGCGACGCTTTGACCATGTGTTGACGTACGATCCAAAGACGCTCGCGTCCATTGATAACGGAGTTTTCGTGGCCCACGGCGGTTGCTGGATACGTGAGCCAGGTTTGGCAGGTCACGAGGAAAAGACGGGCTCGACCTCGATTATCGCCGGTCCCAAACGCACCACGGAAGGTCATCGATTGCGCCACCGTTTGATCGAATGGGCCGACGCGAACCGATTGCCACTGTCCTGTTTCGGCCGTGAATACCGGCCACTTGACGATAAGGCTGATGCGCTCGAGCCGTATCGCTTCTCGCTGGTGATCGAAAATTCGCGGACGCCGAATTACTTTACCGAAAAGCTGATCGACAGCCTGGTATGCATGAGTCTGCCCATCTATTGGGGTGACCCGAATATCGCGTCCGTTTTTGATCCCGCCGGCATGCTGATATGCCGTTCGGAGGACGAGCTGCAATCTGCGTTGGCAACGGTTAATGGGGATTTTTACGAGCGACGGTGCGCTGCCGTTGCCCATAACCGATCGGTCGCCCTCGATCTGACCGACTCGTATCAGCTGGCCTGCGACGCGCTGCTGAATCGACCGGCCTGCAATGCTGGCATAGCCAGTCAGGCTGTACGCCGCTCGGCATGAGGTGGCCAGGATTCTTCCAACGGGCCGGTCAGACAAGATTGTGTGCAGGAACGGCATGAAGGGTGCGAAGCCGTTGATTCCTTTGATCGGCCATCGGATACAGCAGCTACGGTTCGTTTCAACGCCGACGCGTCTGGCCGTGGCAACGTCACATCCTCTTGTCAAGCTATGCTAACCTGAGACGAAATGATCGCAAAAGAAGTTACGATTTTGCAGCCGGAACACAGTTCTATGATTCGTGCCCGTACCAGTTGCCTGATGTTCTTGTGGCTATGCAGCGCAAGTGCAGCGCAAGACAGTACGCCCAAGGCTTCGGAACGGCTTCACCTCGACAACTTTCGTCCCCGGTCAATGCTGCGCGTTAAGCAGACACTGCTTGAACATGCCAAGTATCCCGTCGTCGACGTGCACACGCACTTTCGCTTCAAGTTGCGAGGCGGCGGCGAGCAGTTGGCCGAGTACCTCGAAGTGATGGAGCGGAATAACATCGCACTCAATGTTACGCTGGATGGAAAGTTGGGCGATGAATGGTCTCAACAGGCCGATTTGCTTTGGCAAGATTACAAACAGAAGTTCATCATTTTCGTGCACATCGATTGGCAAGGCGATGCTGCCGATGAAGACTATGCAAATTGGGCATGCAACCAATCGGAATTCGTCCATCAAACGGTGTTGCAGCTGAGAGAGGCCCATGCCAAGGGCGCGGAAGGGTTGAAACTTTTCAAGAGCTTTGGCCTCACTGGCCGAAACCCAGATGGCAGCCGGATGGCGATGGATGACTTGCGGTGGGACCCAATCTGGAAAACGTGCGGCGAGTTGGGGATGGCCGTGCTGACGCATACCGCTGATCCGGCTGCGTTTTTCCAGCCTGTCGACAAACACAATGAACGTTACGAGGAACTCTTCCGGCATCCCGATTGGAGTTTCGTTGGAGACGAATTTCCCGGTCGGCAGGAATTGTTGGACGCACGGAATCGGGTCATCCGCCGGCATCCCCAGACGACGTTTATTGGTGCCCACCTGGCAAACAACCCGGAAGACCTCGCGCAGGTTTCGGGATGGTTGCAGGAATTGCCCAACCTTTACGTCGAAATTGCCTCGCGGATTGGTGAGTTGGGACGGCAACCCTACACGTCGAGGAAGTTTTTCATCGACCATGCGGACCGGATCCTCTTTGGGACCGATGGCCCCTGGCCGGAGGCTCGACTGCAACTCTATTGGCGATTCCTGGAAACCTACGACGAGTATTTTCCTTACTCGGAGAAAGAGTTCCCGCCGCAGGGGTTCTGGCAAATCTATGGTATTGGGCTGCCGGATGATGTCTTGCGGAAGGTTTATTTTGAGAATGCAGCTCGCATTTTGCCGGGTGTCAGGTCGCGACTGATAGCAACGCATCCAGAACTTTCGATACCCTGACCGATCGCACTGATTGAGAGATTCGTCTGCCACTGCAGCGAGAAGAACAAGCCCGGCATGTCGGCGGCGTGACATTGAATTTGCCTCTGGTTCCACTAGAATACCGCGACTTTCCAGCCAACCCAATTCGCTTCATCAAGGGCGGCATTTTGCGAGCGATTCGTAGAGTTCGCTTTGCTGGATCCACTTGAGCGGTCATCGTCGAAGACGCGACCGGAATACAGAATGACAACCGAAACGATGACTCCTCCTACTGGCGAAGATTGGTCCCCACTGGAACGCGCGCGGCGCGAAAAGATGGCTCGCCTTGTCGAGTTAGGCGTCGATCCCTGGGGGGGGCGTTTTGACAATCGCAGGATGATCGGTGAAATCCGGGATCAGGTGGCCGAGGTTTATTTTAAGACCGAATCGGGTGATCGCGTCGAGTTGCCGGAGAATGAATCGGGACAGGAGTTCCGCGAGTGGTTATCCGAATTGGGAGCCGGTGAGATTGTCGGCCCGAAGGTGCGTGCAGCAGGACGGATTGTACTCAGCCGCGACAAAGGCAAATTGAAATTCATCGACATCCGCGACCAATCAGGGCAGATCCAATTGTTCGTCGGCAAAAACCAGGTCGGCGTAGACAACTGGGAAATCGCCAATTGCCTGGACCTTGGTGACATTGTTGGAGTCGATGGCTACTTGCGTCGAACGAAGATGGGCGAGTTGACGATCTTTGCGGAACAGTTGCACTTCCTCTGCAAATCGATCGAGCAACCGCCTGAGAAACATCACGGCCTGACCGATCCGGAACTGCGCCAGAGGATGCGCTACCTGGACCTGACCTACGGCGACGGCGTGATGGAACGGTTCCTCGACCGCACGAAGATTGTCAAGTCGATTCGACGCACGCTCGACGACCGAGGGTTCTGGGACGTTGAAGGGCCTACGTTGCATTCCATCGCCGGTGGAGCCGCTGCTCGTCCGTTCACGACGCACCATAACGCGCTCGACATGGATCTTTTCATGCGCATCGCGTTAGAACTCCATCTCAAACGACTGCTCGTCGGTGGCATCGACAAGGTCTACGAATTGGGTCGCGTCTACCGGAATGAAGGAATCAGTCCCAGGCACAATCCCGAATTCACAATGCTCGAGGTTTACGAGGCGTACGGCAACTATGAAACGATGATGGACCTGACCGAGGCAATTATCGTGGATGCAATCGACGAGTTGGGACGAGGTCGGACGTTGCCCTGGGGCGAGGATCAGATCTGCTTCGAGCCGCCGTTTGCCCGGAAGACATACAACGAGTTGTTTGAAGAGCACTCCGGTGTTGCCGCGGACGACGTGGACGGAATCCTGACGCTGGCTGCGAAAATCGGTCTGGAGACCGCCGGACGTCATCCGGACGTCGTGAAAAACGAAGTGTTTGAAGCGAAGGTGGAAGACGCCCTGGTTGGCCCTGTATTTGTGATCGACTATCCAGCCAGCATCTGCCCGTTGACGAAACGCAAGCGGGATCGACCCGAAGTTGCGGAGCGTTTTGAACTGTTCGTGCGCGGCATGGAATTGGCAAATGCCTACACTGAATTGAACGACCCTGACCTGCAGGAGAAGCTGTTCCGGACGCAACTGCAGGGCCTGTCCGAGGAAGATTCCATGGCCAAGATGGACAACGATTTCATCAAGGCCCTGCGGCACGGCATGCCACCCGCTGGCGGGCTCGGGATCGGCATTGATCGGTTGGTGATGTTGCTCACCAATACGCAGACGATTCGCGACATTATTCTCTTCCCGCTGTTGCGAGAACAATAAGACTGACAATTTTCAAATCATGCCAAGCCAAGGATGGGCGTGGCGAGAAAACGAAGCCAAAGGACGGCACATGTACGTTTTCCTTCTAAGTTTGAGATACTTGAGGACTCGCTATATCGCGTTAGCGTCGGTGATCAGCGTGATGCTGGGTGTGGCCACGATGATCGTGGTCAATAGCGTGATGTCGGGATTTCAGAACGAGATGTTTGTCCGGCTGCACGGAATCCTTTCGGACATTGTCGTTGAGGCGCATAGCCTGGACGGTATCACGGACCCGGATGAGTTGATGGCTTCCATTCGCCAGGAGCTCGGCCCCGACGTCGTCGCGATGACGGCCAATGTGCATATTCCAGCCATGCTTGAATTTCAGGTGCGAAATCAGACCATGGTGAAACAGATCAACCTGATTGGTATCGATCCCGAGACCTATTCCGGAGTCAGTGACTTCGGCAAGTACGTTCTGCATCCGGCGAACAAGCAACAGCTGTCGTTCGATTTGCGAGACAGTGGGTTCGACGAAAGGTTGGGCGCTTCGGGTTGGCCTCACCGTCGCCAAAAAGCAGCGGTTCAAGCGGCGTATCGCCAGCAATTGGAACAACTGAATCCCCATGACGCGGCTGTCGCTGAAGTCGAAAATGACATTGACATCTCCGATCCGTTTGCTCAGCTGCAGACCGATGCGCCGGCCGGCTCGCTGTTTGATCCTGGCAAGGAACAACACGCCGGAATCGTCATGGGAATTGGGCTGTGCAGTGTGCGCCAACGCGACGCCGAAGGCGAAGTGCAGGACTATTTTCTGTGTAAACCTGGCGACGATGTCAAAGTGACGTTCCCGTCGGCAGGAACTCAACCCAAACCGATCTATGACCAGTTCACCGTCGTTGACCTGTACGAGAGCAAAATGAGCGAGTACGACAGTACGTTCGCGTTTGTGCCCTTGAAAAAGTTGCAGGATTTACGCGGGATGATTGATCCGTCGAGCGGCAAACGCGCCGTGACCGCCGTACAGGTCAAGCTGGCCGAAGGAGCCGATCTGAACGCAGCCTGCGAGAGACTTCGCGCCAGGTTTCCCGCTTACATGTATCCGTATCACGTCCAGACGTGGAAGCAGATGCAGGGCCCCTTGATGGCCGCCGTCAGCATGGAAACGACCTTGCTGAACATTTTGCTGTTCCTGATCATTGCCGTTGCGGGTTTTGGGATTCTGGCGACTTTCTTCATGACGGTTATCGAAAAAACTCGCGACATTGGCATCCTGAAGTCGCTGGGTGCTTCCAGTCGCGGGGTCATGGCGATCTTCCTGAACTATGGCATCTCACTGGGCTGCGTCGGCGCAGGTATCGGGATGGTGATGGGTCTGCTGTTTGTCTGGAATATTAATCGGATCGCTTCCCTGATTCAGACGGTAACGGGGCGGGAGGTCTTCGACCCGACGGTTTACTATTTCTCCAAGATCCCCACGATCATCAATCCTTATACCGTGGCCTGGATTGTCTTGGGGGCGTTGAGTATCGCCATGCTCGCAAGTGTTTTGCCCGCGCTTCGTGCGGCTCGATTACATCCGGTGGAGGCGCTTCGCTATGAATAATCCTGGTCCCCACATCCAAAACAAACGAGCTTCGGAACGCCGCCGCCTGGGACGACCGCTCGCCTCGCGCATCCTTGGTCGACAGTCACAGCCCGTAACAAAAGAATCGCCAATCGGTGATTCTGCGCAAGCATTGGTTCGAGCGACGGGACTCAAGAAGAGCTACTTCAAGGCAAACCTGGAAATTCCTGTGCTGCGTGGCGTTGATATCGAGATCGCCAAGGGACAGTTTACGGCCATCATCGGCCAAAGCGGTTCCGGCAAGAGCACGTTGTTGCATTTGCTTGCCGCGTTGGATGCGCCCAACAAGGGACAGATTCTCTTTGAGGGTAATCGCATTGACAATTTGTCGGCGCGAGGTCGCGACGTGTTGCGAAATCAGCATTTCGGCATGGTATTCCAGTCGTATCATCTGCTGCCGGAACTCACGGTCCTGGAAAACGTCATGCTGCCTCAGATGATCGCTTCGAGCATCTGGTCGTTCCTGAAGGAAAAAAAGAAATGCGTGCAGCATGCTGCCGAGGTTTTGGAAACGGTGGGGTTGTCGCACCGATTGCGTCACTTGCCTCGCGAGTTATCGGGCGGGGAAATGCAACGAGTCGCCATTGCGCGGCGCTGGTTGCCGAGCCCACGGTCTTGTACGCTGATGAACCAACTGGAAACCTGGACAGCACCACCGGCGCCGCAATTATGGAATTGCTGAGAACGTTGAATCGCAAGAATGACCTGACCGTCGTTCTCGTGACACACGACAACTCGGTGGCACTTCAGGCAGATCGGGTCGTTCGGTTGACCGATGGGAAAGCCGAGCAAGTTGACGATCGTGCTGCCTGATCAAAGCACATGGCGATTCCTGCGGGCAATCCGATCGATCGCAATCACGGCAAAAAAAGCGGTGATTGCGGCAGCCAGGCAAAGCATCGTCGTTTCATCCCACCGTTCAGGCAGGAACGGCTCAAAGACCTTGTGTTTCAGTTTGACTTCGTCTGGTGTGGTATCGGCCTGGAATGGCCAGACTTTCCTCAATGCGCCAAGCATGAATCCGGCCAGCACGGCCATCGTATAATTTATGTGGTGAGAAAGTAGCCAGCGCAACAATTTACTGAATGCGATTAGTCCGACGAGACATCCGATCGCAAAGACGCCAACGATAATCAAATCGTCGACGTGAACATCGAGGTCCTTCAGGCGATGCAGGATGTCGGTCAATTGCGGGTAGAAACCCATGATAATGAGCAGATAGGCTCCACTGATTCCCGGCAGAATCATTGCGCAGATGCCGATGACGCCACAGAAGAAAATATAGGGCAGGCTGGTAGCTGCGCTCAATTGCTCCAACCCGGTAATCCAAAAGGCGAAGCCCGCTCCCAACGCAGCCAACAGGATGCAGCCGAAAGTCGAACCATTTCGACCCGACTTGATCAGGCCCGCCACGATTGTGATTGAGGCCAGGATCATGCCCATGAATACCGACAGGGTCACGGCTCGACTCAGAGGTGAAACGAGCAGGCCTTCAATCGAGGCACCGAAAGCGACTGCCCCAATGCCGATGCCAGCGGCAAGGCAAGTAAGAAATCGAAAATCGATGTGCTTCAGCGCACCAATCCATTGTCGAGCACTTAACAAGCGTATGAACGTGCTATCGATCTGACTGATCGCGCTTATGAGACGGCTGTAAATGCCGACGATGAGTGCAACCGTACCGCCGGAAACGCCCGGGATAATGTCGGCGGCGCCCATCAGCGTTCCACGAAGAATAACCAGCAGATCATCGACAAGTACGTGTCTGGCCGCTGTTTTGTGTTGGGGAGGGTCAATCGGTGGCATAATTTTGAGTTTGCCGTTGTCAGTGTGTGTGAGTTGTGATTGACCCACGATCGTGTGGAGTTACAATCATCGCAAAGTGTTAGACAAATTGTTATTCTTGGGCGGTGGCTACTTGGGGAGGTGGCGCTGAGCGAGGGACTTGATGAAATTGTTGCGCCGCAAAACCGACGTGACAGTGTGGGCTCCTGCGAAACTGAATCTCTATCTGGAAGTGCTGGGGAAACGATCTGACGGTTTTCACGAGATCGAGACCTTGATGACTGCGGTCAGTTTATATGACACGCTGTCGTTTTCAGCCACATCAGCTCCCGAACTTCGTTTCTCGTGCGATTGGGCTGCCGGCGTACCGCTGCGGCAGCGGAAGAGGCTCCCCAAAGGCGAGGACAACCTGGTCGTTCGTGCATTGGATCTGCTGCGGGATCATACCGGGTCAAGACGCGGAGCATTCGTGCATTTGCTCAAGCGCATACCGTTGGAAGCCGGCTTGGGCGGTGCTTCTGCCGATGCGGCCGCTGCCTTGTTGGCTGGCAATGCCGGTTGGGATTTGAATCTGTCGATCACAAACTTGCGAGAAATGGCTGCCGAGCTGGGCAGTGACGTGCCGTTCTTCCTGCACCCCTCACCCGCGCTGTGCCGTGGACGTGGTGAGAAAGTCATGATGCAACCTTCCGCCAGGTTGGACTTTGTGATTGTCAAACCAGCTTCGGGGCTGAGTACAGCTCGAGTATTCGCTCGTTGCCTGGTGCCCGCAAACCCCAGGAGATTTGACGCTGGAGCGGCGTTGTTTAATCGTCTGCAGCAAGCCGCGAGTGAGTTGTCAGAGGAGGTTTGCAGGATTGGTGAGTCATTCCAGCGTTGTGGCTTGCGGCGTTACCAAATGACGGGGAGCGGAACTGCTTGTTTCGGAATCTGTCGCTCGCGGAAAGATGCCGTGCGAGTGGCAGCCGCCATGCGAAACGCCGGTTGGGAGGATGTACGCCTGGCATCGAGTGTTCCTGGTCATCAGAGTAGGTAGGGTGTGGCAGTGGAGATTACAGAGGTAAGAATCAAATTGATCGAACGACAGGCCGATCGACTGTTAGCCTTCTGCTCGATGACCATCGATGACAGTTTCGTCGTTCGCGACCTGAAGATCATCGATGGCAACAATGGCCCTTTTGTTGCCATGCCCAGTCGAAAACTGGCAGCGTCCTGTTCCGGGTGCCGCTCCAAGAACCACCTGAAGGCCATCCATTGCAATCAGTGTGGAGTTCGATTGCAGGAGCACAAGTCGCTGAACGGCAAAGAAAAAATCTATGCCGATATCGCGCATCCAATTAACGCTGCCTGCCGTGAGTTGATTCAGACGCGAGTACTGGAAGATTTCGCCGCCGAGTTGAAGCTGGCTTCACAGCCAGGGTATCGGTCGAAGTACGATGATCTTGATATGTGCGACGACTTTGGAGCCGGAGTTTTCTAGCATTCCGCCTCGCGCGTCCGTCAGATCAAATTCACAACCGTTGCGGCCACTCTTTCGACTGCCAACCAAAGCCGCACAATTCACGTCCGTTCGACTCGTACGAGCGCCGCGCGTACACGAAAAAACCGGGCGGCTGCAAATTGCAATCGCCCGGCTTGCTATGGCCCTTTACGGGTCAATCAGTTTGCTCACATGGAGCAAACTAGCACCTTCGTGGTCCCGATACCGTGATGCCGTATTTCGTGATCTTCCTTGACAGCATCTTTCGATCAATTTGCAGCAAACGAGCCGCCGCGCTTTGATTGTACAGGGTTTCGTGAAGGGTTCGACAGATATGTTGCTTCTCGACTTCCGCCAAAGAAAGCCACGTACCTGCCTGACTGTCTGACTCGGGACTCCGCGCATCGTGCGACAGGAGTCCTCCCGCTTCCGGTAGTTCCGGTGGTCTCGGGAGCGAAAACAGCGAGTTGTTTGCGTCCTGATCCCACGCGACGTTCACGGAACGAGTCGTGCGAGCATCCAAAATATCCGGAAAAGCTTCCGGTCCAATTTCATCGCCTTCGGTCATCACCACGGCTCGATCAATGAAGTTTTCGAGTTCGCGGACGTTACCCGGCCAGGCGTACGATTCGAGCAGTTCCAATGCGGCTGCCGATATTGTTTTGAGTTCGATACCGCATTCAATGGCGGTTTTGGCCAGGAAGTGACTGGCCAACGGCTCAATGTCGAGCGTTCGTTCGGCGAGCCCTTTCGTCTCGATGGCCAGGACGTTCAAGCGATAGTAGAGGTCAAGCCGGAAACGGCCCTCGCGCACCTCGGCAGTCAGATCGCGATTCGTCGCCGCGACCGTGCGGACGTCTACCGGCTCGCCATGGGCGCTCCCGACCGGTGTAACGATGCGTTCCTGGAGGACTCGCAGCAGCTTGGCCTGGCTGTCCAGGTCGAGCTCGCCAATCTCGTCGAGGAAGATCGTGCCCCCATTGGCAGCTCGGAAGCAGCCGAGCGATGCGTAGTGAGCGCCGGTGAACGCGCCTTTCGTGTGTCCGAACAGCTGGCTGCTGAAGAGCCCACTGGGAATCGCAGCACAATTGACCGGTATGAACGGTTTGTCGCGTCGTGGACCGTGAGCGTGAACGGCCTTCGCGATCAGTTCCTTGCCGGTACCACTGGGGCCGGTGATCAGTACGCTGTAGCGATACTGAGCAACCTGGGATACGCGTTTCCGCGTGTGGGCGGCCCAAGTCGATTCACCGATGAGGTGGTCGAGCATGTAATGCGATTGTTGCGCACCTTGCGACTTGGCATTCTCGGAATGCTTCACGGCATCTCTTTCTTCTTGATGCTGCGCCAACGCGCGGCATCATTTCGACGTGAGTCGAATTGCTGGAACTTCCCTGCAGTTCGGGCAACCGATCCATCGGCTGCTGTGACTTCCGCCGCCCTGGCCGTGGCCCGGGCGTGTCTACGCTAATCGATACAAGGTGGTCACCACGCGGTTCGACGCATCGAATCCCTGGTCCGTCGTCGCGACGAAAGCCTGATACGGCAGTTCGTTAACGACGCTCTTCGAGATCGCACCCGCCCGAATTGCGGACGGTTACCCTCGGTCCTGCCAGGCAAACGCCCGTGACGTTGCCCGCACCGCCGCAATCTGAGCCGATTGCGACCGGTTGGTCCTCTTTCAAACATGTAGTACCTCACAGATGTCTTTACGACGACTGCTACTGTGCAGTCGATCGCAGCAATCAGGCTCCGACAGCCCACGCTTTCCCAGTGGCCTACAGTCGAATCTTCTTGCGACGACGGCGATGGATACCGTTGTGTTGCTTGGGCCGATTTCGCTTCTCTTCAGCATGGTGCTTCCGAGTCATGCGAAACTTCTCGCCAGCCGTGGTCTGATTGGTGCTGTCCAATTCCGTATCAAAATCGCGCTCCGCGAGGAGCGCTGCAAAAGCAGCGTTCATATTGTTACTCCGTAGGAATGGCTATGGTTATCTGTAATTGCGACCGGTTAAGCGTGATCGCCTACCAGCGCACCTTCTTCTTGCGCCGCCGGTGCATCCCGTTGTGTTGACGGGGTGCTTTACCGTAGGAACGGCCAAACTTGGTCGGACGCGGTCCGAATGGATTGCGGCTTGGCGTAGCGCGTTGCTCCACCGTCATGTCTCCGCTGTCGGAGATCAGATCCTTGGCTGAAGTGTTCATCAATATTCCCTTCAGGAAATGATTGCCTTGTTGTTGACTCCCACGCGATCGCCTGGTTGCACGGTAGGTACTATCAAACGTGGCAACGGCAGCCAGGCGCGAAACGAGTCGACGAAACGCGAACTATGTAAACGCCTACCAGCGAATCTTCTTCTTGCGGCGGCGGTGAATTCCATTGAACTGTTGAGGACCTTTCTTGCGGCGACCGAACGTTTGGTTCTTGCGCGAGGTGGAAGAGGCCGATCGTGTGGAGCTTCCGGATCGGAATGAGACGGCATGCTCTACAGCTTCAAATTCGTTGACAGAAATATTCATGGTCATTTCTCCTGGGTATGAGCCATTCGCTGGCTCTTTGTTTTTCGTGTCTGCCGGAAAGGCAACGGTTACCAAGCCATCTTTTTGCGACGCCGCCGGTGAATGCCGTTGAACTGCTGCGGGTGTTTCCCGCGTTTCCTGGCATGGCTGGGGCGATTGTTGGTCGATCGTGTGGGCGTCGACGCGCGTCGTGTTGAGTTCGACGTCGCCGGCGTGGATCGGAATTCAAAGTCCAATGCGTCGTAATTCGTAACCGCTGCATTCATTGATCTGTCCTCTGGATTGACGTGTAAAAACTGTTTCGCTCCAGTGCCGGCCATCGGCACCTTCACGTTGTCTGGTTCAGGCGTTCGGCGATGGAACGTCCTTCGCTGCATAGTGAACGAAGATCCGAGTCGACCGAGACACCGGGCAGGTAGAGCCAGGTTCCGAGTTGCCGAGCCCAGATTTCTTCAGTCGCCTTGCCTTCGTTGCCGCAAATCATCAGCAGCATGTTTCGTTTTGTTGCGAGCTGTTCGCACAGTTCGCCAAACTCGCCCGCTTCGGCCGCACCCTGAAGATCGACGACCGACATCTGAAACGTGTCGCGTGAAAGAGCTGTCCACGCCGACCGGGCATCGTTGCAAACCAACGAATCCCATCCGGCGTCGGTAATCGGCGTCAGTAGCATTTCGCGTCTTGGCTCACTTGCTGAAACCACCAAGCACTGAAACGCGCAAGTACGCTGCTCCGTACGCTTGACACGTGCGGTGACCGAACTGGTCGATGCCACCGGCTGGTAAGTTGTCAAAACACCCATAGCATGATCTCTCAAATAATTGCCCGAAGATCCCGCGTGCGCACCCACGAACGAGTCGCATCGCTTCAGATCTCGCTATGTTCAGTAGCTCTGACATGTACGTGTCAGTGCTGCCAGTTCGCGTGATTGTCTTTTCCAAAATCACTGTGAACGATCGCATCAAAAGCAACGGGTGTGCCAATCGTCACAGCGGCGAATCGGGAATCGCGCAAAGCACCTGTGCGAAAGGAGTTGCTTGGCAAAAAGAAATTCAACGTCGTGTTAACGTTGGTCGCGTGAGAATCACTGTTGTTGTGAACAGTTGGGAAGAGTTGCGTGGCAACTGCAAATGTCAGAATGACTTAGCTTGCGTTTCCTCGACTTGGTGAAGGTGCTGCAAAATGGTGATGCTCGTCGATCACGAAAACGAGTCGCCGTAGAATGAGGATTCAGCAGGGGAGCATTCGGTGGGGCGAGCATCGCTTCATCGCCAGCATGCGATGTTATCGCGACAAGTCGCCAGTACGACTGTCAGATGCGCATCGTGCCCTTGCGATTCGAACCTGGCACTGTTCTTCTCACCAAGTCGGTGAGGCGTCTCGACGGAAGGATGACGGAACGACAACACAACCGGCGGTCGACTGCCGTCGGAGCGAGATGGATGACGCGAGAGGCCAGTAAAGCATGAACCGCGAATAAGTGAAATAAAAAGGGGCGCGAGCGACAGTGCGCATGAAAAAAGCGGCCCTGGGCCGCCTATTTTGCGAGAATCTCAGCTTTTTCCCTAGTTCTGATTTTGCTCGTCAAGCTGCGTCAGCATTCGCGTCAGCGTATTGGCGTGGACGCCGAGCAATTTGGCTGCTTTTCCCTTGTGCCCTTGGGTGGCCTGCAATGCCTGGCGAACGGCTGCACCACGTAACTGGTCCAAGTTGAAATACGGGAGGCTCTCATTTGTCGGTTTCGTCGTATTGGTTGTGGGAACCATCGGTTCGCAATCCAACACGTATCCCTGTTCGATTACGTGTGACAATTGACGTATATTGCCCGGCCAATGGTACTCGCAGAATCGCGACAGCGTATCCGCGCATGGCTCCCAGCGCGGACGCTTGTAGCGGTCGGCGTACTTGCTCGAGAAGAACGAAATGAACTCGGGAATATCTTGTGGTCGTTCACGCAACGATGGCACCGTTAACTGCACCATGTTCAAGCGAAAAAACAGATCTTCTCGGAAACGTCCTTCGGATACCTCCGTTTCCAGGTCACGATTGGTGGCGGCGACGACTTGCACGTTGATGGGTACTGGAGCCGAAGAACCGACAGGTGTGACTTCGGCCTCCTGTAAGACTCGGAGCAATTTAGGCTGCAATTCCAGCGGCATTTCGCCAACTTCGTCAAGGAAAACAACTCCGCCCTCAGCCGCTCGGAATACACCGAGCGATGCGCCCGCAGCGCCAGTGAATTCGCCTTTTTCGTGGCCAAACAACTGGCTCTCGGCCAAAGTCGGCGTCAATGCGGCGCAGTTCACGGGAACAAACGCTCGACCCGCGCGAGGCCCCATTTGATGCACGAGCGAAGCCCAAACTTCCTTGCCTGTTCCGGTTTCTCCAGAAACGAGAACCGTACACTCAACTTCAGACGCACGCTCGACATGGCGTGCAATACGTCGAACAGAAGGGTGGCTTCCCAGCACCCAACGATCGCTGGGAAATGCCGTAGGCACTTCTTGCGCAGCATCGTTCAAATTGTTCGACTGATTGAACATAAATACCGTTGCAACCAACATCGCCCACACCACCAAGCAAGGTAGCGTCACATCATGTTGGCTCTAAATCACTAGTTCTTGCCTCGGAACGTAACGAATAAACCGATTCCACAACATCCAATGTAGTTTCGGCTTGAACCGACTGCAAGGAAAAGAAGTGAAAACTTCCATGCTGGCTAAAAGAAATGAATTATTGAACTCTTACCCCATATTGTGGGGTCCAAAGTTCTCTCGCCTTGCAGAACCGACTTCTCGCCGTAAGCCTATGTAGCGCAATGGCTTCCAGCCTATGAGTAGCGATTGGCTCACACCAGCGAGTCAAATGAAAAACGATGTTTAAAACGCCAGGAAGCTTTGGGTTTCACCTTGACTGTCGCTCGCGAGCGATGAATGAAGTAACACCGTTTGAATTCCCCAGGAGTCAGGCCTTTCAAGATGGAAAGCAATCAAGGCGTCACCATTGCCGAGTTACTCGTTGCCAGTCGCTTTGCCTGTGCACTCACGGGCGCTGGGCTTAGCACAGAAAGTGGGATCCCTGATTTCCGCTCGGCCGATGGGCAGTGGGCGTCAGCCAGTCCGATCCCCTTTGACGATTTCCTCAGTAGCCCCGCAGCGAGACTCAGCTACTGGCGACAGAAATGCAGGGGACATCACAGAATGGTGCACGCGAAACCAAATCAAGGGCACGTGGTTCTTGCCGAATGGGAACAAAACGGTCCACTTCAAGGGCTCGTTACTCAGAATATCGATGGCTTGCATTCCAAAGCAGGCAGTCGCCGGGTGATTGAGATTCACGGCAATGTCTTACAGGTTGCGTGCACCGCATTTTCCTGCAGATTTCGAGCTGATTCCAGGCGATTCGTCGAAAAATTTTTCGCGCGGACCAGGTTCCACTGTGTCCGGTCTGTTCTGCGCCCTTAAAGCACGCAACAATTTCGTTTGGTCAGTCACTTCGTCAAGCCGACATTGAACAGGCCATTGCATGGTCGGAAGAATGTGATTTGTTTCTTGCACTGGGTTCTTCACTGGTAGTTACACCGGCTGCCGATTTGCCGAGGATTGCCTTGGCAACCGGTGCCAAGCTGGTTGTCATCAACCGCGATCCAACACCGCTTGATTCCGCTGCCGATGTCGTATGGCACGCCGAACTGGGAGCAGCACTTTCGTCTGTCGAGCGACAATGGAATGCGCTTCGATAGCAACGGATGCCGCCGCAGCCGCCCCCACATTCCTCTGCGTTTGCGCGTCACGAGGAATCGCTGCCCGCTGGCGTCCTCCGGCCGTCGATATCGCTTCTCTCTGTAGTCGGCAAACCACATTTTGATCGTTTTCGAAGAGGTCGCGCCAATTGTGATGCGCCGCCGATTGGCATACGATAATGTAGACGCGTTATCTGAAGTAGAACTGCCGCAACTTGGGCCAGACATTGGTTTGGAGGATGTAGAAGTATGTTTCGATCCATTGGTCGCTATTTTCGAGCGTTCGGTTACCTGCTGACAGGACGCGTTGATTGCGCGAGGCAGGCTCTCAACATGAACCCGGATGTGATACGGGCCACTTATGACCGTGTGATCTCGGAAAAGAAGTCGCGCATTCACCAGTACCGCGACGCGGTCGGCGCGATGATTGCGCAGGAAGAGAAAAAGAAGAGTTCGCTGAAACGGCTAACCGATGAAGTCGCAAAACTCAGGAAGCTCCGCGAGGGTGCCGCTGCAATGGCGCGGAAAGTCGTCGAACGACACAACGGCGACACGGAAGCCGTCAAAAGCGATCCCGACTATATCAAATGCCAGGCAGCTTTCCAGGATTTCTCATCGACCCTCACCGAGAAGGAAGAACGTTGTAGCGAACTGGAAGTGGAAATCCGCGAGTTGGCCGAGAACATTCGCGGCCACAAGACGCAACTCGAATCGTTCCTGCGTGAGATCGAAAAGGTCAAGCAGGAAAAGCACTCAACAGTTGCCGATCTGATTACCGCCAAAGAAGAAAAAGAGATCGCCGACATGATCTCGGGAATCAGCAAGGATCGTACTTCGGAAGAATTGCAGGAATTGCGGGACATTCGCGATCAGGCCAAGGCCACGGCGCGAGTTTCCCGAGAAATGGCAAGTACCGATGTACAACGGTCCGAAGCGGAGTTTCTGGAATATGCGTCGAAGAACACGTCGGATGATGAGTTTGACAAGCTGATCGGGCTGGCCAAAGAGTCGGCCGACACGTCGAGTGGCGAGCAAGCTGACAAGACGCGTATTCCCGAGTCATAGTGCCAAGACCGCTCTGATCCGATAACTTGGACGCCGCCGGCGATGCAATTGCCGGCGGCTTCCTTTGTTGCGTTGGGTGCCGGCGTCTGGAACAAGCATTTCTTAAAGGACGGATTCATGAGTCACGGGCAGGAGTTTTTCTCGCAACTGGCCGCGATCTTCAATTCGGAACAATCTCGCAGCGTTGTACTGAGCGGAAACGTCTACGATCTGTTTCGCACGGCAGACGGTTACGAACCGCTGATTCCCTTCCTCTCCGCGAAAATCAAGACGGATGGAATCATTCGCATTGTCTATGAATTGAACGGCCCCATCCGAATTCTGGATAGCGTGGACAAGCTGAAGAACGCCTGGATTTCCTGGAAGGCCGGTGTCGATGTTGATACGCTGCTCGTCAAAGGGCTGAAGAGCAAGGGACAGTCCGATTTTGATCGCCTGAATCAGCAGTTCGATCAGCACTTGTTGGACGCGATTGGCAATCCGACGCTGGCATTGGAAGTGCTGCGTCAGCTGACCATTTGTTCCAGGTCATCCCTGACCTCAGCCAATCTGATGATCCTGATTGAGGCCGCGGACATGCTTTTGCCTTCGGGTAGCGGAGATGTCAGCTCGCTCGACGACAAGAAGCTGAGGCGCATCAGCATTTGTCACGACTGGTTCAGCGACCCTGCCTTCATGAATGGTGGTGATTCGGTGGCGCTAATTGCCGAATCCCGTAGTTTGATTCATCCGCGGGTGTCGCGGTTGCCACAGATGTTGACGGTGGACATCCCGTCGCCCGATGTCGATGAACGATTGAAGTTCATCAATCACTTCGTTGAAAACGCTCAAGTGAAACCAGAGTTTTGGAGCACACCCAAAGCACTCGCCGCGTTTACGGCGGGGCTCTCGCTCCATGCCGTTCGGCAGCTGTTGGCAGGAGCCGCGCATGCGGGCAATCAACTGCAACCAAATGACCTGATCAACAAGGTGGAGGAATTTATTCAGGCACAGGTAGGCGAAGATGTCGTCGAATTCAAGAAGCCATCGCACCGCATGGAGCATGTCGTTGGGAATTCCCAGTTGAAGGCTTTTCTGCAAAGAGAACTGATACCAAGATTCAAGGCGGACCCGGACAGGGCTTTGCCGGGCGCCGCCGTGGCAGGTCCAATCGGTGGCGGCAAGACATTTATCTTTGAAGCGGTCGCCGGGGAACTGGGCGTGCCGGTGCTGGTGCTCAAGAGTATCCGCAGCCAGTGGTATGGACAAACAGACGTGATCTTTGAACGCCTGCGTCGAGTCCTTGAAGCGTTGGAAAAGGTAGTGATTTTCGTCGACGAGGCGGATACGCAGTTCGGCGGGGTTGGCGCAGAAACGCATTCCACCGAGCGGCGACTTACCGGAAAAATTCAGGCGATGATGTCCGATCCGATGCTGCGCGGGAAAGTCATGTGGCTGCTGATGACCGCCCGAATACACCTGCTATCCCCCGACATTCGCCGCCCGGGTCGTGTCGGTGACCTGATCATTCCGGTGCTGGACCCGCGCGGAGAAGACCGCACCGCATTCGTCAAATGGGTGCTTGGTGCGGTTGTGGAAGCACCGTCGGACGACGATCTGGTGCGCATGAATGAACTGACACAGGGGTATTCGGCTGCCGCTTTTGCCTCGTTGCGATCGCAACTGAAAGCATCCGAAGTGACGACGATGGAGGAAATCGTGGCGATCGTCAGTGATCACATTCCGCCGGCCATTGGTCAGACCCGCCGCTACCAGACTTTGCAGGCCATGATCAATTGCACACGCCGCTCGTTGATGCCAGATCCAAATTTCACCGAACGCGATCGCGAAGCCTGGCAGGAAGAGATTCGATCACTCGAGCGACTTGGTATCCGCTAAGGGGGCCGGCGCCATCTCTCCCGTCGGTACCGTTTCGCCGAGTCCTGCTGCGTCTTTATCTCGGCCAAAAAACATCAGGTGTTGCCAGGGCAATTCGTCGAATTCCCGGACCAGGCGGAACCCGTTGGGAACCAGTTCTTTCAACACCTGCCGTTTGCTCATTTTGTGCAGCGGCTTAATGGGAACGGCTGGGTCTTCCTCGCGGAATTCTGCCAACACCAACTGTCCCTCAGGCTTCAGTGCTTTTCGCATCGCCGCCAACATCTGTTCCGGATGAGAGAACTCGTGATAGACATCGACGCAGAGAATGAGGTCGACAGCGTTTTCGGGCAACCTGGGATCAATAGGGGTGCCCTGGATCGTGCGGATGTTTTCTCTTCCTTCGTCCTTGGCTCGAGCCTCCAGCAACCGCAGCATTTCAGGTTGAATATCAACAGCCAGGACGCGCCCCCTGTCGCCCGTCAGCTTGGCCATCGGCAGTGAATAAAACCCGTTGCCGCAGCCCATGTCGACCACGGTCATTCCAGCTCGAATGCGCAATTCGCGTAACGTCGTTTCACAATCTTCCTCGCGTTGCCGTGAGTCACGAGTCAGCCAGGGAGCGCCGGTAAAGTGCATCGTCGCGGCGATTTGTCGCCCCATGTATTCGGTCAGCGGCGGCGGGCCATCCGGTTGGACGTCGTCGACTGCAACTTGAGCGTGCAACGAACTGGCGATCACGAGGCATATCGCCGCCAGGAGCAGTATCAGTGACAGAGAACGAGAGGATGGCAATGTGGCTCGCGTCATCACGCAGTCGCACTCCAGAGAATGTTGGGCAGTCCACCAGGTAGTGGCTCCGCTCAGTGTAACGGAACAAGATGTATTTAGCTCAGCACCACGCAGTGTTCACCTCGTCTGTCATTCGACAGGCGGACAAGACTTTCGGACAGCACTACATTTGCCCGTGCGTGTCTCCAGCGGCCGAAGCGTATTGATAGGGGCCGGGAAACGATTTGATGAGAGGTGTGAACAGTGTAACCGCAATTTTGTGGCGGGCCGGATCCTCGCTGAATCGGACGATTCTTTGCGGAGCTTGTGTTCCAACGTCAGCTTCTTTCGAATTGAATTGTCGCAGCCCAAGAAAGAGCCCCACGTAAACCAGCAACGCCACCACCACCGCGTCGACCCATGGCGATCGCCAGAATTGCACTCGCATCGGTGCGGCGCCCTTGTTCCGCCTTGATGGTTTGATGTTGGGCGCCCCGTTGTTTTCCGCAGCAAGCGCGGGATTTGTCGCTGGTGCCGATTGGCCCAGCACCTGAACCAATTCGGCGCCGAAGAAAACCACCGACACCGCATAATAGCCTGAGAGCATCACAGCCAGGAAACAACCGATGACTCCGTAAGCGCTGGTGTAATAATTACCAATCAGCAACTTGGATACCAGCAATAGTCCGATTTCCCAAACGAGCGCCGCGAACAAGCCACCTCGGCAGGCGTCCTTCCAGCGAACGTAAGCCACGGGCAGGAACCGGTAGAGGCATGAGAAAGCCAAGGTATTGATCGAGATTTTCAGGGCGAGTTCCAGTGCCCACCACATCCACGCAACACTCTCAAGATGGACGCCTTGTCGAAATGCGTCCAGGACAAATCCGGCAATGAAGACGGTCACCAGCAGGGCACCCATCCCGCAGAGCAGGGCGAACGCACGCAACCGATGGGTGAGCATTCGCTTCAGCGAACTCCAGACGCCTTGTTGAACAGCTGCGGGTGTATCCCAGATTCGCATGAAAGCGCATTCGAACTGCGAAAAAATCGCCAATCCTGCAAATAGCAGAAACGCGAGCCCCACGGGTCCCGAAAGTGGTGAGTAGTCTTCAATGTGAGCCAACGATTGTTCGATGGCCTGCGCCACCGCTGGCGCCATCTGGTCGCTGATGACTTGCAGGAGATACTCCCGCGCGTCCTGGCCGTTGTCGGTCCATTTGAAGAAAACCCCCAGTGCCGAGGTCAAAATCAGCAGCACTGGAAACAACGACATGGCCAGGTAATACGAGACCGCGGCGGCCAGCATTGGTGCTTCATCGCGTTGCCAACGCTGCATTGAAGTGATCAGTATCCGCAGCATTGTGTCACCATTGGAACGGGATCAGGCTGCCTGCAAGAGATCTTCAGACACGACGCCATTCCGAACGGAAACGATCGAGATGCCGTTCTGTTCGGCAAATTTCTTCACCTGTTCGGCGTCGATGATCACCGTTTTGTCGGCCTCGATGGCCAGCACTCGAGCGCCGGTTTGCTGCAATGTCTGCAGCGTACCAATTCCGATGGTCGGCACGTCGAATCGCATGTCTTGCTGTGGTTTGGCGACTTTCACGACCGTAAACCCACCACTGGGGCAGAGCTGTCCGGCACGTCGAATGCATTGGTCGGTGCCTTCCACCGCTTCGACGGCGATCACCGCCTGCCCCTTGACGACGACCGATTGACCGACGTCAAGTTGCCCCATTTGCTTGGCCAATTTCCAGCCAAATTCGACATCCTGTCGTTGAGCCCGACTCAGTCGACCTCCTCCGATATGTCCGTATTTCACGAGTAGCTCCGGCACGAGATTGGTTGCAGGGGTGATCGTGATGCCATGCCGCGCGTAGCCATTAACAGCTGCTGTCAGCAGGGAATCGTCTGACCGGTCCTGCCGACCGGTCACGAAATTGGGAAAGAAGGCCCGTACGCAGCAAAGATCGGGCAGCTGTCGCAGCAGGAAGCCTCGTTGGAAGATCAACACTTTGTGGATCTTGCCCGCCATTGTCGCGCAGTCGACATGGTGTTTGCGAAAGTAGCGGATGTGAGCTCCCATGCGCGAGCCCAACGCTTCTGTAGTCGTAACAGACTTCCGCCAAGCCGCGATCGGCATGCCCCTCGATTCCCAGGCAGTAGACCCGATAGTTGCGCAGGCGTAATGCATCGGCAACCACCAGGGGATAACGACCCCAGCCGGCAATCAGGCCGATGCGGGGTGCGTCCTCGTGGACGTCGCGGTAAGCTTCGAGGGCTAGAGCTGCATTCATGGGTTTCTCAGGCGGCGTCGGCCGCGGGTTGTTCGTTTGATGGTGCTGCAGCACTTAGAGCTGCTTTCTCAAGTCGCTTGACTCGCTTGTTCAGTTCGACGAGTTTGGCTCGTGCCATCAGCAGTTGCATTTCTTTCCGTGCCGGTATCGCAGGTGAGCCGAGGTAACGCCCAGCCTGTTTCAGGTCGTCGGCGACGCCCGATTGGCCGCCCAATTGGACTCCGCTGCCAATCTCGACATGGTCCCGGACGCCGACCTGCCCTGCCATCACGACGTAGTCTCCGGTCGTGCAGCTGCCAGCGATTCCCACATGGGCGCACAGCAGGTTATGTCGACCGATCTGACAGTTGTGACCGATCATTACGAGGTTGTCGATTTTTGTCCCGTCGCCGATCCTGGTCGCTCCGAAAGTAGCTCGGTCGATCGTCGAGTTGGCGCCAATCTCGACGTCACAGCCGATTTCTACGATGCCGATTTGCGGAATGGGCTGGTGTTGTCCATCGACCAGGTCAAAACCAAAACCGGCAGCTCCGATGACCGCTCCCGCATGGATCTTGCAACGGTCCCCGACGACCGTGTCTTCGTACAGCACCGCGCGCGGATAGATAGTGACCTCTTCACCAATTCGGCAACCGGCCATCAGGTGCACACCAGCGTGGATTGTGCAGCCGCGACCGAGTGTAACGTCATCGCCGATGAAAGCTCCGGGATGGATGTCTACGTCCTCAGCAATCGTTGCCGTCGGGCTGACATCGGCGGCCGGGCTCACGCCTGTACGCCTCCTTGTTCGAGGTGGTCGAAACCGATGAACGATGTCGGTGAAAGCACTGCGAGGATCATCGACCGCAATGTAGGGTGTTTTGTCGGGGACGACGTCTCGTGGCACGATCACGGCCGCGACGTCCGATCCTTCCAGTTGGGCCAGCATCTGTTCGCGATCGGCGAACGTGATGAAACCGGGGCCAGCGTCTTTCAGAGAAGCGGCACCGGAAATGGGCAATTGCCCGTCGCCATTCAAAGAGCCTTCTACGAGTTCCGCGAGTTCTGCAAGTCTGATCGACATGGCGCAGAGTCCTTTCTGCTACATCGGACGTTGATGCCTTTCGTTCTCGAAACGCGATCGCGAGCAGATGTTACGAATGGTGCTTCCGGGCCACAACACGAACCGTGATTGCGGCGAGCCTTGGGAGAAAGTTGCCATGTTGGCCACGATTTGCCATGGGACGGACCTGCGCGACACCAGAAATCGGCGGCTTGATTTGCTGCAGCAGTTGCCCAGTGCTGACAGCAGTTCCACCAGTGAAGTGATCATGTCGCATTCATTTTCCGGTGGCACGACTGCATTGCGATTAAGCCAGATCGAACTCCATCCGGCCGTGCGGGGTGCCACGTAATCGTTCTGCCAGTCGTCGCCAACCATAAGCAATTGGTGCGGATGCAATTGCAATTGCTCTTCGATCGAGCGATAGAACTCCAATTGTGGCTTGGACAGTCGCATGTCGGCCGACCAGAAAATCCGGTCGCAATTTTGGAATACGTCGTGACCACCGCAGATTGCCTGCAGTCTGCGGTCGAAGTTCGAACCGACGATGATTCGCACACCAAGGTCGGTCAGCTTTTGCCATGCAGGCAGGACATCGTCATAGATCTCCCACGCGGACGGTTGAGAGTAATACGACCACAATTCGTCGAACAATCCATCGGTCGAATCCAGTTCGGCAAAAATCGAGGCAATGATGGACTTCCAGATCAGCAATTGCGCCGTTTCGTCGGTGTTGTCCCACGTGACGTTGACGAAATGCCGGTTGAAACGCGAACGGACTTCTTCTTCGGTCAGCGAGACGCCATGCCTCTGACCGGCTTCGACATAGACTCTCGTGAAGCGGGGACGCGGATAGATCAGCGTCCAGGTCGCGTCGAACACAATGGTATGGGGATAACTCAAACCTCAGCCCGGGTTTCCGATTCGGTAGACATCCATGCCAATCACGAAAATCATCAAGGCCAGAATGAATGACAGGCCGAGCAACGTCAGCCCGAATGCAATGCGTTCATTCACCGGTTTTCCAAAGATGCCCTCGTACATCAGGAACATCATATGGCCACCGTCGAGTACTGGAATGGGCAGGAAGTTGAGTACAGCTAGGTTAGCACTGAGCAGTGTCAAGAAGATCAACAACCGTGGTAGTCCGGCTGAAGCTTCCGACGTTGCAATCTGACCAATGGCAATAGGCCCCCCAAGACTGCTGTAAAGAGTTCTGATGTTGCGTAACGTAAAAAAGACCTGGGAAATGCCCTCTTTCGTTTCGCGAATGCCTAACTTCAACGCTTCACCCCACGTGGTCGCAATTCGAGTTTCTCCCAGTTGCTTACAGACCAGGCCTCGTTCGGGGTAATAGCCATCTTCAACGAACGTCGGCAAGATGATTGCCGCTCTCGCTTCATCGCCTCGTTTGAATTGCAGGTGAACTTCAAAACCATCCGGTAGTTCCTGCATTTTCAGGAAGTGAGCCGGCCATCCACGATCTTCCAAGGTGAATCTGGTTTCAACTCCGAAGCCAAAGCGAGCGGCCTGATCTGGTGGAAAATCGTGGCCGTCGGCGGCAGTTATCATCAACGAGACAATCTGATCGCCTGGCTGCAGCCCGGCAGCCTGAGCAGGGCCATCCGGGTCTACGGACGCGACCGTGTCTTCCATCGAGTAGGCAATTCCCAGGGTCTCGACCGAAACCGATCCACCCATATTGCGCGGCCAGCCCAGTTGGTTTGGAGCCCTTGGTGTCAGATTTGCGTCAATTGTTTCAGCGCCTCGCTGAAACGTCGCGATGACTTCCTCGCCAATCCGTGGTACCAGCTGTTGATCTACCAACAGCGGATCACGTATCGCGTTACCGTCGATCGAAACGAGCAAATCGCCGGCGCGGATGCCGGCTTTTTCCGCCGGCGAGCCGCTCTGTACGCTTACGATCGGTCCCATTTTCATATTGACCCCGAGCGTACGCAGCTTTTGAGGAGCCAAAGTGGCTTCCACGGTTTGAGTGGAATCGGTTCCTTTCTTGCTGCGTTCGACCGTCAGGCGAATATCCTCACTGGCGTGAAGGATCAGGAAACGAATCAGATCGGAGTAGTCCCGAATCGATTCCGTATCACCGTTGACCGAGGCGGCAACGATGGAATCGCCGTCCTGCAATTCGGACGTGGCAGCGATCGAATAATCGTCAAACGAGCTCTTGGCGACGATATTGGAACTCCCCGAAAGAACACCGATGGTGGGCAGTTTGGATAGTGATTTATTCGGTGACACGTCCAGCCACAGTTCGGTATCATCGGGTCGCCTGACACGAACGGGCAGCAGGTTGCCTGCGCCGGTGGCAACAACTTCGTAACGCAACTCGCGTGTGAATCGTAAATCTTCGGTCGACGCGCCCTCTTTACCCAGCTGAATAATTTTGTCGCCTGGTTGAAAACCGGCCGTCCAGGCGGGGTCCCCCGGGGTTGTTGCTCCGATCACGCAGGGCAAGTATTTCACGCCATAGCGATAGGCGACCGTAGCGAACACAGCACCAAAGATCAGATTCATGATCACGCCCGCGGAGATAATTGCCATCCGCTGAGGTACTGTCTTGGCCGGATAGCTACGAGGGTCGAGTACGAATTCGTCCTCTCCCTCGACATTTGTTTTCTTGATCCGGATCCGCTCGCTCTCCTCGGCCGCAGCGCCCGGGTTGTCATCCTGCCCGAGCATTTTGACATAGCCACCGAGCGGAATGATGCCAATGCCGTACTCCGTCTCGCCCACCTGTTTCTTGAACAGTGATCCGGGCAACTTGATCGGGCCCAACTGTATTGGCACGTCAAAACCGACGTAGAACTTTTCGCATTTCACTCCGCAAGCCTTGGCGACGAGAAAATGTCCCAGTTCGTGAACAAAGATAACCAGCCCCAGACCGAAAGCTGCTTTGCCGAACGCAACGAGGTTTTGAGGATCTGCCCAGAATGACAGGATCGAGCCGACTAAGTACAAACCCACCGGGTTACCTCCGCACGTGCCCACGCATCCAGCTCGAATAACTCTTCCAGCGATGGTTGTGGGTCAAATTGGTGATTTTCTAATACCGAACGGCAGGCCGGCACGATGTCAACAAATGGCAATCGGCCCGCCATGAATTCAGCGACTGCGGCTTCATTGGACGCGTTCATGATCACGCCCGCGGTGCCGCCCGCACGAGCAACTTCCAGGCCCAGTTCAATGGCGGGAAAGCGAGTCGTATCTGCTGGCTCCAGTGTGAGCGTCGTTCGTTGCGAACGATCCCACGGAACAGTCGTTGTAGCCCATCGCTCGGGATAGGACAGCGCGTATTGAATAGGCAGGCGCATGTCGGGTGGACTCATTTGAGCTACCACAGATCCATCCACGAACTGAACCAGCGAGTGAATGACCGACTGGGGGTGGACCAAAACCTCGATTTGCTCGGCGGAAACATCAAAAAGCCAGCGGGCCTCCACAATTTCGAGTGCCTTGTTCATCATGGTGGCCGAATCGATGGTGATCTTGGGTCCCATGTCCCAGGTGGGATGTTCCAACGCCTGCTCAACCGTGACTTGTGATAGCTGCTGCTTGTCGAAAGTCCGAAACGGTCCACCACTGGCCGTCAAGATGATCCGTTCGACATCCTCTCGCCGGCCGGCTGCCAGCGCCTGGAAAATGGCACTATGCTCACTGTCGACGGGCAAAATCTGCGCCACCCGTTTCGGCAGCTCTTGTTTTGACCAGCGGTCCAGCAACGACCATGGTTTCCTTGTTGGCCAATGCGACCCTTTTTCCGGCATCCACCGCGGCCCAGGTGCTGCGCAAGCCGGCATTCCCGCAATCGCGGCGACGACCGTGTCGACTTCCCTTTGGCGAGCGACTTGGTCCAGTCCGCGTGGTCCAACGATCAGCTCGCTTTCCCGCGGCAAGCAGCTCCAGTCAAAATCGGCCGCTCGAGTCTCATCGGCAGCCACGACCCAACGTGGTTTGAACTCGCAAGCCTGCGCCACCAATTCATCCAGCTTCGAATAAGCCGAGATAGCTACGACCTGCAGCCGGTCTTTCGCCGCTCGTGCCACATCCAACGTGTTGACGCCGATGCTTCCGGTCGATCCCCAGACGGCAATGCGTTGCACAGTTCGGCTCATCGAATGCATGTTACAAGGTGAAGATGTTGAGTTGAATCGAGCCAAAGTTGCGATACTTCAACGTGTTGGCCGCCTTGGCCCGACGAATATCGGTGGCGAGCGACACCTGGTGGCGAGCAAGTTTCACCAGTTGCAACCTGATGAAATCATGCGGATAGCCCTGGGCCCGGCTGGTCCATTTCGTACAGACGTTACAAGTGTAGCAACTCAAGAGATTTCTGTGTTACACGAATAGACACGGCACCTCGTTTGCACCTTGCCGGCAGTGCGGGATTCTAGGCCGCGTCCGATGAACAGACAACTTTGAACAGAAATCCCTCATGACTCGTCGTTCCTTGCAGTTGGGCGCGATAATGAATCCTGACGAAAACAGCGAAAAGGCACGTAGAACGACTTCGGTCGCAGGAAAACCCGATGACAAAAGACAATAATCGTCCGACTCGGAACAATGAAAACAAGGGCAACTCGGCGAGCTTCAGCTTCCTGATGTATGCCCTGATCTTCGGCGCTGCCATTGCCGGCGGGGTGATGTATCTCTCCCGGGTCGCCACCGACAGCATCGCGTACGATGATCTTATTCGTCTTGCCATGGTTACGAAGCACTCGACCAAGGGAGAAAAGCCAGAACCGGGTACGGGCGAGTTGCTTGTCACGAAGGGCGAACGTCAAATCAAGTATTCCAATCTGAGAGAGGTTCGCGTGGGGCCCTTCCTCGTGACGGGGAAAGTCCGCCGCGAGATTGTTGCCCCCAGCGATCCAAATCATTCCCCCAATCCCAGCGCCAAATTTCGTACGAACAAGAGCTCGAAGGACGACGCAGAAAAACAGCTGACCGATTTGCTTTCGGCCAACAATGTAGATTGGGAATATGTCCCCGCGCCCAGCATTTGGAGCTCTTACGCGCCGATGCTTTTGGTCAGTGGTCTGTTTATTCTGCTATTCCTGATGATGATGCGTCGACTTGGTGGAGCTGGTTCGCCAATGGCGTTTGGTCGCAGTCGAGGTCGGCTCTATGCTCAGGAAGATCTGGGCGTCATGTTTGATGACGTCGCCGGCATTGATGAAGCGGTGGACGAAGTCAAAGAAGTTGTCGACTTTCTCAAGTCACCAGAGAAATACCAACGGCTGGGTGGTCGGATCCCCAAGGGCGTTTTGCTCGTCGGACCACCGGGAACCGGCAAGACGTTGCTGGCTCGCGCGATTGCCGGAGAGGCCGGCGTGCCGTTCTTCAGTTTGTCCGGTTCCGATTTCGTCGAAATGTTCGTTGGAGTGGGTGCGGCTCGGGTTCGCGACATGTTTGAACAGGCTGTTGCCAAGGCGCCGTGCATCATCTTCATCGACGAGCTGGATGCGCTGGGAAAGATGCGAGGCAACAGCGGTATTGGTGGGCATGATGAGCGCGAGCAGACGTTGAATGCGTTACTTGTCGAAATGGACGGCTTCGATTCGAACAATGGCGTCATCGTCATGGCTGCGACAAACCGGCCCGAGATGCTGGACCAGGCACTGTTGCGTCCTGGTCGTTTTGACCGTCAAGTTCTGGTCGATCGACCCGACGTGCGTGGTCGCGAGCAGATCCTGAAGGTCCATGTGAAGAGCGTGAAACTCGACGATACGGTCAAACTGCAGGAAGTTGCGG
This sequence comes from uncultured Planctomycetales bacterium, assembly GCA_963821085.1. Taxonomy (GTDB): domain Bacteria; phylum Planctomycetota; class Planctomycetia; order Pirellulales; family Pirellulaceae; genus CAWGCE01. Next base: position 368,807 of record CAWGCE010000006.1, on the reverse strand, counting down.
CGATCAGTCCCGGGTTTGCAGGAGCCGACCTGGCGAACTTGGTCAACGAAGCGGCGTTACTGGCAGCTCGTAAAGGCAAGTCGTCGGTGGGAATGACCGAATTCAATGAAGGCGTTGAGCGGGTGACCGCCGGGCTTGAGAAAAAACAACGCATCATGAACGAAGACGAAAAGAATCGCGTCGCTTACCACGAGGCGGGGCATGCATTGGTTGCCTATTGCCTGCCCAACACCGATCCCGTCCACAAGGTGTCGATTATCCCACGCGGCTTTGCCGCTCTCGGATACACGCTGCAAAGGCCCGACAGCGATCGTTACTTGATGACGCAATGCGAGTTGGAGAGCCGCATCAAAGTGCTGCTCGCGGGGACGATAACGGAAGAGATGATCTATGGTGATATTTCGACAGGAGCACAGAACGATCTGGAGCGTGCGACCGAGATTGCCCGGTCGATGGTGATGGACTATGGCATGAGCCGCATGGGTCGGGTGACTTACCGTGAGAGTCAACGCTCGCCGTTCCTGGCCAACGCGGGTGAAGAACGCGTGCATACTTTCAGCGAAGAGACCGCTCGCGAGATCGATGAAGAAGTAAAACGAATTCTGGACGAGTCGTTGAGGACCACCGCCGATATCCTGAAGACCCGCAAGGCTGCTCTGATTGCTGTTGCTGAAAAACTGATCGATATCGAAACGATGGATGGTTCAGATCTCAGTCAGATCATCGATGAACAGTCGTCCGGCCCCCAGGTTGTTCCAGGCACGGCCGGCACAGTAAAACGCACTTCCAAGAACGACGGAGACGCAACTGGCGGCGTTGAACAAACTGGCTGAGCCATCACGGCGTAGCTTCGGCATGTTTTTGGAGCAAGAACGTCGCTTGCCCGGAGCCGGAATTTTCGAGTCCATTGGGCGAGGGCGGATTTGCAATTCAGCCACTCTTGCCCCCTTGGGTCTGCTACACCACGCAGCCCACGCTGTACCTCCGTGTGACTCGCGCTAAGGAACGGTGGGTTGCCAGCGATACGATTGTTCCAATGCACGCTGAACCGTCTTCACCAGTTCGGCAATGTTGAGCGGCTTGGCGATGACAGAAAAAACGTTTATTTCTTCCGCCCTGGCGACGACTTCATCCGTTACGGCACCGGTAATGAGGATGCAGGGTAACCCTTCGGCCCGTTCCCGCAAACGTTCAATTGCTTCCAGACCCGAAATGCGTGGCATGTGCAAGTCCATCAGGACCAAGTGAACTTCTCGGTTCGTAGCGATGCGGATCGCCTCTTCGCCATCGGCCGCGACGCATGTGTCCATGCCATATCGGCCAAAGACGCGGGCCAACGATTCACGAACGGCTCGGTCGTCGTCCGTGATTAACATGGTGGGTCGACCGCAGATCATCATTATTCTCGCCGGGGTTTGTGGCAGTTGAGACCGCCAGCAAGCGGCTCAAGGCGCCCGAAGGAACGCCGTGAATAGATAGCTCATAAAGCGGAAGCGAGCGTGTTGATTTTTCGCCACATCCTGCGGGCCAAGCAATCGTGAGCGGCAATGGAAGAAATTGCCCGCAGATGGCGGATCAATTCGACTGGAAACGATGCCACGACGTTTATCCCCGCGCCGTCGATGCCGCGCGTCCGTGCGGTTGCACTATTAGAACGTCAATAACCGCCAAGACCAAAAGTGAATTGATCCTGTTCGGTATTGTCGTCATACGGATTGCCGGCTCCGTCGAACCAGTCGTAGCGGATTTCCGGACGCAAGGTGAAATTCTTCCGACCGCAGTAGTTGATGCCAAGCGTCAGGTCGAAATAATTGCCGGGCCCGTTGCCAATTCGCGGACCATCGTCATCACGAAACCACTCGAACCGTGTGCCCACGGAAAGGCGATCCGAAAGTCTGGTTAACAGATACTGGACAATCGAATAGGAGTTGTTCTTTTCCGTACCGAAGGTCGTTCGATCTTGATAGTCCCATTGCAAGATGTAATTGATGTTCTGTGTTACTTGAGCGTTCATCACCAGACTGTGCATGTAGACATCGCTTTCTCCCAGAGCGGTATCTCCCGGATCGCCGGCTGAGGTCGCGTAGAACAGGTTCAGGTCGTCTGTCAGATCGAATCGTACACCACCAAGGAACGTCCCGCCTTCGTTCGGATTGCGGAAGCCGTTGTCCCAGCCAGTCGTATAGCCAGCGAACAGCGTCAGGTAATCGTTCCAGTTGTATTGGGCCAGGGCCCCGGTGTGAGTAAACGGTTCGTTGTAGGCAAACGTCAACGTATGCGAATAGAAGAAGTTGTCAAGCGCCATGACCGATTCATAGCCAATAATTGTGTAAAACCGCCCGAAGTTCACGAACAGGTCGCCGAAAGCGACGGTGCCGTAGAGTTGCGGCAATGCAAAACCGTATTCGCCGCCTGTGGCCCAGCTGAAGTCCCACGACTCGTCGCCGAAGGCGGTGGTGTTTGGCCCGTCAGCTCCGAACATGAAATCGGCCCGGTAACCCCAGTCAAAGAATCGGTCGCTGGTATTTGCCCTGCGCTCGCCATACAACCAGGTTTGGTTCAGCAGGAAACCATCGGCGAAGTTATTGAAACCCAATGGGTCATTGCCAGTCGAGGTACTGTTGCCATGCGAGTTAATCGTCGTCCCCCAGGACAACCAGCCGCCGAAATCTCGGTTCTCTTTACGCCGTTCTCGCTTGCAATAACGGCACTGACACCCGAGTTTGCACTCTTTCTTGCTGCGGCGCTCGGCCGAGACGTTGTATACGGCTGCTGAAATCTTCTGTCGATTACCGTCGAAGCGTTTCCAGATCGCCGATTCCATCCAGAACGGATCCCGATTCGGGAAGAGCCGCTTCATCCACGGCGGGTTGATGTTTGGTTCCATCAAGTTGCCTGCACTGCTTCCAGCTCCGCCAGCAGTTTGACTGCTATCCTCTGCAATTGGCTGCAGGTCGCCGTTTTCATCTGCCGCGAAACCATGAGTCGTTTGACCGCTCCCCAGGTGATTCTCCTGCATCGCCCCGGTTGGTTTGTCCGCGCCGTAGCTGATCCCTCCATAACCCTGGGGCGAGGGAACTCCTGTGGGGGGTTGGTTACTGATATCTCCCCAAGTGGTCGTTCTCGCTTTAGGTGTCGAGAGAGGCTTTACCTTCGATGGTACATTTGTCTGGATGCCATCCGCGGGATTTGGTGGCGGGAGACGCTCGGGTTGTTGGGCCAGCAGACTCGCCATGGGCATTGGCTGCTGCGTGAATGGCCTTTGGCCGGCCATGGGTTGACCGACGAGCATGTTGCCATTCGTGTTGACCGGGATTTGGGTGCTGTCTGGTTGAATCGGGATCATTCGCCAGCCGGTCACGCGTCGCCCGTTAATGATTTGTGGAGCACTGGCCGGTTGCATCTGGCTCGTTGCAAGAATCGGTCTGGTGGCGGGCGGGCTGACGACCGGTGGCTGCAAGTTGAGTTGAGGAGGCTTAAGCATGTCGACGATCGGCGTTGGCGTCTGCAGGATCGAAGGCGACACCAGTGTCGACTCGTCTGCCATCGCGGTGCCTGCTGCAAGGCGCAACAGAAGAGCGAAAACCACGGTGGCAAAGCTATTTGCGAGACAGTTTTTCGTGTTACTGATCATGGACGTCTGCTATGGATGACCGCCCGGTTATGGCGGAATTGCGTTCGATGACGATTCCAACCGGTTCGTCGGAATCTGAGTGTTCGCAGAATTTAATCGGAGGTAACGATTGATCGCATTCAGCCGAGGATACTGCTGACCACGATGAATCTGAAAATGCGGGCCGGGTTAGTCCTGTTGTGCCCGATGCGCCGGTCTTGAGGATTATTCCGGTCGTCTGCGTTGTGACACCCATGCCGGTCAGCCGATGCGTAATTGGCAAGAACTGACGATTATGCCGATTTTTACGGGAGATGGGGCGACGCAAGAATAAAGCGGCTGTGCATTCAGGATGAGTGCACAGCCTCAAAGCGGGATCGATGTCCGTCCGTCGAATCTTTGGCGAAACGGCAATCGGTTGCGGCGCAGGTTCCGAGTCACATTGACTGCGACCATAGCAGGGATGCAGTTGTCAGCTGATGTAGTGTCGCTGGCAAGCCAATTGCAGCCAGCAGGACGCATGCTACGGCTTTGCGAATCGAAAAAATGGTTGGAGCCTGATGAGACGGAGTATGCCAGCGATTAATTGTCTATTCAGCGGCGGTCAACAATGTTCGCAATTCGCCGCCCAAAATCGCCGTTCTTACGTATTCAGAGAGTGCTTTCCCTACAAATGCAGGGATAGCAGCCGGGAACTGTTCGCATCCAACCAACAGTCAATGTCACTCGGCCGCGGCAATTTCAATCTGATGCGTCAGCTCGTTTGAAAGTCCCAGTTCGCGTGCGAGACGATTCAGGTACGTCCTTTCCGATTCGTTGTCCGAATCCACGACCAAAAGAGAAGCGAGGTACATTTCGGCCGCAGCGCTTGGTGTGTCGGCAAGGCTGGCGATTTCTTTCGCGTTCAAGGGCCGATCGAGCTCAGCCTGCAGCATCCGGGCGAAATTGTCGTCCAATCCGAAGGCGTCGATTTGTTCGTGAATACTGTCCAGCTCGGCCGCGTCGATATGACCATCGGATTTGGCTGCAGCGATCATTGCACGAATGATTTTCTCGCTACGGGTTTGCAACGCTTCGTCTGCCAGATCGCTAATCGGTTCGCCCGCATCGGCGTCGTCGCCCGACTTACTCTGCCAATCCTGGTACGCTTTGTAGGCAACCGTACCGAGCGCCGCCAGCGAACCGTACTTGATTGCCGACCCGGTAACTCGTCGGCCTACTCCAGTCCCCAGCAGCAAAGCCAGAACACCGCCGATGGCGGCTCCCTTCTTCATCCCATCCATCGTGGCTGTTCGCTCGCTGCCGTCAGCTGGTAGATCGAGGCTACGCCCCACGACATCGCGACTCTTCTCGGCAAGTTCCTTACCCGAAGCGAGCAATTGTTCAAGTATGTTCTTGGCGTCCATCGAGGGGTTCCTTTTCGATATCTGTTGGAGCAAGCTACAGAGTAAATTTCACGGAAGCGCGTACAACACAAATTATTCACCGGGAAGCTTGTTTCGAGAAGTGCCCAGCCGATTTTGAGACCTCCCGGACCGGTAGATTTGGCCCGCCGCTGCTGCTGATTGCCGTTCGTAAATCGTCAATCACTTGAGCCAGTTGATCGTGGATCGAGTCGGTTTGCCGCACGACCAACACGCCTTGATACTCGCTAATCGTCCCCTGCCCTCCGACGTTCTCCCAACTGTCCGGTGCGACCGTGGTGGTGACTAGTTGGAGAACGCGAACGACCGAAGCGGCCGGTTGGTCCCGGTTTAAAAGGTCGCGAATCGGGTAATGGAGCGTCCGCATACTTTGTTCAGCGTCCTCCGATGAAGTGACAACCACGAGTCCATCCTCGATGTAGTAAGCCAGATCCCAAGGCTTCAGGATCAGTTTCATCCCCAATCGAAGCGAAATGTCCTCTTTGTACTCCGTCACTGGCACTTCGTGGTCGATGCCCAGCTTGTCGAGTTCGTTGAGGTCGATGCTCAGCTGAAACCCTTGCTCTTTGGCCAGAGAATTCAGCACTTCAACCAACGGGATTTCCTGAAACTGAATCGTGACCGGTTCTTCAAACAAGTGCTTTGACCTGTCTCTGTTTCCGTTGCCAAGGCGAGCTTCTAGCTGGGCTTTCAATTCGGATTCGCCGACCGATCTGTTTCGAACGGGTTCTGATCCTGGGCGTGACCGCGTTGACCAAAGAGGAAAGCGAGGACCAGAACGCATGAGAACATGAAGAGCGAGTGGTAAGGCGTCCGATTCGAGCGAATGAAGTCTTGCATGTCGCGGCCCTTTTTCTTGTCTTTATGGAGCGAATCGTTTTCGTCATTCGCAAGATACGAGTGTCGGTCCGCTGGAATCAAGCAAGTCGCGGAAATGCGATGGTTTGCCTGATCGATCGGTGAGATTCCCGCGCGTCGGTCGACTGGCCTGCCACGCGGACTCGGATCAGGAATTAACCGTGCTCTGCCCGGCCTGGCTGCCAGCCGGTGAATTGCAGACTTCGCATCAGCAATGGCTCAACCCATCCTCGCCTGAACCAACGACAGCACCATCGCCACGGTGACGGCGCTGCCAAGCGTCGTCCAGAAGACGCAGTCGGCAGCGGTCGCAGCGTCGCCGTCGACTTCGAGTGTCAGTACCAGGGAATTCACCGCAGAAGGCGCTGCCGCCGCCATGATCAGTGCAGCGCCGGGCATGGGCCACAATCCAAGTGCCACGACTGCGACGGCCGTCGCCAGCGGAGCAACCAGCAGCTTCAGAATCATTACCGGAACAACGAACCGCCACCGCGGCCATCGGGCATTTTCAACCAGCTGGGCTCCGAGGATGATCAGCGCAGTGGGTACGACCGCACCGGCCAGTTTCTGCAACGCGAACTCAAGCCAGCCGGGCAGTACCAGGTTCCATTCTCGAAGAATCAAGGCGGCAGCAACAACGTAGATGAACGGCAGTTTGAAAAACTCAAAGGCACCCCGAAAACCGGTTCCTTGCCCAATGGCCAGCACTGCATAGGCGCCCGAGAACACGATGGTATTCAGGAACATCATCACGATCGCCTGGATCCGGCCTCCCTCTTCGCCGAACGCCAGCTCGGCGAAGGGAATCCCGAAGTTTCCGGCATTGAAGAATACGCTGGCCACCATGGCCGCGGAGATCGTCGCGGACGATGCACCCAGCGATCGCATCATCAGCATGATGAGGACTGCCAGAATCAGGATCGGACAGGTGATCGCCAGTCCCGACTTGCCAATTTCGGACCACGTCAGTTGGCTCTCCAACAGTCGGTAAAACAGGAAAGAGGGCACGAACAAGTAGATGTTAATCCGTACCAGCGTTTTCAGTTGCAGTGGAGAGGCGCGATGGAGTAATCCGCCAAGCCCGACAATGAAGAAAATCGGCAACAGGATATTGACGAAAATATGTGCGGTATTGGCCATGGATTCGTTCAGTTTGCGGTAGTCGAGGAGCGGCTCAGGAGTCCTGATTCACCCTGTTGTCACCTTGGTGGATCGCCCTATACTACTGAGGTGTCTGGAGTTACGACATGCCACTGGCCCGCAAAGGGCTGGTCTCGCCAAGCTCCAAATCGAAGCTGTCACAACGCTTCTGCCAACACCACTATTCGAAGGAAATTCTGTGGACACGGTACAACAGTCTTGGTTCGAACGTAATGAATTTCTCATCCGGCGATTACACTCGCTGAGCGGTCTGATTCCCGTTGGCGCATTCATGTGCGTTCACTTGCTGACGAATTCATCTGTCATCGATAGCCCTGCTACTTTCCAGAAAAACGTCTACAGCATTAACAGCCTCGGCAGACTGTTGCCGGTGGTCGAATGGGGCTTCATTTTTCTGCCGCTCTTGTTCCACGCAGGCTTCGGCATCGTGATCATGCGAAGTGGCGTGTCGAATACTTCGAGTTACTCGACGAGTGGCAATTGGCGTTACACGCTGCAGCGAGCCAGCGGAATGATTGCCTTCTTCTTCATTATGTGGCACGTCTTCCACATGCACGGGTGGTTCCATTTCGACGCCTGGATCAACAACGTTGCCAGTCGCCTGTGGGGAGCCCAGTTTGCCCCGTACAACGCTGCGTCGACAGCAGGCGCAGCGCTTCAGGCATCGCTACTCGTCCAGATTTTATACGTCGTCGGCGTTCTCGCCTGTGTTTTTCACCTGGCAAATGGATTGTGGACGATGGGCATCACGTGGGGGGTCTGGATTAGCCCAGCGGCGCAGAAACGAGCGAACTACTTCTGCGGTGCGTTCGGTCTGGCCTTGGCGGTTGTCGGAATGGCGGCGATTGTGGGCATGCTGCAGGTAGATGTCGAAAAGGCCAAAGCGGTTGAAGACAACATGTACAACAGCCGTGTTGCCGCGGGTGAATTGCAGCCAAACGAACGCAAGCGAACCGGCGGGCACGGCGCCACGATGACCACACGGCCGCAGCGATACCACCCCTGAACGCGGTGCTGCCGGAAGTCGAAGAGAAGCGGTAAGACTGCACGCAGCGTTACGGAAGAAACGTACGGGAACAACAGGACTTACGAATTAGTAAAGGCACTACGCATGGCTCAGCCTCGAGTACTCATCGTTGGTGGCGGTTTAGCCGGCCTCTCGGCCGCAATGAAGCTGTCCGAACTGGGAACAAACGTCGACCTGATCAGCCTGACTGCCGTAAAACGTTCCCACAGCGTTTGCGCTCAGGGTGGCATCAACAGCGTCAATGACCAAACACGTCAACTGGGCGACGAAGAATACAAGCACTTTGACGACACCGTTTACGGTGGTGATTTCCTCAACCACCAGCCGCCCGTCAAGGAAATGGCCGATTGGGCACCACGCGTTATCGACCTGATGGATCGGCTGGGCGTGACGTTCAACCGAACGAAGGAGGGGTTTCTTGATCGTCGACGCTTCGGTGGCACGCTTTACAAGCGTACGGCCTTTGCCGGCGCCACGACGGGACAGCAGTTGCTGTATTCGCTGGACGAACAGTGCCGCCGCTGGGAATCGGAAGGCGTCATTCGCAAGTACGAATTCTGGGACTTCCTCGGCCCGATTATTGACGAACAGGGTGTTTGTCGTGGAGCGGTCTGTCAGGATCTGCGAACCATGGAGATTCGTTCGTTCCCGGCTTCTGCCGTGATCGTTGCGACCGGTGGATGCGGCCTGGTTTATGGACGTTCGACGATGTCGATGGCCTGCACGGGAAGTGCCGCCAGTCGGTGCTTCCGGGCGGGAGTCAAATACGCCAATGGCGAGTTCATTCAGGTTCATCCGACAGCGATTCCAGGCGCCGACAAGTTACGGCTGATGAGCGAGTCGGCTCGTGGCGAGGGGGTCGCGTTTGGGTGCCGCGCACACCGCATGACAGTCGAGCCGCGACCGACATTCCCGAGCCGAACGGTATTACTTCCTCGAGGAGCGGTACCCGGAATACGGAAACCTGGTCCCACGCGACATTGCCACGCGTGAAATTTTCAACGTCTGCGTCAATGAAGGCTTGAGTGTCGAGACCGAGCGTCAGTGCGTGTATCTCGATCTGACGCATATCGAACGTAGCGAGCTCGATCGCAAGCTGGGCGGTATTCTCGAGATCTATGAGAAGTTCCAGGGCGTCGACCCGCGCGACGTACCCATGAAAATTTTCCCCGCCGTGCATTACTCGATGGGCGGTCTATGGGCCGACTACGAAGAGAATTCGCAGGGTGGTTTGGCGATCGGCTCGCCGATAAATCACCAGACAAACATCCCGGGCTTGTACGCGATTGGCGAATGCGACTACCAGTATCATGGCGGAAATCGTCTGGGAGCGAACTCGTTACTCAGTTGTATCTTCACCGGGTTGATTGTCGCCCCAGGCATCGTGAACCTGATCAAATCGGGCGGACATGATGGGGCGGAAGCGTCGCTTTGTGCCTCGGCAGCGAAGAAAGCAGCAGGAGTCGCATGATCGCTTGCTCAACCGTCCGGGTGGCAAAGAGAATCCGTACCTGATCCACCAGGAACTGGGCCAGGTCATGACGAGGACTGCAACGGTCGTGCGGTACAATGACCAGCTGGATGATGCCTATGAGCGTGTCAACGACCTGCAGGCGCGAGCCGCCAGGTGTTCGCTTTCGGACACCGGAAACTGGACAAATCAAAACGTGGTGTTTACCAAGGCGCTGATCGACATGTTCCCGCTGGCCAAGACGATCCTTAAGGGGGCTCGCCAACGTGATGAGTGTCGCGGAGCCCACTACAAGCCTGACTTTGACATGCCGGGCATCGAGTCGACCGATCCCACCGAGCGTCGTCAGCTAGGCGGAAGAATGGTGTGACCGATTCGAGGAGAACAACAAGAAGTGGCTGAAGTCGACGGTTGCTTCGCTCGATGAAGACGGCGAGCCGCAAATTGTTTACGAAGACGTTGACACCGAGTCGATTACCGCCACGTCCCCGCCTGTACGGTAAGGTGGGTGGTGACATTATCGAGAAAGTCTGGAAGGAACGCTGTCAGGCACGGCAGTCGGCCAACGGAAATGGGGCCAATGTTGCAGTCGGCAAAGCGGCTGCGGTTAATTCGTAAGCAGAGCAAAAACCAAAATAGTTCCCAGTTGCGGTAGGATGAGTTGCATGATTAGTGAAAACAAACAGCCGTCATCGTTCGAGGTGCGAGTGCTTCGTCAGGATGCACCGGGTGAGCCGTCCTACTGGGAACGCCATCGTGTGAATCACGAACCGGATATGAACGTGATCAGTGTGCTGCAGCACATTGCGGCCAGCGCGGTCACCGCCGATGGCCGCGACGTGACCCCTGTGGCTTGGGACTGCAATTGCCTCGAAGAGGTCTGCGGCGCCTGCACGATGGTCGTCAATGGGAAAGTACGACAAGCTTGCACGGCGTTGGTCGATCGGCTGCTGGAAGACGAACCGGGCGAGATCGAACTGCGTCCGATGACCAAGTTCCCGGTGGTTCGTGACTTGTGCGTCGATCGACAGCGGATGTTTCACGACTTGCAGCGAGTCAAAGCCTGGGTTCATGTCGATGGCTACTACGATATGGGAAAGGGACCGCGCAGTCGCAGGCCGACCAGGAATTTGCTATCCGCTGAGCCAGTGCATGAGTTGTGGCTGCTGCCTGGAAGCGTGTCCGCAATTCCTGAAGGTGGAAGTCAAACCGCGAGCGGGCGAAGCGTCCGAGGATTTTGAAGCCAGGAAGAATGACGCCTACGACACCTCGTTCCTCGGCGCCGCATGCCATCAGCCAAGCCGTTCTGTTTAACACCAACCCGACCGGCAAAATGTCGTCCGATCGAGCGTCTCGATGCCCTGACGGAACCTGGCGGGATTCAGATCTGTGGCAACGCTCAAAACTGCGTCGCGGTTTGCCCCAAGGAAATTCCGCTGACGACAACGATCGCGAAGGCAGGCCGAGCGACCACGCTGTACAAACTCAAGAAGTGGTTCGATAAGTAGTGTCCGATCGGATCGGATGAACGCTCCAAAGAGACCGTCCCAGCGCTCACCTTGGTGAGATGCAGTCAGAGCAAACGTCGCACAAGACAAGGATTGGCGCGTTTTCCCTTCGTTGATTGCCACTTGTTCAAATTCAAAGCGCAAAAGCGGCCTGACACTCACTGTTCCAGCTCTGAACAGGATCGCGAAGTCGGTTGCTCGATGGCGTCCTCTGTAGACCTGGCCTGCCCCCTTTTGCTGGAAACGAGCCGCAGATCGCGTAACAGGCGGTTCGAGTCAACAGAGCCAGTCTCGACTCCTGCTTCTAAACCACCACTCGATCGGCGAAATCTTTGATTTGGAAGTGTTTTCCACAGCAATGCGCGTTCGAATTTCCTCAGGGCCGCTTTTTAAACCAGCGGTCACCGCACGGCTACGGAAGTTCAATGCGTCAGCAGGCCCGATCCCGGTCGCCCGCATAATCCAATCGAAAGGAACGACCCCGCTTATTTTGCGACGTAGACTTTGGCAACTCTGTCTACGAATCGGATACGTTTGCCATGACGATTATTGCGGGTCATCTGACCTACTTGCTGATCTCGCTCTCCTACCTGCTGCACGACATCGTGTGGCTGCGGGTGGTGGCGATGGCAGCCAGCATGTTTGCCATTTTCTACAACTACTGCGCCGTGGCCGAACCGTTGTGGATTCCGATCGGTTGGAACTTTGTGTTCCTGGCGATCAACGGATGCCACCTGCTCCAGCTCCGACATGCCAGGTTCCCGCAAGGGCTGCTGCCGGAAGAGATCGACCTGTCCAGGTCGTTTCTGGTGGGAGCGACTCCGGCGCAACTGACTGAGTTGTTTGCCATTGGGTGTTGGCGAGACCTGGTAGCGGGCGATGTGTTGGCAAAGGAAGGAAGTTGCCCGGGCCAGGTTGCCGTGCTGTACGACGGGGAAGTCCAGGTGCTTCTCGATGGAAGAGCTCGAGGACGGATCCGCGAGTGGACTTTCATCGGTGAGATCAGTTTCCTGACCGGTGAGAGTGCGTCGGCAACGGTTGTGGCCACGAAGTCGACGCGTGTGTTAGTGTGGTCGACTGAACTGCTTCAGCAACTTCTCGACAAGGACCAAGACCTGGACCGCGTGTTTCAGAACTGGTTGGCGCTCGACTTGACCCGAAAACTGATCCGTTTCGACGAAGACGAAACGCAACGCTCACTTGTCGGTGCGTCCTGACGTGGAATTCCTCGCGGAACCTGATGGTTCTGGGACGCAGCGTATCATTGTGTTGCGATCGTACACGCAGGGCACCAGCATGCTGTGATCGGCTTGTTCTGCGAGAATGTCCGGCGCGTCAAACCTCAGAACGACTGCCGATTTGCGTCCCATTGCGGCAATAGAAAAGGGCCAGCAATCCGAATTGCTGGCCCAACTTGGAGGTTCTTTCCTGCCTGCTGTCGACTACGCAGGCTGAAGTTCTTTTCGACGCTCTTCGATGATCTCAGCCTGGATGTTGGACGGGACCGGAGCGTACTTGTACAGTTCCATGGTGAAGGTGCCTTGCCCCTGCGTACCGCTGCGGAGGTCGGTCGAGTAGCCGAACGTCTCGGCGAGCGGAACATCGGCAATGATTGTCGTCAGGCCGTTGTCGGTCTGAGTGCTGACCACCATCCCTCGCTTGCTGCTGACCTGGCCGACCACCGTGCCCTGGAATTCCTCCGGGCATTCGATTTCCATCAGCATCATCGGCTCGAGCAGAGCTGGCTTCATCTCGGTTGAAGTTTTCGCGGAAACATTCCTGAGCGGTCAGCATGAACGCCATGTCGGAACTGTCGACGTCGTGATAAGTACCGTCGTCGAGTTCGACTTTGATGCCGACCACGGGGTAACCGGCCAGTGGCCCCTTGTCCATCATCTTGCGGAAACCCTTTTCGATCGCCGGGATGAAGTTCTTGGGAATGCGACCGCCGGTTACGTTGTCGACGAAAAGCAGTTCGTCGCCTTCGCTTCGGCGCGATTTCCTCGTCGGTCATCGGGCCCATCGCGCCGACGATGTGGCCATATTGACCGGAACCGCCCGTCTGCTTTTTGCGCTTGTGATCGAACTCGTAAACGGCTGTGGCCGATTCGCGGTAACTGACCTTTGGAGCACCCGTACTCGACTTCGACGCCGTACTCGCGCCTGATCCGCTCGACGTACACTTCCAGGTGCAACTCGCCCATGCCGGCGATGACCGTTTCGCTCGTTTCTTCGTCGGTCATCACGTGGAAGGTGGGGTCTTCCTTGCGGAAACGTTGCAGCGCCTTGCCCAGCTTGTCGGCATTGTCGCGTGACATCGGGTTGGATCGACATCTTGATCACCGGATCGGCGACGAAGATGTTTTCCAGCGAGCAGTATTCTGGCTTCTCGCAGTAGGTATCGCCGCTGGCGCAGTCGATGCCCATGATCGCGACGATGTCACCCGCTTCGGCACATTCGATTTCTTCGCGCTTGTCGCTGTGCATCCGCACGATGCGGGCGAAACGCTCCTTCTTGCCGGTGCGCTGGTTGTAATACTGCTCACCCTTTTCCATCTTCCCTGGTAGATTCGCGTGTAGGTCAGCTGGCCGTACTCGTCGTCCGTAATCTTGAACGCCATCGCCGACGAACGGCTTCGTCGGGATCGGATTCAAGCTCGATCTTCTTACCCTCTTCGTTCGGATCATTGCCGACTTCTTGATTTCCGGAGGCGAGGGGAGGTAGCGGGTGATCGCATCGAGTAAGCGGTTGCACGCCTTTGTTCTTGAATGCCGAGCCGAGGAACACGGGACGAAAACTCCTGCTTGATCACAGCGCGACCGCGTGATGTCGTGAATCAGTTCCTCTGCGACCTCTTCTTCGCCGAGCAGCTTTTCCATCAGCTCGTCGCTGTACATCGACAGCGATTCGAGCATCGCGGCGCGTCGCTTCTTCCGCTGTTTCCAGCATGTCGGTCGGAATCTCCTCTTCGCGGACGTTTTCGCCGTTGGCCCCATCGAAATAGATGGCCTTCATCCGAATCAGGTCGATGACTCCTCTAAAGTTCTCTTCGAGGCCGATGGGAATCTGCATCAAGACTGCGTCGGCACCCAGCTTTTCGCGAACCTGTTTGACGACCGATTCCGGGTTGGCACCCGGTGCGGTCCATCTTGTTGATGAATGCCAGGCGAGGTACGTGGTACCGCTTCATCTGCCGATCGACCGTCATCGACTGGCTTTGCACGCCGCCCACGGAGCAAAGCACCAGAATCGCCCCGTCCAGCACGCGCAGCGCTCCGCTCCACTTCGACCGTGAAGTCGACGTGGCCCGGGGTGTCGATCAGATTGATGTTGAAGCTTGCCACTCGCAGCGAGGTGGCCGCGCTGGTGATCGTGATCCCGCGCTCCTTCTCCAGCTCCATGTGGTCCATCGTCGCGCCGTCGCCGCCGCCGCGCACGTCCTCGATCTTGTGGATGCGCCCCGCGTAGAACAGAATGCGCTCGCTGAGCGTGGTCTTGCCCGAGTCGATGTGGGCCGAAATGCCGATGTTACGAACTTTTTTGAGGTCCATTTTCCTGGCTGCCGTGACGTTACAAACCCATGTCTAGTAATACAAACGAATCGACCACATCCATCTGAATGCAGTCGATGAAGGTGCCTGTTCCGGTTTCGCCCGACTGTTCAGCCTTACCAAGCTGGTAAAGCCTCTGCCGGCACTCTATTAAAAATGAGAGATCAGCTCCCAAGCGATTCACTTGGCTCGGTTTCGAAACGCCAAGCGAAAACGGGTCCGATCTCGTGGTGGCTCAGCAGTTGTCGAGTCGTTCTTATCCTCGAACCGCACTCGCCGAAACTACCGTGAATATTAATCGAATCGACCCCGTGGGAAAGGCCACTTTCGTTAAACTCCGGGGATTTCTTGGCGTTTCGGGCAACCTGAGTTGTCCTTTCGGCGGGACCACTGCTGTGCGGTGCGCCCCCGAGGCTCCGTCGCTGCCCGTCATAGTAGTGGAAAACAAGAAAAAGTTAGCGGAAACGGCGGCAATTATGGCTTCACACGTGAACCACCATGACACACGCACGAGCGTGTTGGATGGTCAACGACTGGGGTCCGACTTATCCACCCGTGACGGTCAAGCACAGTAGGATGCGGGAGGGGGGCTGTCAGAAATCAGACTCACGCTGGTGCCAGACACTTGCCGTTGTGGGAACCGGATCGGGTCTTGAAGCCAGCTATGCCTGAGGGTCGGTCATTCGCATGGGGTCCAACGCCTCGGTTAACTCGTCTTCCGAGAGGATGCCGGTCTCGAGGCACAGTTCACGGATCGTTTTACCTGTCTTGAAGGCCGTCTTTGCCAATTCGGCTGCCTTTTCGTAGCCGATCAGTGGATTCAGGCTGGTGCACATCGACAGGCTCTGTTCGACGAAACTCTCGCATTGTTCGACATTCGCTTCCATCTCATCCACACAGAAGTCAACAAACGCATTGGCTGATTTGGCCAACAAATGCACACTCTCGAGCGTAGTGGCCCCCATGACGGGCATCATGATATTCAACTGAAATTGGCCACCGGCCGCTCCGCTAATCGTAATCGTCTGGTCGTGACCCATAACCCGAGCCGCCACTTGCATCATGCTTTCGCACATCACCGGGTTCACTTTTCCAGGCATGATCGAGCTGCCCGGCTGTCTGGTTGGCAAGGCGACTTCATAGAAACCGCACCGGGGTCCTGACCCCAGCCAACGAATGTTATTGGACACGTTAAAAAACGTCATCGCGATCGTACGCAGGTGGCCATGGCAGGATACCAATCCGTCGCGTTGGGCATTGGCCTCGAAATGGTTCACCGCTTCCTTGAACGGAATATCCGTTTCGGCTGCCAGCACTTCGCTTACTCGATGTCCAAATTCAGGGTGTGTGTTGATCCCGGTACCCACGGCAGTACCGCCGACAGGCAACTCGAGCACAGCGTCACGAGCCGCAACTGCACGTTCGACTGACAGCGCAATTTGCCGGGCGAAGCCACTAAATTCTTGACCCAGACGCAACGGCGTTGCATCCATCAGGTGGGTACGACCGATCTTGATCACCCGGTCCCAATCGTCCGCCTTTCTTTGCAATGCGGCCGTTAATCGTTTCAAAGCCGGCAGTAAATGGTTCTGAATCTGCATCGCGACCGCGACATGAATCGCAGTCGGGAAGGTGTCATTGGTGCTCTGACCCATGTTGACGTGGTCGTTTGGGTGGATCGACTTCTCTGCGGTAAAGCGATCTCCGCCATCCAATTCAATCGCCCGATTCGAGACGACTTCATTGACATTCATATTGCTCGAAGTGCCGCTGCCTGTCTGGTAGATGTCGATAGGGAACTGATCGGACAGCTTGCCTGCAGCGATTTCCTGGCAAGCGGCCAATAGCGACTCGACCTGTTTTTCACTTAGCGGATTCTTGCCCGAGCCCGTCAATTTTCCCAACTGATGGTTGGCAGTAGCGCAGGCGAACTTGACCAGCCCCATCGCGGCAACCAACTCGGCCGGCAGAGGCGAGCCGGAAATCGGGAAATTCTCCTTGGCACGTTGAGTTTGGGCACCGTAGTACGCGTTGCCCGGTACAGAAACCTCACCCATCGAGTCGCGCTCAATACGTTTATCTGACATTTGAGTAACGTCCTATTGTTCCTGGTAACCTGCTGCCACGTTACGGCAGCTTGAAATCTTTGCCCGTCAAACCCTCTTCGCGCATTCGTTCATGGACGCGCGTCGATACTTCGTTTTCTTCTTTCAGCTCTTCAATCAGCCGATCCAGAATCTTCGATTCTTCGCGGCGAATTTCTACTGGCTGAACGGACGGAGCCAGCATCGTGTCGATTTGAGATGCTGTTTCCGAGATCGTCGAGTAGGCGTGCATGATGCGGTTGTGGCAAGCGGTCTGCCATTCGGTCAGTGATTCGAGTTCACCTCGGTCTCCCGAGGTGAGTACGTCGGTCAGCTGCTTTTCCAGCATCGCCAGTTCGGTCAATTCATCGCAAACCCCGGCACAGATTTTGTCGACAAGGATCTCGATTTCTTTTTTCTTTTCAGTGATTTGCCCGTCCTGGTGCAGTCGATCTTCGATCCGCTGCTTCAACAGTGCAAAACGTCCCAGGCTGTTCGAATACTGCGTATGGCCCTGAGTTCGGAGCAGCGTCGCGATCCTTAGCAACTCGCAGTCCTGAGCCAGATTGCTTTCGTGCACCAACTCGGAAATCGCCATGTTTTCCAGCTGAGCGTTCTTTTTCTTCCAGTGCCCAAACAGTCCGGCGGCAGCGGCACCAAAGACTGCGGTCATTCCGAACTCCTCGAAACCGGCCAACTTGCCCAGGATCAGCGCGCCGATTAGCGCAATGCCGGTGAGCGGTGACTTGAGCACGTACTTCAGTTTCCGCAGGCGAATCTGATTCTCGTCCAGCGGGAACGTGGGTTTCAATTTGAAGCGAGTGGGCATGCCGGAATTATATCCCGCAACGCTTCGCTTGGCAGGCGGCTGAATTAGGCTTGCAGATTTCGCAAAATGATGCAGATATTTTATGAGGAAGGCAGGAAGTTCAGGAATGAGCGACCACAGTCACTTTTGTTTTGCCGTCTTCGAGCGAGTGCTCGCTGCCCAGCTTCGGAACCGCGGATATGAAGCCTCAAAGCCGCAGCAAATGAATTTGCGTCAGCTTGCGAAAACGGCGGTTGGGGACAACAGTGCCCCAATTAGACCCGTTCGAAGATGGTCGCGATCCCCTGCCCGACGCCGATGCACATCGTTGCCAGCCCAACATTCAGGTTGCCGTCGACCATGGCGTGAATCAATGTCGTCGCGATACGAGCCCCACTGGCACCGAGTGGGTGTCCGATGGCGATCGAGCCGCCACGGACGTTGACCTTCGACTCATCCAGCTCCATGGTTCGAATGCACGACAGTGCCTGGGCGGCGAACGCCTCGTTCAATTCGATCACGTCGATGTCGGCGAGCGTCATTCCGGCTCGTTTCAGAGCTTTCTTCGTCGCAGGGATAGGGCCGGTGCCCATCACCGACGGCTCGACGCCCGCCACCGCGGTCGCTTTGACGCGTACCAGAGGCGTCAGGTCCAACTCTTTCGCCTTCTCTTCTGACATCATCAGCATCGCCGCCGCCCCGTCATTGAGCGGGCTGCTGTTTCCGGCAGTCACGGTACCGACGACCGGCATGAATGCCGGGCTCAAGGCGGCGAGTGCTTCCATATTTGCGTCGGCACGCACACATTGGTCGCGCCTGCAAAGGATCCGCTGGCCATTTTCGTCGCGACCGTAAACGGGGATCATCTCTTTTTGGAACAATCCTGCTGCCTGGCTGGCAGCAGCCTTCTTGTGACTGTTCATCGCAAAGAAATCCTGGTCTTCGCGGGTGATGCCCTGCGTCTGTGCCAGGAATTCGGCTGTCACACCCATCAGCAGCGTGCCTTTCGAGGTGCGGTGGAACAGGTTGGGATTCAAATCGATACCATGATCCATGGCGACGTGTTGCATGTGTTCCAGGCCACCGACGACCTGCACATTTTCGAAACCGGCCATGATTGCGTGAGAAGCCTGGTTGACTGCCTGCAAACTGCTGCCACATAACCGGTTGATAGTGGCGCCACCCGCCTCGACCGGCAGCCCGGCCATGATGCCGATGTTGCGACCGACGTTCAGCCCCTGCTCGAGGGTCTGATTCGTATTTCCCATCAGCACGTCTTCGACCTGGTTCGGGTCGATTCCCGTACGTTCGATCAACGCTTTGACACAGATTACAGCCAGGTCGTCCGAGCGGACATCGCGGTAGTAACCTTTTTCAGGGTGAGCTCGCCCGATAGGCGTGCGACAGCAATCTACGATAACGGCTGACGACATGGTTCATCCTCGTGACTTGGAGTCTGGCTGGCGGGAAAGCTGATTTCTGCCCCCTGCCTTGCTCATAAAAAACTGGCCGCTTTGTACATTTGACCGCTTCGGCGTTACTCGTAGAACTTGCCGCCCGACCTGGCTTTTTCCAGCAGCATTTCGGTCGGCTGAATCCGCTTGCCCAGCGACTCGAACGGCTTCAACATCTCGACGATCTTGGCCGCTCCAACCGTGTCGGCCCAGAACATCAGACCTCCCTTGAACGGCGGAAACCCGGTGCCAAAAATCATGCCCAGGTCGATATCCCGTGGGTCGCGGACGATTTTCTCTTCCAGGACCCGGGTCGCCTCGACCAGCATCGGCAGGAACAGCCGGTTGGTCACTTCTTTGCGATCGAATTTCTTTGGCTCGCCCGTGCGATACTGTTCGAGAAACTTGTTCAGCTCGGGATCGGGTTCCGCTCGTTTCTTTTTGTTCCCGTACGAGTAAAAACCTGCCCCCGTCTTTTTGCCCAGGCGGCCCGCTTCCATCAGCGCTGGCAGCAGTTCGTTCCCGCTGAAGCGATCGGGGAAGGCGTCACAAAGCACTTGGCCTGCGTGCACAGCGATGTCGAGTCCGACCATGTCGTACAGCTCGATCGGTCCCATCGGCATGCCAAAGTTCTTGGCTGCTCTTTCGACCGTCTTCACGTCGGCACCTTCCAGCACCAGATCCAGCGCCTCGTTCATGTAGGGCATCAGCAGTCGATTCACCAGGAACCCTGGCCCGTCATTGCAAATGATCGGCATCTTGCCCAGGCGTTTGACGTAGGCCACCGCCGTGGCGACCGTCTGATCGCTGGTCTGCTTCCCGCGAATCACTTCCACCAGCTTCATTTTCCGAACCGGGTTGAAGAAGTGAATGCCGCAAAACTGTTCCGGGCGTTTCAACTCTGAAGCGAGATCGCCGATCGGAATCGTCGAAGTGTTGCTCGCCAGGATCGCGTCCTCACGCATCAAAGGTTCGACGCCCGCGAAGATCTGTTTCTTGATGTCTTTGTTCTCAACTGCCGCTTCAATCACCACATCCGACTTGGCGACTTCGCTGATGCTGAGCGTACCATTGATCAGCGGCGCCATCTCGACCGCCCGCTCGATATCCTTGGCTCTCTTCTCGCGACTGTACGAGACTTCCTCCAATATCGATTGCACACCCTTGGCTAGTGCCTCCTCACGCATGTCGGAAATCGTGGCGTGAATGCCTCGCCGCACGTTGGCTGCGGCGATTCCGGCTCCCATGATGCCCGCGCCAATCACACCGGCCGACTTGATTTTGGCCGGTTCGATTTTCTCGTTGGCAACGCCGGTATCTTTTTTGTTGCGGTCGGTGAGAAAGAAAATGTTTAACAGCGAGCGGTTAATTGGCGAGCCGAACAGGTCGGCCATCTGTTCCGCTTCCATCTGGCAAGCGGTTTCGCTGTCGACGCCGGCGGCTCCCAGCATGAGTTCGAGCGCGGCAACGGGAGCCGGATATTGTCCCTTCGTATGCTTCTGGATCATCGCCGAAGCAGTCGCCCCGAGGAAACCCAACTCCCCTATGCTGATGTCGACCGGCCCCGACGACGTTTCACGGTCCTGTTCGTACTCGCCCGTTTCCTGTTCAGCCCGGACGACTCGAATTGCCGCCGCCAGCAAGTCGCCGGCGTCGACAAGGTCGCAAGCCCATCCCATGGCGAACGCTTCCTTGCTCGAGATCGATTCGCCGCCTGTTACCATCTCGACCGCGTTGCTCAGACCGACCATTCGTGGCCCGCGAGCGGTGCCGCCCCAACCCGGGATCAAACCCAACTTCACCTCGGGAAAGCCAAATTGCGTTTTTGGATTGTTTGTCATCACGCGTCGATCACACCACGCCGCCAATTCGGCACCTCCGCCGACGCAGATCCCATCGACCGCGGCAACTGTGACGAAGGGGCACTTCGTGAAACGTTGGAATAGACCTTGCCCACTCAAGCACATTTGGACCGTGACTTCCGGCCCGATATCGATAGAGGCCGCAAACTCGCGCAGGTCGGCTCCCGCAATAAACTGGCCCGGCTTCCCCGAAATGAAGATCAATCCGGCTAGATCGCTGTTGCTTTCAATTGCATCCAGATGCTCCGATAACTCCTCGAGCACCGCACGTGATAGCACGTTGGCGCCCCGATCGGGCATGTCGAGCGTAAGGAGGGCAATATCCGGCTCGGGATGGGAAAGCGTGATGGTATTCGCTGCCATCGGGTGGCTCCTGCAAGCGCGTCAGCTTGTTTTAGAATCGCGGAAGTCGAGTAGCTGGTGCGGCCAGACAAATTTCCAGCTGCACTCCCCGCTGTCATCGGCACTATATGCCTGTAGTCTTCATCAAGAAAGCTCGCTCCCGAAGGGTGTGAATCGCGGTAAACTGGGAAGTCTGAGATCGCGAATATTTTGTGCGAACTCGTAAACCGATGGAGCCACTCGTCTGATGTCTAACTTGAACTCCGATCGTTGCCTCAATTCCTCAACGGCGCAATATTTTTTGCAGAGTCCAGCGACCTTGCGTGGCACTTCCTGTACTTCCTGTACAGCGACCCGCTCATGCAGGAATCGGCGCAGTCTCTTCACCTGCTTAATTTGGGCCTGCCTGCTGGTCTGGTTTTCTGGACCAATAGCGCAGACGTCCATCGCCCAGGAACCTGCCGACCAGGCGACGTCGGTCGTCGAAAAGGTGCTCACGGTTTCCTTGCAAATTGACTTCGGAGATGGCTTCGCAAAAAGCTATGGACCGTTTCCCTGGCGAGAGGAGTTGTCGATTACCGACTTGATGCAGCACGCCAGCCAGCACAAACACCCGACGAAATTTGCGACGAGGGGCAAAGGAACGACCGCCTTCCTGACCGGGATCGACGGCATTGAGAATGAGGGATACGGTAAAAAGTGCTGGATTTTCTACGTCAATGGCAAGAAGGGAGAGGCCAGTTTTGCGACGGTACAGCTTTCGGCCTCGGACAGCGTCTTGTGGAAGTATCAAACGTTCCCGTAGGATGTTAGGTTCGCGGTGGCTGGCGTGTTTGCCGGCCGTACTGGGTTGTGTCTGCTTTGAGTTGGGAGAGACCATTGGGGCGTTCATCTTCAAGAGAACTGTTGGTTTTCGCGATGTTGGTGACAGCAGGCGTTGCGTTGCGCATGCAATTCCAGCATTTGCCCAATTTTGCCCCCGTCGCGGCGCTTGCCTTGTTCAGCGGCTATTTCTTCCGTTCCCGTCTGCTTGCCATGGCAACTCCGATTTCCGTCATGCTGCTTTCGGATTCGATGATCGGCACTTATCACCCCGTCATGATGGCGGCCGTCTACGGCATGCTGGTACTTCCCGTTTTGTTCCGCACTTTTCTGCGAAGACATCTGGATGTGCAGGATGCGAACGGACGTGAGGCGTTCACCGCGACACTTGGTTTGGTCGGGTGCGGGCTCGCATCGTCCGTAGCCTTCTTCATCGTTACCAACTTTGCCACCTGGATGGTTGGTGGGCTGTACGAACAGACTTGGCAAGGACTGACTCGATGTTTCGTCCAGGCGATTCCATTCTTCCGCTACACGGTCACGGGTGATCTGTGTTTCGCAGTGGTTCTGTTCGGCGGCTATGCACTGGCAGCCAGCTTGGCGTCAATTCGCAAAAGCGCGTACGCGTAGGGTTCTGAGCTGCGGCTGACTGACGGTTTGCTGCGTCACCGGATTTGACCGGTGTTGTCTTCTAACATCGTTTGTGCCCATATCGTCAATTGATCGACGATCGGCGCGTTCGACGTCCTCACGCAGTGCGTCGAGCAGTTCGAGGCTCTCCACAAGTTCTGCTTCGGACTCCGCATAACGCGACTGCTGCCCCAGCAGCTCGCCCTTCTTTGCGAGGAAGAACGCTTTCCAGACGGCAAACCCGGTAGCCTCTGGAAACCTTGCGATGAGTCCCGAAATCCCGTCGAGTGCCTTGGTAATGCTACCCACTGCTGCGAGCCGTTTTTGGTCGGCGGTCGCTCCACTCAATCCGTTTGCTTGACGGGCCAGGACCATGCCCAGCTTGAAATGTGCGTGGGTGACGACCAGGGCATAGGAGGCTACGTCGGGACGCTGTACGACCAGTGATCCGCCCAGAGCGATCGCGTCTCGCAAGCGACGCCCCGCCGCTTCGCAGACCGAGAGGTCAAGTGTATTTGCAAACACCGAGAACTCGCCCAGCGTTTCCACGACGTCGAATTTGTAATCTGCATTCTCGGGATAAGTGGCGACCAACGAATTCAACAGCTCAAGTGCCCTGTCCTCGCGTGCTGCATCAACGTTCGTACGCTGGACCAGGTTGTCGTGAACCCGTTCTCGCAGGCAGCGGGCGAGCAACTGCTGTTGCGTCGGTTGCAGGCGGCGGATGCCCGCTTCCTGTTCCAAAATTTGGATTGCGATATCCAGAGAGCGGATGGCGGCCGAATCTTCCGGCTGGATCGCATCTTCGTCGACAGCGTTGGGTGGTTCCAAAACGAAGTGTGGCGGCAAGCTATGCGGGCCCATTCCTGGCCTCACGCGAGCTCCCATGAGGTAATGCGTCCGAGCCAGTTCGGTCCTGGCCCGCGTAGTTGTCGATGACGATTTTTCGGGGCGCAAGCTCATTTCCCAGCGCTTCGCTGATTTCACTCAACCTGACTCGAGCGATCTGGTGTTCGGCCAACCCAGCTTCTTGCTGCCCATCGAATCGCATGACGTGGCCGATATGATTGTGGATCGCTGCGATGCTGATTTCGTATTCCCGGCTGGGAGGCAATTGCCGGAATTTGGCAATCGAGGCGCGGTAGGCGGCGATTGCTGCCTCGTGGTCTCCTAACCGTCGGCGAATGTTGCCGATCGTGGCTTGGGCTGCCGCCGCCTTCAGCATCAGCACCGGACTGTTCGAATCCTGTTCTGCCAATTGCTCGTAGTATCCGCAGCAAGTCCTCCAGCAACGCCGCAGCTTCGGCCGACAACATCGATTCGCCGGGCCGTTCGATCCCGGATATCGGTTCGATACCAAAGCGTTCGAAGACGCTATCCAAGTGCCCCCGCCGCCAAGGTCGACGCCGCCGTGGCTCGCTGGCGTTCCAACCTCTCTCCTGCGAGCGCTTGTTGCAGGCGAGCCGATCCCCAGAGCGAAAGAACGAGTACCGAGGCGGCCAGCGTAACCACACACAAACAGGCCACCGCCAATGCTTTGTTACGTCGCGACCAGCGCACGAACCGTTCGATGGCGGAAACCCGCCTCGCCCGAATCGGCGTGTCGTTGAGGAATCGATCAAGGTCCTCTTCCAGGTCAATCGCCGTATTGTATCGATGCGCCGGTTCCCGCGCCATCGCCTTTAACACGATCGTTTCCAGGTCGCGGGGAATCCTTTTGTCGATCGAACGAGGCGGAACAGGAATGTCGATGGTCTTCTGTCGTAGCAGGCTGCCTTGATCGACTTCGTCAAAAGCTCGACGCCAGGTCAACAGCTCGTACAGTGTCAGTCCGAGCGAATAAATGTCGCTTCGCTCGTCCTCTTTCCCCTGCAACTGTTCGGGTGACATGTACCGGAGTGTTCCGATCGTTTGTCCGGACTTTGTCATGCCATCTTCTTCCGACATCATTTTGGCCAGGCCGAAATCAGCGATCCAGGCGGTGCCAACGCGATCCAACAGCAAGTTGGCCGGTTTGATGTCGCGGTGGAGGATGTGTCGGCCGTGAGCATAACCAAGTGCCGAGGCAATCTGCCGACCCAGTTCGGCGATCTTTTGCCAGTCGCCTCGCAAGGCGTAGACAGGTTCGACGTTCTTGCGTTTGCCGTGAATGTCGATGATCTGATCAAGGCTTTGGCCGTCGATCAATTGCATGATGTAGTAATGGATGCCCCACTGCTCACCGACACCAAGGACCTGAACGATGTTTGAGTGATGCAGCGTACCCGCTGCCTTGGCTTCACGCTTGAAGCGGCGTACCTGGCGAGCTGATGACAGTAGCGTGGGCGCGAAGACTTTGATCGCCACCGGTCGGTCCAGCGATTGCTGCTGTGCCTCATAGACGATGCCCATCCCGCCGAAGCCGATTTTTCGGATGATGCGAAAGTCACCCAGCTGCGTGACGTTGCGATCGAGAAGCGTGTCGGCCGAATCTCGCAGTCGTCGCATGTCGGGCTTCAGGTCCTCCATCATCAGCAGCGTGGGAAACAATGCCTCGATTGCAGCGGCCTGTTTCGGATAACGCTGCTGAAAGTCTTCGATCGAGGTTTCTTTGCCAGCCCTCAATTCGGCGAGAAACTTTTCAGCCAGTTTCTCCAATGGGTCGCGGTCGTCATTCTCTTTGGTGCGCATGGATCAGGATACGACATCCTTCAACTTCGAGAGGGCACGAATGTAACGCTTGCTTGCCGCGCCGCTGCTGAGCCCCAGCTCGGCGGCAGCTTCGCTGTTGGTCAATTCCTCGAAGTGACGCAGGACGAGAATCTCTCGATCGATGATATCCATCGTATCGAGCAGCTCACGCATTTTCTCCGTTAGCTCGTTCCGCTGCGCAGCCTGGCTGGGCGACGTGATGCTTCCCGATAGCTCGCGAGCCATCTGTCCGGAATCCATCGTTGCCCTGGGTGGTAGTGGCGGTTCCTCGCGGCGAGGATCGCGTTTCTGCCGTTGAAAGTGCCAACGTTGCACTGCCGAGAGCTGTTGCGCCACAAGGAACCGCATCCAGACAAAAATGGGCATCGACGGATCGCGAAGATAATCGTCCAGCCGTTTCGAAATATCCACGAACCCTTCCTGCAACACGTCAGACGCATCCACGCGTTTCGTCAATCGGGGATCGATTCGCAGTTCGACCATCCGCCGCAGGCGGCCGCGGTTCTCCTGGTACATCTGCGCGAGCGTCTCTTGTCCGCCCGCTCGGAGGCGTCGGAGGGCGTCGCTTTCGTCGAGCGTCTGTTGTTTCTCTTTACGCTGGTCGCCGATGTCATCCATAGAACGATTATAGGCAACTCGGTCACCGGACGTATCGGATGTCCAGATCCGGGCGGCAATCAGCGCATGGAAACTCGCTATCGAAGAGTCTATTCCTCTTCCGTCGAAGAAGCTTCTGGTGGCAAGGATTCGTGCTCGTCGATAATCTGGCGCGCCCGTTCTGCGTCTGTGGCGATCACTTGCAAGTGCGCAGCGAGAACTCCCGATAACGCGCCCTGGTGTGCATTCTCGATGAAGCAACGGATGCCTTCCGCTTCGAGTGCTACTTTTACAACCTCGGCGTTCAGTTCGTCGTACGCCGTAAAGACCGTGACGAGTTCGTGTTCTGGATCGCTCATGACGGTAACTCCCGGACTGTTCTTGGCAACTTCATACCTTCACCATGACACGGATTGGCCCGTCCGTAAAGCACCAGAATCCGCAGCGAAGCCATTCGATCGTCAAACGCGTCCCGGCGATTTCTCTCCTGGTTTTCCAGCGGTTCGGCATGACCTCGGCGGCACGCTTCCCGGGCCGTACAAGAAAATCTGTCGACGCTGTGGCCCGATTGCGCAGTTAACGGTTCAGGGGCAACCGTCCGTCGCAATCGCGGGAAAACATCGGGAAACCTGGAGCAGAGGTTCACTATGAGCAAACGAAGAGTACGGCCGTGTGTACAACGCAAGAGCCGACCGATTCTAAAACTTGAACACCTGGAAACGCGTAATTTGTTGGCGGCCGACTTTGGAATCGAATTAACCGACTCGGGCAGTGACGCGCCGAAAATCGTCGTGCCTGAGATCGAATCAACGAGCGATGCGGCAATTCACGCCGACGTCAACGCGGACGGAATCGTGACGCCAACTGATGCCCTGATGGTGCTGAATGCGATGCACGAAGGAACAACCGTTGAAGACAATACGGCCGTCGATGTGAATTTGGACGGAGTCGTCACCGCATTGGACGCGCTGCTCGTATTGAATGCCATGCCTCGCAACGGCGAAGCCAACTCGGATGGTGGACTGCCGCGACATAAGTATCGGGGACAGTCCGATCCGCCAGGCCCTGGTCGACACGAATCCGGTCCGCGTCCTGAAGATGGCCCTGACGCTCGAAGGCCGGGTGGTCATCCTGGGGGACCCGCCGGCGGTCCTGGTGTTGAACCGGGCGGAAATACAAACGGCACTTCGTTCATCCGTTCGATTGATGGGACGGACAACAATCGCTGGCATGAAAAATGGGGTGCTGCCGATGAAGAGTTGCTTCGCATCTCGGCCAACGAATATGGCGACGACGAGTCGACGCCGGCCGGTGCAGATCGAGCCAGTGCTCGCGAGATCAGTAACGTCGTCGCGGCTCAGACCGAATCGGTCGAAAACGATCGCGGGCTCAGTGATCTACTCTGGCAGTGGGGCCAGTTTCTCGATCACGATATTGACATTACCGACGGTTCCGACCCGGCAGAAGATTTTTCGATCGATGTTCCCACGGGAGATCCGTTATTCGATCCGTTTGGCACCGGTGAGGAACAGATCAACCTCGGTCGCTCAGCTTACGAAGTCGATGAAAACGGAATTCGCCAGCAAGTCAACGGGATCACTGCATTCATTGACGGTTCGAATGTGTATGGCTCGGACGAAGAGCGGGCTGCCGCGTTGCGATCTCTTGCAGGCGGCAAACTACTGACCAGTGAGGGTAACTTGCTGCCTTTCAATGTCGATGGTCTGGACAACGCGGGCGGAACAAGCGACACGCTGTTCCTCGCGGGTGATGTGCGGGCCAACGAGCAGATTGGCCTCACTGCGATGCACACGCTGTGGGTTCGTGAACACAATCGTATCGCGGAACAACTTGCGGAGCATAACCCGAATACGACAGACGAACAGCTGTACCAGCGTGCCCGTGCGATCGTGATCGGCGAAATGCAAGCGATCACCTACAACGAATTCCTGCCTGCGTTGTTGGGTAGGGGCGTCATCGACGCCTACGATGGTTACGATCGCGACGTGAATCCGGGGATTACCAATGAGTTCTCTACGGCCGCCTATCGCTTTGGGCACAGCATGCTATCGACCGAGTTGCTGCGACTGAACAACGACAGGACAGAAGCGGAAGAAGGCAATATCTCGTTGCAGGACGCCTTCTTCAATCCCCATCAGATCATCGACAACGGCATCGACTCGCTGTTGCTGGGTTTGTCGAGTCAGACAGCCCAGGAAATTGACACGATGGTCGTCGACGACATCCGCAATTTTCTTTTCGGGCCTCCGGGTGCCGGAGGATTTGATCTCGCATCGCTGAATATCCAGCGCGGACGCGATCATGGGCTGGCCGACTACAAGCAGGTACGCAGTGACCTGGGACTCGACCCGGTGCAGACCTTCGCCGACATTTCGTCCGATCCAGACGTTCAGGCGGCACTCGAAGCAGCCTATGGAACGGTCGGGAATATTGACCTCTGGGTGGGTGGACTGGCCGAGGATCACTCGGATGGAGCCAGTGTGGGTGAATTGGTGAAGACCATTCTGGTAGATCAATTCACACGATTGCGTGACGGAGATTCATTCTGGTACGAGAGGATCTTCCATGGCCAGGAATTGCGGCGGATCAACAATTCCACGCTTGCCGAGGTGATCGAGCGAAATACGGATGTCGAAGGATTGCAGGACAACGTGTTTTTCTCGCCTGATGCGATTCAGAACCCGTTGCAATCAAACCTGGCAATTGCGGACGGAATCGATTCGGGAGCCGTCACCGCCGACGCGAATTCGGCGTCTGATTTGATCGCCCCGATTGAACTTTCCCATGGAGCATCGCAGCTTCCGTCTGGCCGATGGGTTGATGCGCCTCGACAGGGAGTCGATCGTGTTCAAGATCGCGATCGCGGCGGCTTACGGAGCGATCGAACGAATGCGCGTGAGCCGAGGTTCACGCTACTCGATGCGGTGTTTGCAGATCTGGCGGACGTGTAGGTATTACGTCAGGCGGCCGGGACGGTCTGGCCCGCCTGGCTATTGTGGCTCAACAATCATTGAATCAGCTTCGCGGGATCGGTCTCACGCCCATCGCCGTCCAGGTCTTGGCAGCGTCCCCGAACCATCGTCGTTTTTTGAACGACCCAGACATCCGACGATTGCTCGCATTCCATGTTGTGGAGTTTGCTTGACTTCGGCTCGTTTCCCGCCCACCTTTCTGAGCCGGGGAGACAATCGGAACGAGGATGAATGAATTTCTTCTGTATGCTGCGGATGAGGTGGACCCCGTTCATGCGCAGTTCTTGCTGTTCGCCGTCGGCTCGGCCATCCTTGTCTACGCAAACCATCAGCTACGATACGGCGGAGCCTACTGTAAAACTGACCTGACCAAATTCAGCCCGACGAGGTTCTACCCTTTCAAGGAAGCACCGATCGAGACGCGGTTCGTGCTGCTGGTGCAGTTCACCGGAGCCGTGGTGATGCTCTACTTTGCTCTGATGGGCGTGGGCTGACACGATCTAACTTGCCGCAGCCAAAAATTCCCCCGCTGCAAACACCCTGCGGATTTCTGCTGATTTTACGCAACGAATCACGCCGCTATTGCGGAAGTGTCCACAGGTTCACGAGCCTAGCCTTTCATCGCGCGAGCCCGCTTGCGCAGCTCCTCGCTGGTCCATCCGTTGCGCTCGGCAGCCAGCAACATCTTTCGCTGATCGCCGTCCGATAATCGGGCAACCGCGGCATGCGCTGACCACGACAGGTTGTCCCGACGATTGCGGGGTGGGACTCGGCGTGCGATGGATTCGTATCGTTGTAACTGGTCGCCCGAGATTAGACCTTCGCAGGCCTGGGAGAAATCCTCACCAAACTGGGCGTCCCCGGCGAGCAGCATATCGCCGATCCACCATGGGCTCGCCCGCTGACACCACAGCGCAAATTGGAATGGGCCAATCCAGTCGTTGATGTCAGGTCGGCCGTGCACCTTGACCGAACTGGGCAAGAACTGAAAACTGCCGAGCGTGATCTTTGGGTCCATTTTGGTTACGTTCGACTTCTGTTACGTTCGAAGTTGCCGAGCGAACGCAAGTTGCGGTTAGGCCCGGTGAGAGGACAGGAAGATTCCACGTTTTAACGATTTGCGACGGCAGGTTAAGGCCAATCATGACCGATTCTTTTCCCCGAGGCTCAAATGGTTTCGGGAAGTTTCCACAAACTCGTCCGCGCCGTAACCGGAGGCTGGATTGGGCACGGCGACTGGTACGCGAGCACTCGCTTTCGGTGAGTGATTTGATCTGGCCGGTTTTTGTGCATGACGGAGTTAACCGTCGTGAGTCCATTCCATCGATGCCGGGCGTCGATCGGTTGTCGGTCGACCTGCTGGAGGCGGCTGTTGGCACAGCAGTTGAACTCGGAATTCCGGCTGTGGCGATTTTTCCCGCCACCGATCCAGCCAGGAAAACGGCCGAAGCGGACGAGGCGCTGAATCCCGACAACCTCGTTTGCTCTGCGGTGCGCACCATCAAAGCATCCTATGGCGATCGGAATCGGCATCGTTTGCGACGTGGCACTCGATCCCTACACCAGCCATGGCCATGATGGGTTGATCCGCGATGGTTACGTCGTCAATGACGAGACGTTGACCGTATTGTGTCAACAAGCAGTGATTCAAGCCAAGCCGGCTGCGACGTGATCGCTCCCTCGGACATGATGGATGGACGCGTCGCCGCCGTTCGACAGGCGTTGGATGAAAGCGGTTTCGAACAGGTGCAGATCATGGCCTACTCGGCGAAGTACGCTTCTGGTTTCTATGGACCTTTTCGTGACGCAGTCGGCTCGTCCAGCAGCCTCGGTCAGGGCGACAAACGGACGTATCAAATGGACCCGGCGAACACCGACGAGGCGCTGCGGGAAGTTGCGATGGACATCGACGAAGGCGCCGACATGGTGATGGTCAAACCGGGCATGCCGTACCTGGATATCGTTCGCCGCGTAAAGGATGCTTTCGCAATGCCGACTTACGTCTACCAGGTGAGCGGTGAGTACGCGATGTTGTGTGCGGCAGCGGGCAATCGGCTGGCTCGAACGCGACAAGGTGGTCATCGAGAGCCTGCTTGCATTCAAACGGGCGGGTGCTGATGGAATCCTGACTTACTTTGCCATCGAAGCCGCACAGCAAATGCGAGGCAGATCGGCCTGACCCTCTCGCTTGGAATTCTGAGAATGAACCCGCAGGCATCAGCTCGGCAAGTTACCAGCACCAGCCAGCTCGGCTCAAAATACGGTTTGCCCTGACAAATGCGCCTTGGTATTCTGGTGCAACGCCGCCGGAGCGACGCCTTGCCGGCCAGCCAACCTGAAACTTGAAGAGTACGCCACTGCACACCGAAAAACGCTCCCTTCTGACCGCCATAGCCGGTAGCAAGGAGAGCGTTTTTTGTGCGCCCAGAGAGATTTGGAAGAACTAATGCTCAGACCAAAAACGTGTCTCTATGCCTTTGGCTTGATGGCAACTTGTACCGCCGCCGCGATGGCCAGTTTTACGAACAACATCCTTATTACGGGCTATTGGCCGCCAACGAATGAGATGGTGCGGCACTTCAGCACGAGCCCTGTGCAGAATCCTGCCGGCTGGGAAGGCGAGAACTGGGAATCGCGTGGCTATGACATTCACTCTTACTTTCCCGAGTTTGTTGGTGGCGTAGATGCCAATCCCAAGGGTGATGGAGACCTGGAAGTCGACTATCAGGACACGTCAGAAGACTGGTGGCGGATCACTTCGGAAATCAACCCGGTGGCGATCATCACGTTTAGTCGCGGCAACGCGGATGCCAGTTGGGAACTTGAATACCTGCAGCGGAATCTTGGCTCACGCGGATGGAACAACGACTTTGAAGCGCCGTTTGACCCGACTCCCAGCCCTCCCGATAGTTCGGTTCCGCTGCTGACCGAGCGCCCCTCCACGCTGCCGATGGAAGACATTGTATCGGCCGTGACCGATGCCGACCTGGGAGTTGACGCGTATGTCGACTACACCGGGTACGGCGGAGCATTCGTTTCCGAGTTCATCGCGTACCATGGAGTTTGGTACCAGGACCTGCATAAGGATGCGAGTGATCCGTTCCAAAGCGTGGCTGCTGGCCACGTGCACGTGGGCATCGACGTAACCGTCGATCAGGGGCGACTTGCGACGGAAGCATCGCTTCGCGTACTGTTGGACCACGTCGACGCCCTGCTCGTGCCGGAACCGGGCAGCATGTGGGTGCTATTGGTTGGCGCATTGGCGATCGTTAGCCGGCGGCGAAATGCCGCTCCTGCCGGCGGCGGACTGCCAATCCGGTACCGAGCAACGGTTTAGGGATGATTGCCGTTGAGACCCGAAATTCGTTCGTGGTCGCAGGGTACGCTCATGGCCGCCCAAGAAAAAAAGGCGATTTTTCATTGCGGAAAAACTATCGTTGGACTCTAACGGCAGCTTGTTGCAGCGTTTGCCGAAGGAAACCGGAAAAAGGGATTTTTCATTTCTCTGGTCTTGGTACACATTTTGCGAAACAGAGCTTCCGTTATCGTGGATTCTGCCATAATGACACGCTCGTCAAGATGGCTGAAGAATTGTTGACGCGACGCAAGAGTTTTCGGTTACATCCCGGGGCTAAGCGAAAAGGGAACAGATGAACTCGTACGAAGGCCACTTGCTGATCGCCGCGCCGCACATGAGCGATCCTCGTTTTCATCGTGCCGTAATTCTTGTTTTGCACCACGATGAACATGGCGCCATGGGAGTTGTGCTAAATCAACCCATTTCGCAAAAGGCATCGGCAATCGCCAGCTTGCTGGGGGAAGCGATGCCGGGCCCGTTGCCCAAGACAGATGGAAACTTCCACGTAGGCGGTCCCGTTGCGGGCCCCTTGATTGTTCTTCAGGGTTTGCCCAGAAGGTGGAGCGGAAGCCGTCACGCGTTGAACTATTCAGAAGATGACGAACCGGGTCGCGTCTTTGTGGTGGAGGAGCAGGATCAATTGCAGAGTTTGATCGACAGCACGAATGCCTCGCTTCAGTTCTATGTGGGCCATGCTGGTTGGCAGGAAGGTCAGTTGGAAGACGAAGTCGCAGACGGTTCGTGGCTGACACTGCAAGCATCGGCCGAGTTCGTGTTCGGTGACGACGAAGACATGTGGATGATTGCCATGCGGGACTTTGGCCAGTCTTTCTACCGCGAAGTTCTTGGCATCGATCAGTTTCCCGAAGACTCGACAGCCAACTGACGTCACTCGCCCTGCACCGTTACGACCAGCTCACGCCTCCGCGGTTTGATGTCGCATTCCAGGTGAAAAATTTGTTGCCAGGTTCCCAGGATCAGTTTCCTGTCGGCAACTGGTACCGTCAGTGAGGGTCCTAACGTCGTCGCTTGCAGATGCGAATGACCATTGCCGTCTTGCCACGCCAGTTCGTGACCATAGTTCTTGCTTGGCGGCATCAACTTGTTCAAGATGAACGGTAAATCTTCCATTAAGCCCGGTTCAAATTCGATCGTTCCCACCGCACCTGTGCTTCCGATGTTGAACACATGGGCGGTACCCGTGACGACACCACTGGCGGCAACGACGTCGCCCACCTGGCACGTGATGTCGTGCATCTGTCCACCGTGATGGGTGCTGATTCGAATTCTCTGTTGATAGACCACGGGAAATCGACTCCTAATTGGACGCCGGGCGAGGGCACTGCGCAGGTTATGCCGGTCGTGCCACGATTGTCGGTAATGGCTGCACTGCCGCAAGGACCGGCATCGATGACCTATTCGTTGCAACTTTCTGTGGGGCCATTCATACTTAAAGTACGAGGGGCTGAAGCGTTTATTCTTGATCATGCTCGCAGCACCAGGCAGCGAGTGAACGGTAGTGGAACAGGGAAATAGAGATGCTCAAACGGTTATTGCAGCGCCGGCGTGCGCGCAGTTCAAAATCTTCATTGCAGACCTCCCGCGCGTCTCGCCTCGCCAATCCTGAGTGCCTGGAGACTCGCACGATGTTGGCTGCCGACGCGATCGGCGAACCGCTATTGGTCAGCGATCTTTTCTCTGCCACTCAACGCGTCGAGATTTCGTCAATTGACTCGTTCGTTTCGGGTGAACAGCAGTCGACAGTCGTGTTCCATGGTCAAGGAGTCGTTGAGACCCGGTTGGCGGGTGATGATCGCGAGATATTTTTTCAGCAATTTGACAATAATGCCACGCGGAACAGTTTGGCTGTCGCCAACCAGATCACACGCGGTGATCAATTCAGCCCGAAGACCGATGTCGCGACCGATGGCTCGTTCTGGGTGGTCTGGAGCGGCCGTGGCGAAGGTGATCGGCAGGGCGTCTTTGCTCGGCGATTCGATGCCGACGGGGAAGCAATCAGCGACCAGGTTCGTGTCAATACGACCGTCGGCGGCAAACAGGGCCGTCCCGACATCGCCGCCGCCGCCGATGGTAGCGCGGTTGTCGTCTGGGATGGTGTCGGTGACGGCGATTTCGATGGCATCTTTGCTCAACAACTCTCCTCCGACGGTGAACGCCTGGGAACGGAGACTTTGGTTAACGGTACGACTGACGACATGCAGGCCTTTCCGGTCGTTGCGGCTGAAGCGGGCGGAGGATTTGTCGTCGCATGGAGTAGCAGGCATCAGGACGGAGACGATTGGGGCGTGTTTGCAAAGCGCTTTGCTGCGGACGGGACTGCGGCCGGCAGCGAGTTCCAGGTTGCGAGCGAGACCGCGGGAAGCCAGCACCTGCCATCGATCGATGTCGATGAAGCTGGAGCAGTCGTGGCTACGTGGAGCAGCCTCGACCAGGATGGCGATAGTTGGGGAGTATTCGCTCGCCAATTCGGCGCCGACGATGTTGCCGGCGAAGAATTTCAGGTCCACACCGAGTCAGCGGGCCAACAACGTGATTCGGCGGTCGCTGCTGCCGATGCCGGCGAGTTTCTCATCGCCTGGAACGATGGACAGTTGGATGGGAGCGGCTGGGAAGTTAATGCCCAGGCATTCAACAGGGACGGTGTCGCGGATGGTGATTTAATCATTGTCAATTCGTCAGATAGCGGTGTCGATTCGGGGCATCAAACGACGCCGAGCGTCGCCTTGAACGGATTCGGCAACTCGGTCATTGCCTACGAAGGAAATAGTGCGTCGGATCGTGGTGGAGTGTTTGCCCAGGCGTACGTCGTGGAAGTGGAACCGGCCATGAACCTCAAGCCGGTCATCGAACCGGTCGAAGACCAGCGAGCGATCGTGGGAGAGGAAGTTCAATTCCTGATCGTGGCCAGCGACCCCAACCGATTTGACGAGCTGACGTTCTCCTTGGCGCCAGGTGAGAACCCGGCCGACACGACGCTCGTCGACAACGGAGACAACACGGCGACACTTTCGTGGACGGCGACTCCCGAATCCCGGTTGACCGAAGTGTTCTTCCGCGTCTTCGTCGATGACGATGGCGAACCACTCGGTCGCGAGTCCACACAATTCAGCGTGGAAATCCTGAACGCCGCGCCCGTTGTGGACTTGAATGTGGAAGACGAGCTTCTGTTGGATCGAGACGAATCTGAGATCGCCGTTGGCAATAGCGGACTGGCAGTCACTGACGCTGATCAAACGGAATTGTCGAGTGCCACAATTACGCTTCGAAGCACGCTCGATGTTGGCGACGAGAGCCTCAGCGTGGACACCGCGGGAACCTCCATTGCGGCGGAATTCACATCGGAATCAGGTATCCTGGCGTTAACTGGCGTCGATTCGGTGACGAATTACGAACGCGTATTGCAAACGCTGACGTACTCAAATGTCGCCGGCGAGAGCCGCACGGGTGGAGTACGGAATATCGATGTTGTTGTTTCCGATGGCGCTGATCCAAGCGTTCTCGCCACCGCTGCCATACGTGTTCGAGCGTCGAATACGGCCCCCGAAATCGCCTTCATTCGTGATATGAACCTGCTGACGGGATCGCCGCTGCATATCGGACTTGATGGGTTCGATGCCGATGGCGATGAATTGACCTATACCGTCACCTCATCGAATTCGGCACTCGCGACAGGCACGATCTTCACAGGGAATCGTAGTTGGAAACTGAATGTCGAAAGCCCCGGCAACAATATCTCGGGAGAAATGGTCTTCGAATTCCTTGAGGGGCAGGCTTCCCGCGCCACTGATCGCTTCATCGAACTGACCGAGGACGGTTTCTATGATGGCCTGACCTTCCATCGAGTCATCGATGATTTCGTAATCCAGGGCGGTGACCCGGTGGGTAACGGTACAGGCGGCTCGTCGCTGCCGAATTTCGATGACCAGTTTAGCGTCGATTTACAGCATAACAGTACGGGGTTGTTGTCGATGGCCAAGACCTCGGACGACACGAACAATTCACAGTTCTTCGTTACGGAGGGCCCCAGCCGTAACCTCGACGGAAACCACACGATCTTCGGCGTTCTTGTGGAAGGGGAGGACATCCGGGAAGCGATCAGTGAAGTACCAGTCAATGGAGCCAGCTTACCGCTCGATCCAGTGACGATCACGTCCGCCGAGGTCTTTGAGGACAACCAGAATGCCGTCCTCCAGCTCAAGTCGTCTGCAGACTTCTCGGGCGAAGCGGAAATCACCGTGCGAGTCACCGATGGCGTCTTTACGACAACCCAGTCGTTTACCGTGATCGTCAGGCCCGACACCACAAACACGAACCCCTGGTTGGCCGATATTCGCCCGATGCATCCGGTCATTGAAACCACGATCGACACGCCGACAACTTATCAATTGGAGTCGGTCGACGTGGAAGGTGATCCGGTCGTCTTTTTCGGACCGGACGAAGCGTTTGCTTTGAGCGGTGGTTTTGATGCACGCCAACCACCGGCCGATCTTGACGTCAGCGTCGATTCTTCGACCGGCTTGATGACCATCACACCTTCCAATGGTCTTACGGGTACGTTTGAAGTAAGCGTTGGTGTTTCGGCCAATGCAACCAGCATTAACGACTTCCAGACGATCCAGATTCGTGTGGGATAACGGCGTCCTGGCAGCTTCTAACGAAAACCTGCGCATTGATTGCAAGCCCGCCAGAATCATCTATCGTGGTGAAAGTTCGTTTGCACTTCTAGGCGAGCCAGGTGAATCGCAATGCTGTTTCCTACCCGACGATTCCATGTCCGCGCGTTCACACTGGTCGAATTGCTGGTAGTTATCGCCATCATCGCAATTCTGGTTTCCTTGCTCCTGCCGGCCGTCCATGCAGTTCGTGCCACAGCTCGCAGCCTGCAATGCAAGAACAACCTGAAACAGCTGGGGCTCGCGCTGCTGACCTACGAGTCGGCACGCGGCACGTTGCCACCGGCCGGCCTGGTGGATTCGTCCGAATCGACATCGATGTTTCAGCCAAATTTCAATCCGCGATCCGGGCAACAGATCAGTTGGATCGTGCTCGTCCTGCCCTTCATCGAAGAACAGGCGCTGTACGACCAGTTCGACCTGGCGGACGGACGAACGGTTTTTGAGCAGGAATCGGAAGCCCAGCAGAACAATGTCCCAACGCTGATTTGCCCGGCTGATGGCAACCTGGATGGTCGCTTCAGGCATCCTCGGCATTCGCAAGGCAAATGGCTCGGCAAAGGAAACTACGCGGCGTTTGTCAGCCCACAACACATCGGTGATCTGCAGTACCTTCCTGGGGCGCTGGGAGGATTCGAACCGGGAAACACCAGTCGTGACGGGCAATCTCTTCAGCGGTTGCGCGATGGAATTACGGCGACATTGGCCGTGACCGAGGTACGCACGTTTGCGCACGACAATGATCCGCGTGGCGTGTGGGCGGTTCCCTGGGGAGCCGGCAGTTTGCTGTCCGTACACGTCGATCACGATTTTGGCGTTGGCAGCGAAACGATCTATGACCAACGGTTCATTCGTCGATATGTGCCGAATTCTGATTTCTTCGGCTGGGCTCATACACCCAACACGCAGGACGTCAGCGACTGGATCTACTATTGCCCCGATGTCGAACTGTCGGCACAAAGGCAGATGCCCTGCCGGCGGGCAACCACGGGTGATTACTGGTTCGTCACGGGCGCACCGCGCAGCAGCCATACCGCCGGCGTGAACGCCCTGTCGCTCGACGGACACGTCGGCTACCTCGCCGACATCATTGATGAATTGGTCAACGTCCAAATGGTCAGTACCAATGACGGTATATCGCTCAACGTCTCCGATTACGTCCGCTAGTGCGTGTCGCACATACGTGTCGCGTTAGCGGCGCTTCCATAGCAGTATCAACTCAGCGAAAAGACGCTACAGATAAAGTAAATGCGCTTCGCGCCTTTGTCGCTCAGCAGACGGACGCAGAATCTCGACAGTGCTCAGCGTCCTCATAATCGACATCATCGATAATCTTTAACTTCTTTATCCAGCTTGCCGATGAAGAACTCTACCGTGCACCCGAGTTTGAAATGCGCGCGGTCAACCTCAGGAGTGGTCAGCGATGACGACGAAAATTTTGCGGTTCGAACGGTTCGTGTTGGCAATCGTGATAGCGCTTGTTGGCGGACACATGGCCCACGCCCAACGCGGTTCGATGCAAATCAAGCGACGTCCGCCAGTCCGCCGCCCGCCGCCGGCCAGGTTCGAATCGCCAATGTCAAACGACTTTGATGGCGCAGACGTCGACACCGTGGATTACGAAAGTCGGCCTGGAGCGGCGATTTCCGACACCTACGAAGGTGAGGTGGACTACAACTCCGGCTATCACGATGCAGGTGAAATCAGTTGCACGGACGGTAGCTGTGGTGGCTCGTGGTTCAACTTCTGCAACGGAGGCCCTGGGGTCATCACGACGGGCGTCGAATTCACCTTTCTCCATCCATCGTTTGAATCCAACGTTGCCGCAATGCAGCTTGAGAGTGACGGCGCAACGCAAGAGACGTTCACCGATCTCGAGTTTGCCTTTGATACCAAACTGGCTCCTCGCGTCTGGGTGGATTACACGCTTGGCGACGCTGGGGTGCGCGGGGTCTGGTGGGAATTCAATCACGGATCGGACGCGTTTTCGGTCTCGCCGCCTGACAACGGTTTTGGCCGTATTACTCCACCATTCTTCGGTGAGGTGGATCTTTCCACCACCGTTCCCGGTTCGGTCTACTCGGCTACTTCGCAGTTGTTCGCTTCGTCGGTCGACTTGGAGGGGACGCGTTGTTTCGATTCTGGTTGTTGGAAATGGGTGGGGGCTGCTGGCATTCGCTATGCGCAAATGGAGCAGACTTATCTCGGATCATTGACGAATGCTGCAGGAAACCAGCAGGGTACGATCGATTATCGTCATGATATTGAAGGGGTCGGGCCAACACTCTATCTTCGTGCCCAACGTCCCTTGGGATATGGAATGGCACTATTCGGATCGGCTCGAGGTGCCCTGCTGTTCGGGCAGTCGACTTCCGAGTTGAACTCGGTGGAAGATTTGGACCTTGACGATCAGTTGACAACGCAACGACGAACCGGCCGCGATGATGTGTTGCCCATTGCCGAAATGCAAGTTGGCGTTCAGTTGTTGCCACCGAGCGGAACGGTTTGGCATCCCTATTTCCATGTTGCCCTCGAAAGCCAATACTGGGGCGGGGTCGGCAACGCCAGCAGCGAGGATGGATCGATGGGCTTTTTTGGCGGCAATGTAGCGATTGGTGTGTGCTGGTAATGCTGATTTCCATGCTGATTTTTGCTGGCCTGTTGCTGCGATCACTGATCGTCAACGACATCGGCAAAGAGACACCAGCCGACAGTTCTGTGAACTCTCCAACTGCACTCGCGCCCCCGCGATTCTTCAAACCGCGTTGGGGCAAAGGCGTGGCCCGTGCTAATCTGCCTTCCTTGACCGATCGTCAAATCGCGGATCCGCCTACATAGGGTTCATTCCGCTGCAACTGTCCGCGACGTCGAGCACCTGACCAGCGAGCATTAACCACTCGTCTAGCGTAATGGCTTTTCGCACATGCAGGACTGCGATACCAACACCGTACACGCTACAAGCCCGGGCGATGCGCACTAAAAGACAACGCGCGTGGACGCCAGGCGTTCTTCTGCCATGGCCAAAAGTTTGTCTTCTGCCATCTGATTTTCCGCGACAAACGTTGCCGAGAAACGCAGGAAGGAACCTGCATCGTCCCACGGCACGGTAACGATCGAGTGCCGTTCAATCAGGTACTGGCTGGCCTCTTCGGCGTTCCTGAAGGTCGGCCCCCCCTCGATTCCTGCGGGGCACTTCGTGTAGAGAAAATACGTTCCCCCGGGCATTTCCGCCTGGAATCCTGATCGCTTCAGCATCGCGACCATCTTCGTCAATCGACGCTGGTACTTTTCTCTGATGCGAACCGGAATAGACGCTTCGTCCAAGGCCACGGCCGCCGCTTTTTGAACCGCGATAAACTGCCCCGAATCGCAGTTGTCTTTCACATCGGCGAACGCCTGCACAATCTTCGAGTTGCCACAAACGAAACCCATGCGCCAGCCGATCATGTCATGGCCCTTCGAGAGCGAATGTACTTCGACCCCCACGTCTTTGGCTCCGGGTACGGAGAGAAAACTGAGCGGTTCCGCGCCGTGACTCAGCATGATGTGCGCGGCGTCCTGCACCACCACTAAAGCGTGCTGCCGTGCGAAATCGACAACGCGCTCGTAGAAGCTGCGTGTCGCCAATGCACCCGTTGGGCTGTTGGGATAATTCAGTACCAGGAGTTTCGCATTTGAGGCAACATCGGGAGGGACCGCCTCCAGATCGGGAAGGAAGTTGTTCTCGGCGGTTAGCGGCAGTTGGTAGACGTTGCCTCCATAATACCTGGTGTGGGTCCCTGCGACCGGGTACCCGGGAACTGTCATCATGGTCGTGTCGCCCGGGTTGATGAACACGGCGGGCAGCATCGACAACGCCGGCTTCGAACCAATGCAGTGATTGATTTCGGTTACTGCATCGATGGTCACACCAAAATTCCGCGACACGTAACGTGCGCCGGCATCCTTGAACGCCTGTATCCCATTGTCGGCGTAGCCGCAATTCTCGAGCCGGTGCACTTCCTCGCCCAGCCGACGACGCACGCGTTCATCGGCCATGGCGTCGTTTTCGCCAATTCCAAAGTCGATCAACGAGCGATCTGGAAACTCGGCCAAGGCCTTCCGTTTCGCACGCTTGATCTTCTCGAATTTGTAGATGTCGCTGCTCTTGCCGTAGTTCGCTCCACCAATGCGATCGGCAAACAAACTCTGAAAATACGGATCGCTCATGCACTCGATATCATTCCTTCGATGAGTGTTCAGAGGCGACGCAAATTCGCCCGCTGTCAAAATCGTCTCACGCAGTGCCTGTTTCGCCTGGGATCGCAACCGCCGGTTCCGGCATGTCACCCCAAGCGTACGTATCCGGGCCCAAGCGTTGTTCGCTCGCCATACACTCTTCCCAGGTCAGCGATTTGCCAGAGTACGTGCACATTCGGCCCATGATGGCCAGCATCGTGCTGTTGGTCATGTAGTGTCCATTGTTGATGGGTGTGCCATTGCGAATACTGTTGAATAGTGCCACGTGCTCCTGTTCGTACATGCTGGGTTTTTCGCCCTCATACTTCCATTCTGGACCATCTTGAGGCTTGATTACGTTGCTGAGAACTTGAGCAGTGCCTTTCGTCCCGAGGACGATTTCGTCGACGAAGTTGGTGCAGCCGGATTGTTGGCGGCACGTGAAGTAGACGCGAATCCCACTCAGGTATTCGTAGAAAACGGTGTGATGGTCATAGATGTGACCGTACATCGGGCTCGTCCGTTGTTGCCGCCCGCCCATTCCTGTCGCCCGGATCGGGCTGGCGTCATCCTGCAGCCACGCGGTCTTGTCCAGGCTGTGAACTGCCTGTTCGGCAATGTGATCGCCGGAAAGCCACGTGTAGTACAGCCAATTACGGATCTGATACTCCATACGACTCCAGTCCGGCTCATCCCCGCGATGCCACAGCGTGCCCGCATCATAATGTGATTCGATACTGATGATGTCGCCGATTGCGCCATCCTTGATTCGGTTCACCGTTTCGACGACTGCCGGGTGGTATCGCCAGCAAAGCCCCGAGACAACGGTGAGTCCTTTCTCCTCAGCTGCCTTGCAGCTCGCCTGCACCCGTCGGACACCCATCGCGTCGACCGCTACCGGCTTTTCCACGAAGCAGTGCTTGCCTGCGTTAACGGCGTACTCGAGATGTTCTGGTCGAAAGTGTGGAGGAGTTGCCAACAGCACCACGTCGCAGGCGTCGACGACTTTTTGGTAAGCATCGAAGCCGCTGAACAAGTTGTCAGGACCGACGGCCAGACGAGGTCGCAATTCTTCCCGCGAAGAGAGGTTTCTGAGGCAGCTCGCAGCCTTATCTGAAAACGCATCGCCGATGGCAACCAGCTGGGTATTCGGATCGGCAGACAACGCATCGGTTACCGCACCGGTACCCCGACCTCCCGCACCCACCAGTCCGATCTTCAACGTCTCGTCATTCCCGGCATGAACGTTCCGAGGCACGAGTAACGGTCCGACCGTTGCCGCGACGGTCGAACTGGCCAGGAAAACTCGTCGTGACACGTTGCGTGTACCACTGGAATCCGCAGCAGGGGACGCCTTCGAGTCCTTTGGCTGATCATGCTTCATCGGATAAACTCCAT
The DNA here is from genome assembly GCA_963821085.1 of uncultured Planctomycetales bacterium. Taxonomy (GTDB): domain Bacteria; phylum Planctomycetota; class Planctomycetia; order Pirellulales; family Pirellulaceae; genus CAWGCE01. Next base: position 326,242 of record CAWGCE010000006.1, on the reverse strand, counting down.
CGATGGATTGGAAAGTGCTGGAATGAAAGTTATCAGGAATTTACCAGCGCTGCAGATTGCTCGCCATTCGCCCGACAATTGCCAAGCCCGGAAGATAACGCCAAACTTGCGGGATTCAATATCTGCCTGCGATACCCTCGCCGCAAATCCACCGTTCACGCGATCCACCGTTCCTTTCGTCACACTTCCGTTTGAGCCAGGAGTTTTGTCTATGCATCGATGCATGCTGTCGGCCGTGCTGCTTGTGATGGCCGCATTGTTTCCTTGTCAGCAAGTCAGTCTGGGTGAAGAAATGTCGATGCGAGCTCGAGTGGATCAATACGCGCCGTTTGAATTGACAGCCGACCTCAGTCCGCTAACCGCGAATCAACGCGCGTTGCTGCCGCTGCTGATCGAGGCGGCTTCGGAAATGGAGTCGGTTTTCTGGCAGCAGGCCTACGGTGATCGCTTGGCGGCGCTCGCGCTGGCGATGAGCGACGACCAGCGCCGCCTGATCGAAATCAACTTCGGTCCCTGGGATCGTCTTGGAGACAACAAACCGTTCATCGAAGGCGTCAACGAGAAACCCAAAGGAGCTAATTTCTACCCGCGCGATATGACCGCTGAAGAATTTGAAGACCACTTGGCAGCGAACCCGGACGACACCGAGTCGTTCCGCAGCCTCTACACGGCCATCCGCCGCGATGCCGCCGGAAAACTGGTCGCGGTGCCGTATCACAAACTGTATGCCCAGCCAATGCGCCGTGCGGCGGCAAAGTTGCGCGAGGCGGCCGAATTGGCAGAAGACGATGGCTTTCGCAAATACCTCAAAGCCCGCGCCGATGCGCTGGAATCGGACGAGTATCGCGATAGCGACATGCTGTGGATGGACATGAAATCCAATGACATCGATATCGTCATTGGACCGATCGAGAACTACGAAGATCAGTTGTTCGGCTACAAAGCGGCTCACGAGGCGTACGTGTTGATCAAGGATCAGCAGTGGAGCCAGCGGTTGGCGAAGTATGTGGAATTGTTACCCGGATTGCAGGAGAACTTGCCTGTGGACGCAAAGTACAAGCAGGAAAAACCGGGCTCCGATTCCGACCTCAATGCTTACGACGTGATCTTCTATGCAGGTGACTGCAATGCCGGATCGAAAACGATTGCTATCAATCTGCCGAATGACGAAGAAGTGCAATTGAAAAAAGGGACGCGCAGGTTGCAACTGAAGAACGCCATGCGAGCCAAATTTGACAAAATCATGCTGCCGATCTCCGAGACGTTGATCGTTGAAAATCAACGCCAACACGTGACCTTCAATGCGTTCTTTTCCAATACGATGTTCCACGAGGTAGCCCATGGCTTGGGCATCAAGTACACGGTTGAAGACCATGAGAGCGTGCGTGACGCGCTGCGGGATCTGGCCAGTTCGATCGAAGAAGGAAAGGCTGACATCCTCGGCCTGTACATGGTGACGCAATTGCTTGAACAGGGCATCCTTGCAGATGGACAGTTGGAGGACTACTACGTGACATTTATGGCTGGCATATTTCGCTCGGTTAGGTTCGGAGCGAGCAGTGCTCATGGCCGAGCCAACATGCTGAGATTCAATTTCTTCCAGGAGATGGGCGCGTTCTCCAGGGAGCCATCGGGTCAGTACCGGGTCAACATCGAAGCGATGCGGAAAGCGATGACGGCACTCAGCGCCAAACTGTTGCAACTGCAGGGTGATGGTGACTACGAAGCGACCAGCAAATTCGTCGAGGAAAAATGCCTCGTCGGTCCAACACTGCAGTCCGATTTGGAGCGGCTGAATTCCGCCGGTATTCCGGTGGATGTCGTATTCGAGCAGGGCACACACGTCCTGGGCCTGTAAGTCGAACAGGGGAGCACGATGCCTGAAAAAGTTCGCTGGGGCGTGATCAGTACCGCCAAGATCGGCGTCAAGCAGGTGATCCCGGCCATGCAGCAGTCGGGACTGTGTGAGATCGTGGCGATTTGTTCACGCGATTTGCAACGTGCCAGGTCGGTGGCTGACGAGCTGGGCATTCCAAGGGCGTTTGGCAGTTATGAGCAGCTGTTGTCGGACCCAGACGTTGATGCGATCTATAACCCGCTGCCCAACCACTTGCACGTCGAATGGTCGGTGAAGTCGCTCGAAGCGGGCAAGCATGTGCTGTGCGAAAAACCAATCGGCATGTCGGCGGCGGAAGGACGCAAGCTGGTCGAGGCAGGAGTTCGGCATCCTGAATTGAAACTGATGGAAGCGTTCATGTATCGCCATCATCCGCAGTGGCAATGGGCAAAGCAGCTGGTCGGCGACGGGACAATTGGTCAGCTGCGGACGGTTCAGACATTCTTTTCGTACTTCAACGACGACCCTGGGAACATTCGCAATCAGGCAGATGTCGGTGGCGGCACGCTGCTCGATATCGGTTGCTATGCGATTTCGGTACCGCGATTCCTGTTTGATGCGGAGCCGATCGATGTGATAGGAACGGTGGAATTGGACCCCAGGTTCAATACCGACCGACTCGCCTCGGCCATCCTGCAATTTGAACAGGGGACTGCCACGTTCACTTGCTCGACCCAGGTCGAACCGTACCAACGCGTGCTCATCTTCGGCACCGCTGGTTGCATCGAAATCGAAATCCCCTTCAATGCGCCGAACGATCGCCCCTGTCGATTATGGATTCAACGTCAGAAAATCCGTGAAGAAGTCACGTTTGAGGTCTGCGACCAATACACGATTCAGGGTGACCTCTTCTCGCAAGCTATCCTCAATAACATGCCCGTTCCGACACCGATCGAAGACGCGGTTCGTAACATGGAAGTGATCGAGCGGATCATTGCCGGCGCAAAACAGGGCGTACGGTAAGCAGGCCGAACAGCAGCCAAACTGATCCAACTGGCTCAGGTACGGCACGAATTCCGAATCCACCCTTCGGCCTGATGGGATCACGAGTCACATCGATACCTTCGTCCAGCAGATTGATGACCATCAGCGCATCGACCGGGGACACGAAGCCATCTTCGTTCACGTCGAGCAACAGCGACGGCCAGGCGTCACCGTAAACCAGCAGCGGCAGTTCGCGTCCGCCGTTGTAATCCAGGTCGTTGATCACAAATAGAGCGTCGATGGGCGAGACTCTGCCGTCGTTGTTGACGTCCGCTTCTACGGAACCGTTGTGGAAACTGGGAATTGCCGCTTCCACGAAGAATTGCAGGTCGACGGAGGTGCCTGTGGTCGTCAGCGATTGGAATGGCGTGGTTACGTTTCTGATGGTGAAGTCGGGGCTGAAGAAATCCTCGTTCGAAATAAAGTAGCTGTCACCAATCGCCTCGGCGACCGCCTGGTTCGACAAGCCGGGAGCCAACAGGGCCCCCAGATCGTAGACACCTGGCGCGATGCCGTCGCTGGTCAGTTCTTCGACGGCATAATTGTTGGAGTTGCGCAGCCCTTCTGTGATCGGCTCGAACAGTGGATATCTCAATGAACCGTTTTGGGATCGGAGCCCGTAACCGATGACGTAGCCACCTTCGGGACCTGACGAGTCGAAAGAAACGTGTCCATTCGATGGGTCGTACATTAGCTCTACCGACGTGGCAAAATCTAAATCCAATGGCGGGTCGCCCGCCGGCAAAATCGAAGGAGGACTTGGCGCGACATTCAAGTCGCCTGCCCCCAGCCAAACGCCGTCGTGGACCAGTCCGAAGCCGTGGAGTTCCAGGTCGGGCGTGCCATAGAGCGAAAGTACATCATCCGGATTCTCTTCGTCGTAAGGAAAGGCCCCGATGTAAGCCAAAGCTTCGCTCTGGCTGAGACCGACCGGCAAGATGTCGCCCAAATCGTACGCGCCGGCGGGAATTAATTCGAGGCCGGTCGCTAACGCTGGATCGTGGCTGTTGAATTTCACATCGAGGATGAAATTGGGCAAGACGCTGGCAACTGCCGAATTCGTCAGCCGCTTCAGATTCTCGATTCGAAAGCCAGGTTCGAGTGGTGTGTTAGGTGTGCCGAGCTGCCACATGAAAAACTCAACCTGCCCGCCTGGGGCATCGGTCATGTCGATCACGACATTTCCGGTGGCCGAAGTATAGTACAGCGGAGAGAGAATGGCCGCGGCCGGGTGGATCGCAATGGCCAAAGCAAAGAGGGGGACGAAGAGGAGCCAGAGGTCGCTACGTCTCATGATTCAGCTCAGCATCCACCATGAACGAACAGGCGCAATACGCAGGCGGGAAGTGTACGAAATGTCTGTGTGAGATGGCAACCAAATACCAAAATACACGTGAATACGCGTAGCTCTAAGTACGCGCCCGAGTGAAGTTGAATAGCGTAATCTGCTCGCCTGCGCTCCCGGCTAGTCTTTCCGAATTGCGGGCAGAAGTGTTGCCTCATCGACTACGTCAGTCGACGGTTAAAAGCTCCGCCGAAATGTCAGTAAGAATTCGAGCTACGGGAAAACGTGCGTCGTCGGCAACGCGATCGCCATCGAGTATTTGTTCGTCGAAGAAATTCCATGCACAAAGTCCGTCCGCCGAGGTTGGCTCCAGCAGGCAAGCGATCAAGCCACCCAGCATTGGTTGGTTTGCGGGAACGATCAGCGATCCTGCAGGTAACTTCGTGAACTGCCGTTGAACTTCGACACGAGTCACCTCGATGTTGCGGTGACCCTGGTATTCGCGATCGGCGATCTCGGTTTCCGACAGCGTGCAGCTTTCGGTTTCGACATCCGTTTCACTGGTGAGACGGTGAAGCTGAATGTTGTGAGACTTCAAGTTGTCGATCACCTTGGTTGCGGTGGCTGGAATCAGGTAGCCGAAGGGTCGCTTTACCGTTCGTGTCGGGCGGCTCTGGCCAAAGTAGGTCAAGCGATAGTTGCAAGGTGTGTCGGTCGCAACTCGCTTTCCGTCTTGCTCCACCTCCTCGAAGCCCAGCGCTTCGCACTGTCGCAACGCGATGGGCATCGAGGCGACGGCAAACTCGGCGGCCTCCTGGTCGGCTCGCACTGCCTCGGCCAGCAGCTTGTTGATCTCAGGTCGCTGCTCCTTCGCGCAGACGAGGCATCCTTCGACAAAATCGCGTGTTGCCAGGACGCGATCCTTGTAGGATGCGTAGGCGTAAGCTTCGGAGAGGACACCAATCGTTCCACGCAGGCCGAAGTAATGCGTGCAATAGCGCGGCTGGTCGGGATAGGTATCCCAGCGGTCCTTGGAATCGTTGAAGTTGCCATAAAAGAACGAGAGGTAGCCGCTCTTCTCCAGTTGATCGCCAACCGCCGGCAGGAACTGATCGCGGGTGAATTCGACGATTTCGCCGGGTGTGGCCGGATGACGCGGGCCGTCGTAGGTAATCGTGTAACGATGGTACGAGCCGTTCGTGGTGTGCGTGTCGATGCAGATCGCCGGTTTCCAGTCGGTAATCAACTGAGCCAACGCGCGCGCCTCGGGCGATTCGTGCTTGATATTGTCTCGATTGAGATCGAGTCCCTGAGCGTTCGGTCGCTGTCCCATGCCCTTGGCGGGGCCCACCTGGTTGGTGCGATGATCGATGGCGAATCGTTCATTGCCATCGGCGTTGTAGATCGGTGCCAGCAGCACCACCAGTTCATCGAGCAATCCCGAATCGTCGGTAGCCAGTTCGCGGGCCAGCATGAGCAGCGCTTCCTTGCCGCAGACTTCGCCGGCGTGGATGTTTGCCATCGCAAAAACGACAAGTCGATCGTCGTCCCAAAGGTCGGCCGGTTTCGCCACACCGTCTTTGGACACTACCAGCAACGGCATGTCCCGATCTTCAAATGATCGCCCCATCGACGACAGCACGATCCGCGGCGACTCGGCCAGCTTGCGACACAACTGCAGGACTTGCTCGTGCGTCGCTGTCGCCTCGAAGTCGGAATTCTCAGCCACTGTTAACAACTGCGGATCGATCGATTCGGCAGCCAGCACGCTGAAAGTGCTTATGGAAATCGCAAATAGAGTGATCCCCCAACGAATCAATACCATCCGCGCAGCCTCGCAAGTCGTCAAACCACCAGGGAGAAGCCGACGCGTCAGCGACGTGCCTGCTCCACAACCGTTGGAGTATCCGGCTCGAACGATCACCAACCCGGCTACTTCCGGATCGCGTGTCTCACTTTCTGGCGTGTGTCGCTTCACGTAGGGTTCCCCGGGTTTTCCATGATGATGTTCCGCAGTTCGGCCGCCAGGAAGAACGAGCCTGTAACGCAGACAACCGCCTGCTCGTTCGCGGTTTGGCGGATGGCAGCCTCCCATGCGGAAAGAGGAATGGGCTCGACCAACATCGCGATCCCCGCCAATCCGAGCCTTGTCGCGATTGTTCCGGCTAATTCCTGCAACTTCCGTGGGTCGTAGCAGCGTGGGTTTTCGAGGTAACGCGTGAACACGATACGGTTTGCGTGCGGTAGCAGGTGCTCGAGGATTGACTCAACGTCCTTGCCACGAGTCGCGGCCAGCACAAATGTCAGTTGATGATCGGGCCAATGATCGGTCAGCGTTTCGGTCAATGCCTTTGCGGAAGCCGAATTGTGTGACGCATCGACCACGACGGGCGGCTGCTGGCGAACCACTTCGATCCGCGCCGGGCAGCGTGCCTCCAGCAAACCAGTGCGAATCTGTTCCGCCGCGGGTTCGATTCCTATCGATCGCAGTTCTCGAACGGCTCGAATCGCGACCGTCGCGTTTGCGAACTGATGAGCACCCAGCATCCCCGTCTTTAAGTCGTCGATACGGAACGGGGCAGTTCGGTCGCCCGACGAATGGAACTCGAAGTACGAGAACACAGATTGGCGAGTTGTGATCGGGTGGGAATCGTCCGTTTCGAATCCGAAGTCGCGATCGCGTTGGAAAAGTTCGGATTCGAGTTCGTCCGCCCGCGCATGGATCACGCTTCGAGCCTCTTCTGCCGTGACCCCGCAAACCAACGGGACGCGTGGCTTGATGATGCCTGCCTTTTCGCCAGCGATGGCGGCCAGCGTATCGCCCAGTTGTCGTGTATGGTCTTTACTGATCGTGGTGATCACGCTGCAAACTGGAAGGCAGATGTTGGTTGAGTCGAGTCGACCGCCGAGTCCCACTTCGATGACGGCGACGTCGACCTGCTGAATGTTGAAGTGCAGGAAAGCGGCTGCTGTCAGGATTTCGAAGTAGGTCGGCCCACGCAGGCCCGGGTCGTTACGGACTTGCTCGTCCATGGCCAGGACGTGGGGCCTGATCACTTCGATCAGGTGATCGAATTCATCCACCGAGCACGGCTGCAAGTTGACACTGATGCGCTCTTCCGGCCCTGACACGTGAGGTGAGGTGTAGAGTCCGGTAGAACGACCCGCCGCCTTGAGCATTGCCGAGATCATGGTGGCCGTGGAGCCCTTGCCCTTGCTGCCGGCGACGTGCACGATGTTCAACTGCTGATGCGGATTCCCCAATCGTTCCGCCAGCTCGAACATGCGTTCGAGTTTGAAGTGACGTTCCTGGTAAGGGACGGTGGGCGTCCGCTCGTAATTCAGCCGTCCGAACAGGAATTCGATCGCGGGTCGAGCCGAATTCCCCTCGCTGGGCGGCCGTTCGATCATGACGCTCCGAGCTGCATCAGGCGGTTGTTGTGAAGATGTCATACTTGTTCCGAGGGACTCGATGAGGGGCGTGGAATCGATCGGAGTCGCTGGGTGCCTTCGAGCCGCTCGACTGGTCCCGTCAGGATGGTGAATTTGCGTCTGAATTTCAACCGACCGGCGTCCTTGTATCTCGACGTAACCGATTTTATAGTAGTAGGTTCGTCACTCGACGGGTGGCTGCGGCGGATGGCAGGCGGGGGCTGCGGTCCTCGTTCCGCGATCATGCACCATGATCGAACATCTTCGCCACCATTCGCGTAATAATGCCGGTTGTTTGAGTTTGGTCCCGAGGCGATGTCGGGCTTGGTTGTCACCTGTGACCGGGGTGGCGGATAGACGCTGGATCATCAGTGCGAACAACACCCACCTCCGCACGGTGAGTTCGCTTCGCGGAATGATTTTGAGAGGAACCTATGAACGCAGCGACGAGTACCGAGCCTGAAACAATCGTGGGCAGTTCGTCCAGCAGCGACGTCGTCATTGAAACGCGAAATCTCACCAAGGTCTATCGTGACTTCTGGGGCCGCGAAAAAGTCAAAGCGTTGAAGGCGCTCGATTTGGAAGTTCGCCAAGGTGAAGTGTTCGGTCTGCTCGGGCCAAACGGTTCTGGAAAAACGACGACGATCAAACTGCTGCTGGGCCTGCTTTTTCCCACCAGCGGCGAAGCACTCGTTTTTGGCGAGGATGCTTCGAACGTACAGAAGAATGAACGCATCGGTTTCCTTCCGGAAGAATCCTACCTGTACAAGTTTTTGAACGCCGAGGAAACGTTGGACTTTTACGGTCGTCTGTTCAACATGAGCGACTCGGTCCGCAAGGAACGCGTGGACCGGCTGATCAAGAAAGTCAAACTGGACTGGGCTCGGCGACGACAGTTGAAAGAGTATTCCAAGGGAATGACGCGTCGCATCGGTCTCGCTCAGGCCTTGATCAACGATCCAGACTTGATCGTCCTTGACGAGCCGACGACAGGGCTTGACCCGATCGGTACTCGCGAAATGAAGGACCTGATTCTCGAATTGAAGGACGCAGGCAAAACAGTACTGATGTGCAGTCACCTGTTGGCCGACGTCCAGGATGTCTGCGATCGGATTGCCATCCTCTATCAAGGCGAGCTGAAAGAACTTGGTCGAGTCGAGGATCTGCTGGCCGTCCGCGATGTGACCCAGGTTCGCACCACCAACTTGCCCGAATCCGCTCGCGAAGAGATACGCAAGATTGTTGAGCAGCATGGCGGCAGGGTCCTGGGGATTGAAAACCCACGCACGTCACTTGAGGAACTGTTTCTCAACATCGTCAAAGAGAGCGAAGACAGGCCCGGTAAGCGAGCCTCTGGTTCCTGAACCACTACCCTGGTTGTTTTTCCGATTTCCCAAGCCAGCAGTCAAAATTCACCTCGATGGTTCTAGAACAACAGATCATTCCGTTTTTGAAATGGTTGCCAGGCAGCCTGGTCTTCTTCGCACTGGTTGCGTTGGGCATCTGTTTCCTCGCCTTGATCGCTGGCTACCTGATGGCAGCCGTCCGGAACGGACCGACGGAAGCGGTGCGGATCATCTCGCGCGTGATCGGCTCGGCCTGGACCGACTTGAGGCAGTTGTCCATGCGTCGCGTCCTGGCGATGGCGCGGCTGGCATTCAAGGAATCGATTCGCCGCTACGTGTTGATCGTCTTCGTTGTGTTCATGATTCTGCTTTCGTTCGGTGCGTGGTACCTGGACGTCCAGAGCGACAATCCGGCCGCGCTGTACATCAGCGTGGTACTCAAGGCGACAAACTTTCTCACCGTGTTGCTGGCGATTTTCCTTTCGGCCTTCAGCCTGCCAGCAGACATTGAGAACAAGACGATCTACACCATCGTCACCAAGCCGGTGCGCCCTGGGAACTGATTTTCGGACGGATCATTGGCTTCGGCGCAATCCTTTCGCTGATTCTGGCCGGGATGTGCCTGTTCAGTTTCATCTTCGTCAAACGCGGACTGGATCATGATCATGCCGTCGACGTGGCTTCGGTCCAAACCGACGAAGACGGGCAAGTTACCGGCATGACAACCCGGAACAATAATCATCGACATGAATTCTACGTCGATCCGGTCCTCGACGACGAGGGGAATGTGACGGGATATGCCGGAGCGACCGATGCTCGCCAGGGGCACTTGCACCGGGTGACGATGACCGATCCGAACGATGTCGAGACGATCACAATCGGACCTCCTACTGGCAGCCTGGAAGCTCGCGTGCCGATTTATGGATCGCTGCGGTTTCTCGATCGTAAAGGGAACCCGGGCAAGGGAATCAATGTCGGTAAGGAGTGGACCTATCGCGGATACGTTGAAGGTCGCACATTGAGTGCCGGGCTCTGGCATTTCGAAGGGCTGAAGTCACGAGAGTTTCCCAACGGCCTGCCCATGGAAATGGCAATCCGGGTTTTTCGAACCTACAAGGGTGAGATCGAACGCGGCATCCTCGGTTCGTGGCAGTTAATGAACGGCGATCCACGAGTCATGGCTGCGGCGAATAACCCGGATCCGGCCGCCAAGCGTGAGTTCGACCCCGACACGGCCGTGCGAACGACGCAAAAGTACTTTCAGGCGCAGGAATTTACGCCCGCCTCGGTGTTGGTGCCGCGCACCGTCGAGTGCGAAATGCTGGATGGCTCGGTACGGGACGTCGATTTGTTCGAAGCGTTGGTATCGGACGGTAACCTGGAGTTGAAGATTCAGTGCGAAGAACCGGCCCAGTACTACGGCATGGCTTCGGCCGATGTCTACATTCGCGCGGCCGATCGCTTCTTCTGGTTCAATTTTATCAAGGGTTACTTCACCGTCTGGTTGCAGGTCATGGTCGTGACCGCGTTTGGCGTCATGTTCAGTACCTTCCTGACCGGTTCGGTTGCCATGCTGGCCACGCTGGGCTGCATGGTGCTGGGGTACTTTTCCGGCACGATTTTCAAAGTTGCCACGGGCGAAATGGAAGGTGGCGGGCCGGTAGAAGCAGTGATTCGTGTGTTCACGCAAAAGAACCTGATGGTCGATCTCGGGATTGGACGTGTGGGCGATATTCTGGTGAAGACGTTCGACGCGGTTTCGCTGTTCTTCATGCGTGCGTTGTCGACGCTGATGCCAAACTTCCGCGACTACGCAGAATCGGGTGGCATCAACACTGCCAGATTCCTTGCCTATGGGTTTGATATTCCGGCGGGTCTGATGGGGCAGCATATCCTGACGTCGATCGGTTACATCGTGGTCGTCTCGACCGCAGGGTACTTCTTCCTCAAAACCAAGGAGATTGCGGCATGACGAAGAATTCATCATTCGTGCGCAAGATCATTTACCTCTGCGGCATTGCTATACTGTTTGTCCCCGTATCGATTCTCAGTGCACCGGCGACATCCCGCGAGCAGGGAGGTGGAGTGCTGTCCAAGATGCGACGTGAGTATCGTTTGTCGCCTGGTCAGTTGGGGAAAATTGACCCGGCCAGCACCGCGATGAGCCTTGCGACGCTGGGTATGCGGGGCGTGGCCGCCACGCTGCTGTGGGAACAGGCCAACGAATACAAGAAGAAAGATAACTTTGACGGTTTCAAAGCGGCTGCGAATCAATTGGCCAAGTTGCAACCGAACTTTGTTTCCGTCTGGCAATTCCAGGCCTGGAATATTGCCTACAACATCTCGGTCGAGTTTGACAACTTCGAACATCGATACCACTGGGTAAAGAAAGGTGTCGATTACCTGATCGAGGGCACCGAATACAACGAGAACGAACCGTTGCTGCTGTGGGATGCAGGTTGGTTTTTCGGTCATAAGATGGGACGAGCCGACGAATACAAGCAGTTTCGCCGCATGTTCCGCGACGACACCGAATTCCACGAAGGACTGCCGATTCGCTTTGATCGGGTACGAGGGCCGGATAGCAAACCGGACAACTGGCTGGTGGCTCGCGAATGGTTCCTCGATGCTCAGCAAGCGGTTGATATGGGAGCTCAGCTCAAACGGATGTCGAGTGCTTATGCCTACATGGACGGCAACAAAAAAGTCGTCACCAAGAAACAAACCGCGATTCGTGGGAAGAACCCGCTCGTGTTCCACTCGGACCCACCGAAAGCACTGATCAACTATGCTGACGGGATCGAGGAAGACGGCTATCTGGATGAGAAGGCGCTGTTGGCATGGCGTGATGCGGCGCGAGCATGGAACGCGTACGGCGATCGCGACCTCGTCAGCACCAGAGGGCAGAAGCTGCGACTCAACGACCAGGAACTTGCCGAAGCAGATGCGAAGCAGGCGAATGAAGACCTGGAAGCACTACTGCCGGGCCTGCGTGAGCAGCTGATTGCGGATCGTCAGGCGAGCTTGTCCGAAGAAGACTTGGCTCTCTTGGCCAAACCGGTTCCCGACTTGACCGAGGACGACTACGAGCGGTTGCGAGTGATTCGACGTTCGCTGGAAATCGACCATTTCGATGTGGCTGCGGCTGCACCGGAAGACAAGAAGGCCGAGGCCAAACAGTTAGCCAGCCTGGCCTACCAAAACGAAGAGCTCGTCGACATCATTGAACGCTATCGAGGCATTGTGAACTTCCTCTACTGGCAGTCCCGTTGCGAGGCAGAGCAGGAAGACAATACGCTGGAAGCACGGAAGATGCTGAAGCGAGCCGACGAAGCGTATGAAGATGCCGACCTTGAAGGTGCTCGAGAACTCTACGAGCAAACCTGGAAACGTTGGGACGTTGTCTTCGAAAGACATCCCCTGTTGGTCGACGATGTCGAAGGCGAAGATGTCATGGAAGCAGTCGTTCGCTACAAGGAACTACTCGCTCAGCTGGACGAACCCTTCCCACCAGCCGACTTCCTGTTGATGGAGCTGTTGGACGAATACGCATTTGACTACGACATTGAACTGCCGCCTCGAGGGCCCGGTGAAGCCGGAGCCCCGGCCAACCTGAATGAGGAAGACCAGCAGGAACTGTCTCAGCAGGAAAATGCTGCTGACGAGTCGGCAAGTGAAATGACCGAACCGGACGAGCTGGAAGCTGATGAAGTAGAGGTGAATGAGCTCGAAATAGACGAGGAACCATCCGACGAGGCGGCCGCTGCAGAAGCCGCCAAGGAAGTTCCCGAGTCCGTCGCGTCGCCGTACGATAACGTCGCTGCCGCTTTCCTGGACGCTATCCGCAAATCACTCGAGATTGTTAAAGGCAGATGAAAGTCGCGGTTCTCACCCTTCGACGAAGGACGCAGGAACCTGTTCTGACGCCTCATCGTCGAAACAGTCTTTCTCATTTGAAGGAGCTCGCTGTGATGTCGAAACTGGTACTAGGCGCTATGTTGTGTGGAGCAATGGTCATGAGCGGTCAGGCACAGGAAACGGAAACTTGTTTGGACTTCTCGATGAAGAAGCTGGGCGGTGACGCTACGTCGCTGCAGGAATACAAAGGCAAAGTGCTGTTGATTGTCAATGTTGCCAGCAAGTGTGGGCTGACCCCGCAGTACGAGCAACTGCAGGAATTGCACGAGCAGTTCACCGACCAGGGATTGGCCGTGTTGGGATTCCCGTGCAATCAATTTGGGGGGCAGGAGCCCGGTTCTGCGGAAGTGATTCGCGAGTTCTGTTCTTCGAAATACAATGTCACATTCGATATGTTTGACAAGATCGAAGTTAACGGAGATGGAGCCTGCGATCTGTACCAGCATCTGACATCACTCGACCTGAAGCCAACTGGCAAGGGCGAGATCAGCTGGAACTTTGAGAAGTTCCTCGTGTCGCGCGACGGCAAAGTCGTCGCCCGTTTCTCGCCGAGGACGGCTCCGGACGATGAGGAATTGGTTGCAGCCATCAAGAAGGAACTATCATCCGGTTCCTGATTACGATGACTTTCGCAGGCTTGCCTTGGCGAATTGAAAGATGATTGTGATCGCCCCCACAATGGCCAGCACCGATTTGGTGGCTTCCCAAAGACGCTGGGCCAGCGTGCGGTCCAGTGAAAAACCCCGCGTGCCGTACAGTTCGTTGGCTTGACCAGGGACGCTCAACCGTGGAAGTGGCATGGGGGATGAGCTGGAGAGTGGTTGTCGCGCAATGTCATTTTGACGCGCTGGCACCTGCGGCGGGCGAAGCGGCTCGAGTGGTAGCAGCGGCTCCAGCGGTTCTAACGTTGTCACTTGCTGCTGCATCATCTCGGCGGGAAACTCGATCTGAGGATCTTCCGGTAATTCGGCCGGTGATAACGCAACGATTGGTTCGGCCGAATTCTGTTCGGCAATGGGAGGATTCATTGGCATGTTAAATGGTGACTGAGCAGCAGGCAACTCAAGCTGCACTGATGGTGGATGAGCAGGGCTGGGTGGCACATCGACCAATTTCTGGTTCGGCGAGGGCACAGGCAGAGGTTGGCCAGATTCCAGGCCCGTGGTCGCCGGCGGAATAAACGCCGGTGGCAGTTGAGCAGCTTTGCCCGTGACAGCCGGAGTGCGTGAGGTTGCCGGCAAGGTGCCCGCCAGCTTCTGTTGTCGTTGGGCCAGTTGCTGTTGCTCGATGAAGGTTTGGTCGAGAAATGTTTTGACGCGGCCAATGTGGCTGCCAGTGGTGGCTCCATCGCCGGCACCGAATAATACACCTGCCAGCTCGCCCTGCTGGTTCAGAATTGGTCCTCCCGAATCGCCCTGTCGGGCCTCAACCGATACCTCGACCATTTCGAATGGTCGCTCGGCATCCGGCGCCGCATAATGCAGGCACTTGCCGCTGACGGCTCGGAAGGAGCCTTGGCCGTATCCTGCAATCGTCAGCACATCACCGACGCGGGGAACGACACCGGCCACCAACAACGGACGTACGTTCGGTTTCCAGATGCGGACGACGGCCAGATCCCAATTCTCGTCCATCTTCACCGTCGTGCCCGGTGAGGCGAACCCGTCAGGGAAAAGGACGTCAATCTGTTCGCCATCCCGAACGACGTGCCAGTTGGTGAGGATGTAACCGTATTCGGCATCCACGTAGACCAGGGAACCGGAGCCTTTGGCAAGGCCGACCTGGTCCTTGGCTAATACCTGAACGATCGCCGGATGTGGCTGCTGACTGGATTGCGACATCAGGTCGCCAATCGCATTCAGCACGTCGGCCTTGGCGTGGGCGCAGAGTATCGTCAGGGAAATTGCGATGCACTTGATGGAATTTGCAGCAGACATGTTCTTCATCCGGTTATCGAATCGAGTCCAGCTCGCGTCGCGTGTCTCAACTTCATCGCAGAGTGGACCATTGTCTGACATCGACCGCTGTCACCAAGAGCATTAAGCGGGATGGTGCAGCCGGAGTTTCACGCACGACCCAATTCCTTGCGATTGAAGGATTGAGTGCCGGGAAAAACATCCCTTGCTAGCGTCAGAGGTGTTGGCAACAGTGGATGCATACCTCCTCGGCTGGAGAGACGGCAAGATTTCCTTGGGCCTTACAGCTCGATCGAGGGTTAAGAGTTCCGGACGCCCTATGAAAAACATCGTGCAGTGCAAAGTCTCGCTTTCGCTATACCAGCCCGCAGCGCAAGCAAGTGAACAATTTAGAAACGTTTCGCCAAAAAGCAAAATGACAGCGGACCTCGTAGCATCACTAGAAACTGGCGGCGTGGTCGACGTTCGCTCGCGTGCGCATGGGGCTCGTACTCAAGCGAGGCAGAAGCGGTGTCACGAGAAAGGGCGTCAGGAAGGCATGGCCAACAACTTGCGCAGATTAGAGGCTAGTGCCGTGTCAAGATTTGATCTTGGGGTAGAGCGAGTTGAGTTTCACCCTTGCGTCGTCGATTTGAAATTGCCAATCGACGCCGCGTTGTTTTTTGTTTGAGTGCTGACACCAGGCGTTTGTTTCGGCCCTTAGTTTGTGGGCCGTCGCAAAACGACGGCCGGCAACGCATTGGCGAGTCAATGAACTTAACTCGTTCTCGGCGGCGTTGAGCCAACTTCCGTGCTTGGGTGTGAATCGGAACTCGATTCTCTTGACCAACGACCTTGCCTTCTCAGGCTTGAAGGCTTCGTAGAAAGCGCCCTTGGTGTGAGTGTTGAGGTTGTCGCAAATCAAAGTCACCTTTTCGGCGTCCTGGTATCGGCCGTTGAGCAGCGACTCCATTTCCAGTGCCCAGTCGACCTTCGTCCGTCTTTCACGCACGCTAACATGACGCCACCCGGCCAACGGTTCGGTGAACATGAAAATGCAAGCTGTCCCGCAGCGCTCGTATTCGTAGTCCACTCGCCGTGGACGCTTGGCGGTTGCTGCGATCGGCGTTCGAATTTCTTTGTGAAGTTGAACGGGTTGTTCGTCCATGCAGATCACTGGACGCTTGGGATTGTAGGGTTCTTCGTAAGTATCGAGCACTTCTTCCATGCAAGCAACGAATTCGCTGTCGGCGTCCGGAGGAATCACCCAGTACTGAATCTTGCGGTTGGTCATGCCGTTTTTTTAAGCGTCTTACGAATGGTCTCGTGGCTGATGCTTTCAGTCAGGCCAAGTTCTACCACACGCTCGGCAAGCAGACGAAGCGACCAGTTTGAGAAGCCCTTGGGCGGTTTGCCCAGTCGCAAGGCGATGACTTTAGCTTCCCGTTTTCCATCGAGTTTCTTGGCGACCGGAGGTTTTTCACGTGGCTTGCCGTGAAGAGCAATCTCAAACCCTTCAATGACCAATCGTTTACGAAGGTTCTCAACTGTCTGAACGCGACAAGAAAACGCCTCGGAGATTCGCGCGTCCGTCCAACTTGGACCGTTGACATCTGCCTTTAATAATATTCTGGCGCGACGGGCTTTTTGAGATGAGCCCTTGAGTGACTTGACCGTTTCATTGAGCTCTTGACATTCCTTCCTGGAAAGTCGAACGATATACTTCTTGTTCATCGAATCCTCCTTGATCTTCATCAAGGGTCTTCGAATTTCAAATCCCAGCCAACCCCAATTCCTAACGTTGACGCTGCACTAGTGCGCAGGAATTAGTCCTGAAGCTTGTCGACTGGCTGGCCAGACCCAGCATATTTGGCTTCGCGATGAAATTGGTTTTCTTCGGGGCCGTTCTGATCCACCTTCGATCCCTGCTAGAATGCGACCATGAAATCACCCATTCTGCATGATCTCGCCCCAAAAGTATGCTGCCAAATGGCCTGGCTTGCTGTTTGCTTTGCCGGCATTTCCATCGTCCCGGCGTTTGGCGAACAGCCCTTCCTCACCGCTCGAGGAGACCGTCTCTTTGCCGGCGATCAGGAATTTCGCTTCGTTTCGTTCAATATTCCCAATTTGCATTTGGTGGAAGACAACTACGGATTCGCGAAAACGAACCCGTGGCGATGGCCTGACAGATTCGAGATTGAAGACGCGTTGGAAACGATTCGCCAGTTGGGTGGCAAGGTCGTTCGTAGCTATGTGATCAGCGTGCGGCGGGACGACTCCGATATGGGCGAGCACGTTCATGTCCTTGGGCCGGGTGACTTTAATGAAGAAGCGTTTTGCGTGCTGGACCAGGTACTTCAAATCGCCAGGGAAAAGCAAATACGCGTGATTGTGCCCTTGGTTGACAATTGGCACTGGTGGGGCGGGGTGAAGGAGTACTCAGGTTTTCGTGGTAAGGACGCGAGTGAATTTTGGACCGAACCGCGATTGATCGACGATTTTCAAGAGACGATACGCTACGTGCTGAACCGGACGAACACGCTGACGGGCCAACGATACAAGGACGACCCGACGATATTCGGCTGGGAGACCGGTAACGAGCTTGACAGTCCCGCGGAATGGACGGCGCAAATCGCGGCCTTCATTAAATCGCTCGACAAGAACCACTTGGTCATCGATGGTAATTCACTTCATGGAGTGCTCGATTCGTCGCTGAACGACCGCAACGTCGATATCGTGACGACCCATCATTATCCCAACGTAAATGCGTCGATGTCGCAGGCCGTACAGTCCGCCGTTGCGAAAGTAAAAGGCAAGAAGCCGTACTTTGTTGGCGAGTTTGGCTTCGTTCCGCTGGCCGAAGTGAAACAGATCCTCACCACGGTCGAAGAAGCCAATTTGAGTGGCACGCTTTTTTGGAGCATCCGGCCGCATCGTCGTGAAGGCGGTTTTTACTGGCACAGCGAAGGGTCAGGTGGCAACTTGTACAAGGCCTACCACTGGCCCGGATTTGCTGCGGGAGATCCATACGAAGAGACGGAGCTACTGAAAACGATGCGACGCTTCGCATACGCCATGGACGGCAAGTTGCCGCCACCCGTCCCTGTACCAATCGCTCCAAAACTGCTGCCGATCGAATCGGTGGGCCACATCTCTTGGCAAGGCAGTGCCGGAGCCGGTGCCTACGATGTTCAGCGTTCGGCGGAAGCGGACGGACCTTGGCAGACGGTAGGACCAAGCGTTTCGGATGCGGCGGTTCAGTATCGACCGCTGTTTTGTGATACGACGGCTGCCGTTGGTGGGCCGTGTTTCTATCGTGTTATCGCCAGGAATGAATCCGGTTCCAGTGAACCATCGAACGTCGTGGGACCAGTTGCGGTCGATTGTCAAATCATCGTAGACGAGTTTACCGAACAACCGCCGGCCGGTGTCGAGCGTTCCGTTGCGGGAATCGCGCAATGGCTCACGACCGATGCTCGCGTGGTTCAGGAGGATATTCATCGAGTGGTACCTGAAGGGTCGGCCGCGATCACGTATCGTTTCCAGCAGCCGCTGATCGACTTGTCTTTGTTCGCCTTCCGCAAGGATGAAACTGCCAGTGAGCCGCGATTTGCCGTTTCTGCCGATGGTGAGTCGTTCGAATCGATCGACGTCCAGGCCGAAGTGACGAAGTTGGCTGGCGGCGACTACGGCTATTGGTTTCCGACATCCTACCGATTCCAGGTGAAGCGTCCGGATGCGCGATTCGTGAGAATCGAGTTCACAGATGCGCCCGGCGATATCCAGCTGTCGCGATTGGAGCTTACGTGCCAGCCGCTGAAATAATTATGCCGGGCGGAACGCATCGAGTTGTCAGCCTGCTTTTCCTGGCTGGGTCGATGGTGCTGGCAGGACATGCGGTTTCAGGCCAGGCCCCCGTCAAGTCGGCGGTTGCAAACGATCAGGTCACGCAGCGCATTTACGGCATGCTGCTCGGATCGGCAATCGGTGATGCTGCCGGCGGGCCGGTCGAATTCCAGGAGCGTGACAAAGCTCGCCGTGTGCTGCCCGACTGTCGCAGTTGGCCGGCGAAACGCAGCATCACGGCTGACGATTTGCGCCAGCTTTCCGCGTCGCTGAATCTTCTCGACTACGCAGAGTTTCGTCCGACTGCAGAACCGTACGGGCAATGGAAAGACAGTGCACCTGCGGGAACTGTGACCGACGATACCCGCTGGAAGATCGTGACGTTAGCAGCCATTCGCCGCGCCAGCGAATCGAGCGATGCGCCGCTGACGGCTGCGTTGTTGGCGCATTGTTTTCTGAAAGCAGCCGAGCTGCCGGAATTGTCGCGTCCGGAATACGCGAAGCTGCTTACAGAATCTTTCTTCGAGTTTCAGCTTGCGGCTCGTACGCTCGTGACCGCTGACGATGCAAATGTGTCTCCATGCGACGCGAGCGAGCGGCTCCCGCTCGGTCGCATTTGGGGCGGACTGCCCACGTGTTGCGGGCAGATGATCACCACTCCGATAGCTGGACTCTACCCGGGACGACCGGAAGAGGCCTACCGCGCTGCCTATCGACTATCATTCTTTGACCAGGGTACCGCGAAAGATACCAATGCAGCGATTACCGCCGGACTCGCTGCTATGTTGGTCGAACAAGAGGGCTCGCTGCCCCGACGATTCGCAAAACTTCGGCGGGTAATGATCGAAACCGATCCCTATCGATACGCCGACGTCCCTTTCATCGAACGACCGATTGCCCGTTGGATTCAGCTGGCAGAGCAGTGCGTAGCCAAGGCAAATGGTTCTCCCAGCTCGTTGTATGATCAACTCATCTCTGCCTTCCATCCGCAATATTTTTGGGAGGCCCGTTTCACCTTCGGATCTGCATGGGCGTTACTCGTGTTTTGTGAGTGGGATGGCCTCGCGGCGATGCACCTGGCGATGGATATGGGCCATGACACCGATTCGGTGGCTCAGCTGATCGGCCTTTTTGCTGGAGCGGTCTCTGGCCCGGAGCTCTTTCCCGATCGGTTGCGGGTGCCTGTCGAGTCGCGTTTGCGGGAAGACTACGGCGTTTCGTTGACCGAATGGGCGCAGCTCTTGAAGGCCGTACCTGCGGGGAAAAACTGACGGGATGATAATGCAAAGCATATTTTGCCTCGTGACTTGGTTCTCGTTCGTGCTGTCCGCCTCGACGAGTGTTGCTCAGATCGAAGGCACACGCCGAATCGCTCCGCTCGAAACAACCATCGTCATGCGCAACGAACGCGACTACCAGATCGCGGTGGATCGCGTCGAGCGAGCTGCCAAGATCGGTTGCCGCCACTTGAACTTCGTGGTGACGGTGAATTGCGACGTCAGAGATGACGACGAGGCCGCCGAAGTTTTGCGTTACGGACTGGCGACAGGTAAAAGGCGGCAGCGTCGCCTGGAACCGATGACCGACGCCGTGCGGGACAGGATCGTCGCCTACTACCGTCCCGCGATGCAGGCAGCGATTAATCAGGGGATGGCGATCTCGGTGCTCTGTCATTTGGACGTCGCACGCGGCCGTTACGTCTGGAGAAACTATTTTCGATTTGACCCGATGGTTGAAGTCGAAGGCTTCAGTTATCGATCCTCGCTGGTGCAGCCACTCGTGGAGACCCTGGCAGAAATCCTGCCCGACGATCGGCTGCTGACGATCTCGGTTGCCGGCGAGATGGGCACGTCCGTCTTCGATCACCCCGAAAGTTATCGTCAGCTTGTTGCCGAAGTGCGCCGCAGTCTGAACGACAAGAAGCTGCTGGTGGGCGTCTGTTTCAACCACAACGGTGTAGAAGGAAAGAGTGATGTGGCAATGCCCGATCAGATTCAATCGCTGTTGGACGAATGCGATTACATTGGCTTTTCGAACTATCACGCGGTCAGCGTGCCTCCGCGTGTCGAAGACTTTGTCAAAAGCGTTGACAGCTTCGCGGGGGCGTTTGCGAGGCATCACATTCACTTGAGCGATACGACCCAGCTGCAATTCACTGAAATCGGATTGGGTGGCTTTGGTCCGGGGGGATTTACCACGGAACCGGCTCAGGCCGCCCGCACGCTTTGGGAGGGAACTTCATTTGCCGGTCAAAACCCATGGGGCGACGATGCGATGCATCGGTTCCGTGTCGACTACCATCGCGAATTGTTGAAATTCCTGCAGGCACAACCGGCCAAGTGGCCCGTGCAAAGGGCGTTTTTGTGGACCGACGGTTCGTGGGACCCGCAAGGAGTTGCGGCAATCGAATTCAAGGATGAAATGATTCTGAAGATGATTCAGGAGCACAACCGCAAGGCGGCTCAGGCCTTGCGCGGAGGTCCAGTCGACTGACGCTCGATGAATTCGGTGCCGATGCGTATGCTGGTGCCCTCGTGCGGCGGGATGACGCCTGCCAATCGGTCCATGACGTACCGGGCAGCCTGCCGGCCCATCTCGGCGGCCGGTTGCCGAACGGTCGTTAAAGGTGGCGAGAGTTTTTCCGCAAAGTCGAGATCGGCGTACCCGACGACGGAAAGGTCTTCGGGGATACGCAGCTTCAGTTCGTGGGCCGCGTGGTAGACGGTGGCAGCCTGGTGGTCAGTTACGGCAAAAACCGCAGTCGGCTGGAACTCTTCCAGCAGCCGCACGACGGTGGCCACACCGTCCTCCGATTCTTCCTTGACGAAAACCTCGGTGTACTCGATGCCCAGGCTGAAATCGAGCGCGTTCTTGAACTGTTCACGACGTCGTTTCGCCCATTGGTGGTAACGCCCTTCGTCGGTTGAGACGCAGGCGATTTTCCGGTGTCCCAGGCCGGCCAGATGATCGGCGACCTTGTGACTGGCCAAATCATCGTCGGTTTCGATCGAAAATGCGCGGGAATCGGCCGAGTACTCGTAGTCGATCATCGCGACCGGAATCTCGCGTTCCATCAGTTCACGGAAGTGATCGTTGTAGGTGTGAGCAAACCGGGGCCAGAGGATTAGCCCTTCGACGCGACGGTCGAGCAGGCGGCTGATTTGTACCAGTCCCTCGTCGTCTTCGGTGTCGGTCAGGATCGGGACGTGACGAGCATCGCCGACCCAGACCGTAATCGGCAAATAGTCACCGTCGGCCAACACCGTATGAATCCCGGAAAGAACACCTACCCAGAACGAATCGAATGGTGGGATCAGCACGCCGATCATTTTCGTGCGACCGGTCTGCATCCCGCTGACCAGCAAATTCCTTCGCCAACCCAGTTCCCTTGCCGCCTCTTCCACACGACGGCATGTCTCTTCGCCAAATCGATCCTGTTGACCGCGCAGGATGCGGGACGCGGCGCTGAGCGAAACGTTGGCCCTCTTGGCAACGTCTTTCAGTCGGGGAACTTTGGAATCAGCCATAGTCAAACGCAGTCTCGATGTGTGTTGCCGCTACCTTTCAAGTCTACACACCGGAGCCGATATCGAGAAAGTATTCATCACGATACAATAAAAGAATGAGAACGCAGGCGTTACAAATCGCCCTTTCGGCATCGTTTGCCGTCGGTTTGGCAGTTGCGGCCGTCAGGGTCCACGCAGACGATCCGTCGATTGCCGGTGCGGCGGAAGCAGCGATTTGTTCCCTCGATGCTTCCGCACTTGATCCGACTCGCGACGGTTGGGATACCGAGGCTTTTTCTGCGTCGGTCAATCCAGTTTTCAAACAACTGGCGGCGCAATTTCAACGACCAGCCACAGATCGATCCTGGTCCGCGTTTGCATTGTCGCGAGGAGTTGTTCCACTCGCTGCCGATTGGGCCGAGGTGCTGAATCGACCGCAAGTTCGCGTCTCGCGATTTCGATCGAGCAGTACGTCAACCGGCGTGGCTGCTGCGGAGACTCTCGATAAAGCAATCGGTGATTTGTTGGCGCCCTGGGACGAATCCGGCCGCATCGAGAAGGCGAAGTTCAAGGTAGTCGGCGTCCAGCTGGATGGAAAGCTGGCGACCACGACTCAGCTGTTGGAAATCAGTGGTCCTGCTGGCAATCGCATGCTGGAATTGCACGCGACGACGACAGCCGAATGGCGTCTGCCTGAAGGCGAGGCGGAGGGCCCGACCTTGGAGCTACTGCGGGTCGATGAGGCCGAATTCGTCGATAGCCGCTTTTCCGCCGGTCCCATGCTGGTGGATCATACGATCAACGTGTTGGGCGACGTGCCCGAGTTTCGTTCGCAGCTGATTCATGGCATCGATTATTGGTTGTTGCGACTGGAGAAAATGTTGACCGACCAATTCGGCCACCACGGGCTGGCCGTTGGCGATGCGAATTCGGATGGGCTGGACGATGTGTACCTTTGTCAGCCGGGCGGCCTGCCGAATCTGCTGTTGATTCAACAGTCGGACGGTTCGGTGGTGGCGACATCAGCCCCCGCGGTGGAATTGCTCGACTTGTCCCGCTCGGCACTGCTAATTGACCTGGACGATGATGGCGATCAGGATCTGGTCGTCGCTACGTCGACGCACGTTTTGACGTTTGCCAACGATGGACAGGCAGCATACGAGTTGGTTACGAAGAACGACATTCGTGACGCCAATTCGCTATCCGCGGCCGACGTCGACCTGGACGGCGACCTCGATTTGTACGTCTGCGTCTATTCGGGTGACGGCGGTGACTCCCGCGGCTCACCAACTCCGATCCCGATTCACGATGCAACGAACGGCGGCCGCAATGTGTTGCTTCGCCACGAACGTTCCGAAGGAATCGGCTGGCAGTTTACCGATGCAACCAGCGAACTTGGGCTGGACGAACAAAACGATCGTTGGTCTTACGCGGTGTCCTGGGAAGACTTTGACAACGATGGCGATTGCGACCTTTACGTAGCCAACGATTTCGGTCGCAATAACCTCTATCGAAATGACGGCGGAATGTTCGTTGAAGCTTCGCAGCAGGCCGGCCTGGATGAGGCAGCATTTGGGATGTCGGTTTGTTGGAGCGACTTCGACCGGGATGGGCTGATGGATGTTTACGTCAGCAACATGTTTTCCGGGGCGGGGAATCGCATTGTCCCTCAAAAGGGCTTCCAACAGGATGCGGAAGAAACGGTACGAGCCCAGTTGCAGTACGCGGCACGAGGTAATTCACTTTTCCGGAACCGAGGCGACGGAACGTTTGAAGATGTGAGCGCTTCCGCCAGAGTTACCTTCGGACGCTGGGCCTGGGGTTCGCTGTTTGCCGATCTGGACAATGATGGTTGGGACGATCTGCTCGTCGGCAACGGCTTCGTGACGCGCGAAGACACGGACGATTTGTGAAGCTTCTTCTGGCGACAGGTCGTGTCGCTGTCACCAGCCGAACTGAATGAGGAAATCAATCTGGCCGACAGCCCATTCATGAAAAATCAGCATCGGTTGTACCGGTTCATCCGCGAAGGGAAGTCGTTCAGCGGACATGAGCGAAACTGTTGCTTCTTGAACCTGGGAAATGGTCAGTTTGCCAACATCTCGGCCACAAGCGGCATGGATCTGGACGATGACGCGCGGGCGATGGCAATCACCGATTGGGACCAGGACGGCGATCTCGATGTGTGGGTGACCAATCGAACCGGCCCGAGATTACGGTTTCTGAAAAACCAGGTCGATTCGGCTTCGGCAGCCTTACAGCTGCGGCTGGAAGGCAAAGACTGCAATCGCGACGCGATTGGTGCGCGCGTCACTGTAATCACGCGCGACGCGGTGGGTACTCGGAGCGAGAATCGGATCAAGACCTTGCGCCGGCGAAGGTTACCTGGCTCAGTCGTCGAAGTGGCTGCACTTTGCGATTCCTGTTGGACAGACGATCGAACGCGTGCTCGTTCAGTGGCCGGGCGAGTCGTCGGTAGAGATCGAGGGAGTATCAACGGGCGGACGTTATCTTGTCAAACAACACAGCAGGCAGGCCGTTCCAGTGCCATTGCGAACGCAAGTGGCCTCGCGGTCGACCAGGCCGTTCACCGTTCCCGGGAGTTCGACAAGCATCGCTCGGTTGAAATCACCAATCCCCACGCCTGGCGTTTTCTTTGAATCGGCCGAGGGAGCCAAGCGTGAACTGTCAGTCAGCGCCGGATATTCGGTCGCGACGATCTGGGCCAGCTGGTGTGAGCCTTGTCTGCGCGAGCTGCGTCAACTGGGTCAGCACCAAGCCGAACTTTCGGACGCCGGACTACGCCTGATCGCCCTAAGCATCGACGACGTCGACGAGCAGTCACCGACGCGACAGGATGCGATGGCCGCGATCGAGCGGCTCGAGTTGCCCTTTGAATGTGGCTTCGCCACTCAAGATACGCTCGATCGACTGCAACAGATTCAGAACCAATGCCTCGGACTGCACACGCCATTGCCCTTGCCAGCGAGCATGGTGTTTGACTCCCGTCATCGTTTGGTGGCTGTGATTCGAGGCCCGATCAATGCAAGCCAGTTGATCGACCTGACTCGGCCAACCGAACAACCGTCGCGAGGTCGCTGGTGTTCCGAACCGGAATACGACCTGGCGTTTATGGCGTCGATGCTGCTGGAATCGGACCGGTTGGACGAAGCGATCGCGTACGTGCAGAAATTCGCAGACCAATTCCCTCGTGGTGATCGCTTCGCGTTGATCCAGGCGCAGATCGGCACGCGACTGGTGGCCGCACAACGGGAAGCCGAGGCCGAGCCGTTTTTTGAAACCGCGGTCAAGCTGCGTCCGAATAACGCCGAATGGCAGAACGACCTGGGGACCGCTCGCTTCCTGCAGGGAAAAAAGACCTTGGCGCTCGCCTCCTTTCAGCTTGCCGCCAAACTGGCGCCAGAAAACATCGAGATCCAGCGGAACCTGGCGAGCGCATTGATATCGCTTGGGGAGACTCAGCAGGTGGTCAACCACCTGCAATCGGCCGTGACCCAACAGCCGGAAAACGTGTTGCTGCGAACGATGTACGCCGACGTGCTGCGTCAGTTTCAACGGAACGCTGAGGCGTTGGCCCAGTACCGAACTGCATTGAAGCTGGACCCCGAAAACATGGTCGTGATCAAGAATCTCGGTGCTACCCTGTTGGCCAAGGGCGATCTCGCCGCGGCGACGCGGCTTTTGGAGCAGGGCGTTACGTTGGCACCCGGCGATGCCGGATTGCTGAAGAATCTGGGCCTGGCTTACGCCGTCACTGGCAAACGCGAAGCGGCGATCGAAAAATTCAACGCCAGTTTAAGACTGCAGCCCAACGATGCGTCGATCCACACGAATCTCGGCGGGCTCTACGCTCAGCAGAAAGACCTGAAAAACGCCGCCCAACACTTCGCGAAAGCGCTGAAGCTACAGCCAGCCAACCCCCGCTATCGCCAAAACTACGAAAGCATCCAGCAACAACTGCGACAGAAGTAGCTAGAACCTTGCCCGTCAGCGGTCCCAGCAGTACATTTTCTTCGCCACTCGCCACTCGCCACTCGCCACTCGCCACTCGCCACTCGCCACTCGCCACTCGCCACTCGCCACTCCGTCATGGCTTTGGCAACCGAATGTCCAGCGGCAGATCGTCGGTGGAAATCTTCAGCGGCGACGTACTGGCTCTCGTGAATGCGACAGGAATTGCATCCTTTGGCGTGATGTCGATAAACACCGTGTGTTCGCCGCGAACGAGTCCGTCCAGGTACTTGTACGTAGTGGCACCTTCGAACGAGCCATCACTGCAATTCACCTGGGCGCTGGCAGGCCGCGGGTGCGTACTCGCATCGATCGCTTCGTGTTGCGACTGGAACCAGATGCGAATCCGCTCTGCGGGAATGATCGATCCGTCCTCGTACGTGATCGTTCCGCTAATCTTCACCTGGGGAAACGGATTGTTATCACAACCGATGGCAAAGGCGAGCCACAATCCAAGGCAGCCAAGTGCGAAACACTTCGGATTGAGCCACCGCTTTGATTTTGCGTTCACGATACAATCCGAGTGATGTTGGTTCGTTGGCAAGCTGGAAAATGGGCCGCTCTCAAGCTCGGCGGCAGCTTCGAATCAACGCAACATAAGTCAATAGTCGGCGCCGATCGAGTACGCATCTTGCGACACATTCAATCGTTGCCAGGTGAGGAATACCGTCGGATCGTACGTGATGCCTGAATCCTGGGCTCCGGCTTCGATGAAGTCGGAAAGAAAGCGGACGCTGCAATCGCCCATTGCCGCGTTGATTCCGCCCTCGTGCGTGCTGCGCATCACACTCTGTGCGCTGCTGTTCCAGCCATCCGGCATCATGCAGCTGTCGATCAGTCGACTTTCGCCGACATCGTCGACAACCAGCTGGTTGTCCTTCAGATCGTCATCGCCAGGGATACAGCTGTTGGGGCCGTTCACCCGGTTGCCCGCATGTCGCCAATGAATACTGCTGCCGACCATTGCCGACGCCCACGTGCCGCGGCGATCCCGATCGCTCAAGCCGACTCTTAACTCACCCAGCATGATCGTCTTGCTTAGCCCATCCTTGATGTGCTTCATCTGCATCGATTCGCCGACGTAACCGAACCCCCGGGAGTAGTTCTTATTCGAGTGCTCCGGCAGGCAATTGCCCTCATTCTCCTGGCAATCGTAAATCGGCAAGAACTGCCCTCCGTTGATCGCGTAATTTCCCCGGGCCCAGTTCCCGCCATCAAGGCTCATCAGCTGGCCCTGACCGACGTCCGAGGGACAAAGCATGAACGACAGCTCGGCGCCGCGTGCCTGTTCGTTGACAACCGCCTTGATTTGTTCCGGGTCGCCGTTTGCCTTGTAGATCGTAAACGAATCAAACAGCGCTTGTTCTTCGATAAAGGGTAGTAAGAAGATCGCCCAGTTGGCATACAGACGCCCATTGATGAAGGCGTTAATGTCGGTCCGTTTCCTGGCCGGGTCCTGGCGCGTAATCATCACCTCGGGAAACTCTTTGTTCGCGCTGTGAAAGTTGTGCATCGCCAACGCAATATTGCGGAGGTTGTTCACGCATTGAGTCCGCCGTGCCGCTTCGCGAGCAGAATTCACCGCGGGCAGTAGTAGCGAGACCAGGATTGCAATGATGGCGATCACCACCAGCAGTTCGACCAATGTGAAACCGCGCCGATGTGAACCCTGCATCCTGGTTTCTCCCTGTTGGCGACTCTGCTGACCGAGTCCACCTCCGTGCCCATTGATTGTCTCTGTCGTTGGGCCTGACGACGACATCGTTTCGCCTACCGGCGTCTGCGACTCAATCCCAACACGCCGCACAGGATCAGCAATCCGGCCGTGGGTTCCGGTACCGCCGACACGCCATCGGCCGATTGGAACTTGAAGTCATTCCAGATCAGGAAGTCGGCGCCGTTTACGGCTCCACTGGCATCAAAATCGCCCGCACACCAGGCCGCCGTGTTGGTGAACTTGAAGGTGTTCCAAACCAGGAAGTCGGCACCATTGGTCGAGCCGTCGAGGTTGGCGTCACCGGGCAGGTACGGATTGCCCGAAGCCAGTTCAGCAGCACCCGCTTGCGCCAGCCACGCCTCGAGGTCGTCATTGTCGACGACACCGTCTTGCGTCAGATCAAAGCTGGCCGTGTTGTTGCCACTGACAATTTCGGCGACGAGTGCATCGACATCGGCACAGGCGAAGTCGCCATTATCGTCGAAATCACCGCTGATGAACGGAGGCTCGCCAACGTACACCACCTGGCCCGGTTGCAGGATTCCCGGTCGCGACATTTCACGATATTGAAATGTCAAGTCCCGGGCATCGACACTGAAGTTGTAGCCGTTGCCCAGAGGCAGCACGGTGCCCGCCGCGAACGACGACACATCGGTGAGGAATGCCTCGGTCAGGTTGGTCGCTCCGGAACCTCCCGCTTCGTCCCAGCCCTCCGCGACACTGTCACCGGCAATTGAGCCGGGATCGGGTCCGTCGACCGCGTCGTAATTCTGTTCGTCGAGGCTATTCCAGCCAGCCGAATCCAGGCTGCCCCCTGCTGCCGATCGTGTAGTAGTTCACGTCCAGGCTGCCTGTGTCGTTTTCGTTCTTCAGCGTGATGGAGCCATCGGATCGATCGACTTCGATCATCAACCGAGCTGGTTCGGTCAGTTGCACGAGTCGCAGGTCGTCAAAAAAGAACGTTGCCGGGTCCAGACCCCAGTCGCCGTCGAGTCCGAAGTTGACCTGATAGAAGCTCGTTTCGGTGGCGGGAGCCAATTGGCCTGAGCCCGTCGAGTTGGTTGGCGGATTGACCACCTGATCGAGCGGAATTGAGACATGAACCGTTTCCGTAAGGTCGCCCGTTGATCCGGCCACGCCGCCGTACTCGATCCAGCCACCATTGCTGTTCAAGGCGACCGTCGTGCTGACCGACGAGACAATTCCCTGAGGAATACTGGAAGTATCGAATGTGACGTCAAACTCGATCGCATAATTGCTCGCGCCGACCTCAACAGCTGAAGCAATCGCATCGAAGGCCGCACTTCCCGATCCGTAATTGACTTGTGCCGCGTAGCTGAACGTTTCTTCGTCCTGGGTGACCGCCAACGCCTGGACACCTTCAGTGACGCCGATGGCCGTCGACAGGTCGATCGACGTGGGAATGTTGCCGTTCGGAAAAGGTACCCAATTCTCGAGACCTGTTTCCCAACCATTCAGTTGCACGTCCGTCAGTTGAGCCGTCACGGGACGAGTGATCGCACCACTACTGATGGCGATACCAACGATCAGCATCAGGGCCGCTGGTCGTCGTAACCTGCTGGCGAAACCGAGCCCCATCAGCAACAACAGCGCGGTCGCAGGTTCCGGGACAAGCTGCTGGAACGCACCCGGACCATTGGCGAAGTCGTACGCTGCTTCGAAAATGAGGTAGTCCGAAAAGTCGTTGTCGCCGTCGCTGTCCAGATCGCCCATCAGGAACTGTTGATCGGCCGTAAAACCGGAAAGGTCAGTCAGGTGTGCTCCGATGAAGATTCCCCAGTCGTCGGGATCGACGTCCATGTCCAGGTCCAGGTCGGGGATGATCTCGGCAACGGCCAGGTTATCGTAGAAAACGGTTCCGGGCGTAGCGCCCAGTCCGAGTTGATCGCCATCAAGATCTCGATCGATGTGTTTAATTCGTTGATCGTCGAAAACTTGGAAAGAGGAGCGCTGTACGTAATCGTCTCGTTGGTCTGCCCATCGGTTCGCGTGGCAAAATCAATCTGACTCCAACCCTGATCGGTTTGAATCGCCATCTGGTGGTTGATGAAGGTTACCGAACCCTGCGGAATCAGGCTGGTGTCATACGTCACGTCAAATTCCAGTTTGTGGATCAGCGGATTGATCGCTGCATCGGTAACGGCGACCAATTCGGGCAGATCGAGCACGCCTGAACCCCAACGGAGGAAACCGTCGTTGGGAACAGTCACCGCCAGGCTGTCGGTCCCATCGGTCACACCGATCCCGTCATTCGGACCCCCCGCCGTGTTGGCGATCGAGGCGCCGTTTTGTGTTGTCCACGTCTCCGTGCTTCCTTCCCAGGAGTGCAGCACCTGAGCGAAACCAGCTTGGCAAACGGAGAGATTGACAAGGACGGCAAGCGTCGTGACGACCGATCGACAATTCATGATTCGGATCCCAACTTGGTTCATGAAGAATTTTGATTCGTTATTAGATTCAGAGATTCAGATTCCGTCGAAACAACACCAGCGAACTTGTGCGGAAAAGGTTAGCGGATTGTGTTCAGTTTCGGACTCGCTGTTGACAGTCTAGTCGAGCAGCTGAGGCCCCGAAAAACCCTTGATCGAGCCTGCCGGCGATGTCGCGGAATTTCTGCCGTGGAAATGCCGCCGAGGACGCCAGAAACAACTTGCTCAAATACTTGAACAAGTCTATCCGTGAAAAAATCCAAGGTCAACAGTTTTCTTTCTTGAGGACGTGTTCGGTACTGGATGACGCTTCGCTTCAGGTGAGATGGGGCATAATTCGTGAAGAAACGGGCAACCCGCGGGTTTTCATTTTCCGGGGCGTAAATCCTTGTTTGCCGTTCGCTGCCTTGCTAGTGTGTATTCAAGTAGTTGAACGCCCTTCGTGCGGTTGGCCGGGGGGCGCGCCCGGGAACTAATTGTAATGGAGAGACCTCATGAAGTTAAGAAACGCAGCAATTTTCATTGCTGCACTCGCGATTGCAGCTACCCCATCATTCGCCGATCCGGTTGATCTTTCCTCGTTGCGCTACGACTTCGGAGCGGGCGCAAGTTTGGCGTCTTTCGCCGTCGGCAACGGCGTCAATCCGGACCCGAATGATAGTTTCGATGCGACGATGACATTCGACGTGGCACTCGGTAGTAACAACAAGCACGCATTGACTGCCGACGTCTGGGGATCGGAAACCGATCTGACCGGTTTTGCTTCGCTGGATCTCACGATTGAAGTGGACCCCGCTTCTGCTCTGGATACCTTCGGCAACCACGGATTCTACCAAATCGCCGGTCGTAACACGGATGGTTACGACTACATCCAACTGGCCGGTTTCAACCTTGCTCCGGGCACGAGCATCATCTCGCTTCCACTTGACCAGATGAATGCGGCTCGTGCGCTGACCTTTGATCATTATGGTGGCCCCGAACAGGACATCATGGGCGATGTAATTTACTCGCTCATTGACGCCCGACTGGTCCCGGTCCCGGAACCTGCCTGTGGCTTGTTGGTTCTTTCGCTATTTGCTGGAATCAGCTTCTTTCGCCGACGCTAGGTCTAGCGCGCATTTGGAACGGATGAAGAGCAGGCGTGGCATTCGTGTCACGCCTGTTTTCCTTTCCTGATGAACGACCGAGTAGGCCTGGCGGCGGTTTCCGTGATGGTCGGGGCTCTGCCGCCGAGCCCTCGGAGTCGGCGTTCCACGCTCAATCAACTCCATGAATTTCCTGGAGTTGTACGGCACGGAACCGAGGAGTGTCGGGTCCGGCAAATCGTACGATACCAAGTCAACGTCGGTTGAGTGTCGGTGACACCAAGAAGCGGTTGACCAACTGGCATCGCCACGATCTTACTGTGCTGAGCCAGAGTCAGACCGTTCGACCATGGATTTGAGTTCTTCACCTGTCAATCGGAAGGCCGCATCGTGTGGGCAGGCATAAACGCAGCTCGGTCGGCCATCGATGCTCATGCAGAGATCGCATGTCGTGGCCTTACTCTCTTCTTCCTTCGTTGACGGATGGAAGCTATGGTGCATATTGATGTTTCCGTAAGGACAATTCTGCGCACACAATCCGCAACCGATACAGTGATTTTCGATCTGAATCTGTAGCGTCGACCCTTCGCGGTGGATTGCGTCGACAGGGCACCCGACCAGGCAGTAGGGGTCCATGCAGGAGCGGCATGCACTGGCCACCAAGAATCTGTCAAATCGCATGCCCTCGCGAATCAGTCGTGTGATCCCGTCATGCGTGTCCGAGCAGGCCTTTGTGCACTCGTCACAACGCGTGCATCGTTCCAGATCAAGGACGAGCAAATTGTTCGCCCCATAAAGACCCTGTTCGATGACATCCTCCATTTCCGAGCGCAACTCCGAAGCATGTTTGGCGTCCTGGCGGAGCAGCCCTTTGGCGTAAGACAACAATTCATCGCGAACCTCGGGAAAGTCACGAATCAGCTTCTGGAACGCGTCACTACTGATCCGGATCAATTCAACATGGTCCAGCGCGGTACAGGTCGCGCGTGCCCTGCCTCGCCATTTTGAATCGTCAATTAATCCCAATTTTGAGAGTAAGCCGATTTCGCCGAAGTGCGTACCAGGGCCCAGGTAATTAAGCACACGACTGCTATTGCCGTAGGCTTGGGTAAATTTGACAAAACCAAGGCGTGTCAGGAAAAAGTTCTGTGACGGATCGCCCTCGGCAATAATCGTCTGTTTCGGTTCGACGAGGATGATCTCCGATTCCGATTCGAGGAAAGCGGCAGCTTTCTCTCGGGCCGCATCATCCAATTTTTCAAAAACGGACAGATTGCGGAGCTTGTCGCGGGCTCGCTCCCGATAGACGCGATTGAGAATCTTTCGGCTCGCGCTGTTCCTTTGCAGCATGTAGAGTACGTTTTGGCGAATCTCGAGGACTTCCGCCTCTTCCTTGGCGATGACCGTAGCTGAACGCGGGTAGCGATTCATGCAGGACATCTCGCCGATGATAATATCCTCCGGGCCACGCTCAATTTCCTCTCCCTCGGCCAACGTTGCGCAGCCCATGTCCGCAAGCGTCGCCACAGACTTCGATGCCTGTGCGTGTGTGACAAACGTTTGCAGTCCGCCAAGCCATTTTTTCCATCCCTTGGTAGAGGCCTTCGCAACGGTTCCCGCTTTGGCATTAATCAATACGCGGAATCGCCCTTGGAGCAGGATAAAGGCCGTAGCTCCGTACTCCCCTTCGCGACAGAGGACGTCACCTGTCTTGAGCTTTCGGCGCACGACGGCGCTGGCATTGAATTGCAGGAACTTGTAAGGGATCTGCGAAAACAATTCGAACTGTTTCAGTTCCGCCGGTGAAATAAACGCGAAGGAATCCTGTTCCAGCCGCTGATCCTGAGCGCGATCATCACGGACGAGCTCTCGTTGCTTCGTGATAAAAGTTTCTTTGAATTCGAGCGCCCCAGTCGGGCATGACAAAGCGCACTCTCCGCAGGAAACGCATGCGCTCGAGCCCATTTCGCTCATGGACTCGCTCGACCCAAAATCGAACGAAACGATCGCAGCATAGCCCTTCCCGGACCGGCCAATGATGTTGTTTTTCTTAAGCCAGTTGCAGCCACGACCGCAGCGTCCGCAGAGGATGCACTGGCTGTGATCGACATCAATGATCTTGCCGCTTAAGTCTCTAGGCTTGTCCACTCGTTTTGCAAAGGGCGCAAAGCGACTCGAGCTCAACTGCAATCGCTCTGCCAGGACCGCCAGCTCGTTGCCCGGCCCCGTCTCACGGGCGCTCTGAAATCGCTGATCCGACTCGTCCCTCGGCAGATGATCAACAGCCAGCAAGTCGACGATTGTGGTGACCGCGTTACGTACTTTTGCGGCAGCTTGTGGATTCTCCGCACTTTCCAGGGTCGTGACCTCCATGCCCGCGGAAACCCGTTGTACGCAGGCAGGAACCAGCTGTTCGCGTCGCCCGCGAGGCGAATCTTCGGCGGCCATGACAACGCACACTCGGCAGACACCGATCGGCGGAAGGTGCTCCTGATGACAGAGGGTGGGGACGGGATTGGGGTCACCGGGTTTCTTGACAAACTCCTGCAGGATAGCGTCGTAGATTGTCGTAAACCGCGGCTTGATCAGACCGTTTGCATCGCGAATCGGGTTCCCCTGGCTATCGGTTAAAGGTACCGCGCTCTTGATTTCTACGTCTCGACCATCAAGTTTGAGACGGATGACTTTCTGGAGGTCTTCTTGATCGGCCTTTTCTGCGCGAATCAGCTGGCCATCGGCATCACGGGCAAACATTCCTTCCGCATCGAATAGCATCTGGCCTGCGGAGAAGTTTCGATCGTCGAATTTTTCGGGACCCGCTTCGTTCATGAATCACCGTCCTCAACGTAATCCTGGACCACGTCTGGAAACAAATTCAAAATGCTGCGCACAGGATTACTCGCGACCTGGCCGAGACCACAGATGCTCGTTTGCTCCATGACGCTGGACAATTGATTCGCCGTATCCACAAGGATCGGCAAAACAGTTTCGTGAATCTGGCCCGCCAGCAACTGTTCGCCCATTTCCGTGATCCGCTTTGAGCCGAGCCGACATGGCACACACTTGCCGCAGGTTTCCTGGACATAAAAGCGGCTGCAAGCCAGCGCTTCTTCCAGAATATTGGTTCCGCTGCCGTAGATCACGATTCCCGCCCCGATCATGATTCCCATCGCTCGCGAAACCGCGATGTCCAGGGGAATCTCGCGGAGATCGATGTGTGTGGTCCCGACCGCATTGCTGTTTTGCACGAATCTGGAGTTCAGTGCGGCGATGGGGAATCTCGCCGGCACGATGCCGCCCGAAGGCCCGCTCAACGCAGCCGCGAACAATTGCTTTCCGTCCCGCATGCCACCGCAGTAGTCGTCGATGAGCTCCCCCAAGGGAATCCCCGTCGGAACCTCATAGACGCCAGGTTGGTTCACGTCACCGCTCACCGAAAACAGCCGCAGGCCCCTCATTCCTTTGACCGTCCACGGCCCCGATTTTCGCCCTTGCGCCGCAAACCACGCCCCAGGCTGTTCCGCGGTTTGACTATTCGCCCCCGCTGCAACGCCCGCGACGTGCTCGTTTCCCAACAGGATGGCGGGTACCCAAGCGAATGTTTCCACGTTGCTCAGCAGCGTCGGCTGATTCCTGAATCCGTTGGTGCTCAATTCCGGCGGGCGATTTCGCGGCTCGGCGCGTTTATCCTCCATGGCTTCAATTAACGCCGTTTGCTCGCCGCAGATATAGCCCCCGGGACTGACAAAAATGTCGATGTCGAAGGATAAATCCGAACCAAAAATATTCTTCCCCAACGCCCTCATCCGGCGTGCGTTTTGAATCTCTTTGGCAACAGCCTCGACCTGTTCCGCATACTCATGGCGAACATAAACCCAGCCGCGACTGGCCCCGACGGAAAGCCCGGCGAGGATCATTCCCTCAATCGTCAAGTGAGGTGCGACCAGTAGCAGATCGCGGTCCTTGAAGGTACCCGGTTCGGATTCATCGGCGTTGCAGACGACAAATTTATCGCTGCTGTCCGAGCCTTTGGCGAAGTAGACGTCTCGCCATTTCTTGTAGGCGCGACCGCCTGCACCGCCCATGCCAAGCAAACCGGCAATCGTCAACGCACCGTCCTGGCCATCTTCAGGCTCACTCGAGTCCCCGAAGAGCGAGAATGGATTGGGCTTGGTGTCCGACAAATACCGCCGGACGGCTTCATACCCGGGTTGCCCGTCATAAACGTCGATTCGCCACGTGCCGGCTCTCTTGCGGACGAGGTCGAGATCACGGTCGGCCTCAGGCTCTTCATCGTGCATCACCCGGCAAATGATTTCTTTCAGCTGCTCCGCGTCTCGGTGAACAAACAATCTCTCATTGATTAGTGCGGCGGGAGCGCGATCACACCGTCCCAGGCAGGAAGCTCCGCAAATCTCCACCTCTTTCGAATCCCATTTCTCGTCCGCCCATACCGTCAGTTCATTCAATATGGAAAGGCTCTTCCGGAGATGGCAACTCATGTCACGACAAACGAGGACCTCAACTTTCGGCGGAGGTGACTCGCGGAAATGAGGAAAGAACGTCACCAAAGCTTCTACCCGGTAAGGAGGCACACCCAACTGTTCGGCAACGGCCCGCTTGTCTTCGACAGTTAAATAGCCGCCACGGTCCTTTTGACGTTTGTAGAGCGCCGGGATGATCTTTGGTGATGGATCCATATTCGATGACTACTCTTCAAGTTGCTTCAGAAGGAGTTCTCGTAAAGTGCGAATGGCAGGGCCGTCTTGCCCTGCCTCCGCATGTTTCATCACGAGTGTTTCTGGCCTGAAGGCGGCGGGGCTCTTCAGGTCGCCCAGAAAATGTAATTCGGAATCTTCCCACTTCGCCAGGATGGCCAGAATAGCGTTCTGTTGTTCCGCTGACAGACCGTTCGGAGCAGCTCGCGCATCAGCAAGGGCCGACTGAATCCGAATGTACCAGGCTGCCGCATCGTGCCAGTCATCAAGCGGAACATCAATCGATATTGCACTGCGCAGATTTGCCAGGGCCGATTGCGGGCGAGGTGGCTTGTCGAATGTATCGTGTGCTTTTTCGCGAGCAACGCGGGCAATTCGACCCAAAATCTCGAGTCGTGCCACAGCGGCTTCGTCATCCGAGGCCGTGTCCAAACGCAGTTGGGCCAAGGTCTGCCCACCCATCCGGCCTGGAAGCAGGCCCGTGAACCAGGGGTTCCAGTCCGGCTGGCCCACAAGCCCAACCCGACTGCGGAAGTTGTTTTTCTGAAAATCGTGATGGCAGGAAAAGCAATCGAATTGCGAAAATTCAGGCCAAGGGACGGCGGAGCCTGAACGATGATCGACCAGCCGTTGTCGCTCCAGCGTGGCCGCAACCGCAAGCGCCAGCAACCGGGCGGATTCGTAGCGTACCAAATGGGAAGATGACCCCGTGTCGGTGGTCAAGGGATCTTCCCAATGAGGTACTGAATTCTCTGCGAACAACCAACCGTCAAATCGCAAGGCGGGGTGCCCGGCAGCGATGAGGTCGTGGTTCATGTCACGGATGATTCCGTCGTTTGGTATTCCGGCTGCAGTTTCCATCTCAGCGCTTGGCCGATGACCGATGTGGCAACGACTGCACATTTCGATTCGGGCCAGCCAGTCATCCGTGTTGTACATACCCGAAGAGTATTTCGCGTCTCTGGCCTTCCAGGTCAACTGTGTGTGCGCGTCGATCCATGCCGAAGCCGGACCGTGGCACGACTCACACGAGACTCCCTGGTAGACCTGCTCGAGCTCGATCGGCTCTGACTGACACAACTGGTCGCGGGCTACCGTGGCATGACAGCCCACGCAGCGGTCATTGAGTACCTGGCGATATTGACGACTGGCAATGTCGAGGGGTCCCCGGTCATTCTCGGAGGAAGATGTTTCGGGATAAAGCGACCGGACGATGGCCTGGGACTGTTCTGACAAGAGTGCCACGCCCGCGTGTGCATGCCGGTCTTTTGCCTGCCAGACACTCAAACTAGTTCGCCAGTACGGTGCATGCGGCTGTTTCAACGGCAGGGCACCGCCATGGCATGTCGCCGAGGCGCACGACAAATAGCCGACCAGCGACAGCTGCTTGGCCTCCTGGGCATGACAGGTGGCCCAAATGGATAGCACGATCGTGATTCTCAACCAGCAAGCTCTCATGGTGTCTGCGTCCCTGTGACGTCCCCATGAAGTCCGTGGTAGCTGTGGCAGTAAACGCAGTCGTTTGATGCCCAAGTTGGTTGGGAATTCAATTGCCGCGAATCGGGCAGCAAGTCGAGGGGAGTTGCCATGTCCGACGGTCGATGACAGGGAACGCAGGTTTCGATATTTCCGATCATGATCCGTTCATGGTCACGTGGGCGTGGGTCACCCCCACGCCAAGAAGGGTCGGTCGCGTCCTGGTGGCAGAACTGGCAGTCCATTTTTCCGTGGGCTGCGTGGCTGAACTTTGCAGCTCGCAACCAGCGGCTAGGCAGGAGCGGAGCGGTGGCTCCTTTCGCTGCAGCCGCAATGAACTCTCGTGAATAGTGCTGCTCCTGATGGCACTTGGAACAAAGCCGTTCGATTTGTTGCCGCGCTCGATCTACGGTCTCGATGGGAAGCGCCCCCTCGTCCGGGGATTCGCCAATGCCAAGATCGGGTCGAGGCCGAAGGCGGGCTTCATCCGATGACGTTCCGATCAAATCCACGCGCAGCGCACCGGTCAGTTTCGCGGCAATGTACAAGTCGATATCAGGTTCGGCGTGGGGCAGCGATAAGCCGGCGTAGTTGAGTTGGTGGCAGGCGACACAATGCTGCTCAAACTTGATTGGCGTGGAGTAACGAGCCTGGCGCATCGGCACGACACCCGCGCGACCTTCCTCAAATGCGTGACAGTCATCACACTGCAACTGGATCAATCCGTTGCTGTCCGCACGGTACTTCTCTCTCCAGCGATCACTTACATGTTCCAACCGAAATCCGCCTGCCTCTGTCGTATCGACCTGTCCCGGCTGCAGGTGTTGAGCATGATCGAAAAACACTTCGCCGGCATCTGACTGCCGGGACGCGTCGTTTTCCAGGGAACGAAATCGAGGATGGCCAATCGATTGTTTGGACGGCAGCGCAAACTCGGATACGGGCCGTGTCGTGGCCACCTTACTCGATACCACGGACGATGTGTCGGCGTGGCACGTCGTGCACTCTTGATTGCTCACTTCGGCAAGGCGAGCCTCACGCCCCATGTGATCGCGATGGCAACGAACGCAGTCCTGTTCATGCACTTGTGCCGTGACAAGAACTGTATCGTGGTCAAAATGGCGGCCGACTTGATGGCATTCCGATGTTGTGCAAGTTTGAGCAATGGCCATCACGATCTCGGGTTCTCTGCTCCCTCTCCAGGCATCGCTCGCCAACGGCGTCTCCAGGCCACTGCGATGGCAACGGTAACACTCGGATTCAAAGGCGGCGTGAACCTTCGCGAGAGGGCCAGTACTTGCCTGTCCCCTCGACCAACCGGTCAGCAGGCTCGTCGCCCCGTGTTCCTGGACTCCGCTTTCGACGGCAGGACCTGTGAAGTTTCCCAAGACGATCAAAATCGCATAGATCCCGGTAGCCGCAAGCGTTGCCAAGGTCAGGAGTCGACGCAGGCGCTGGAATTGATCCGGCTGTTTGTAGTAATCCAGGCTGATTCGCTGGGCTCGCGATTTTCCCGTTTGCTTGCGAAGCATGATCATGTCACCAGTAACGGAATGCGGTGATGACATGAACCAGCAGGAGCACTGTGAGCGCAACCGAAACAGCGACGTGCAGCGGAATCCACCCGTGCAGCAGATGGTGCAACGTTCGCTGGCGATCAAATTGATGACGTTGGTCGGTCCATTGTTCCAACGCGTCGATTAGTGGCTTACTTTCGGAATGGCAGTTTGCACGCAGTTTGTCGAAGTAGCTACTCGCGTTCAGCCGGTTGGTAACGGGTCCTTGGGCTGATCGCCCGGCGAGGAGAAAGGGCCGGATTTCCTCGAGGGACTTCCAGAGCACGTGAGCAT
The DNA here is from genome assembly GCA_963821085.1 of uncultured Planctomycetales bacterium. Classification (GTDB taxonomy): domain Bacteria; phylum Planctomycetota; class Planctomycetia; order Pirellulales; family Pirellulaceae; genus CAWGCE01. The sequence goes on along the minus strand of CAWGCE010000006.1, from coordinate 286,805 downwards.
CCCCCTGATATTTTGCCGGTTGCACTTCAACCGTGCGGACCGCGATGCCCTTCATTTTCCCTTGGGTGTGCATCGCCCCGACAAGCATGGTCTGTTTCGCATCCAGTTCGGCCTGAGGCGTCTGCGCACCAAACAGCTCCTTTCCATCACCAACACCGGGTTCGTTCAATTGATACCGCTTCGCTCTCTCGTCCTCGAAGTATGGAAAGACAGCGGACAACAATCGAATCGCATCTGCGAAATTCTGCCGAGAGATGTTGTCAATTTGTGAGTAAATGGTTTCCGAGGACAGGCTTACGAGCATCGCTTTTGGCACGATGTTTTGCAGAACGAGGCCGTAGATTCCGCTCAGCACCGTCAACGCCAAAAGAACGACGAGAATCGTCGTCAGAGTACCGCCGAAGCGAAACCCGCTATGCGCGACGGCGAGCGGAAAGCAGGCCAGTCCAAACCAGATGTGGGCGGCCATCCAGTGTCGAGCCGGTCCTAATCGAACGCTGCGCCATTTCTTCCGCGGCCACAGCAGCATCTCAAACACGATCATGAGCGCCGCCAGAATGCCACAAGATAGACCTGCCGCGCTGCCACCGCCGATCCAGAATCCATGCTCGATGGAACTGCTGAGGTACCAGAAGAGCACACTGATGGCGATCCCGCCCGCCGGCAACGCCCACAAGAAATGAAGTCTCCATTGACTCCGATCGAGACGCACGGTGACCCCCTTTCGTGAGAACCAGTGCCGACTCGTATCTTAGTCTCGATTCCTCCGACATTCAACGAATTCGGGTTCCGTAATAACGCTCACCGGATCCAACGGCCGTCTTTTGTCGGTTTCGACTCACGCCGAAACATTGGCTCCGAACGAAAGTGACATGCCGACGCCATGTCGTGTCTGGTCAGAGCCACGAATCGAACCATGCTTAGTGCTTACGCAGTGCTTCGTGGTCGGTTGCGTAAGCGCCTTCGCCGCCTTGCTTTCGTCCGCAGGTCCAATTCAAGAAGGTCCCAGTGAGGCAAGAAAATTTGCAATCAACTCCCCAGGTTCCTTCGCTCGACGATCGGCAACGGCCACCTCGGTTGGCGCCACCGCCGACATATCCGCCATAGTATTTGGCCGTGATTGACGGTTTGGCCCATTTGGAAACAATCTCGGGGCAGCCGGACCTCGAGAAATCGTTCGTTTGATATCGCGGACGGGGGCAATCGCTGCGATTGATGTCTCCCGGCTTTTGGCGATGAGGTTTGGCGGGATGGCCAGGATCTTTTGAGCCGCAGTCACAATCGAGGACAAACTCTACATGGCATTCTGTCCCGGTCGCCGGCTCAGTCGCCACGACGGGCGAAATTCCAAGTGGAACAAAACACGCCACCGACAGTATGACTCGAGACCTTCGCATGACAGCTTCCCTATCTACTTCGTGAACCTCGATCGTTCACGTTATCGGTAAGATGGGCCCTCCCAATTGACCGTAGATCACCGCGAGATCGTCAGCTGAGCTGACTCCCTTCCTTCATCATCAACAAGGATGAGTCAGTCGAGAAGCATGCCGGTACGGCTAGTTACCAAGCGGATTGCGGTTGAACTTCACGTATGGCAAGCGAACGTTCCCCACCACGAATTGGTCAACGCGGAGGAACTCCGGCGCTGCAAACCCAACGAAGCCGGCCGACGTTACCACGTCGTCCTGATCGACGCCGTCTCCACTGACTCCGAATCCACCTACGAGTTGCGCATTCACGTAAAGCGGCGCGCTGCCTGGAAAGAACACGACTCCGTTCTGGTTGGCAAGTGGCTGTGGTTGCCCCGACCCCGAAATCACAACCGTGGCATCGCCCGGGTCACGAAAATTGCGGCCGACGTTAAAAGAGTCGAAGGCGAGAAAACTGGTCGAACTTGGTGACGCATAGGTGTCGAACGGAAGCGGGTGGTCATTGACCAAATTTTCGGCCGTAACCGGGTTTAGGCCAGGTAATCGGAGGATACTCTGTGGCCCGATTTGCTGACACAGCTCAGCTCGCTGATCACACAGCCCCAGCAAAGGATCATTCACCAGTTGACCGACCGCACTTCGATCAACCTCGATCCCCGTTGGGTAGCGTGGCTCGACGATAAAACGAAACGTCCGATTGGTCAGCGCAGTACCGGCGGGAACGGTATCGCCGCCACCGCCCAGTTCGGACTGGCTTACTCCCAACACACCATCACCATTGAAGTCGATCCGATCGACTTCCTGAAGGACGTTGGCGTTGGCGTAGTATGCCGTGTTGCGAGCCTTTGCGATGGACACGTCAATGGAGAAAATAGTGGCATCTGGCATCCGGTAGACGCCCAGCAGGTTGCCCGCGGTATCAGCGACCGCCATAACCATCCTCGTCCTTGCACCAGGTCGGAAGCCGTGATCGATATCCAATCGAATTGCAGCCCGGGTAATATCCGCTTCTGCAATGCTGTTTGCGATGATCGTTTCCACATCGTAAGCACTAAGGGATCCATCCGGCGCATCGTGGGGAGTCACCATCCATTGTTCCGGTACCGCATTTCCGGAAAGAAAAATGTTACCCGAACCGTCCACAGGCATGTTTTGTCCCGAATTCTCACCCGGGCCATTCAGTGTTCTGCCGACATCGATCAGTCGATCGACGCCCGGTATCGGGAACTGCCTCGATGGCGTGGGACCGTAGATTTCCAGCGTGATGCCAACCAGATCAATTCTTCCGGTGGGAAGCGCGAATGTATTCAACGCCGGCAGCGCCTGATTGAACTCTGACAGATCGCGGACGAATGCACCAGGAGTTAACCCTGAGTTCCCCACGAGCCCTATTCCAGATGCCGCAATGAAGGCCGAAAATTCCGCTTCCAGAACGCGGCGCGAGTTGTTTCGCTCAAATTCACTTTGCCCGCTGCCGTGCACGAAACCCTGTTCGTGCGTTGCGAATCCATCCTCGCCAGGAAAGAACACGCCAATTCCGCCAACCAGATTCAGGTCGGGTAATGGCGGTGTTTTGTCCGGTCGCATCTGGATCTGTCCGGCTTGGTCGGTGACGACCTTGAACAACGGGATTCCTCCAGGCAGCGTGGCAATGCCGCGAGACTGTGCGTTGGGCGAGATACCCGATACGAAACCGTACGATTCGGGCCAGGTTTCAAAGAACCCTGCAGCCCCCTCGCGGAGATAATCAAAGCTCTCGTCTGCGAACACATCGTCATCAAAATATTTTTCGTCGGGCGGAGCAATGAAGTCTGGATCCGCGTTGAAGCGGTAATTCAAGGCAAAGTCGTCGGCTGTTCCCTTTTGTCGGTCGGCTCCCGGATGAATCTGGCTGTCGCGACTTTGATGCTCGATCGCAAATAAGTCGACTTGGGGCGTAAAGGGGACTTCGGGCGGGAAATGACCGCCGACTCCAATCGGTGCGATGAATCCTGGACCTCGATATCGGTCGTCCGCATGGAGTGGTGACGACTCGACTTCGCGCTGGGTCACCGTCGACTGGCTGATAAAGCGAATCGTCCGGCTGGGAAGTGGCGCGGCGTTGCTGCTGAAGAAAGCGGCCGTACGTGCCTTCGCGACTGCGCCATCGATTGCAAACGCCAGGTTTTCATCATCGCTCATGAGGCTCTGCGACACACCGTCTTCAACACGGACACCCAGGATCCGACCATTGCGGTCGACAACGGCAATGATCGCGTCCTCCGAGGGACTCGCCATCGAGGCTCGATCGAGCAACGTCTTGACGTCGGATTCGGTCAGCAAATTCTGTGGACCAAGCTCGGCAGCAGTATTGAACGTCGCTGGGAACTCGCCCGCATGCGCGGATTGATCCGATAGCGGTTCCTCGAGCGTCAAACGGTTAATCACCAACAGCGCATCCACGGGCGTCAATGCGCAGTTCGCATCGACATCCAGAAACGGTACTTCCTGAGGTTTCTCTGCTGAAAAATCAAAGTCAAACTTGAGCGCGTTGATCACCAGCAGCGCATCGAGCGGATTGACGTTGCCATCCGCATTGACATCACTGGGCCGATCGATGTTGTGCCAGTCGGCCGCTGAGCATCTGCCTCGGCTCCAACGACTCGACGGTCAACTTCCAGTGCGGCATCGGTGAGCACCCTGTCAATTGCACCAATAGGACTCCCCACCCAGCCTAATCTCTCGAAATTTTGGCGTCGAACAAGAATTGCCGAGAAGCTGGCCAGCAATCGTCAAAATCTACTTGTTTTGCCTAAACCACATAACCGATACGGCTTAATGCGGTGTTGCCGCCTAATTGCGCACCCGCTCTATCCACTGCTTCGCGCCAGCATGCATGCATCCCAGTTTCAAATAATGACCGTGCGACTTCTCGGCACTTTGCTCGTGCTGTTCGGGGGAAATTCCGCAATGGGCCAGACCACGTCCAGTCCACCTGCGACGCAAGAACGGCTTCCCGCCCCGGTCGTATCGCCGGATCGGATGGAGTCGGTGGGTTTGTTTAAAATCGAATGGTTTGAACGGGCCGAGACGGAATCATCTCAAGGTGCCGAGCTGCAAGACGAGTCCGACCCAGACCTCGTTCTACAACCAGAAGTTATCCGCGAGGCGTTGTCCTCACCCGAGGAGCTGCCGCCGCCAATCCTACCGACAGATGAACTTGGCGGCACGCTGCTCCGCACTGCCAGCGACGCCCCGCTGGGTTTCTCGGGACCAACCAGCATCGTTCCGTTTGAATATCAAACAGGTGACCATTTCGTTCCCGCCGAAGACCGTTGGCGAATCGGCTTTCCCGATTGGGACCGATACGGCAAGGGGCACCCGCGGTTGGACGGGTATCCTGGTGTGAAGGGAGCCATCTGGGATCCATTTAATCAGAATGTGCTCAAAGGGGACTACCCGATCAGCGGGCAGCATACATTCCTCAAATTGACGGCGAAGATGTTCTCCCTCGGTGAGGCCCGGCAATTGCCGACTCCAACGACCCCTTTCGAGGCGACGCGCAACCCGGGGCAAGGAGAATTCTTCGGCGATCCCGATCAATGGCTTGGTGTGCAGAACTATGCGTTTGCCGTCGACCTCTTTCACGGCAACACGTCGTTCAAGCCGCCAGATTGGCGTATCCGTGTCGACGCGATCTTGAATTTCAACCATCTGGTCGCGGATGAACTGGGGGTCGTAAACCCCGATGTGCGAGCCGGGACAGGCCGCTTTCGCCAGGAACTGGCATTGGAAGAGTGGTTCTTTGAATACAAGTTGTCGGATACAAGCCCTTACTACGATTTCACATCCGTTCGCCTGGGTAGCCAACCGTTCGTCAGCGACTTTCGCGGCTTCGTTTTCGCCGACATCAATCGTGCTGTGAGGCTGTTTGGTACTCGAAAAAGTAATCGCGATCAATTCAATCTGCTCTTCTTCGACCAGACTGAAAAGGACACCAACAGTCTGCTGAATCGAATTGACGAAGACCGGCACCAAAACACCTGGATCGCCAACTACTATCGGCAGGACTTTCTCTTTCCGGGGCACAATGTCATGGCGTCGTTCCACGCCAACATCGACCAAGCCAGTACGAAGTTCAATCGCAACAACTTCCTGGTTCGGCCCGATCCCGTGGGCGTGTTTCAGCCGCACGAAGTTCGTGCGTATTATTTTGGTTTGGCGAATAACGGTCACATCGAGCGAGTGAACGTCTCGGGAGCACTCTATTACGTGTTCGGCGTCGATGACCTGAATCCAATCGCAGGGCGGCGACAGGACATTAACGCGTACATGGGGGCTTTGGAGCTTTCCTACGACCGAGATTGGGTGCGATTCAGGACGTCTTACTTCTACAGCTCAGGAGACCCCGACCCGAATGATACGCAGGCCGAGGGATTCGATGGCATTTTGGCGAACCCAAATTTTGCCGGCACCGAGTTCAGCTATTGGGGTCGACAGGACATCCGCTTGTTCGGCGTCGAACTCACAAACCGACTGAGCTTGACACCAAGCTTGAGGAACGGGAAATTTCAGGGTCAAACCAACTTCGTAAATCCGGGACTGCACCTGTTTAACGTCGGAGTGGATGCAGATATTTCGCCCAAGCTTAAACTGATCCAGAACACGAATTTTCTGTGGTTCAATCATACCGACGTCTTGGAAACGTACTTATTCACCGGAGAAGTGCGCAATTTTATTGGAACCGACATCAGCCTGGGGGCCGAATACCGACCGTACTTGAACAACAACGTGCTGTTCATTGCGGGTCTTTCGACGCTCGTGTCAGGGGATGGATTCGATGACCTCTTCCAGGAGCTCGACGGCGATACACGCAATCACGTTGCGGGGTTTATCGAGGCGGTCTTCGAATTCTAAGCGGCGATCTGTCGCCAAAATGGATTGGTCACTTCGACGCTGCTACGTCGCTCCTGTTGACTGCAGTGTTGCTGGGGCCAGGAACAGCACCCGCCCAGCGACCGCGGCCGCAAGCGGGTACGCCAGCAAGGCTCGGTCAGGTCGAACGGGCTCCGTTCCATCAGCAAGCGACCGATCCGCCGGCCCGTCAGGTTGATCCGTGGGCGCTGGCCCGCCGCCTTGGAATTGCCGACAATTCATCGTATCCAATTCCGGCCTCGCTACGCAATGACGACTTGATGAGTCAGTGCGAGGAAGACGTGCTGATCAAGAGCCAAGGCTGCATTCATTGCCACACCGATGTCGGCAACATGCATCCATCGGGCCGAGTTCAAATCGGTTGCACCGACTGCCATGGCGGAAACAGTCACACCCTCGACATTACACAGGCCCATGTCGCGCCACGGTTCCCCGAGGTGTGGGCCAGCAGCGGAAACCCACAACGAAGTTACACAGTACTCAATCACGAATCTCCGGAGTTCATTCGATTCGTGAATCCGGGAGACTTGCGTGTGGCTCATATCGCCTGCGGACAATGTCACGCAAGTGCGATTCTGGAAGTTCGCAAGAGCATGATGACGCACGGTGCGATGCTTTGGGGTGCCGCCCTCTACAACAACGGAGCCGTCAAAGAAAAATGGTCTCGGTACGGTGAAAGCTACAGCATGCACGGAACTCCCCAACGCATGCAGACCGTACCGCCGCCCACGCGGGATGAAATGGACGAGCAAGGCATCGTGCCCTTTCTTGATCCGCTGCCCAGTTTTCAAATCAGTCAGCCCGGAAACATCCTCCGCATTTTTGAACGCGGCGGTCGATTTCGTCCCGAGATTGGCATACCGGAAAGACTGGAAGAGCCCGGACGACCACGGGAGCGGCTGAGCAACCGTGGGCTGGGCACGGAGAATCGCACCGACCCGGTATTTATCGGCCTGCAAAAGACGCGACTGCTGGACCCGACGCTTAATTTCCTGGGAACGAATGACCATCCCGGCGATTATCGCAGCAGTGGCTGTTCGGCTTGTCACGTTCTGTACGCCAACGATCGTAGTCCGACCAATAGTTCGTTTATCGCTCGACTACGGCAATCGCGGTCTGGCGGCGGCGAAACGAGACGAGTGGGTCGAGTTCGTCGATCCAACCATTCCCAAGGACGAACCCGGTCATCCGATCCAGCACAAGTTCGAATTAAGGATGCCGACCAGCCAATGCATGGTGTGCCACGTCCATCCCGGGACGAATGTCCTGAACAGCTACGCCGGATTCATGTGGTGGGACAACGAGACCGACGGCGAATTCATGTACCCCAAAGAGCAAAAAGAGCTGACCGCGGAGGAGTATATTGCCGCCACCATGAGTAATCCGAACGAGGCGGCGGCCCGCGGACTTTGGAGTGATCCGGAATTTCTCGCCAACGTCAGCGACCTGAATGATCGACTGCAACATACTCAGTTTGCCGACTTCCACGGGCATGGCTGGGTGTATCGGGCAGTGTTCAAGAAGAACCGCCGCGGCAAGTTGCTCGATTGGTGCGGGCGGGCGTTAGACTCTGTCCCCAACGAGCACCTTCAGGCCGCGCTGTCACCGGCCAGTCACCAGGAACAGCAAGACGGCAAACAGCGAGATCACCTGCCGGTGCATCTTGCCGACATTCACTTGGAAAAAGGGATGCATTGCGTTGATTGCCACTTCTATCAGGACGGCCATGGGGATACGAAGCTTTACGGTGAAGTGCGGGCGGCAATTGAAATCCAGTGCATCGATTGTCATGGAACGGCCACTCAGAATCTGGCAGAACTCTTAGAGAGTCAGATCGAAAACGGCCAATCTCCCCGGCTGCCGACGAGCGGCCCGGCGGCACCGCCTGAAGGTACGAACTTGCTGGCGTTGCGAACAGCGTTTGGCAAGCCTCGGTTCGAAGTCGTCTACGCTCCGGGCGCCCCACCGAAGTTGATTCAAAGAAGCAACGTCGAGCCAGACCTCTACTGGGAGATAACACAAACAGCCGATACGGTCCGACCCGACGCCGACGATTACAATCCACGCAGCCACGCAGCCAAGTCAGCTCGGTTGGGAGCCGACGGCAAGGTCGTTTGGGGGGGGACGTCGGCAGAGGATTTTGCAGTCTGCCCCCACAATGACGACAACATGTCGTGCATCGCCTGTCATAGCAGTTGGAATCCCAGCTGTTTTGGCTGCCACCTTGCCTCAAAAAGCCAACATCAAGTCCCCGGACTTACACAATTTGGGTGACGTAACGCGCAATCGGACTTCCTACAATTTTCAGACGCTCCGAGATGACGTCTTCATGCTGGCTCGCGACGGAAATGTCACTGGCAATCGAATTGGCCCCGCGCCAGCAGTTGCGCCATTCATGTAACCAGCTACAACGCGAATCGCGAAGCGATTTACGTCCAGCAGCAGACGATTAGCTCCGATGGAATGAGCGGAATTGCGTTTTCGACGAATGTCCCGCATACGGTTCGCGGCGGTCCGGGAATGGAAAACGAACAGCTCGGTAACCACGCCGGCAGCTTCGAAACGAAGAGCTGCACCGACTGCCACCTGTCAACCGAGAATGACAACAACGCCATCCTGGCTCAGTTGACGATGCAGGGCACCGGCTTTACCAATTTCATCGGCAAGTACTGCTGGGTTGCCGCGGGCGAACACGGATTTGAAGGCGTGGTTGTTACCGAGAACACTGAACCTCAGGCGGTCATTGGCAGCAGTCTGCACAAGTTGGCGTATCCGGAAAATTACCAGAAGCATCGGGAGGCGGGTTGCGAGCTGGAATACAGCCCATGAACATCCGGGCCGTGATATTATTGAGACGATCACACGATATCGGCAAACCAGAAGTACTCGACCTGCAGCATCGTGGCGAGTACCTGTATGCCGCTTGCGGAGAGGGAGGCCTGCGGGTTTTTGACATCGCGTTTATTGACGACAAAGCCTTCAGCGAACGAATCACAACCGCCCCCGTGTCACCGGTCGGACAACGTCTTTATGTCCGAACCAAGTACGCCCAAGGGGTTGCAGCCCCCACGACGATTGCTCCCGATCCAACACGAAAGCACGTATGGGCCCAACAAAGAATCTGCCGTGCATCCGATGTACGCCTATATCTACGTTGCCGACAAGTATGAAGGGTTGGTTCTGGTCAACGCTGCAACGTTGTTGGACGGAAACCCGCTGAACAACTATCTGGAACGTGCCGTGACGTATAATCCGGGAGGCTTCTTGAACGGCGCCAATTCGATCAGTTTTGTCGGCACCCTGGCCTATGTCTGTTGCGATGCCGGCTTGGTGGTTGTCGATCTCGATGATCCAACGTGCCCAAATGTCCGTTCGGTCTGCAAAGAAGTGCACCATCCGCATAGCGTCGCGACCCAATTGCGATATGCCTTTGTGACCGACGAAGAGGGTGTCACCGTATTGGATATCTCCGATCCGATCGCGCCGCAATTGGTATCGCGGATTCACCTTGAGGAATGCGCACAGCATCTATCTGCGCGCGAACGTATGCCTACGTGGCCGCCGGGAAACAGGGGCTGGTTATCCTGGACATCACCGGCCCTGAGTCACCTGTCTTGGATCAGTTCTACGACGCGCACGGAGAAATCAACGATGTTCACGACGTCCAGCTGGGAATCACCAATGTCAGCCTGTTTGCCTACGTCGCCGATGGCGAAAATGGACTTCGCGTGCTCCAGCTGACCAGTCCTCGCCTCCCCGGCAACGACGGCTTCAGTCCTCGCCCAGCCCCGCAGCTGGTCGCCACCTACGAATTGCCGAAAGATGGCCATGCACTGGCCATCAGTCGCGGCATCGATCGCGACCGGGCGGTCGACGAAAGTGGCCACCAAATTGCCGTCTTTGGACGAGTGGGTGGCGCGGCCCCTAGGTAAGGAAGAAGTTCGTCGTATGTTTAAGACGCCAGATGGAAGCCTTTTCTTCACTTCCGATAATATCTTTGACGAACGCGTGTATCGCAGAGTATCTTCACCATAACGGTTGACGCGACTCAGGGACGAACCGCAGCTTCACTGCAATGACAGGTTCGGGAGTGGCAAGATGTTTGAAGCATTTGTTGGTCATCTTGTTGGCGACTACCTGCTGCAAAACGACTGGATGGCCAAGAACAAGCACAGCTCCACCCCGATTTGTGCGTTGCATTGCGGACTCTGGTCGGTCAGCGTTCTGCTGTTCGCTGCGTGGCCTCTCTGGACACTGCCTGTGTTGTTTGTGACCCATTTTATTCAAGACCGTACCAAGATTATCGAATGGTACATGCAGGTCACCGGCCAAAAAGAATTCGCCCTGCCGCCCTACGCCCCGTGGTCGATCATCATCGTGGACAACACCTGGCACATCGTCGTGCTCTGGGCCATTTGGCGTTTTGGCGTTACGGCAATCGCAATGTAGTTGCTTCTGTTTCGGGAGATGGACGATCCAGCAGTGCCTTGAGCCGAGCCAACTGGTCGGCCAGAAATTTCGGATCGTATTGAGTTCGGCGGAGCAAGTCCTGCTCGACGAAGTGCCGAAAGATGGCTTGACCCTGGGTCGCCGGCAACACGGTTTCGACCACTGGGTATCCGTTATCTCGACGTCCCAAACCTGCAATCATCGTTTCGGCTTCGATTGGCAATGGGCGGCCGAGCCGGCGCAACTCTCCGGATAGCACTTGCAGTGTCCAAATTGTATTCCGAGCGATATCGTATTCGAGCAGTTCGAGTCGGCATGATTCGACCGCCGCTGCCGGGTTGGTCGCCGTTGAGGAGTCCCCCAATCCTGCAAACAGGCGTGTCAGGAAGTCGGTAAAGGCATTCTCGACCAGCCCTGCATCAACGACAGCGGCAGAAACCGCCTGCTGCACGCGATCCAGTTGACGCATTCCTTGTTGAGCAGCGGACTCGACGTGCGACGGATTACCAAAAGGGCGCTCATTCAAGGCTTGCGCCAGCTTCAACTGAACGCTTTGCATCGCCACCATTCCATATGCCTGCCCGAGTAGTAGCTCAAGCTGGACCTTGGCCCACCTGACTTCGGGCGGGCGGCCTGGCGTTCCGAAAAAACCGCGACGCTGTCTGCCGCTGTTAACCCGCAACTCATGATGGCACGAAGAGCAATCGTAGAGCGCGAAGTCCCCCCAGTATTCAGAGTCTGTAGCGTCGGTTAGCAGCTGCAAATAGTGACGCCGTGACTGCACTGTGCCCGTCATCAACTTCTGTGTAGGCCAGGAGATAGCGGCGGGCGTTGCCAGGGGGTTGTTTGTGAACAGCTCGCTGTAGTTCGTCCGAAAGTAAGCTTCTCGTTCCGGCCAATTCTCCATGGACTGATACAACTGCTGTGGAGCTTGCCAGTGTTGTGGCATGGAAGCGCAAAAGGTTTCCAATTCAAAAGATGGTAAGGGAGGATGTCCCGCAGCGTACATGCTGTGCGTTACGAAGCGGCCCTGGGCCAGATTGCCGACATGGCAGTCGGCACACTTCCGAGCCTGGTTCGTCATATTCACCATGTCCTGCATCCCGTGAGACGATTTCTCCCCCGGAGTCAGCAGCCGCCAAGACTGTGGTTTGGCATGCAGACCAACCCATGCCTCGTTTCCGTTCTTTTCCTGATGGCAATAGTTGCAGTTGAGTCCGGCCTGCTGGGCGCCGTCTTTGTCGAATCCGAGCGGCTCGTCGTTGAGCTCATACCCGCCATGGCAAGTCAGGCAATTGTCACGGAATCGGCCGTAGCCTGCGGCGGTGGTCAGGTCATATCCCAATGTCCGGCACATCTCCCAACTGCGAATATTGCTCGCTCCGATCAAGAGCTCATTCTTGGCGTCGTCGATGCCATTTTTTGCTTGCGGACTTGCAACGCGGGATTCCGCTTCGGCCGATGGGTAGGGTTCAATCCGCAGTCGCGCCACGGCGTGCTTGTCGTGCTCCAGCCATATCTTCAGCTCGTTCTGTTTCGAAAATGCACCCTGATTTCGGGAGCGGCGGAGAGGATTGCTTGCGAAACCACCGTAATGGCAATCGGCACAGCCCACGATACTGCCGTCGCCAAGATTGCTCCAAGTCGCCAGGATCGAGTCACGATCCCCACTGGTATCTGTCTGCGATCCTTCGGTGGTTGTTGCTGCGGGTCCGGCAGGCCCTCGAGCGTCAAGATCGCCGAGCTGTCCCCCAGCCGGAGCAATCACGGGAAAAAAGAGAGCGAGTAAACCCACGATGAATCGAAGGAACAGCGGCAGCCGGAATGATGGATGGTGCGTTGAATAGTGCATGACCCGCGACCTGAAGCCATCATGTTAATCTCAGGGAGTGGGACTGCCTAATGAACTCCCGAGATTCTGAAGCCTTTCCTGTAGCTGTTCGTGGCTGATCCTGCCGGCCTGCGGGGTACCGAGCGGGGACGTGTTCAGTTCTCGTAAGTCCGGATATCGCAACGTTTGCCGCAGCACCTCCGCGAGTCCCGGCGTGACTCCGTTGTCTTGCCAGCCCTCACGACCGGCGACGACTGCGAGGAAGTACTGTGCGGCTGACTCCCAGCTGCCCGATAACCAGGTTGACGATGCCGCCAAACGCACGACGTCGTTCAGTTCCGCAGTCGTAAGCTGTTGCATGTTTTTTCTTCCCTCGAGTTGCAACCACCGGTCCAACGAGACTCGGGTTCGCCTGGCGGCTGCGGCAACTTGGGTCGCATCGGGAACACGAGTCAACTCGATGCTTCGCTGGACGTCCCGAAGATCGGCCAGCAACTGTTCTCGCTCGGCCGAACGCCGTCCTGAGGGACGCTCGAGCCATAAACGCAGCCCGGTTTGGTGCCAGGCCGAGTATTTTGGCAGGCCCTGGTCGTCTCGTTCGCGAGACACCGGTTTCTCCAACAGGCTTTGGTCATGGTGACACGAAGCACACTCGTACTCGGAGAATTCAGGCCAAGTGCTGATCACCGTTCTTTCTTCCGCACGAGCCTCAAGCAACGCCAAGCTTGCATCCATGCCGGCGATCTGCCCCGCCAGCCACAGTCGCGTTTCATAGGAACCGCAATCGAACGCCTCTTCATCGCGCCAGTGCTTGGGCAAGCGATTGTGAAACGTCGAAAATTCGTAGCGTAGTGGCGGATGCCCGGCCGCAATCAAGTCGTGATTCATATCGCGATGAGTATCACCAATGTGGCACGAGGCACAAACTCTTGCTCGACGAACCAGGTCACCCATGTCGACGTGTCCGGCGGCAGCCAATCGTGCGCCGCACGCCATCCGAAAGTGATCACCGACCCATGCTTCGGCTGGCCCATGACAACCGGCGCAGCCGACTCCCTCGTTTTCGAATCGCTGGACACTCGCGGTTCGTCCACGCGCAACGAGATGGCGGAGCTCGGATGATGAATGGTGACAGGCAGTGCAGTTATCGTAGGCGGGCTGGTCAATGACTTGACCGTGACGCACGATGCCGAGCAACGACATCATATTGAGACTCTTTGGCGTGCACAGCGTGCGCGAAGATCGGGCATGTGGGTCCGATTCCAACCACAACGGATATTCGCTTCCTGCAGCAGCAAAGCGATTCGACAGGCCAGGTCGGTCGTTTCCGTGGCAGGCAGAGGCGGCGCATGATGTAGCGGCAAGGGGAGCCAGTTCGAGCTCCAGCAGAGGCTGAATAACTGACTCCAGCGCTGTTGGAAGTGCCTGCTCCTGGTTTCCACCTGTCGCATCCAACAACTGGGCAAATCCCACTTGCGTCGGGCTCAAGACGAGGAACAACGCGAAGAAAATGCGAAGGTGAGGAATCTTACGCATAAGCGGACTACGGAAGAGGTGGACAGAGGCGGGCATGTTGCTGCTCATCGACGCACCTTGTTACCTATCTCAAATGGTGTCGCAGAAATGACAGATATGCAAGGCAAAAGCCCACCAAGGCAACGATTTCGGCGTTCCATCGCTGCGTTGTGACATGCCATCGTCACCCCCGACGCTGCGGCTGTTGCGGCATTGCCCCATCCTACGTGCTGACAGGACCTGCACTGGTTAGAATACGATCGTGGTCGTTTCGCCATTTGTCCTTGGGGGTTCGAAGAGATGGCATCGGAGCAATCGTTCAACGATCAAAACCTCTTGTTTGGCATGCTGGCTTTGCAGTTGGATTTTGTGAGTCAAAAGCAACTGATAGAAACCATGCAGGCCTGGGTCATTGACAAGAAGAAACCGCTTGGCCAAGTCTTCGTTGAGAAAAAATATCTCACAACCGAACGAGAGCAGATGCTGTCGACACTCGTCAAAGAGCATATCCTACAACACGGTGACGATCCCCAGCGAAGCCTCGCATCTCTCAGACCACCGATATCGCTGTGTGATCAATTGCAGTCCCTGGGGGACCCTCAAGTTTCCCAAATGATGTCGATCCAATCTGCAGAAGGGTCGGCCGCTGTGGAGTTCACACTTCCCCATGTCCCCAAGCCTGTCGAAAGAAAAGCGAGACGATTTCAGACGCTTCGTCCGCTGGCAGAAGGTGGGCTGGGCATTGTCTCGGTCGCCAATGACACTGAACTGGCGCGAGAAGTCGCACTGAAAGAGATCAAGCCTTGCTTTGCCGACCACGCGAATAGTAGGTCTCGTTTTCTGCAGGAAGCCGAAATTACGGGCCGACTGGAGCACCCGTGTATCGTGCCGGTCTACGGCCTGGGGACGTACCCAGATGGACGGCCGTATTATGCGATGCGGATGATCAAGGGCCAGAGCCTGCAGGAGGCCATTGTGGACTTGCACGCGATTAGCGACTCGGCGAGCGATTCAGGACGGCGAACAATCGCCCAACGAGAACTTCTGCAGCGGTTCATTGACGTTTGCAATGCCCTGGAATATGCCCACAGTCGTGGCATCGTCCATCGTGATATCAAACCCGCAAACATCATGTTGGGCAAATATCGTGAGACGATCGTTGTGGATTGGGGACTGGCCAAAGCGATCGGTCAGAAAATTGAAACCATCGTCGATGACGAAACGGTCATCGTCCCCGAAGTAGGCGGCGATTCGATTCCAACACGGATGGGAGAGGTTATTGGTACTGTCGCCTTTATGAGCCCCGAACAGGCGGCCGGCAAGCAGGACGAACTTGGCCCCGCCAGTGACATCTACAGTTTGGGCGCCACGCTCTACAACCTACTGACGGGAACCGTGGCGCAGAAAGACGCCGAGCTGGGAACTTTGCTCCGTAACATCCAAACCGGCAAGTTCCTCCGCCCGCGGCAGATCAAGAATACGATTCCACGGCCTCTCGAAGCCATTTGCTTGATGGCGATGGCCAAGAATCTGCAAGATCGCTACCAATCGGCGGCAGCGCTGGCGAGCGATATCGAACACTATTTGGCGGATGAACCGGTCGCTGCCTATTCCGAATCGATTCTTTCCCGAGCTCGAAGATGGTTGCGAAAACACCCGGGAATGGTGGGCTCTCTGGCGGCGGCCGTGGCGGCGGGTATCGTCTTCCTGGTTGCGATCTGGTTAGTAACCAGCGCCGCCAAGGAGAAACTGGCGGAAACTAATGCCCAGTTGGAGATCCAACGCAATGAGGCGACGGAAGCTCGAGACAGGGCAGAGCAGGCCAAAGAGAAAGCAGAATATGTGACCGAAGTCATGCTGAAGTCGTTTCAAAGTCCAGACCCGGAATTGGACGGCAAGAAGGCCACCGTCTTCGACGCAATGGATCGGTACGCCGTGCCAGAGGCGCTCCACTGGAAGGAAGACCCTTCTACCGGTGCGGAGATCAATCAGACCATTGGCAAGACATTTGAAGGATTGGGCCTGTACCTCGAAGCGGTTCCGCTATTTGAAAAAGCAAGTCAATTGTTCGCCGAGGCTTTTGGCGATAATCACGAATCGGCAGTGAAAGCCAAAGGCGAACTGGCGATCATGTATGTGAAGTCCGGTATGCCGGAAAAAGCCGTTCCGTTGATGCAGGAAAACTACGACCGGCTTCGCGCCGAGCTTGGAGATGTGGATGTCGAAACCATCTGGTGGATGAGCAATCTGGGAGGCGCCCTCCAGGAAGCAGGGGACGATGAGCAAGCCTTGGAGCTGCTGCAGCGCGCTGTGGAGCTTACTCGGAAGGAACTGGGGCCGAACGATGAGGGTTCACTCGCAACACTGAATAACTTGTCGGAACACTATCACATGCATGGGCCGCTTTCGGAAGCTATCAGAATCCGCAAAGACCTGGTCGACCAGGCCACGACCTCGCTCGGTCCCGAACATCCGCGGACCTTGCTCAGCAGGCACAATCTGGCCGCCTCCTATGAGGCCAGCGGCCAATTGGCCGAGGCAGCGGCGTTGGCGGCAGAAAACGTAGACTTGAAAACGAGAAAGCTTGGCAGCGACCACCCGGATACGTTGGCGTCCTTGGTCCTGTTGCAGACGATTCAATTGCAGACCGGAGATGCCGCGTCCGCCGAAACTTCCATTCGATCCTGGATCGCCATGCTGGAAAAGAATCAACAGGAGGCACAGCTGGTGCATGCCCGCATTGCACTCGCCGAATCACTCCTGGATCAACAAGAAACGAACGCGGCGGTCGCCGAACTGAAGCAGATCTCACCGGCGCTCGAGGTGATGGATCGACTCGCTCCAGACCGACTTCGAGCGGCGAGCCTCATGGGGCAAGCCTATTTGGAAAAGGAGAGATATGCAGATGCGAAAAAGCGACTGATCCCCGCCTATGAAGGATTGCGCCAGGTCTTGCCAGAGCTCCCTCCAACTCGACGATGGTACGCCCGCCGTGCCGCACAACGCGTTGTCGAACTCTACGAATCGTGGGCAAATCAAGAGAAACTGAGCGAATGGCAGTCGGAAATTCAGCGACTCGATGTCGAAGTCGATCGACTACGAGAAGGCAAGACATCCGCCAAACCCAATTCGCCAACCGCGACGACGGTCCCTCCGGAATGAAACCGTTGGCGTTTCGCGAAGACGCGGAATCTGCAGCAGATCACCTTCAGGAAAATCGATGACGCAAGAACGGAATCGCCAGGAAGACGCAACCCAGAAGCGACGTCGGTTCAGGCACGACGGAAAACTCCGCCCCTTGCAACGCGATAATATAGCCGCCCTCTTCGGAAGACGGGCTATTCTCCCAATGATCGAATGGGCCGGCCGCTACATTCGGTCCATAGAGGGCCGTCAGATCCGGACCGAATTCGATTAAGTCCACGTTGGATGCGTCTTCAGGATCGTTGTCGAACGTCGAAATTGAAAGCAGGTAGGTTTCCCCAGCAATTAAATTGACGCCCATTGCCGTCGAGTCAACATTTCCGGTGGTCAACATCGTAAATGAGCTTTCATCGGAAATCGTGGAAGCCAAATCACCAGGAAAAAAAGCATCATCATCGTTCGCCAAAGCAATCGTCGGTAAACCCTCGCGAAGGATGCTTGACCTCCAGAGCCACATTCGCGAGTTCTGCAGCCCCTCGATGGGAAGCGCTGACAGTAAATCGCCACCCAAGTGCTCACTCGTCGAGGCATAAAATGTCATGGGGTTCGTAATCGTGATGGCATAGGTATCGACGTGGTCGCCATTGGCGCGGTCCAATTGACCCACGATTTGGGAGATTGGTCCGATGCCGACCGTTGGCTGGGAAACGTTGGGGCCATCGGGAGCGTCACCCGTCTCCAACCAAGGCGCTTGGGCAGATACCTTCGAAACCAAACCGAAGAGTAATACGAGAAAAAGAATCGAAGTCCTGATCATTATCCGCCGCCCTGTATGGAATATTTGTCAACGAACGACTGGAACAGCATCCACGAGTATAGCCGAGGAGCAGATTTTACAAAGAAAATCCTCCGAAGAATGCTGTTTCCTGCACGTTGAGACGGCCATTGCGTCAAGGGAATTCTGACAGGAGCTCATCGATTCCCGGCGAAATGCCAAATTGACGCCGGCATTTGCCACTCCTTAAACCGCTTGGGCTTCCGTGTGCAAATCTTGTTTCACCTGCCATAGCGACATTGGCGGGAGCCCATGCGACGCATTTCGGCTTTCCCGTTAACTGCCTACTTCGAGGTGAGCTTCCAAACCGGTGAGAATTCGGCGGAGGGCTGGGAGAGCTCGGCGACGGTCCGCTGCAGAAGCAAAATGCTGGGTCGATCGTCAGGATAGGCTTTGACAAGCTCGCCCAGTTTTTGCAGGGCCTCGCCAAATCGATGGGCTTCAAAGTCGGCCAGAGCTGACTCGTAGATTTCACGTAGCTTTGTCCATGATTCATTGGGCGAACGAACGACCTCAAACACTTCAATCGCCCGGTCGATACCGACTACGTTCAACACAGCCAGGCGGCGCATCTGTTCTCGACGGTTGCACGCCTGCACGGTGGCGTCAGCTGCGATACAGTCGACCCCCAGTTGCTTGGTTGCATCCTGCAAACGACTGCCAATGTTCACGATGTTCCCCAGAACACCGTATTTGAATTTCAGTCGGGAGCCGATGTTCCCGACCCGAGCCACACCGGTATTCACCCCGATACCGGCCGCAAACGTCATGGGTAATCGATCATGCCAGCGAGCGCGGAGGATGCTGATGCGTTCCAGCATCTCGACCGCCGCATCCAGTCCTCTTTGCGCGTGGTCTTCCTGTGTTTGTGGTGCTCCCCACATGGCCATGACTTGATCGCCCACATAATCAACCAAAACTCCGTCACGATCGACGACGCACTGGCTCAGTTCGCTCAAGACGTCGTTCAACCATTCAATCGTCTTTGTCGGGCCCACCTGTTCGGAAATACTGCTGAACCCGCGAATGTCGCAGAAGAGGACTGTCACTTCCGCATCCTGCCCGGTCAACAATTCGGGGCGTCGCGCGAGCTGCTCGGCGACTCGTGGTGAGAAGAACTCGGCGAGCCTGGATCGCGATCGCTCTTCATCCTGCCGCGCGATACCGGCAGCAACCGCACCGGCCAACACCTCGACCAGTGTCGCCTCAATGTCGGTAATTCCGTCATCCGGTTCAGATGCGGATTCGACGCATCGGTCCCCGTACAAGATCGCGACAATCTGCTCTTGATGATCTAACACGGGAGCCGCGACGGCGCACGTGACCACCTGCAGGGAGCTGTCGGCGCTGTGACCTTTTCGAGCGTCATAAATCTGGGTTTCGTGGTGATCTTGCACAAGTTGAAGCAGCGAGTCGCTGATCTCAGGCAGCGTCAGACCTGGTCGGTCGACGGTATGCTCGGCCCGCGCCTCCCAGCCTCCCTGATCCGTCGGACGCAGAAGAACGGTTCTGTCCAAACCGACGATCGAAGTTACCGCCTCGACGGCCGATTGAAAGAAAGCGTCAGAACCGGCGGCCTCCCGCACAACGCGAAGCGCTTGCTGAAGCAATTCGACGAATGCCTCCGCATCCGCACCCTCGGGTTGGTCACCAATCACGGCACGAAATGTGGCCAGATCGGATGAGCTTCGCCGTGATGAGCTGGCGAGGGAGTTAAGACTTCGGAACTGTCCGGGCGGATTACGGATGAAGGCAGCGCGTAATGCACGACCTCGGTGAAGATCGATCAGCGGCTCCGTCCCGACAGGCACCGTCTGATGGGGCTGAATGATCAGGCCATTCGATAGTTGGACTTCATACGTGGCATGGATGTTTTCGATGACAAACTGGCCATCGTTCGCAGCGGAAAGTCGAAACCAGCGACGAGGTATGTCGGTTTCCTTGGACGGTGCCAGAATGAATCGTAAGCCGTACTTGGCATGTTCATGTAGAGCGATGGGCGTCGGCTCGTCCGCACTGTGTTGTCGACCAATCTCGACGACATCCGACACCTTCGCGGTGGCAGAGTTCGCCCTGTTTGTACAATCGCAGTTCGAAATCCGTCATCTTGCCGCCCTTCGGCCGACACGAGCCACGCCGACGCGCAACCGCGATCGGTCTCGTTAATTATAGTGAAATCGTGTGCGCATAACTTCGCTCTACACGGGATCACCCGATCAAAAACCGACAACAGCCTTGTAGGCACACGTTACCACTTCGCGCATGTGGTCGAAGCTCAGCGTGTCAATATCGTCGCTCAGTTGATGGTAATGCTCGTTCCGGATGAACGAAGTGTCGTTGATCATCAGCGCGGGAATGTCGAATTCCCAGTAGCTCCGCTGGTCCGACATGCCCGCCAGACTCTCGATCAAGGGATGATCGATGATCTGCACATCGATGCCGGCGTCAACCGACATCAAGTCGAAGACCTGTTGATTGAAGTCGTGATATTCGGGTTTGCCAACGACAACGATGAAGTTCGCCTTCTCGGGGTAGATGGCCCTGAGCCGGGGATCGGGATACTGCTGTTCGCCATCGTGAAAGAAGCCAATCATTTCGAAATTGATCAGGCCAATGATGTCTTCTCTTGAGCTCTGCCACCGATTCGGCGTGAATGTACGAACCCATTTGGTGGGTTCCATAGAAAGGCGGTTCTTCCAGGCAGAACGCAACAAAGTCGATCCGGTAGTCGATGTCCGGTTTTGCTTCCGCGACCATTCTTGCGGTTTCCAGCAGACCGGCAACGGCGCTGGCATTGTCGTCGGCGCCGGGTTGGTCGCCACAGACGTCGTAATGGGCTCCGACAAGCAACCGTCTCAGCTTCTCGCCGTTGTACGTAGCAATGATGTTCTTGTATTCCGTGCCCTGAACGGTGAACTTTTGCTCGACCGATTCCAATCCGTACTGTGAAAACTCCTCCTTCAGATATTCGCAGACTCTCTCCAGCGTTTCTGGATTCTCGTAGTTTCGGAAAGGCCGGATCGTGGTCAGGAACTCCACGTGTCGGTAAAGAAAATCTTTGTTTGCTTTCATGACCATCAGGTTCTCTCGCGGCGAATTTCTTTGATGACCGACTCCAACATCCTGAACAGTCGCGGTCTTCAGCCGACTCTTAGACCGCGCCCTCGATCATTTCGGCGTGATCGCCGACGAGCCGAATCCTGCGTTCTGTCGAGATGTTATCGGACGAGATGAATGCCGAACAGTCAATCTCCCTCTTGAGAAACTCATGCTTCAAGGCAACAAGAAAGTGCCTTCGCGCACTTACCCACCCGGTTTTCCCCACGTCGCCATTGAAGGTCTCGATGAGTTTGGGTAGAGTCCCTGGCGAGACGTTCGGCGAAGCCGTATTTGTCCATGGCAACGAATCCAGGATTGATGGATGTCATGACACGGGACGATCCGTGCCTGGCATTACAGAGGTTGCTCAGCGAACTTGCGTTCGCATGAATTCTTGTAACGGCCCTGATAAAGTCAAACGTTGCGTCAGCGACAAGTGACGAGTTTTCGCTTCGTCGCTTGCTCGTTGTTTTTTTCAGTTGCGTTGCGCTGTCCCAGGTTGGGGGCCAGCTGAGCTTCTCTCAGCCAGAAAAAAGTTACCTGGCAACGCAAGTGAACTGTTTTCGACGGTCGAAAGGATTAGAGAGACAGTGCCCGTATCCTGTCTCCGTGGCCCAACGAATGCAGATGTGGTGGAATCGTGACTCCTGCGAGAGTCAAGGACGACGCTATCCGTCGTAAAGCTGCCGATGCCAGCAGGGATGGTATCGAACGTTCACGCTGACAGTGTGGCCATTTTAAATTATTTAAGTGCCTGACTTCTCGCAACTCATTTCTCGTCGCTATGAAACCATCAGCTGCATTTGTACTAATGGCCTTGGTATTCGCCTGCCAGCAACCAGTCCGTGGCCAATACTGTTATCAGGGACCACCGCAATATGCCGGCCCCAGTGCTGGTCCTTCGTCTTTCGTGGTTGAAGATCAAGTCTGCTACGAACCCCCTGGTAACGTCTATACGACCGAATTGGACGCCCATTTGGCCAGGATCAGGCAATTGGCCGACGGTCGACCCATCTGGTTAGCACTGCTGGACAACCAGTTTACTCGCACGATCGGTGTCTACGGTGGTTTCGAGTGGTTCGATGGAAGTGGCTCGGATGTCTTTCAAGGCGAAGCCGGTCTGGACAACGCGTACGCTGTGGGCATCATCCAGGGCCGGCGCCATTCGACCTACCTCCGTTCGCTGTTTGACTTCACGTATCGACACGGCGACTTGGACGCTGCGGGCATGACCGACGGCGATATCGAAGTCTTTTCCATCCTGAAAAACATCTACGTCGACTTGAACAACCCGCGTCTGAATGACGTGACGCCTTACCTCGGCTTCGGTTTTGGAGCCGCCTACGTCGATGCCGAGGGGTTTGTGGACGGAGCAGCGGTCGATGTTTCCAGCGAGTGGGCGTTTGCGTGGCAAGTATTCGCAGGCACCTCGTTCAAGTTAAATGAAGACGCACACCTGTTTGCTGAGTACCGTTATTTCTCGACGGAGGACGTGCTGGATAGCGCTTCGAGCAGCAGTGGTGCGTATTCCTCGAACGAACTCTTCTTCGGAATTCGACTGGGTCTTTAACTCCAAGGGTGCCAGATATGCAATGTCATCTCCGTTTGCCACAGCTGGCCGCAATCTTGGGTATGTTTATGGCAATTCCGGCTGCCTGCTCCGAACCGCTTTTCGAGTTCTGGGATGACTTTTCGAAGCCTGCTTGCTGCCATCGCGACCCGTTCGAAGAACGGATCGAAACCGAGCGGCACGATTTCACCCAGTCGGTGAAAACGGTAGGGCGCGGCGTGGTGCAGATCGAATCGGGTTCCAGCTACTTTTACAAAGACGACGATGACGAGATCGAAGACACATTTGCGACCCCTGAATTGCTGTTGCGCATGGGACTCAGCGAAGACATCGAATTCCGGCTTCGCTGGAACTATGGTTGGCGTTACCTGGACGATGAAAAAGAAAAAGACGGGACGCAGGATTTGGTCTGGTCATTGAAACTGAAGATGACCGAACAGGATGGCCTGCGACCGGAAAGCGCCCTCGAGATTCGCAGTTCGGTGCCCACCGGCGGCAGCGACTGGTCTACCGGACGAGTGCAGGCAGGACTTGACTATATCTACGCCTGGGAACTGACCGAGAAGCTCGAGCTGTACGGCTCGACCGGTTTTGGGACCGACGGGCTCGGCGACTTTTCGCTGCTGCCCGACGAGCCCGGTAGCGATCGTTTTATTGCTTGGAGTCAGTCGGTTGCTTTGGGTGCCGAGCTGACCGAGCGGTCGACGATGTACGCCGAGTACTTCGGTATCTTCTCCCACGCGTTGGCCGACGATTTCTCGCTCAACTTCTTTAACATTGGCGTGGATTATTACCTGACCGAAAACTGGGTCCTCGACGTGCGAGCGGGCGTGGGGTTGAGTCCTGATTCCGAAGATTTCTTCTGCGGCGTGGGCGGCGGCTACCGATTCTGATGGGGCGTCACTGCCGGCGTTCTGATGACCACGCATCCAGCTGGATGGGACATGCACATGAGCAACCTGTTCGAGGATTTGCCCACCACCGCCCTTCCCGACGAACTGGTCAATGTTCTCGCCGGGAACAGTAACGTACGTATCGAACGGATCGTATCGAACGGCCACGCCAGTCCAGAGGGCTTCTGGTTCGACCAGAAGGAACACGAGTGGATCGTCGTCCTGCAAGGCGAAGCAACGCTCACTTTCGACGATGGCGAGTCCCTGCAGATGACCCGCGGGATTCACACGCTGATTCCCGCCCATAGAAAACACCGAGTGGAATGGACTTCCCACGACGAACCAACTATCTGGCTGGCCGTGTTTTACCGTGATTGACGAACGGGCCTGGCCGCCCGGCGAATCGGGTATTGTGTCCAGGTCATTGCCTGCAGACAAAAAACCATCCCTGCTTTCGCAGGGATGGTAATGATCGTCAACAGGATCGTATCGTCAACTCATGACTTACGGCGAACCAGGCCGAACGCGCCAAGTGCAGTCAACAGCAGCGCGACCGCGGTGGGTTCGGGCACGGGCTCATACAACTGGATGTTGTCGACCAATTCACCTCCACCGCCCGTGCCATTGATCGCGATACTGCCAATCGCAACAGGCGAAACGACTCCGATAAAAGCATCAAATGCGCCGACGCCGATCAGCGTTGAGTTAAACAGCACGTTTCCATTCGTATCGGTGACAGTCAGGTCGTAATCCGGAATGCCCGTACCTGGATCGTCGACTTCAAAACCGATGGCGGTCTTGTTGGCGCCCTGGAGCGTCTCGATCACCAGAGAATCGTCGAAAGAATTGGCGCCCAACACCGTGGTTGTCAGGCCCGGGAGGAAGCCGGCGCCGAGCGTCAGCAAATCACAGAAGCCGTCACCACCTGTATCCGCGCAGTTGAATTGAATGTTGTCAGCGGCCAGTCCATTGGGAAAGTCACCGGCAGGAACCCCGGGGGCGAGTGGTGGCGGGAAAACAGAGCCCACTGCGTTCGGTGGAGTCGTCGCTTCGTCAAACGTCTCGATGAACTTCAATGTCTTCGGCAGTCCGGCGATGGCGTTCTGAAAACTGGCCTCGTCCGTAAACACGCTAACGCCGCCTTCGACGGGTCCTCCACTGGGGATGATGAAAGGATTCGTTGGAGCCACGCCGCTAGACGCGGTCGAATACGAATTGGCCGTGGCCTGCGCCCCGAGCAGCAGCACGCTTGCCAGGCTCAGGATCACGCTTAGTGTCTTCATCATGAGTTCTTACCTTGCTCTAAGAAGTAATGAATCGAGTCCGTTCGGCGAAATCAAGCTTTCCATGCAAAGTCAAAAACCAACGCGAACCATCATTTCGACGATCGCGTCGTGCTTGGGCCGGGCATGTGTCAAGTCGTTGACCGACAATCCGCAGGCAACAGTTCGGCTTTCCCAGTCCTGGAAAGATGGCGGTCAGTATAGGCAACCAATAAGCCAAGTCAAACATTTCGCGACTCACGCTGTCGATGTAATTCGTCGTGCTTCAACTCTCTAGCACCTGTTTCACGCCCCACTTGCATGGTGAAGAGACCCAACACAATTGCCAGCGTCAAAGTTTGTGGTTCGGGCACGAGTGTTGCCAGGTAAATTTCATCGTCTGTCCCGTCACTGCCCCGCCAAACGACTCGGTTCCCTGATACATTGGGAAAGACGCCCGTCATGCCGTCGCTGGTCAACTGAGTAGTCGTTGCTCCGTCATAAGCAATGATATCCCGCGCTCCGAATTCACCACTCATCCAGGCCACGATGTTTCCCGAGACGGTAGGGGCAACGTCGGATACGTCGTTGTCACTTAATTGCATGACCTCAACGCCGTCGTACAAGAATACGCCGGAACCGGATACCGAGTCCCGCTCCCAGGCAATATTCTGCCCGGAGATGCTCGGCGAGTAGAAACGACTCCCGAAGGCTACGTTGTGGACTGAATTGCCGTCATAAAACGAGATGCGATCGGTTGTCGCCCGCGAGACCCAAACTGCGTTTTGTCCGTCGATCTGGGGGCTCACGTCATCAAACTCGTTGTCTGTCAACTGCGTCACCTGTCCGCTGAGGCTGTCGAAGAGAAAGATCTCTTCATCGTTACCGTCATTCTCACTCCAAACAACTCTGCTACCCGAGATTTTCGGCCGAGTGCTGGCGGTGGCGGTTGCCGAAATCTGCGCAATTGTACTTCCATCAAAAAAGAACACTCCGCGCTCATAAGGATGGAGACCCAACCAGGTAATAGCCGGATACTCGGGGCCAGATGTCAGAGTAGTCGTTGTTCGTTATCCGACGCCGAGTCTCGCCATCGTAGAAGAAGATCTCATCGCCGCCGACGTGCCCTGGCCGATGCCCCCACCAAACAACGTTTTCGCCCGCAGCGTGGGGATTTACATTGATAAAACCACGGTCCGATATGATCGTCGTGTCTTCCCTTTTATGCAAGACAATACTACCCATTCCCTGTCAGGCTACGTTATGGCCCGAGATGGTGGGCGCCTGGTCATCGATCGAATTGTCGGTGAGTTGCGATACGATCCATTCCTGGCCCCGGTAATCGCAAACTGAAGAGTTCAACATGCTGAGAATGAAGAGGCACAGCAGGTGAATTGACGAGCACATGGTTTTCTCCTAATTACCCAGCGAGTTTGTGTCATCACGTCGCGAACTGCCTTGCCTTGAACGTTGTCTCCGTAATGCACATGCCTCGTGAGTCCTGCGGTTCCCCATCTGTCCGCAAGGTTCTGCACACAAGGAAATTCCTCAACGGACGCCTTTCAAAGACTTGGCTGCAAAACACGTTCCATCAGCGTGGGGAATCCGTTGAGCTTGGTGGGTGATACGGTCAACAAGGGCTCGACGTTTTGTTGATGAGGCCCGTCGTTCGTAGGAAGAAATCAAAAGTGTGCGAAAGGGCGCGTCTCCGGTTCGTGTTGCTCCACAAGGAGGATGTGAAAATGCGCAAGTCGTTGTCCTGGCGTATTGAGCTATCGCGCCTGCCACAATGGTCGTACGGTGCGCCCCCGGAGAGGGGCCGATGCCACACGCTGGACCGTCGATCGGGTTGGTCTCTCCCTTACAATTCCGGTTTCCATACAATGGAATCCACTACCTCAATAAGCGCGAGCAGGGCCTTCAGTGGCTAGACTTGTCAGTCAACAGATTGTTCGTCCGCCAAATGTGATGTAAGCCCATGGCACTTCGCTTGATTGAATCCATCATTCCCACGGCCTCGCTCTCGGTGTACGACCAAATGCCCGAGAGCGGGAAAGTGATCGATCGTTGGGACGACACAATCAACGATGACAAGACGCTGGTGCGGATGCTGGTCGATGCGCCCGATGTTGAGCAGTTGCTGGATGGGCTGGTCGAGCGATTTTCTGGGGTCGAAGGATTCCGCGTGATGTTGCTGCCCGTCGAAGCGACGCTGCCGCGAATTAAAGAACCAGAAAAAAACGAGCCGGGCGAAAAGGAAGAGAAGTCGCCTCAACGAATCAATCGAGAGGAAATCTTCAATTCGGTCTCCGAATCGGCCAAAGTCAGCTACGTCTTTATCGCTCAAGTCGTCCTGGCCACCTTGGTCGCAGCGGTCGGCTTGATGCGGAACGATACGGCAATCCTGATTGGAGCTATGGTCATCGCGCCGCTCTTGGGGCCGAATATGGCACTCTGCCTGGCGACCACGCTGGGTGATGTGGAATTGATCCGCAAGTCGCTGCGGGCCAACGTCGTCGGGCTGTTGGTCGCCCTGCTCGCGTCGGTCACGATCGGATGGCTCTTTCCCGTCAGTCTCGAACAGGAAGCAATCGCCGCTCGGACGCATGTTTCAGCCGGAGACATCATTCTGGCGTTGGCCTCCGGCTGCGCGGGGGTGCTGGCGTTTTCAACCGGAGCACCCTCGGCGCTGATCGGCGTCATGGTCGCCGTCGCCTTGTTGCCGCCGTTTGCAGTGTTCGGCTTGCTGCTGGCTGCCGGCCGGTTCGATGCGGCCAGCGGTGCTTTGCTCCTGGTCTCGGCCAACGTGATCTGCGTCAACCTGGCGGGAACGCTCACCTTCCTGTCGCTGGGCTTGCGACCCCAATCGTGGTGGGAGGCGGAGCGGGCTAGAGCAGCTACAAGAGTCGCCATCGCGATCTGGGTTGTCCTCTTGGCGATGCTGGCGATGCTGATTTACTTCGAGCTGGGCTACTGAGTCGGGAGCTCAGCAAGCAACAGCGGCCCCGGGAGATGGTCGACGAGGGAAAGAAGGACGGAATGACGAGTGATGAATGGTGATTTTTGATTGTTGAAGGAAAGAGTCCGCGGCGGAGTGGTCACTTCAGCACTCAACACTCAGCAATCGACACTCGTACTTCAATCGGCGTTTGGGAGAACGTCGACCGGGGAAAGAAAGTCGGAATGACGATTGCCGAATGGGGATTGTTGATTGTTGAAGGCAAGTGCCTGTGGCAGCGTTGTCACTTCAGCACTCAACACTCAGCAATCGACACTCGTACTTCAATCGGCATTTGGGGGAACATCGACCGGGGAAAGAAAGTCGGAATGACGATTGCCGAATGGGGATTGTTGATTGTTGAAGGCAAGTGCCTGTGGCGGAGTTGTCACTTCAGCACTCAGCAATCAGCAATCAGCAATCAGCAATCGACACTCGTACTTCAATCGGCATTTGGGGGAACGTCGACCGGGGAAAGAAAGACGGAATGACGATTGCCGAATGGGGATTGTTGATTGTTGAAGGTAAGTGCCTGTGGCGGAGTTGTCACTTCAGCACTCAGCAATCGACACTCGTACTTCAATCGGCGCTTGGGAGAACGTCGACCGAGGAAAGAAAGTCGGAATGACGATTGCCGAATGGGGATTGTTGATTGTTGAAGGTAAGTGCCTGTGGCAGCGTTGTCACTTCAGCACTCAAGCAATCGACACTCGTACTTCAATCGGCATTTGGGGGAACATCGACCGGGGAAAGAAAGTCGGAATGACGATTGCCGAATGGGGATTGTTGATTGTTGAAGGCAAGTGCCTGTGGCAGCGTTGTCACTTCAGCACTCAGCAATCGACACTCGTACTTCAATCGGCATTTGGGAGAACGTCGACCGGGGAAAGAAAGACGGAATGACGATTGCCGAATGGGGATTGTTGATTGTTGAAGGTAAGTGCCTGTGGCAGCGTTGTCACTTCAGCAATCAGCAATCGACACTCGTACTTCAATCGGCATTTGGGGGAACGTCGACCGGGGAAAGAAAGACGGAATGACGATTGCCGAATGGGGATTGTTGATTGTTGAAGGTAAGTGTCTGTGGCAGCGTTGTCACTTCAGCACTCAGCAATCGACACTCGTACTTCAATCGGCATTTGGGAGAACGTCGACCGGGGAAAGAAAGACGGAATGACGAGTGATGAATGGTGATTTTTGATTGTTGAAGGAAAGAGTCCGCGGCGGAGTTGTCACTTCAGCAATCAGCACTCAGCAATCGACACTCGTACTTCAATCGGCATTTGGGGGAACGTCGACCGGGGAAAGAAAGACGGAATGACGATTGCCGAATGGGGACTGTTGATTGTTGAAGTGAAAGGCCCGCACCAGAGTACGCGCTTTACCTGCGCGGAAGCAACGACGCTGAGCAGCGCAGAACTGTCGCCTGGGCCGACATGCGTCTCTCACGAAACTGATGCGCAACCGGGCTTTGAATGCTCATTCGTCGCGCAACCTTGCATGTAAGAAATCTTCACAGCGAAAGCATGGGCGGTGTCTAGCATGTGTATTGGCAGTGGTTACGCCGCGAAGAGCGCTCGAAACGAATCGTCGAAGTAGCTTGGCACAGTTTGTGCTTCAACATCACCCGCGTTCGTACCGTTGTACCGCGGACCCCGCCACCAGAGCGACTTGCCCAGATTTGATGAAAAACATCGGGCGCCTCTGCGGCTGTTTCGGTCACGCCGCCGCAGTCGCTTGCGGAAGTGACATTGCGGCAGCCATGAAACGCCGCGCACCCCAGTCGTTTTTACATTTGCAGAGGAGCTCACCATGTCGCAAACGCAAGAAGCATTTGCGGGCCGCCCAAAACTTACTCAGCGGGCATCGGCCATCAAGGTGCCGCTATGCCTCGGTGGTTTTCGCAAGTTCGCGACGTTATCACTTGGACTTGCCCTTTCCGCTGCCGTCTTCTTTGAGTTGTTTGTAATTGGTTCGCTGATCTACAGGATGAACCCTGACGTACAACAGCTTGCCGCCACCCAGCAGCGAGCGCAAATTGTCAGGCGGAGACACCTGGAATCGGTGAAGACACGGTACCAGACGGTCGTAGTGGCAGTTCAAGAAGTGGCGCATCCTGATGCGCGAATCGAGTTTCTGGAGCAGGCGTTGGCGGAGGCTCGTTGTGAACTGGAAGGGCACCAGGCTTATGTTGATGATTGGAAAGATGTCCATCAACGTCTAAACACACCGTTCAGAAGACTTGCGGGAAATGAAACGTTGAATTGCGTGGCACGCGAACTCGATCATGGTCACGTTGTCATGGGCGTTTCCCGGCGGCACGTCGATCAAATTGCCGCGATGTTGCAGGCTCAATTTGTGCGGGATCAGACGCCATCAATTTCTCAGCTGCCGATCCAGAAACCTGAGGATCGCCTCGTAGCCAAATAGTTGATTTTCTTTCTTGCGGAAGCCGTGTCCTTCGTCGGCAAAGACCACGTACTCTACCTCGACGCCATTTTGCTTGACCGCTGCCACCATCTCATCCGATTCGACCTGCAGTACGCGTGGGTCATTGGCTCCCTGCAGCACCATTAGAGGTTTGCGAATCTTGTCGGCGTGAAACAGCGGAGAAATCTTTTTGAAGTACGCTTCGTCGTCGAAATTTCCCATTTCCTTTTCCAGCGAATCTCGCTGCGCCTCCCACCATGGTGGGATGTTCTTGACCGTGCGATGCCAATTGGCCACGCCAAAAATATCGACTCCGACGGCGAACTCCTGTGGCTGAAATGCCAAGGCTGCCAACACCATGTATCCGCCGTAGCTGCCTCCAATGATGCCGATACGGTCTGGATCGACGAGTCCCGTCTGGACGAGCATTTGCTTGCTGGTCACGCAATCCAGCAGGTCACCTTCACCGTGTTTCTGATCGTCCAGTTGTTGAAACGACTTGCCGTAACCTGAGCTGCCGCGATTGTTGATCGCATAGACCATGTAACCATGGTTCACGAGATATTGGATCAGTGCGCGATAACCGATCCTCGATTGTCCGCCTGGACCACCGTGCACCCAAACCAGTGCTGGAACTTTCTGATCGGCATCGGCTTGATGGGGGACGTACAGAATGCCGGGAATCTCGGTTCCGTCAAACGAGGGAAAATGAACCACCTTGCCATCCACGAGGTATTCTGGATCGATCTCTTGATTTAGCGAATTCGTCAGCTTCACCGGCTGATTGGAATCCATGGCCAAGTAGTAAAGGTCGCTGGGAATCTTGCCGCTGGAGACATACATCGCGAGGTGTTTTTCATCGGCCGAGAGCCTCACCGAATCGACACTTGTACCGGCCACTGTTGGTAGTTCGACCGTTTCCATCGTAGCGGGTTGGTAGATGGTCAGCTCGGTCTTCGCATCGGCGTTCACTCCCACCAGCAAATAGTTGCCCTGTTTTGAGAAACTGGCAAAGGATACATCCCAATCCGGACGGACGACTTCCTGACGCTCGCCCGAATCCAGGTCTTGCTTGACCAGGTAACGAAACTCACTTTCGTTGTCGGTCAGCAGGTAGATGCTTTTTCCATCCGGGCTGAAAGTGGTGGCCGAGTAGTTCACATTCCCGTCGTGCTCGGTGATCAGTCGCGTTGTTTTTGTGTCGCGGTCGTACAAGTAAACGTCACTGTTATCTCGAGTGATAATCTTGACCAACGCGATGTGGCGACCGTCACGTGAAATTTTTGCAGGGTAGTAACCGTCGTTGTTTTGATAGATCATTTCACGCGGGTAGGGCGACGGATCACCCAATTCCGTGATCTGATATTCGTAGACATCAAAGTACCGCTCGTCGCGCTCGTTGGTTGATAAGTAAAACGACTTGTCATTGTGAGCGAGGCCAAAATATTGCGACTTCAGTTTTTCGCCAGGCGTCAGATCATGGACATCACCGTTCGGAGCCTGGACGTAGACGTGGTTTAGTTCGTTGCCACCCTGATCGGAAGTGAACAAGAACCGCTCATCGTTGGGAAAGTACCTGATGGGAGTGATCGATTCGCTGGACGAGTGAGTCAGCTGTGTAACAGCCTCACCGTCCACCGGAATTGCGTACGCGTTAAAGACTCCCGATTCGTCACTACCCACCAGCAGCTTCGAGTTATCTGGTGCAAACGAAGCGCCACGAAAGTTGACGGTCTTCAGAAACTGCTCGATGGTGTAGCTGGGTACGTCGGCTTGAGTTTGTTGGCGGTGCGTGTTGAGCAGCAATCGGTACGAACGTAGCGAACAACACATACGAGGCATAGCAATCGGCTTGAAGTGCGCGGCAATAACGAAAAACCCTTGTTGACCATGCCTTGGGGGACTCCGTGCCGTGGGGTGGCGATGGCGACGGTGAAAATCGTCGATCGTCGATCGGCGAAGCTACCGTTTTACGGTTTGAAACGATAAAAGGCAAAAGGAGCGGGACGTTCGGCCATGCTCCACAATGACAAATCGAACTTCGTGAATTGGCGGAATTGGCGGACCCGCCCCCAAAACTGGCTCATGCTTCGACGCACTTGGCTACACCATTGCTTCGCCGCGGCGCGGTGAGTCATGTACGGTCTTCCACCGGTGGCAATGAGGGCAGACAGACACTTCCTTCGCCAGGCGCAGGCCTGAGATATTTACGTTCTCGTGTGGGAGAAAAGCTATTTCCTTCTTCGAAGTTCCGCTGCCAATAGGAAGGCAATCATCAATATCAAGCCGGGACCCGGTTCCGGGATAACCGTCTCGCCAATCGCTTCGATGGCATTGATGTCCAGGACGCCACGGTTCTGTGGCCCCATAGAAAACTCAAATGCTGGTCACGAGTAAGCGTGATCCCAAAGGTGCCCACCATGCATCAGGAATGCAGGGCCGCCCACGCCGCCCAGAACGAATAACTCACTTCCGGTGGCATAGTAGCCATCGGGGTCCCCCGGATCGGGAATCTGCCGGATGCTGAATAAGACGGTATCACCAGGACTGACGATTGTTGCGGGTTCAAATGGGTCCTCCACTGCGTTGTCATTGACCATCATCGCATCCATCGACCATTTTCTCAATCGGCATCGTGTCGGCGGTTCACCAGGAAAGCGATGACGGCAATGACGAAGCTCTGGTCAAGATACGCTGTTCCCGAGCCATTCCATACGGAAACGGCGCCACCCAACGGACCAAGGCCCGCACTGGCAATGTCAGGCCGCAGCGTGTACTTTTCGGAATCGGCGGAAAATGCCGGCTCCGGTCCCCAAACTTCAACGCCGTCAATGTCAATCGGCGTTGGCATGCCGTTGATGGCAGTCGCTGCAGCCCAAAGGGCATGGCTATCGGCAGGATTGACGCCACCGAAGAACGCCAATTCTCGGGTAAGTTCCCCCGCGCCGCCGATCGTATTGAAGGGAAGCGGAATGGGACCGGTGGAAGGCAGGATGCCCATGAACGGTCCGCCTGGCGATTACCCGGTGTAATGTGTCTACGGAGTAAATCAGATGCGCATCATCTGCCAGCAGCGCTGTCACAGGAATCATCGTGTTTGCGATGGCGTCATTCATCTTCAAGCGTGTAGCTGGGGAGGGTGCCCATGAAATGAAGGACCGCCAATGCCGACACCTCCGCTGCCATCCCATGGCACAACGTGCTGTGCGTCGAATGCGACTCCCGCAGCGGTAGCAATATGGTCCCGATCGTGTGAGTACTCTTTGCCCGTAACAATAGTAGGTGGTGCGGCTGTGGGACCAAGCACTGGGATTCCTGGCGTCACGCTTCCATATGGAATGGTGGCAAAGCAACAGCTTGAGCCCATCGATACGCTGACCGTACCAACAAGTATGAATCGTCGCAGATCCATGGCGTACTCCTTCTTGTCCAGAGGTGTGCGAAGGGGAAAATCGACTGGAGCCGTCAGGCTATCACCCCCGTTGCTGTGTTGAAACGAAAATTGTCTGCATTCTTGAAATCAGGGATTCCCGGACGCTGGGCTCGTGGATTGGCCTGGCCAGCACGATCATCGCTCTAGCATCGACATTCGCGGTTCAATCGGCCCGTGGCGATCGTCGACCAGGGAAAGAAGGACGGAATGACGAGTGCTGAATGACGGATTTTTGATTGTTGAAGTGAAGCGGCTTGCCGCAGCGTGGTCACTTCAGCAATCATCGCTCAGCCATCGACACTCGCGGTTCAATCGGCCCGTGGGCGATTGTCGACCAGGGAAAGAAGAGACGGAATGACGAGTGCTGACTGGCGATTTGTTGATTGTTAAAATGAAGGGCTTGCCGCAGCGTTGTCACTTCAGCAATCATCGCTCAGCCATCGACATTCGTAATTCAATCGGACCTGGGGATCGTCGACCAAAGAAAGAAGGACGGAATGACGGGTGCTGAATGACGATTGTTGATTGTTGAAGTGAAGGGCTTGCAGCAGCGTGGTCACTTCAGCAATCATCGCTCAGCCATCGACATTCGTAATTCAATCGGCGCTTGGGGATCGTCGACCAAAGAAAGAAGGACGGAATGACGGGTGCTGACTGGCGATTGTTGATTGTTAAAATGAAGGGCTTGCCGCAGCGTTGTCACTTCAGCAATCATCGCTCAGCCATCGACATTCGTCATTCAATCGGCGCCGGGGATCGTCGACCAAAGAAAGAAGGACGGAATGACGGGTGCTGAATGACGATTGTTGATTGTTGAAGTGAAGGGCTTGCAGCAGCGTTGTCACTTCAGCAATCATCGCTCAGCCATCGACACTCGCGGTTCAATCGGCCCATGGGCGATCGTCGACCAAAGAAAGAAGGACGGAATGACGAGTGCTGAATGACGATTGTTGATTGTTGAAGTGAAGGGCTTGCCGCAGCGTGGTCATTTCAGCAATCATCGCTCAGCAATCGACACTCGCGGTTCAATCGGCCCCTGGGCGATTGTCGACCAGGGAAAGAAGGACGGAATGACGAGTGCTGAATGACGATTGTTGATTGCTGAAGTGAAATGACCCGATCAGGGTGACGTCGTGCAACCCAGAACGGTCGCTATCCCGAGTTATCGGTGCAAGTCGAACCGGTCGAGATTCATGACCTTGTTCCACGCGGCGACAAAGTCACGCACGAATTTCTCCTTCGAGTCGTCGCAAGCATAGACTTCCGAGATTGCCCTCAGTTGCGAGTTTGAACCAAAGACCAAGTCGACAGCAGTGCCAGTCCACTTGACCTTGCCCGTGCCGCGATCGCGTCCCTCGAAGAAGTGTTCGCATTTATCCGACTTTTGCCACTGCGTGCCCATGTCGAGCAAGTTTACGAAGAAATCATTCGTCAACGTCTCGGGCTTGCCGGTGAAGACACCCAGTTCGGACTGCCCCACATTTGCATTCAGTACCCGCATTCCACCGACGAGAACCGTCATTTCCGGAGCCGTCAGTGTCAACAGGTTGGCTCGATCCACCAGCAGTTCTTCCACCGGAATCGACTGCCCATTTCCGCTGTAGTTGCGGAAGCCATCCGAGGTCGGCTCGAGCACGGCAAAGGACTCGACGTCGGTTTGCTCCTTCAACGCATCGGTTCGACCCGGCTCGAAGTGAACCTGGATATCATGCCCGGCAGACTTCGCCGCCTGTTCAACGGCCGCGCACCCGCCCAAAACGATCACATCGGCAAGCGAGACTCTCTTGCCGCCGGTTTGCGAGCTGTTGAAGTCGGCTTGGACCTGTTCGAGTTTTTGCAATACTTTCCCCAGCTCGGCTGGCTGGTTGACCTCCCAGTCCTTTTGCGGAGCAAGGCGAATACGAGCTCCGTTCGCTCCACCACGCTTGTCCGTCCCTCGGAAGGTGACGGCCGAAGCCCAGGCGGTGATGACCAGTTGAGAAATCGACAGTCCTGAAGCAAGGATCTTGCCCTTCAGTTCCGCAGTGTCTTTGGCGTCAATCAGCTTATAATCTACATCAGGGACCGGGTCCTGCCACAATAGTGGTTCCGCGGGCACCAGCTTGCCGAGACACCGCGACACGGGACCCATGTCGCGGTGGGTCAACTTGTACCAAGCCCTCGCAAAAGCATCCGCGAGCTGTTCTGGATTCTCGTGGAACCGCTTCGAAATCGGCGCGTAGATCGGATCCATCTTTAACGAGAGATCGGTCGTGAACATCATCGGAGCGTGTTTTTTCGACGGATCGTGAGCATCCGGCACGGTGCCGACCGCCGACTTGTCGGTAGGAGTCCACTGCGTGGCGCCGGCGGGGCTTTTGACTTGCTCCCACTCGTAGCCGAACAGGTTGTCAAAGTAGTTGTTGTCCCATTTCGCGGGTTCGGTGGTCCATGCACCTTCCAGGCCGCTGCTAATCGTGTCACCGGCATTGCCGCTGCCAAAGCTATTCTTCCAGCCCAGACCTTGTTCTTCGAGACTGGCTCCCTCGGGTTCCGGACCGACGTACTTTTCGGGATCGGCTGCTCCATGCGCTTTACCGAAGGTGTGTCCGCCAGCAATGAGTGCCACGGTCTCTTCGTCATTCATCGCCATGCGACCGAAAGTTTCGCGAATGTCATGCGCGGCAGAGATCGGATCGGAGTTGCCGTTGGGCCCTTCGGGATTCACGTAGATCAGCCCCATCTGGACGGCGCCGAGCGGATTCTCCAGCTGCCGGTCGCCGGTGTAACGCTTGTCGCCAAGCCACTCCGTCTCAGGACCCCAATAGACGTCGCCTTCAGGTTCCCAGACATCTTCGCGACCTCCGGCAAAACCGAGCGTCTTGAAGCCCATCGATTCCAGGGCGCAGTTGCCGGCGAAGACCATCAGGTCGGCCCACGAGAGTCTCCGGCCGTACTTTTGCTTGATTGGCCAAAGCAGCCTTCGCGCCTTGTCAAGGTTGACGTTGTCGGGCCAGCTGTTGAGGGGAGCGAACCTTTGAGTGCCGGCGCCAGAACCGCCGCGACCGTCGGCGATACGGTAAGTTCCCGCGCTGTGCCAGGCCATGCGAATGAAGAAGGGCCCATAATGACCATAATCGGCGGGCCACCAGTCCTGCGACGTGGTCATCAACTTTTCCACATCCTGTTTCAGGGCATCGAGGTCGAGGCTTTCGAATTCCTCGGCATAATTGAACTCTTCTCCCATCGGATTGGAGAGTGGTGAGTGCTGATGAAGTATCTGCAGGTTCAGCTGATTCGGCCACCAATCACTGTTTGAGAGGGTCCCGGCCGATGTGTGCCTTTGAGCCCCATTCATTACTGGGCACTTGCTTTCGGTATTCATGATCTCTCCGGTGATGGTTGACTACTGAATGTCTTGGTCCGCACTTCTGTGTAACGCGTGCTTGATTTGAGGGAAAGTGGGGGCGACGGTCGCGTGGATTCCGGCCGGCGGGAATTGCTTCGCGCCGCGGGCGTGCCAAAGGCAATCTGGCCAACTTCGCCACTCGCCTTCCTGAAGGCACTCTATCGCGATACCGCCTAAAGACACCTGCTCGATGCGACAAAAACTGTGGCTCCGATGATGGATGCCTACGCTGCCGATCCTGACTGCAATAGAACGATTTTAACGGTTCCTGATCGGTTACACATGTCCAGCTTTGGAGACTGCCGTTTTGCAGGGCCCGGTTGAGGCAGACTGTGCGTTCGATTGGCCTTGGCTTCATCGTGGCTCGGCCTGGAAACGGCGCAGGAAAGAGGCCAGGAAAACGTTCGACGGAAAGGATGCCCCTCGGCGGAGTCAGAATGGCTGTGTAGAAAACCTGCCAGCCCGGTCACTGCGCGACGGTTGAGGTGGTTCAAACCAAAGGGTCAGGTACATATTTTTGGCCGAAATCGAACGTGCTGGCAAAACCAACTCGCCGAAAAATGTACCAGACCCTGCTCCTGCTTTAAGTTTTCTACAGAGCGAGTCGGAATCGCTAGAATTGAGTCCTTTTCGCCATTACAGATTCTCAACTGAAAGCTCATTAGCCGTCATGCCGCTTAATTCTTCCGCCATCGACAGCCTGCGCCGAGT
This sequence comes from uncultured Planctomycetales bacterium, assembly GCA_963821085.1. Classification (GTDB taxonomy): domain Bacteria; phylum Planctomycetota; class Planctomycetia; order Pirellulales; family Pirellulaceae; genus CAWGCE01. Next base: position 248,903 of record CAWGCE010000006.1, on the reverse strand, counting down.
ATTTTTGCAGGCCTTCATTGTCCACGATATTGCTGAACTGCTTGTTTCCTTCGACGATTTCGCTACCACGGAACAAGTTCTGGCCTTGATGAAAGCCAAACGCTTGGAAGTCGTGGGGATCCGCCGGGAAGGGCGAGTGGAGGGTTACGTGGAGATTACCGACTTGGGGGACGGCCGCTGCGCCGATTACATGCGAGCCATTTGACGATACCCAAGTTGTTTTGGACTCGTTGCCACTGCCGGAACTGGTGTTGCGACTTCGGGATCATCGCCGGCTCTTCGTTTCCATCTTTGGACGAGTAGGTGGAATTGTGAGTCGCACCGACTTTGACAAGCCAGCCGTCCGCATGTGGCTGTTCGGCATGGTGACCCTCGTGGAGATGCGTTTCACTCGGATGATCGAACGTTTCTGTCTCGACGAGAGCTGGAAACCGTTTCTGTCGGACAGCAGGATCCAGAAGGCCGAACAGCTCTTGCAGGAACGCAGCCGCCGCAATCAGAGTCTGAGTATCTTGGATTGCCTGCAACTTTCTGACAAAGCGCAAATTATCGCACGTAATTCGAAGCTGCGTGAAATGACCCGCTTTCAGTCGAGAAGGCAAGTGGATGAGGCAGCGAAAATGTTGGAGAAGTTAAGAAACAACCTGGCACATTGCCAGGATATTGTGGTCGGCGACTGGGAGGCGATCGTGGCACTTTCCGAAAACTTGGACAGGGTGCTCGAAGGACCGCCCGGTCTTTATGACGAGGGGTGATCGAGCCCAACGACGCTGCCTGGCTGCCCCCGTCCAGCGAGATCGATCGCGAAGTCAACCAACAGGGCCGCCGGGAGGTCTATCACGAGCGGTAGAATTGTGGTGACGCCAGAACGTTAGAGTTGGTTACAAAAGCGGGACAGGCACCTTGGCTTGTTCACAATTTCCGGCCGAGATAAAGCTTCGCGGGAGCCAGTCCCAGTTTTGTAACTGATTCTAGGGCATGAGTTTTGGAGCATCCGAATCGGGAGGGATCTCGATACGATGTTCTTCACGGCTCGAGTTGGATAAATCAGATTCGTGCAGGAATTCGACCGCTACGAGATCTTGATCTTCGAACAGCTGCGGCAGAATCAAATCACGCTGTTTCAGCTCGTACTGAACCAGGCCGGCATGTTTATTCCAGAACGCCTCGCGAATAACGGCGAGGCCGGGAAGGCGTTTCCCCATCTGCGATCGAATCTCGACCTCATCCCCGACACCGAATTTGCCCGGTTCGACCATTTGCCACATCGTCGGTTTGACGCGAATGATCTGTGCACCATAGGTCAATCGCGAGTATTCCTCGCCCCGCCAATCGCGCCGGAAAATGCGAAAACTGGGGATTAACCTGCCGGCCAGATCGACGTCCTCTGGATGGATCCATGACGTCCCTTCTTCCGGCCAACGTGGGAAGCAGCCATACACCGGTTGGAAAATCGCCGTATTGATCATCACTTCCAATTGTAGCGTCAAATGGCAAGCGGGTTGAGACTCGCGTGAAAACTCCGCTGCGCCGCTTTCCCTTCAACAATCAACAATCAACATTCGCCACTCGTCCTTTCGTCCTTTTTCGGCCGAATTGCGAGTGTCGATTGCTGAATTTGAGAACAACAAAAGGTTCGGCATCACGGTCCGACAAAGATTCCCGAAGTATGTGGAGCAATCCGGCTTGATCTGCCGATGCTTCACATGTAATCTAATTGAAATTCAAATCTGGATTCCGCCATGCCACCCACCACGCTTCGCGAAGAATTGAAAAAGAGAGGTCCGTTTGAGTCGCTCGAACAGGAGGCCATGCTCAACATCCTCCGCACCAGCGATTTGCTCGAGAATCGCCTCGCGCGCTGCTTCGCGAGCATGCCCTGACACCTTCACAGTACAATGCAATGCGAATCATGCGAGGCGAGGGCCAGCCCATGCCGTGTTTGGAGGTCGCGGACCGGATGATCCAGGTCGCACCGGCGATTACGCGGGTGGTGGACCAACTGGTCTCACGCGGGCTAATTGAAAAACAGCAGTCCAGCGAAGATCGCCGCGTGTTTCTCGTAAGCCTGAAATCAGCGGGAACGCGACTGCTGGCAAAACTGGACAAGCCAGTGCAGGAATTGCACAAATCACTGCTGGGGCACGTGTCCAAGGCCAACTTGCGCAGCCTCAATGTCGCCTTGCAAGTCGTCCGTGAAGGAATCTGCACATAACTGCTTCGGCCATTTAGTTTACATGTAAGGCTTATCGCTCAGCCGCGTCGTCACTCTCAGAGAATAATTCAAAACCCTCGCCAAGGAGCCTCTCATGAACGTCTCCCGAAGAAACATGCTTTCCCTCACGGCGGCCGGACTGATCCACATCGCCGCGAATCCCGCAGATTCGATCGCGGGTGAGACGTTAAGCCATGATTTCCTGATTCGTCAGGCAGCCGACCGCGGGCACACCGACCTCGGCTGGCTCAAGAGTTACCACTCGTTTTCCTTCGGCGGCTACTACGACCAGCGTCACATGGGATTCCGGAGCCTGCGAGTGATCAACGATGACAAGATTGCCGCGGGGCAAGGATTCCCCACGCACCCTCACCGCGACATGGAGATCATCTCGTATGTGCTGCAAGGCTCGCTGCAACACAAAGACAGCACCGGAAAGGGTGCAATTATCACACCGGACGACATTCAAATGATGTCGGCGGGCACCGGGATTACGCACAGCGAATACAACCCTTCGCCAACCGCGTCGAACCACTTCTTGCAAATCTGGATCGAGCCGGCGATGCGCGGTGTGAGGCCGCGCTACAGCGACAGCAAAGTGACGGCGGAACAAAAGCTGAACCGGTGGAACTTCATCGCCGGGCCCGATGGCTCGGGCGCGGCGGTTGGCATTTATCAGGACGCCAGGATCTTTGCCAGTAAACTGGCTCCAGGCAGGCAACTCGTCTACACACTCGAGCAAGGTCGCCACGCCTGGTTACAAGTCGCAACTGGCGCGATCACGGTTAATGGTGCAACGCTTAACGCTGGAGATGCGGTCGCCTCAAGTCGCGCCACTGATTTGACGGTTGATGCAAAGCAAGCTGCGGACATTCTGCTGTTCGATCTGGCGTGATGGCGAGCCAGCAGCACGATCGTTCCATTCAATCTCAGCAATGCATGCACCTGCTGCTGAGGTCAAGAACTGAAACCCAAGCTGCCATTTCAAGAGAGAGTTGATATGCCAAAGCTGCTTTACATCGAGTCGTCGCCCCGCAAGGAGCGTTCCAAGTCCATTCATGTCTCGCAGGCCTTCCTTGATGCCTATCGGGAAGCAAATCCAGACGACGAGATCGTCTCGTTGGATTTATGGGAAAGGCAGTTGCCTGACTTCGACGGTTTCACCATCGATGCCAAGTACCAGGTTCTTCATGGCCAGGACTTCGACGACGATCAAGCGAAAGCCTGGCAAGCTGTCGTTGATGTGTGCGAAGAGTTCAAGTCGGCTGATAAATACTTGCTAAGCGTCCCCATGTGGAATTTTAGCATTCCCTACAAGCTGAAGCACTACATCGATGTGATTGCTCAGCCGGGTCAGACCTTCAGCTTCGATCCGGCCACCGGCTACAGCGGTCTGGTGACTGGCAAGCCCGTTGCCGCAGTTTATGCACGCGGAGGAGCTTACGGCGACGAGGCATCGGGCATGGACTATCAAAAACCGTATGTCGAACATATTCTTGGTTTCTTTGGATTCAAAGAGATCCAGCCCATCGTCATCGAGCCAACGTTGGCCGCGCCCGACAGTGTCGCTGCAACCGTATCTGCCGCGGTTGATTCGGCTCGGAAAATTGCAGCCAAGTTCTAATGGAGCTGCAAATGGCCGAGAATTCCTTCCTGCGAATTCACCGCGTCACAGCCTATTCTTTGAGAGGATCGCAAGCATGTTGTTGGCAACCGAAAAACAGATATCTGTGGGTCTCTTCTTGCTGCGTGTCTCCTTTGGGTGCTTCATGCTGGTGCACGGAATCCAAAAGGTGATGGGCTTCAGTGCGATGGACGGCTCTTTTCCCGATCCCATTGGCTTGGGAAGCACGCCGAGCCTGATCCTCGCGATTGGTTCCGAGTTGGGGTGTTCCGTTCTCGTGATCCTGGGGCTGGGAACCCGATTCGCGGTGCTGCCGCTCGCTTTCACGATGATTGTCGCTTTATTCGTCGTCCACGGTGGTGATCCGTGGAAGATGAAAGAACTCGCAGCCATCTACCTGGCGGTTTACATCGTACTGTTCGTCACGGGCCCAGGTGAGCTGTCGCTCGACAACAAACTCTTTGGCCGGAAACGAGCGTCAAGTGGGGGATAGACTGCGTCAAGCACATCATGACCGAGTGAATACCGATCTGGCGCTGTGCACATTCCTTCTCGCCAACATCTCGACGCATGGAAAGTCGTTGAGAGGTCTGCAATATCCGATTGGCCCACAGCGAACATGGATTGTCTATCGCAGCAGTCGTTCGGTATTCATAGATTTCCCGTCTCCAGTCGGCCCAAGAACATATTCGCGTCAAGCGTCCAAACGAAATTACTGGAAGAGCTTGAGCGACGATTACAACGACGGCTGTGGGAGTATTTCGACCTTATCAGCGTTCAGCGTTAGGCATCGGCGGGATTTTGCGGAGTGCGAATAACGAGGTTGCGGATTTCGGTCATGTCTTCCATCGCGAAAACGATGCCTTCGCGACCGAGTCCGCTGTCTTTAACTCCGCCGTACGGCATATTGTCGACGCGCCACGATGGGACATCGCCAATCACAACACCGCCAACATCCAACGTGTCCCACGCCTGTTGCATCTTGTAGAGGTCACGCGTAAAAATCCCGGCTTGCAGCCCAAAGGTGCTGTTGTTCACCTCCGCCAAGGCGTCGCAAAGGTTGTGAATCGACTCAGGACTGCGACCGGCCCGAACGCTTCTTGGTGCAGACGTCTTGATCGGCGGATACATCTTCCAGCAGCGTCGCCTGCAGCATGGCTCCGTCTCTTGTACCGCCGCAGAGTAGTTTGCCTCCGGCGTGCACCGCGGCCTTGATCCAGCCCTGCAACCGGGCGGCCTCCTGTTCCGAAATCATCGGGCCAATGAAGGTTGCTTCTTGCTTGGGGTCACCGGCGACAAGTTGCGAAGTTGCCGCCACCAGCTTCTCCTTTAACGCATCGTACACGGACGAATGAGCGATGATGCGTTGCACTCCGATGCAGCTTTGCCCCGATTGATAAAAAGCACCAAACACGAGGCGCTGAACAGCATCGTCGAGGTCCGCGTCTTGATCGACGATGCACGCTGCATTTCCACCCAGTTCGAGCACCACCTTCTTTTTCCCCGACCGCGATTTCAAGTCCCATCCGACCGCTGGCGATCCGGTAAAACTAAGCAACTTCAGGCGATCGTCCGTTGTGAACAAATCAGCGCCGTCTCGCGAGCACGGCAGAATCGAGAAAGCACCCTTTGGAAGGTCGGTTTCTGCCAGGACTTCGCCGATCATCAATGCGCCGATCGGTGTTCGGCTGGCGGGTTTCAGCACAAATGGACATCCCACAGCGATGCTGGAGCGACTTTGTGGGCGGCGAGATTCAGGGGAAAATTGAACGGTGAGATGAACGAGCAAGGGCCGATGGGGACTCGCTTCCACATGCCGCGGTAGCCTTTGGCTCGTGGCGAAACTTCGAGGTTCATTACTTCGCCTGAAATGCGCACCGATTCTTCCGCGGCGATGCGAAACGTGTCAATCAAGCGAGAGACTTCGCCACGTGAATCGCGGATGGGCTTGCCTGCTTCGATGCAAAGAGCCATCGCGAGTTCGTCGAATCGCTCGGTGAAACGTTGCACGCAATGGTTGAGGACAGCCCGTCTTTCGTAGGGGGCCATGTCGCCAGCGGTTCGGCCGCAGAGACGCACCCCGCAATGCCTTCGTCGATCGCTTGAGGATCTGCCAAGGCGACTCGTGTGGCGACTTCACCTGAATACTTATCCGTGACTTCCAGGTTTGTGTTAGGTGTTCGCGGTACGTTCGCCAAGTAGTACGGCCATTCCGGTTTCAACATATTCTCAATTCCGTTCATTGTTGTGATGCTAACGCTCGCGTCCCCACGAATTCATTACACCTCCGCGCTGCGTTCTTGGATTTCGTGATTGAGAATGCGGTCGTTGTCGGTGTAATCGACCGGTACTTCAATCACGTGGACGGCCGGCTCGACATGACACGCCCGCAAGGTGCTTAGCAACTCAGAGGTCTCCGATATCCGGTGTCCCTTCGCTCCATAACTTTCGGCGTACTTCACAAAGTCGGGGTTGCCGTAGTCGAGACCGAAATTCGCCAACCCCATGCTGGCTTGCTTCCACTTGATCATGCCATAAGCGTTGTCACGCAGGACCACGACGACGATGTGCAGGCCGAGCCGCACAGCGGTCTCGAGCTCTTGCGAGTTCATCATGAAACCACCGTCTCCACAAACGGCAGTCACCATACGATCTGGATGGACGATTCTTGCAGCCATGGCGGACGGCAGGCCGCCGCCCATGGTCGCGAGAGCATTGTCGAGCAAGACTGTATTGGAGCATGCGCTTTGTAGTTTCGGGCGAACCAGATCTTGTAAGTTCCATTGTCCAGCGCCACAATGCCGCGTCCCTCGGTGGCGGTGCGGATATCTGCTACCAGTCTTTGAGGAATGATTGGAAAGCGATCATCGTCGGCGCCCTCGAGAACGTGTTGTCTCGTCAGCCGCGCGGACTTCCATAAAACGTGAAAAGTCCCAGTGTGGTTGCTTTTTCATTCGTTCTGATAATTGCCAGATGCTATTGGCGATGTCGCCGACGACTTCGATCTGAGGAAAGTACACGAGATCGACCGCTGCCGTGGAAAAATTGACATGGATCACGTCCACTCCGCCGGCGTGCATGAAGAACGGAGGTTTTTCTACGACGTCGTGTCCGACATTGATAATCAGGTCCGCCGCTTCGATGGCACGGTGTACGAAGTCTCCCGATGACAGCGCCGCATTTCCGAGGAACAGTTCGTCACGCTCATCGACAACTCTCTTGCCCATTTGCGTCGTAACCGCGGGGATGCCGAACTTCTCGACAAACAGTCGCAACATTTTGCAGGTCAGCTTGCGGTTCGCACCGGCGGCGATGATCAACAGCGGATGGTTGGCTCTTGAGATTCGATCAACGGCTTGGAGAATCGACTGTTCCTCCGCCGTTGGTCTTCGCACGATGCTTGCGGGGATGATCTGCGCATCCGTGTGTTCGGCCGCAATGTCCTCCGGAAGTTCCAGATGAACAGCTCCCGGTTTTTCCTCCTTGGCCAATCGAAACGCTTCTCGAACGCGCGATGGAATAATGGCGGCGCTAACCAGTTGCTGTGTGTATTTGGTTAGCGGTCGCATCATGTCGACAATGTTGACGATTTGAAATTGTCCTTGCTTACTGCTTTTGACCGGTTTTTGCCCAGTGATCATCAACATCGGCATGCCACCCAGCTGCGCGTAGGCCGCGGCGGTCACAAGATTCGTCGCGCCCGGTCCGAGTGTTGACAGGCAGACCCCCACTTTGCCGGTCAGCCTTCCGTAGGTGGATGCCATGAATCCAGCGGCTTGTTCGTGCCGCGTCAGGATGAGTGTGATGCTGGACCGGGAAAGCGAATCGAGGAAGTCGAGGTTCTCTTCGCCCGGAATGCCGAAAATATATTCGACGCCCTCGATCGCCAACGCTTTGACGAATAGATCAGACGCTTTCATGTCCGTTTCCTCTTGGTTAACCCGCGGTCGGAAGTATTTATCTATTGCAAAGGCCCGAAACTGTCCATGATCCATGGCCTGGGTTCTGAAATCGTTGGGTGGAGGAAGACGACCCGACGGAACTTTTTCCAGGACAGGCCGGTCTGCATGAAGACGGTGAACGCACCGATAACCTCGCCACTGCCGGTTCCGAATACTGTCGCGCCGATAATCTCTTCCGTATTCGCATCAACAAGAATTCTTACGATCCCGTTCGTCTCGCGCTTCTCGCGGGCACGTGCAATTCGTGACATCGGGGACACGGCCATCAGCGCGTTACGGCCGCTCGCTCGTGCCTGGATTTCGTTCCTGCCGACATGTGCCAATAGCGGATCGATGAATATGGCATAAATAGCGCCGATTTGCCGCGACCGTATTCTGCAAAAGTGGGTCATCTGCCTGCATTGCCATGACTGTCCGTGTACGAACCCGCGATGTTCGCGATCGAAAAGGCTGCCGCGCAGATTGACTCTGCCTGTCAGAATGTGCAACCTTTGGCACAAAGAAGTGTTCTCACCTACACGAAGAAACCCCTGCCACAGACAACGGTGATCACCAAGAGCCATCGTCTGACAGTGATTGTCAAGAGTGAAGGCGGCCAGCTGGACTTCCAACGCGGCTAGTAAATTGCGGATGGTTTAAAAGCGACTGAGAATGCTGCCAAACGGTATCTTACTCATTGTCACACCGAACGACCTCACAAGAGATTGAGCAACCCGTCGGCGATTCACTGATCCATGTCGTTGAAGTGAATGTCTCGGAAATCACTGGCGCTGAAGCCAGTCCAGCGTCGGAATGCGCGCGTGAAGTTTTCTGGATTCGAGTACCCTAGTTTGGAAGCAATTTCGCTGACCGGCAATTCGGAATCTTTAAGCAGGCGGTTTGCTGTCCGGAAACGAACACTTTGGACGATCCGTGAAAACGAGGTGAATCGTTGGGCCAAGTGTCGCTGAAGGGTTCGTGAGGGAATCCCCACGATCGCCGCCATATCTGGGAGACACAGGTCCGGGTGAACCAGCGCGGACTCGACAGCCTGCTCGAGCTGGCCGGGCAATGATTTGGCAGGGGCCGATTCCAACAGCGCCGATTTGGCCTCGCCATCCTTTACATCGCTCAATGCTATTTCCAACTCCGGTAACGGCTTGCTCAATAACTTCCGATCGACCCAAATCGATGTGAATGGTTGATTAAAAGCGATCGGTAGATCGGCCATCCCTGAAAAATGGGCAGCCAGATCGACCGGACCCGATGCGATTTCGATCCGATTAGGCTTCCAAAGAGTCCCCTGACCGTATCGGGCCGAAGCAATCGCGTTAGCGATCCCGAGGTGGACGATTTCGGTGATGTGATAGTGGGGCAAGTGCTCTACATACTTCTGGCAATAACGAACCTGGTCCTCATGTCGCTCAACCCAGATTCGCAATCCAGAATTGAATGAACGCACCATTGCCAAAGATGTGTCGATCAATTCATGGAGAGTTAATGCCTGGGCGGTCAAACGTCCGTAGAAACAAGGCTCTCAACACCCAACTGACCCCCGATCCGGAAGCCGAGGTCATCGATCCCTTCGGATTGCGCAACATCGCTAAAAAAACTACCGACCTGGTGAAGCAGTATCAATATCTCGAGATGATTCTCTCGCGGACGGGTCAATCGGGAACGCCGAAGGTACGCATTGACGGGCACTCCCAAGGCGTCCAGATACTCGATAGCAGGAGCAATCGCGACCTGCCTAACGACTGGGCTTGAAACCATGAATGCCTCCTTGTCAGCGTATCGTTACGCATGGTTGGCTTTGACTTACCTATGAATCGACCGCCGAATAGTTCTTCCGCACACTTGCCGTGCGGATTCGCCCCCCCCATTTGGGCCTGACAATTATTTCACGTCCGATCCCAATTCGACGTTTTTTCCACGTGCGAGGATCCGAAGTCGACGCGTCCTGGTAGAGCATTGCGAGATAGTGCGAAGGAAACACCAAACGATCAAGCGGGTTGGCGTGAAATGACAGAGGATCTTGGCACAACAAATGCGGCCCAATGCTAACACCTCCAGAAATCTCGAAATTCCACGATTGTTGCGGGTTGCCACGGCAGCACTACGAGCAAGGAATCAAGCTATGAAGAGCATCAGTCTGTTACTCGCAACGATCGTTCTCGCAACCCTGTTGGGATGCGAATCGCGACAAACGAAGCCCACGGTGACAGCCAACGCCGAAACCACCCAGGATCTTTCTGCGGCGGAGGCTCAGGCCATTGCCAAGGAGGCCTACGTCTATGGCTTTCCGATGGTGATGAACTACAAGACCATGTGGAACTATGCGATCGACTCTGAGAGCACTGATTACAAGGGGCCGTTCAACCGGAGGTCCTGCGAGGCGCGGCTTTTCACGCCGGAGGACAAGGCGGTCGTCACCCCGAATGCCGACACCCCCTACTGCATGTTCTGGATGGATGTCCGGTCCGAACCACTGGTGCTGAGCGTGCCGGAAATGGAGCCCAACCGCTTCTATCACTTCCAACTGGTCGATCTCTACACCCACAACTTCGCCTACGTCGGCAGCCTGACCAGCGGCAACGGCGCCGGGAAGTTCCTGATCGCCGGAGGCAGTTTGACTTTCTGAAACGTCAGTTCTTACAGTATGGCGACCTCCCATTCACGGATGTTCTGTCACGGGAATCGGTTGCGGTGGCGCTCGACACCATTGATGGGCGTTGGAAAGATCGAGTCTATACGCCATTGGTAACTCTTTGGGTCTTTCTAGGTCAAGTCCTGAGCGCGGATCATTCCTGCCGTAACGCAGTTTCGCGGCTGATAGTGCATCGAATTTCGCGAGGGTTCGATCCTTGCTCCTCCGGAACAGGCGCTGACTGTCGCGCTCGAAAGCGTTTACCAGAGAAGTTCTTTTCAACGGTTGCCAAATCTGTTGGTCAAAAACTTGAGGCCCAAGTCGAAAATGCTTGGTTGTGGAAGAACCGGCACGTTTACATGTTTGATGGGACAACCATTTCGATGCCAGATACATCAAGCAATCAGCAAGCTTATCCCCAGCCGACAAGTCAAACACCCGGGGTTGGATTCCCACTCGCTCGAGTTGGAGCCATCTTCGACCAACCGACGCAGGACCCGCAACTCGCTTCGCCGCATCGGTGTGGGAGACCTCCGTAGCCGAGATGTCAATTTGACGACGCCAATGCCCCGGCCACCGGCGTGCTGACACACCGGTCCCGAATTGCACAGGAGGGCGTGACCTTACGCACTCGTGCGACCTTGTGCACGACCTGCCGTCGACAGGAATAAGCAAATACAGCGTCTCGCTCATGACTTGCCGATCTTACACTCTTCGTCGCATGAGTTAGGTTGCGAGGCGTCGATTAGCGTGAAGATCGCCTCGCGAACATGGGGCTGTAAGCAGTCCCATCGCTCAGCGATGTAGCGGAGATGCGGGGGCAGCTCGTTGTCAGAAGCGGCCGCAAACGGACAGGTATGGCAATCCGTCCGCTGCCCATCCGCTGCCAACGAGTTTTGATAAGTCGCAAGTCGTTTCCTATCAACGACTTGCGAAGTGGAGGCGGCGGCGATCGAACCCGCAAACACAGCGCCACAACCTGTTGATGCAACACACGTTACGAAAGCTGCCTCCTTGCAAGTCAGTACATCTGTAGTACGAGGCGGACGTCAATTGGCGTTGCCTGACAACGATTGGCATAATCTCGCCGCGATCATCGAAGCGTGGCCATGGCTAGGGCCACACATTCGCTACGCAATTGTCACGCTCGTGAACGCCACACTCGTGAGCGGCAGCTGTGGAATACGAACAAATTCAATTCCGCCGATCGAACACCGATTGAGGGCTATGTTCGAGCTCCATTCCGTGCCCTGGCTCCGCTAAAGATAATTACATCGCGTGACGGAGAAGACGAGAAGTCAGCCTTTCGAGATCGCAATTTGCGTGCCATTGACTGGCTGTTCGCGCTGCCAGTCGATTCGGCGGAATAGCGTTAAGGGTGATCATCGCCGATTCGCTCAAAAGTGGCGCCACCACCTACTCCGGCAGTTGGCCGCGACGCTTGATGAGCAGTTCTTTGATTTCGTAGCTCCGCGATTCGGTCAACGGATATCGCATGACGAGCAGAATCGAAAAGATGCTCGTCACCAAGGGTAGGCCAATTTCCACCACACGCAGCCGGAACAAGGTCTGGGCGGGCTGCTGCTTGAGTTCGATCGTCTGTAGCAACATTTGTTCTGCTTGGCCCGCCAGTTGACAGGGGTCTGTCGCCCAGTGGGAACTGCTTTCCCGCAGGTCTTGGATTTGCGAGTCCACTGCCAACAGTCGATCGAGCAACCCCCGGGAGTGACCGGCCAGGTTCGGAACTTCTTCCATTTGCGCAAGTAAATGCACTCTCAGCTCTTCCGAGGAAGCCACGGCTGCCGCCGCCTGCTCATCCAACCTTGCAACTCGCTCCTCGACATCCAAAGCGTTGGCCTGCCAGCTCTCGGCTTCGGTCTTAATCACTGCCACGTTGCCATGCAGATCGTCTACTCGGACGGATTGCTTTTCGTCAAAGTGCGTGTAGACGAGCAACGCGCCGGTGACGAAGCTGGCAAAGGCCGTACCCATTTTGATAAACCACCAGTAAACTGAGTAATAACTCCCCTCTGACCGTGTGCCAGTGTTCAGCTCGTCTTCGTCGCAAACGTCGCCAACCATCGAAGCACCTAATGTGAAGAACATCAACATGCCTGCGGAAAGCAGCACCGTCGGGATCAGCACCAGATACGGGTGTTCGGGATCGTAGCAAACGATCTTTGACAACTGTGCTGCGCACATCATCAAAATGGCGATCGTCAACGTCTTGCTTTTTCCGATGCGGCGGCTGATCCAATTCAGCGGGAATACCGCGATCAGACCAGTGATCGCCCAGACCGTTCCGTTTATTCCCAGCAGTGCACCGGCTGCAACAGCATCGCCACCGTAGAGGTAGAAGATCGTGATGTAATAGTTAAACAATGCGACGAAATTGAATCCCATCGCCAATGTGAAGATGGTCAACACGAGGATGAGGAAGCTGGAATTGCCAAGGGCCGATCGCATATCGGTCCAAAATGCGGACTTCTGTTGCTCTTTCGCGATTGCGAAGCCAGGTTCTTTCAGCGCCAAAAACCACCACCACGCCAGGGGGATTAGCGCGGCGCCGATGAACAGCGAGACGTACCGCATGCCGTCGGCCAAGTCACCTCCCACGCCCTTGAAAAAGTCACGTCCGGCCAAGTACAGCAACCAGGGAGTCCCCATCGCAAACAGATTGCCGAAAAAGCTCTTGGCGCTGAACAGCCGAGTTCGCTCGTGGTAGTCGTTCGACATCTCCATGCCGAGCGCGCCGTGTGGAATCTCAAAGATCGTGCAGGCCGTGAAAAAAATCAGCAGCCCAGTCAAAATAAACGAGAGTTGAAACCAGTTGTACGCTGCCTCGCTGGAGAAGAGTGCCTCGATCGACTCCCCGCGAGGCACCCACCAGATCAAAACAAAACTGATCGCCACGGCGATGCCGCCGATCAAGATGAATGGCCGTCGTCGGCCCCAGCGACCACGAGTATTGTCCGAGAGGTGTCCCACGATCGGATCGGATACCGCATCCCAGAGCCTGGGAATGATCATGATCGTCCCCAGCCAAAAGGCACTAAGCCCCAACGAAATATTGCCCAACAGACCCATCAACTGTCCGGCAATATTGAATAGGGCGATCGGGATCAGTCCGCCCATGCCGTAGGCAATCAGCTGATTCCAGGAGACACGATCGCTATCAAGTGGAGCGTGCTCTGCGGCTGTTGCCATGTTGAGTTCCTGCTTTGCGTCAGCAACCATCGGACGATAAGATGTGCAGCCGATGCTTGTGAGATTTGGATCCGACGATTATACGACGTTAAGCTGCCGCGCTCACCCAGTCTCAACCAAATGTCCCGTAACCGGAAGGAATCAAGTGGCATCCCGAAGTGATTTTCCAAAAGACTTTCTGTGGGGTGCCGCTACGTCGGCCTATCAGATCGAAGGCTCACCTCTGGCCGACGGCGCCGGCCCCAGTAATTGGCATGAGTTTGCCCACGCGCCGGGACGGGTTTTTGAAAACCAGCATGGAGACGTGGCGTGCGATCACTACCGTCGTTACGCCAAGGACGTTTGCATGATTCGGGACCTGGGCGTTAAAGATTATCGGTTTAGTATCAATTGGTCTCGCGTTTTTCCGGACGGAGTCGGCAGCGTAAATCAACCCGGCTTGGCCTTTTATGACGAACTGGTCGATACGCTACTGGCAGCAGGTGTCCAGCCGCATGTGACTCTGTTTCATTGGGACTTACCCTTGGCGCTCGAACGGCAGGGCGGCTGGTTGAATCCTGAAGCACCGCAGTGGTTCGCCGAATACGCGCAAACGGTCGTCACCAAACTGGCGGATCGCGTTGCGTTTTGGTCGACGATCAATGAGCCTTGGGTCGTTGCGGATCACGGTTACATTCAAGGGCTGCACCCGCCCGGGCATCGCAGCCAGAGTGAATTCGTTACGGCAGTTCATCATCTGGTACTCGCCCACACGGAAGCGGCACACGCCTGTCGAGCCGCCGGTGCCAGTCAGGTCGGATTGGTGGTCAACCTGGCGCCACAATATCCCTGGTCGAATTCGGCGACTGACGTCGCCGCGGCCGCTCGCTGCCACTGCTATATCAACAAGCTTTTTCTCGATCCTGTGCTGCTGGGTCAGTACCCGGACGAGTTGAAACAAATGTTCGGCGATCCGCAGTCGTGGCCTGACCAAGAGCTGGACGTTCAGCGAGCCAAGATCGATTTCCTGGGTGTAAATTACTATTCGCGTAACGTCGTGCGTCATGCCGAGACAATGCCAACGATGGCCGAAGAGGTCATCGATCCGGACCGGCCCCGATCCGACATGGGCTGGGAGATCTACGCCGCTGGCCTGACAGAAATTCTCTGCTGGATCAAACAGACCTATGGCGAGTTTCCAATCTACGTGACCGAAAACGGCATCGCGCTCGACGATCCGCCGCCGACTGGCGGCATCGTTCAAGATGACCAGCGAGTTTCCTACCTGCGACAGCATATCTCAGCTGCGGCCGACGCGATGGAACAAGGCGTTGATCTGCGAGGGTACTTTGTTTGGTCGCTTATGGACAATTTCGAATGGCGCTTCGGTTATAGCAAGCGTTTTGGCATCGTGCACGTCGATCCAAGTACGCACGATAGAACTCCCAAATCGAGTGCCCAGTTTTACGCTCGCTGGATTCGGGGCGAGATTGCATCAACCGATTAGTTTGTCGCAGATCCAAATACCCTGAGTCCGTTAGGCTTTGACTACAATAGAAGCGGGCCAGCTGTGTGGTAAAGTGGCACACGGGTGGCATGTTTGGCCGAGGCACGGGGTAACAAACCGGCTTTGCTCGCTTCCGTTGGCAATTCTTTAATTGTTTGCCAAGATATAGTTCCACGACCGCCGTGCCCTGCGGCCGATCAATCTGTCTGTGAAGATTTCATGAGCGCCCGTATCCAAATACTGCTACTGTTTGCGTTGGTGTTGTTCGCCGCCCCGGTCGAAGCGGTCGACGTTTCGGTCGTTCCGCTGTGGGATGGCGAGACCTCGTCGACTCCGGATGGCCTGTTGGTCAATCGTTTCGGTGGCCAGCCCGTGCATGGTGGTGGCAATCTTGTGGTGTCTCACGCCAGTTCGCAGGTCCACTCGGGCGACGGCGCCTTTCGAGTGAGTACTTCCAGCCCCATCAACCCGGGCGGCTTCAGCTTTTTCCTAACGGCACTGTCTCCAGGTGCAAGCTATGGACCCGGTCGCGACCTGAGCAACTTCGACGAAGCACGGTTTTGGCTGAACAATCAGACCGGAGCGAGCTTCAATCTGAAATTTGAAGTCAAGGACTATCGTGATTCTTCAGCTCACACCGCCTGGCGCAATCAGACTATTTCAGCGACTGCAGGCTGGCAGGAATACACAATGCCGCTCGACCTAACCCAACCAGGTTGGCAGGTTACCGGTTCACCCGATATTGAACGAGCCAGATTTTTCGGTTTTGTGACCGAAGCCAATCAAGGCCAGTCGATCAACGGTAGTTACTATCTGGATGACCTGACTTTGTCGGAAGCGGGCGGACCGCTGGATACGCAAACGGCATCCGTTACTCAGTTGGCCGGACGATTGGCACAACGACAATTCAACGGGCTGTGGGGATCGCGGAATCGCGGCAACGGTCTCATACCATTGCTGTCGACGACGAACTCGGCCGGCGCGCTGAACAACACGGCGGCCATGGTCAAGATGTTGCCCGGCGCGGTAGGCCGTGGCTGGGTGTCGCAGGCGGACGCTGATAGCTATGTGCAAACGGTTGTCAGCACCTTAGATACGGCCATGAACAATTTTTCGACCTACCTGCCGCCACGCTATATGAATATGGCCACGTTGGCACCCACGATTGCGGAAGAGTCTCCGATCGATGCTGCATTAATGGCACTGGCGCTGCATCAATACAAGCGGCTGGCCACCACCCCAGCACCGCTGACCGCCGACATCGATGCGCTGCAAAACCGGTTCAATTTCGCGGCCTTCAGTGACACTACGGCTCCTACCCGAGGCTGGAAGCTCGCTTACAACACGGATACCAATTCGTTCACGAACGGAACCTATGACGGGTACAGCGGCGAACCGTGGCTGATGTCACTGGCAGCCCACTTATCGGACACATTTCACGTGGATATTGAAACTCAATATCATTCCGCCATTTTTCGTCAGCCCGCTTTTCTGACGAATGCGGGTGATGCCCATCTTGTGCATTCATCAAGTCAATTTCGAGCTCCGTTCTTGCAATGGCTGATGCCGTTGTTTGTGGATGTTGGCGAGCGCGGAGTGGACACCTACTCGGCGCGAAACCTGGCGAGCAATCCGCTGGAGAATGCAGAAGCGTATCAGCGCGAAGTCCACGCCTGGTTTGCTCAACAAGGTCGAGCTGACCTGCTGCAACCCGATGCCGGCGACGACGGCTCGGGAACCTCATATGAACAATACTCCGCCTACAACGACTTTGGCCGGAGTGATTTGCTGATGCCTTGGTCGGTGGCCTTTAGCTTGATGGGCGACGCGGCCCCGGGCGATGTCGCCCTGCGGAATATGTTGGAGGCGGCGCTGCACGGGCCGCTGGGATTGTCCGACAGCTCTCGCTGGACTACGGGCACTGACCAGCCCTACCAGGTCACGGCTCGACACGATCTGTGGAACACTTCGCTTTCAACAATGGCGCTCGCCGAGTTCCTGTACACCGATAACGGTGGATTCTCGGCGTTGCCGGAAGTCGCATCCGCGCTGGATCAGGTTTTCTTCCTCACTTGGGATGGCCAAGGAGATGGTCTCTGGAGCACGAATCAGTGGAACGGCGGCCAGGCGCCCCCATCAATGCAACACGATGCACAGATTCTCGCCAACCTGGTGACGCTAGACCAAATCGGAGCAGCTCATCGGACACGAGTCACCAGCGGTCGTTTGCACATTGCAGGATCGTTGCAAAGCTCCATCGACGTCCGGGCCGACGGAGCATTAAGCGGGAGCGGCACAATCGTCGGTGACGTGCAGCTGTCCGGAACTTTCGCCCTCGATAATTCGGCAGATCAGCTGGACATCGAAGGTGCCATCGAATTGGTCGCCGGAAGTCAGTTGGCGATTACAGCGACGTTTGATTTAACGCGGGGAACTTTGGCCACCGTTGATTTGCTGACCGCTACGGACGGTGTGGCGGGTGAATTCGATAACGTCGCGGGTGTGGGAATCGACTCTCATCTGGGTGAAGGGTTCTTCCTCGAAGACATTACCTACGACACCAACGTCATCTCGGTGGATATTTTAGCCGCGCTGCTCGGCGACGCGAATGGCGATCGTGTCGTCGATGGCCAAGACTTTCTTGTTTGGAATACTCACAAATTCATGTCTGGAACGTCTTGGACGCAAGGTGATTTCAATTCGGATGGGATTACCGACGGGCAAGATTTCTTACTTTGGAATACGTTCAAGTTCACGTCGTACGATGGGAGTGCCGTGCCCGAGCCGATGTTTCCGTTGTCGGCGTTCTTCTGGTTGGCGTGGCTGTTCAGGCGGAGTTCCACCATGGTGGACTACGTGAAAACGACGACTACATGGTAGCTACCGTCGCCAGACGGTGGACTGCAATGCCAAAGAACGTGACCTCAAGTAAGTCGTTTACTGAATTTCATCGGGCGTAACGCCCAACTCAGCTCGCAATCGTTGCAGCTCGGATTTGAACCTGCGAGCTTCGTCTTCGTAGCCAGCGTCGTGATAGACGTTGCGCAACTCATCGGGTCGTGCTGCAGGTCGCAAAGTTCCCACTCGTCGAGCATGTAGTAATGAATCAACTTGAGCTCACCTGTAGTCACGCCATAGTGTTCACAAACACGATGTCCGCCATGATCAGCAGCATGTTGGGCCGTTGCTCTTGACCGCTGCTGCCGGACGATACGGACACCACGACCAGCAGCAGCGTGCTAAGGCCAACCAGACGAGGCCCCACCCGCCTGCATCGTCGAAGGGTGCCGGCATGAGGCCTAGTCTTGGGCATGGTTTCGTTTCTTCCACTGCAGCAGACGAACGGCACGCTGAGCAGCTTCGTGCTGGTGGAATAGGCGCCATATCAGGCCCGTGCGTGCATTCTCGATAGCCAGCAACATCGGACCGGCATCGATGCCAAGCGTATCGAAGGCAGCCAGACCTTGATCGAGATTAAAACTATCTGCCAATCCATGCCCGCCCTCTTCGACGTTTTGCCAGGCGAGCAATTTGCCACCGTGTTTGAGATGACGAAATTCACGGAGAGCCGCAATTGACTCACGAGGCGTGAACATGATTGCTGAGCCAGCGGCGTAGGGAGCCACCGTCCCGCGACACCAGTTTTCTTCATCCGCAATATTCGGACGCACGGCCGGCACGTGATAAGTCGTGCTGCCATCATCGCGGAACCCATTGCAGGGACTTAAGCCCCATCTATCCTCAGATAGCGTCGCGAAATCTTTGGCCATATCTTGGCACCGTTGGCGATGAGTCAACACCGCGCCGTGAATTCTCGAACCAGTCGACGCGCGGCGCCGAGGTTCCAAATTTACTGGGATCGTCCGGTTCAAACTGTAAAAAATCGATCCAGCAATGACTGAAGAAATAGGTAAACAGCGCTCCGTTCCACGACGCGACGAAGGGCGGCATGTCCCCTTGAGCCATCACTCGCCGATCCAGTCGATAGTACATCGCGGGATCCACGCGATGCTCAGGTTTCGGACTACCCACTGCCAAGAAGTAAACCAGCTGCTCTTCGGCACTGGCCCACTTCCATGTCCAGGGGAGAAAACTCCCTGGGCCGTCCATGCGGCTGGGATCGTCGGGACGCCATCCAAACGAAATCAGTTGTTGCTCTTCGTCGATGTAACGCGGCCAGTTGGCATCCAGCAGCAGTTGATCGACCAGCTTGGCGACTTCTCCCCCAAAATAGCTTGCAACGGGTAAGGCACCGGCCACCAACAGCGCGTGATCGACGGTACTGGCCTGGACCTGAGGCGCATCTGGCACCAGCGCTCCGGTGTTATGGTCGAGGAAATGCAAGTAGATCCCAAACTTTTTGTTATTGTTTTGTTCGACCAGTGCCGTCAGCGCGGTCGTGGCTCGCTGCACTCCTTCCTCTCTGGAAATCCAGCCCCGTTCGACTCCAATCGGCAGCGCCGAAAGTTGAAATCCGACAGCAGCCACGCTGCAAATCTCGGCGTCCTTGCGATCCTTCACGAGATTAGCAGGCTGACCAACCTCGTTCCACAGATATTCAAAACAGCCAAATTGAATTTCGTCCAGCAGTTGATGCTCAGCTGGAGAAAACTGGTAGAGCATATGACGAGAGTATTCAGACGAGGCGACAATATCTTCGGCGGTGAGCATGTGCGTGATGACAAGACTGCAAGAAAGAACAGCAATTGCGATGCGAGCGCGTTGGCGGAACATGAACATGCAAGATATACCCGGATGAAAGCGGTGTCAATTTGACGCGCCCGCATGGCAATTTCGATCGCAGACGTGGCGGAACGAACCAAGGTCGCTGTCAGCACGCTTTCTCGTGTCGTCTTGCACATGGCGATTTCTACTCAGCGGTTATCAGCGAAGCCAACTTGCGAGCTCGCCGGGATGGCTACCGCTTGTTGGTAACCTCGGTTGAGCCAGGCGAAGATGGGCACGCCGTCGTGGATGCGGTGTGAGAGGATGCGTTGGCGGACGGAGTTGCCGTTATGGTATCCGACGTCAGTGCCCGCGCACGTGAATTACCAGACAACGTCGCCACGCCCATCTTGGTCATGGAAACGGACATTCCGGACGCTCGTTACGACACGGTGGTGATTGACCAGCGCCGCGGCGCAGTGGCCATGATGCGACACCTGGTCCAGAACTCAGAAGTTCAACGAGTTATTTTTATTGGCGGTCACGAATCCAATATCAATTCTACCGAGCGATAGGCAGCCTATCGGGACGTGATGGCCGAGGCCGACTTACCGGTGCCAGACAGGATGTTTACTGCCTCGATTTCCACTACGACAGGGCTCATGAATTGGCTTAACAACATTGGCACTAGTGGTGCGGTCCGAAAAATTCGTGTTTGCGGCCCACGACCTTATGGCAGCCGGCGCTGTCCATGCCGCATTGTCACAGGGCGTTGCAATTCCAGACGACTTACGAGTCGTCGGATTCGACGATCCCGAATTGCCAAACTGATGCGGCCGGCGCTTACGACTGTCCGTGTCCGGATGTCGGAACTGGGGGCAGTAGCGATTGAGCTGTTGCACAAACGGCTGCTCGACCCGGAACTTGTGGAAACCCGAGTCACCCTGCAATCGGAACTTATCATCCGCGAATCTTGCGGCCGGTCTCGCAAAGTAGATCTCGGGATGGCGGCTGAAATCTTTGGGAGCCGTTGTTGCGACGGTGCCTTCGCTCATATTAACTTGCTGTGACTGCCATGCTCGGTAGTGCCGAACCAGAAGGTCAAGAGAAGGACGTGCACGTGACGACGCAAAACCCCTTCCCGGACGAAGCCTTTTCCTTGGAGATCGACCAATCCAAACTGGCTTGCGACTTGCCCCATTGCCAATGGCTTTCCAACGGAACATTGAGCGCACTGATCACCGCCGCCGGTGCCGGCTATGTGCGATGGCACGATCTGGCCATCACTCGTTGGCGGGCCGACCGTGTCACGGAAGCTTACGGATCGTTCTTCTACTTGCGAGATCTTGAGTCGGGTAAGTACTGGTCGGTTGGGTATCAGCCGACTCGACAAACTCCTGTACAGTACACTTTTCGTGCAGCGATGGGGGCCACCGAACTATCTCGTTCGGATGATCAAATCGAGTCGTGCCTGCAAACGACCATCGCGTCTGATGCCGACGTCCTGCTGCGACGATTGACGATCACTAATCACTCGTCACGATCGCGACATCTTGAATTAACCAGCTACGAAGAACTCGTATTGCAGGCTCCCAGCGCCTTTGAAGGCCACCCGGCATTTTCAAAACTGTTTATCAAGACCGATTTCCATGCGCCCTTGGGTGCCATCGTGGCACAACGTCGACTGCGGACCGCCGACGAACAATTTCCTACTTATTTGACTTTTGTTGCTTATGAAAACGGCAAGCAACCAAATGTGACCAGTCAATGTGAAACCGATCGAACTCGATTCCTTGGTCGCAATCAGTCCCTGGCTAGTCCGCTGGCAATGGAAGCGGAGCAGTTGTCCGGGACCGTGGGCAGTGTCCTGGATCCGATCGCCAGCCTACGAGCGACGATAGAACTCTCGGCCGGCGAATCACGCTCCGTAACCTTCGTCAGCTGTTTGCATTGGGAGCGAACCGAAGTGGTCAAGCTCAGCCGAACAAATTGCTGCCGATGCGACCGTGATCGATGAAACGTTCAGCAGAGCCAGAGCCTGCTGTACGCGCCGCTCTCGCGGCCCAGCAGACGAGTCCGCAAGAAATGCGAGACGCGCATCGCCTGATCGCCGCGGCCGAATTCGGGACGCCCGTCATCGCTTCCTTGCATGCGGGCGAGTCCTCGACCATGGGATGCGAACCGATCGTCGAGTTGCAGGGCCAGACCGATCCTTGCATCGTGGCTGATGTCCGTGACGCTGAATCGAACGACTGCATCCGTTTGTTGCAGGCGTTCGCCACGCTTTTCAGGTTGGGTCACCCAAGTCAATTGACCATTCTCGAAAAAAGGGCCGATTCAACGGCCGACTTGACGCTGGCGATCGAGGCCACGGTCGATGCAGAACATCGCGATCGCATCACGGTGATCGCGGAAGAAGGGCTAGGCGACGGGCAACTCCACTGGCTGGCTCGTTTTGCGCGAGCGACCATCAACGTCGGCGGGGACTGGAGCGAACTTGAAACGACTTATCGCGCGGTCACGCTCGAGCGGGAATCTGAGTCGAGGTCGAGCCTAACCGCGACAACGGTCGACCCACGTGTTGAAGCGAGCGTGAATCGAACCGCCGACGATGCCAACGATCCATCGTGCGACAACGGCTTTGGAAAATTCTCCAACGATGGGCACGAATACGTAATTCGATTGGAACCAGATACGCCAAACGGCGGCCCACCCTTGCCTTGGGTCAACGTCATTGCCAACGAACAAGGTGGCTGCCTAATTAGCGAAATGGGAGCCGGCTACACCTGGTCGAAGAACAGCCGTCAATCGCGACTGACACCCTGGTCGAACGATCCATTGAATGATCCTCATGGAGAGTCGTTTTACTTGCGCGACGAAGAGTCGGGCGCTACTGGTCCGCGCTTCCCGGTCCGATTCGGCAACCGGTTGCCTACGAGGTGCGCCACGGGCTTGGATATACGACTTTCGCGCATTCCAGCCACGGGCTCAGCCACGATGTCATCCAATTCATGCTGCGCGACGAACCCTGCAAGATTACGAGAATGCGTATCGAGAATAACAGCCAGCGTCCTCGACAGTTGTCGGTTTACGCCTTCTGCGAATGGGTGTTAGGGGACGATGTGATTAACACCGGACGTTTTCTGCAAACGGAGTGGCAGTCAGAGGCGTGCGCGATCGTGGCCAAGCAGGTTGGGCACCATGATTTCGTGTTGGATGATGTCTACTTGGCATGCTTCTCGCCGACCGATGGCCAAGTATCTTATACCGCCGACCGTGCTGAGTTCCTGGGACGGTTGCACAACGCCCGTCAGCCCACCGCCGTCGTGCAAGGTACGCAGCTTAGCGAGTCTTGTCGTAATTTGGCGGATCCAGGCGCGGCGCTGCAGGTGTTTATCAATCTCGATCCCGGTGAAGAATGTGAATTGGTTTTCGCCTTGGGCGAAGCAGCCGATGGCGCCGCATTGCAGCGCCTTGCCGATCGATATACGTCGCCAGCTGCGGTCGAACAAGCGCTGCAAGACGTGAAAGAGTTCTGGCTGGACTTCGTTGGGCGAGTCAACATCCAGACGCCAGCCAAGGCGATTGACGTAATGGTCAACGGCTGGCTCCCCTATCAAAATCTCAGCTGCCGGATTTGGGGCCGTTCTGCGTTTTACCAGGGTGGCGGCGCGTTCGGTTTTCGAGATCAGCTGCAAGATGCTGCGGCGCTGGTGTATCACGACCCCCGACTAACGCGTCAGCAAATCCTGTTGCATGCCGCGCATCAGTTTGTGGAGGGTGACGTGTTGCATTGGTGGCATCCTGACGCCGAAGTCGGGTTGCGAACCCGATTTTCTGATGACCTGCTGTGGTTGCCATCGCTCACGTTGGATTATGTCAGCACCACGGGTGACGACGCGATTTGGGACGAGCCTCGACACTTTCTCCGCGCACGCTTGTTGGCGGACGGCGAACAAGAAGCCTATCTCAAACCCGAGGTCGATGCGGAATCGGCGAGTCTTTATGAGCATTGTTGCCGGGCGATCGACCGATCCCTGACCACTGGCCAACACGGTTTGCCGCTGATGGGATCCGGCGATTGGAACGACGGAATGAATCGCGTGGGGCAAGCCGGTCGCGGTGAAAGTGTCTGGCTGGGATTCTTCCTGTTTGACGTTCTCACTCGAATAATGCCTGAGATGGAACGCCGAGACGATCAACGGCGCCTCGTTCGCTATGGTGACTATCGCCAGCGGTTGCGCCAATCGCTGAACGAAAACGCCTGGGACGGCGAGTGGTTCGTCCGTGCCTTTGATGATGACGGAAGGCCCATCGGCTCGCACCGTTGCGATGAATGCCGCATTGACGCGCTGGTGCAGGCTTGGTCTGTGCTGTCCGGCGCCGCCGACGAAGAAAAGCGCTGCAAGCACTACAGTCCGTCCAGCAGCACTTGACGGACGAACGCGCCGGGATCATCCGATTGTTGACGCCGGCCTTCGATAAGACAGCATTGGACCCGGGGTACATCAAAGGGTATCTGCCCGGAGTTCGTGAAAACGGCGGCCAATACACGCACGGCATTTTGTGGGTCATCAAGGCCTGGACCAAGCTGGGCCATGGTGATCGAGCCGCTAAGTTGCTCGAGATGATTTCACCTGTGACGCATACACGTGACCGGCAAGCTGTGGAGACGTATCAGACGGAACCCTACGTGGTGGCTGCAGATATCTATGGGGAGCCGCCGCACGTGGGCCGCGGCGGTTGGACCTGGTACACCGGTTCGGCCGGTTGGATGCTCCGCGTTGCGCTTGAATCGATCATGGGCCTGCGGATCGAGAACGGAAAAACGCTGGTGTTAGACCCCTGCCTATCATCCCGCTGGGAGAAATGTGGATTGCGATATCGCTGGCCCGCGACCGGCACGAAAATTGATATCCAAATTAACAATCCGCAAGGAAGACAGGTTGGGGTGAGGCAGGCCGTAGTCGATGGCCAGTCGGTCGAAGTCCAAGACGGCACGATGCGCCTTACCGTCGGCCCCGACAAACAGCAGCATCAGGTGGAAGTCACCATGTAACATGAAAGACGCCGCCTTCATGGCGCTGGCCTTGCATCAATTCAAGTAACAATCCACCACAGTGGGTGGACTGGCGGGAGCCATTGACGCGCTGCAAAACCGGTTTGATTTTGCCTCCTTCAGCGACACGAGCGCGCCAAGTGTCGGTTGGAAGCTGGCATATAAGACCGATACCAACAACTGCTGGAATCACTTCAAGGCATTGAGAACGAGCTGTTCTTTATCAGTCAGCCGCTGCCATTGCCGGTCAACTACCTCATCGACGGCGACGGACAGATCGCCGTCATTTATCGCGGTCGCGTCGGAACGGATCAATGGCTGCAAGACGTTGCGGCGTTACGCGAACCCGTCGCGGGGGGCAGAACCCTGCAATTTCTGGCGGAGTCCGGTGAGTGTCGCCCCGAGGTTATCGCGCCAATGCTCACCAGCGGATCGGCCATCTGTTCGCCCAACGCGGCGATTTTGCCGAAGCGGAAGCGAGCTACCGGCGTGCCGCCCAACTGCGACCGGATTTTGCGGTGTGGAACAACCCGGCAACCGTGCTGGCTTCGCAAGGACAGGTCGACCGAGCGATCCCATTTTGCAACGTGCCATTCAACTAGCACCGGATAGCGTTCACACTCATTATAATCTCGCAGTGATCCTGGCTCAGCAGTGCAGACTGTCGGAGTCGAGGTACCACTTTCGGCGGGCACTGGAAATCGAGCTCGATTTCCAGCCAACGCTCGATCGTTTGCGAGAATTGCCCACCAACACGCCTGTTGAACCGCCGGCTAACGTCAGGCAAAATGATTGACAGGCCGCAGGCAGCTTGCTAGGGTTGCCCATGCTGCGCGATTTCTCCTTGGCTGGCTGCCAATTCTTGACACGAGGGCATTTTCATGTCATTTACGCTCGGACCTCAACGCGTCTCCAGTATTGCCATCGCTGTCGTCTTAGGAATCGCGGCCGCGTCCACCGCCCAACCGGTGGATGATATCGACGGACTGTTCGAGTTCACGCGCGTTTTCGATAACGATCCAGGTTCCACGTTAACCGTCGATACATCGCAGTTCCCCACGAGCGTCACGGTGGATGAGCGCAACTACGCCACGGGTGCACCCAATCGGCATGACTTACTGTTTTCCAGTGACGGTGGCACGACGTCTCGATTTTTTGACACCCAGGACGCGTTTGACATCAGCGTCGACATCACGCTGGACGTAGGTCAAACTTCACCGCGAAAAGAAGCCGGACTGCGGATCAACAAGAACGGATTTGATCTGTTGTTCATCATCACCACCGGCCCACCGGAGATTGTTGCATTTGGTGGTCCGATTCCAGAGTTTGTCAGCTTCGATGGACAGTTCGGCATCAACTACACGCCGGGTGAGACAATCAACATGCGGATGAAATACCTGCCGCCCAATCCGGACATGCCGATGGTCGAACCGGGAAGTCTTGAGTTCATGGTCGATCTGGCCAGTGACATGACAGGTCCCTTTAGTAGCGGACCTTTGGTATTTAGCAACCTCGAAGGCGGCATCCTGCCGGGCAGTGAGATCGGAGTTTACGCCCAAGGTGGTGGCACGTCTCCCAGCGACTTAATGACGGTTAACTTTGAAAACTTTGATTTTGACGGGCCCGCTGCCTTCGATTGCGATTTTGGCGGCGATGGTGCCTGTACCATCGCTGACATTGATGCGCTCGTGATGGAGGTCGTGGCCGGAACGAACGATCTAACTTTCGATTTGACCGGAGACAACCTGGTCAACCTGGCTGACGTCGACGAGTGGCGGGCACTGGCGGGCGCCGAGAACTTGCCTTCCGAGAATCCCTACATTGTGGGCGATGCGAATCTGGACGGTACGGTCGACGGCATCGATTTTCTTACGTGGAATAGCAATAAGTTCTCACCCACCGGCAAATGGTCGCTGGCGGATTTCACTGCGGATGGGACAACCAATGGTGCAGATTTCCTGGCCTGGAATACCAACAAGTTCATGTCGGCTGACGGCGTGCAAGCGGTTCCAGAACCATTCGGTTTTACTGTTCTCGCCTGGATCGCCTGCTTCTATCTTCAACGACGCTTGTGGGTCGGCGGACGCCATGCTCTTGCAAGATAGCATGCCGGCACGCCTCGGCTGCCGCTGTTACTCTGCAGTAAGCTGCCATCTGGCGGCTTGATCTGAAGGATTGTCTCGATCGTGCTGGGTGTCGTACTCGAAATGAGAAGAGGATTCATGGGCGGCTTCAATCGACAAATCAGGAGGATGCGTGGGTTTACGCTCGTCGAGCTACTCGTCGTGATTGCCATCATCGCCATCCTCGTGTCGTTGCTGTTGCCGGCCGTTAACTCGGCCCGAGAGGCGGCCCGGCGGACACAGTGCATCAATCATTTACGACAAATTGGGCTGGCATTCCTGAACTTGGAACAGACGTTGGGCGTATTTCCCACCGGGGGTGTGACCAATCATGCAAATATTGAAGATTACGTGACCGGTGGTAAAGCGAATGGGCCGCTCAAACAGGGGCTTGGCTGGCCATTTCAGATCACGCCTTTTCTCGAAGAGGATGCCATCCACAATGTGGTAACAGATCAGGATTTACAGAGATACGAAATCAGCATTTACAGCTGCCCCTCGCGGCGTGCCCCGACACGTAACCCCTTTGCTGGTTACGCTTTGATGGACTACGCCGGCGTCGCCGCCTGGACGACACGGCGACAGGACGCGGATTCCTTCGATTTCTGCCAATGGACTTTGACCGAGACCGCCAGCGACAGCCTAAGTGCCGAGAGCTGTTTCTGGGGGTGTGTCCAACGTTGCGGCCCCGGTGCGATTACAGCGGGCACCAACCGAGTTGCAAAGGTCCAATTCCCTGGTGTTATTCAGCGGGTCGATTTCATTCCACCCCTGCCCAATCTTCCTAACGGCCGTCACGTCGGCTTTACCAAGAGAGTCAGCATGCGTCATGTCAAGGACGGCGCCAGCAAGACGATGATCGTTTCCGAGAAGCGACTACGACCCAGCGAGTATGACGGAGTCAACGCTCAGGGGGTCGCCCCGGAGTGGGACGATCGGGGCTGGGCCGACGGTTGGGATTTCGACTTCATGCGGTCAACGATGTATCCCGTTCTCCGAGACGGCGAGGCACCTACGAGCCGTGCATTCGGATTTTCTTTTGGTGCCGCTCACCCAGGAGGGATCAACGCTGTCTTCGTGGATGACTCCGTCCGCGTAATCTCCTTCAGCGTCGATCCGGACGTTTTTAATGCGTTGGGAAATCGAGCTGACGGTGAAGTTTTGGACCTGACAAGCCTTTGATTTTCAGTTGATGTGACCCTCATCCGAACCCGCCGCCGACGAAAGTATTTCGGGAAATCCCAATAAAATTGTTGACGGTCAATTTGCGGTCAGCTAACGTGAGGGCGTGTTGCGGGTTGCAGCGGGCAAGACTGCGGCATTCTGTTGCCAGCGCGTCCGTTTTTGGCAGCCGAATCAATTACGACGAAGGAGCTGGAAACTAATGACGCTGACCCCGGAGACACGGATATGAAACGCTCAATTTGCTGGATCGCTCTGTTCTTTCTTTGCCTGGCAATGCCGGCCCGGGCCCAAATCAATGGGTTGCATGAAATGCCCCGAGTGTTCAATGATTTTCCCGGTTCCACACTCACCATCACGAATGGAAACAGTGTGAGTCAGGGTGCCGGTGTCAGCCAGGCGACCGTTTTTGACACGGCATTTGCGCCGGCTGGCGGTGGTGCGAACCGCCACGATGTGTTGCTCTCCTCGGACGCCGGTGCGTCGGCCAACATTTTTAGCATCGACGATACCTTTACGTTCAAGGCCGAGGTCACGATGCGAGTTGGAGAGAATTCACCCCGCAAAGAAGCGGGGTTGCGGCTCAATAGTCCCGTGACGGGAGATGTGCTGTTCTTGCTGAATTCCGATGCCGGTGAGATTGTCGCCTTTGGCGGAGGAGCCCCCTTTGCTTCGTTCGGGAATAATGGCACGGGTAACGGCTATACGCCGGGCGAAACGATCCTGATGGGCATCTCCATTGCGGCGTCCGGGGACGGAAGCGGTGGTGCGCCGAATTTAATTAATTATTTCATCGACCGGCACGATGGGATGGGGATCATCGAATCGGGATACCAAGCATATTCCAATCTCGAATTCGGCTCGGCGAACTTCACCGCTGGCTTTTACGGTCAGGTCAGCCCGGACCCGAACAACTTGTTGACCGATTTCATCGACGTCGACTTCGACGACATCATGTACTCACCCGTGCCAGAACCTGCCTCGCTGGCTCTGGCGATGATGTCGCTGCTGGCCTGCCGGTTATTTGGCCGACGAACGTAGCATTCCGGTCGGAACCGACTCTTCGTACGATGGACTCACGCCGAATGTCGGCGTGAGTCTCTTTGTTTACTCACAGAAACTTTGCTGGGTAATGTATCCAGCAATGCGTCGCCCTTTTTTTCACTTTGAAGCCCTGTCTGCGTTGGGCAAGGTCGTAAATTTTTGTCTTTCACCCCGCCGTACGGCATGTTATCGACTCGCCACGATGGGACATCGCCAATCACAATCGGGCGTCGCATGGAACGATCCGAGCGGCGAACGCCTGCGCGATTGGATGGGAACTTCCAAATCAGGCTCTGCCTGGCGCTTGCCCGATGACAAGAATGCGAGCTTCTTCGCGCACCGCCAATATTGGATTGGTGGGCGTGAACTCCTGACCGTCTCCGTCAGATTCGATTCTAAAGTGTCGCCCAATTGGTAGCGCCGAGCATACTGCCCGATCAGTAACGTGTACTTGATGCGGACCGGGAGCTGCCTCTTACTGACTCGGTCGCTTCGACCGCTCGCATGTCGCGGGCACCCAAACTTGCCGAAGTTGCATCGATTTCGGCCAGATGAGTTCAACGTTAACCCGCGGCGGTGAAAAAGACCGCATCAAACTCAAAGTAGAAGCGTCGTAGAGGATCAAGAAGTGAATTGCCAAGGGACCAAAGTGTCGAAGGGAGATGCTTTTAGCTGCGCTTGTGAAACCCCTACGTCTCAATCGAAGGTGTTGTTGCCCTGAAAAAAATGATGGAAACGACAAAATGAGACGGCTCCAATTGATCGCATTCATCCTGCTCGGGATGACGTCTTCGACGCAAGCTCAGACGCCAAACGGTGCGATTCAGTTCGATGCTCACTCCAGTATTCCTGTGATTCCGGTTTCACGTACCGCCCCCTACTCCGGCTGGGAAAACGCCAGTTTCCTCTCGAATGCTGATACACGTGAAACCTATTTTCCTTGGCAAGAACCAGCGGCCGGACGCATCCCCGATTTTGCGCGTGGCCCGGAAGGTAACCCGCTTGGTGAAGGTGACGGCGGCGGGGGTGACGGTGGCAGCGGCGCGGGCGCGGGTGACGCAGTCAACCCGGGTGCTCCGCTGTCTCAAATCCAGTTTCAAAACGTGTTTATTCCCGAGTCCTATCAATCGTCGGGATACTCAAACCAATTCATTTTGCAGCCCGTTTTCTCAGTCAATAGAAACCCCGGGTCGTTTTTCGATTAGCACATTATTCGACCCACTCTTCCAATCCTTGAGCCTAATCCGGATCCCGACGGTCCTGTTGGCGATATCGGAGGCATCGGCGACCTTACCTACATCGATATCTTCGTGCATCAGACGAAAAAGAAAGGACTGATTTGGGGTGTGGGTCCGATCGCCATCTTTCCCACCTCAAGCAACCGACAAACGGGATTGGGTGAATGGCAACTGGGGCCCTCTCTTGCCGTTCTGGACTCGTCAAAGAAAAATTGGGTGCTGGGTGCCTTGGCGGAAGTCCCGTTTTCTCTGGAAAGCGACGCTTATAGCGTTTTGTTCCAACCGGTCTTTACCCGCTTGCTGAGCAATGATCGCTACGTCGGCGTGGGCGATCTGTTATGGAAGTTTGACGACCAAAACGGGAACTACAACATTCCACTCAGCTTCCGAGTTGGCAAAGTTTTCAAATTTGGCAAGCAGCCGATTAATATTTTCTTCCAGCCGCAATACACGCCCCGAGGTCTGACTTCCCAACCTACGGCCAAATACGGGTTCAAACTGAGCTGCACTTTCTTGTTGCCCGGTGCCGAATTTGGTTACTCCAAAGAAAAGGCCGCCAGGCGATGTGGCCGAAACTGTCTCGGATGTCGCCGTTGCAATTGATTCATTTAATCCCAAGCGTGAATTTCCGTGTCAGAATGTGATTTGAAAATGAAACCAATACAGACTTCAACGACGATCCGACGTCTGGTCTACTTGGTTTGCGCTATTTCTTTCTACGTAAATGTCTTTGTCGGTGTTGGTGACGCGCAGGTCCTTGGGAACTTTCAGTCTGTTCCGACGTACTATGACGGCGCACAGCAACGAATGAACGCGCAAAATTCGTTCTATTCGATGACTTACTCGCGACATCCGGTACAACCGACTGCGAGTACAACCTGTCAGTCAACGGTTAGCGACACGCAACAACTATCAGGCGAGCCGTGTCAATGCGCTGAGTGCCAGCAAAAGTCAGCTGAAGAGGCGGAAGCCGCAACCAAAGCGGCAGCTGCACGCCAGGCCAAAATACAATCTCAGTTGACCGGTGACTGGAGCGGCCGACGAAGTGCACTGGAAGATCGAGGCATCGGCGTCAGAAGCTCTCTGACTCAGTTTTACCAAGGCGTTGCCAGTGGTGGGACGGAACAGCGGTTCAGCTACGGCGCCAAATTCGATCTATATTGTGATCTTAACACCGAAAAAATGGGACTGTGGGAAGGCGGCGAAGTGTTGATTCATCTGTCGGACTGGCAGTTCGGCCAGAACGCGATCGCCGATGCGACGTTTGGATCACCGGTAAATTTCAACTTGTTATTCCCTGAACCGGAATCAAGTTTCGCGGTCAGCAGTATCCTGTACCAACAAGTACTCAACGAACAGGGTTGGGTGCTAAAGATCGGTCGCTACAGTCTGCTTGACCTTTGGGATGCTTTTTATCCCGGATACGGTGACGGACTG
This sequence comes from uncultured Planctomycetales bacterium, assembly GCA_963821085.1. Lineage (GTDB taxonomy): Bacteria > Planctomycetota > Planctomycetia > Pirellulales > Pirellulaceae > CAWGCE01. The sequence goes on along the minus strand of CAWGCE010000006.1, from coordinate 217,035 downwards.
GACGGATTCATGAATGTTTCTCTGCTTGTTCCGTTCAATACGGCCACGTCCGGCATTCCGCCAATTTCCAACCTCGCGGGACTGGTAAAAGCTGGCGAAAAGGGTCTGCAGGCAGGAATTGTTGCATTTGAAAATGCAGACAATTCAAACCGCATCGGCCTGGACTTTCCCAATGGCGTTACGTTCCTGCTGTTTGGCAGAAAGTACACAGAGTTTGGCGGCTTGCGCGGTTCGCACACGATTGCCTCGACCTTGTCAACGAGTGACTTTACCAATCTGGACACCAACGACTGGATCCAGCTTCCAGGCGGTTTGCCGACCCCTACAGCCAAAAGCGGCCAATGGTCCGCTGGCTACATTGGTGAACAACGTCTCTGCCAGGACTCCTGCAACGAAAATCGTTACACCAATTTACGAACCACTGCTTATTGGGCCCAGCCGGATGTGAACCCTTTCAACTTTTCTAGCTCCGTCGTTCTGGAGACGTTCGGCATCAGAAATCGGTCCCGCGACCGGATGGGGATTGGCTACTTTTACACCGGTCTTAGCAATGATTTTCAAAACCTGTTAAATTTCCTCGAACCTCACGGAAATTCGGTGCAAGGCGGTGAGTTCTACTACAACGCCCAAATCAATCCTTGGTTCAATCTGACATTCGACCTGCAAGCTGTCAGCCCGATCAATGCCTCCCGCGATACAGCCATCGTCGCCGGGATCCGCGGTCGAATCAACTTCTGACATTTCGCCCGCTGACCCATCGGCAAATTCCGCCGTATATGTTTGCGAACCTTCTGGTAGGCAAACCCGATGAATGCCGCAAAGAATCTGACACAGCGTATTGTGGCGCGAAAAACGAGGCCCGGAAGAATGAACTTCCGGGCCTGTTTTTGGTCGAGCCGAGTTTTACCTCGGGTCTGTATGGAGGCGGCGGGGATCGAACCCGCGTCCCGCAATCACTCCATCAAGGCCTCTACGTGCATAGTCGACTGTTTGATTTTCGCCCTCACGACCCCTGTCGACCGGGTTCGCTTCAGACTATCCGAGAACTTTGTTTAACTGATTACGTGCTCGACGTGGAAATCAGCGATTCGAAATTGGCTACCAGCAGTCGGGCGTCTTCGACGAACCCCCTCAGCCGGAACAACCTAGAAAACTAGGCTGCTAGTGCGAAGTTACCTTCAGCAATTAAAGTTTTTTGATCAGCTTTTAACGTGGCCAACTGATCAACCACGGCACGCCACCCTCACTTCGATAATCCGGTCGAATCCAAATTCGCCCCCGAGACAGAGTGTCACCTCTGATTATATCGGACAAAATGGCGGAGGGAAGCGAGTGAATTGGGAAGAGGGAGGATGCACGAGGCAACTTGGGGGTTTTTCAGGGCAGCTGCCAGGCGATGACGGTGAGGCCGACAAAAAGGCACCAATAGGCGAAGTATTGCAGCTTGCCTCGTTCGAGCACCTTGAGCAGCGCCCAAAGCGAGATGAGACCAACGAGGAAGGCGACGACGGCCCCGATTAGCAAGTAGCTGATCTCGGTCGACAGTTCGGCACCGTCCAGCAACTGTTTCAGCTCCAATACGGTGGCTCCGCCAATCGCCGGAATCGCCAACAGGAAGGAAAAGGTCGCGGCATCGTTTCTCGACAGTCCGGATTTCAAACCGGCGCAGATCGTGGTACCGCTGCGGGATACGCCGGGAAGGATGGCGAACGCCTGCGCCAGTCCAATGCCCAGGGTCTTACCATAGGTAAGTTCCTGGTACTCGCCCTCCTCGTGCTGCTGACGCGAGGTGTAGTAGAGGATGGCGGCGGTGAACAATAACATGCAGCCGGCCAGCAGCGGGCTTTGCAACAGGTGCTCGAACCTCAGTTTCACAATCAAACCGACCACGACGACGGGAATCGTACCCACAATCAGCCGTGGGATCGTGCTGCGGTCGGTGCCGAGTAGCCGCCAGATCCGGTGCCAGTAAAAAACGATGATCGATAGCAATGTGCCCGCGTGAAGGACAATATTGATGTCGGCCATGTCGCTCTGACCGCCCATCCATTCGTCGACAATCACCAGGTGCCCGGAAGAGCTGATCGGCAGGAACTCGGCGATCCCCTGCACGACAGCCAGCACGATGATATGAAACAAGTCGCCGTTCATGAGGAGTTATTGCCGCAAAGGATGAGTTGAGGGCGGGTTGGTTAGCGTGCGTCGATCGACCGGATCGGTATCTTACGAACGATTGTCAGCGAAAGTTTGGCCGCGCCGGGGCCCTCTCGGTGTAGATTCGTCGAGATTTTCCAATTTCGCTGAACCGCTTCGCCGGCATGATCGGCTCAGTTTGGTCAGCACAATCCGACGCCCAATCCTTCACGATTGGACGTTTTTGCTGTCCCTTCCGCCTGCATGCATGAAAACCGGGGAATTAGCTCTTTGAAGACGCTCGAAATTATGCAGAATACTCCTTCACGATAATCTCTTGTCCCCAGCCTTCGCATTCTGCGTCGGCCGGATAAATGCAAAAAAATGGAGCCCCATGTATAAAAACCTCGACCCTACCGCCTTGGAATTCTCTTGTTCGCAGAACGAACTGATTGAACTGGCGCTGACTCACCGTTTTGGCGGGATGAGCGTCGATCTCGAATCATTCCAAGCAACGGTCGATGAACGCGGGCTGGATCATGCGGTTCGCTTCTTGAAGAGTGCTCCAGTCAAGGTTCCTACTGCTTCTTTGCCTTTTTCCCTGGATGCGAGTGAAGGCAAGTTTCGCGCCCGGATGATCGACTTGCCCAAGTTCGTTGAGTCGGCCAAAGCTTTGAACTGCGACACTCTAACGGTTCAGTTGGCTCCGGGCAGTATCGATACGCCCTACCACGAGAACTTCGAACTGCACGGAACTCGAATTGATGGGCTGGCGGCCGAGTTGGCCAAGTCGGACATGCGACTGGGAATCACTTTTCAAGCCGCCACGAATCATCGAGCAGGCATGGCGAATCCGTTTATCTCCAGCCCGGACGCGTTAATTGCGTTCCTGAAAACAACATCCGCATCGAATCTGGGTATCGTCGTCGATGCCTGGGATTGGACGGTGGGCGGTGGAACGGCTGAATTGTTGAAGGGCCTGAGTCCTGAGCAGATCGTTGATGTGCGGCTGTCCGATTTGCCGGAAGGATTCGACGCCGAAACGGTGACCGATGCCGACCGACTGGCTCCCGGTTCCACGGGTGTCGTTGACATCACTTCGTACCTCCGATTCCTGACCGAAGTTGACTACAAGGGACCACTGACTCCGGTGCCTGCTGCAGCCCATTTGTCAGGAAAACGTGATGCGATTGTCCGTGAAATTGCCGCATCGGTGGATCAGGCAATTGCGATGCTGACGGCACCTGAATCGGACGAAACAGATATCGAACAGGAAGAAGTAGCCACGGCTACGGAAGGGTAACCTTTTTCAGTGCTCGTTATTCTGGTGCGAACGCTTTCCTTCCGCAATCACCACTCGCCATTCGTCACTCGTCCTTCCTTCTTTCTTGGCAAGATCGCGGTTGGTCTCTGCTTCGTTGAATTACGATTGACGATTGCTGATTTGTGATTGTTGAATTGGGGTCTGGTGCGGGTGCTTTCCTTCCGCAATCACCACTCGCCAATCGTCACTCGTCCTTCCTTCTTTCTTGGCAATATCGCGGTTGGTCTCTGCTTCGTTGAATTACGATTGACGATTGCTGATTTGTGATTGTTGAATTGGGGTCTGGTGCGGGCGCTTTCCTTCCGCAATCACCACTCGCCAATCGTCACTCGTCCTTCCTTCTTTCTTGGCAAGATCGCGGTTGGTCTCTGCTTCGTTGAATTACGATTGACGATTGCTGATTTGTGATTGTTGAATTGGGGTCTGGTGCGGGCGCTTTCCTTCCGCAATCACCACTCGCCAATCGTCACTCGTCCTTCCTTCTTTCTTGGCAATATCGCGGTTGGTCTCTGCTTCGTTGAATTACGATTGACGATTGCTGATTTTTGATTGTTGAAGTAGGGTCTGGTGCGGGCGCTTTCCTTCCGCAATCACCACTCGCCAATCGTCACTCGTCCTTCCTTCTTTCTTGGCAAGATCGCGGTTGGTCTCTGCTTCGTTGAATTACGATTGACGATTGCGATTGCTGATTTTTGATTGTTGAATTGGGGTCTGGTGCGGGCGCTTTCCTTCCGCAATCACCACTCGCCAATCGTCACTCGTCCTTCCTTCTTTCTTGGCAAGATCGCGGTTGGTCTCTGCTTCGTTGAATTACGATTGACGATTGCTGATTTGTGATTGTTGAATTGGGGTCTGGTGCGGGCGCTTTCCTTCCGCAATCACCACTCGCCAATCGTCACTCGTCCTTCCTTCTTTCTTGGCAAGATCGCGGTTGGTCTCTGCTTCGTTGAATTACGATTGACGATTGCTGATTTGTGATTGTTGAATTGGGGTCTGGTGCGGGCGCTTTCCTTCCGCAATCACCACTCGCCAATCGTCACTCGTCCTTCCTTCTTTCTTGGCAAGATCGCGGTTGGTCTCTGCTTCGTTGAATTACGATTGACGATTGCTGATTTGTGATTGTTGAATTGGGGTCTGGTGCGGGCGCTTTCCTTCCGCAATCACCACTCGCCATTCGTCACTCGTCCTTCCTTCTTTCTTGGCAAGATCGCGGTTGGTCTCTGCTTCGTTGAATTACGATTGACGATTGACGATTGCTGATTTTTGATTGTTGAAGTGGAGTCTGGTGCGGGCGCTTTCCTTCCGCAATCACCACTCGCCATTCGTCACTCGTCCTTCCTTCTTTCTTGGCAAGATCGCGGTTGGTCTCTGCTTCGTTGAATTACGATTGACGATTGCTGATTTGTGATTGTTGAATTGGGGTCTGGTGCGGGCGCTTTCCTTCCGCAATCACCACTCGCCAATCGTCACTCGTCCTTCCTTCTTTCAGCTGCTCTTGCCTTCTGCGGTCTTGACGCTTGATACAAAGATTGCGATGAGTTCGTTGCATTCAGCAGTGATGTCAGTCAGCTTCTTGCCGTGGCACAAGGGCTTGCGCTCGATGATGCGCAACCAAACGAGTGTTTCTCGGAGTTCCTTCAGTGAGACCTTCATCTTATGGATGAAGTCTTTTTTCGACTCTGCGCTTTGAGCTTCTCCGTAGTTCGGGGCGGGAGCTGTACCCGAACGCAGGAGTTGGTTTGCCACGTGATTGCCCGTCTTGGTGCTGGGCAACGCTTCAATCAGATTGATAATCGCCACGGCGAAATCAATCAGCCGTTCTTCGAGGTCCTGCGGCTTATTCACGTTTTGGGTTCCTTATTTCCTTCAACTATTAAGACCTGTCACTCATCACTGTTTGTTGTCGAGATGTCAGATAGTTGCGGTGTCGTTGAATTACGATTGACGATTGACGATTGACGATTGACGATTGCTGATTTGTGATTGTTGAAGTGCGGGCTCTGGTGCGGGCGCTTTCCTTCCGCAATCACCACTCGCCAATCGTCATTCGTCCTTCCTTCTTCTTGGCGAGCTCGCGGTTGGTCTGAATTTCGTTGAATTACGATTGACGATTGCTGACTTGTGATTGTTGAAGTGCGGGCTCTGGTGCGGGCGCTTTCCTTCCGCAATCACCACTCGCCATTCGTCACTCGTCCTTCCTTCTTTCTTGGCAAGATCGCGGTTGGTCTCTGCTTCGTTGAATTACGATTGACGATTGCTGATTTGTGATTGTTGAAGTGGGGTCTGGTGCGGGCGCTTTCCTTCCGCAATCACCACTCGCCATTCGTCACTCGTCCTTCCTTCTTTCTTGGCAAGATCGCGGTTGGTCTCTGCTTCGTTGAATTACGATTGACGATTGCTGATTTTTGATTGTTGAAGTGGAGTCTGGTGCGGGCGCTTTCCTTCCGCAATCACCACTCGCCATTCGTCACTCGTACTTCCTTCTTTCTTGGCGAGATCGCGGTTGGTCTCTGCTTCGTTGAATTACGATTGACGATTGCTGATTTTTGATTGTTGAAGTGGAGTCTGGTGCGGGCGCTTTCCTTCCGCAATCACCACTCGCCAATCGTCACTCGTCCTTCCTTCTTTCTTGGCAAGATCGCGGTTGGTCTCTGCTTCGTTGAATTACGATTGACGATTGCTGATTGCTGATTGCTGATTGCTGAGTGCTGATTGCTGAGTGCTGAGTGCTGAAGTGGCGTTGCGCTATGGTGCCGACTACGCTGCCCGTGACGGTTATACAGGCAATCTGTAACGATTGTATCGGCTGTGAACATGCGACTCTGACGGGTGTGCCGGCTGTTCGGACGGGTTGGCTCGTAAGACCTGTCAGTATTGTCCCTTTCGCTCAGCGCTTGCGCTTTCCGCGGTCGAATTACTTGTAACGAATAGAGGTCCCTTTCCCACGCGACGACCGCGACCAAAATCAGGCGCAGCGATACAACCATGCGAAAATTCTACGGATGTCTGGCAGGCTCGGCAGTACTGGCAACGCTTTGCTTGTTCCATAACACGTCGGGCGAAGACTCTGTCGCTCCCGCGCTTCTTTCACCGCAGCAGATCGCGACTGCGATACCATGTGAGTTGCCTGTCGAAGAAGGCAATGTGATTCAGTTGGTGGCTCACGATGAGATTGTCCGTTTGCCATCGCCAACGAAGGCCGAAAATGCGCCGCGAAGTAACAGTCAGTGGATTCTGAACAAGTTTGGTCTTGGTGAATCGGCGGATAGAACTGCTGAACAACCGACCATTGCAGAGAAGCCTCCGATGCCTGCCAAGTCGCCCGTCGCTGCCAAGCCGACAGTTGTCGAATCGATGGCTCGGGCCACGGAGGCCGCCAAGCCATCTGCGAAAGAGGAATTGGCGTTGATACCAATGCCGCGCCCGCTTCGCGTGAAGTCGCTTGACCTGAACGCGCCCGCCGCGCCCGCGAAAGTTGCTGACAATGATCATCAGCGATTTGTGGAAGAGAACCTCAAGGTCAGTCCGCTGTCTGGTCTGCTCGACTTCGAGTCGCCGATGGACGTGACGGCACTTGGAGGCTCGCAAACGGTCGATGCGCCGCTGAGTCCTGGCGAGCTGACTAAACTCGAACTCTCGCCCGAAACGACGGCTCAGGCCCAGCGGATGATGGATCAAGCGACTCGCCTGGCTGACCGCGGTGCACTGTTTGCAGCTCGTGACCAGTTCCTGCGAGTTGTGCGCATGATCACCCAGTCGGTGGATGCTCGCGTGGGTCGGTCATACCACACACGCTGCCTGGCCCGTGGTCTGCGGGCCATCGAAGAAGCCGACGATTTTGCTGCAACGACGCAGTACGTTGAGGCGGATGTCGATTTGGAGGGGTACATCGCCGGGCACGAAACGTCCACGCTTCATGACGTCGACGCGTCGACGTTGACGCCGTTGACAGCGATGCGAAGCTACTACGATTACGCCCATTCGCAACTGATTCAGGCTGGCGCCGGCAATCCGATTGCTTCGAAAGCGTTGTTTGCGATGGGTCGAGCTGAAGCGCTGATGGCTCAGATGTCGCCCCGGGAACCCAAAGGGCCAAAGCCACTGGCCTTCTATAATGCCGCTCTTGCCATCGATCCTGCCAATTCACAAGCGGCCAACGAACTGGGGGTAACTCTGGCTCGCGCCGGCCACTTGAAGCACGCGGCCGATGTGCTGCAGCGAAGTGCTGAAATAGCTCCAACGGCTATCTGCCTGCAGAATCTGCGCCGCATTTACGATCAGCTGGGAATGGCATCAGCTGCATCAAGAGTTGCCTCACAGCACAATCAGCTGGCACGCATGCCCGGTGCGTTGCGCCCCTCAGCCGGTGGTCCGCAGCAACGAGTTGTATGGACCGATCCGCACACTTTTAGCGAGACACCTTCAGCGATTGATCCTGTATCTCACTCAGGTTCAACGCAACCGGCTGCCAACGTGACACCGACCTATGAAGTTCCTCCCCAGCAAGCGGCACCGCGTCGTCAAGCCGTTCCTCAGCGGACGCGCAACGTGGTCAACCAATGGTGGTAAGCCCACTGCATCCGGAAGTTCAATCAGACACTTTGACACACGGACTTTGAACCATGCGATCTATGTATTCCTCATTGCGTCGACTGACTCTGAGCCTCTTTGTGCTCGGCACGGTCGTCGCTGTCCCGGCGACGACCATGGGTCAATTCTCCACCTTGATCAACGATTCGGCAGGCCAAGGCGGTTACGAAGTGGCCTGCGACGGTTGTAGCCGGCCCGATTGCAGCAGCTGTCGCCTGGCGAGCCTGAACGGATTGATGCAAAAACGTACAGTGAACGGGATCAAAACCTGCTGTCCGCCCAAAGTTATTACTGGCGTCGACAGCAACGACTGCCTTGGATGTGAGGAACCGACCTGGAGTATGCGTGGTCCTTTGCCGTTTGATCTGTTCAGTCACGGCGAGTACATCGGCCCGTGCCGGACTCCACATGTTCCCCAATATCGACTGCGTCCGAATGATCAGGTTGAACTGGTGTTTCGCCTGACGCGGGAGCGATCAGGACGACCGTACCAACTGAATGTTGGCGATCAGATTCGTGTCGAGTCGCTGGCGGATGAGAAACTGGATCGCGAATTGGAGATTCAACCCGACGGAACAATTCCAGTCCGCCTGCTTGGTCAAGTCATGGCAGCAGGACGCACGACCGATCAATTGCGACGCGACCTGGAAAAGCGTTACAAGAAATTTTATCGCGTTCCATCGATTACGGTGACCCCCATTAAGGTGAATACACGCCTTGAGGACTTGCGAGCGACGGTTGATCGTCGCGCGGGTGCAGGTGGACAGTCAACGCAGGTAACGGTCACCCCGGACGGCACGGTTGCCCTACCTGGTTTGGGCTCAGTGCGAGCACAATGCCTGACGTTGGATGAACTGGGTGCTGAAGTTAACGCACGGTACGCATCGCTGGTCGACGGAATCGAAGTAACGCCCGTATTGACGCAGCGAGCTCCGCGTTTCGTCTACGTCCTGGGTGAGGTCGCTCAAGGTGGTCGCTTCGAAATGGTGGGTCCCACCTCGGTCATGCAGGCATTGTCCCTGGCTCAGGGCTGGAATGTGGGAGGCAATCTGAATCAGATCGTTGTGTTTCGTCGGGCTCACGACTGGCGTCTGATGGCGACGAAGATCGATATTCGTGGAGCTGTTTTTGGCAAGAGTCCGATTCCATCGGACGAGATTTGGCTGCGAGATGGCGATGTGGTTGTGGTACCGAAATCGCCCGTCAAGAGTGTCGTGGATGCCATCGATTTGCTGGCAACACGTGGGGTTTATGCAGTAGTCCCGTTCCTGGGTGATGCATTCTTCTTCCAGGATGCCGTCGTCGCACCCTAACGTTGGGTGTCCGCGCGTCGACTTGCGGTAGCGTTATTCTCCCTCACGCAGCTTGTTGAAATAGTCGGTGGCCTGTTCTCGGTGCTCTTTGGGAATGCGTGCTCCTGTTAGCGGATCTTCGTCGGCGATTTCGGCGCTGCGAATGGCCTTCTTGTATTCTTCCAGCGCCGGGCCCGTACGATTAGGGCCACCGGCGACGCCGGTGACCACCGCTTTGCCCTTACCGATCTTGCCTTTGACCTTCGATTCGTAGAATTGCTCGCCGGTCGCCGATTCGGGCCGATCGCCCTGCCCTTGCCCTTCGCCCATCCCCTGCCCGCGGCCCGGGACCTGGCCACCGCCGGATGGTCCCTGGCATTCACTGCAACCGGCTCCCTCGCAGCTATCGCAGTTCATGGAGTCTTTGGATGCTTCCAATTCGGCCAACGCCGCGTCGAGCATCGCCATCTCGCTGATTTCTCCCTGCATTTCGCTCAGTTGAGCCGCGGCAGCCTGCATTTCCTGCGAAGCCTCGCCGGACTTTCCCTGCTGCGCGGCGTCAGCTGCCTGGGCCATCTTGTTTGCAAGTTTGTTTAATTTCGCTACCTGAGCATTTTGTTGAAGCAGCTTGTCGAGCTTATTTTGCAACTGACCAGCGCGCTGCTTGTCCCCGGATGCTTTCGCTTGATCGATTTGGTTCTGCAATTCCTGCTTGGCCATTTCATGAGCCTGAGCCATCTGGCTCATCTTCTCTGACATCTGCTTCAGTTGCTCGGCCAGTTTCTGGTGCTCTTTCCTGGTCATTTTTCCAGCTTTCAGTTTTTCGCTGAGCTGCATGATCTCCTGGACCGCTTTGTTCAGGTCGCCCTTCTTGAGCGCATCGCCCATCCGGTCGGCAGGGCCCGACTTGAGGTCTTTCATCTGGTTCAATTGCTGTCGCAGCCGGTCAGGATCGCCGACTTTGTCTCGCCGCTGTTTGATCTCGTCAGCCAGGTTGTTCAGCTTCACCAACGCTTTCTTGCGGTCGATGTCTCCCAGTTTCTTCATATCGTCGACGCCCTTCTCGATCTTCGAGAACATATCGCTGGCCTCTTTCAGCCCTTGAGCTTCGGCTTGTTTCTTGCGATTGGCGAGCTTCTTTTTCAGGCTTTCGGCAGTACGGTCAACGCGTTGTTTTGCCTCGCTGGACGTTGCTGCGGCAGCCGATTTCTGCGGCGCGGCAGCGTCTGGAATAAAGACTGCGATCAGGAACACGGCCAACGCCGGCGCCAACGGCATCAGGTTCCACCAACGCGGTTGGCCACGGAACTGTTCCGATACCTCGACAAGAGCAACTCGCCGTGTCGCATCTTCCAACAGTGCCTGTCCGGCGCTGGTTTGCAGTTCTTCCTCACTTAAGGCAAGTGTGCTCGACACACGTTCCTTCAAGCCGAACCTGCTATCGAGCTCGATTGCTGCTTCCAGCTGACTGCCCCTGGTCGCCAGCGTCCAGAAAATTGCTGACAGCAAACCGACGAGTGCTGCGCCGCCCAACCAAGTCCAGGTCCAGGCCTGGCCGTCCACTTCGAGATGACGCAACTTCGGGATGGTCACGGCGACCAGTGCGACGAGAAAGCTGACCGATAACGTGGAGGCGAGAAGGTTCGCAAAGCGTTGCAGCGTTAATCTCATCTGAGCCCGGCCAACCTGTTTCTTCAGTTCGTCCATGGAGATGCTCCCTGACATTGTTGGCTAAGACTAGGTACGCTGTTACTTCATCGTCGTCCCCGGCCGAAGTGGGGTTTTCACGTTGCCGCTTATTATACGGAGTAGGGATCGATGGTCCCAGATTTGCTGCTCCCCGTCGGATCCTGCCCGACTTGCCCGGTTAAATTGGTGATTCGCGATCTTTTGCCGGCCGAACGGGCCGAGCCAGCCCTGATTTTCGTCACTGGCGCCGCAAAACGCCGTACAATTGGTTATTGGGACTTGGGCAGGCCGGTCCATCTGGTAGAGGCATAGACTGAATCTGATGGATGAGAAAATGGCAACCGACTTTGCAAGATCGCCGCCCACGGTGGAACGGACCGCTACAGCTGGTTTGCCGACTCCGAATGACCTACCCGAAGCGGACGTCGTCATTTTCGATGGTGCCTGCAGTTTCTGCCAAAAGAATGTACGCCGCTTGCATGCGTGGGATGGAGCGGACCGGATCGCTTTCCTGGCAATCGACGATGCGGATGTCGGGCGTCGTTGGCCCGAATTCTCCCGTGTCGAGCTGATGGAACACATGCACGTCATTGACCGGTTTGGTGGAGTGCACGTAGGTGCCGGTGCGTTCCGTTATCTGAGCCGCCGCTTGCCCCGACTGTGGCCGTTGGCATTCGCCATGCACATCCCATTCACCGGTCCTCTTTGGCGAGCCGGTTACCGCTGGTTCGCTCGACGACGATACAAGCTGAGCCAAGCTAATGCGTGCACTGACGGAAGCTGCGACGTGCACTTCCGGTAAATGCCGCGTGCTCCATTTCAGGCGACTCGGATAGTAATCGCGCCATTACACCCGCGGTTGAAACGCCATAGACTGTCGTGTGGCACTCAACAAAATGGTGGGTTCATCCACCCGGACCTGAGAAGACAACTTTGCTTCGTTTTATCGCTTCATTTTTGACACCTGACTGGAGCATTCGACCCCCGGCATTTGTTGGCCTCCGCCGTCTCGCGACGGCAGCTTCGTAAATTGCTTCAGGTCTTTTTCACGGCGCTACTGTACCCATGCCCTGGCTTCTTGATCGTCTCACGCTTCGTCCGACCCGCCACACCATCGAACTCGTGGGCGCCGACCGTCGGCTATGCAATTCCCGGCAACAGCCTTTTGAGCTGATCACGCGGCGGGTGAACGTCGAAGCGGTGGACGAGGCGGAGCTGCTGGTCTGCAAATTCATCGGCGCTGGTGGCCGCGCGAGAATTTCTCGGCGCATCCCTTCGATCGCTGGGACCATTTGCGTGGCGTCGTTTATGGAGTCAATCCGCCAGGATTTGGTCAGAGTCCGGGAGTGGCCGACCTGGGATCGATGGTCCCGGCGGCACTAGCGGCGGTGGAGCACGCGCAGGCCGATTCGCCCAACGCACGGGTGCTGTTGGTCGGCAGCAGTTTGGGTGCCGCGGTAGCGTTGGCCGTGGCAGCGGAGCTCTGTTCGCGTTCCGATCATTCGCTCGCCGGGCTCATCCTCCGCGACCCGCCGCAATTGTACGACGTGATCATGCAGCGGTTCGGCTGGTGGACCGGTTGGTGGCCTGCCTGGATGGTAGCTCGCCGAACGCCTGACGCGCTGGACTGTTACCGACTGGTAACCCACTGCACCGTGCCGGCCGTCATCGTCAGCTCCATGCTCGACACGATTGTGCCTCCCGCCATCCACCAGAAGATTTACGAGAACTATGCTGGTCCGAAACGGATCGTGCTGAGCAGCAACGAATCACTCGCAACCTCTGAGCGGAACCGAGTTGCAGGAATACTACGCACAACTCGACTGGCTGAGCGGCGTCCATCGAAGCGACGAAAAATCTCAATCGCCGCTAACTAATTCGGTTGCTATAGTCCGCGGCAAGTCGTCAGGCGGCATGCACCTGATTGCCCAGAGACAGATATTCCTGTCGCCGGCCGAACAGGATGTGGTTGCCAGCGAGCGAACGGCTACCGGTCAAACAAGGAGTAACATTGTGAAGCGCGGCATCAAAAACTCGTTGAAGCGCATGTGTTATCGTGGCTTCGTGGCCGGTCAGCGTCTGGGAGTGAACATTCTGCCGAGTCATTTCTATTCGCAGGTGCCCAATATCCATGAACTGAAGCAGGAAGAGTATTGGCGTAAGCCGATGTCGCTGGTGGGAATCCGTGGAATCGAACTGGACCAGCAGATCGAGTTCTTGCGTTCTATCTGCGGCACGTCGGCCGGATTCGAGATTCCCGATTCACTGCATCGCGACGCGGTCGTCGAAAATCAACAGGATGGGGGGTACGGCGAAATTGAATCGCTGTTTCTGTACTGTTTCATCCGCCAGAAGAAACCAAGAAAAGTAATCCAGATCGGCTGCGGCGTTTCAACGGCTGTCATGCTTCGTGCTGCCCGCGATGAAGGGTACTCGATCGAAATCACCTGCATCGAGCCCTTCCCGTCGGCTTACCTGAACCGATTGGCGGCTGAGAATTCCATACGTCTCGTTTGCGAGAAAGCGCAAAAAGGTCGACTTGGCCACGCTCGTCGACCTGGACGACAACGACATGCTGTTCATCGATTCAACACATACCGTCAAGCCAGGCAGCGAAGTCAACAAGATTATCCTCGAGGTCTTGCCGCGATTGCGTGAAGGCGTCTGGATACACTTCCATGACATTCTTTTCCCGTACGACTATCGTCGCAGCTTCATGACCTCGGACCTGTTTTGCTGGTTGGAGAGTACCCTGCTGCATGCCTTTCTGATCAATAACGATCGATTCGAAGTCCAATTGGCTCAGAGCATGTTGCACTACGGAGCCCAGGACGAATTGAAGGCCTGCTTTCCCAGCTACGATCCCCGAGCCAGTGAGTTTGGCCTGGAACTGGCTGAAGGAACACACTTTCCTGCGTCAACCTACCTGCGCACTCGCGCAGTGCCAGTCGCTTGCCAAACCTTGCCGGAATCACTGCAGTCCTGCCGGGTCACGAAGCACTCGTAGCCTGCACGGCACAGCCTATTCCTGTTCGGTCGATTGTTGTCGCCTTGCTGGAGTGGGTTGAGGTTCACCATCGGCAGACGATGCCAACTCGGCCGGGGATTGCTGCGCCATTGGCGTCGGAACCAACTCAGGAAGCTCTTCCGCTCCCTGAACCGATTTCGACGAAACGACCGTCGGCGGCTGGATTCGTAACATGGGTGCAGGATTGGTGACGCGTTCCTCGGTAATGACCGTACTGCCAGAATCGGAAAGCGGCCTGACGGCAGTTACTGAGTAGCCAGTGACTCTCCGCGCGGGAGTAGCTTGGGTCACGCTGGGTACAGTCGTTCTTTGTCGATTCGTGAAAACGTTCGCTTGCTGAGTTTGACGGATAGTTGGCTGGCCCAAAGTTCGAGTCGGTTTGCTTACCGCCGCATTCGATCGAGTCGATACGGTCGTGACCGTTCGATACATGCCGTTCGGCGATACGACGATGACCGGTCTCGGATGCCCCGGCGATGACGGGCCATAGGCGGCTCGGCCCAAGCGGTACTCTTGCAGCAAGATCTTCTCATTTTGCCGCAGGATACGTTTTTGTTGCTGATAGACAGCATTCGGTGCGTTGCAGTTGGCCTGTTGGAGTTCCAGTTGAGCCCGCATCATATCGCGTTGGGCTCGATAGGCTCTCTTCCATGGCGGTGCTGCTTCGAGAGCTGTGCAAGTCAAAGCGCAAGAAATAAGGGCAAACATCAATCGGCGGAACATTAAGGAATCCTTTCAACTGCGGCGGGGGGCACCAGGTGGGGCCGTGCATCATAAGTATACGACATTCGGTTGCCGATAGGGAAAGCACCTAAAACTCGGCCATTCGCGGAGAATCCTGTGGCCAGATTGAACATCACGGCAGCGAGTGCATTTGCCGGGAAATCGCACCAAAATGGCGCGTGGCATCGGTCTGAACAAAAAAACGCGAAGGTGGAGGTTGGTGGGCTCCACCCCGCGCTCGCTGCTCACCCCAAGGCAAGCAGAGGGGATGTTCGACGGAATCGATTACGTTTAATGGGTTCCTATTTAGCTAATGGTAAAAACGCACACGTATCCGACACCAAACACGGCGAAAAATCTCAAAAATCATGAGATCTATTCAAATCACGGGAATTGACGCCTTTTTCCGCTGAAAAGTCAGATGGGGGTCCGCTGTTCGTCGAATGACGCGCGGAAAAGAGGGCAATCGCAACCGTCAGTTGTGCAACTAGTGCAGCGTCAACGTTAGGAATTGGGGTTGGCTGGGATTTGAAATTCGAAGACCCTTGATGAAGATCAAGGAGGATTCGATGAACAAGAAGTATATCGTTCGACTTTCCAGGAAGGAATGTCAAGAGCTCAATGAAACGGTCAAGTCACTCAAGGGCTCATCTCAAAAAGCCCGTCGCGCCAGAATATTATTAAAGGCAGATGTCAACGGTCCAAGTTGGACGGACGCGCGAATCTCCGAGGCGTTTTCTTGTCGCGTTCAGACAGTTGAGAACCTTCGTAAACGATTGGTCATTGAAGGGTTTGAGATTGCTCTTCACGGCAAGCCACGTGAAAAACCTCCGGTCGCCAAGAAACTCGATGGAAAACGGGAAGCTAAAGTCATCGCCTTGCGACTGGGCAAACCGCCCAAGGGCTTCTCAAACTGGTCGCTTCGTCTGCTTGCCGAGCGTGTGGTAGAACTTGGCCTGACTGAAAGCATCAGCCACGAGACCATTCGTAAGACGCTTAAAAAAACGGCATGACCAACCGCAAGATTCAGTACTGGGTGATTCCTCCGGACGCCGACAGCGAATTCGTTGCTTGCATGGAAGAAGTGCTCGATACTTACGAAGAACCCTACAATCCCAATCGTCCAGTGATCTGCATGGACGAACAACCCGTTCAACTTCACAAAGAAATTCGAACGCCGATCGCAGCAACCGCCAAGCGTCCACGGCGAGTGGACTACGAATACGAGCGCTGCGGGACAGCTTGCATTTTCATGTTCACCGAACCGTTGGCCGGGTGGCGTCATGTTAGCGTGCGTGAAAGACGGACGAAGGTCGACTGGGCACTGGAAATGGAGTCGCTGCTCAACGGCCGATACCAGGACGCCGAAAAGGTGACTTTGATTTGCGACAACCTCAACACTCACACCAAGGGCGCTTTCTACGAAGCCTTCAAGCCTGAGAAGGCAAGGTCGTTGGTCAAGAGAATCGAGTTCCGATTCACACCCAAGCACGGAAGTTGGCTCAACGCCGCCGAGAACGAGTTAAGTTCATTGACTCGCCAATGCGTTGCCGGCCGTCGTTTTGCGACGGCCCACAAACTAAGGGCCGAAACAAACGCCTGGTGTCAGCACTCAAACAAAAAACAACGCGGCGTCGATTGGCAATTTCAAATCGACGACGCAAGGGTGAAACTCAACTCGCTCTACCCCAAGATCAAATCTTGACACGGCACTAGTGGGAAATAGAGCCGCCTCGTGGCCAGCACGGTCGCTGTTCACGAGGCGGTTTTGACTGAGGGGAATTTTGTGGTCTGGTCATACCGACGGCGGCTGTTTTGTCAGCCGTCGACGTCATCAAAAACGGGCCGCCACAAGGCAACTTGGGGAAACAGTATGCGCGCCATCTCGGCCGCATCCAGGCAACTTGCCTTGACGACGCCCGCGTTGATTAGTTCGGCGGACGATTCGTGACCGAGCAGCATTTGGCACAGGTGGTTTTCGCTGCATTCAATCAGGCACTCGCCGGCGACTGCAGCTTTGACGCCGATGCTGCGTTTGTTAACTGTCAGCAGGAACGACTCCTTGCCACAGCGAACGCCGAGTTCCGAACCGGCCGGCAAATCGGCCATCCGTGCACGCTCCCAGAGTAGCGGACGAATCGACTGCATAAACTGCAGTCGGTCCAGTACTTTGGCCATCAATACGCGGCCGCCGTCGCGGTCGGAATAGCGATACTGTCCGCCCGAGGCAGCAAACAACGGATGCAACGCGTGGTTAGGCGCTCCATGGATTTCCACCGTGTTGATGCTGTTTTCTACCAGGTCATGGCAAATGCGGTCGAGTAAGGCCCGCTCGACGTCCTGCATGCGGGGCATCGTCACAAACTCGATGATCCGCCCGGTCTGCACCACCGCGTATCCGACCAGCTTTCCTTGCGGAAAGAAGTCGGGATCGGAATCGTACAGTTGCCCTTTCTCGTCCGGCAGCTCGAAGGCGGCGTAGACGCGGTCATGGGGCCGCGTTGCCAACAGCCAGCGCCAATCGCTGTTCGTGCGATGGTAGGTGCCAAACGTCTCTTCCTGCAAACTGTCGTACAGTTCGGAGGACTGATCGAGCTCACTGACACGCATCACCCGTACGTCCAACTGACGAGGAGCAGTGGTCGCGCGCATGCGTGTTTCGTGCGACTTGCGAGTTGATTCCAGATACGCCAACAGGTTATGCGGCGTGGTAGACGAAAAACATCGCCGACCGCAGCGGACCCAGCCGTTCGCTTCGAAAAACGCGGGCATCAATGTCCGCGACGTCGCGACGATCGTTCGACTGTGTTTCATCTCGTCGATTGCCGACTTCATCAGATGCGAAGCCAGGCCTTGAGCACGAAACTCGGGCAGTGTGACCAGGTAACGCAGATCGGTCGAGATCATTTCACAACCGCCAAAGTACATCGTGCGGCGGTTCAAAAAGACGTGAGCGACAATTTCACTGCCCAGACGAATCAGCAATCGGTCGCTCGGTTCGTAGCGAGGCGCGTTGTTAATCGCCTGAAACGTACCTATGGTCGGTTCCTGAAAGGTCGCCAGCAGCAGACTGTGAATTGCTGCATGATCGCTTTCAAACGCAGCGTCCACATCGAAGTCGAAAGTAATGGCCGGAGCGTCCGGCGCATTCAGCGAAGACAATTCCCCTGCGAAATCGGGGGACAACGGCATAGCAGCCGCGCGAGACGTAACGCGCATGGCTCGCCTCCTCTCTCTGTTGACGAGCGCCGCGCAACGACATTCGACCGCATGCCTCAATGCGACCAAATCTTCGCAGCACAGCCCCCGTGCCAAGTAACTGTTCCACCGATAATTCTAGCGAGGGGCGTCGCAGAGATCCAGCAAAAGCTGTTTTAGCCGGGATTCCGGGAATAACGCGAAGGAAAACTCGCGGGACCGCAGTACGGTTTCGTTTTGTAGCTGTCGCGTCAATTCTGTCCGCTCGCCTAACAACATCTCGCGTGTTTCCGCGACTGAAACTCGCAACTGTTGATTGATCTCTACAATCTCGCGATGCCATGCTTTGCGGTGACCGCGCGGCGGCTGAGAAACCAGTAGCACCTGTTTCCGACGAACCAAGCGACCGGCCTCAACGGAACACTTGGGCGAACCAAGGTCGATGTGGCGGTCGGGATGAAAATAGAGATCGCGCAGGCAACCATCCAGTTGGCGGATGTCGTCGGCATCGACCTGGCTCGAGCCGAGCGGCAATTGCACGGTGGCGGAGAGCGTCATGAATTCGCCGGGCCGCACACCGAAGAACGCCTCGGTAATCGTATCGCCCAGCTCATCGTATTTCGCCCCGCCAATCCCGTGCAGGAACAAGTCACACAGAATTAATCGCGTGTACATCGTCATGCTCAATGCGCGAGGTCGTATTTTCACGCCGCCGTCCCGCAGTTCATGCAGCCAGCGAACGATTTCGCAATCGGCTGCAGGAGCTTCGCGTATTTCACCTTGCAGGCCGGTCCGCAATTCCAACCGGTCGCCGTTATGACGGACGAACAACGGCTGACGTTGCGGCGACGTCGAGCTCCACGTCCAGAAGGGTGCTTCGAACCAGCCGTCGCCTGCTCGCAATACAGGCACCGGGTGCGCCTGACTGCGAATGTGATGCGCCTTGCGGTAACGCAGGACTTCCCGATTGTAGACTTCCTGGAACGACTGAACGTTGTTCAGGATATGACCGCAGAAGTGACGAAACGAATCGGTGTCCGACATCCTGCTGACGGGCAGCTCCAAGGTCTTCAATTGCCAGCCGGCTTCGAATTCATGCCGGGCCTGGGACAGCGCGAGGCCGAGGTTCCCATGGCGATCGGCCGCCGCCATGGCTCGCGGCCACAATCGTTCGATGATCGGTTTCGCAGCCAGCTGGGCGACTTGTCCGGCGATCTTGGCTCCGGCGGCATTGAATTGCGCACGATCCCGGATTTGCCATTCTTCGTAAGGGCGAGCCGATTGCGCCGCATCCAGGGGCACCGCATTCCTGGTGATGCTCGTGCCGTTCACTTGTGGGACATCAATCGCAGGTGCCGCAACCTGATCATTATCGACGATCAAGTGGACGCCGATGGCGTGATGCGCGGCGGCCAGGTGCGAAAGCGCCACGTTCTTAAACCAGACTCCCGGGTGAAACAGCGTTGGTTGATGCCCGCTCATGATGATCGGAGCGGTCGACGCGTCCTGTTCCAGATGAACTTCTCGATAGGAGCCCGTGTAATTGGTCGCCAAGCGGACGAGTTCGTCGCGAGCCGCCTGCATCAGTTCGCCGCGTGGCACACCGCAAAGATCAAAAGAGGCGATGGCATTCTGGCGGTTCTCTGAAATCAGCTGCCGCACCTGACGAAACGGAGGGTCGACGAGTGCTCCACCGTTAGCCGGGGTGCGCGGTACTTCCGAGACAAGCGGTCCGTCGAAGCGGCAGTGGTCATCAAGCGCGTTCTCCACAAGCCGAGGGAAACGATCCACGTTTATCTTTGTCGCCATGCGGTCGTTCCTTCGTGCAAATTGTGCGTGCGATACTTTGTTCAATGATCTTACGGTAGTACTTCAATCTCGTATCGCCGTCATCGAGTGCTCCGCCGAACGAACGGTCTTCATCCAGGTAGATCAGTGGTACCGGGATCTCGATGACCCGCAGATTGTGCTCGGCCGCCTGAACCCACAGTTCCAGCGGCATCGCGTAGCCCGTTTCGGTCAACTGCAGACGTTGTAAGGCGTCGACGCGGTACGCCTTGAAGCCGCAGAAAGCGTCGGTCAACTGCAAAGACAACAGTTGGTTCAGCTCGGCAGTGACCAGTTGGTTGATGAACCGACGACCTGGAGGAGGCGAATTATCGGTGGCATATCGTTTCAAATACCGGCTGCCCGAAACAATGTCGACGTCCTGGCAGGCAGCGACGAAACGCGGAATTCGCTGTGGCTCGTGTTGCCCATCGCAATCGATCGTCACCACGACATCAAAGCGGTGTTTGGCAGCGTACTCGAATGCCGACATCAACGCCGTTCCGTAACCACGATTCTCGTCATGTCGTATCAAGCGCACGTCGGTACGCCGTTGCAGCAACTGGCTCGTGCCGTCCGTTGATCCGTCGTCGACCACCAGCACCTGGGGGCTGAAGCAAGTCACTTCGTCGAGAACTTCGGTGACGTACTTGGCTTCGTTGAAGACGGGTAGAGCTGTCAGAAACTTCATTAATTTCCGGCCCGGAGAGACAACGGATTGTTCAAGCAAATGCCCGAAATGGCCTGTGAGCGTTCGGTGGGTTCATTCTAGGGGTGGTCAACATCGAGTCAACTTGCACGTCCCGGGATGGTAAGAAACTCCGATTAATCAAGATGTTTTGGCGTGACAGCAAGCGGTTGGCGGTTCGCCGCGCCGTTCGCTACGGTGCAAACGGTTTGGCGAATCACAGATCGCAACTGCCGCTGAAGTGCCGTGGCGATTGCCATCGAGAAATTGTCGCCGGATCGCTCCGTCAATTCTCTGTGGAAGTTCCACCCAGTCGAGCGGGCGACAGTGGCTGTCGCCAGTCGCTCTAGATGGTTGTGAGGGGATCGTGTTCCTGTTTGCTGGGCCACACAATCAGCTCGGGGAACTCGCCAGAGACTTGCGTCGCCAGTTGTTCGACGGCGAACCGTTCGCTGGCGTAGTGGCCCACGAGCAGCAGCGTGATGTCACTTGCTTCGGCTTCCAGACAGGCGTGAAAATTTGCCTCGCCTGTAACGAACATATCGCAACCCGCTCGCTTCGCCGCAGCCAGGAATTCGGCTCCGCTGCCACACCCCACCGCAACCTTTCTTGCTATGCGATTGATTTGTCCCGTCACTCGCACCGATGGCAGCCGCAAGAACGTTTTCAGACGGTCGGCAATTTCGGTGACCGGTTCGGCCGAGGCCAATTTGCCGACTCGCCCACTGCCCAACGAATCAGGATCATCATCGAAAGGACGAAGGGGCTGCGCATCTGCCACTCCGATCGCATCCGCCAGCTGCTGGTTGATTCCAGCCGCGGCCGAATCAAATGCTGTGTGGGGACTGTAAATGGCGATCTGCTGGCCGATCAAATCCCATAACATCTTTCCGGCGGTCGAATCGGTTGTGACCCGTTTGGTCGCCTTGAATGGCAGTGGATGATGAGCCACGATCAGATCGGCCGATTCGTCGATCGCCTCAGCGACCGAATCGGGTGTAACCGTCAGGCAAGTCATGACATTCTTGACGTCTGACTGGCGGTCTCCGACGAGCAGCCCGACATTGTCCCACTCTTCGGCCAACCGTAACGGCGCGAACGAGTCGAGAAATTGACATACTGTTTGCAGCTTGGTCATAGGTACATTCCGACGAAGCCGCCTGCATCATCGCTGTCGGCCTGGATTTTCTCAATTCGTTCTCGCGTCTTTTGTAGATCACCAGCATCGATGTATCGATTGAATTCGACCAACACCGCCTTGATCACCGACGAACAAAACCAGTCCTTCACAGGCTCGGTCAACCAGTCGCACGTCTCCCGCGACAGCGTCACGTCGAGATGGCAATCCTTGGCCTGCAGGTCTTCCGTGTTGGTGAGGATTGTCCCTTCGAAGCGGAAATCGATCTCGCCTTCAGTCTTGTCATTCAGGAGGTGATACTTGCAGTGGGCGTTGTACAGGTAGTAGGCGTTGTGCGTGCCATGGGTATTGATCGCCGCTTTGACACGCTCGCACCACGCGACGTATTTGGGCGACGCGTCGATCGGGACGTCCAATCGCGAAATGCTGCGCAGAGGCAGGCAGTCGAACGTGATTTCAACCCATTGATTCATAGACGGCTTCTCCGAGGATCGTTGCCGGCGATTGTAACAAAGTTGAACGGAAACGCAGAAGCGGATTTGCCAACCAAGTTCGAACACGTGCCGATGGAAATTTGCGGACAGCTGCACAGTACCAGCGTTGGTTCAGGCGAAAGGTTCGGTAGTGCTCAGTAGAAAATCTGTTGAATCAACTGCCGCTCTGTCTCTGTCAAACTTACACCAAAGGGTCAGGATCATGTTTTCGGCCAAAGCTCTGCGATTTGGTCAGCCGTATTCGCCGAAAAATGTTCCTGAGCCTGAGCGACGTTTTCTACAGAGCGGGTCGGTATTCTCGGGAAAACCGCGCGGCGATAATAAATGCGTTGTTCGAAAAAGAGTCCCGACCTGCTCGGTAGCCCCCGCGAGAGGGTCAGAGGTCAGGACCATGTTTTTGGCCATATCGGTGAGGTGTGGTTCGCCCGGCTCGCCGAAGAATGTTCCAGACCCTGAGCCTACGCGACGTTTTCTACTGAGCAGTCCCGACCTTCTACTGCGCGACGTTTCCTGCAAACCTGCCTTGCGCTGCGTTTTTCCACTAAGCACATCGTGACTCTCGCCTCAGCCAGGTAATCCATGTTGCCTTGCCGGGTCTTCGACTGCGTCGTGCTGTCGCAGAGTCGAATCAAGCACTCGTCGGATCGGTCAGCCAGTAGGCGGCCAGTGCCAAGGCGGCTGTTTCAACCCGCAACACCGAGATGCCCAAACTGACGCGTTGCCAACCGTGTTTCAGCGCGGTTGTGACTTCCTTTTCGTCGAAGCCACCCTCGGGACCAATCGCGGCATAGACCACCTTCGCTTCCGACCTTGCAGTTTCGCGGGTGGGCCGAACGCTACCCTTGAACTCGGGCGGAGCCGAGTAAGGATGAGCCAACCACCTCACGGCGTCCGTTCCGGAATCCGTGATGAAGGATTCCAATGATTGGGGTGCATCGATCTGCATTAACACATTGCGGCCGCATTGCTTGCTGGCTTCGATGACTCCGCGGTGTAACCGCTCCAAGGCAGATGGTTTGGGTACCGCGACTCCACGGGCCGTCTTCAGCGGTACAAGCTGCGCCACTCCCAGCTCAACACATTTCTCAACCAGCATTCGTTGTCGATCGCCCTTGGGTAGGGCAACCCCCAGGATCAACCGCCGTGACGCCTCGCGAGAGACTTGCTGGCGGCCAACAATGGCCAATTCAACCGCACCACGAGAAATGCTGGAGACTTTGCCTGTGAATTCACTGCCCGATCCGTCAAAAAGAGTCATTGAATCGCCGACGCTTGCTCGCAGCACTTTCAAAATGTGATGCGCCTCGGGCCCAATCAGCTCGATGCTATCACCGCGAATTGGCCGTTCACTGAAAAATCGGCGGTTCATCAACATCCTTCCTGCGACGGGGTTTTAGGCCGTTCTCGCAGCCTCGCTGCCAATCGACAGCCAAAATGGTGAAGAACGAGCTCAGATATTACCGAAATTAACAGCATTACGGAAACGTATCCTGTCGATTGCCGCGCCTGTTGTTTGAGCCGACCCAAACCCGTTGAGGAGTATTTCAGATGTACGAACAGTACTGGGGCCTGACCCAAACGCCGTTTCAACAACCGGCCGAAGATGAAGGATTCTATTGCGGCGAACCGCAGGGTGAAGCCCTGGCGCGATTGGAATTCGTCGTCAACAACTCTCAGCGTTTGGCGACTCTGCTGGGTGCTTCCGGGAGCGGCAAGTCGCTGATTCTGGAGCGGGCAGCGCGTCAATTTCGCCGAGCCGGTCATAAGGCGGCAGTTGTAAATCTGTTGGGGCTGGGTGAAGAGGACTTCACCAGTCAAGTTGCGGATGCACTTGCGGTCAGCTATCAGGAACGCGAATCGTACGCCACCGTCTGGCGCGGAATTCTCGATGAGTTGACGGTAAACCGCTGTCAGAACCTGAAGACAATTCTGTTCTTCGACGATGCCGATGAAGCCGATCCGGGAGTGCTAAAAAACGTAATCCGGTTGAATCAATGGAAGCCGGGTGAAGACACGCAAGTCACGACGGTCCTGTGTGCGAATTCACGACGGACTCATAAGCTTGGCGATCGTCTGAACGAATTGTCCGATTTGCGCGTCGACCTGTATCCCTGGGAATTGGGTGACATTGCCGGGTTCCTTGAGCAATCACTCGCAGCCGTTGGCCGCACGGAGTCCTTGTTTCAGCGGTCAGCCTATGAATCTCTGTTCGTGCTGTCCGACGGAGTTCCCCGTCGAGTACGTCAGTTGGCCGAACTTTCGTTGCTGGCCGCCGCCGGGGAAGCAAAGGATGTGATCAATCGCGAAACGGTCGAAGCGGTGCATACCGAGTTCAAACAGCTGCAACCGGTCGGGCCCTGACAGGCTTTCTGCATCGACGGTCACGTATCGTTGTGAATCGCAAGAAACCCGAGGCTGGCAACGATGGACCAACCTGAATGAACGGTCGGTCACGCCATTTCGCCGCCTGAATCTGTCGCAGACATTTCCGGATCAGGGCCAATCATGCCAAGGGGCGGCTTCGGCCAAACTCTGTTGAGCTGCCGTTTTCGGGGTGGAATCTCGTTTTTTTGACCCGCGTTGCATGAACTCTTTACGCTAGAATGGAAGTAGGAACAGCATATTTGAGCAGAAAGGTGATCGATCGATGCGACGGGCTTGCCGTTGTTCGCGCCGATTGTTTTTCTTCGCCTGTCAGCCACAATAAGTCTGGCTCCCATGTGTCGCGTCCTGCGTAATTCGCGTAACGATCACTATCCGAGGCTTTTCATGCGTCGCCCGACAGGAATACTGGCTCGATTCTTTGCAGCATGCACGGTCGCCCTGCTGTTCCTGATGCTTGCCGACTCGAACGTGCTGGCCCAGAAGTACAAGCTCGATCCGATTAGCGAAGAGTTCAATGACAAGCGAAAACTGAAGGCGGCTGAGCAGACCAAGATCAATGTTGCACGCGGGAAGAAACCTTTTTCCGGTAATCGCGAAGCAATCGACAGTTATTATCGGGGTTACTACTTCCCGGCCATGACCGATCCGCGCGTCGGGGCCAGTTGGCCGACATGCGCATCACGCTGACCAAGGAGCTGGCACTCTCGAAGGCGGAAACTCATGATTTCCTGTTGAACCTGGCCTACGAGCAGTGTCGGGCCCACCTGAGCACCAGGTATGACCCTGCAGTCCGTTACAACTGTGCGCTGCTCTTGGGTGATTTGAACGAGCAGGAAGCGAATCTGGAAACTGCTACGCCGCCGGTGCCGTACGATCCGGCAACCATGGATTTGGCCAAGTTGTTTGCCAGCAAGAGTTCGGATGACGGAACCAAAGTCGCCTGCCTGATTGGACTCCGGCGTCACGCGCAGTTGCGGGGACCGAAAAGTGCTCCGAAGTCACTTTACGATTCGACAAGGCTGCAAAACGGTTTGATTTCACTGTTGGGCAAGTTTGTTAACGAAGCGAAACCGCCGGCGGGACGCAACGCGGCAGCTCATCAATGGATGCGTCAAATCGCCGTCGAGGCACTGGGATACCTGCGTTCGCCAGGGAAAAACAATGCGGTGGTTCAATTGTTGACCAAGGTCGCGACTCAGGCCGAATCGCCAATCTCATTACGCTGTAGTGCCGCGGAAGCGCTCAGCGCGACTTGATTTGGAAGGATCCGGGATCACGGGTGATCAAATTATGGACACCGTGGGGCAGGTGGTATTCGCCACCTGTAACTCGGAATTTGAAGAGATGATGGAAGTGCTCAAGCAGAGCCGTTCGGGCCGTGAAGGTGGGGGCCCTATGATTCGTTCAAACCCGCGGGCCAATAACATGGAGCTGGACGAGCGCAACCGACGCAAACCGAAAGAGTTTATCGCTGAAGCGCCGGAAACCATCCCCCATCGTCGCCGGTTGATTCATCAGTTGCAGGTGTTGCGACGGGCGTTGCAAGGTGACAAGTCGGTGGGAATCGCCGGAATCAGGTCACTGGATGGTGCTGCGGAAAAATCGCAGCAAATGTTGGTGCATATTGATGAAATGCTCGTGGCGGCGGAAGATGGAGATGGCGATATGCGTGGCTTGGCGCGAAGCATCCGCTCGACGACGAAAGACCTGAGAGAGTTTATTTCGAAAGAGCCGCCAGCTCCCATCGTTTCCGACGCGTAGTCTCAATCGAAGTGCGAACTCAAAGCTCCAGCTGGCTGATTTTTCGACCGGTCACGCTGAGCGGGTAAGCTCCCAGGTCATTCCAGGCTACCCAGCGGGCCGGTTTCTTCAGTCGCTCACCGACGTCCGGCTTTGCCGATACGCAATGAAGCGTGATGCGGTACCTTGTGACGCCGTGCTTAATGGTCGTCAATTGATCCTTGAACTTCACGCGGAGCCCAACTTGCCTGCGGACTTGTTCAGCGAGTTCGGGCTCGGCCTGCTTCAAATCGGTTTGGCTGACCGCGAAACGCGGGAAGTCCCACAGACCCGCCCAACGCTCGCCGACTTCGCATTCTCTCAGCACGACTCGGTCACCTCGCCGAATCACGATGGCGACTTCGGTGATTTCTTCGTAGTTGGTTTTCTTTTTCTCGATCGGAATTTCGCTCTGCAAGGACATGTCGTTGGTGGGGCACAATTTGGCAGCCGGACAATCTTCGCACCTGGGGTTTTGTGGCGAGCAGATCAAGCTGCCCAGCTCCATCAACGCCTGGTTGAATTGGCCACAATTGGTGCGTGGCAAGATGTCGGTAGCCATGTTCCACAAGAATTTCTGCCCTTCCGCTTTCATTGAGTCGCCACGAAAGGCCGACAAGCGGCACAGCAGGCGATAGGTGTTCGCTTCCAGGATTGGTTGTCGCTGGTCGAAAGCAATGGAAAGAATGGCCCCAGCGGTGTATCGACCGACCCCTGGCAGCGCCAGTGCGTCGGCCAATTCGCTGGGGAACTCGCCGTGGTGCATTTTGACGATTTGCTGAGCCGCCGCGTGCAATTGGCGAGCTCGGCGATAATAACCGAGTCCTTCCCACTGCCGCAGCACTTCCGATTCTTCTGCAGCGGCCAATGCAGCAATCGTGGGGAAGCGTTTCATGAATCGCGTGAAATAGGCTTTGACTGTCGTGACTTGCGTCTGTTGCAGCATGATCTCGCTGACCCAAACGGCGTAGGGGTCCTGGCTCTTCCGCCAGGGCAAATCTCGCCTGGCTCGTGAATACCAACGAGTCAGTCGGGCGAAATTGTCTGCGCCAGGTTGCGTTTTCATGAACGGGAATAAAAGCAGGAACGATTTTTTCTTTTTTGCGTGGCCGTGGCATGCGAGAGTTTTCGCCGAAGTTGTCCGCGAAGTGAAGTAGGCTAACAACGTCGTTGCGAGTTGCGGCATGATGACCAGCTGATTTCGGTTTTCCGCAACTCGCGCCCACTTCAAGCCAAACCATGCCTGCGTCACGAGCTTCGTCCAGAAAATTGCTTGTCATCGTTGACGGCTTACCGCCGCACGTGGTCCTGAGTGCCCGCAGCCCAACCTCCACCGTGTCGCATGAACTTGTCGGTGTGGGTCCGTCGGTTAGGGTGATGTGATCTGAATGACAGGATTGCCCGCGCTGATCTGCCTTGCCACCGAAGTCTTAAACAGCTGCAATTCGGCCGCCCGCAAGACAGCATCTCGGACTTTGTCAAATTCCCGGGTGCCCGATTCGACTTCCAGGCATCGAATCAGGTGGATGCCGAAGTTGGATTTCACGGGCATCGAAAGTTCTCCCGGATCCAGTGATAAAGCGGCGGCCGTGAATGTGAGGTCCATTGGGCCCTGAGCCGTTATCCAGCCCAACTCTCCACCTTCGTCCGCAGTGGCCCCCTTGGAATGCTGCCTGGCCGCCTCTTCGAACGTGATGTCACCGGCTTCTAAAGCCGTTCGTAGTTGGATTGCCTTGGCCAGATTATCTTCCCCAGACGGTGTCGCAGGCAGGAGGATTGAGCGACGCGCAGTCGCGTACCGTCGAATTCACGATGGTGTTTGGTAAAGAATGTCTTCATTGACTCTTCATGGAGGTGGCGCTCGGTGTAGCGTTTCCAGCCGATGGACCAGGCGAATTGGCGGCGCATGGCAGCTTCGTCCATACCGGACTGCAGATAGAACTCCAGGTCTGACGAACCACGCTCGACCAGCTGCTCTCGCCATCGCGCAATGCCAAGTCGATTTCTGCATTGGTCGCACCCAGTTTTCTCGCCGCCAGATAATCCAGCGCAATCGCCCTCTCGACCATCAGCCTTGTCGCCAGTCGAAAGCGTTGCGCTTTGGCGGTTTCACCGGCAATCGGCGGCACGCCCGCCAAGGCCCGATCGACTTCGGCACGAAGTATCTCCTGGTCGTCGACGTGAGCAACAACATGTCTGCCTGATCCGGGACCCGCGGTCGACGAAGGTTGAGCACAAATAGCGCGAGTTGAGAGTATTCCTGCCGCGGCGAACGCAGCGGTCAGCCAGAATCGTGCGGCAGGTTCGGTGGCGAACTGGCTCATGGCAGTTCGATGTTTGAAAGTTCGAAATTTGCCGTAATCGTTTGGAAACCAGCAGGAGTTTCGTAGTTGAAAGTATATTCAGCGACGTCGCCCGGCGCATCGTACTTGTAGACGATACCGATTTCGTTAACGTCCTGCTGGTAGACTTCGGTCAGGACATCGTCAAAACGCGTGCCTTCGGAATTCGTCAAATAGGCAATATTGTTGTAGATCCAGCTGAGTTGGTTTTGAGTATCTTCGGCGACGTTCTCCAGTTGGACCAGGACGCGGACATCTTGCAGATTCTGAACCGTTTTTGCCCGCTCGACGGTCACTTTGACGCCGGCCGATTCCTGCACCAGAGAGCCTTTGCCAAGTCCCTCGAATTCGAACTTGTGCATCTTGCCGGGAACCACTGCCGAGACGACACCGGAAAGTCTGTCGATTCGCAGCGTCTCGCGCGACGGCAGTTCGAAGGGAAACTCCATATCGACCGCAGCGATGCTTTCCCGGACGGTCATCTCCACCGGAGCCTGGTTGGCCAACAGTTCCAGGCCATCGTTGCCGGCTTCGATGTTCAGTTGGCTCAAATCGTGCCGCAAGCTGACAGGAGTTTGCGTCGGTTCCCAAAAAACCATCACGACCAATCGGAGAATACGATCATTCGGGTTTCGCAAGTCGCGAACGGCTTCCATGCGTGATGCTTCGAAGCGAAATGGCCCATCCACACAGACGTGGCCGGCGGCCGGTCCGTTCTCTCGCTGTTCCTCGACCAATGCAAAAAGTCGTGCATCGCCGCTGTATGGTCCGATCGCCAGATTCGATTGCTCCAGCAGCACGTCCACCGCTTCCCAGAATGGTTTTTCTTTAATATCGAAGCGGACCTTGCCACCGGGCAGTTCCGAGTCCTGTTCGGCCATGATGTCGGCACGCAGTCCGGCCTGCTGCCTCAGTTTCCCGAAGGCTTCGGCGACAGTCATTTCACCGACGATCGAGTAATGGCGATGCTCCAGTTCGTTTGCAATCCGATCGCTGGAAATTGCTTTGATGATTCGTAAGATCTGGATGCGGGTGCGCTCGGGCGTGTTGTTTGTGATCTTGGGCAGCAATGGTCGAACCGCTGCGCCCAGTTCGATCAGTTGCTCCTCTGCCTTGGAACTCGTCTCGGTCGAGTCCGATTGCAGTTGTGCGACGAGTGTTGCCACTTCATTCACGCGTAGATCGCCGGAATCGACGGTGGCAGTAACCTGGCCGAACAGCAGGGCCGCGGCGAGAATTGCGAGCATGGTCGACCTGGGGGTTGGAATTGCGATCAAAAACGCAGCCGACATTCTATCGGCCGGTTCGACGGTGTACTACCGAATCGGCTTCTCGTCGCGAATCGAGCGGCTTGTTGATCGAATGCCAAAACGCAGAGGCCATTCGTTTGCACTTTCGCTGGAGCAACCTACGTTTCATCAGGCCGTACCCCTCGGGTGTCCGGTCGGCACAATCCCAATACTCCAAAAAACCGGGCGAATGCAATGCGACGATTTACGGCGACGACGTTCCTGATGCTGGGGCTCTTTTCGATCAACCCCTGTAACGCCGCGACAACCTGGATCGTTCGTGTCGATACCGACAAGGGCGCGGTAACCGGAAAACTGATGCATTGGGACACGAAACAATTCATCCTCCTGGGCCGCGACGGTCAATTGCTGGATTTTGATATCGCTTTGGCTGAAAAGTCGCCTCGCTTCGACAAACCATTCGAGCCTTACTCGCACGTCGAATTCAAATCGCAATTGGAGAAGGAGTTCGGCGGTCGCTACGAAGTCACCGGTACGGGACACTACATGGTCGTGCATCCGAAGGGGCAGCGCAAATTGTGGAGTGACCGATTTGAAAACCTTTATCGCGAATTGACACATTACTTTTCGACTCGCCGAATTCCCGTCAATCGACCTGAATATCCTCTGGTTGCAATCGTTTTTGAAAGTCGTGGTGAGTTTGAAGACTATATGAGCAATACCGGCGTGAACATGGGTTTCTCGCTGGCCGGCTTCTACGCGTTCAAGTCGAATCGAATTGCCCTGTTTGATTCCACCGGCGGAGACGACAGCATTGACTGGCGTTACAACGCCGAGACGATTGTTCACGAAGCGGCCCATCAGACGGCGTACAACATCGGTGTCCACAACCGATTTACGCCGCCTCCCCAGTGGTTGAGCGAAGGGATCGGTACTCTGTTTGAAGCGAAGGGGATCTACGCAGCCAGCGAGTTTCGGGAGCTGGAAGATCGCATCAATCGTGAGCAAGTAGAGAATTTCCGCCAGGAATTCCCGGACGGCATTTCGGCCGAATCGCTGGCCGGCATCGTTTCGGACGATAGTGTCTTTCGAGCGAATACCAAGGCCGCGTACGCATTCAGTTGGGCGTTCACTTTCATGGTCGCAGAGAAACAACCGCGACTCCTGTCGGAATACCTGCAGGTTACGGCGAACAAGAAACCTTTCACCAACGTTGGCCCCGATGAACGAGTAAACGATTTCCAATCGGTTTTTGGTGACGATATGAGAATGGTCGCCACGCGTCTAAATCGTTTTGTCAAGGATTTGCCGTAACGCGAATCGGGCGATCAACGTAACACCCCCAATTCGTCTCCGGTCGGACTTTCGTCCACCTGGCTGCGGCACCGAATTCATCCCAGACCATCGCGCTGAGACCGGGTTTTGTGCTGAACACTCTACCAGTGCGCCCGTTGCACACTAGAATCAGGACAGCCGACTGCATCCAGATTCTGCCCGAGAGGCTCGTTGAGCAATGTCGTTTCGATGGTCTCCCCCACAACTGGCGGTCTCCTTAATGGTCCTCCCATGGTTGAGTCTTGTTTGCCTGATGCAACTCGCCGCCGTCGCGGAACCGGTCGAGCAAGCCACGACTGCTGGGGCGATCCGGGCAGCGGACGGATTCCATGTTGAGTTGATCTACTCGGTACCCCAAGAGACACAGGGATCCTGGGTGGTGTTGACGACCGACCCACAAGGGAACCTGCTGACTTCGGATCAGGGTGGCAGATTGTATCGCATTCAGGTGTCCGTCGATCCGCCGGTCATCCAACCGCTCGACGTTGACTTGGGGCATGCACAGGGGCTACTGTTCGCCTTCAACTCGCTGTACGTGATGGTCAATGATGGTGATCGTAGCGGGCTCTATCGCGCCCGGGACACAAACGAAGACGGGCAGTTTGACCAGATAGAACGCATTCTGCGACTCGACGGGCAAGGCGAGCATGGTCCGCACACCATCTTGCTTTCCAAAGACCGCCAGTCGCTGGTGATATGTGCCGGGAATCATACCGCGTTACCTGAACTGACTGCTTCCCGAGTACCCCGTGTTTGGGGCGAGGATCAATTGCTACGCCGAGTCTGGGATCCCAATGGTCATGCAGTCGGCAAGCTGGCGCCGGGTGGCTGGGTTTGCCGCGTCTCGCCCGACGGCAAGGAGAGGGAATTGTTGGCGATCGGGTTTCGCAACGAATACGACTGTGCGCGGAACGTCGATGGTGAATTGTTCAGTTTCGACGCGGACATGGAGTGGGACATCGGCACGTCCTGGTACCGGCCGACTCGGATCTTGCACGTGACCAGTGGAGCGGAATTTGGCTGGCGGGGCGGGTGTTACAAGTGGCCTGAATACACGCCAGATTCACTACCGTCGGTCGTTGATATGGGGCCCGGTTCGCCAACGGGGATTGTGTTTGGAACTGGATCGAAGTTTCCCAAACGCTATCAGCAAGCTCTTTTCGCTTGCGATTGGGGCGGCGGCGTCATGCACGCGGTGCACCTGTCGCCGCATGGCTCATCGTACGTCGGTGAAGCCGAGACGTTCGTGTCAGCGAACGCCCTGCCTTTCACCGACGTGACGATCAACCCGGTTGATGGCGCCATGTATTTCACCACTGGCGGTCGCGGAGCCCAATCGGGACTCTACCGGGTGACCTGGGTCGGCGATTCGGACGCCGCCGCTGACTCACCCCGCAATGAGGAAATCGTAGCGCTGCGCCGACAGTTGGAATCGCTTCACCGGGCGAACGCCGCCGCGGATGAGTTGGAACTGATCTGGGAACACCTGGATCATGCCGACCGGCACGTTCGCTACGCGGCTCGGACCGCATTGGAGCACCTTCCTTATGCCGCGTGGGCGGATCGCCTCGTTGCCGAGCAGGATGCTGGAACGGCGTTGAATGCGATGCTGGCCAGGGTCCGCATCGCTTCGGATTTGACTCCCACGTTTGAGTCGAAGTTGACCGGGTTTGACTTCGGCTCTCTCCACCCCACAGCACAGCTGACGCTCTTGCGTGTCTACGAGTTGGCGCTCGTGCGTCATCGCGATTCAGTTGCGGACGAGGCAGCGATTGTCACTCAGTTGGACCCACATTTTCCATCCGATCGGGTGGCTCAGAATCAGCAACTCGCCAAACTCCTGGCTTACCTGGATGCTCCCGGTGTGGTGCAAAGGTGCTTGAGCCTTGTGGATGGCGAGGCCACACCGGCCGGCAAATTGCACTACCTCCTGTCGCTGCAGAATAGTCCGGCGGCGTGGACCATCGACGAAGTGCGTCACTACCTCAAGGCTTGTGCGGCGTGCAAAGAGGGCAGCGGCGGTAAATCGTACGGCGGGTATGTCGACGACATGGTGGCGTGGATTGCGAAACGGTTGGACGGTGACACGACTGAACGGCTGAGCCTGGAGTTGGAGTTGGCTCGCCAGCAACCTCAGGCGTTCATCCCCGAGGTGCCGCGTTCTTTTGTCAAAGAGTGGACGCTGGCGGAATTGTTGCAGCAAGTTGCGGACGGCAACCTGGCGGTACAACATGGCGACACAGAACGTGGCAGGCGTCTATTTTCCGAAGTGAATTGTGCCAAATGTCATCGCATCGATGAGATCGGAGGTACGGTCGGGCCTGACCTGACCACCGTGGCGAAGCGGTTCAATCTTTCCGACTTGCTGACTTCGATGGTGCAACCTGACCGGGTTATTTCCGACCAATACCGGTTCACAACCTTTGAGATGCGCAGCGGACAGGTCGTGACGGGCCGCGTGACCGATCAATCGAATCGTCACCTTAAAGTTCGCACCGATATGTACAATCCAGGATTGCTTACCGTGATCGAAAAGAATGAAATCGAATCGCGTCGTGAATCGCCCACATCAGCGATGCCGGCCGGCTTGCTGGACACGCTTTCGCTGCAGGAGATTCAGGATTTGCTGGCCTACCTGGTAAGGTAGAGCCCACCTCGGCGTCGTGTGTTCTTCACAGGTGCATGTGATTTCAGCTATTCAAGTCTCGAATGAATCTTCGTGCCTCTTCAAAGTTGGCTTTCAACCGGGCAAACTTCTTGCGGTCTCCTCCGCGGTCAGGATGCATCTGCTCGGCAAGACTGCGATAGGCTTCCTTGAGGTCCTCTTCCTTGCAAGGAAGACGCAATCCCAAAGCTCTTACGCAGGCCGGTGTTTCGGTTCTCGCCCAATTGGGTATCGTCGTAAAGTGGTATTTTACGATGACTAACGCGCTCGAAGAGCTCGCAAGTAGGCGCGAAAGTCGGCCACCATCAACCAATAGCCGAACATCGGCAGGCCGACCATCAGCAACAGGAACATACTGATTGCAAACGAGTCAACTTGATCGGGCCAGGGGGTCCGCATGCTTGTCTATCCGAGTCCAATTGCTGCGTTTGTTGATTTTGATGCGTGTATCGCCGAACAAATATCGTAGCTGCGGATCGCTTGTCCGCCAGAGGACAATCGGAATTACCTGCCGATAGAAAGTTCGCAGTTCTTGTATCTTGTAGTAACGGCAAAACTTCAACGGAAAGAGAGTTAACGTCGCGCGTCGTCGCTGACTTCGACACGGTCGACCATCTCCGGGCGGCTCGGGGTCAGGTCCGCACCGTCGATGCGGATGCCTTCGCCGAAGTAATATTTGCGAGCCAGCGGATTCTGTAGCACTTCATTGGGGTTCCCCGCCACAGCACCTTGCCGTTGCGGATCACGTAACTTCGATCGGTAATCTCGAGCGTCTCACGGACTTGGTGGTCGGTGATCAGAATCGAGATGCCACGTGACTGCAAATCACGGATCACCTCCTGGATACTGTCGATTGTTACCGGATCGATACCGGTGAAAGGTTCATCCAACAGAATGATTTTCGGGTTGGAAACCAGGCAGCGGGCGATCTCGAGTCGCCTGCGTTCACCGCCGGACAGCGTGCCGGCGAGGGACCGGCGGAGTTTCGTGATCTGGAATCGTTCCAACAGTTCGTCGCATCGACGCTTGCGGGTTCGCCGATCGATTCCCAGCAATTCCATCACCCCCAGCAGATTCTGCTGAACGTTCAGCTTACGAAAGACGCTCGACTCCTGCGTAGATAGCCCATGCCACCTTCGCGAGCTCGGCGATACATCGGCCATTCGGTTACGTCTTTGCCGCCCAACAGCACCTTGCCGCGGTCCGGCTTCAGCATCCCGCAAGTCATGCTGAAGCTGGTAGTCTTGCCGGCACCATTCGGTCCCAGCAGCCCTACGATCTCGCCGACTTCCACGTGGAAATCCACACCGTCGACAACTCGTCGGCGACCGTATGACTTTACGAGTCCTTGGACATCCAGCAGCGACACCACAGCCCTCCATGACTGATTGATCCGGTTCGGTTCAGCTCAACCTTAGCGGATACGGCCCATCGCACCAATATTGGGAATGAACGGGACTGGCGTCTTGATGTTGCCGGGATACCAGGCATGAGGCCAGTAAATCAGGAAAGCCTTGCCAATCAGCAGATCTCGGTCAATATATGAACCGGGCTCGATCAATCCCGGCAGGTGCAGTGACCGCTGACCGTTCGCCCACAGGCGCGCGTCGCGACTCTGAGGGCTGTTGTCTCCCATCGGGAAATACTGCTCCTCGCCCATGACAAATTCGACTGACCTCTTACCGCGTCCATTCGAAGCGGCGGAATCAGCAAAGGAAAACAATTCCGAATCGGCCCAAGTTTCTGGCGTGCTGAAGACTTTGGCGAGTTGGTTGGGGCTGACGTTGTTGACGTAGTCACCCTCGCCAGATTGCTTGACGGCAACGTAATAGATGTCTCGGAGAATTCGCAGCTGGCTCAACTTGACGGTTGCATTCCGGCAACCAATCCTCGCTGGATACAGATCGCCTGGATCATCCACTGAATAACTGGGACGCGGGTCGATACCTGCATAGGTTGCCGGATGTTCTTTGCCGTTCGCTTCGAACTTGACCAGTTCATTGTTGACCCACAAACGCAGTTGGTCGTCGACGTTGGCGAAACGCAATCGGTGCGTTCCCCTTCCCTTGACGTCGGTCGAACCGGTTAACTCGGTCGGTGCCTTACCGTCGACTGCGGCAACCGAATCGAAAGGTCGGGTTCCATCATCGATCGAAATCCTTGCCACTCCGGTAGTCAGTTCAATTTCGCATTGGAACTGGTGACCACCTTCAATCAAGCGGAGCAGGATTTGTCCGTCGCCGCCTTCCACTTTTGCTGTGCATTCGCACGCCAGATCGCCGACCCAATGCGTGCCCACGCGTCGAGCTCGTTCGAGACTTGCCAAGTACTCTTTTTTACGTTGCAGTTGCGAATAGTTCGGTTCAAGTTCGGTGCGTATTGCCTGACGGTAGGCGTTATAGGCATAGAAATCGGTGATCAATTGCCCTTTGCGATCACGGATGCCGGGCGGCAGGCGTTCCTGACTGACGTAATTCCAGTCGGCTGATGACGGTGGCATGTGACGATAATTCAGCCACGTCGTTTGTTCACCTGCCTTGACCGTATAGCTGCTTCGATTCTCGTCGCCTTGCCATTGGTCGTCGGTCGAAAACCAGGATGAAGGCCAATCTGCTTTCACCAGCAGCTCTGAAATATGTTGCGTGTCATGAACCGGTTGCAGCATGGTTAGCATTGTCTTGGGCGGCTTGCGAAGAATCTCGAAATCATCACCGTCCCGCGACTTGGCAAAAACATCACCGCCACGAACCTTCAGCGTTTCATTTGGCAAACCGACCAATCGCTTGATGTAATTCTGCTTGGCGTTACCAGGGAACTTGAAGACGATGACGTCCCAGCGTTCTGGATCGCCGAATTGGTAGGCGAACTTGTTGACCAGGATGCGATCGCCGCTGAACGAACTATCGTTTGCACGCTGTGGATCGATCCGCGCGGAAATCTGCACATCGGACAGGTAGCTCCGATGACGGGGCCCGGGTCAAATTCCGAGCCCAAACTGGCGCCGGCTTGCCATTGTTCGCCGCACTGCGGACATTCGATATCCTTATGACGACCTTGCAGCGTTGGCGCCATCGAACCGGTGGGAATGACAAACGCTTCGGCCTCGAATGCTCGAAACATGAGCGCCAGCAAGATCGCGACGAGGATCGACTCGACCCCCTCGCGCGAAAGGGCGCCCGCTTCCTCATTCATCACACGTGGCGTGATTGTTTCATCGGCTGGGAGGTTTTTGGGAACGCCTGGTTGAGCTGACCGTCGACGATTTTTCTTTGCCATGGGGAACTCATGGAGTCTGTTTGTGCTGGAACCGGCTCATTCTACCGCCGCTTTGTGGCTTCGGCGGGCGACCTGGATTATTGGCCACCGAATTCCGGGTTGCTGAAGAAGTTGGAGAATATAACGTATGGACAGTTTGGTCACAGCGCGAGAAGCAACGCTGGCAGGGGTTTTGACGTGTGAAATGCGGTTGTAAGTAGCGTTGATCAGAGGCGGTGTCGGATAGGTTCGCGGCCGCTTCGTCCAAGAAATAGTGCAGCACAGGGCTTGGCGCGTTGTTCTCCGTGGATCATCACGACCGCAAATTGGCTTCGATCGCGGAAAATATGTCGCAGCCGCAACATCGGCACATTTTTCGTCGAACACGGTCGGAGACACCCCGGGTCTTGCGTCCGACAACGTGTGCCTGTCCCTTTCACTCAAAACGAACGCGTCGATGCGATACGTTTTCTTCTGATCAGGTCGTGCCGGCGGAGAGGAAT
This sequence comes from uncultured Planctomycetales bacterium, assembly GCA_963821085.1. Lineage (GTDB taxonomy): Bacteria > Planctomycetota > Planctomycetia > Pirellulales > Pirellulaceae > CAWGCE01. The sequence continues at coordinate 179,397 of CAWGCE010000006.1, read as the reverse complement.
TGAAATAGATGTTGCGTTGGCCAAAAACAGTTGCGGTTGTCCCGACACTCTCATCAGAGCCACAGTGGCCCAGCCCCGTGTTGCCTTGCGCAACTCTACGTGCTATCGAGTTGGCTCGAGGCTGCCGTCGAACCATAACGCCAACCGACAGGGTCCCATGAAACAACTCCAACTCAATCACGTCGCTCTGCACGTCGCCGATGTTGAGCTCAGCTGCCGGTTCTATTGTGAAGTGTTACAGCTCGAGCAAATCGTCCGCCCGGCGTTTGATTTTCCCGGCGCTGGTTTCGCCTGGGGGTTGACCAGGAACTGCATTTGATTGCCGGCCGAGACGAATCAGTTCGATCGAACAATCGCGGCAACCACTTCGCGTTGCTGGTCGAAGGTATCCGTGCCTGGGAGACGCACCTCAAATCGTTCGACGTGATCGCACGACCGCTGAAGCAACGTCCTGACGGTTATTTGCAAATCTTCGTTGCAGATCCGGATGGCCATTTCATTGAACTGTGCTCGGCGGAGTAGTCATCGCGACGGTTTGATCATTGCCCGAAAAGATCCGGGCTGTACTGTAGAGGCCGCGGCGCAGTCGAGCGTCTGCCCTATTGTCCGGAAAATGCAGTTGACCACATTCTCCAGCTGCGGCCGGGAACATGGGCCTGCTCCTTTCACCAGAAGCCTCAGAACGATCGCGCAAGTGTCCTGTATGGCGTCTGGTATTCCTTGCCGGCGGCTATTTGCTGGTCGGCGTTCGAGCGGGTTTTCAGGGTTCGAGCCACATTCGTACGCGGCCCAGCAATTGGTCGCGACGGAACACGCTCAGCGATTCATCTTGTCGGGCATCTCGTGAGACTGGACTGTTGTCGCCCAGGGTGAGGTATTCGTCATGGGCCAGCTTGCGGCCGAGGCTCCATGGCCGATTGGTACCGTAGGCATCGGTGTAGAAAACATCGCGAGCGACGATCAGGTTGCTGATGCTTAGTTCGGAATTGGACGTGGCTGCGATGGCGAACGGTTGCTTGCTGGTTGCCAGTTGTTGCTGAATGTTAGCGGAATGTTCCAGCAGTTTTCGGCCGTTGTGCAGCAGTTGAAAGTAACCATCCCAATAGCCGAATAGGAAGAAATGTTCGGCCGAATTGGGGAACGATGCGGAGGGCGGCGATTTGGCCACCGGCGCTCCGTCGACGACCTCCTGCCCAACTGGCAGCCGATACAGGCTGGCCTGCCCGGTTGCCGTCGCGAAACAGGCAACCCACGAATCGTCTTCGCTGTGTCGTCGCAAGAAAATCGTTCCACTTCCGGTCCAGCTGGCGTTAAAGACGATCAGCGAATCGGAGACACGATTCAGCACCCGCGAGGTCGATTGGTTGTAAGGACAGTTGTCCCACATCAAGGACGGGGTGCCTCGCTGAGACGGCGGTGGCAAGGCGGCCGAGTGTTCGTAAACCAACCAGTCGGGTACAGATTCCATGTTGTGCTCGCGTGGCGGCCGCCACAAATGGCCAACGGGCGTGGCCGTCCAGCCCGATGCGTCCCAGGCCGGTCGCCAGCGGCTGGATCCACCCTGTGAGTCCGGACGGTTGAGGTCCTGGTTTACCACGATCGCCGAGGTGACAATTTGCGAACCGGTTTTGCGAGCGATGCGGTTATTGATCAACAAGTCGCCGTTTTCAATACGAACTTCTTCGCTGGGTAAGCCGACAATTCGTTTCGTGATCCATTCGCTGGCATCTGTTCCCGACCTGGCAGCGACAACTTCAAAGCGCTCCGGGCCCCCACGTGAAAGTCGCTCGATGCGAACGCGTTGGCCGTTTCGCGGTTCCGCTTCGTCGGGCAGTGGGCCGAAGTAACCGCAATTTGGGCAGACGAATGACGAGTCATCGGTGCTGGTGTCAAACCCGATGCGGAAGGCAAAGCGACAGTCGGGACAGCACAATTGCAGGCCTGGACCGTAGAACGTTGGAGCCATCGAGGCACTGCCAACGCGAATCGGAAATAGCCAGCCACGGCTTACGCGTGAAGCGCCCGACCATGCGCCGGCGGTCACCAGCGCCACGCCAATCAGGACTCGCCATTTCGATCGTGACCATGACACCGAACTCGCCTCCTCGATTGTCGACGCCTTACGCAGTCCCAGATCAACATCGCTGGAATGCTGATGCTCGTTCGATTCCCGGCTATCGTCAAGAGATCGAGGGCGGTGCCAAGTCGAGAGGAAGGTGCGAGGTCATCGAATTGTGGCGACCATCGATTCAGCGAGTAAACGCTGATTGAATCACGCTGCTCAGCGAGCTCGAATGCGTTGCCGGCTTACGCTGCGATTTGGCTCGACTGGCATATCCTTTGCCGCCACACTCGCCACACTCGCAGTCACGCGGGTGATAACCCGAGTGGTCACGACATCGGCTGGTGTCGCACATCAAGCCTTTGCTGATCCAGCGGTCCTTTCGACGAGCAAAGTGACTGGTGATGTCATTCCGCACGCATGCGCCGATTTGCGTGCGAGCACCATTGCCACACCGACAGGATCCACCGCACGGATCGCAGCACGCGGGCGGGTCGTTGATCCACTCGTCGAAGTACACTTCGCCGCAGCCGCTATTGCCACAACAGCTGCCGCAACCCAGCCAGGAACACCATCGCCAGGGTCGGATCAATGGACCGCACTCTTTCCATCCGGCACGAATCGCGCCCCAGTCGGGCCCCCATCCATAGCCACTGTAAACTCCCGGTCCACATCCACCTCGGCAATCGCCACAGCCAACGCCGGGTCTGCAACTGGAAATACCGCACGACGGCTCACAGCCACACGACGGTCCGATGCCGCAGTTCGGTTCGCAACCGCAATCGGGAATGCCACACGTTGGTTCAACGTAACATCCCGGCCCCACACCGCAGGACGGTTCGCACCCGCAGGTCGAAGCAATTCCGCACGTTGGTTCACAGCCGCAGGCTGGTCCAATCCCGCAGTCCGGCTCAACACCACAAGATGAACATCCGGAATAGCAACCGCCGGGATCAAAGCAGCAACAGCCCACCGTAGAGACGGTCAGACCGACGAGCAGAACGATCAGGCGCAACTGATGACTCATAACGACCCCCCAAACACAGGCAACGCACCACGAACTAGAACGCGGTTTCTCGTTTCATAACTTCACATTTGCAGACGCACCGCCTTGGCAGTACGGCCTGCTGTGGATATCGTCAGGAGACTTTGCGAAATCGAGAAAATCTGCTTAATCGGCACAGTTTGACCCGGTAGCACATGCTGTCATGGCAGGCTGTACTGACATTGGCCGCTGCAGCGAATCGATTTCTGCTCGATGCGATAAAAGGACCACCGTTTGAATCCCGAACCCGAAATACCTTTAGCAACGCTGGCGTCAGCTCTCGACCACTTCGGCATCGAGTTGCCGGAGGATCAGGTTGCTAAATTGGATGCCTACTGTCACGTGTTGTGGGAGTGGAACGGGAAGATGAATCTGACGCGGCACGACACGTACGAAAAATTTGTCGGACGGGATATGGTCGACACGCTGGCGCTTTCCGAGTTGATCGAACCGGGTGAAGAAGTGCTGGATGTTGGTACTGGAGGTGGAGTTCCCGGAATCCCCTTGGCAATTCTACGTCCTGACGTGCAAGTGTCGCTCTGCGAGACCATGGCCAAGAAAGCCAGAGCGGTCGATGACATCGTGGCTCGATTGAAACTGCCGGTGCCGGTCTACCACGAGCGAGCCGAAAAGTTACTGGAGGATTTTCGCTATACGACACTGGTGGTCCGAGCGGTTGGCTCGATCACGAAGTTATTGGGATGGTTCGAGCCCCATTGGGCGTCGATTGGACGATTGCTGTTGATCAAGGGGCCTCAATGGGTCAAAGAACGGGGAGAAGCACGCCATCAGGGACGTTTTACCTCGCTTTCATTGCGGCGACGCTGCTCATATTCCAGCCCAGGTAGTGACGTGGAAAGTGTCATCCTTGAAATCGTACCCAAGGTCGCGGGCTTCTCGGACAATTCGGACGACCGGGACTAGCATTTTGCGGTCGTGGCTACAGATATTTTCCTTCGGTGAAGAAGTAAAGAATGAAGCTCTTTGCTTGTTTCACCCGAGATTAACCGCGTGTGAATTGATCGTGGCTGATGGATGACTCGCGATAGAGAACGTCGCATCGACTGCCGATAGGCATTAGTGTTGAGCGGCATTGGGCCGCCCACTATACTCGTCACGCCCGTTGCCCCTGATTGCCCAATTTGTCAGCGCGTCCCAGCGGGTGCGAGCGGACTTCTCTAACGCCGCATTGCCTATTTCGCCCGAAATTTCCAATCCGAATTCGAGTCTTGCATGTCCAGCTATAACCTCACGCATCTGAAACAACTGGAAGCAGAGAGCATTCACATCATTCGTGAAGTGGCCGCCGAGTTTGAAAACCCGGTGATGCTGTATTCCATTGGAAAAGACTCTGCCGGTCATGGTCCACCTGGCGTTGAAGGCGTTTCATCCGGCCAAGCCACCATTCCCCCTGTTGCATGTCGATACGACGTGGAAGTTTCGGGAAATGATCAAATTCCGCGAAAATTATGCGCGAAAGGAATTGGGGCTGGAAGTCCTTGTGCACATTAACGAAGAGGGCGTGAAAGCAAATATCAATCCCTTTGACCACGGCAGCAAGAAGCACACTGACATCATGAAGACGCGAGGCGCTGTTGCAGGCCTTGAACAAATACAAGTTTGACGCGGCTTTCGGGGGAGCTCGACGCGACGAAGAAAAATCGCGGGCCAAGGAGCGGGTCTATTCATTTCGCGACAAGAATCATCGTTGGGATCCCAAGAACCAAAGACCCGAGTTGTGGAACCTGTATAACGCGCAAAGTGAACAAGGGTGAATCGATCCGGGTTTTCCCTTTATCGAATTGGACCGAGCTGGACGTCTGGCAATACATTCACCTTGAAAACATTCCGATTGTGCCGCTCTATTTTGCAGCCGCCCGCCCTGTCGTCGAGCGGGATGGAACGCTGATCATGGTCGATGACGATCGCCTGCCGCTGCAGCCCGGTGAAGAGCCGGAAATGAAAGTCATCCGCTTCCGCACGTTGGGTTGCTACCCGCTGACCGGTGCCGTTGAGTCGCCAGCGACGACGCTTCCGGAAATCATCCAGGAAATGCTGCTCGCCAAGAACTCGGAACGCGAAGGTCGGATCATCGACTTTGATGAAGCGGGATCGATGGAAGAGAAGAAGAAGGAAGGTTATTTCTGAATCTCTTCTGCGTCGCCTGCGCCAAGAACAGTCACCACTGCAAACACGAGCCTTCATTGATGTCGCACCAATCGGAACTGATCGAAAAAGACATTGACGCCTATCTCAAGCAGCATGAGAACAAGGAGCTGCTGCGGTTCCTGACGTGCGGCAGCGTAGATGATGGCAAAAGCACGCTGATTGGGCGGTTGTTGCTCGATTCGAAGATGGTCTACGAAGACCAGTTGGCGGCCGTCAGAAAAGACTCGACCATTCATGGCACTCAGGGCGACGAGGTCGATCCGGCATTGCTGACCGATGGTTTGAAAGCGGAACGCGAACAGGGCATTACGATTGACGTGGCGTATCGTTATTTTTCGACGGCGAAACGCAAATTCATCATTGCCGATACGCCAGGCCATGAACAATACACGCGTAACATGGCAACCGGCGCATCCACCTGCGACCTTGCAATCATCCTGGTGGACGCCCGCTACGGCGTACTCGAACAAACCAAACGACATTCGTTCATCACTTCGCTGCTGGGAATCCGTCACGTGATCGTGGCCATCAACAAGATGGATCTGGTCGATTATTCACAGGACACTTTCGAGCAAATCCGTCACGACTACGCCGACTTTGCCACGCGAATGACCGCCGACGACGTGCACTTCATTCCGCTGTCGGCACTCAAAGGCGACAATATCGTGAACCCCAGCGAGAACATGCCGTGGTACGAGGGCAGCACGCTGATGCACATGCTCGAATCGGTGTACATCGCATCCGATCGCAACCTGATTGACTTTCGCTTTCCGGTTCAGTTGGTTAGCCGGCCCCATCTGGATTTCCGCGGTTACTGTGGCACGATCGCCTCCGGCGTGGTCAAGGTGGGCGACGAAGTCATGGTCCTGCCGTCGCGCAAGACCTCCCGAGTGAAATCGATCGAAATGTACGAAGGGCAAATTCAAGAGGCGTTTGCGCCACAGGCAACCACCCTCACGCTGGAAGACGAAATCGATGTGAGCCGCGGCGACACGATTGTCAACGTCGGCAACGTCCCGCGGGTCGCCCAACGCTTCGACGCGATGGTCGTGTGGATGGACGAAGAACCCATGGTACCGGGCAAACAGTACCTGATGAAGCAAACAAACAAAATCAGCCCCGGCCAGATCTCGACGCTCCGTTATCGTGTGGATGTCAATACGCTGCATCGGAATGACGCGCCAACATTGGCGCTCAACGAGATTGGTCGATGTGAGATCAGCACGAATGAGCCTTTCGTATTCGACCCGTATCAGAAGAACCGGGCGACGGGATCATTTATCGTCATCGACCGACTCTCGAACCGCACCGTTGCTGCCGGAATGATCCTGGATCGACTCACCGGCGACGACACCGATGCACTGTGGGAAGTTGATCAGGTTGAAGCCACCAGGGCAGGTCAGGCTGGTAATGTCAGCGCGGAAGAACGGTTCAACCGATTCGGACAAAAGCCCTGCACCGTATTGATTACCGGGTTGTCGGGCAGCGGTAAATCGACCACGGCCTTTGGGTTGGAACGTCGCTTGTTTTCAGAAGGGCGAGCGGTCACGGTGCTCGATGGGTTCGACATGCGTCATGGAATCAGCAAAGGGCTGGGTTTCACCGCCCCTGACAGATCAGAAAACCTCAGACGCAGCGTGGAAGTTGCCAAGTTGATCAATGAGGCCGGTTTGATTTGTATCGCCGCGTTTGCAGCACCGGAAGATGCTGTTCGCAAGAAGGCCGCAAAAGTCGTCGGTGAGGATCGCTTCCTTGTCGTCCACCTGAATGCACCGCTGGAAGTCTGCAAGAACCGTGATCTGGAAGGGTTGTACGAAGCGGCTGAAAAAGGTGAAATTGGCAACTTCCCGGGTGTCTCGGCACCCTACGAAGAACCGACCGATGCCGAACTCGTGTTGGATACCAACAAGATGACGATCGAAGAAGTGATCGAGTCAATTGTTGGATTGTTAAAAGAGCGAAAGTTCATTTAGTGTTGATGGTACGTAAGTGAGTATGAGCCCAGCAGACCTGCCTGCCGGGACTCGGTGCCGTCCATCAGCAAACCCGGTGCGTCAGCGAGAAACTCTTCCCGACGCCACTTCTTGCAACGCTTCATCCATGCTGTTCGTCAGCAAGCGATAAGCTGCGACAAATGGTCATCAATTCAGGATGTCCCCTAACTTGCGGCTTGGGCTTCCATTTGCCGGGAATCGGCAATTTCACGAAGCGTAGGCACGCCACTGCCTTCCGAATACACATCTGCCCACGCGATCGGTGCAACGGCTGGATCGGTTGTTCCGATTCTGGAACGTGATTTTCGGTCACGTCAAGATCTGGGAAAGGTGCTCCAGGAGCTAGATTTCAGCTGATTCCCTTTGTTCCTGATGGGGTTCGTGATAATGGCTACTTCATTTGTTGATTACGAATTTTGCTGTGCCCAGTGTTGCCAGGCAATTCAGCTCTCGACCGAATATGTCGGGTACCTGGTGGCATGTCCCAATTGTCAGCTGACCATGGAAGTGCCGGCCCTGCCAGAATTGCCAACGCAACTGCCAAGTTTGCCTGAACCCGTTTCAGACCAGCAAACATCACCGGCACAAAAAACCTTTCTTCCGGAATGCACGACAGGCGAACTGGCACTTCCTGTACGCAAACCATCGGTTGATGAACTTCGCAAGGCAGCTCACCAATCTGCAAAACAGTCTCAGGCAAAGAACAAGGGAATTCGATGTGCCAACCCCGACCGGATGTCGGCGCCTCGCACGCTGCGGGTGCTGGCCGCCGTGATCGATGCGATCGCCGGTGGACTCGCTTTCGGGTTGGGTGTGATTCCAATCATGATGGTCGTGGCCGTTGGCCATGCGAATACGCCGGTCGTAGAGCGTTACGTGAAATTCATTTGTTACGACGTGGCACTTGCGCGATGACTCGCAAGTACGAAAACTTGCAACGCCAAATGCAGTATTTCAGCACGGAACTCTGGACCGTCATCATTGCGGGAGCCAGCCTGTTCGTACTATTCCAGATTTGGCAGGCGTATTCCGTCGCAACGCGTGGGCAATCGTTCGGGAAGCGTTTGCTGGGAATCAAGATCGTCGACAGCGAAGGCTTCGTGCCCGGACTTGCACGTGGTGTCCTGATTCGTCGATTCCCGGTTTTTGTCGTTGGTTCCCTGGCCTACTTTGCCTTGGGTGGCTTCGCCGCCGCGGGACTGAAAGTCCTGCTTTGGTCCAACTTGGCCGTGATCCTGCTGAGTCCACCGCGCTGCGGTCACGATCTGATCGCAGGCACCTTTGTCGTGACTGCAACAGCCTGAGGACTCCAGCGGGTGACTGGCACCATGGAGTGCCAGTGGGGGTATCAGGTCACGAACAAAGCTAGATGTAGTACATTGCCCCGGCATCGTTTCGGGCACGTTCCAGCAGAACTTCGAGCGTCAAGTCGCAGAGTTGCTGTTCACGCTGCTCGGCAAGTTCCGACCATGTCTGCTGCAGGCAGCGCGAGAAGGCAGAATTTTCGTCGCCCGATTCGTTGGAGGGCACTCCTTCGATTGCCACGACCACGTCCCACAGATTGATTTCGCCGGGTGAACGCGAAAGACGGTAACCACCGTGGGCGCCGCGGGTGCTGACGATGAGACCGGACGATTTGAGCTGCTGCAGGATTTGCGACAGGAATTGAGCTGGCATCGATTGATCGCCGGTCATCTCGCGCAACGGAACCGGTTGCCTGTTCTCGTAGCGGTGAGCCAACTCCAACAATGCGCGGCAGGCGTAATCGACGCGGGCAGATACCGTCATAATCAGCAGCTCACATTAGTCCAGGGAATGCAGACCGCATTCCGTCTTAGCCGTACCGCTCCACCGCCCTGCCCTTTCGTCCTCGCCGAAAATTACGGCCCGTGTGCAAGGAGCACACCCGATACTTGTGTAGCCTTTGTCGTGCAATGGATTGTATGGCACGTCCTCATCCGAAATCATTTTCCAGACATCCTGCTTCGAACTGTTCGCCAGCGGATTGACTTTGACGAGCCCGAACTTCCGGTCCCATCCTACGATGGGCGAATTGGCCCGGTCCGGACTCTGGTCGCGGCGAATCGCGCTGATCCAGGCGTCGAATCCAACAATGGCCCGATGTAACACGACCAACTTTCGCTGGAAGCAACAGGCGGAAGGGTCAGTCTTGTAAATCGGTCCGCCGTTCTGCTGTTCGAACTGCTCGATCGACAGCTCGGGTCGTTCGAGCTTCACTTCCATGCCGTAACGATCTTTGATCCGATCAACCATCGCCAGCGTTTCGGGAAACTGGTATCCGGTTTCGAGGTTGAAGAGATGCGTCGAGGGAGCTACCTGGCTGAGCATATGAATAATCGTCATACCTTCAGGCCCGAATGCCGTGCCCATCGTCAGCTTCGGGGCAAACCGCTCGTGGGCCCAGCTGAGGATCTCGACGGGAGTCGACTGCTCGAGTTGCTCCGACGCCAATTCCAGCTCGGCAAGCAACTCGGCGGTCGGCTCGCAAGCCACGGATGTTTCCGCCGGAGTAGTAGCGTCCATTGCGATTGCCATGGGTGAATTAGGCTGGAATACGGTTAGTTGGGGGAGCCCGTTCACGGGCGATTTTGCCGGACTTGGTGGGCTGACGCGACTTGCAAGGCTCATATTATTAATCTTGATCAAAATAGTCAAGTATTGGAGTGGCGTTTCGTGTTCATCGGCATAATCGTCGCCGAACTTCGGGGAAGTTGTTGCTAGCACGGGCGGCTTCGTGGGACCGCCGTGGCCGAGAAGGCATGCGCACTCAGACACGTCGATCAGCTCTTTCGAGGCCGGAAGCTGATGAAACGCGCATCGTTCGTTTTCAAGAATGGGCCGTCCAGCAGGTCGATGCAGTAGGGAATCGCTGGAAACACCGCGTCCAGGCACTCGGCGATCGCTTTTGGCTGCCCGGGCAAGTTCAAAATTAATGAATTACCACGAACGGCAGCCGTTTGACGCGATAAGATCGCTGTAGGTACTGCCTTCAGCGATACATGCCGCATCAGTTCACCAAATCCGGGCATCAGTTTGTCGGCCACCGCTTCGGTCGCTTCTGGGGTCACATCGCGAATTGCCGGGCCGGTTCCGCCCGTCGTCACCACCAGGCAGCAATGCTGCTCATCGCACAGCTGCACCAGAACCGTTTTAATTCCCTCCAACTCGTCAGGGACAACGACCGGCACTGCTTCCCAGACGCACGCCATCACTTCGTCCAGATAAGATTGAATCGCCGGTCCGCCGCGATCCTCATACTCGCCACGGCTGGCCCGATCCGACACCGTCACGATGCCGATTCGTGCTGTCTTGTTCTCGGACATATTCCTGATCTTGATGGTTGTACGCTTGGACGGAACGAACCTCGATCGTCTCAGACAGCTGCCGAGTTGGAAACCGGACTCAATCGGCCCGATTCCACGTTGTGGGAGTGGGGTTCTTCCGCTTTTTCGGGATTCGAGAGCTTGAAAAGGCCGCGAAGACACCCGATTTCTTGCTTTCCAGCGAGCGGCTGATTACGCTCAAAGTGAGGCTGACAACTGTCTTCCGTCCTTTCCATCATCACTTAACGGCAACTTTTGGTACCGTTTTTACAGATCACTAACGCTTTCCGCGCAGCGTGCTTCGGCCGCTGGGCGGAGGCGTTTTCGGAACAACTTCTTGATCAGCCGGCTAAGCATCCCCCAGAGGCCCAACATGGAATTGGTATTTCGACCATCGCGAATTGGACATTTCTTTTGTTGTCTCTTGGTGGCATTTTTATGTTGCGTGCCGAGTCAGGCCCAGACGGGCGGCGACACGACCGGCGGCGGAACCACAGGTGGTGGCACGACGGGTGGTGGCACGACGGGTGGCGGCACGACCGGCGGCACGACCGGCGGCACCAACACCATTCTTGTCGCCACCGATATTCCGCCGGCTGGTGTCCATGTGGATGCCGAAGGCGTTTTGCGCATGCGATCGTTGGTTGATGCCACCGGGAAGTTGTCGAAGCGACGACTGGCTCAGATGCGAGCGGAGGTTGGGGAAGATGTCCTGCAACCAAGCGAGCTTCGCAAGATCTCGTTGAATCGTATGGAAGCCGTGATGCAACAAGCAATCAAGGACGGCTCCGGCGTAACCGATGAAATGCGCTACCTCGCAGGGCTCACTCGGATCAAGTACGTATTCTTCTACCCGGAATCGAAAGACGTGGTCATTGCCGGACCGGCTGAAAGCATGGCGACCAATATGGATGGCCGGATGATTGGGCTCCAATCGGGGCAAGTGATTTTGCAACTACAGGATTTGGCGGTTGCCTTGCGAGCTTTCCCGCCGTCCGAAGAACCAACTCCGGCGATTGGCTGTTCGATTGATCCAACGGCGGAAGGCCTGGCGCGGATGCAACAATTCCTCGTTTCCATCCAGGGACGAATTGCTCCGGGTGATGACGTAAAAATTGCTATGGGACTCAAGCAGAGCCTCGGGGATCAGGTGATTTCTGTGTCAGGCGTTTCACCCAGGACCCACTTTGCCCAAGTGCTGGTTGAAGCCGACTATCGCATGAAGTTGATCGGAATCGGTCTTGAACGGGCTCCCGTGAAGATCAAGACCTACATTGAAAAGGCAAGTCCCGTCAGTGTGGCGCGGAATGCGATGCAACGCTGGTACTTCGTCCCGAACTACGAATCGGTTAGCGTGAGTGAAGACCATATGGCAATGGAGTTGATTGGAGATGGCGTCAAACTGATTGGCGAGCATGAACTTGTCACTGCCGGAGGAGACCGGAGCCAATCGCGGAAAATCGATCGTGCCAGCCAGGTCTTCGTTAACAGTTTCACGCAGAAATACGCTGAGCTGGCTGAAAATGTGCCGGTTTATGCCGAAATGCGGAATCTCATCGACATGACCATGGCTGCGGCGTATATCCAGCAAAACGACTTCTACGGCCAAGCCGATTGGTCCATGCAGCTGTTCACTGACGAGTCGTCGTTTCCCGTGGAGGTCTACCAGGCGCCGACAAAAGTTGAATCGGCGGTTAACGTTGTCTGGAAAGGCAATCGATTGATGACGCCCATCGGTGGTGGCGTGACGATTCAGCCGAGTAAGGCATTTGCATCTGCCAGTGTCGGTGACGATGCGGACGGCCACTTTGCGGCGGCTCGACAGGACACGACGATCAACGATCTGCCTGCCGGCACATGGTGGTGGGATTGATCACCCGGGACGCCGAACTTTCGTTCTGCGATTGGTCTTGCTTTCGAAAGAGCATCGCTTAGTCAATCGTCCGGCCCATATTTCTGCGACCACCTTACGCTGACGATTTTGCTGTTGTGCTCTCCGTGAGGGCATCACGAGTCGCCAACTTGTTGCCCTCTCTCGGGATCAATCGGACCGAGTCAGTGTTGCTTGGTCGTTTGGTGAATCGGCCTGCGTCGTCACTAAAGATTTCTTTCGACCGATGAATCGATAATACGGCACGCGAGCCAGTGGAATGTATGGCACCTTGGCGCGGGATTCGTCCAATTGCAGAGTTTCGAAGTGACGCTGCAAGTAAGGCACGTGGTCCGGAGACAGAAATACGTTGTCATTGGCAAACCACGTTTGCCAGCCCGTGCGAGTCCACCAGCCATGCTGCGTATTCGGTCGTACGGCGAACTTTCGCGAAACGAAAAAGTCCACAATGCCCAGCAAACCGTCCTCGCGGCAGGTCGCGCTTTGCCGCGTCAATCGCAGCGAACCAATCGGGGATCATGGTCAGCGAATACGAGAAGGTGAAGACATTCGCCGGTTGCGGCAATTGGAACTCGGTCGCGTCGGCATGGATGACTTCCACATTCGTCCAGCCGTTTTTCTCCGCGCGGTCTGCTGCAACTTCCAGCAATGACTTCGACAGGTCGACGACATAAACTTTGTCCCAGCGGCGCAAGTCTTCGCCAAAATTTTCGAGATTGGCACCTGTACCGCCGCCCATGTCGACCCAGATTCCACCTTCGGATCGTTTCAGCAGGGCGGACCACAACTCACTGCGACCCTGTAATAACCGTTTGCGGAACTCGTCGTAGTCGCCTGCCTGTCCGGCATAGAAACTTTCCAGCCGATCGGCGTGGCTGTTGCCGCGAACCGGTTTCAGCGCCAGGTGGTAAAGTACCTTCAGATCGCCGAGCAGACTCATCAAACCGCCTTCATTCCCGCAGGTCTACGCCGCCAAGTCGGCGATGTAGAAACTGCCGTACGTGTGGACCCGATCGAGTTCGTGCAAGCGAGCCGCCGTGGCTACGTCATACTTGAGCAATTCGTTCAGCGGGCATTTCTGCCCGTTGCGATGTACGGTCACCCGTTCAACGAATTCGGTCTTCAGGCCGCCGCTCCGCCACAGCACGCGAGCTCCAGGTGTGGCTCGTTGCAAAATCGCATCCCATTCCGATTCGAGCAGCGCGAAGTGATGAGAAGAAAGCCAGTCCATATGGTCAAGCAATACGAACCGGGAAAAAGTCTGGTCGGTTCCACGAAGGAACTGTTCCACCGAATTTGTGTGAACATGAACACGATCAACCAGCCCTTCCTTCAACGCCTGGAAGTTGTCCGGCTTGAGGTATTCCGGGCAACAAGCCTCGGTGTAACGGCCCGTAATATATACGCGCCAGAAATAGTTGTCTGAAATGGGCAGCCGCGCGAACACCGCTTCAACGCAATCTTGCACGAATTGCACAATGCCGCCAGCGTAGTCTTTCTCGACCTGAACACGTTGAGCTCGCGGGACCCCCAACAGTGACAACGTTGTATCTCGGTCCATCGCAAATCGCAGAGGCTTCGACCAAAATCGATCGTGCAATTGTTTCTCATAAATTTCGCGTTGTTCTTCAACCGACTTGGCATCGAGAAGATTCTGAACGATTGGCCGCACGCGTACAACGCGATCGATGTACCAGTTGATGATCCGAGCAAACCCGCCCGACGTGCCGCGGAAATAGAAAGGCCTTTTCTTGTCTTCGAAAAACTTCAGCCATTTGTCCCAGTACTGTTGCGACCACGGAGAAAGCTGCCGTCGCAACACCGAATCGTAGGCGTCACGAACATTGTCCCAATATCCCTGCCCGAACATCTGGAAGAAGTCTTCAAAGTCCAACGCACGAATGCCAGCCTGCTTCAGTTCGAGCAGCGCGTTTTGTCGCGGGTTCATGTCGACTGCGTGCACGGAGTTCGGTGCGTCCAGCGCATAGTCGAGCGCATTGCACCCGGCCGACGTAATGACCATCACATTGTCATCCGCGGTGAGATTCATTACCTCGCGATCGAGACGTGGGTCTTCCCAGCAGGTGTTATAAACCAGGTTGCTGCCGTGTACGAAATTGAATACACGACCGCTAACCCAATCGCCCATCTTCTTCATTTTCATTTCCATCCAGCTAACTGATTACAGAGCTACCATCTTATCGGTCTGCCAAGTGGCAACAAGCGATACGACAGAACTTGGCTTCGGATCCCGCCCGCAAACTTTGCGCAAATGGCACTCGAAGACTTGATCGAGGCGGCTACAACGGCTGAAACAGCCAGTGAATGACGCGCGAGGTATTACCAGGATGGTTCCTGGTGCCGTTGTTGCCATGGAAACTTTTATTACGCACGGCGTTCACTCATATGCACATGAATTCGTATGTCTCGATGCCGGGTAGGTGGATCGCATCCGATTGTTGGCGCTCTTGGGCTTGGTTGATGCAGATGATCGGCGCCTTGAAGTGTTTTGACCGGTAGTCGACGGCGTGCAGTTCCAGTTACGAAATGATGGGTTGGCGGGTCGTGATTGTACTCGGATTGGAAGTTGACGGGCGGTCGATGCAGCAGGACCGAGGCGTCCACGAAACCGCTTTGGCTAGATCGGCGCCGGCAGGTCTCGGCGGCAAAACGTGACCAGGCCGACGGCAAATGTTGCAGACCCCAACGCAAGCAGAATCGCGTCGCACGTAAGCGGCCCTAGGTCAATGATTTGGCCGGCCGAGTTTCGCTCGAACCAGGCCCAGGCAAGTTCCGGGTTGCTCACCGATTCACTGACGAACATCACCGGTTCATAGGCGCAAAAAAGGTCCAATTGCGCAGCCAGTGCAGCGACTCGACCGCCTGCCCCAGCAACTCGGCCAGCATTTGCACCACGTAGAAGCCAATCATGATACCAATGGTTCGCCAACGGTAGCGATCAAAAGCGGAGAGCATCGTACAGGTTCCGCAAAGGAAGAATCCGAAGCAAAGGTAGTTCAGCGCCGCGGGCAGGAATTGTCGTGGACTCACAAACGTCGACATCGGTACACGCTCGACCGATTCATCAACTCCGAGGGGAAACTGAATTCCGGTGAACGGAACAGTCCAGCCGCCGGTTGAGGGCTTGTCGACCCAGGTGGTGGCAATTCCACACACGCTGCCCGTCCAAAGTACCGCGACCAGGCCAAAGATGCCGACGAGAGTGATGATTGTCGGTGTGATCAGGACTTTCCGTCGGCTGATCGGCTGCGAGAGCAAGATCTCCATGGTGCCCCGCCCGAGTTCACCACTGACGACATCGGACGACCGAGCAATGCACCAGATCGTCATCATCATGTAAACCAGCGGCTCCTCGTAGAGCACTGACAATCGCGCCGGATAGGAAAGCAGCTGCTTGAACGGAACCGGGGCCAGCTTTTCCCACGCCTCGGGAATGTTCTCCAGGATCTTGGCAAAGCGCCCCATGTCGACACGACCGTTGATCAACACATGCACCCAGGCAAAAGCAAACAGGCACAGCGCACAAGTGAGCCACAACCACTTTGCGTCGCGAAGCGACTTCTTCAACAGTGGCCAATGGATCATGTCGTTTGAGGCTCCGCGATGGCGGTCGCGTCGTTTCGGATTTCCATCTCGTCCGAGTGGAATCGGTCGTAGATGGCCTGCAATCCGACCGGCTCAATGCGTACCTCATCCAGTTGCATCGTGGACAGCCAACCAAGCAGCCGACTCAGATCGGCCGTCGTATCCAGCCGCAGGCGGCCGTCGTGCAGCTTCGAAACTTCCACGACATCGCTGAGCTCCGCCGGTACCTCTGGCAAGCTGGCTGCGACTGCCTGTCTTGCGTGAATCCGATGGCTGCGTTTGAGATCGCTGATGAATTGCGTATGGACGACTTTGCCTTGTCGCAAGATGGCAACCCGATCGCAGACCTCTTCGACTTCGCTCATCACGTGCGAGGAAAAAATCACGGTGCGACCTGCTTGCTGTAGTTCGCCGACCAGGCGGCCAACGGTGGATCGAACATTGGGGTCCAGATTCGAGGTAGGCTCGTCGAGGATCACGAGCTGCGTGTCCGAGGCAAGGACTGCCGCCAGTGCCAGTTTCTGCCGCATGCCGGTCGACATGAACGCGATCTTGCGATCAAGCTCCAGATCCAGACGATTTGCGATTTCGACGCCACGTTGCGCCGAACCTTTGCTACGCAAACTGTGGATGAATTCGAGAAACTCGGTCGCTCGCATCCTGCGAAATAGTCGCACGTCTCCGGGCAGGTAGGTTACCAGGCGATGTACATCAACTGATTGAGTATAGGTATCCAGCCCGTCGATCGTGGCGGAACCTGCTGTGGGCCGAATGAAACCCATCAGCAGTCGCAACAAGGTCGTCTTGCCGGCCCCGTTAGGTCCCAACAAGCCATAGACCTGTCCACGCTCGATCTCCAGATCACATTGGTCCAGCGCCGTCAGCTCACCGTAACGTTTTGTAAGTCCATCTATGGAAATCCACATAGGATGCCAGACAAGTAGGCGAATTGAGTTTTAACAAGCGGGGGTTGATGGCACTGAAGTCATCGTTTGTGACGTGTGCCGGCTGGCGACGCTGGCACACTATTGTTGCCTTCCCCGCCCTGACGGCAACCGTGAAGCGGCGATTTCCACAACCTCGACGCAAATTGAAAGCAATCCGCCACATTGGCATGGCCGACAGTCTACCCGGCGTTGACCGGTGTCAGCTCGCTCGGTACGCTCCTTGCCGCTCTGGATCGACCAGACGGCTAAATCAGGAATTCAGGAGTTGTGGGAATGGCAATTCGTTTCGGACGCGAGACACTGACTGATCTGGGTTTATTGCTGATGCGGGGGATGCTGGGCAGCGTATTCATTTTTCACGGCGCTCAGAAGTTGTTTGGGGTCTGGGATGGAGCAGGTCTGGGCGGTTTTGCGACGTGGCTCGAATCCATGAACTTACCCTACCCGGCCTACGCGGCGGTGCTCGCCGGAGCAGCCGAATTCGTCGGCGGGATTGCTCTGGTCACCGGAGTCTGGATGCGGACCGCGATCTTGCCCCTGGTGGTGACGATGGCAGTTGCCATCGGCGTTGTCCACGAACCGACCTTTTCGATCCAGCAGGAAGGTTTTGAGTATCCGCTGACACTGGCTGTCCTCCTTGTGGGTCTTGCCTGTACAGGCCCCGGTCGATTCTGGTTGAACCTCGGCGCATTGCCACTGCGTCGGCGCGCGGCGAAAGAAGAGCGAGTTGAACTGGGTGCGTTCACGTCGCCGAACGTTTCGGCCGTTGCGGAGTATGCAGCAGTTCCGGAACACCTCTCCCGCGAAAGACCGGAATCACTCAATCGGACGATTTAGACCGCATGAACCAGAAGTGGGGCGGTTTTTCGCCCATTGAAGACTGCCATACCAGCGGCGCAAACGCTACAGGTCCGTGCCACTCGCACGAAAGTTCAGTGTTGCCGGCTCGGTGGGCCCTTCGGTTTCGCTCGCAGCTTCCGAAGGTACCTCGGTTGGTCGATCCTTGAACGGATTCTTCGGTCGCGTCGTCGAGCCCGTCGGTTGCAGGCTCCTGCTTCTTGGGTCGAGTACTCGCTTGAAGAATCCATCGACGTCGAATTCTTCTTCGGGACTGACGTCCGAGCCGTCGGTCGACTTGAAATCGGGCAAATCCAGCTCGTCCGGATCAACGGCCGATTCCCGGTTATCCGTCGACTTGCCCCTGTCGAAGTAGCGTTCCGAAACATCGCCCTTGGGCTCGATTTCCACCACCGAAGCGTCGGCCCTTTGGGGGCATTTCAAACGGACACAGCGATCTTCGCAATGGGCATTCACATCCCAGCCACCACCCATCGCGCGGTATACCGAGATCAGGTTCTGGATGGTTTGGCCCTCACTCGCGGCGAGTGCGTTCTGGGACAGGAACAAAGTGCTGAGCGAATTCAGAACATTTTGGAAGTCCAGTTTGTCGTTGCGATATAGTTCGAGCGTTGCTTCCAATGCCTTCTCCGCCGCAGTGACCGTACGCCGCAGTGTCTCCTGCCGTTCTCGCTCATTCGTGTAAGCGACGAGCCCATTTTCAACTTCTTCGATACCACGCAATACTGCCTGTTGGTAGTTTGCGATCGCTTCTTCGACCGCGAACTTGGTTTGCTGGATGTTGCATTTCACTCGACCCGCATTGAAAATCAGCCAGGTGAAACTTGGACCAAAGCTGTAACCCCAGCTGTCGTCATCAAACAAGTTGGTCATGTCATCTGCGCTGAAGCTGAAACTTCCTCCCAGTCGGAATCGGGGGAAGAGATCCGACACGGCGACTCCCACTTCGGCAGTACGGGCTGCGAGGAGACGTTCCGTTTGGCGGATGTCGGGTCGTTGTCGGATCACGTTGCAGGGCAGGACCACCGGTAGTTTTTCCGGTGGTGCGGGAATTCGCATCGGCGAAGCCAGACAATCGTGCAAGGTACCCGGATACTCACCCGCCAGCACTGCCAGACGGTTCAGCGCCTGATGTAACTGAGCGTCGAGCAGCGGGATCTCGGCTTGGGTCGCAGTCAGGTTTCTTTCCGCCTGGTATTCTTCGGCAACCGGTGAAATGCCACCCTCGACACGGCGTTGAACCAGTTCCAACGCACGTTCCTGAATCTGAACGTTTTGTCTGGTGTACTCCAGCTGTGTCTGGAGCGTTCGGATCTGGATGTACGTGCTGGCGATGTCTCCATAGAGAATGACGAGCACGTCGCGATACGCTTCGACGTTCGCGCACATAATGTCTTCGGCCGATTCGACTTGCCGGGCAACGCGGCCCCAGACGTCTGGTTCCCAACTCGTCGCCAAGCCAAGCGAACTGATTTTTCGAACACCCAACAGGAATCCGGCGGGACCACCTCCTGCCCCACCCCCGCCCCAATGGCATTCAAGCTCTGCTGCGATCTGGTATAGGCTCCGTTGGCTTCTACGACACCCGACTTGGCACTTTCGGCAATACAAATCTGCGACCTCGCCTGCCAGATGCGAGTCAGCGCGGCATAAAGGTTCATGTTGCCGTCTACCGAACACTCGATCAAAGCATCGAGCACGGGATCGTTCAGAAGCGTCCACCAGGCACCGACGTCTTCCTTGTCCGTTTGGTAGATGTCATCGGATTCCTGGTGCCATTCGGCTGGAGCGGGAACCGTTGGCGGAGTGTAGTCGGGTCCGACGCGACACCCGCTGGCCAATGTCACGCAGACGGCCATGGTCAGTCGCAGCCAACGCCAGTCAGATCTTAGGAAGCGGGTCATTACTTGCTACTTGGTTGAGTCGATACTCGGGCAGCCTGTGGGACGGGCCGTGGTAATGGTATCGGCTTTACCGTTCATGACTGCTTTAACGCATCTGGCGGATTTAGGGATGGCAACGCCTTTCAGAGGAAAAATCACCATTCAAACTCCGCCCAACCCGCAAAGTTTGACAGGATGCCGTCCGACCGTCACGGCAGAAATCGACCAGGCACCCCGGACGCAGTGGCGGCTCAACGGCAGAGTACGACCTTGCGAACCCGCAAATGGAATCGCGGTTCCGTCACGCCGAGGCCCGTAATCCAGCGTCCGACAATATCACACCGAGGTCACGACGTCTGCTTCGACAGCGGCCGGGGGCATGACATGGAAAGGCTCGGGCGGCTGTTCACGCATCGGACTGAAGTCGCCCAATGCCAGGCGACCGTACACAAGATAGAAAGTAGGGATGAGTACGAGCACCATAACGGTTGCCAGCATCAGGCCAAACACCAGCGTTGCCGCAAGCGGGATCAGGAACTGCGCTTGAAACGAGGTCTCGGTCAGCATGGGAATCAGCCCAGCGATCGTCGTGACCGAAGTCAGCAACACGGGACGAAAACGCCGGCGTCCCGCGTCGATGAGTGCATCGTACAGGCTCGCTCCTGCCTCGCGACGATGGTTGATGTAGTCAATCAATACGATCGAGTCGTTCATCACGACCCCGGTCAATGCGACGATTCCGAAGATTGTGAACAGCGTAATTGTCAGGCCCATGGCTGCGTGCCCCCAGATTGCACCAACGATGCCAAAGGGAATGATGGCGATGATCATCAGCGGTTGAAAGTAAGATCGGAATTCGACGGTTAACAGTACGAACATGGCAATCAAAGCCATGGCCAAGCCTCGAACCAGGCTGGTAACCGATTCAAACGTTTGTTGCTGTTGTCCTTCCCACATGACCGATACTTCGGGGAATTCGAGCAACAGTTGCGGGATAAAATCCTGTTGCAGGTTGGCGACTGTCTCCCTGGCGTTTGCTTTTTCCTCGTCGACATCGGCCAAAATTGCAATCGATCTCAACTGGTCGACTCGGTTGATCTCCGAATAACCGCGTTTTACCGTAACGTCCGCCAGTTCGGTCAACGGGTATTCTTTGCCGTCATCAGTGCGCACACGAATCTCTTCAAAGTTCACCAGCGAGTCACGTTCCTCCTGGGGGTAGCGAACCATCAGTTTGACTTCGTGTCGACCACGCTGCAGTCGCATGACCTCCTCACCGTAATAAGCACCGCGAACGGTTTGCGCCAATTGTGCCAATGAAATGCCGAGCGATTTGGCTTTCTCTTTGACCTGGATTTGAAATTCCCATTTGCCCGGCTGTGAGTCATCTCGAATGTCGAGGACGCCATCGTATTCGCTCAGTTTAGCTTTCGTTTTCTCGATCGCCGCTTCCAGCTGTCCCATGTTTTCAGACTTGGCCAGCAGTCGGAACTCGATTGGAGTTCCGCCTGGCCCGATATTGGCAATCGAAAATGCCACCGACTCGGCACCGGGAAATGCACCAGCTCGTTCACGCCATAAGTCAATGATTTCGAGCGCCTCGATATTCCGTTTGGACGCTTCGACCAAGTCCACGTCGATGCGTGCGAGGTGACTGCCGGAGGAGCGTGCCTCGGGTCCGATACCAGCCGGGTCTCGAATTTGGCCGACGGCTCGGCGCACGGTTTGAATCACATCCACGCCTTCGGTCGAGATCTCCTTGTTCAAGTCAAGCAACGACAGTTCGATCCTCGTCGCGGCCTGGTTCGTGACTTCAGCGGGTGTGCCGTCCGGAAATGAAATCGAGGCAAAGATCTCGTTCGTGTCGGTTTTCGGGAAAATGATGAAGGGCGTCACACCGGATACGACCAGGCCGAATGAAAGCAGCAGGATCGCGAACGCAGTGCTTATCACCAGCGCCGGGTTTTGCAACGACCAAGGCAATGCCGGCAAGTAGAAGCGTTCGACGAACGCCTTGAGGGCACTCGTCGTAAACTCAGACGCGTTGTGGAATCCGGCGGAGATTGCATTTCCGACCAGCATCACAATGTCAGCAAACGCCAAGGCCATCAGGAATGCCGACAAAGCCAGTGCCGCTCCCTTCAGCACGTAGATGACTGCTCCCATCTCGTTCAACGTCCCATAGGGAAAGACCAGGCGAATAATGCCCAATGCAGCGAAGGTCAGAGGGATGGCCAGCAACCAGCGAATCCGCCAGTCGACCCGGCGATAGCCGTTGAGCATCTTCGCCGTGAACGACCCCTTATGCGACAGGTGGCAGGGGAGAATCAACGTGCTTTCCACGAGCGAAATCACCAGCATCGCGATCACGGCCACGGGCATTACGGCGATGAACTTGCCCATCACGCCGATACGAACAACAAGGCATGAAGGCGATGATCGTCGTGGTCACCGACGCCGCAACCGAGGGTAGCACTTCGTACCGTCCCATCGATGGCGGCCTCTTGCAGCGAATCTCATCCTCTGGCGATGGGCGTAAATGTTCTCGCCGATGACGATCGCATCGTCGACGACAATTCCCAACGCCATCAGGAACGCGAACATCGACAGCATGTTCAGCGTCTGCCCGCCATACACAGGAGCACCGGCCCCCAGCATGCGATCGGGATGCCCAGCGCGACCCAGAACGCCAGTCGCAGTTCGAGAAAAACACCAACACCAGGAACACCAGTACCAGTCCCTGCAAGCCGTTCCGCAACAACAGGTCCATTCGATCACGCACATCGACCGATTTATCACCCCATGTCTTCAGTTCGTAGCCGGGCGGAACCGTAGCCCCAGCGACTAACGCCTTGACCTCGTCGACGATCTTCAGCAGATCTTCGCTTGGCGTCGATCAATCGAGACGGCCAGGCCGGGACGGCCATCATACGAATTGATCGCGGTCACATCTTCGAATGCGTCGCTGACGGTTCCCAAGTCGCCGACCGTCAGGACGACGCCGTTCGACTGGGTGACGACAGGGATTCGCGCGATTTCCGCGCCGAGGAAGACTTGTTCTTGCCTCGGATCAGGATTTCCTGGGTCTGCGTCTTGATGCTCCCACTGGGAATCTCGATATTCTGTCCGCGGATGATCTGCGCCACCTGACTCAGCGTCAACCCGTATTCACGCAGACGGTCCTCGCGGATCTCGACATCGATCTGGTAGGTCGTGAGCCGATCACTTCTGCTTGCGAAATGGACGGCAAACGCAGCGCTTCGTTGCGAACCCGCTCCGCCACCTCGCGCAATTCAAGTTCGGCCTCAATCCCGGTCGGTTTGGACCCAGGACGCCGATGCGAATCGCCGGCTCGCGAAAAGTGAGTTGCTTGATTTCAGGGTCTTCGGCCAGATCGGGGAAACTGGGAATGCGATCGATTTCCGATCGAACTTCATTCAGTACTTTCTGGACGTCGACCCAGGTCTCCAGTTCCAATACCAGGAAACCGGCCCCCTCCTGGGCCACGGAAGTCTGTTTCTTGATACCGTCGACCGACCGAACTGCCTCTTCGATCTTCTGGCAGACGCCCTCTTCGACTTCCTCCGGGCTGGCACCCGGGTAGGGGACGGTGACGAGGATGATCTCCAGGTCGAACTGGGGAAACACTTCGCGGCGCATACTCATCAAGCTGACCGATCCGACGACCAACACGCCGATCATCAGCGTATTCATCGCGGGTGAATTCCTGACGGCCCAACGGACGATGGCTCTCATAGTGCAATCGACTCTTTCTGCGGGGACGTACCTTCAGCCAAGGGGCCCGTTTCGTCCCCTTCCACGCTGATTTCCATGCCATCTTTGACTTTGGCGATCGGAGTAATGATCAGTTCATCTCCTGGCCGGACGATCGTTGAATTCATGTAAACGAGGATCGCATCCGGCAACTGCTTGGCTATTTTGACGGTCTCGATTTGCAGACGCCCGTCCTTGGCCAACCAAACGGTGCCGCCGAGTTGCCGGGCGGCCAGTGGAATCCGCAGCAATTCCGCCGATGTGTCGGTTTCGATTTCGACCGCGACGAACATGCCGCGAACGAGTGCAGGTGGCTTGCCGAAGTTCTGCATACCGGGTGACTCGTTGCGAATGCGAACTTCGGTTGGATTATCGACGAGTAACCGACAGGGTACGGTTCGAGTCTGCTCGTCAATGCCGGAACCTTCGTAGCGACTCAGCGTGGCGTCCCACTCATACTCGCGTCCTCCGACGCGAAAAATGACACGTGCTTTTGCATGAGGCAGCTCGTAGAGCGATGCGGAACTCATGTCAGACGTGTCGGCTGCCCACAGCCAGAACAGCTGGTCTGATCGAAGATTGCATTGGACCTCAATCGCCGACGTGTCTTCAATGTTGGTCAACGTTGCTCCACGGGTCACAAATGAATTGACCTCAACAAGGTCGTCAATGACGATTCCGTCAACCGGCGCGGTGATTTTGGTTCGCTGAAGATCAAGTTGTGCTTTTTCAAGCCGGGTTTTCGCGAGACCGACCGTCGCCACCAGCGAAGCTCGACGAGGGATCATCGTCTTGACCTGATTGGTTAAGGCCTGCAGCGAGTTGCGTTTGGTGACTTCGATTCCCAACGCCCGATCCAGTTCTGATTCGGTGACAACGCGGTTGGAAACCAGGCTTTTGAGCCGTTCAACTTCACGCAATTGCAGGTTGCGGTCTTCGGCGGCCAGCTCCATTAATTCGCGATAGTTGTTCAATTCAACGTCGATTTCGTCGATTCCGATTTCCGCCTGCGCCACCTCTTGCTGCAGGCGTTTTACCTCCAGTTCGAAATCGACGGCATCAATTTCAAACAGCAAGGTGCCCTGTGTGACGAAGTTGCCGGCGCGGCAGTCGGGCGATTTGTACTTGATGCGGCCGACGACTTCCGTGGCGATACTCACTTCCCGCAGCGGCACGACGGTGCCGTCCAAGTCCATCGTCAAAGTGCCCGAGAACGGCTCGACGGTGACGGTCTTGACGTTCGGTATGAACAGGGGAATTTCCTTTTTCGGTGGGTCTTTCTTCAGCTTGCTCGAGCCAATCAAACCGCCAAGGCCTACCGCCAGGATGATGCCGGGTAAGACGATGTGTCTGAGGAAACTGAATTTTACTTCGTCGGCCGCTGCCGATTTCGCGATAACGGGCGACGATGTCTTCGCGGCGATTGTCACCGAAGGCTCGACGGAAGTGGGCCCTGTCTCGGCGGATTGTGCTTCTTCGGTCTTGTTGATCATGTCGATGTTTCGATCGTATCCTGCGTCAGTGTCTTCATGGTCTTGTATCTGGCCGAGTCGGCTTCGATCCAATGTGCCGGCAAGTTCTCAAGGCTGGCGATCGCCATATCGGCGATGTGGTCCGAAAGCTGTGGCACGGTATAGTCCTCTTTCCGTTTTTTCTCGCTCACCATCAACGACACGACGTTACCGGCTGCCCGATAGAAGACGCACTGACCGACAATGCTGAAGGCGATTTGCTGACGCCGTTCGGACCCGACAGCAACCGGGACCATTTCGTCAATTATGTCGAGCAATATCTTCATCATGGGTTGGAAGTAGTTCTTAATCAGCGCAGGGCAATTCTCGGTTGGAGCCAGTACCTCTCGCATGAGCAGGCGAGTTTGCCATGGTGCTTTGTCCATCCCTACCATGCGGGCTGTAATCGTGTGGATGAAACCTCGCAGTTTTTCCGCCGACGTCGCCAGATTCGATAACGCTGGCAAGGGCACTGTCGCCGCCCGGTTTTCATGGGCCTGCTCGACTGTTTTTCGGTAAAGTTGCTGCTTGTCACCGAAGTAGTAGTTGATCGCCGCCACATTCACGCCGGCCGCTGCGCAGATTTCCCGGACGGTGGCCTTGTCGAAGCCTTTTTCGGCAAACACAGGGCCTGCAGCGTCCAGGATTTGCTGTCGTGAGGTGTCGGTAGACATCAGTGAGGATCCGGGAATCTGGCCAATTAAAACAAGTGTTTGAAACTACTGTATCTTCCAAAAAACCCGGGACAAGTGCAAAAAATTGCAGAAACTGCCGATCCGGTCACTCGTCGGCACACTGCAATCCGTAATCCAGGAACAGCTGGAACGGCGGCGTTGTGAATTTGGCACGCGGGCATGCCCTGGGCAAACCGCCCTGACAGGTCCCTGTGAGCTTGCGCGTGCGAACGCGGTTGTGCCGATCGCTGCTTTGCAACCATCGAAGCTGCGATCAGGTTTGCGTTGCAAGCTGCCCTAAACCGTTCGCCAGAATCGCGGCACGAACAGGCACAGGATTACGAAGATCTCCACTCGGCCCAGCATCATCAACCAGGTCAGCAGGAGTTTGACGGGTGCGGACAGGTGGGCATAGTTGCAGGTGACCCCGACGGTGCCCAATCCAGGTCCAATGTTGTTCAGCGTCGCAATTACGGCGCTCGCACTGTCGATCAGTTTGTTATCGGCCGCCGCGCCCCAGGTCGAATCGGGTTCGACGAGCACAACGAAATACCACGCCCCGACGAACAGCATGACGAGGATCACGAAATAGACGAGGATGTTCTTCCGCAGCCCGGGATCTTCGATTGCTTTACCGCCCAGACGCAGTGGTCTCACAACAGTCGGACGAAAAGATAGCTCGACCTCCTGCTGAATGATCTTTGCCAACAACACGTGACGGATGACTTTCATGCCACCCCCCGTGCTGCCGGCGCAACCTCCGATAAACATCAGGCCCAGCAACAGTGCCCGACTGAAATTATTCCACGCGTCAAAGTTGTGCGTTCCGAAGCCGGTTGTGGTCAAGATCGAAACAACCTGGAACAGGCCGTAGCGAAACGAATCGGAAAGACGTGTGCTGAATTGCGTCAGGTGATTTCCAAAATCATCGTGAGCCAAACCCAGGCTGACGACCAGCAGCGTTGCCACTACGATGATGGTCGCGTAGGCACACCATTCCACGTCACGAAACAGAGCCAGTGGTTTGCCGCGAAGCCAAACGACCAACAGCGTAAAATTTGAACCTGCCAGGATCATGAACACCACGGTCACGTAATCGAGACCGGGGCTGTCAAAGTGCCCAAGACTGGCGTTGTACGTGCTGAAACCACCGGTCGCCATCGTTCCGAAAGCATGGCACAACGCGTCAAACCAGGTCATGCCAAACATCCGCATGATCACCGTCAGCAGGCAGTTCAACGCCACGTAGGTCGCGGCAAACAACCAGGCCGCGTGTTGCATGCGAGCTTGAGCCGAATCCTGAGTGGGCCCGGGCAATTCGGCTTGCATCAGCGCCTTGCCGACTGAGCCCTGTCCCAGCACAACTACGAACAAGACTATGATCCCCAGTCCGCCCAGAAAATGAGTACTGCTGCGCCAGAATAAAAGGCAGTGAGGCACTAAACGTGGGTCTTCCAGGTCGGTGATGACGGTGGCTCCCGTGGTGCTGAACCCCGACTGGGATTCAAACAGGGAATCGACGAACGTCATCGCTACGACGCGTAAACGGTAATGGCGATTACGGCCCCATTCGGTCAGTTCACCAGGAGCTACCAGCGCCGATTCCCAATCGGGATCCTTGGCACGTAGTTCGTCCAGCAGTTCGGTCATGTTCCGGGCGTCATGGGGAACTGCGGAAGCCAGACCCTGTGCCGTTAAACCGTCGAATCCTGCTTCGATCAGACCGCCGATCAACTCGGTTGGCACGTCACCCAGCGTCTTCGACTTCCAAACCGCACCGTATTTGGTGCTGGCCAGGATCAGCACTGCCGAGTTATTCACATCAAAGCGCAGCGCTTGACCGCGAATGCAGCCGGCGATGTAGTAAGGCATCGCTCCGAGTACCGTCGCCATGACCCAGGTCAATCCGACAACGGCCATGGCTTCCTTGCGGTACAAGCGTCCGCGGGCATCTCGGCCAACCCACATCAGAATCAGGCCCACCATGAGGCTGATCGCCACGCTGTTGAGCAGCGCGAAGAACGCCGTATTCTCGAATTGGCCGGTTGTTTGAATCGTTGGTTCATTTCGAATGCCAGTCGACGGATGTGCCCAGGGCAGGCTGAGCAACATGAAGCCACCAATTAGCAGGCAGATCAAACCCAGCTGTCGTGAGACAATGCGGATGTTCATTGGATCAACATAGCCTGCTGGCCACGTGCGCTTCGAAGTGCGGGATACGATCGCTCGTTTAGCGCGTTGGAGCGTTTTGAAATCGTTGTTGGTTCAGTTTTCATGGACATCAGAACGGCTTGCCCTGCGGATCTGTTCTGTCGAATTCCATCGTTACTTGAATAATGACAACAAGGCATCAGATTGTTGGTCTTCCACCAGGACGATGACTCGCTCACCGGCTTTCAAGCGATCATTGGCCCCGGGGACGCCTACGTGTTGACTGCGGATCACTGCCGCAATCAGGCATTGGGGTGGCAGTCGAAGTTCGGCCAGCACGTGTTCGGTGGCAGCAGCTCCGTCGGGCACATCCAGCTCAAGCACACTGATCGTACTCCCCACGATCGAAGATCGCGTGACGACCGCGCCACGATTGAGATAACTGAGCACCTGTTTTGCAATCACTTCACGGGGGCTGACTGCAAGGTCGATACCGAGTTTTCCAACGACGCTGGCGTAATCCGGACGACCAATCAATGCCATGATCGAAGTGGCTCCGACCTCCTTTGCCTCCACACCGGCCATGATGTTTTCTTCGTCATCGCCCATACAGGCGACGAACACGTCCGCGCTGCCGACGCGTTCTTCTTCAAGCACGGCACGACTTGTTGCATCGGCGTGAACCACAGTGACCGACTCGAGGGTCCTTGCCAGGTTCTCGGCTTGTTCTTCGTCCTCTTCGATCAGGACGACCGAGGTGCGACGCCCTGCCAGCAACCGGGCAAGGTGACTTCCGGTTTCCCCGCCCCCGGCAATGATCACGGTCTTCTTTTCGATCAGTTTCTTTTCAAACAAGCCGCGAACTTTCTCCACATCACCCCGCCTGCCGATCGCGGTCACTCGGTCCCCAACCTGCAATTGATCGTCGGCTCCGGCAATCCAGGTTTTGTCTCCGCGGATGATGCAAACAATTCGAACTCCCTTTGGCAACTGCAGTGACTTGAGCTGCGTTCCCGCCGCCCTGGCAGCGGGCTGAACAGACCATTCCTGGACTTCCAGTTCACCACCGGCCATATTCTCGATTGTCAGTGAACCGGGATTGCGAATGCTGCGAGCAAACTCGACGGCTGCCAGACGTTCCAGACTTAACAGCTGGTCGATGTTGAAATGGTGTTGGTAATCGAACGTGCTCAAGTCCTGGTATACCGACGAAAAGACCCGGGCAATTGACCGATTCGCTCCCATGGCCTTCGATAAGCTGGCGGCAACCAGGTTGACCTCGTCGCTCCCTGTGACAGCCAGGCAGAGGTCAGCTCCGATAACTCCGGCCTGAAACAGCACGCTCGAGGCCGCAGCTGACCCGGTAATAGCGCGTACATCGAGTTCCTGATTCAGCTGCCGCGTCTTGGCGGCATCGACATCCACAACGGTAATGCTGTGCCGATGGCGGCCCAGGATATCGGCGATCGACGTGCCGACCGTGCCGGCGCCAAGAACTACGATTCGCATAAGTTTGGATATTCGCTCCGACAGCCAAAGATCGTGCGTGCGCCGGACTAGATCGAGCTGGAAACCAGCCAGATGACGACAAATAGAACTGCCATGAAGGCCACGATGCCCAGCCCAAACCGGATCGCATGTTCAATGATCGGGCGGGCTGCCTCGTGCCGTGTAGCTCCGTAAACAATACTTACAACCAGAATCAACGGCAGGGCGTACCACATGCGAACGATTTCGGCGATCAAAATCGTGTCGACGAAAACCGGGTTACCAAACATGGCGTGTGTCATCCTTTGCCTGCGGTCGATGAACGGGAAAAGTTGAACGTCACTTGGTCTCTTCGCCGGAAATCGACTCCGCTTCCGACTCTGATTCGCCGTCCGTTCCATTCGGTTTCTTCTTGCGGGGGTCGGTGAATAACGGGCCGGAGTAGGCATCGTAGATCACAAACACGTTTAACAGTCCCGCAATCATTGTGTACAACGTTCCCATCTCGAAATAGAATCCGTACTTCTCGTGCCACGTTGCCAGTTCGTCGTGTTCCTGCTCGGACACATGAGGCAGCGGAGCGTCCGGACGTCGATCGCCGGGAGGAGCCATGAATTTGTTGCCGAACAAATCGGTTCCGTTCTTGGCAGCCATGGCCTGCAACATCGCCGGCATCGCGGGCAGCCCCACGCCCAATTGGAAGGCGTAGGGATAGCGAATGTCGGGTTTGCGCAGCGAGGCGTAAACGACGTGCCCACCCCCCATCGCCAATCCCCAGAAGTAAATGATCAGGATGCAGACCATGAACAGCATCCCCTTACCGATGCGCCCCTGGTAAATGTGACCGGCACCCGGCCAGAGCCACGCCAGCAGTGCTGCCACGGGCGGGTTTTTCAAGCGAACTTCGACGGGAGCAAATTGCCCCATCCCGCTGAGTGAGTCGGCCTGTTGTTCCTTTGGTGAATCGCTCATCGGTAATCCCACGTTTGCGAAGTTTCAACGCCATTATCGCTGCCAGAAACACCATGCTGATGGTCCGACAACTGGCGTTCGCCCAATCATTCTATCGGAGTCAATGTTTCACGCCATAGCAGCGCGGTCGCGATAGCGGTCCCGCCACGGGTTGCCTTGTTCCAATTCAGCCAGTGACGCTACACTCTGCCCCGCTTTCGACTGATCGTTTTCAGGATCCGCGACCGTTGGCCGGTGACTTTAACGGCGAGCCAACAAAAGGGAAATTTAGTGACCCCCTCTCGATATGCTGTTATTCGTCGCCAACGCTTCCTTCTTGGCAGCTTCGTTTTAGCAATGATCCTGTGCTGTACGCCAAGATCAGGCATTGGAGAGCAACTCGAGCCAAATCGCCTGGCGCCGGTCGTCAGCGCCGACAACATTCGGACGAAACAAAAGGCGGTCAAGAAGAGGCAAACTGCCGCCGTTGTCTGCGCACCAGTCATGCGACCCGTGTTGGAAGAATGGAAACGGCTACGCGAGAGTCAGGGCATCGACATCGTTGACGTGGATAGCCGTCTGGACACGCCGCAGATTCGACAACAGTTGCAGCAAATCGCCAAGCATCGCCCACTGCGATACGTGTTGCTGATCGGCGATGCGGATGTCGAAATGGCATACGATCAACAGGTCCGAGCTCTCGCGGTGCCGACTTTTTATTATGAAGCAACCATCATCAAACGCTGGGGACCGGAAACCGTGATTGCCACCGATAATCCCTATGGCGACTTGGATGGCGATGGCGTTCCCGAGATTGCAGTCGGGCGATTGACGGCCGAGAGTCCGGCCGAACTCCAGCTGATCATTGACAAGATACTGTACTACGAAAGGCTCCCCGCCAGCGGCACTTGGCGTCGGCGAGTCAACTTCACCGCCGGGGCGGGCGACTTCGGTGCCATTACCGACGCGGTGGTCGAGGCGGCGGCGAAGCGGTTCATTACCGACGGCTTGCCGGCCGACTACCGAGTCCAACTCGCATATGGAAGTTGGCGCAGTCCCTATTGTCCCGACCCTCGCATTTTTCGCGACACAGTCCTGTCTTCTGTCCAGGATGGTTGCCTGTTCTGGGTCTACATGGGACACGGCCGCCCTTACCGACTCGATCGAATCCGCATTGACGACGCGGTGCTGCCCATTCTGGAAACGGAGGACGTGCCGCGACTGAGTTCTCGAGCTGGCTTGCCCATCGCGCTGATGATGGCATGCTATACCGGTGCGTTCGATCAACCACTTGATTGCCTCGCCGAACGCATGCTGCGCACTCCAGGCGGACCGGTGGCGGTGATCTGTGGAACTCGAGTCACCATGCCCTACCCCATGGCGATCCTTGGCACGGCGTTGATGGATGCTTACTTTGAACACCAGTTCGACACCCTCGGTGAAGTCATGCTGCACGCGCGGCAGGAGTTGGCATCGGAGGAAGGTTCGAACGTGTCCCGGCGAAAACTGCTGGATGCGATGGCTCGGGCGCTTAACCCAGGCCGTGATGAACTGTTGGCAGAACGTACCGAGCACCAATTGCTGTTCCACCTGTTGGGTGACCCAATGCTGCGCTTGAAGCATCCGCTGCCGGTTCGATTGGACTGTGCGGATAACATCCAAGCGGGCGCGACGCTTAAGATCGAAGGCGATTCGCCAATCGGTGGCAAGTGCCTGATCGAGTTATGCTGTCGCCGCGATGGCTATACGTTTTCACCCGGACGCCGTCGACAGCCGGCCGATTCGGAAGAAGAGCTGGTTTCCATGACAACCACGTTTCGCCGTGCCAACAATCGATTGTGGGAAAGCCGACAGGTTGAATTGAAGCCCGGACCGTTCACAATCGAACTACCCGTGCCGGACAACGCTCGCGGCTTCAGTTACGCCCGTGTCTTCATTCAAAATCCACAGACCTATGCTATGGCGGCGCAGTCGGTCTATATCCGGCCCGGCGAACAGCAGGCTGTTCTGCGACAGTCCAACGCCGTCCGCTAGTGTCGTCGGCACTTGTCAAATAAGCCTGTTCATTTTGAATGCCTGCAGTGCGCCTTCCTGTGGTCCGGCGGTATACATTTTCTCGAGCCTGATCGCCAGAAGCTGATGATGATGACGCAGTGCCGCTGAAATCGCCTGATCTTTCGCGCCATTCCAGTAAGGTTCGTTGAGCGTTGGCCCGCAGTCCGTTTCCATTCACGATCACTTGTTGACGTTTTGCAACCTTCTGCCGAATGATTCGTCTGGCAATTGGCCACATTTCGCAATTTTTCAAACGCCGAACCTTTGGCACGCGGCTCGCATTTCCACCTGCCATGGATAACCCGCCAATGACAGATTGCTCTCACGAATCCCGCCCATCCATGTCTACCTGCTCGCTTCGAATCACCGCCTTACCAAGTCGCACCACGCGAACCGTTGATTGGGCCGTCGTGCTGGGCATTTTATCGGTTGTCGTCCTCAGCTTGATGATCCAGGGCTAAGCTCGTAATTCATTTCGTCTGCGTAACGAGGCATTCAACGTTGCATCTCCCACAACACCGGCAGACTTGGCTTGAACCAGGCCTGCCCGTGACGTCGCTGATTGTCCTTGCAAACCTGCTCGCTTTTGCGGCGATGATTGTCTTCGCTGGTAGCGCGGCTCGGATCGACATGGAGACGTTGATCAAGTTCGGCGCCAACGATCGAGCTATCGGTGACCAATCATGGCGACTTTGGACCAGCGTATTCCTGCACGTCGACGCAATCGCGCTGCTGACGAACATGTGGTTGCTCGTTTGGACAGCGCAACTCGTCGAGCGAAAAACCGGACCACATCTCTTTCTGGCACTTTACCTGGTCTGCGCTGCAGCAGCCAGTTCGACCAGTACCATGTGGAATCCGGCAGCTGTGAGCGTTGGCGCGTTGGGAGCCTTGTGTGGTGTGTGGGGCGTGCTCCTGGCGTTCACGATGTTCGAACAGACATTACGAGCCGACCGGCGCTGGCGATTTGTAGCCACCTTTGTCGTCTTCTCCACCGTGATTGATCTCAGCACGATGGCGGCCCGACCACATGTCGACACGCCAGCTCACTGTGGCGGTTTGCTCGCCGGTCTGATGCTTGGTGCCATGTTCTTGCTCATCAGCAAAAACATACAACGCTTTCCAAACTTGACGTGCTTGAAACTTCCAGTAACTGCTGCAGGTGTCAGCTAACGCAACGTGCGGTTCGATGCAGTTGGCGGAAACCTGCATTGAATCGGCCTGCGACGGCCGCACGACCCGAAAAACTGCGCCCATCCGGCCGTGACAAGTCGACATTGGTCGGTTTCCTGCGACAGGAAAGCGTTTTAGAACCGATAATTAAGTTATGGCACGAAGTGCCACTGCTTTACTTGGCCGGTTGATGAAACGGTCTGACCTATTTGAGGACGAGATCTTGGCCATTCACGAACTGACTCCGCTGGAAGCTGTCGAACTCGGTTTCTTCGAGAGTTTGGCGCAAGCGGCCGCGAAGGCAGAATACGACAAACCAGAGCGGCGGTTGGCAACCCGCTACCCGCTCAATGTGGTTGCGATGGCGACTCCATTGAACGATCAGTTTCAACCGACCGATGCACCGTTCCCTGTGCTGACCCGCGATATTTCCACCAGTGGTATTGGCCTCGTCCACTCGCGTCCGCTGGATATGAAGTACATCAACCTCGATCTGACCGGTCCTAACAGGCACGACTTGCACCTCACCGTGAAGGTTCTTCGCTGCAACCGATTGCTGTGCGGCGAAGCAAAAGCGCCGGGAATTGAGACGGACGATGCGTGCACTTACTACGAAAGTGGTGGACTCTTCGTTTCACCCAATCAGGTGTAGTTGCGGAGCCTGAGCAGCGCTGAGACGTCAAGATATGATGCGTGCAGCGTGAAGCGTAGGTTTCCGTCAGGTGACCGTGCGACTTGAAACGGCGAGGAACACGTGCCCAGGGCTTCTAAGGTGCGATGTTGAATTGCCGGGCGAACGACTCAGGCAGGCTGGCCTTCAGGTCGCTCCACAGATGCTCAGCGATCGATTCACTGCCTCGCGCCAACCAGACGACTCCCCTTTGCCCTGCATGCAGATGAGCGCCATATTCGGTTGGTAGTTCAACAATGCCAGTGAAGCCGGGCCGAATGAGTTCGTACTTGTCCTCTGGATTATCCGATTCGGTCGATTCTTTGGCACGCACTTCCAGAGGGCCTCCGTATGGCGCACAAAGTGACCGGTGAGGTGGCTCGACGCTGGCCTGAGGAGGCACCCGTGTGAGGGAACATGTCAATCGACTTACGCCGGGCAAACGGGCGCTGACCGATTCGCCAACCGCCGCGAGATAGGTGTCGACATCTTCCTGACGAATGGAAAGCCGTAGCTCTTTGCTTTGCTCGTCACCAATCGAAACGATTTCGGCACCACTGGCGGCGTAGGTTCCCAGCAATGCATCGGGATCACGAAGAATAACGGTCCCACGAATCGGTGCTCTCACCAGTAACTGAGAGACTTCGGCCGATTTCTCTTGCTGCTGCTTGCGCAGCGTTTCGAGTTTCTTCTCTTCGGCTTGAAATGCGGCCAACTCCTCACGTTGTTTGAGCACCCGGCTCTTCAGCGAAGTTTGTTCGATCTCCAGATCAATGTCCTGCAGCTCGACAAGCAACTCGGAATTTTCCAACCGAGCGATAACTTGTCCAGCTTCGACAAATTGGCCGCTGTTGACACAGATCTCGCGGACGAAGCCGTCGCTGCGAGCCCGCACCACTGCCAAGGGGTCGTAGTCGACAACTGCCGGAGCACGAATCACACCGGGCCACGGCGTGTGCGTCAGCAGATAACCCATCAGCAAGACCAGCGGCAGGACCAAGCCGGCAAAACGAAGTTTGCTGGGTTTCTCCCAGTCATTCCCTCGAAACAGGTACACCAGGAACGAGAAGGTGGGCACAATCAGCCACATCGCCGCGGCAAAAAGCGCAATCAGTAATCCAGCGCCGTTGAACATCATCGCGGCGGCAATGATCAGGAAAAATGTCACGGACGTCCGCCAGCAGAAGGCCGCGATCCCGTAAAGGCGGACGAATGTGTCGCGCGACCAGGACCCACTCGACATGTCGGCGGGCAACCCCAAGAACACTTTGCGTCCGATTTGCTGCAGGAACAACTGCCCATCGGTATACAGGTTGGGAATGTCCACCAGATCGGAAAGAATGTAGTAACCGTCAAATCGCATCAACGCATTGGCATTGAAAGCAAGGGTTGTCACGCTGGCCATCAGCACCAGATTGAAGCACAGGTCGTTGATCAAGCCGGGCTCGGTACGAACCCAGAATAACGCGGCCACGGCCGCGACCAGCAATTCGATGTACATTCCTGCGGCAGCGGTATGGATGCGCTGCCACTTCGACTTGAACCGCCACGACGAAGTGACGTCCACGTAGGCGAGTGGGGCAAACAGGATGAAAATCGCGCCAGCCTCGTGCACCGATCCTCCATTCCGTTTGCAGACGGCAGCGTGTGAAAATTCGTGAACGATCTTCAGCACCAACCAGCAGACGCCCAGCCAAAACCAGCGACCAGGGACAAACACGCCCTTGGAAGCAATGATGAAGTCATTCCAGCGTGCCATGACCTGATATGCAGCGAAGAGCACCAGAACTGTGGTCGCCAACACCATCGGCCTGGAATAGACCCAGCTGACCCAGGGGTTGATCCTGGTAAAGAACCGATCGGGGTAGCCCAGCGGCACCTTCAGGTACAGCGGGTTCCACTGCCCCAAGCCGCCGACAGTTTTTTCGGCGGCGGTGTCGGACAGGCGACTCGCGTCCGCCGAAGCGGCAGTGAAAGCCAGTTCGGAATCGATCAGCCATCGGCAGATCGAGGCCGCGTCCTGTTCGTTGAGTGCCTGTTCCGGAATCGCCTGTGCGGTTCGACTTAATGCCGCAGCAACCGTCGTGCGGCCATCGAGGCACGAGATAAATGTGTACTCGGGGATGCCGATGCTGTAGTACTTTGAGTTGACCGCGTCTTCAACGACGTAGCATGATTCACCAGCCACGGTGCGCGGAGTGAACACCAGGTCGGTACGCAGGGCCAGTTCCATCATCCCCAGATCGCGTATGCGATGGTCGAGCTTTTGCACGTCAAATTCCAATCAACATACAAAGCGATTCGTAAGGCTTGTGGAACAGATTCCAGCCGATAGTGTGTCGCTTACCGATAGCACGAGCACGCCCCTTCATGCCGGGACGCAGTTCGCCCGTTCGATTGTCCAAATTCACTTCGGCGAGGTAGACGCTCTCGTTCTCTCTCAGCTCGGCCCGCGGGAAGATCCGTTCGATCGTGCCGGACCACTTGCGACCCGGGTAAGCATCGACTCGAAAAATAACTTCTGCGTCTTCCTCTACGTGCAGGATTTCCCGTTCCGGAATCTCCACTTCGACGATCATGCGATCCAATGGTGAAACTTCAAACATGACCTGTCCCACAGACAGCGGTGCTCCTTCTGTTTTTTTCAAGTCGCCGCTGATGACCATGCCGTCCAGCGGGCTGCGGATTTCCAGGTGTTCCAGGCGATTTTGCAGCAAATGTGTTTTCAGCAGCAGGCGTTCGACTTCCAGCCCGGCTTGCTGAGCTTCCGCCACATGATCAATCGCCAACGCTGCGTCACGGGACTTTTCGGCGCGATTCAGCTCCGCTTCCAGGCTCGCCAGTTCCCAACGCAATTCGCGACCGTCCAATCGTGCCAGCAACTGATCCTTCGCGACGGTATCGCCCGGTTCGACCAGTGTCTTGTCCAGTTTCCCGTCGTATGGCGCCGCCACAAATCGTCGCACGACCGGTTGAACCCGGCACTCGCAACCGACCCGATACTTCATCGGCAAGCAAAGAGCCAGGCAACTCAGGCAGAACATGGCCACGGCAAACTTCGCCTTGCGAGTGCTCAGCTTCGTGCTCACCGTTCGCAGCACCCACGAAATCGGGTTCATTTCGGCACGCCGCAACAACTGTAACGTCGCGCCGACCTGCCGCTGAGATGCTTCCGCGAAGTCGATTAGCTCGTTTTTCTCGACCAGTGTCTTGCCACCAAGAAACAACCAGTGCGCCAATCAGTGTGTCTTGATCGTCGTACAGAG
This sequence comes from uncultured Planctomycetales bacterium, assembly GCA_963821085.1. Taxonomy (GTDB): domain Bacteria; phylum Planctomycetota; class Planctomycetia; order Pirellulales; family Pirellulaceae; genus CAWGCE01. Next base: position 141,885 of record CAWGCE010000006.1, on the reverse strand, counting down.
GTGCGCTGATCACACCCTGATGGTCGGTGAGTTCGCAGACCCTACGCAGCGCGTAATGCTGCATTCTGTTGTCCTTCGTGGGGCGCTGGCCACGTTGTCAGTTCATCACGAAGAATGGCTTCATCCAGTGCCGCTTCCATGGCACTGGCAAACTCGGAACGCTTGTCAAATTGTGACATGCCTGAGACAGCTTGCAGATGAGTCGACTTTCCAGAGATTCCGCACAGGCCCAGGGCGACCTGGTCGCATTCCAGATAGTCCTTTAATTCATTGACCAGCGTAATGCTTGCTTGCTGCAGGTTCCTGCTGCTGTCGCACTTTCCCAGCAGCTCCAATAACGCTGCCGTGCTCCTGGATTCGAATTCGGCAGCCTTAGTGACCTGAAGAATTTGCCATAGGGTCACATGGGCCGCCACGACTTGCATGACTCCAACGGCCTGATCAATGTTTCCGCCCGCAAAGATGGCACTGATCGCTTCCGGAGCTTGCCCGCGCAACATGATAGGCGCCGCCACCGCGATCAATCGGCCCTTGGCGTCCAGCCGGCCGACCTGATACGACCCTTTTTCACAGACCGCGTCGCACAGTGACTTCAGCGACTTTTGATAAGCGACTTGAACGTTGCCGGTCCCTGCGGGAGAGAGTTCGGCTTCAGCTTCCAGCTCGCCTTCGTCGTTGCGTCCAAAGTACAACAATCCGACCGGCGTCGAGGACTCGGTCATTACACGCAATACGGCGGTCAACGCCTCGCTCCGGGTTGGATTCGCGCTGATTGCTTTCAGCAGGTTCTGCTGCAGCATTCCGGAAGACGTGACCTCGATCGCGCGATTCGCAGTACCGCCCGGTTGCACGCGTATTGACTTGACCAGTTTGTTGGACTGCCGTTCGGACGGCCCCGTCGCAGTTCGCGACGTTCCCGGCTGGATCGCAATGTTTTGTTGGGATTTGCTGTCAGGCATTATGTTTTGCAATTCAAGCGTTCGGGATGATTACGATTAGCGGTCGCCGTTGTAATTCGTTCTGTATGTCGCCGGGGCCTCCGACGATGTTGAGCGATGGAAAACTTCGGTCTGTTCGTCAGCATCCTCCATGGCGATATTCACGCTGGGCAGCTTCAAGGCACACCGCTGACCGCTGTCGTATTGTCCGTTCGAATTATCCAGGCGAACGCGAACGCGTACCGTGCCACTTTCCGCGTCGATCACGGGTGAAATCTCCTCCACAATGCCCGTTGACATTTCGTTTTGAGGCGAAAAACTCAACACGACCGATTGACCAACGCCCAGCGATTTGGACTGCGAACGTCGCATCGAGAACTTGGCCAGCAGCGGATCGAGCTGCACGATCGTCACCAGCTCTGGTTCGTTCGGCGCAACAAACTCACCGACCTCTTTCAGGTTGTTTGAGATGACACCGGTCAATGGCGAGCGAATCGTGCGTCGTTCCAGTTCGACTTCCAGGCGTCGATGTTCCAGAGCGCGGAGCAGGAGCTCATCATTCGCGTCCAGAACCGCGGCTTCCGCGATCTCGGCGTCCGCTTGGGCGCGTTCGACTTCCTCTCGTCGACCATGTCCCTTTTGTTGAAGCTCGACGAGTTTCTCGAGCCGGTATTTTCGCAGTTTCACTTCCGCCTTGGTCGACTCGAGACGCCCCTGTGCCTCCATTCGAGCTCTTGCCGTCTCCACCATCAATTGATGAATATCTTCATCTAACTGGGCGATCACTTCGCCTTCGGCAATCGGGTCGCCAACCCGAACATTCAATTCCGTGACAACGCCCGACTCGGCCGTCGCGACGTTGACCGTTCGATACGGCTCCAGGAAACCATGTACCTCAACTGCGGTGGCGGGTCCGGTCAGCAGCAACCAGGCGCCGATGAATTGCGTGATCGGCCGTACTCGTCCGCGCACCGCTGCGACGCATCGTGATGGGCAATCGTTGTTGAAGTTGCTGAATCCAGTCATCCTCATGTTCCTTGGCCAGGCGAAAATGTTTGTTTCAAGGCACCGACCGGTGCCCGGGTGGACGTAAAGAGTCCTTACACCCGGAGCATGACGGTTCTTGCGCGTACAAACATAGCTTGCAGATTGGTGCTGCTGCAGTCGATTCGGGTTGGATTGTGACGGTTACGCCGCAGGACTTGCAGCACAATCGCATCAGCCGCGCTGCGGCTGATGCCAAATGCTTGACGACACCGCTTGTCACCGGCAGCATGTGCCACCTAGAGCGGATTACCTTTTCCGTTTCCACTTGGGCGATGCTCATCCAGCGCGTGTACAAGGTGAATCCGCTGGCGTGTCTGCGTTGTGGTGGGCAGGTGAAGATCATCAGCTTCATCGAGCGTTGCCAAGTGGACGTGATCGAGCGCATCCTTAGACATTGTGGACTCTGGGAAGGCCCGCTCTGCACGTTCGCCAGTGCCCGAGCGCCGCCAAATGCATCGCAGTGAACGGCGAACGCACCACACGAAGTGGAATGCATCCCGGACGGTGAGTTTGTCGAGGCCGAATATCGCCAGAGCCCGGCGGAAGCATCGCGAGAGTTGTTGCAGTTGGTGTTCGCCCCAGCGTTCCTTTAAGGCCTTCTTGCACCCAGCGACTGGCATGCAATGCTCGTGCGTGCTGAAAGGATGCGAACCGTCCCCAGACTATTCGATTCTGGCAGCACCGGAGCGAGCCGACACCCGCAAAGCAACGAGGTAGATAGCAGGTGCTGTCTTGGCGGCATTGGGCCGCACTGGCAGGCTATCTGTGGTGGGTCACGGGGCTGTTCGAGCCGTTGTATTAACTGTCCAAGCAAAAAAATCGGCCAAGATGCTGGTATCGTGGTTGGGGACAATTACAATAATTTTGGCTGAGGTGCGTCGCGACCTCATTTCTTGACCATATTTTTTGGAGTGTTCTAATGAAAGAACTACGAGCCTGTACCGCGTTTGCATGCGCATTATTTCTTGTTGACACCTTGGCCATCGCACAGCCGATTGTTTTCGACACTCCCGATGCCTCGATTCCTGGCATCCCGGCAGACGGCTTGGAAGGACTGCTCTGGTCATCTCCCCTCATTGCTGACGTCAACGACCTGGCCGCCGTTGAAGTTTATGTTGCATCGAATGCTCCGCAGGCTTCCTTTGTGTCAACGGTGGTTGACTACCCCAACGGAGCCGCCGGCTCGATCGTCTCAACCACCACGTTTGATGTCGGATTAGGAGTGGATGCGCCGAGCATCTCGGATCCCGTCATTGGTATGACGGCTGTGGGAAATTCCATTATGCAGCTAACCGGCTTTCTTCGAATCGAAACGGCAGGCGTTATCCCCTTGGGACTTGCTTCAGACGATGGCTCGGCACTGTACATCCAAGGCGTAGAGGTGATCAACAACGACGGTATTCACGCGTATCCCGGCTTTGCGCCAGGACCGGTTGATGTCGAGTTTACGGTGCCCGGGCTTTACGCGTTGAAGATTCGGCAGTTTGATTCCGAAATCTCAGAATGGGGAGTGCTGTTTTCGATGGACACTGGCGTCTCCGAACCGGTAGCTGCCAATATGTTGCAGCACACAGTTCCTGAACCCACGGGCATGAGTTTCCTCTTGATTGGGATGCTCGCAATGAGCATGCGTCGCCGGACCTGAGCTAAGCGAATGTGGTGGGAAACTATTGGCATCAGCTTTCCCACCACAACCAGCAGGTTTGGGTCAATAAGACTCGCCAGTTCGCACGTGCTCTGGAACGTTTCGCAGGGGCGCGACAAAGGAGATATTGGCCATAATCGCGTTCTGAGCATTCTCTGGGCGGCCGCTTCCTGCAACTCTACGTTAACAAATTTCTTTCCTTGGGTGAGCGAGATGATCCGCTCGTGTCCGTTGAGTTGTCTCCATTTCTTCTGAGCTGGTAGACCGATAACCTGTCATTCCGTCCGGTGGAATTTCGCATCAGGCTGGCCACTTCTTCGTCCTGGGTCAACTTGTAGTAACCGCGGGCGAGGCTTGCGCCGAGCACTTCAAGACCGCGGATTATCGGAACCAAATCCCGAACTCACCCCTGCTTGGCCAGCTTGGCCATGACATCTTCCAGCCATGTATCGCGAGCAAACAGTTGCCTTCGCTTGGCGAACCCAGATTTCTCGATGGCGCATTGGACCTTGCCGACTTCGCGTGACAGATCCAGCATTACTTCACCGTCCTTATTGGCATTTGATCGCAAGTGTTGGCCCAGCCACGGCGCCTGCAATTGGACCAACGAGTCATCGGCGGAAACAAATGTCTGGAAGCTTCCCGGATTCCCCTGACGAGCGGACCTGCCCAGCAGTTGCCGATCGACGCGTTGCGAGTTATTGGGTTCGGTTACGATCACATGCAATCCGCCCAGCTCCTCCACGCCCGGTCCCAATTTGATGTCGGTGCCGCGGCCAGCCATGTTCGTGGCGATGGTGACCGCTCCGATTTGTCCCGCTGCGGAAACGATGTCCGCTTCCTCCTCGTCCTGCTTGCCGTTCAGCAAAGCGTAGGGCACTTCGAGCTGATCAAGCTCCTCGGCGACCAGCTGACTGGCCTCAATCGTGTTTGTTCCCACCAGTACCGGCTGGCCTGTCTGCTTCAGTCGAGCCACCTCGGCGGCGATCGCTCGCCACTTGCTGGCCGCATCGCCGAAGAATCGCATGGGCAACTCAACTCGACAATTCTCCTTTCGCGTAGGAATCACAATCACGGGCAACTTGTAGAAATGAGCAAACTCACGCTCGCTGCCAGTTGCCGTCCCTGTCATGCCACAGAGCCCATCGTACAATTGGAAATACTGTTGCCTCGACATGCGGGCTATCGGGTCGTTTTCGTCACTGACGACCAGTCCCTCTTTGGCCTCGATCAGTTGATGCAGCCCGTTACGCCACGTTCTGTCGGGGAAAATTCGCCCGGTTTGTTGATCGACAATCTGAACTTCGTCATTAGCCACCACATAGTCGACGTCGGGTCGGAGTCTTTGTTGCGAGTGCAGTGCCTGCTCGACATATTCAGGCCAGGGACGCCGCAATGGCATTCCCGAGAGATGATTCATGGCCTGGTACGCTCGAGCCACTCCGGCCTTGGTCAATCGTAATTTGTTGGTGGCCGGATCGGAAATATAGTCATCGTCTTCGTTGAGCGATGACGCCGTCGCCAGTGCGGTGTGATAAATCTCGGGATGGGGATGCTCGGACTGCGGTGCTCCCGAGAGAATCAAAGGAGTCGTCGCTTCGTCGATCAGGACGCTGTCCAGCTCGTCGATGATGGCAAACGCGTGTTCTCGTTGAATCGTGAGGACCGGTTCCAGCTGTTGGCCGTTCCGGGCTCGTCGATATCGTTCACCCAGCTGGTGTTTCGGTTGTCGCTGCACCGCGATTTGATCACGAAGGTAATCGAATCCGAATTCGTAGCCGGGGCCGTAAGTGACGTCACAGGCATAAGCAGCCTCTTTTTCTGCCGGCGAGTCGCCGTCCCGCAGTACGCCCAGTTTCATTCCTACCGCGTCGAAGATCGGTTTGACGATTTCGTAATCTCGTTCTGCCAGATAGGCATTGGTCGTCATGAAGTGAACGCCACGTCCCTGCAGACCGTGGTAAAACGCGGGCAACACGCCAACGAACGTCTTCCCCTCCCCGGTCGCCATCTGCGCAATCGCATTCTGCGCTTGCACCAACCCGGCCATCAGTTGCACGTCGTAGTAACAGATACCCAACGAGCGTCGAGCGCCTTCGTAAACGAGCGAAAAACCTGAAATCAGAATTTCATTCGAATCGGTCGACTGCACCTCCTGGATCGAGTCTTTCAGCTGACTCACGCGGGTCTTGAGTTCCGCGTCGGTCAAATCAGCCAGCGGTTCTGCTGTCTGCTTGATCGCGGCTATGACGAGAGGGTCATGTCCCTTGGGCCTGCTGGGTCGGGCCAGAAATCCGCGTAATGTATCCGTGAAGTTGTTGACCATCGTCGTCATGACGAGTTCTCCCTTGAAACGCGGAGCGAGGAAAAAATCGACCATCCGCCGTCCCCAAGTCTTGCATGCAATTGCCGCTCAGGACGGAAAGATCGGCGCCGCAGGAATAGAGAAACCGGTTGCACAACCCGGTTGTTCGTAGCATTCGGAGGGCGATGATTGGAAAGCTGGCTGCCGAACAGCTGCGGGGCCTGGTCAATTTTTCGGCGCGAGAAGGATCACAGCAGGTTGAGTGGAAATCCTTCCGAACTGCACAGCGACGCCGGCTACGTCTACTGAAATCGCTCGCTGGGGCGTTGGGCTGACCTGCTCTGTCGAAAACGTCGCGCAGCAGAGGGTCTGGAACATTTTCGGCGAATGCGGCTGACCAAACCGCCAAGCTCTGGCCGAAAACATGATCCTGATCCTTTGGTGTACAGTTTGAATGAGTCAGCGCCGGGTTTGATCCAATAGGCCTTCACCGAGCACTCTCGACCCGCTGGCGTGACCAAGCGAAAGGGCTAGGTAAACCCCTTGGGCGGAAACTGAAAGAACTGGCCAAATCGACTCGTCGTTAAAATCGTGTTGGAAGCTAACGAAAAGCGACGGGAATGGTGCGCCCTTCCTACTCCATCTCAAAACCGCCCCGTGGCAGCTCTTCGATGGTGGGTGGCGAGGTGATGGGTTGTCGGATGATGGGTTCGGCCACCACCGGTTCTATCAACTTCAGATCCGATTCGGCCCGTTCTCCGATCGTGGATTCGAAAGCGGTTTCGACCGGCTTGGTGAAATCATCCTGCGGCGTTTTTGAAAGCTGTAACTGAGGAACCCCGCCCTCGCAGAACTTAGTCGCGCTGACCTGCTCCGATTCCAGCAGGGTTCCCGTCGCACGCTTTAGTTCAATCAACGACTGCGTGTAGGCGACCTGAGCACGCGCCAGCTCAAACTCGTGCCCGACCAGCCGATTTTGGATATCCAGGATATCTTCGAGCAGGAAACTGGAAGAACGATCATCGCCCGGAAGTAAGTGCCAGCGATCCGTCAGATAATTCAGCTCGGCCAGTGTCGCTTGCATCGCATGATACTTGCCGATCATTTCCTCGTATGCCGTGTGCACATCGCGTACGACGATTTCTACCTCAGCTGTCAGGTTTTCCAGCGTGTCTTTGTACCGCGAAACGATCCATTGCAGCTGCAGTTTTTTGCGGCGATTCCGCGCCTTTGCCGCCCGATTGTGCAGCGGCACTTCCATTTCAATGCCGACCGTGTACGACGGCTCGCCGATTTGGAACTGATCCTTCCACGATTGCCCGACACTCGAGCCCGGCTGCAAACCACTGACATATGTCTCGGTCACCAGATCCAGAGTTGGCAACAACTCGTGTTGCGAAACCGACACCTGCAATTTCGCCGATCTCAGCTGCTGCATCGACTCATCGATTTCGGGCCGATTCTCGAGGGCCGTGACAAGTGCATCCTGCATCGATACGTCGATGAATTGCGGATTTGGTCGCTCGCTGGGTACGAGCTCGATCGCGGTGTCTTGCAACGCAGGCATATTCACCAGTGCACGCAATCGCACCTGAGCGTTTCGCACCGCAGCATGAGCTCGTGCCAGGTCCGATTGTCGAGCCGCCACAGCCGATTGTGCTCGCACAATCTGGCTGCGTGCCGCATCGATGTCGGCACGGGTTTCGAGTTCTTTCAGGATCGTCGAGGCGCGATCGAAATGACGCTCCCGCTGCAACAAGATTGCTCGTTGCAAGTACAGCTCCCAGTACGCGCTGGAGACTTCGACCAGATGATTTTGCAATTCACGCGAGAATTTGTCCCAGGCGATGTTCTTGTCGAATTGAGCCAGCATGATCAGGCTCGAGTTGTAGACTTTCCCCGAACCACGCAGAAGAGGTTGCGAGAACCGTAACGCCAACTGCGCCGTGCTTTGCGGATTGGGATTCAGGAAATCGGAGTTGTTTCTCTGGTATCCGTAGCGCTGACCCACCTCAAGTGCCGCACCGTTGTAAGTCTTTTTGCGAATTCCGCCTTCGTAGCTCCAGTTTTTATCCCGGAACCGGGTTCGCCCAGGTCCGGCCGTGAGCCGGTTCCCAATCGGTTCGCTCGTTCTCGTGTATCTCGATTCCGTGAAGGCGCTGATGTCAAACTCGGCAGCCGCTTCCAGGATCGCTTCTTCGCTCATCAGGGGCAGATTGCTTTGCGCCTGGATGAAGTGCGAATATTGGACCGCCTGCAGGATCATATCATCCAGTGTGACCGGCATCAGCTGCGAATCGATTCGCTGCGGTTTGCCGATTTCTTTCTCCCACCAGGGAACAAAGCCTGTCAACGCAACTTGGAGTTCCGTCATTCCCGGCCCCTTCGGCGTTTCATGAGCGGCAATCGCCACACGCGTTTGCACTTTGTCAGTGAATTCCCCAACTCCCAACGAATGTGCACAATTGCAACCGGCACCCGTTTCATCACGCCGTCGCCGTTCGCCACAATACCGGCAGATACGGACATCGAGGTCGGCTTCGAACGTCGCTCGTTGCACGACCGTGGATGAAGTGATCGGTTGGTCGGCCGTCGCCGGTGGCAGCCGCTTGAGCAGGGTCGATGGTGCCAGCCCGCGAAGTTGGACCACATTGGATTTCGTTGCGTCAGCTGAATTTGAAATAGGTTGTGGCACGTCCGAGGGCATCGGTGACGACGGCTGTCGCCAAGGAGCGAACTGCAGGTCCTTCTTGGGGGCCACAGCCGTCTGAACGATCGGCCGCCTGTCGATCGTGGTCGTCTCCGGCAGCCGCTCAACAACCGGTTCGTCGATCCTGAATGGTTGTCGCTGTTGCGCAGCGGCATCACTCGCCGAACATGCAGCGATCGCTGCCGCCAGCAAAATCGCGACAACTTGCTTCGTTCGAACTGTAAATGCAGATGCACTCATTCCAGCCGCTGTCACTTTTCCTTGAGAAACCCAGAAGCAATGAACCGATTACCATCCGCTCAGCACCATGCAAACCAAATAGGCATGTGTACCTGTCTGTAATCTTCGGCATCGCAATCGGAATAACACACTCAAATTTCAGAATCCGCCTAACCGGAAATGTAGTCCTAAATTAATGCAGGCAACGCATTCCCCCCATTCTCCTTGTTGCTTTTTTGCAACGTGACCATTTTTAGCGGGGTACCTTTTCATGTCTGCGCATTTTGCGCAGATCGCCGTTCTGTCCTGCGCGAACACGCGCGGCAGTCCTCGGCGTTCCCAACCGGCTACTTAGTGGAAACACCAACATGCCTGCGCCCCTCTGGTTCCTGAAACTGCGAGCCTTCCTCAAGCGTTCACTGGATGAGGCGAGCGAACTGTTCACTTCCGATTCTTCGGTGAAAGAGCGAACAAGTCGCAAGATTAAATTGCGACAATTCGAAGACCGCGTGCTGATGAGCGCGTCTCCTGTAGGGGCCGAAGCGGGCATGGCACCGGAGGTCGACGAGACGCAGCAGGCGAGTTCCACCGCTCAGCTCGGATGAAGCCGCCACCGGCGACAATAGTGAATTCGTCTTGGCGGCTGGTCCGCAGATCGAATCGAACCGAAATGGCCAGGAAGGCGAAAGCCGATCTGCACAGGCCGAAGCCGATAGCACCGGCGTCGTCGCGCCCTCCGCGAACGAGCGAGTCCGCCACGAACTGATCTTTATCGATGGAGGCGCCGCCGACTACCAACAGTTGGTCGACGACATCGTTCAGCAAGAGGATGAATCGCGTCAGTTTGAGATCGTCGTCTTGGATGGCGAACGAGACGGAGTCGAACAGGTCACCTCTGCATTGGCGGAACGATCAGAGCTGGATGCCATTCATATCGTTTCCCACGGTAGCGAAGGGGCAGTCAACTTGGGCGACGTTTGGTTGACTGCTGACAATCTCGATGGCTACGCCAGTGATATTTCTGCATGGCAAGATGCCTTGTCAGATGATGCGGACCTGATGATTTATGGTTGCGACCTCGCTGCAACGGAAGACGGTAAATTTCTGACCGCCGCACTGGGCGTTTTGACCGGCGCCGATGTAGCCGCCAGCGTCGATGATACGGGTCAGGTTCTCATGGGTGGTAACTGGGAGTTCGAATTTACGACTGGCAAGATCGAAACAGATGTCGCATTCAGTGTGGAAGCACAACAAAACTGGTGGGGACTCTTGAATCCGCAGGTTGATGCCACCTCAACGGGTACGACCGATGCGTCCTCGATAACCATCTCCCACACCACGACCGGGAGCGAACGAATGATGCTGGTGGGGTTCTCGTTCGGTAAGGCTGAAGGGGACCATGTCGACTCAGTCACGTACAACGGTGACAGTTTGAACTTCGTGGGGGCCTATGACGACGCGGACGGAAAAGCGAGAGTCGAAATTTGGTCCCTGGTCGCTCCCGACTTGGGGACGCATGACGTCGTCGTGGATTTCTCAGCCGCCGTTAAGGACGGTGTCACTGTGGGTGTGACGACATTCACGGGAGTGGATCAATCGACGCCGATCGACAATCTTTCTTTCGATCGAGGGGATTCGCGATCGCCTTCAACAACCGTCGCGGCAACTTCGTCGGATTTGGTTTACGGGGTCGTCGCGTTGAAGGACAAGAAAGATGACTATGAATTGCAGCCTGGCACCGGGCAAACCGAGCTCTGGGACCTATTCATTGAGAAAGCGAACGGTGCCGCAAGCGTTGAGTTGGGGTCTGCCTCGACGGACGTGTCGTGGACGTACACGGAGGGAAAAACGAAATGGGCTGTTGCCGGTCTGACGATAAAAGACTCGCCCACAAACCTGGCACCAACTTTGACGTCTTTCAGTGCCGCAATTGATGCGGTGCCGGTGGACACGGAAGCTGAACTCACGTTTGCCGAACTACTAGCCAATAGTGATGCCGATGACTCGGACGGAACTGTTGAATCATTCGTCGTCCAGACCGTCTCAAGTGGTACGCTGCGGATTGGAGCCACCGCTGCTTCAGCAACGGCTTGGGTTTCCGGTAGCAACGACACCATTGATTCGTCGAATCACGCATATTGGACTCCCGCTGCTGGTGCTACGGGCCTGATAGGTGCTTTGGAAGTGGTGGCTTTGGACAACGATGGCGCATTGTCGGTGAGCAGCGCGACTGCGCAGGTGAATGTTGTCGCTTTGCCGGAATGGTCTGTCTCGGGTGGTTCGTCGGTCACCGAGGGTGGACAGGTCAGCTACACGATTAGCTTGGGTGATTTATATCCCGGACAGACATCTGCTTCAGTCGATTTGGCATTGGCAGACGTGGATACGACCTCCGCTGACTATACCGACTTTATTGCTGCAGTGGATGCGGCGGTCGCCGCTCGGTCAGATCTTACGTTTGACGGCACGACGTTGACGTACGATGCGACAACGACCGACTACACGGCGACGTACAATCCGACGGGCGGAGGCTTCGTCGATATTTCAAACTCAGGATCCGTTTTGTCGTTGGGTGACGACACTAACGCGCTCGCCAATATTGGTTTTGATTTCGATTTCTACGGTTCTACGGAAACACAGCTGCGCGTCAGCGACAATGGCTATGTAACATTCAATGGTGGAACGAATCAACCAAGTAACGTGGACATGTCGTCTGGTTCGGTGCTCGGGGGAAGGCCCGGGATCGCCGCACTCTGGGATGATTACGATCCGACCGCAAATGGCGATGCATACGTCCAAACGACCGGTGCCCCAGGGAATCGTGAATTCATTGTCCAGTGGAACAACATCCCGTTTTACGGCGGCGGGACGACGGAAACCGGTACTTTTCAACTCGTACTACACGAGGGTTCCAATGAGATCGAAGTTCGTTACGCCGATACCGACTTCGCAGGGCTGGCCAGGGATGATGGCCTTTCGGCGACGATTGGAATCCAGGATGGCAGCGGGCAAGCCACGCAGTACTCATTCAACACGGCTAGTGTGATCGGCGGCTCGACCATCACCTTTTCGCCACCAAGCGAGCAGATGACCCCTTTGCTCTTTACGCTGGAAACGGTTAGCGACAACCTGTCAGAAGCTGACGAAGACTTCAACATTACGCTCAGCAACGCGACCGACAGTAGCGTGCTCACAGCCGCAGTGACGACCACCATCGTTGACGACGATCCGGCACCGATCGCGACCGACAACACGAACGACGTCACCGAAGATGTGGTGCTCAACGCATCAGGAAACCTGATCACGGACGATGACGGCTTCGGCGTCGACTGGGTCAGGAGTACGACGGTGCAGTCGGTGATGAGTTGGGCCGATGAGTTTGGCGAACAGGGAGTGATGTCCGACGTGACAATGGACGGCGTGACAGCATCGTTCGACTGGAGTGATCCGGACGGCATCGCCACGGCAAATAGCTTCAAAGTCAATACGATCAATCCATTGGGCAACAGCAACAGCTACGCGCTGTTGCAAGTGAATGGCGGCCCCGGCGAAGCCGGTTCGCGGATCGATTTCTCATGGTCGTTTGACGAGCCCGTGGGCAACCTTGAATTCGAGATTTTCGACTTTGACGATGGGCACCCCAACTGGGGCGATGATTCGGTGATCACAGCCTATAACGGGACCACCGAAGTGCCGGTGATCATCACGCCTAATAATCCGTCGCGTTATATTATCGACGGCGGTCACATTCGCAGTAACTCGGCTGGCAACGTCGGTGGTAGCAGCACTGCCGCGAACTTCTTGATTCAGGTCGCCGGTCCCGTGACCGAATTGAGAGTTGATTATGGCTACACTCAGGACGTGACCGTATCCAACCCGAGTCTGCAGAATATCGGGATCGGCGACCCGAAGTGGGAGCGCATCAACCAGGCGGCCGTCTCCGAAGTCGGAGGCATCACGGACGCATCGGTCGACATTGTCGGCACCTATGGCACATTGAACTGGAATGCTGATGGTACCTACGATTACACACTGGATAACTCGAATCCGGCCGTCCAGGGACTAGCGATCGGTGAGTCACTAACGGACGATTTCGACTACACGATTCAGGATATCTGGGGTAATTCTGATACCGGCACGCTGGCCATCACCATCAACGGTACAAACGATGTGCCAACGACCTCGAACAAAACGGTCTCGACGGCGGAAGACGTCGAGTTCACCTTCGCCCTTTCCGATTTTGCGTTCGCCGACGTGGATGACAACGACACATTCACCCAGATCAAGATCACTAGTCTCGAGTCATCGGGGACACTGCAGTTGGACGGCGTCAATGTCGTCCTGGGACAGCTTATTTCGGTGACTGACATTGGTGATGGCCAACTGACGTTTCTCTCCGAATTACACGATAGCGGAACGCCACACGCCAGCTTTGACTTCCAGGTGTTTGATGGATCCGAATTCAGCGCTGCATCCACCATCTCGGTTGACGTCACTGCCGTGGCGGATACTCCGATCCTGGTGACACCGCCGTCGGTCACCATTGATGAAGACAATTCGATCGCGTTGGGGATCCTTACCGGATTGGTTGACGTCGACGGCAGTGAAACCCTGAACGTCACCATCAAAGGCATGGTCGAGGGGGCGACACTGACGGACGGCACCAACAGTTTCACCGCTACCTCGACGGTAACCGGTGTCGATGTGACCAGCTGGAATGTCGCGGCGATCAGTATTACGCCGCCAGCGGATTCGGATGGTGAGTTCACTCTGACGGTTTCGGCGAATGCAGCCGAGTCGTCAAACGGCAATCAGGCAACTTCAGTGGCAACCATCAACGTCGTTGTGAACGCCGTGGCCGACGCGCCCACGGTTTCCACGCCCGCCAGTGTGACGGTCAACGAAGATGGCACTACGGCTGCATTGGGGATCGTGGCTTCGCTCAATGATACTGACGGCAGTGAAACACTTGCCGTCGTTATCAGTGGCATCGTTGAGGGGGCTACCATCACGGACGGTACCAACTCGTTCACCGGGACGGCGATTCTAGACAACGTCGACGTAACCAACTGGTCGTTGGTCGATATCACAGTCACGCCACCGCCGCACAGTGACACCGAATTCCAGTTGCAAGTCACGGCCACGTCGACGGAGACGAACCCGACGAGCATCGACACTGCCGTGACGACCTTGACGGCACAAACCAGTTCGACGATCGACGTACGCGTCGATGCCGTAGCCGATGCGCCAAGCCTCACCGTCACTTCAACGGCCACTGGCGATGAGGATGGGAGCATCGCGCTCGCCATCAGCAGCAGCCTGGTGGATACCGACAGTTCCGAATCGCTGTCGATCGAGATCAGCGGTGTCCCGGTGGGGGCGACGTTAAGTGCGGGCACGAACAACGGTGGCGGCTCGTGGACGTTGACATCGGCTCAGCTGGCCGGTCTGACGATCACTCCACCGGCGCACAGCGACGCCGAGTTCCAGCTGACGGTCACGGCGACCGCCAGTGAAACGAGCCCGACGAGCGGCGACACGACCGTCACGACACTTTCGTCTTCGACCAGTGCGACGATCGACGTGCAGGTGGATGCGGTGGCCGACGCTCCCACATTGAACGTCACTGCTGCCGCCACGGGCGATGAAGACAGCTTGATCGCGCTCGACGATCACCAGCAGTCTGGTCGACACTGACAGTTCGGAAACGCTGTCGATCGAGATCAGCGGTGTCCCGGTGGGGGCTACGTTGAGCGCAGGTACGGATAGCGGCGGCGGCTCGTGGACGTTGACACCGGCACAATTGTCCGGCCTGACGATCACGCCTCCAGCTCATAGTGACGCCGAATTCCAATTGACCGTGACCGCGACAGCGACGGAAACGAATCCGACGAGCAGTGACACGACCGTCACGACGCTTTCGGCTTCGACGAGCGCCACGATTGACGTGCAGGTGGACGCGGTGGCCGACGCTCCCACGCTGAATGTCACTTCGGCAGCCACGGGTGATGAAGATAGCTCGATCGCCTTGTCGATCAGCAGCAGCCTGGTGGATGGCGATAATTCGGAATCGCTGTTGATTGAGATCAGTGGCGTTCCGACCGGAGCGTCACTCAGTGCGGGTACTGACAACGGTGGCGGATCTTGGACGCTGACACCGGCCGAGCTGTCGGGTCTGACCATCACCCCCCCGGCGCACAGCGACGCTGAATTCCAATTGACGGTGACCGCCACGGCGAGCGAAACGAATCCGACGAGCGATAATACGACGGTCACCACATTATCAGCGTCAACGAGTGCCACGATTGATGTCCAAGTGGACGCGGTCGCCGATGCTCCCACGCTGAATGTCACCTCGGCAGCCACGGGTGATGAAGACAACTCGATCGCTTTGATGATCACCAGCAGTCTGGTGGATACCGACAGTTCGGAATCGCTCTTGATTGTAATTACTGGCGTACCTGCGGGAGCCACGCTCAGTGCCGGAACCGACAACGGTGGCGGTTCGTGGACACTAACACCGGCCGAGCTGGCGGGTCTGACCATCACCCCCCCGGCGCACAGCGACGGCGAATTCCAACTGACCGTCACCGCGACGGCGACGGAAACGAATCCCACGAGTGGTGATACGACGGTCACGACGCTGTCTGCCCCGACGAGCACCACGATCGATGTGCAGGTGGACGCCGTGGCCGATGCCCCGACGCTGAACGTCACCTCCTCGACAACGGGTGACGAAGATGGATCCATCGCGCTGACGATCACCAGTAGCCTAGTGGACGCGGACAGCTCAGAAACGCTGTTGATCAAGATCACTGGTATTCCCGCTGGAGCCACGCTCAGTGCCGGAACCGACAACGGGGGTGGCTCGTGGACACTAACACCGGCTCAGTTGGCCGGCCTGACGATCACGCCGCCAGCGCATAGCGATGCCGAGTTCCAGCTGACAGTGACAGCCACCGCGAGCGAAACGAATCCAACGAGCGGCGACATGACGGTCACGACGCTTTCGGCTTCAACCAGCGCCACGATTGATGTGCAGGTGGACGCGGTGGCCGACGCTCCCACGTTGAACGTCACGTCTGCCGCCACGGGCGATGAAGACAGCTCGATCGCCCTGACGATCACCAGTAGCCTGGTGGACGCGGACAGTTCAGAAACGTTGTTGATCGAGATCAGCGGCGTTCCCGCGGGCGCGATGCTCAGCGCCGGCACCGACAACGTGGTGGTTCTTGGACGCTGACGCCGGCCCAATTGCCAGGCCTGACGATCACGCCGCCGGCCCACAGCGACGGCGAATTCCAATTGACCGTGACCGCCACGGCCACCGAAACCAATCCCACCAGCGGCAATACGACGGTCACGACACTGGCGGCTCCCACCAGTGCCACGATTGATGTGCAGGTCGATGCCGTGGCCGATGCTCCAACGCTGACAATCACCTCGTCCGCCACGGGTGATGAAGATAACTCCATCGCGTTGACGATCACCAGCAGCCTGCTGGATACCGATAGCTCGGAAACGCTGTCGATCACGATCGGCGGTGTACCGGCGGGAGCCACGTTGAGCGCAGGTACGGATAACCTCGGCGGCTCGTGGACGTTGACACCCGCACAGTTGGCCGGCCTGACGATCACGCCACCAGCCCACAGCGACGGCGAATTCCAATTGACCGTGACCGCCACGGCCACCGAAACCAATCCGACCAGCGGTGATACGACGGTCACCACGTTGGCTGCGCCCACCAGTGCCACGATTGATGTGCAGGTCGACGCCGTCGCCGATGCTCCCACGCTGAACGTCACCTCGTCGGCAACGGGTGATGAAGACAACGCCATCGCCCTGACGATCACCAGCAGCCTGCTGGACACCGACAGCTCGGAATCGCTGTCCATCACGATCGGCGGTGTACCCGCGGGGGCTTCGCTCAGTGCCGGCACGGACAACCTGGCGGCTCGTGGACGTTGACACCGGCTCAGCTGGCCGGTCTGACCATCACGCCACCGCTGCACAGCGACGGCGAATTCCAACTGACCGTGACCGCCACGGCCAGCGAAACCAATCCCACCAGCGGCAATACGACGGTCACCACGCTTCGGCCTCGACCAGTGCCACGATCGATGTGCAAGTCGACGCGGTGGCCGATGCCCCCACGCTGAATGTGACCTCTCCGGCGACCGGCGATGAAGATAACGCCATCGCTCTGACGATCACCAGCAGCCTGCTGGACACCGACAGCTCGGAAACGCTGTTAATCACGATCAGCGGTATTCCCGCGGGAGCGACGCTCAGCGCCGGAACGGACAACCTGGTGGCTCGTGGACATTGACGCCGGCGCAGCTGGCCGGACTGACGATCACGCCGCCAGCCCACAGCGACGGCGAATTCCAATTGACCGTGACCGCCACGGCCAGCGAAACCAATCCCACCAGCGGCAATACCACGGTCACCACACTGGCGGCTCAGACCAGTGCCACGATTGATGTGCAAGTCGACGCCGTCGCCGATGCCCCGACACTGAACGTGACTTCGTCCGTCACCGGCGATGAAGATAACGCCATCGCGCTGACCATCACCAGCAGCCTGCTGGACACCGACAGTTCGGAAACACTGTCCATCACGATCGGCGGCGTACCGGCGGGAGCCACGTTCAGCGCGGGACGGACAACCTGGCGGCTCGTGGACGTTGACGCCCGCCCAGCTGGCCGGACTGACGATCACGCCACCGGCGCACAGCGACAGCGAATTCCAACTGACCGTGACCGCCACGGCCAGCGAAACCAATCCCACCAGCGGCAATACGACGGTCACCACGCTGGCCGCGCAGACCAGTGCCACGATTGATGTGCAGGTCGACGCCGTCGCCGATGCACCCACGCTGAATGTGACTTCGTCCGTCACCGGCGATGAAGACAACGCCATCGCGCTGACGATCACCAGCAGCCTGCTGGATACCGACAGTTCGGAATCGTTGCTGATTAAGATCAGCGGCGTACCGGCGGGAGCCACGTTGAGCGCAGGTACGGATAACCGGGACGGCTCGTGGACGTTGACGCCCGCTCAGCTGGCCGGACTGACGATCACGCCACCGGCCCACAGCGACGGCGAATTCCAATTGACCGTGACCGCCACGGCCACCGAAACCAATCCCACCAGCGGCAACACGACGGTCACCACACTGGCGGCTCCGACCAGTGCCACGATTGATGTGCAAGTCGATGCCGTCGCCGATGCACCCACACTGAATGTGACTTCGTCCGTCACCGGCGATGAAGACAACGCCATCGCGCTGACCATCACCAGCAGCCTGCTGGATACCGACAGCTCGGAAACGCTGTCGATCACGATCGACGGCGTACCGGCGGGAGCCACGTTAAGCGCGGGCACGGACAACGGTGGCGGCTCGTGGACGCTGACACCCGCCGAGCTGGCGGGACTGACGATCACGCCACCGGCGCACAGCGACGGCGAATTCCAATTGACCGTGACCGCCACGGCCACCGAAACCAATCCCACCAGCGGCAATACGACGGTCACCACGCTGGCCGCTCAGACCAGTGCCACGATTGATGTGCAAGTCGACGCCGTCGCCGATGCCCCCACGTTGAACGTGACCGCTTCCGTCACCGGCGATGAAGACAACGCCATCGCGCTGACCATCACCAGCAGCCTGCTGGATACCGACAGCTCGGAAACGCTGTCGATCACGATCGGCGGCGTACCGGCGGGAGCCACGTTGAGCGCAGGTACGGATAACGGCGGCGGTTCGTGGACGTTGACGCCCGCTCAGCTGGCCGGACTGACGATCACGCCACCGGCCCACAGCGACGCGAATTCCAATTGACCGTGACCGCCACGGCCACCGAAACCAATCCCACCAGCGGCAATACCACCGTCACCACACTTTCGGCCTCCAACCAGTGCCACGATTGATGTGCAGGTCGATGCCGTCGCCGATGCTCCCACGCTGAATGTGACCTCGTCCGTCACCGGTGATGAAGACAGCTCGATCGCCCTGACGATCACCAGCAGCCTGCTGGATACCGACAGCTCGGAAACGCTGTCGATCACGATCGGCGGCGTACCGGCGGGAGCGACGTTAAGCGCGGGCACGGACAACCTGGCGGCTCGTGGACGTTGACCCCGGCCCAGCTGGCGGGACTGACGATCACGCCACCGGCGCACAGCGACGGCGAATTCCAATTGACCGTGACCGCCACGGCCAGCGAAACCAATCCCACCAGTGGCAATACGACGGTCACGACGCTTTCGGCCTCCACCAGTGCCACGATCGATGTGCAAGTCGACGCGGTGGCCGATGCCCCGACATTGATCGTGACCTCGGCCGCGACCGGTGACGAAGATGAATCCATCGCGCTGACGATCACCAGTAGCCTGCTGGACACCGACAGTTCAGAATCGCTGTTGATCGCGATCAGCGGCGTTCCCGCGGGAGCGACGCTCAGTGCCGGCACGGACAACCTGGCGGCTCGTGGACGTTGACACCCGCTCAGCTGGCCGGCCTGACCATCACGCCGCCAGCGCATAGCGACGGCGAATTCCAACTGACCGTGACCGCCACCGCCAGCGAAACGAATCCCACCAGCGGCGATACGACCGTCACCACACTATCGGCTTCAACCAGTGCCACGATCGATGTGCAGGTCGACGCCGTGGCCGATGCCCCGACGCTGAATGTCACTTCGTCCACAACCGGCGATGAAGATAGCTCGATCGCTTTGACGATCACCAGCAGCCTGGTGGACTCCGACAGTTCAGAAACGCTGTCGATCGCGATCAGCGGCGTTCCTGCTGGAGCCACGCTCAGTGCCGGCACCGACAACGGTGGCGGCTCGTGGACGCTGACCCCGGCCCAATTGGCGGGCCTGACGATCACGCCTCCGGCGCACAGCGACGCTGAATTCCAATTGACCGTGACCGCCACGGCGAGCGAAACGAATCCGACCAGCGGCGACACGACCGTCACGACCCTTTCGGCTTCGACGAGCACCACGATCGACGTGCAAGTCGATGCGGTGGCCGATGCTCCCACGCTGAACGTCACCTCCTCGACAACGGGTGACGAAGATGGATCGATCGCGCTGACGATCACCAGTAACCTGCTCGACACGGATAGCAGCGAAACGCTCCTGATCAACATTACCGGCGTTCCCGCCGGATCGTCACTCAGTGCGGGTACGGACAACGGCGGTGGCTCGTGGACGCTAACGCCGGCTCAGCTGGCTGGCCTGACGATCACCCCCCGGCGCACAGCGACGCTGAGTTCCAATTGACGGTCACCGCCACAGCCACCGAAACGAGCCCCACCAGTGGCGATACGACGGTCACGACGCTTTCCGCTTTAACCAGTGCGACGATCGACGTGCAGGTCGACGCCGTTGCGGACGCCCCAACGCTCAACGTCAGCTCAACGGCAACGGGTGACGAAGATAATGCCATCGCGTTGACGATCAACAGCAGTCTGGTAGATGCCGACAATTCCGAATCGTTGCTGATTGAAATCAGCGGTGTTCCTTCCGGAGCCACGCTCAGTGCCGGCACGGACAACAGTGGCGGCTCGTGGACGCTGACTCCGGCGCAGTTGGCCGGCCTGACGATCACACCGCCAGCCCACAGCGACGGCGAATTCCAATTGACCGTGACCGCCACGGCCAGCGAAACGAATCCAACCAGCGGCGAAACGACGGTCACGACACTTTCGGCTTCGACCAGCGCCACGATCGACGTGCAAGTCGATGCGGTGGCCGATGCTCCCACGCTGAACGTCACCTCCTCGACAACGGGTGACGAAGACAGCTCGATCGCGCTGACGATCACCAGCAGCCTGCTCGACACCGACAGCAGCGAAACGCTCCTGATCAACATTACCGGCGTTCCGGCCGGAGCGTCACTCAGTGCGGGTACTGATAACGGTGGCGGATCTTGGACGCTGACACCGGCCGAGCTGTCGGGTCTGACCATCACCCCCCCGGCGCACAGCGACGCTGAATTCCAACTGACCGTCACCGCCAAAGCGACCGAAACGAATCCCACGAGTGGCGACACGACGGTGACGACGCTGACTGCCTCGACGAGCACCACGATCGATGTGCAGGTCGACGCCGTGGCCGACGCTCCCACGCTGAACGTCACCTCCTCGACAACGGGTGACGAAGACGGATCCATCGCGCTGACGATCAGCAGCAGCCTGCTGGACGCGGACAGTTCAGAAACGTTGTTGATCGAGATCAGCGGTATTCCCGCGGGCGCGACGCTCAGCGCCGGCACAGACAACGGTGGCGGCTCGTGGACACTAACGCCGCCTCAGTTGGCCGGCCTGACGATCACGCCGCCGGCGCATAGTGATGGCGAATTCCAGCTGACGGTGACCGCCACGGCGAGCGAAACGAATCCCACCAGCGGCGACACGACGGTCACGACCCTTTCGGCTTCAACCAGTGCCACGATCGACGTACGGGTGGACGCCGTGGCCGATGCTCCCACGCTGAACGTCACCGCTGCCGCCAAGGGTGACGAAGACAGCTCGATCGCCCTGACGATCACCAGCAGCCTGCTGGATGCGGACAGTTCTGAATCGCTGCTGATCGAGATCAGCGGCGTGCCGGTGGGAGCCACGCTGAGCGCCGGCACGGACAACGGTGGCGGCTCTTGGACGCTGACCCCGGCCCAATTGGCGGGCCTGACCATCACGCCTGCAGCGCATAGCGATGCTGAATTCCAATTAACGGTTACCGCGACCGCATCGGAAACGAACCCCACGAGCGGCGACACGACGGTTACGACGCTTTCGGCTTCAACCAGTGCGACGATTGATGTGCAGGTGGACGCGGTGGCCGACGCTCCCACGTTGAACGTCACGTCTTCCGCCACGGGCGATGAAGACAGCTCGATCGCCCTGACGATCACCAGTAGCCTGGTGGACGCGGACAGTTCAGAAACGTTGTTGATCGAGATCAGCGGCGTTCCCGCGGGCGCGACGCTCAGCGCCGGCACCGACAACGGTGGTGGCTCTTGGACGCTGACGCCGGCCCAATTGCCAGGCCTGACGATCACGCCGCCAGCCCACAGCGACGCCGAATTCCAATTGACCGTGACCGCCACGGCGAGTGAAACGAATCCGACGAGCGGCGACACGACCGTCACGACACTTGCGGCTTCCACCAGTGCCACGATTGATGTGCAGGTGGATGCCGTGGCCGATGCCCCAACGCTGACAATCACCTCGGCCGCCACGGGTGATGAAGATAGCTCGATCGCCTTGTCGATCAGCAGCAGCCTGGTGGATGCCGATAATTCGGAAACGCTGTCGATCGAGATCAGCGGTGTCCCGGTGGGGGCTACGTTGAGCGCAGGTACGGATAACGGCGGCGGCTCGTGGACGTTGACACCGGCACAATTGTCCGGCCTGACGATCACGCCTCCAGCTCATGGCGACGCCGAATTCCAGTTGACCGTGACCGCGACAGCGACGGAAACGAATCCGACGAGCAGTGACACGACGGTCACAACGCTGTCTGCTTCCACCAGTGCCACGATTGACGTGCAGGTGGACGCGGTGGCCGACGCTCCCACGCTGAACGTCACCTCCTCGACAACGGGTGACGAAGATGGATCCATCGCCCTGACGATCACCAGCAGCCTGGTGGACGTCGACAGTTCGGAATCGCTATTGATCGAGATCAGCGGTGTCCCCGTGGGGGCTTCGCTCAGTGCCGGCACCGACAACGGTGGCGGCTCGTGGACGTTGACATCGGCTCAGCTGGCCGGTCTGACCATCACGCCGCCGCTGCACAGCGACGCCGAGTTCCAACTGACGGTCACCGCAACGGCGAGCGAAACAAATCCAACAAGCGGCGACACGACGGTCACGACGCTTTCGGCCTCGACGAGCGCTACGATTGATGTGCAGGTGGACGCGGTGGCCGACGCTCCCACGCTGAATGTCACCGCTACGGCGACAGGCGATGAAGATAGCTCGATCGCTTTGACGATCACCGGCAGCCTGGTGGACACCGACAATTCGGAAACGCTGTTGATCGAGATCAGCGGTATTCCCGCGGGCGCGACGCTCAGTGCCGGAACAGACAATGGTGGTGGCTCGTGGACACTAACACCGGCTCAGTTGTCCGGCTTGACGGTCACGCCGCCAGCGCATAGTGATGCCGAGTTCCAGCTGACGGTGACAGCCACCGCGAGCGAAACGAATCCAACGAGTGGTGACACGACCGTCACCACATTATCGGCTTCAACGAGCGCGACAATCGACGTGCAGGTCGACGCCGTGGCCGATGCCCCGACGCTGAATGTCACGTCATCCACAACTGGCGACGAAGATGGATCGATCGCCTTGACGATCAGCAGCAGCCTGGTGGACGCGGACAGTTCAGAAACGCTGTTGATCGAGATCAGCGGTGTTCCCGCGGGCGCGACGCTCAGTGCCGGAACCGACAACGGTGGCGGCTCGTGGACGCTGACCCCGGCCCAATTGTCGGGCCTGATGATCACGCCGCCAACGCATAGTGACGCCGAATTCCAGCTGACGGTCACCGCCACGGCGAGCGAAACGAATCCGACGAGCGGCGACACTACGGTTACGACCCTTTCGGCTTCAACCAGTGCCACGATCGACGTGCAGGTCGACGCCGTTGCGGACGCCCCCACGCTCAACGTCAGCTCAACGGCAACGGGTGACGAAGATAATTCCATCGCGTTGACGATTAACAGCAGTTTGGTAGATGCCGACAATTCCGAATCGTTGCTGATTGAAATCAGTGGAGTTCCTTCCGGAGCCACACTCAGCGCGGGCACAGACAACGGCGGCGGCTCGTGGACCTTGACGCCGGCACAATTGGCCGGCCTGACGATTACACCACCTTCCAACAGTGGCGCAGAATTTACGTTGACGGTGACGGCCACAGCTACCGAATCCAACCCGACCAGTATCGACACGACCGTAACGACGCCCACAGCTCAGACCGTTGCCACGATTGATGTGCTCGTCAACGATGTGGCCGACGCGCCATTGCTCTCCGTGCCCAGCACCGTCAACGTGGCAGAAGACAGCGCCAGCGGTGCATTTTCGATTGCGTCCTCATTGAACGACACCGATGGCAGCGAATCTCTGACGCTTCGAATCGGCAACATCCCGGTTGGGGCTCGCCTATCCGATGGAGGCAATTACTTCGTTGCGTCCAGCGGTAACACGACGGCGACGGTTACCGGTTGGGATTTAAATAACCTGATGATCACTCCTCCCACCGATAGCGATGTCGATTTCACGTTGATCGTGACGGCCACGGCAACGGAATCGGCGAATGGTCACCAGACGATTACCTCTGACTCGATTACGGTTGAAGTGAATGCGGTTGCCGATCAACCGAACCTTACGGTCCCTTCGACCGTGAACGTTAATGAGGATACGTTGAGCGCCCCATTTGCCATCAGTGGAGCCATCGCCGACACGGATGCCAGCGAAACGCTGTCGTTCGCAATCAGTGACGTACCTGTAGGAGTCACCATCAGTGACGGAGCCAACGGGTTTACGGCGACGGCCGGAAACACGACGGTCGATGTCACAAGCTGGGACCTCGCGAACCTGGCGGTCACACCCCCGACGGACAGCGACGTTGATTTCTCAATCACCGTCAATGCCATTGCAACCGAAATTGCTAATGCCGACCAGGCAACACGCAGCGCGACGATCAACGTCGAAGTCACGGCCGTAGCGGATCAACCGACCCTGACCGTACCAGCACTGATTACCGTCTCTGAGGACATGCCGAGCGCCACTTTCATGATCAGTTCGGCACTGGCCGATGCGGATGGCAGCGAGTCGCTGAGCATTGAGGTTGGTGATATTCCGATCGGCGCAACCATTACCGACGGGACCAGTGTATTTGTTGCGTCCAGTGGAAATACCAGCGTCGATGTCACCAGCTGGGTCCTCAACAACCTGTCAGTCACCGCACCGGCTGACAGCGATCAGGACTTCACTCTCACTGTCATGTCGACCGCTACCGAAGCGGCCAACGGCGATCGGAACTCGATCAGTGATACGATCGACTTCGAGGTAGAGGCGGTTGCCGACCAACCCAACCTGACCGTGCCAGCGACGGTTACTGTCGCCGAAGATACAAACAGTGCCAGTTTCGTGATCAACAGTTCGCTGGCCGACTCGGATGGCAGCGAAGCACTGCTATTGGAAATCAGCGACATTCCAGTTGGAACCCGCATCTCGGACGGTACGCATACCTTCGTTGCGACCAGCGGCAGTACGACGGCCAACGTCTCGACCTGGATTCTGAACAACCTGACGATTACGCCACCCGCCAATAGCGGGGTAGACTTCGATCTGACGGTGATGGCCACCGCGACCGAAGGAGAAAATCTCGACCAGGCGACAAACTCGGATGTGATCCACGTCGTTGTGACGGCCGTTGCCGACCAACCGACGTTAACCATACCCTCGACGGTTGCTGTTGACGAAGACACTCAGAGCGCCACGTTCTCAGTCAGCGCCTCGCTGAACGATCTCGACGGCAGTGAATCGTTGGCGATCGAGGTGGGCAATGTGCCTGTCGGAGCGGTTCTGAGCGACGGCCTGAACACGTTTACGTCGACGACCGGCAACGCGGCTGTCGACATCACCGCGTGGAATCTTGCCAACCTGCAAATCACGGCTCCGGCAGATAGCGATACCGACTTCACCGTCACCGTTACAGCCACGGCTACCGAGGCAGAAAACAGTCACCAGAACACCAACACGGATTCAATTGATGTCGTGGTGAACGCGATTGCCGATCAGCCGGCGCTGACGGTCCCGTCCACGATCACCGTGAATGAAGACAATCAGAGCACGCCGTTCACGATCAGCTCCTCGCTGACTGACACGGACGGTAGCGAAACCCTGTTGTTGACGATTGGCGACATCCCCGTGGGAGCACGCTTGACCGACGGTGGCAACTTCTTTGTCGCCAGCACGGAAATACAACGGCCAATATCACGAACTGGGCGCTCTCCAGTTTGATGATCGAACCAGCAGCCGATAGCGATGTCGATTTTGTGCTGCAGGTTACCGCACGTGCGACGGAAAGTGCCAATGGCGACACAAACTCAAGAACCGACACGATCCATGTCGATGTGGTGGCTGTTGCCGACATGCCCGCGCTGACGGTCCCGTCCAGTATCACCGTCGAAGAAGACACCCAAAGCGCCACGTTGACGATCAGCTCCTCGCTGACCGACACCGATGGCAGTGAATCTTTACTGCTGGAAATCAGCGCCTTGCCCGTCGGTACGCAATTGAGTGATGGCAGCAATAGTTTCACGGCAACCAGCGGAAACACAGTGGTCGATGTTACCACCTGGGACCGGAGCAACCTGCAGATTACTCCGCCCACCGACAGTGATCAGGACTTCGCGGTAATCGTTACTTCCACCGCTACAGAAGCGGAGAACGCCGATCAGGCTGTCCGATCGGATACGGTCAACGTTCTCGTTACCGCCGTTGCTGACCAGCCGGCGCTTACCGTACCGGCGACGGTCACGGTCAATGAAGACACGCAGAGCGCCGTGTTCACGGTCAGCTCGTCGCTGGGCGACACCGACGGTAGCGAAACATTGGTACTGGAAGTAGCCAACCTTCCGGTCGGGGCGACACTGACCGATGGCACCAATTCGTTCACATCGACATCCGGCAGCAACACGGTCGAGATTACAGGCTGGTCGCTCGCCAACCTGGCAGTGACACCGCCGACGAACAGCGACGTGGATTTCACACTCACCGTAACCGCCACCGCCACTGAAGCTGCCAACAGCGATCAATCGGCGAGAGTCGACTTCATTACCGTCGAGGTCGAGGCGGTCGCCGACCAACCGAACCTCACTGTGCCTGCAACCATCACCATCAACGAAGACACGCAGAGCGCCGTTTTCACGATCAGTTCGTCGCTGAACGATATCGACGGAAGTGAGGATCTCTTTGTGGAGGTCAGCGACATTCCCGTTGGAGCCACCCTTTCCGACGGCACGAGAAACTTCACGGCCATGACCGGCAGTTCGAGCGTGGATGTGACCGGTTGGTCGTTGGCCAGTTTGACGATAACTCCGGCCACGAACAGCGACCAGAACTTCGCCTTGACCGTGACCGCGACTTCCACGGAAGCTGACAACGGACATCAATCGGTAAATGTCGACTCGATCGCGGTCCAGGTGGCCGCTGTCGGCGATCTGCCCACACTGACCGTGCCGTCGACGATCGCAGTCAATGAAGATACCCAAAGTGCCAACTTCACTATCAGCTCGGCATTGTCCGACACGGATGGTAGCGAAACGCTCACCCTCGTCATCAGCGATGTTCCGGAAGGCACCAGGCTTACCGATGGCCTGAATGCCTTCGCAGCTTCGACCGGCAATACAACAGTCAATGTTTCGGCCTGGAATCTCTCGAGCCTGACGATCACTCCGGCAGCCGACAGCGACGTTGACTTTACGCTGACGGTAATCGCCACCGCGACCGAAGCGGCCAACAGCGACGCCGCGGTGAACTTCGACACGATTAACGTCCAGGTGACCGCCGTCGCCGACCAGCCGACGCTGACCGTGCCGTCGACGATTGCGGTTAATGAAGACACCAACAGTGCCAATTTCGCCATCAATTCCGCGCTGACTGACACGGATGGTAGCGAGTCACTCTCACTCGAGATCGAAAACCTGCCGGTCGGAACAACGCTGACCGATGGAACGAACACGTTTGTCGCATCGATTGGCGGTACTACGGTCAATATAACCAGCTGGAACTTGACGAACCTGTCGGTCACGCCTGCGGGCAACAGCGACCAGGACTTCACGCTGAGCGTCACTGCCACCGCGACAGAAGGCGCCAACGGCGATGTGTCGGTCAATGCAGACACAATTCTGGTAACGATCAACCCGGTGGCCGATCAGCCGTCCCTGACCGTGCCAGCCACGATCACCGTCAACGAAGATACCCAGAGTGCCAACTTCACGATCACTTCGGCCTTGGCCGATACGGATGGCAGCGAATCGCTGTTGCTGGAAGTCAGTGAGATTCCTGTGGGGACTCAGATCAGCGACGGCACGAATCTCTTTACTGCAGCAACCGGTAGCACAACGGTCGACGTCACGAGCTGGAATTTGACGAACCTGTCGGTCACGCCTGCGGCCAACAGCGACCAGGACTTCACGCTGACCGTCACCGCCACGGCGACCGAAACTGCAAACCACGACCAGTCGGCGAACATCGATACCATTAGTGTCGCGGTCAACGCGGTCGCGGACCTGCCCACATTGATCGTGCCGTCGACGATCAGCGTCGATGAAGATACTCAGAGTGCCGCCTTCACGATCAACTCCGCATTGACCGACACCGATGGTAGCGAGTCACTGGTTGTCGTGGTCAGCGACGTGCAAGTTGGAGCCACATTGTCGGACGGTACGAATAGTTTTACGGCAACTACTGGTACGACGTCAGTCGACGTTTCCGGTTGGTCGCTGGCAAGTCTGAAAATCACTCCAGCAGTGGACAGTAACGCTGACTTTACGCTGACCATCACTTCGACAGCGACCGAAGCCGCCAATAGTGACCAGTCGGTCAACAGCGACTCGATCAGCGTGATCGTCAACGCTGTTGCTGACCAACCTTCGCTGACCGTCCCGTCGACAATTGCCATCAACGAGGACACGCAAAGCGCAGCTTTCAGCATTGCTACCAGCCTGAACGATACCGATGGTAGTGAATCGTTGCAGTTAACGGTGAGTGATGTACCCGTGGGAGCCACCCTGACCGATGGGTCATTTGTCTTCACCGGCAGCAGCGGTAACAGTTCGGTCACCGTCACCGGTTGGAATCTGACCAACTTGAAAGTCAACCCGCCGGCCGACAGCGATGTCGACTTTACGCTGACCGTAACAGCCACTTCGACCGAAGCTGCCAACGGCGACCAGGCCACGATCGTCGATACCATCGAGGTGCAAGTGACAGCCGTCGCCGATCAACCTTCGTTGACGGTGCCTTCCACGATCACCGTTTACGAAGACACGCAGACAGCTGCGTTTACGGTTAATTCGGCTTTGGTCGATTCGGACGGCAGTGAATCCCTGCAGCTGACCATAACCGACCTGCCCGTGGGTGCGGTACTGACAGATGGCGTCAACGGTTTCACGGCTTCGACCGGCAATACGACCATTGATGTCACGAGCTGGAACCTGTCCAACCTGTCGATCACCCCGCCGGCAAACAGCGATGTTGACTTTGCGTTGACAGTCACTGCCACTGCGACCGAGGCGGCCAACAGCGATCAGGCGGCGAACGTTGAAACGATCAGTGTCCAGGTGACAGCTGTGGCCGATGTGCCGACAATAACCGTACCGTCGACGATCGTCATCAATGAAGACACGCAAAGTGCAGCTTTCGCGGTGTCTTCGAGCCTTACCGATTCCGACGGCAGCGAGACGCTGTTGTTGACGGTCGATGATGTGCCCGAAGGAGCCACGCTGACCGATGGGACGAACAGTTTCACGGCAACCAGCGGCAGCACATCGGTGGATGTGACTTCCTGGAATCTGACAAACCTGCAAGTGACTCCACCGACGAACAGTGATGTCGACTTCACATTGATCGTTACTTCCACTGCCACGGAAGCTGAAAACGGCGACCAGGCAGTCAACAGCGATTCGATCAACGTTCAAGTGACGGCAGTTGCCGATCAAACCTCATTGACGGTACCGTCGACGATTACGGTCAACGAAGACACGAACAGCGCCAACTTTACCGTAAGTTCGTCACTGCACGACGCGGATGGCAGCGAATCACTGCTGGTTGAAATCAGCGCGATTCCGGCGGGAGCTCGACTCACTGATGGCACTAATGTCTTTGTGGCTTCGCCGGGCAACTCGGTCGTGGACGTCAGCTCGTGGTCATTGGCCAACCTCTCGGTCACGCCACCGGCCGATAGCGATGTCGATTTTGTGCTCACCGTCACCGCGACGACGACCGAAGCGGCGAACAGCGATCAGAGAGTGAAGAGCGACTCGATTGCGGTCGAAGTTGTCGCGGTTGCCGATCAGCCGACGCTGACCGTGCCATCGACGATTACGGTCAACGAAGACACCGCCACGGCCAGCTTTGCCGTCGGTACGGCATTGGTCGATACCGATGGCAGCGAATCGTTGCTGGTGACGATCAGTGATCTTCCTGTCGGAGTTGCTTTGTCGGACGGCACGAATATGTTTGTCGCGTCCAGCGGCAATACAACTGTGGATGTGACTTCCTGGTCGCTGAGCAGCTTGTCGGTCACGCCGCCAGCCGATGCGGATGACGATTTTGCCTTGACCGTCACCTCGATTTCCACGGAAGCGGAAAACCTGGATCAGGCCGTCAAATCTGATTCGATTTCGGTCGAGGTGACAGCCATCGCCGACGTGCCGACACTGACCGTACCGTCCACAATTGTGGTCAACGAAGATACACAAAGTGCCGTATTCACGATCAGCTCAGCTTTGTCCGATACCGACGGCAGCGAAACGTTGCGAGTCGAAATCAGCGCGGTACCGGTCGGAGCCACGCTGACCGATGGCACGAACGTGTTCACCGCCACCACCGGCGGAACGGCGATCGACGTAACGAACTGGACACTGAATAACCTGTCAATTCAGGCACCGACAAACAGCGACGTCGACTTTACTCTGGTTGTTACCTCGACTGCGACCGAAGCCAATGGTGGTGACGCGGCGGTTAACTCGGACGCGATCGATGTTCAAGTCACCGCTGTCGCCGATCAGCCCACGCTCACCGTACCTTCGACGATCACGGTTGATGAAGACACCGAGAGCGCCGTATTCTCGATCACCTCGGCACTTACCGACACCGATGGCAGTGAAACGCTGCAGTTGGATGTCAGCGGTATTCCAGTCGGAGCGACCCTGACGGACGGAATCAACGTCTTCACCGCCGCGACCGGCAACACGATGGTTGATATCACCAGCTGGGACCTGGGCAACTTGTCGGTTACGCCCCCAGTCGACAGCGGCAACAACTTCATCCTGACCGTCACCGCGACGGCGACTGAAGCAGAGAACAGCGATCAGTCCTCCAACACCGACTCGATCAACATCCAGGTCAACGCGGTTGCCGACGTTCCTTCGCTGACCGTTCCCTCGTCAGTTACGGTCGACGAAGACACGCAAACGCCACGTTCGCAGTGGCGGCTGTGCTAGGCGATATGACGAGCAGTGAAACGCTGGCATTGGAAGTTAGCACGATTCCTGTCGGAGTCACCATCTCTGACGGAACGAATTCATTTACCGCGACGTCTGGCAATACCACTGTCGATATCACGGCTTGGACCTGGAATACGCTGACGGTTACCGGAGCGACGAACAGCGATCAGGATTTTGCGTTGACGTACTCCGCCATCGCCACCGAATCGGGCAACGGCGACACGACCATCACGACCGACACGATGAACGTGCAGCTGAGCGCGGTGGCTGATCAACCGACCTTGACCGTTCCCGCGACGATTATCGTCGATGAAGATACGCGGAGCGCTGCTTTTGCGATCTTATCCTCGTTGACCGACACCGACGGCAGCGAAACGTTGCTGCTGACAGTGAGGAACGTGCCGGTTGGTGCCACGTTAACTGACGGAGTCCAGACCTTCGTGGCCTCCAGTGGGAATACCACCGTCGATGTCACGGCCTGGGCGTTGAGCAGTTTGCAGATTACACCGGCCAGCGACACCGGTCAGGATTTTGTCCTGTCGGTGATGGCGACTGCAACCGAAGCGAAAAACTCGCATCAGGCTCACAGGACCGACTTCATCAGCGTAACGGTCAACGCGATCGCCGACCAACCGGCACTGACCGTCCCAGCCACCATCGCGATCACCGAGGACAACCAGTCCTTGCCGTTCACGATCAGCGCCAGCCTGACCGACACGGACGGAAGTGAATCACTGACGATTGCGATCACGGATGTGCCCGAGGGAGTTACCGTAAGCGACGGCACGAATGGTTTTACCGGTTCGCTGGGCAATACCACGGTCAATGTCACCGGTTGGGATCTGGGCCATCTCACCGTCGCGCCACCATCCAACAGCGATCAGGACTTCACGCTTACCGTTACTGCGACTGCGACCGAAGCGGAAAATAGCGATCAGAACACCCGCACCAACGCGATGAACGTACAAGTGACAGCCGTCGCCGACCAACCGACGCTGACCGTGCCCTCCCTGATCACTCTTGACGAAGATACCCAGTCAACGACGTTTGCAATCGGTTCGGCGCTGACCGACACCGACGGCAGCGAAACGCTGCTATTGGAAGTCAGCGACATTCCGGCAGGCACCACGCTGACCGACGGCACAAATTCATTTACTGCCACTACCGGCAATACCAGCGTTGACATTACCAACTGGACGCACAGCAATATTCAGCTCACCCCGGCCCGCGACAGTGATGAGGACTTCACGCTGACCGTAACGGCAACATCCACCGAATTGGCCAACAGCGATCAAGCCGTCAACATCGACACGATCGACGTCGAGGTGACGGCCGTTGCTGACCTGCCAAACCTGACCGTCCCGGCCACGGTTACGGTCGACGAAGATTCGCAATCAGCGTCGTTGGCGATCAATGTGGCGCTAAACGATACGGATGGCAGCGAAACACTGAAGCTGGAGATTCTGAACGTTCCCGTGGGTACGACCTTAACGGACGGGACCCATACCTTTATTGCCACCACGGGTGACACGACGGTCGATGTTACGACCTGGGTTCTGTCCGGCATGACGCTGACACCGCCCGCCGACAGCGACGTGGACTTTACGCTAACGGTGATGGCAACGGTGCAAGAAGGCGAGAATCTCGACCAGGTCACACGCACGGATGAGATCGATGTTGTGGTGAATGCGGTTGCCGATCAGCCGTCGTTGACCGTTCCGTCCACGATTACCGTCAATGAAGATACCAGCAGTGCACCGTTTACAGTGAGCTCCGCTCCGACCGACACCGATGGCAGTGAATCGGTGATGCTTGAGATCGGCGCCATTCCTGCTGGCACCACGATTACCGATGGTACGAATACATTTACGGCCTCGCTGGGCAACACAACAGTAAACGTGACAACCTGGAACTGGTCCAATCTTAGCGTGACGCCGCCTGCCGATAACGGAGCAGATTTCACGCTGACTGTGACTTCGACCGCCACGGAAGCTGCCAGCAGCGATCAGAACACGAAAATCGACTCGATCGTCGTCGAAGTCAACGCGGTTGCCGATCAACCGAATCTCACCGTTCCGTCTACCCTTGCCGTCGACGAAGACACGAATAGCGCCGCCTTTACGGTGAGTTCAACGCTTAACGATACCGACGGCAGTGAAACATTGGCCGTGCAGGTCAGCGATATTCCGGAAGGAGCCACACTGACGGACGGCTTCCACACGTTCACCGGCAGCACCGGCAATACGCAGATCGATGTGACGAGTTGGACGCTGACAAACCTGTCCATTACGCCATCCGCGGACAGCGACGTGGACTTTACTTTGACGGTGACGGCAACGTCGACCGAGAGCGACAATGGCCATCAATCCACTCGTATGGACACGATTGATGTTGAAGTAACAGCCGTCGCCGACCAACCGACGTTGACGGTGCCCTCGACGATCACCGTTAACGAAGACACCCAAAGTGCAACGTTCTCGATCAGCAGCCTCTCGACCGACGTCGACGGAAGCGAGTCGGTCGCGATGTGGATTGGCGACCTCCCGATTGGCGCCAGGCTGACCGATGGCACGAACACGGTTATCGCCAGCGTTGGATTCACCGATGTCGATGTAACAAACTGGGACCTCAATGCACTGTCGATTACGCCACCCGCCGACAGCGACGCCGACTTTGTGCTCTCCGTCACCTCAACGGCCACCGAAGCGGCCAATGCCGACACGAACACACGGCTTGACTCGATTAACGTTTCTGTCAACGCGGTTGCCGACCAACCGACGCTGACCGTCCCCGCCACGATCTTCGTGGACGAAGACACGCAAAGCACAGTCTTCACGGTTTTGCCAGCGGTGCAGGACACAGACGGCAGTGAATCGTTGACGCTGGAAATCAGTGACGTGCCCGTGGGAGCACAGCTTACCGATGGCACGAATCTGTTCGTCGCCACGGCAGGAAACACTACGGCCGACGTCAGCGGTTGGAACCTGAACGCGTTGAGGCTGACTGCCAGCGAGAACAGCGACGTGGACTTTACGCTGACCGTCACGGCTACGACGACCGAAGCGTCCAATGGCGACCAGAACTCCCGTACCGAGACGATTGACGTGACGGTGAATGCGGTTGCCGATCAACCGACCCTGACCGTGCCGTCCTCCGTTGTCGTTGACGAAGACACGCAGAGTGGCACGTTTGCCGTCAGCGCCGCGCTCACGGACACGGACGGCAGCGAATCGTTGAACCTGGAAGCCGGCAGTTTGCCGATCGGGGCGACGATCTCTGATGGCATCAACACGTTTACGGCGACGGCAGGCAGCACCACGGTCGACATCACCAACTGGAACCTGACGAGCCTGACCATCGCGCCACCGGCGAATAGCGATGCGAACTTCGCGATCGGCATCACGGCCACGTCGGCCGAAGCCGCTAACAGTGACCAGGCTACCAAAGTCGATTCGATCAGCGTGGTGGTTTCGGCGGTGGCCGATGCACCGACGTTGATCGTCCCATCGACAGTAAACGTCAATGAAGACACGCAAAGCGGCACGTTTGCGATCGACGCATTCCTGGCGGATGCCAGCGAATCGTTGATCGTCGAAATTGGCGACATACCGCTTGGTACAACGCTTTCCGATGGCACGAATAACTTTATGGCCACGACCGGTGCGACGAACGTCGATATTTCGACCTGGAATGCCACCAACCTGTCGATCACTACCGCCAGCAACAGCGATGTTGACTTTACGTTGACCGTGACGGCCACGGCCACCGATGGTGGCGACTCGGCCGTGACCACCGACACGATCGATGTCGTGGTCGAAGCGGTTGCCGATCAACCCACGCTGACAGTGCCCTCAACCGTCAATGTGGATGAAGATATGCAGAGTGCCGCTTTCACGATAAGCGCATCGCTCACCGATACCGATGGCAGCGAGTCGCTGCAGCTGATGATCGGCGACGTTCCGGTTGGCGCCACGGTAACCGATGCGCCAACACGTTTACCGCATCGACGGGAAACATGACGGTCGATGTCACCAGTTGGGCGTTGAGTCAGCTGAGAGTGACTCCGCCAGCGGAGAGCGACGTCGATTTCGCGTTGACGGTTACGGCAACGTCTATCGAAGCTGCGAACTCACACCAGGCACAGAATATCGCTTCGATCAACGTCGTGATCGAAGCAGTCGCCGATCAGCCGACGCTAACGGTGCCCTCAACGATAACCGTAGACGAAGACACGCAGAGTGCGGCCTTTACGGTCAGTTCTTCGCTGACCGATTTGGACGGCAGCGAGACATTGTTGCTGGAGATCGGTGACATTCCGGTCGGAGCGACCCTTACCGATGGCGTTCATGCATTTGTCGCGGCCAGCGGCGCAACGAGTGTGAACGTTACGAACTGGATATTGACCGACCTGACTGTAACGGCTCCGACGAACAGCGATCAGGACTTTACGCTCACCGTCGCGGCGACCGTCACGGAATCCGCTAATGGCGATCAGTCGGTCCGAAGCGATTCGATTGACGTGACGGTCGTTGCGGTTGCCGACACCCCAAGTCTGACTGTACCCGCGACGGTCACGGTCGATGAGGACACGCAATCGGCCAGCTTCACGATCATTTCGTCGCTCGACGACACCGACGGCAGCGAAGCGTTGCAGCTGGAAATCAGCGAGGTTCCTGTCGGGGCGACTCTCAGTGACGGCACGAATTCCTTTGTGGCAACGGCGGGCAATACCGTCGTCGACGTGACCGCCTGGTCGTTGTCCGACTTGACGATTACGCCCGCGGCGAACAGCGATCAGGACTTTGTCTTGACGATTACCTCGACGGCGACCGAAGGCGAAAACGGCGACTTGGCGACGAATGTCGATACGATCAGCGTGGAAGTCGCTGCCGTTGCCGACGCTCCGAAGCTGATCGTACCCTCGACAATCGCCGTCGACGAAGATACTCAATCGACCACGTTCACGATTTCCAGCACGCTGACTGACACGGACGGCAGTGAGTCATTGCAGCTTGTGGTGGGTAACGTACCCGCCGGAGCCACGCTGACTGATGGAGTGAATACATTCACTGCAACGGCGGTCGTGAATTCGGTCGACGTGACAAGCTGGAACCTCAATGCCCTGCAGTTGACCGCTCCAGCGGACAGCGATCGGGACTTCACGCTTTCGGTGACCGCCACGGCGACCGAAGCGGCCAACGTCCATGTGGCAACCAATAGTGACTCGATAGACGTGGTCGTTACTGCGGTTGCTGATCAACCCTCTTTAATTGTGCCCTCCACGATCACCGTCAATGAGGACGCCCAATCGGCCGCGTTCACCATTAGCTCGGCGCCGAACGATACGGACGGCAGCGAGTCACTGATCGTCGAGGTCAGTAACGTGCCTCCCGGTACCTCGATTTCAGACGGCCTGAACACATTCACCGCTTCCATCGGCGCCACGACAGTTGATGTGAGCAGTTGGAATCTAGCCAACCTCACGTTGACTCCGTCGAGTGACAGCGATCAAGACTTCACCTTGACCGTGACGTCCACGGCGACCGAAGCTGCCAACAGCGATCAGGCGACAACGATCGATACGATTGACGTGGAGGTCAACGCGGTGGCCGATGTGCCATCGTTGACTGTGCCCTCAACTGTAACCACCGACGAAGATACCCATAGTGCTTCGTTTGCCGTCTCGACCGCGCTACAGGATACCGATGGCAGTGAAACGCTGCGGTTGGAAGTCAGTGACATCCCGATTGGAGCCACCCTGACCGACGGTACAAATCTGTTCACGGCAACATTAGGCAGTACCACGGCGGATATCACTTCCTGGTCGCTCGCCAGCCTTACCGTGACGCCCCCAGCCCACAGCGACGTTGATTTCACGTTGAGCGTGACGTCGACGGCGACCGAAGCGGCCAATGGAGATGTCGCTCAAAATTCGGACACGATCAATATTCACGTGACCGCGGTGGCCGACCAGCCAACGTTGACCGTGCCCTCGACCATCATGGTGAACGAAGATACGGCCAGCGCAAGTTTCACCATCATCTCGACGCTGCAGGACGCCGACGGCAGTGAAACGTTGCAGTTGGAAATCGACGGAGTGCCCGTGGGAGCCACGCTGACGGACGGTACCAATTCGTTCACCGGTTCGGCGGGAAACCAAAAAGTCGACGTGACGAACTGGACTCTTTCCAGCTTAACGGTGACGCCACCGGTCGACAGCGACGTCGACTTCACGTTGACGGTGATCGCGACGGCGACCGAAGGAGCAAACTCCGATCAGAACTCGAACACCGGGACGATTAATGTCGATGTAACAGCCGTTGCCGATCAACCAAACTTGACGGTACCCGCCTCGATCACCGTCGACGAGGACACGAACAGTGCCGCTTTCGTCATCAGTTCATCACTGACCGATACGGATGGCAGCGAATCGCTGCAGCTGGAAGTCGCGGGCGTACCGGTGGGATCCACCCTGACCGACGGCACGCACGTCTTCGTTGCATCCACCGGGAACACGACGGTCGATGTAACCGCCTGGACGCTCTCAAGCCTGTCGGTGACGCCTCCCGAGCATAGCGACGTCGACTTTACGCTGTCGGTGACTGCCACCGCGGTGGAAGCAGCCAACAGTGACCAGAAATCGACGACCGATACGATTGCCGTCGCGGTTGCCGCGGTGGCGGATGCTCCGACCCTTACCGTACCGGCGACCGTTACGGTCAATGAAGATACGCAAAGCGCATCTTTCGCGATTGCCTCCGCGCCAGTTGATACCGACGGCAGTGAGTCGCTGGTGATATCGATCAGCGGTCTTCCGGTCGGCACTCAACTGAATGATGGAGCCAACAGCTTCATTGCCACCGTCGACAACACCACGATCAATGTGACCGGCTGGACGCTATCCAACCTGATGATTACACCCCCGGCCGACAGCGACGTCGACTTTACGCTGACCGTGGCGGCGACGACGACCGAGTCAGGGAATGGCGACGTGGCGACGACGACCGATTCCATCAACGTCGTGGTCGAAGCCGTGGCCGACACACCGACATTGACGGTCCCGTCAACCTTGACCGTCGATGAAGACACGTCCAGTGCCTCGTTTGCAATGTCGGCTGCTCTGGTCGATACGGATGGAAGCGAGTCGCTGACGATCGAAATCAGTGATATGCCGGTTGGCATGATGCTGACGGATGGGACCAACACCTTTGTCTCGACGACCGGCAACCAGCAGGTCGATGTGACAGGTTGGACACTAGGTTCGCTAAGTCTGACGCCCCCTGCCAACAGCGATGTCGATTTCAACCTGACTGTCACGGCCACGGTAACGGAAGCCGAAAATGGCGATCAGGCGACCCGAGTCGATTCCATCAACGTCCAGGTCAATGCGGTGGCCGACCAACCGAACCTGACTGTACCTGCGACCATCACCGTTGACGAAGACATCGAAAGTGCCGCGTTTACGATCGACGCGACGCTGCCCGACATGGATGGCAGTGAATCGCTGGTACTGCAAATAGGCAATGTTCCGGTGGGCGCGATAATTTCCGACGGAGTGAATGTGTTTACCGCTGCGACCGGTAATACCACCGTTGATATTTCCACATGGTCGCTAACCGGTCTGACGGTGACTCCTCCTGCCAACAGCGACGTCGATTTCTCGTTGACGGTTACGGCCACATCGACCGAGGCCGTCGGTGGCGAACAGGCAACCCGGTCTGACAGGATTGACGTCGCAGTGACCGCCGTCGCGGATCAGCCCGACCTGATCGTGCCTTCGACCATTACCGTCGATGAAGACACTTCCAGCGCCACGTTCAGCATCCTCGCCAGCCTCAACGACACTGATGGCAGCGAGGCGCTTCAGGTCATGGTCAGTGATCTTCCAGACGGTACGACGATTACCGACGGTACGACGGTTTTTGTGGCGTCGACCGGAAATACTTCGGTGGACATTTCCAGCTGGAATCTGGCCACACTCAGCGTGACACCACCGACCGACAGTTCGACCGACTTCTCCTTCACCGTGATTGCGACGGCAACCGAAGCGGCCAACGGCAACCAGGCGGTCACGGTTGATGAGATCGATGTCCAGGTCGTGGCGATCGCGGATCAGCCAATCCTGATCGTGCCTTCAACCATTAGCCCGCCGGTCGACGAAGACACGCAGAGCGACGTGTTCACAATTTCGGCAGAATTGACAGGGTCGCCGGGAACAGAAACCCTGACGATTGAAGTCAGCGACATCCCGACCGGCGTCACGTTCACGGACGGAACGAATTCGTTCACGGCCACAGCGGGTATTACAACCGTTGACATCACCAATTGGACGCTCACGAATCTATCCGTGACTCCACCGGCCGATAGCGACGTCGACTTTTCGTTGACTGTCACGGCGACGGCAACGGAAACCGCGAACGGCGACCAGGTGTCACGCGTGGACTCGGTCAATGTGCTGGTAACAGCCGTTGCCGACGCGCCACGCTGACCGTCCCGGCCACGATTACCATTGACGAAGATACCACCAGCGCCGCGTTTACCGTGACTTCGGCGTTGCAGGATACCGACGGCAGCGAAACACTGCGATTGGAAGTCACTGACATCCCGGTTGGAGTCATGCTGACCGATGGAGTGAGTGCGTTTGTCGCCAGTCCCGGTAACACCACCGCGACGATCACGACGTGGAATCTGTCTAACCTGTCCGTGACGCCTCCCGCCACCAGCGACCAGGACTTCACGCTTACCGTGCGAGCGACCGCGGAAGAGGCTGCGAATGCCGATCAGTCTACTGTCAGCGACACGATTGACGTCGTCGTTGACGCAGTGGCTGACCAACCGACGCTGACCGTTCCCGCCACGATTACGGTGAATGAAGACACGAACAGCGCGGCTTTTACTGTGAGTTCGACGCTGAACGACACCGACGGCAGTGAAACGTTGCTGCTGGAAGTCAGTGACATCCCCTTGGGAGCGACACTGACGGACGGTGCCAATGTGTTTACGGCGACAGCCGGTAATACAACGGCCAACATTTCTGGATGGAACTTGACCAGCCTGTCGGTGCGACCGCCGCTCAATAGCGATATCGATTTCAGCTTGACGGTAATGGCGACGGCGACCGAAGGTGCGAACGGTGCCCAGTCAGTTCGATCCGATTCGATCGGGGTCGCGGTCACCGCGGTTGCCGACCAGCCGAACCTGACGGTGCCGGCGAGTATTGCCGTCGATGAAGACACACAGAGTGCTGCGTTTTCCATTGAATCCTCGCTGGTCGATACCGACACCAGCGAGTCGCTGCTGCTTGAAGTGGGGAATATTCCTGTTGGCGTTGAGCTGACCGACGGCACGAATTCGTTTACCGCCTCGACGGGCAACACGTCGGTGGATGTCACGAGTTGGACGTTGTCCAATCTGATCGTAATCCCGGCGGCAGACAGCGATCAGGACTTCACGCTGCAAATTTCCGCGACAGCGTCCGAGGCAGCCAACAGCGATCAGAGCCAGAAGATTGACTCGATCAACGTCGAAGTCCGAGCGGTCGCCGACACTCCGACTCTGACCGTGCCCTCGACCGTCACCGTGGATGAAGACACGCAAAGCGCTGCGTTCACCGTCAGCTCGTCACCAACCGATACCGACGGCAGCGAAACTCTGCTGCTGCGAATCGGTAACGTGCCCGCGGGTGCGACGCTGACCGACGGCCTGTTCACATTCGTGGCGACGGGCACCAACAACACGGTCAATGTAACCGACTGGAACTTGAACAACCTCAGCGTGACCGCTCCGGCAGACAGCGATCAGGACTTTGCATTGACCGTCACCGCCACAGCGACAGAATCAGAAACCGCTGACGCAGCGGTAACTTCGGATACGATTAACGTGGAAGTGAATGCGGTTGCTGACCAACCTGTGTTGACGGTCCCGTCCACGATTGCCGTGGACGAAGATACCAACAGTGCCGCCTTCACGATCAGTTCGTCACTGGCGGATACCGATGGCAGCGAACAGCTGCGAGTGCACATCAGCGGTATGCCTGCAGGGGCTATCCTGACCGATGGTGTGCAGTCGATCACATCCCCGGGAACGTTGGCCGTGGTCAACATTACCAATTGGTCCTTGACCGATCTTTCGATTACGCCGCCTGCCGACTCGGACGCCGACTTCACTTTGACCGTCACATCCACGGCAACTGAACAGGCCAACTCTGACCAGGCGATGAATACCGACTCGATCCTTTTCGAAGTCAATGCGGTTGCCGACGTGCCTGCCCTTTCGGCTCCTTCGTCGATTACCGTTAACGAAGACACCGAGAGTGCGGCATTCAGCATTTCGTCGCAACTGACCGACATCGATGGTAGTGAGACGCTGGCCATCGTGATCGAAGATATTCCGATTGGTACCGTGATTGGTGACGGCGTGAATACGTTCACCGCGACCGCCGGTTCCACTTCTTTTGACGTGACGGCATGGGACCTTGGTAACCTGACTGTCACGCCGACGGCGAACAGCGATCAGGACTTTGACCTGACGATCGCCGCGACGGCAACGGAAGCTGAAAACGGACACCAGGCGACGCGGACGAGCGCGGTGACTGTCATCGTAGCGGCGGTCGCCGACCAGCCCTCGCTGACGATGCCGGCGGTTGTGACCGTCGATGAAGACGGCACGACGTCGGCATTTGCGATCAACGCTACGCTTGTCGATGCCGACGGCAGCGAATCGCTCACGATCGAACTGAGTGACATTCCGGCAGCGACCACAATTACCGATGGCACGAACACGTTTACTGCCACGGCGATCAGCTCTGTGGTTGATGTCACGGGTTGGAACCTGACGAAACTGACCGTTACTCCACCTGCTGACAGCGACGTCGATTTCCGCATTACGGTCTCGGCCACGTCGACCGAGGCTGACAATGCGGATCAGGCGACGAAGGTTGACTTGATTGACGTCCAGGTCACTGCCGTTGCCGACACGCCGACCCTCACCGTGCCGTCGACGATTACCGTGAATGAGGACACGCAGAGCGCCGTGTTTGCGATCGCCTCCGTGGTTGCCGACGTGGACGGCAGTGAATCGTTGAAACTGGAGGTAAGCAATGTTCCAGTGGGGGCTTTGTTAACCGATGGACCCAACAGTTTCCTGGCGGCTCCTGGTTTCACGACCGTCGATATTTCCAGTTGGGACCTGTCGGCGTTGACCATTACCGCACCTGCGAACAACGATCAGAATTTTGCACTCACTGTCACCGCCACTGCACGTGAAGCAGAAAACGGCGACGAAGCCACCCGGTCGGACACGGTCAATGTGGAGGTGATGGCGGTCGCTGATACGCCGACGCTGACCGTGCCCGCAACCGTAACGATCGATGAAGACACCAACAGTGCCGCCTTCAGCATTTCGTCGGCACTGACCGACGCCGATGGTAGTGAGACGTTGCAATTGATGGTCCATGATGTACCGATGGGAGCGACCCTTACGGATGGTACCAACTTTTTCACCGGCAGCCTTGGC
This sequence comes from uncultured Planctomycetales bacterium, assembly GCA_963821085.1. Taxonomy (GTDB): domain Bacteria; phylum Planctomycetota; class Planctomycetia; order Pirellulales; family Pirellulaceae; genus CAWGCE01. The sequence continues at coordinate 99,247 of CAWGCE010000006.1, read as the reverse complement.
AACCATCAGGTGGATGTCACCGGCTGGAACCTGAGTAACCTCAGTGTCTTGCCGCCTGCTGACAGCGATGTGGACTTCACGCTGACCGTTGTGGCGACTGCGACCGAGGCGTCCAACACTGACGCTGCTACGAAGTCGGACACGATTGTCGTGGAAGTGAACGCCGTCGCCGACACGCCCACGCTGTCCGTGCCGGCCACAATTACGGTCAACGAAGATACGAACACCTCCACGTTCACCATCGCTTCGAACCTGCTCGATAACGATGGCAGTGAAACACTAACCCTGGTGATTGAAGACGTGCCTGTGGGAGCAACCCTGACGGACGGTGGCAGCATCTTCACCGCCACCATCGGTAACACTTCGGTCGATGTCACAAATTGGACACTGTCGAACCTCCAGCTGACTCCGTCGGTCAATAGCGATGCCGATTTTGTGCTGGCCGTAACGGCGACGTCGACGGAAACCGCAAACGGCCACCAGGCGACACGCTCGGACAATATCACGGTTGAAGTCGTAGCCGTTGCCGATCAACCGACGTTGACTGTGCCTGCCACTGTTTCGATCGTGGAAGACACGGCCAGTGCAACATTCAGTATTGCGTCCGCGCTGACGGATGCCGACGGCAGTGAAACGCTCTTGCTGACGATCAGCGACGTGCCGGTCGGAGTCACTCTGACGGATGGTACCAACACCTTTGTGGGCAGTAATGGGAGTTCCACGGTGGATGTAACCAGCTGGGTACTGAGTAATCTGACGGTCACCCCCCCTGCCAATAGTGATGTTGATTTTGTGCTGACGGTGACCGCATCAGCGACCGAGACTGAAAACCTCGATCAGAGCGTGACGAGCGACACGATCAACGTCGAGGTGATCGCGGTCGCAGACCAGCCGATATTGACCGTGCCTGCCACCGTGACGGTCAACGAAGATACGAACAGTGCAGCCTTTACGATTGCTTCTTCGCTGACCGACGCAGACGGCAGTGAATCGTTGCGATTGGAGATCAGCGCGGTGCCTGTGGGCGTGACGATCACAGACGGACTGAACATCTTCACGGCGACGACGGGTAACACCACTGTCGAAGTGACCAGCTGGACGCTGACCAACCTGTCCGTCACCCCTCCGGTGAACAGCGACGTAGACTTCGAGCTGACGGTGACGGCGACTGCGACCGAAACCGAAAACGGTGATGCGAGCACGCGTGTCGACACGATTGACGTCGAGGTCACGGCGGTCGCGGATACTCCGACGTTGACCGTGCCCGCCACGATTGCGGTGGACGAAGACATGCAATCGGCGGCTTTCACGATCAGTTCGGCGCTGATCGACACCGACTCGAGTGAATCGCTCACGCTGGAAATCAGCGACATCCCGGTCGGAGCGACACTTGCTGATGGCATACAGACATTCACTGCGACCGCTGGAAACACGACCGTTGACGTGACCAGCTGGACGCTTTCGAATCTGTCGGTGACGCCGCCCGCCCATAGCGATGTCGATTTCGAGCTGACGGTCACGGCGACCGCTAAGGAAGCGGCCAATAGCGATCAAAGCATCCGTGTCGACACGATCGATGTGGAGGTTGCCGCGGTAGCCGACCAGCCAGACCTGACCGTCCCCGCGACGATCACGGTCGACGAAGACACACAGAGCGCCGCGTTCACGATCAGCTCGAACCTGGTTGATGACGACGGCAGTGAATCGTTAACACTCGTCATCAGCGATGTGCCAGAGGGAACTCTCCTGACCGACGGCAGCCACACTTTCACGGCGACTGCTGGTAACACGACGGTCGATGTGACCACATGGACTCTGACCAAACTTTCCGTCACACCGCCAGCTGACAGCGATGCTGATTTTACCTTGAACGTGACCGCCACGGCGACCGAAGTTGCCGGTGATCAGAGCATCCGTACCGATACGATTGACGTGGAGGTCACAGCGGTGGCCGATCAACCGACGTTGACAGTACCGGCCACGATCACGGTCGACGAAGACACGCAGAGCGCTGGCTTCAGCATCAGTTCGGCGTTGACCGACACCGATGCGAGCGAATCCTTGACGCTGGAGATCGGCGATCTGCCGGTTGGGACTTTCCTCACCGACGGCGGGAGCAACTCGTTTACGGCCGGCGTGGGCAATACGATGGTTGATGTCACGGGTTGGGCGCTGAACAGTCTCCGCGTGACACCGTCCGCAAACAGTGATGCAGACTTTGCCCTGACAGTGACTGCTACGGCAACCGAAGCGGCCAACAGTGACCAGAGCGCTCGCAGCGATACGATCAGCGTGGAAGTTACGGCGGTGGCCGATCAACCGACGCTCACTGTCCCCGCTACGGTGACGGTGGATGAAGACACGCAGAGTGCTGCATTTACCATCAGTTCGTCGTTCACCGACACGGACGGCAGCGAATCATTGCAGCTGCAGATTGACGGCGTGCCGGTGGGAGCCACCGTGACCGATGGTACGAATTCGTTCACCGCCACAGCTGGCAGCACCACGGTCGACGTGACCGCCTGGACCCTAACCAACCTGTCGGTAACTCCGCCGGCCGACAGCGATGTCGACTTCGCGCTGAGCGTGACGTCGACTTCGACGGAAGCTGCGAATAGTGATCAAAGTACGCGCAGTGACACGATCAGCGTGGAAGTCATCGCGGTGGCCGATCAGCCGACCCTGACGGTACCCGCGACCATCACAATTGACGAAGACACGAGCAGCGCCGCGTTCACGATCAGCTCGTCGATGACCGATGTGGACGCCAGCGAAACGCTGATACTGGAAATTGCCAACGTACCGGTAGGAGCCACCCTGACCGATGGCACAAACACATTCACCGGGACGAGCGGCAGCGCGTCGGTCGATGTAACCACGTGGGCGCTAACGAACCTGGTTATCACAGCGCCCGCAGATAGTGATGTGGACTTTACTCTGACCGTGACGGCGACGTCGACCGAGGGAGGGAACGGGGACCAGAGTACACGGACCGATACGATCGACGTCGAGATCGCGGCGGTGGCGGATCAGCCAACACTGACCGTTCCGGGAACGGTGACGGTTGCTGAAGATACGAACAGCGCGGCGTTCACGGTCAGTTCCGCCTTGACCGACACCGATGGCAGCGAATCGTTGCAATTGGAGATTGCTGGCGTGCCCGTGGGAGCTATCCTCAGCGACGGTACGAACTCGTTCACGGCCACCACCGGGATTACGACGGTTGATGTGACGGCCTGGACCCTGACTGATCTGACCGTGACGCCTCCGGTCGATAGTGATGTGGACTTTGACCTGACCGTGACGGCGACGTCGACCGAGGCAGCGAACGGAGATCATAGCTCGCGTACCGACATGATCAATGTGGCAGTTACCGCCGTTGCCGACCAGCCTTCGCTGATCGTGCCGGCCACGATCACCGTCGATGAAGATACCAACAGTGCCGCATTCACCATTACCTCGGCGCTGACCGATTCGGATGCCAGTGAAACCTTGAAGCTGGAAGTCAGCGGTGTGCCTGTCGGGGTCACGCTGACCGATGGCACGAATACGTTTACCGGCACGAGTGGCAATTCGAACGTCGACGTTACCACGTGGGCGCTCACGAATCTGTCGGTCACGCCACCGGCCGATAGCGACGTCAACTTTGATCTGACGGTGACGGCGACCGCGATCGAGGCTGCCAATAGTGATGAGAGGACTCGCGTCGATACGATCGACATCGAGGTTACGGCGGTTGCCGACCAGCCGACACTGACCGTGCCGGCCACGATCGCCGTCGACGAAGATACGAATAGCGCTGCGTTTACGATCAGCTCGGCCTTGACCGACACCGATGCGAGCGAAACCTTGACGCTGACAGTGCATGACGTGCCCGAGGGAGTGACCTTGACTGACGGTGTCAACTCGTTCACGGCGACATCCGGCAATGCGACGGTAGATGTGACGACGTGGGCAGTCACAAACTTGTCCGTCACACCTCCTGCCCAAAGCGATGTTGATTTTGTGCTGCGGGTGACGGCGACTGCGACCGAGGCCGAGAACAACGATCAGAGCACACGGACCGACACGATCGACGTCGAGGTTGCGGCGGTGGCGGATCAGCCGACACTGACGGTACCGGCCACGATCACCGTCGACGAAGACACGCAGAGTGCCGCGTTTACGATCAGCTCGGCCTTGACCGACACCGATGCGAGCGAATCGCTTTCGCTGGAGATTGCTGGAGTGCCGGCAGGAGCCACGTTGAGTGACGGCACGCACACGTTTACCGCGACTGCCGGAAATACGACCGTCGATGTGACGGCCTGGTCACTGGGCAGTTTGTCGGTCACGCCACCGGCCGATAGCGACGTCGACTTTGACTTGACCGTGACCGCTACCGCGACCGAGGCTGCCAACGGGGATCAAAGTAGTCGCGTCGATACGATCGACGTGGAGGTTACCGCCGTGGCCGATGCGCCCGCGTTGACGGTGCCGGCCACGATTGCCTTGGATGAAGATACGAACAGTGCAGCCTTCACGATCAGCTCGTCGCTTGCCGACGTCGACGGTAGTGAAACGCTGACGCTGGAGATCGGTGGGGTACCCGTCGGAGCGACGCTCACCGACGGCACGAACACATTCACCGGTACGACCGGTAGCAACTCGGTGGATGTGACCACCTGGACGCTGACGAATCTTTCGGTGACACCACCGATCGATAGCGACGTTGACTTCACTTTAAGCATCACGGCCACGTCGACCGAAGCAGCCAATGGCGATCAAAGCACACGAACTGATGCGATCGACATCGAGATGACAGCTGTGGCCGATCAGCCGACGCTGACAGTGCCCGCGACGATTGCGGTCGATGAAGATACCCGGAGCGCGGCGTTCACGATCAACTCGACTCTCACTGACACCGATGGCAGCGAATCGTTGACGTTGGAGATCGGGGATGTGCCGGTGGGGGCTACTCTGACCGACGGCACGAACACGTTTACCGCCATAGCGGGCAACACCACGGTCGACGTATCGAATTGGATGTTGACGAACCTTTCGGTCACTGCACCCAACAACAGCGATGTTGACTTTACTCTGACCGTGACGGCGACTGCGACGGAAGCAGCAAACACTGATCAGGGCACACGCTCAGACACGATTAGCGTTGAGGTCACGGCAGTCGCCGATCAACCAAAGCTGACCGTGCCATCAACCATCACGTTCAATGAAGACACCGACACAGCTGCTTTTGCGATCACGTCATCTCTGACCGACGTGGACGGCAGCGAAACGTTGGTTTTGGAGATCGGGGACGTGCCGGTGGGAGCGACCCTGACCGACGGCACGAACACGTTTACGGCCACGACGGGCAACACGACGGTCGATGTGACCACATGGATTCTGAACAACCTGTCCGTGACACCTCCCGCCGACAGCGATGTGGACTTTGCGTTGACCGTGACCGCGACCGCGACGGAAGCCGCGAATGGCGATCAGAACACCCGCATCGACACCGTCGATTTTGAAGTGGTGGCAGTCGCCGATCAGCCGAATCTGACGGTGCCAGCGACGATCACCGTCGATGAAGACACAAACAGCGCCGCCTTCACGATCAGCTCGTCGTTAACCGACACCGATACGAGCGAAGTATTGTCGCTGGAAGTCAGTGACATTCCGTTTGGCGCCACCCTGACCGATGGCACTCATAGCTTCACCGCCACCTTCGGCGGCCGATCGGTCGATGTCACGGGTTGGGCCTGGACCAATCTCTCGGTGACGCCTCCGGCCGACAGCGATGTCGATTTCGAATTGACCGTGACCGCAACGGCTATGGAAACCGAAAATGGCGACCAGAGCACGCGAACCGATACGATCGACGTTGAAGTAACGGCGGTGGCCGACGTGCCAACCCTGACAGTTCCGTCGACTGTTGCCATGAACGAAGATACGCGTAGTGCCGCGTTGGAGATTGATGCACAGTTGGTCGATACCGATCGCAGCGAATCGCTGTTGTTGACGATCAGCGACATTCCCGTAGGAGCTACTCTGACCGACGGCCGGGACAGCTTTACGGCGACGTTCGGGAATACGACCGTCGATGTTTCCGATTGGCGGCTCCATCGATTGACGGTTACCGCCCCGGCCGACAGCGATGTCGACTTCACGCTCACCATCGCCGCGGCCGCGACCGAGGCGGCCAACAACGACGCCGCGACAGCGATCGACACGATCGATGTCCAGGTTACTGCGGTGGCCGACATGCCAAACTTGACCGTGCCGTCGACGGTTGTATTCGACGAAGACACGACCAGCACGACGTTCGCCATCATCAGCTCACTGGCCGATGCCGACGGATCGGAAACGCTTGCGTTGACGATCAGCGATGTGCCGGAGGGCGTAACACTGACCGATGGTACCCACACGTTTGTTGGTGGCCCGGGTGCCGATACCGTAGATGTTTCGAACTGGTCACTGAGCACCTTGACGCTGTCGGCACCGGCCGACAGTGATGACGATTTTGTGTTGCAGGTGACCGCCGTCGCGACGGAAACCGCAAACGGCGATAACAACACCAATACGGATACCATCTCGGTCGAAGTGAACGCTGTGGCTGACGAGCCGACTCTCGTTGTGCCCGCCACGATTCGCAGTGATAGCGTTTCAGGTGGTACCGAGTTCTCGATCACTGCCGGGCTGAACGATACCGACGGCAGTGAAACCCTGATTCTGATCGTTAGTGATCTGCCGGTGGGGACCGTCATTTCGGACGGAGTGAATTCGTTCACTTCCCGAGCTGCAAAAACGGAAATTGATATCGCGGGATGGTCCTTGGCGACACTCTCGGTAACAGCACCTCCTAAAGTCACCGATGATTTTGTTCTGACCGTTACGGCTTCGGCCGTTGAAAGCGAGAACGGTGACACATACAGTTCGATCGATACGATTCTGGTCGAAGTGGAAGCGATCGCCGACGAACCGATCTTAACCGTGCCCAGCACAATCCGTGTTGATGAAGATTCACAGAGTGCTGCGTTTACGATTGCTGCTGAACTGGCTGATGCCGATGGCAGCGAATACCTGACGCTGACTGTCAGTGATATTCCGGAAGGAACGGTTCTCAGCGATGGCACCAACAGTTTCACTGCCGCTGCCGGCAACCCGGCCGTAGATATCACCGTCTGGAACCTGACGCAGTTGACTGTTACCGCGGCTCCCGACAGCGATGTCGATTTTGATCTGACGGTAACAGCGATAGCAACCGAGACGATGAATTCGGACACTGTCGTTCGGACCGATTCCATTGAGGTTCGAGTCGCTGCCGTTGCCGACCAGCCGACGCTGACGGTCCTATCCACCGTGACGGTGGCTGAAGACACGCAGAGTGGCACATTCGCCATCAGTTCCTCACTGACTGATGTCGACGGGAGTGAAACGCTGGTCATCGTGATTGACGACGTGCCGCGAGGTGTGACGATATCCGACGGGACCAACAGCTTCACGTCGAACCGTGCAGCGGGCAGTATTGGCGTGACCGACTGGGACTTGAGCAACCTGAGCGTGACCCCGCCGTCGGACAATGACCAGAATTTTACGCTGACCGTTACGGCGACTGCGACTGAGGGCGAAAACAGGGATCAAGCGTCGCGGGTGGATGCGATCGTGGTCGAGGTCGATGCGGTGGCCGACACGCCAGTTCTGACCGTGCCTGCGATGGTGAGCGTCGACGAAGACACGCGCAGCGCCAGATTCAAGATCGACAGCGACTTGACCGGCAACAGCGGCAGTGAAACGCTGGCCGTTCAAATCGGCGACATTCCGGTGGGCGCTACGATCACGGATGGATCGAACACCTTTACTGCGTCGGCTGGAAACACGACGCTTGACGCCACCTCTTGGAACCTGAATCGGCTATTCGTCACTGCCCCTGCCGACAACGACGTCGACTTTACGTTGACCGTGACGAGCACTGCGACCGAAACAGAAAACGGTGACACGGCCCAGACCGTCGACACGATTGATGTGGAAGTTGCAGCGGTTGCCGATCAGCCACTGCTAACTGTTCCTTCCACCGTAACCTTCGACGAAGACAGCAGTACAACGTTTGCCATCGCCACTTCGCTGACCGACGTTGACGGATCGGAAACACTCGCGTTGGCGATCAGCGATATTCCGCTGGGAGTGACCGTGACCGACGGTGTCCACACGTTTACGGGAACGCTCGGTAATTCATCAGTGAACGTGACCGACTGGGCGTTGAGCAACCTGACCTTGTCGGCACCGGCGGACAGCGACGTGGACTTTGATTTGCAAGTCACTTCTATGGCAACCGAGGCAGCCAATGGTGATGCGTCCAGTCGCATCGACTCAATCGCGATAGTGGTTAACGCGGTCGCTGACGAGCCGACTTTGGTCGTTCCGTCGACGATCAGCGCGGATGCCATTGCGGGCAGCACGGAATTCGCAATCACGGCTGACTTGAACGATGTGGATGGCAGTGAGTCACTTGCGCTGGTCGTCAGTAACCTGCCGGTTGGTACGACGATCACCGACGGCGACCAAAGCTTTACTGCACGAGCCAACAAGACCGAGATTGACATTACACGTTGGTCCTTCGAAACTTTGACCGTGATTCCCGCCGAAAATGTTGGCAACTTCACACTGCAGGTCACAGCAACAGCGACCGAGCAGGATAATGGCGACACGTTCAGCTCGGTCGATTCGATTGTCGTCGAAGTCACGGCCTTGGCGAACGAGCCGGAACTGAACGTGCCCGCGACGATTCGTGTCGCTGAAGATACGCAAAGTGCGACTTTCGAAATTGCGGCGAAATTGGCGGACACGGATGGCAGCGAGTCGTTAACGTTGTCCGTCAGCGATCTGCCAACAGGCACAGTCCTCACCGATGGCACCCACACATTTACCGCTTCCGGCAGCATTTCCAGCGTAACGATTACCGACTGGGACCTGGGGAAACTGACGATTACTGCTGCACCAAACAGCGACGTCGACTTCGACGTGACCGTGACGGCGACCGCGACGGAAACCTCGAACGCTGATTACTGGGTGAAGACCGATTCGATTTCGGTTCGTGTTGATGCGGTAGCCGACGCGCCGACCTTGACCGTGCCGTCGACGATCATCGTCGCTGAAGATTCGTCGAGTTCGACGTTTGCCATCGCGGCCGCTTTGACCGACACGGACGGCAGCGAGACGCTAACGCTGTCGATTGGCGACATCCCACGCGGTGTTACTATCTCGGATGGCACAAACAGCTTTACGTCCACGGCTCGTTTCGGCTCGGTGGATGTGACTGGATGGGATGTGAACCAGTTGACGGTGACGCCTATGGCCAACAGCGATCAGCCATTTACGCTCACCGTAACCGCAAGTTCGACCGAAAGTGCAAATAACGATCGGGCGACACGCGAGGACGCGATTCTGGTTCAGGTATCGGGGGACGCCGACCAGCCGACATTAACCGTTCCGTCGAAAGTGGTCGTGGAGGAAGACACACGCAGTGCAAGTTTTAAAATCAATGCCAAGCTCGCAGATAGCGTTGCCGACGAATCACTCACGGTGACAATCTCTGACCTGCCGGTGGGGGCGACACTGACCGACGGTTCGCGAGAGTTTGTGGGCTCTGTGGGTAACACGACGGTAAACGTTACGGATTGGAATCTAAACCGATTGCGGGTGACTGCACCTGCCGACAGCGATGTGGACTTCACGCTGACCGTGACAGCAACTGCGGAAACGCCCGACAGTGACACGGCCACGAACGTGCACGCGTTCGACGTCGAAGTGACGGCGGTGGCTGATCAGCCTTTGCTGACGGTTCCCGCGGAGCTTGATTTCCAGGAAGATGAGACGGTCTCGTTCGGAATCACTGCCAACCTTCAAGATGTTGACGGTAGCGAGACGTTGGCAGCAACGCTTCGTGGCCTGCCCGTCGGTGCCACGTTGAGCGACGGCGTCCACACGCTGACGAATAGCAGCGGTACCCCTACGATCGATGTGTCTGCTTGGGATTTGAACAACCTGCAACTGACGCTCGCCGACCATAGTGGCGAGGGTTTTGAGCTGATTGTTGAGGTAACATCCACCGAGAACGCGAATCTCGATCAGGCGTTGGCTACCCAGACAATCAAGGCGCATGTCACGCCGGTCGCCGACCTGCCACTGGTCAGCATGCCAACCGAAATCGCGGTGGATGAAGACACTCAGAGTGCACCGTTCGAAATTGTGGGAACGCTGGTCGACCAGGACGGCAGTGAATTGTTAAGCGTGACTGTGGGTAATGTTCCCGAAGGCGTTACTCTGACAGATGGCACGAACTCGTTCACCGGGACTCGCTTGAGATCTGAAATTGATATCAGTGGCTGGGACTTGTCGAACCTGTCCGTAAGGCCACCGGTTAACAGCGATCAAGACTTTACTTTGACCGTCGACGTGTTGGTCGAAGAGCGGGGCAGTGGTTCCACTGCCGAAGTGGCAGGCGAGATAGACGTCGTGGTGACAGCGATTGCTGATCAACCGACGCTGGACGCACCGGTCACCATCAACATGAACGAAGGTGCTACGAGCCGCCCGTTTGATGTCACTTCGCAGCTTGCAGACACCGATGGAAGCGAATCGCTGGGCGTGGAACTGGTTGACATCCCTGTTGGCTTCACCGTGTCGGATGGCACGAACGACTTTGTCGGTGGCGTTGGGAACAGCAGCGTGGATGTTACGGACTGGGAATTGAGTCGACTCACGCTGACTCCACAGGAAGGCAACTCTGGCGATTTCACGATGACCGTTGTTTCAACGACCACCGAAGCTGCCAATGACGACAAGGCGGTTGCACAGCAAACGATTCAAGTCACGATCAACCCGATCAATGATGTTCCGGTCGCAGTCGATGATGCTTACGTGCTGAATGAAGACGAAACGTTGCATGAGACCGACGGAGTGTTGATCAATGACTTTGACGGCGAAGGCGACGCGCTGACGGCGGAATTGGTGACCGGACCGTTAGGCGGTACCGTTGTGTTCCGTGCCGACGGAACATTTACCTACACGCCAGACGCCGATTTCCACGGCACCGACGGCTTTACCTACCAGGTCAGTGACGGGCAGGATACCTCGACATTGGCTACCGTTCATCTAACGATCCGGCCCGTCGAAGACGCTCCGATCGCCATCGACGACGCTTTTACCGTCAACGAAGATGACGAGTTGCTGGTTACCAGTGGCGGCGTGCTGGCCAACGATCTGGATGCCGATAGCGACTTGTTGGAGGCAGCTTTGTTGATCGGACCGACGCACGGTTCTTTGGAGCTGAACTCGGACGGTACTTTCAGTTATCGTCCCGACGCGGATTTCCACGGCCAGGACAGCTTTACGTATCTCGCTGGCGATGGAACGAGCGACTCGAACGTGGCCTCGGTGAACATCAACGTGCTGTCGGTCAATGACGCTCCAACCGTGAAAAACTGGACGTTCGAGGTCGATGAGGATGCTCGACTTGATGTTGATTCCGGCAGCTTGCTGGGTGGTTCAGCCGATCTGGAGAGCGATCAGCTCAACACACATGTGGTCGAAGGAGCTCGGCACGGAACGGTTGAAGTCCAGCCGGACGGTTCGTTCCGATATATCCCGAACAAGGACTACAGCGGCAACGACAGCTTCACTTATCGGGCAAACGATGGTGTTGACGATTCCAATCTGGCGACGGTGCAAGTGACCGTCCATCCGGTGAACGACAATCCGTTCGGGGAAGACAACGTCTACATCTCGCTTGAGGACCAGGTACTGGAGGTGTCCGAGCAGGGAGTGTTGGTTGATGACTTCGACTCGGACGGTGACCAACTCGCAGCGATCCTGGTCACGAGCCCGGTAAAGGGAACGCTTGATTTTGAGCTGGATGGGACGTTCAGTTACATCCCGGTTGAAGGATTCGTGGGAGACGACACGTTTACGTACGTCGCCAATGACGGAACCGTGAATTCTGAAGTAATCACCGTGACTTTGCGCGTGCTGCCAAACGTGTTGCCGCCAACCACGGAGACTCCGACGACCGAAGTGAACGAGACGCCGGACAGAGAAGAGCCGAGCATCCTGCCAACGACTCCGGATGGTCCGACCCTGGTTGTTGAAGATACCGGTCCAGACGGCCCCGTAGAGACGACGCGTGAGCGGGGTGAAACGAGACTCATCGCGGCAGTTACCGGTTCCCGCGAAGTGAAGTACGAGGAAGTCCCGATCGGCGAACGCGGCATCATTGACTGGAGCCTGGAGCCAAGACGGTTGCAGGTTCCGGACGCGGTGGATGATTCATTACAGGGACTGGATCGAATTGAAGGCGGCGGATTGTTGTGGAAAAGCCTTGACCAGCTGGCAGAGAGTACTCGTGAAGCAAGTGCATCGCGCATGCTGATTATCGGTAGTGCCCTGGTGTTCTCAGCGCTCGGTTCTATCGCTTATACGATCTGGACTGTTTGGTGCGGATTCTTGACGACCAGTATCCTATCCTTAATGCCGGGCTGGAAATTGCTCGATCCGCTTCCCGTACTGGAAGAAGAGAAGGAACGCGCCAACGGGTTCTTTGATGATGAAGAAGAGCTGGACGACGACGAGGACAATGACGAATCGTTGGCGTCGCTTGTTGAGAGCAACAATTCGAAACAGGAATAACGACTGATGTCTTTTCGACTAACGGCTACGATGCGGATTGCGATCGGTCTGGCCTTCATGTCCGCGACCGTGATCCTGGCGGCGATGCTGACCGGTATCTTGCCGCACCCACATCATGCAGCCCAGGTGGCTCGCCAGCAGTTATGCGAAAACCTGGCGGTCAGCACCTCATTGCACGCCAACGACTTTGAGTTTGGGCGTATGAAGATGCTTTTGCAGGCGGCTGTTGACCGGAACGAAGAAATGCTCTCCGCCGCCATTCGTACGGAAGACGGGCGACGCATCGTGGTCGTTGGTGATCACAGCCCGTGGGTAGAAGGAGCCATCGAAACGGGAATGAACGAACAGGTGTCCATTCCCATTGTTGCCGGGGTGGACGAACCCTGGGGGCAGGTCGAAGTGCGCTACCTTCCCTTGGAAAAGCCGGGTTGGGCAAACATTATGGACAGCCCGATCACTCGCCTGTTCCTGTTCGTTCCCGCGCTAAGTCTGTGCATTTACTATCTGTACCTGCGCAAGATGTTACAACACCTCGATCCGTCAAAAGCAGTTCCGCAACACGTACGTGGGGCACTCGATACTTTGACGGAAGGCTTGCTTGTTATCGACAAACGGGGCCGCATTGCGTTTGCGAACGAGGTGATTGCCTCCTGGCTCGGAAGAGATGCCGGTCAATTGCTGGGCAAGTCGGCTTCGCGACTGCCGTGGATTGTTCCGGATGGCGAAGATGCCGAGGCTGGCTACCCATGGAAGAGGGCCATGGAGCTGGAGACCCCACAGGTCGGAGCCGTGTTGAATCTGCCGAGGGGCGATTCAGGCCAGCGTTCGATGGTGGTGAATGCCTCACCGGTCTTGGGCAAGTCGGGCAATTTTGGCGGTGTGCTGACGACGTTTGAGGACGTCACGGAGCTGGAATCGAACCGCGTCGAGCTCAGCAAGGCGAAGGACGCGGCGGAGCAGGCGAACCGCGAGAAGAGCGACTTCCTTGCTCGCATGAGCCACGAAATCCGGACTCCAATGAACGCCATTCTGGGCTATGCCGACGTGTTGCGAAGGGGTATGGATGAGACCCTTGCCGATCGCCAGAACTATGTCGACACCATTCATACGAGCGGCGAGCACCTACTGGCATTGATTAACGACATTCTCGATCTATCGAAGATTGAATCGGGAAAAATGGACCTCGAGTTGAGGCCGTGCTCGCCGACACGGCTGTTGAATCAAGTGATTGCGGTGCTGAAGGTGAAGGCGGAAGAAAAAGGAATTTCGTTGGGCTGCGAGTGGGACGGCCCCGCCCCTGCGACAATCCTCACGGACCAAGTGCGTTTCCGGCAGTGCGTCATGAATCTGGTTGGCAATGCGATCAAGTTCACGGAGACTGGCGGTGTCAGGGTCGTGGCATGTTTGGACCAGAGCCGCGACAACCCGCAACTGATGATCGACGTGATCGATACGGGGGTTGGTATCTCGACAGAGGCTCTGAAGAATGTCTTCGAACCGTTTACGCAGGCCGATACGACAGTTACCAGGAGATTTGGTGGAACCGGACTGGGCCTTGCGATTTGTCGCCAACTGACCGATGCGATGGGCGGTGGTGTCTCGGCAACGTCGGAACTCAACGTGGGTAGCACGTTTACGATGACGGTTTCCACCGGTTCGCTCCAAGGCGTTGAGATTGGTGCGGCTGAAACGATGCAACATGAGCCGGAAGCGACATCCTCGGTGGACATCGTGTTACCGAATTGCCGCGTTTTGGTGGTGGATGACAACGAAGTCAATCGAAGTCTGGCGAAACTGATTCTGAGTCGAGCTGGCGCCAAGGTGCTGACTGCCGAAAACGGTCAGGTTGCCATCGACATGATTACCACAACAGATTTTGACATCGTTCTCATGGATATGCAGATGCCGGTATTGGACGGCTACGCAGCAACCAGAAACCTTCGTGAGATGGGTTGGACGTTGCCGATTGTGGCGTTGACTGCCCACGCCATGCAGGGCGACGAAGCTAAGTGCCTGGCAGCGGGATGCTCGGACTTCCTGACAAAGCCACTCCAGCTGGACCGTGTGTTGGAGACAATTACGCGATTGGTGCCCAGCGATGCTGACTGTGAGTACCCGGAGCTGGATGCCAGGACAGCGACCGACCAGAATGGGTTGGCGCTGACGGCTGTCGCCAAATCGGACGATGGCGAGATGGAAGAAATTGAAGAGTCGCTGCGGCAGATCGCGGAGATTGCTTCGACTGCCCAGCGTTCGTGTGATGCATCCGACGAAGCAGGATTGTCCTGCCAGTCAAATGGTGAGTCGGAGGAGCCGATCGAATCGGAACTGCCAATGGACGATCCCGATTTCCGAATGATCGTGGAGATGTTCATTGCTCGACTTGCGGAACAAATGGACGAGATGCGTGAAGCGTTTCAGCAGAGCGATTTCCAGAAAATCAGTGACCTTGCGCATACCCTGAAAGGATCAGGTGGCAGTGCAGGTTTCCCGGTCTTTACGGAACCGGCGAAGGAGTTGGAAGTCCTGGCCGATGGCAGGAAGACGGCGGAAATTAAGACCGCAATCGCCGCTTTCGAGCGTATTCAGCAACGCCTCAAGACACCGGCGGACTGTACACGTTAAATCCGTTACAAGCGGTATCGGCTGCATGACAGCTCGACGAAGACGCCAAGCGGTTGGTGCCCGAGCGTGACCTATGATTTGAAGGTGGCAGAATCCACCGAAAATGGACTTTGTTCCTAAAGAAAAACAGGCAGGCAGCGATGTTGTCCGATCTTAATCATTTTTCACAAGCGATGGCTGGCGCATCACTCTTGTCATGCCCCAGCATCGATCTTGAGGTGTCGTCACCGCTGACGACGTACCAGAAACAACAAGCGAATGACGCTTTCAAGAACGCCAAGATCATGGTCGTGGACGATGACAGCGTGATCCTCAAGATGTTGGACAAACACTTGTCCGACGCGGACTTCGACAACGTCATTACAACAGACGATTCAGCAACTGCCTTCGAGCTGATCTACGAGGAACGGCCAGACATCCTCTTGCTCGACATTCGAATGGCGGTCAGTGGGTTCCAGTTGTTAGAGTTGATAAAGGGTGAAGAAGAACTCAAGAGCATTCCGGTTGTGGTGTTAACGTCTTCGACGGACGAAGATACCAAGCTGAAGGCGTTGCACCTTGGGGCCAATGACTTTCTGACCAAACCGGTCAACGTGGGTGAATTGCTGGTCCGAGTTCGGAACAACCTGACGGTTAAGGCCCACTGCGATCATCTGGCCCGGTACACGCAGCAACTGGAACGGGAAGTCTACTTTGACGCCCTGACCGAAACCAAGAACCGCCGTGCCTTTGACAAGGAACTGTTATCATTGTTGCGTGGCTGGAACGTCGACAAGCGGCCATTGTCACTGCTGCTGGTGGACATCGATCACTTCAAGAAAGTCAACGATTGTTTCGGACACCGCGCCGGCGACAATGTTCTGAGAGCTTTGGCACGCGTCCTTCGGGACGAATTGGGTCCCGAAGATGTACTGTGCCGTTACGGTGGCGAAGAGCTGAGTATCCTGCTTCCCGGTGTAGCGGCGGAAGCGGCTCAGGCGATTGCTGACCGGATTCGGACGAGCGTCCAGCATTACAGGTTCAATTTTGAGGAATTACAACTGCAGTTGACAGTGAGCGTTGGTGCCACGACGGCTATCCAGCGTGACAATTCGGCGACACTTTTTCAGCGAGCTGACTCAGCACTCTATGCCTCCAAACAATCGGGTCGCAACTGCTGCCACTTTAACGATGGGAATACCTGTGCCTTGACCGGCGGCGCGAGCGACGAATGCGTTCACGAGAGCGAATTCAACTCCGATTTCGACAAACCAACCAACGGCGAGTTGTCGCACGCCAAGATCATGATTGTGGATGACGAACCGGTGATGATCCTGACCGTGAAGAAACACCTGAAGGATGGCGGCTTCTGCAATTTCGTGACTTGCAACGATTCGACGAAGGCGATGGACATGGTTCGTCTCGAGCAGCCCGACATCGTTCTGTTGGACGTGCGAATGCCGGAGATATGCGGAATTGAGATTCTGGGTAATATTCGCGCTGACGAAATTTTTCAACACATCCCAGTCGTTGTTCTGACGTCAACCACAGACGAAAACACCAAACTGGACGCATTGGAGCTGGGTGCCTGTGATTTCCTGTCGAAGCCGGTGAAACCCAGCGAGTTGTTGCCACGCGTGCGAAATACGCTGATGTTGAAAGCCCAACATGATCGGCTGGCGCACTATTCACAGCAGCTGGAATTTGAAATTAACCGCCGCACCGCCGAATTGTTTTCATCGCGCAGCGAAGTCATTCACTGTCTGGCCAGTGCCGCCGAGTGTCGCGACGATCAAACAGGCCATCACATCGTCCGCGTAGGGATGTACACCACGGTGATCGCGCGGGAGATGGAATACGACGAAGAGCAAATCCCGTCGCTGGAGTCGGCTGTCCAGCTGCATGATGTCGGCAAGATTGGTATCTCGGACGCGATCCTGCGCAAAAAGGGTGCGTTAACGGCAGAGGAACGTGAGGTGATGAAGCGCCATTCGGAAATTGGTGTCAAGATCCTGAAGGAATGCAACACGCCCGTTATGCGACTTGCTGCCGATATCGCGGCGACACATCATGAAATGTGGGATGGCACGGGCTACCCGCTGGGGCTCGCCGGCGAGGATATTCCGCTGGCAGGACGGATGACCGCGGTCGCAGACGTTTTCGACGCGTTGAGCAACAAACGATATTATAAGGACGCCTTCGATCTGGAAGAATGCTTCAAATTGATCGAGGCTGGCAGTGGTTCACATTTCGACCCGGCCGTCGTCCGTGCATTCCTGGCCCGAAAGGAAGAGATCCTTTCCATCTACCACGACTACGCCGATCAGCAAATTGAGGATTCGACGGGCGGAGCCCACTGAGCTGTTCGATGATGAACGGAATTCCCGGCCTCAGGGATGCTCAAGGTGTCTATCCACGGAACGCGACCCGCGGTTGATTCAGCATCATCGTCACGGCCGCTGTTACCGGAAGGAATTGGTTAAATAGTTGCGGCAACCGGACCGGACAAGTCGCTTTGCGTACACGGTTCAGGTGGTACTATTCCATGACAGTGCGCTCCGCTCGGACAGCACTCGGGCTGTGATGCCTGAAATGAAAACACAAGTCGCAACGCTTTGGTTGTGAAATTGGGTATCCTGACACTGGCGGAGCATCAGTGGCACCAGCCCGCCCTTGGAAGAAAGCCGACGAAATGCACAAGAAAGCAGACCCAGCGAACGATCGAGCCATGGAAGACCAACATCGAAAAGCACAGGCAGCCGCCGACAACGAAACATCGTTCGCAGAAACCGCGCTGAAGTTGGGCGGGAAAAGCGATGATGAAGCTCGTCGCACGGGCGCCATCGATCGGGCTGATGACCAGGTTGAGCAACTGTTCAAGCCGGAATACCAGACGGTCAACAGTCCCGCGCACCGCATCGTTTGGGACAGTGGCGAAGGAATCGACAAATTCTACGGCGAGTCGATCGAGGTCGCTCCGGAAATCAAGAAGGTCATGGACGATTCGCTGGCGGTTGTTCGCGGCCACCGACAGGGCGGTACGATTCATGACGAGAGCGGGAAGATCACCGAAGAGGTGATGAATGACCTGGCAAAAGTCGGTTATTGGAGTTTGCTCGTTGACAAGCAATATGGGGGCATGAGTACTCCTTTCCGGAACTTCTCGCAGTTCCTGACGTTGATGGCCATGGAAGACCCGACGATTGCGGGATTGGCCAGCGTCCATGGCTGCATCGGCGCCGTGGATCCGGTAAACACCTTTGGCAACGAAGAACAAAAGCAGCGATTCCTGCCCAAGCTGGCCAGTGGCGAGCGACTTTCGGCGTTTGCTCTGACCGAACCGTGCGCCGGTTCTGACCTGACGGCGTTGAAGACGACGGCCGTACTGGATGGAGATCACTTCATTGTTAACGGTGAGAAACTGTTTATCACGAACGTGATTCCCGGCCGCACGATCGGATTGGTTTGCCTGGTCGAAGGAAGACCGGCGGTACTGGTTGTCGACTTGCCCCAACAAGAGAACGATCACTTCCAGTTGCGGAAGTACGGCATTTGGGCTTTGAAACACACATACAACCAGGGCATTATCTTCAACAACTTCAAGGTACCGGCGGAGAACCTGTTGAAGCCAACCAAGGGCAATGGCCTGACGATTGCCTATCACGGTCTGAACCTTGGCCGCGTTGCGCTATGTGCCAATGCGGCCGGCGTTATGCGAGTGATGATGAAAAGCATGATTCCGTGGGCGAAATTTCGAGTGACCTACGGCGAAGCGATCGCCAAGCGGGAACTGGTGCAGCGACGCCTGGGCGCCTGGCCGGATTGACCGTTGCCTGCGACGCGTTGGTGGATTGGTGCAGCTGGCTATTGGATGAAGGGTATCGGGGCGAGATGGAATGCATCATCGCCAAGATTTTTGGCAGTGAGGCACAGAAAGAAGCCGCCATCGAATTGTTCATGAAAACGCACGGCGGCCGATCGTTCCTGCATGGCCACATGTTTGGTGATCATGTGCACGAATTCCTGGCTCCCTGCATCTATGAAGGTGAAGGCGAGATGCTCGGCATGGCGTTTTTCAAGTCACTCGTCAAGCACCATGGCACGAAATACTTCGAACCGGTTGGCAAAGCGCTGCAAGCGGCCGGGATCAAGAACATGAACCCTGCAAATCCGGCTCACCTGTGGGCCCTGCGCGGAGCCATGCCGCCGTACGCCATGTGGTTGATTGGTGAAACGCTCAAGCCAACCGCTTCACCGAAGTTGCCGAAAATGGACAGCAAACTGGCGGCTCACGCGACCTGGGCCTACAAACAGTTGCAGAAATCACGACTGGAAGTCAGCGGCACGATGCGCAAGCACCAGTTGAAGCTGGCCGATCGCCAATGCCGCATGGCGGAATTATCGGGACGTCTGCAATCGATGATTGTAATTCTGGCCACCAGCCTGTACGCCTCTCGATCCGACGATGAATTGGTCCGCGAAGCAGCTGACATTGTTTGTTCCGATCTGAGACTGCAGATTACGGGTGGCAAGGCTGACGATCGGCAGTATCGCCGCGTCACGAGGTTGGGGGCGAAGATTGTCGAGCAAGGGTTTGACAAGCTCGACATGATCGACGATTCGTTCGGCGAAGTGATGATGGGCTACGAGAAGTAGCTCTTTTGCCGCAGCCTGGTCGCTTATTGAGTCGGCTTGCTTGCCTAGCAGGGGCTCGCGATTTAAGGCGTTATCTCGTACCCTGATGAGATGTCCAAATTTGCAGTCATCCTGCCGGCGGCCGGAAAGAGCAGCCGGTTTCACGACAAGAATTACAAGAAGCCGTTCATCCCCTTGGCGAACAAGGCGGTGTGGCTGCATTCGGCGGAGAAATTCCTCAATCGCAGTGATGTGGCACAAACCATCATCGTGATTTCTCCCGAGGATCGGGAATTGTTCAACGTCAAGTTTGGCGCAAACATCGCGATCCTTGGACTGGAGATTGTCGAAGGTGGAGCCGAACGGGCCGATTCGGTAAAAGCGGCGCTGGCCCGGGTTCGACCAGAAATCGAGTTCGTGGCGATTCATGACGCGGCACGTCCCTGCCTGGCCGACGCGTGGATTGACTCGGTATTCGACGAAGCGAAGAAATCGGGGGCGGCGATTCTCGCGACGCCGGTGACCTCCACCTTGAAGCGTTCGGCGAGCGGAAAGACGATCGACAAAACCGTTTCGCGGGATGATCTTTGGCAAGCCCAGACGCCGCAGGTTTTTCGGCGCGACCTGCTTGTGGAAGCTTATGCCAGCGCAACGTCTGCGGGTGATAGCACTGCGACCGATGACGCGCAGGTCATGGAGCAAGCGGGGCATGCCGTATCCATCGTGGAAGGTTCGCCACTGAATCTGAAGATCACCACCAGGGCCGATGTGAAGCTGGCCGAATCGAATCTGCGGGCGCTTCCCAAGCCCAGGCTTTCCGGGCCGGGAAATCCATTTGCAGACAGCGACCTGTGGCGTTAGGCCTGGATATTTCTCTCGCCAACCTTTTTCAGGCCATTTGCGTTGCCGTCAACCAGTAATGCCAGTCGACGCCAATTCGTCCCTGACTTACGCTTCGGATTGCCATCCATCCTTCACAAATCCGGATCACGAGGCCTCGATGAGTCGCTGCGGGCCCGCGACAACCCATTGCATTCGTTGCCGGTTTCGAAGCCACGCGGTACCGTTTGGTCCAATTAGTTGTAGCATTCGGTTGCATGCTGCTGTCAGCGCATTCGGCGCATAACTGGAAATGGTGAAAAAGATTGCCGCATGGGTGGCATTCGCGCTCGTCAGCGGCAATAAATGAAACTTTTCCGCGAACTCCCGCGGCGAAAAACGTCGACTCCGATATTGTCCGTTTACACCTCGTACCCCGAATCTTCCCAACAGCTATGCTTGCATCCGAAACAATTACTGGTGGCGTCCTGTTCGTGCTATCGCGTGAAAACGCAAAGACGTTTTTTGGCTTGAAGGATGATGAACTGCTCGTTGGTTATATTTCCGATTTGCTGGATTCGAATGATGACGTGCCACGCGTGGCCATGGACGGAACGTGGGAAACTCTGCACCGCTGCTTCAGCGATGGGACGCTTGATCCGGCCGGTGGAGCCGCCCCGATGAATCATTGCATCCTTGGCGGACGTCAAATGTATGAAGGTACAGATCGCGTCATCTCGCTCGTTCGTCCCGACGTGGTGCCGCACGTTGCGATTGAGCTGGCTGGGGTCGAAAAGTCCTGGCTGCGCGAAAGATATGAGTCGACTTCGGCTGACGCAGGTAACGATCCTTTTGACACGGATAAGTTCGAAGACGCCTACGCGAAAGTCGAAGCGATCCATACACTCTATATGGTGGCTGCCGAAGTTGGTGGAGCTGTCGTTTTTGCGGCTTCGCTTTAAGCCAGCTGTGCACAGATTCCCCGGTGTGGCCTCGCGATCGCGCGGAAAGGCCAGGGTTTGCAATTCGTATCGTCGACGCGCTATGCTTGCGCCAAATCTCCAATCAGAAGCATTGTCCCATGCAAGATATTTTTTCCGAACTCAAGTGGCGTGGCCTGATTCAACAGACAACGGATGACGACAAGCTGCCGAACTGGTTGAATGAGCGGCCTCGATCGCTCTATATCGGCTTTGATCCCACCGCCGACAGCCTGCATGTTGGCAGCATGTTGCAGCTGATGACATTGCGTCGCTTTCAGCAGGCAGGTCACAAGACGATCGCGCTGGTTGGTGGCGCGACAGGGATGATTGGTGATCCCAGCGGCAAGAGCAAGGAGCGGACGCTGCTGACGGGCGATCTGCTGGAAAAGAATGTTTCCGGCATCAAGGAGCAGATGCGGCAGTTCCTGAACTTCGATGGCGACAATCCCTGCCAGCTCGTAAACAACTTTGACTGGATGGGGAAGTTCAGCTACCTCGAGTTCCTTCGCGATGTTGGCAAGAACTTCCCGGTCAACGTGATGATGGCCAAAGATTCCATCAAGAGCCGGCTCGGTCGCGAAGAAACGGGAATCAGTTACACCGAGTTCAGTTACATGTTGCTGCAAGCTTACGACTTTGTGCATTTGAATCGTGAGTACGGCTGCGAATTGCAGGTCGGTGGCAGCGATCAATGGGGCAACATCACCGCGGGGATCGATTTGGGCCGGAGGATGCGCAGTGTCCAACTTTATGGTATTACCAGCCCGCTGCTGACGAAATCGGACGGTACGAAGATGGGCAAGACAGAATTGGGGGCCGTCTGGCTCGCTTCTGACCGGACATCGCCCTACGCGTTCTACCAGTACTGGGTCAATGTCGCCGATGAAGATGCGGGCAACTGTTTGAAGTATTTGACCGAATTGCCTCGTACCGAGATCGAGCAACTGGATGCCCAGCGCGAAGCGGAACCTCACGCGCGAGCAAGCCAAAAACGGTTGGCGGCCGAGTTGACTCGCCTGGCGCATGGCGAGGACGGGCTAAACGCTGCGATGCGGGCGACAGAGATATTTTTTGGAGCCGAGATTGCGGACTTGAATGACGACCAGTTGCAAGAGATTTTCACCGACGTTCCGAGCAAGGAGATGAGCCGATCGTCCCTGCAAGGGGATGGTCTGAACGTGATCGATGCACTGGCGGCGACCGGCCTGGTTGCCAGCAAGGGCGAAGCACGTCGCACGATCCAGGAGGGCGGCATGTACGTCAACAATCGCCGTGTCGAGGACCTGGAGGCCGTTTTGACCGAGGGAAACCTGGCTCAGCGAAACGGTGATGGTCGTCCGTCGTGGAAAACGAAAATACGCCTTGTTGCGATTTGTCGCGTGACGCTACCTTCCGTTCGGTTTAATCTGGGGCAGGGGTTGCCAGGAAGGGCCACGACAGCGTGTTCTGGCCGGCAGTGGGTTGATTGGGCGGTCGTTCGGACACAGGATTCAGGCCATTTTTTGGCCTGCGCTGGAGATCGAGGTCAACCGCCATCGCCGGGTATCAGGCCCATCCCACGACTGCGGCAGTTGAACCAATACTTGCGTGGTGGCGTACAATAGGGTCTGGTCCACATTAGCGCGTAACAAGGCATTGCCGAATTCGGATTCCATGCGATTTTTCTGTTGTACCATCGAGTGGCCCAGCCATATTCTCAAATGCGGGATTGTGGTGGGGTTGTTTCTCGGCCTCCTGTCGCTGGGCGTTTTCAATGCCTTCCTGGCCGTGCCGAATTACTACGCCGAACAAATGTCGGTTTCGTCGACCGCGATGAATGATGCGAATGACGAGATGGTGCGCAAAGTAGAACAGTTCAATCATGACGTGACCAAACCCGGCAAGTGGCGAGTTGAGTTCACAGAAGAACAAATCAACGCCTGGCTGGCGAACGAGTTGCTCGCACGGTTGCCGTATGCGTTGCCGCCCAAT
Source organism: uncultured Planctomycetales bacterium (assembly GCA_963821085.1). Lineage (GTDB taxonomy): Bacteria > Planctomycetota > Planctomycetia > Pirellulales > Pirellulaceae > CAWGCE01. Next base: position 75,572 of record CAWGCE010000006.1, on the reverse strand, counting down.
GTCTTCGATCCGAGAGTCGCGATCGAGCCTGATCTGGCTAAAGTTGCGGCGAAATACAGTTGCGGAAATCTAGCTGCTGTTCTGTCGCTGGAAGTCGACCCTTTCGTTGCGAGTGAAAAGAACGATTTGGCCATTCGCATCTGCGCCGCCAAAATTGGTTCGGTCCCCGGGTTGGCCGATCGAGCACGGCAGTCCATCCACTACGCTTCGCTCCGATCACGCATTCACATTCAATGGATGCAGGATGAAGGCGAGTGGGTTGGCAAGTTCAAATTCGACGGCAAGGTGTTTGACTTGGATCCGAACGTGCAACTGCGGGAAATCGAATTGAGTGACGGTCGGGTTTGCCTCAGCGGAGTGACGCTGCCTCCGCCGGAGCCGATCGGCGTCCCTGCGATCTCGCCGACATTCGCGGGTAACTGGCTGCCCGCAGCGGTAGCCGAGAGCGTCCATTCGGTGATCAAACCGGCTTGGTCGGACGAGATCATGCCACGGGAAACGCGGCTATTCCACACGGCCAATTCATCAACTCAAGCCAGTCGTTCCAGGGCCCACCGCTGATTCCCATTTTCCGTCTCATCCGGCGTGAGGCGATAGGTGCCGGCGTTTCCAGTTTCAAACAATTCGAATTCCAGCGGCCCCGCGTTCAGGTTGCCCGTGAGGAACTTGTGCAGTCCGGCATCGATTCGTGTTACTTGTCCACGATTCCCTGAAACAGGTCCCTCGTAATCGAGGTAGGCCGAACGATGAGAACTCAATCTCCAGGCGGCGATTGCACCGGTCGTTACCGGCCAAGTTTCGAGAGCCCAGGTGAGCAGCGAGTCACCGGCCTCCAGCATCAGATCGTAATGATCACTGCGCCCGTCGAATGAGTGTGCCGCAATCGTTGGCAGTTGGTGATGGAGGACAACGAATCGATGCACTGGATACGTTGGGGGTGAATATTCTTGTGCCGTGACAACGCGCAGTCCGTTATAACCGCTCGACGCCTGCTGGATCGCATTAAATAATCAGCGAAGCGGATTGTCGCCCATTGAAGATCGTCAAACCAGCGTTGCACACGCTCCACGTCCGTGCGACTTGCATAAAATCAGCGGGAGGGACCCGCACACTGCGTACGAGCCCGCTCCCGTGACCAAGCGGCTAAGATTGGTCGTCACTCGTGACGCTGGCCGGGTTGAGATCGCTTTTGACGCGAGCGACGAAGGTGCCGATTTCCGATTGTTGCTGTTGAACGAGAATCCGGAACGACATTGTTTCGCCCGGGCGCAGGGTTGAGATTGGCGGGAATTCGACCTGTCGGCCGTCAGGAGTCGTCCGGAATGGCTCGATGCGAGGTGGGCTATGCGAGTCGAAGTAACGCGATCCGTCAGGTGTCTCAATTGCCAGTGTGACGTTGCGGTCCACACGGTCGCTGCGATTGGTTACTTCGACGACGTACTCGATCAGTCCATTGCCCTGGATCGACGGACCCATGCGGCGTACATCCAGGTTCAAGGAAGGCTGTCCAATCGGCGGATTGGAATCGGGCAGAGGTGGCAAGCTGCCATCGGTGGCTCCGACCGGCGCATTGTCGGTAATCTCGAGGCAAGTTTGGCTCTCTTCGGTTTGGCCGTTGTTGCTGATGACGATCGCCTTATTGCAGGCTCTTTGGGAAGGGGCGATGCAGCGGCAGTTCACCTGAAACGTCTCGCTCTTACCCGCTGGCATGTAAGCGATCTGCCAAAACAGGCGATTTCCATCACGGTCGAACGGTTCACCTCCGGGTCCATTCATGGCCTGAACCGGCTCCAATGCCAAATCGAATTCGTCCACGAGTTGAAAGTTTGTCGCCGGCAGGTTTCCGGTTTCGACCGTGATGAAGAACTCTACGACATCACCCACGCGAGATCGTGATGGCCCCGTCTTGCGAACACGGACAGTTGGAGTACTGGGTGGAAGTGATGGCGGTGGAGTCGTCGGGCCAGGGTTCACCGGCGGCACGCCAGGACCGTTATCAAACGGTGGCAGTCCAGGGTCGTTACCGCCCCCGACACCGCCAACATTGACGCATGAGCGATCCGACGCGGTACCACTGCGTTCGGAAACCACAGTGACTTCGGTGCACAACTGACCGGTTTGGCGAGCGGTGAAGTTCAGAGGAAGTCGTTTCGTTTCGTTGGACTCAAGCCGGCCAATGGGCCATTCGAGCGGACTGGTGCCGAACGGATGTTCCAATCCCGGGTCGAAGGCCGCTCGTAGCAGCACGTTGCTGACCGGTCGATTCGATTCGTTTTTCAGCAGGATTTCGTATTCGACTGCGTCGTTGACGTTGACCGATTGCGGTCCATTGAGTTGCAAGCTGAGCGACTGTCCTTGGATGTCGGTCGTGGCACAATCGTCGGAAGTGGCACCGTCACCGATTGCTCCAGCACAATTCTGCAACACGCCCGCGCGATTTGCACGATAGAGCACGCGTACTGTCTGTGACTGACCTGGTTGCAGGCTACCCAGTTCCCATCGCAGCCGATCGCCAAATTCGCCAGCGGCGGGTGAACTCTGCAAATACTGCAATCCGGCTGGCACTTCATTTCCGATTTCCACCGCTTCCACGCCGATATTCCCCGTGTTGGTAACGACGAACTGGTATTCGACCTCGGCACCAACCTCTGCGACGACTGGGCCGCGCACGTCCATCGAGATGAACGGTTGTCCGCTGCCAGGTTGTTGTGGCGGATCGAGCGGAGGAAGTGGCAGGCCGGGAAGGTCATCAGGCTCGGAGAAGCCACCGTCGGAAGGCAAGCTGGGGCCGGGCAAGCTGGGACCCGGTCCCGCCTGGTCCGTCCAGGTGATTGTTGTCGTGCCTTCGCCGATCTTGATTCGCGACGCGGAGGCCGTGCCGAGACCGGGTCGAATGACTTGCACACCAACGGTCGTAACGCCCTGCCCTCCCCCCGTGGGAATCACAGCGACCGCTGCATTGCCTGCCAAGTCGGTTGGGACTTCGAGAATCTGAGCTCCGTTGGGATCGAGCGCGGCCGGCGTTCCCCCGAGGACTTCGTACCTTACAAGCCAGCCCTGCACCGGCTCGCCCGTCGTTGTGCGAGCCACATTTGTCACCAGCGTGTGGCCACCATAGCCACTCATCGCCGGTGGCGGTAATCGCCACTGGCCGTCTACCCAATAGATCGTTGCCGTTTCTTGCCGCTCTTCCCATCCGTTCACTGCCGGTGCCACCGAGGTGACGTTTGTAGCACCCTCCGATCCGGAAGTCACGCTCATCCAGGTCTGGCCGCGCATCAACCAGATATCGTCGTTCGGATCGGTATTGCCCCGATCCAATAATTGCGGCACCGTCGACGTTAACCCGATCGCGTAATGTCCGCTCTCTTTCTTTGGCGGCCTGCGAAACAAGTGACGCCATAACGGCTTGGCCGTATTGTCAACGTCGACGATCGAACCGACGCTGTCGGGAGACAACGACCATTCAATCGGTTGCCGCATCACGAGAAACCCGTCTTCATCGCAAATGCCCGCGCGAAGGATGACCGTCGATCCCACCGGTGCAACCATGCGGGACGGAGTTATCGTGAACGTACCATCGTAACCGGGTCGCGGGCTGCCGCTGCCGACCAGAAAGTTTCGGTTACTGGCAATGGGTTGCGGTACCGGCGGCTGAGCGAGCCCACCGCCATAATCGGGAACCGGCAGGAGCGGTTGGGGTGGTGCCGAGGGTGGACCTCCGACGGCCGTCGTTAGCGAATTCTGATTTCCCCAACCAGGAAACAGACTGCAAAGGCCGTTCGGCTGTGCGGCTGGCGCACCAGGACCTGTCAACGGAGACCACCCGTACGGTTGCGGTGGATTGCACGTGCCCGGCGCTGGTAAGGCCGTAGCCGAAGGAAAGACGGCCTCGGGCGACGAAAACGGGCCGACAACTTGCGTGTCGGTTTGCGGCAGGAAGATCCTCTGTCCGCTGGGGTCGATCGCCGGCAGTCGTAACTGCGCACAGCCAGACAGCAAGACCACGAGGGTCATCAAACCAAGTATTCGGCGCTGTCGGTCGTTCGACACTGCAGTTAATTCCCGTTGTTTCGGGCTGGCGGAAGCTGCGCTCGATGACCTCTCCGAACGCAGGGACCGACCTCCTTGCCTGGTTCCATCGAAAGAATAGCACGCGTTTGGGCAACATGAGGTGTTTGGTGAACTTCAAACGATGACAAAATGCAACGAAGACATGTCGGTTTTTCAGTTCGAATGGGCTCAGCCAGGATCGGATGGTTATACTGCCCGACCGGATGAATGGTGACTCTGCGTAATTTACGAGCTGTACAAGAAATATTCCGGTTAAGTCGCAATTATGCTTTGGCTGAACTCGACTGGTTGGTCGATACAAGCAAGACGTCAACATTGGCGGCCCGAAAAACCGGAAACGAATTCTGAATGATGAAAGGCCGGCACCAGACGATCATGAAATGCTCCTTCCCGCTCCAAAACACTCACAATGCGTGCGCACTGCTGTTCGTCGCATTTCTTTCAACCTTGGCCTCTGCTCAGGTTCCGTCATCGGTCCGCGATGCCATTGCCACGCTGCAATCGACGATCAAACAGGATGTACGTCTGGAACAGTCATGGGATGAATACCTTGAACTGACAGCGCTGTCGAATCTGGTTGGCGACAACGAATATCAGTTTACGGGTGAGGACCTGGCCGGTCCGATCGAACAATTGGCGAAAGTCGAACGCGAGCTCGACGCTGTCCGCGCAAGCGACACTTCGAGCAAGCTGAACAACTGGTTGAAAAGCAGGCCGGGTCCCGTAGACGAGTCAACGCCTCCGCAAAGCCCAATCGATTCAGCGGATGGTGATGACGCTGACAGGGCAACCATTGCAGCGGTCGAAGATCTGCAGGAATGGCTCTCGCGCAGTGGTTTGCGAACATGGCAACAGTTGCTGAAAGTGGACGACGTCCTCGAGCAGATCAAGAGTGACGCCGATGAATCAGACGAAGCGCCAGATGATGACACCGTGCGAGCGGCGGTGGCGTTGCTTGACGCAGAGGCTGCCGGTCAGGTTCGCAACGAACGCTTGCGTCTGCGACGGGCTTTATCGGTGTGGCAAGACGAACTGGAAGTTCAGGTCAACGACCAGCTCGCCGCGTCGGCTCGTCAACTCAAACTGCAGTTCCGGGATGTCGATTCGGGTTTCATCCAAGCCAAGCGTCAACAATTGCAAAACGCGCTGCAAGAGCTGAACAATTTTTTGCGAACCGGTCCGGACGATCGACGTTTCGGCTGGCAGGACTACCTGCACTTGCCCGAATTGCAGGCCGAACTGATGTGGGGCGATCGGCCAATTCGTCGCCCGTTGATCCGATCCTATCAACGTCTCAGCAGCGGTTATCCGGGGCTGGAGCAGAAACGCTTTGAAGCACTACGACAAGCGCTGCAGGATTATTTGCAAGTGTCGCAGGTCGCGTCTCCTTTGCGCAGTCAGGAAGCTCAACGACGGCAACTACAAGATGCAATGAACGGGTTGGATCGAGCGTTAGTGCAGGCGGGTGCGACGAAAGAGCAAGAATGGAAAGCGTATCTTGACTGGCTGAGTTTGGCAGAGTTGTCGACCGATTCATCACCGGATGTACGCCAGTTGGGCCGTCTGATGTCTCGTTTTGAGTCCGATGAAGAGGGGCTGGAATTGGCCCCATTCAGCCGCGTACGTCGCGAGCTGACGCGATATGTCGAATTGATTCAGCAGGACCGCGGACCGGCGCCAATCGATCGATACCGCGAGCAGATGGAGCAGCTGGCGCGTTCCCTGGATGAATTTGCCACGCTTCCTTCGGCCACAGTTTCTACCGAGTTGACCGACCGACTGGAATGGTTGTCGTCGACCGGTTACGCAACCGATCTGACGTACAGAATCAGGAACGCTTTTCGTCGCCCCAACTTGCGAGTCGACGTGGATGGTGACTTTTTTGTCCAACGAATGGCCGATACACGCAACGAGGCAACGCCCGTAAATCGCTGCTTTGAAGGAGCCCACGTGTTGGGCTGTGCCCGTACTTCGGCCAGTTTCACCGGTCAGCTCGTCCCGATGCAAAACGCAGTCGCCATTGATATCCTGGTTGGCGGTACAACCGTTGCCGACACGACGGCTCGACAGCGAAAAGTCAGCGTCTTCTCGCAGGGAATCACCTGGACGACTGGCACCAAGCGAATCTTTTTCGACCCGAATGGCATCAGCAGCACGTGTGCAACAGCAACGGCATGTACGCACCAGTCAACGTGCGGAGTTCATGTTGATCGCCGAGTCGGTCGTCGCCTGATTAGCAGATTTGCACGTCGAAAGGCAAAGAAAACGACACCGAAAGCGATATCGTTGGCCAACAGCGAAGCTCAGCAGACGATCGCTTCGCGCCTGGATGAAGAAACCGGCGAGATGCTCGCCAAGGCGAACCGTCAATTCCATGAGCAAATGGATGAATTGCGTCGCGGTGGTCTCTATCCCGACCAGCTCAACATGAGTTCCACCAGCGAACAAATCAACATTCGCGGTCTGGTGGCCTCGAACAGCTACCTTGGCTCGCCGACCGAACCGCCCGCACTGCCCATGTCCGGCCAGGTGAAAGCTCAATTACACGAATCGCTGATCAACAACATGATGGCCAAGCAATTGGGCGGCCGCCAAATTGACAACGAGATGATTGTCGAGACGATGAGAGACAACGGCATGGAAGTGCCGGATGAATTGTTGGCACCTTCCGAACGCAAATCGCAGCCGCAGAGCGACGAGTCGGATGAACTGGACGACGCGACAGGTAGCGACGACGACCAGCCGGAAGAATGGTCGATGACGTTCGACCGACGTTTCCCGGTGATCGTCCGCATCACCGACGATGGTTTGAGCATCGCGATTCGCGGTCGCGAATTTAGCAACGCCGAACAGGACATCAATGAATTGATCGAAATCTCGGCACTCTACCAGCTGAAAAAGAAGCCGGACGGGACGCTCGATGCAACCCGACAAGGTAAAGTCAACATCCAGTTCGTAAACTCGCCAGGGCGGCTCTCAAACAAGCAACTCACCTACAAGACGTTCCTGCAGCGTAAGATGGACCCGCTGTTCCGCGAGAACGTCTCGACCGAAGACCTGCCGAAAATGGGACGCCTCTCGGATGTGATCGATTCAATCAAGATCGACCGTTTGGAAACTACCTTGGGCTGGTTGACCGCAATGCTCAAGGTCGATCCGAGCGTGCTGGATGAATTGATGCCCCTGGAGTAGCGCTTGCTGAATGGCAAACTCCGCACTGCCTGTCCCATCGAGATGCATGCTATTCTGGCCGGCCTCGATGCCTCATGATTCAGGGCGCCGAATCGTCTGCTTCCGCCGCTTCTATCCGGCCAAATAGATGTCCACCGTGGTCACCGTGTTGCCAGGTACCGGCGTAGCGGGACCCGGCGATGACGACTTTCGCGTCAAACGTTCCCATGCCAGGAATCGTCAAATCGTCGAGCGTGATCATCGGAGTGTCGCCCACCCATTTGATAGGCAAGGGAATGGGAACGGTTACATCCTTCTCGCCGTATTGAATTCGTGCCTGGATCAGCCAAAAGTCACCGCCGGGCAGTTTCTTGGCACTCTTGATCTCGTAGCGCTCTTCTCTCAGTGGGCTCTGACCATCCTCAACCGGTTCGGAATCATCGGTAAAGTGCCCGATAAACAAACTGCCCGATAGCTGTTTTTCGAGCTGAGCATAGCGTTCGGCCATGGACGCCGGGGTGGTGTCAGTTTCTGAAACGCTTGAATTGCTGGATGGCTTGGTGGTGGTCGATTGAGCGACGCTGATGCTGCTTGTCAGCAATGAAGCGGCAGCTCAGCAGCGCAGCCGGGAATGCAGTTCGTAATGAGGCAGCGACAATGGGAGTGATTGAACTCAAGATGGTGATTCCTGTGCCAACACCACGACTGCCAATCGCTCCGCTGATTTGCATTGTAAAGGACCTGATCCGGGCTTCGCGCACCGCGAAGCGTCAGGTTACTTCTTGCGGTGGCGGATTTTGGCTCGCATGCGGCGTTTTTTTCGGCCGACTTTGCGACGTCCTTTTCCGGTTCTCTTGGTGCCCATGTTTATCCTGGTTTGTGTTTTGTGCTGTTCGCGCCGCCATCGACGGGCGACAGCGTCCGGGGGTGATCTGCTGCCCCCTGCAATCTGACAATCCTAGCAAAAGAAGACATTCCCCCACAAGGTTCGGCAGCCTCGAATGCGACCGACTTGGCCTGATTAAATCGGCTTTACCTGAATAATCGGCCACTTTTTGACGCTTCCCGGCGGGCAACCTACTCTTTCCGGTTTCCCACCGCACGGTCGGCGGGGCCACCCCACCTGAGAAACACCCGCGAATCAGTCGCGTCCCGCCTGCAAGGAATATCACCGTGGTAGATGAACTGCCCCCGGAATACGATCCGGTTCACGAACCCCAGCCGGTCATCGGGTTCCGCAAAAACAATCGTCGCATCCTCGTCGTCGACAACGATCACAGTCAGGCGGAAGTGCTTGCCCATCGATTCCGCAAGCAGGGCTATGCCGCGTCAACCTCCTACAGTGGAGCCGACGGATACAAGAAAGCCCATGACGAGTCTCCCGACCTGATCATCATGGAAGCGCGGTTGCCGGGAGCGGACGGGCTGCATGTGGCTCGGAAACTTTCGGACGATCCCGATACGTGTACGATCCCTGTCATCATGCTCAGTGGAATGGCTCACGCCGACATCGTCCGCAAATCGCGAGCTGCCGGGTGCGAATACTACGTTCGCAAGCCCTACGATCCCAACGCGCTTCTGCTGCTGGCGGAATCGGCGATGAGCGACCAGAACAGTTGGTAGGCGGGCGACGAGGGGGGCCAGTCTCAAACTGTGAGTTTCGAGCGAGATGCTTGCCGAGCGGTCTACGACCGATCGGTTTTCCACTCGACGCCCGATAGTTTGGCGAGTGCCAATTGCAACGCCTGAGTGCCGCTGCGGCCGTGGCCCTGTGCTTGCAGTTCCGTGTACAGTCGCTCGCTCAGCGCCAGGCCGGGTAGTTCGAGTTTCATACACTTGGCCTCTGCCAACGCGATCCGCATGTCTTTGATGAAGTGTTCCACGTAGAACCCGGGTTCAAAATCGCCCTGGATAATCCGTGGGCCGTAATTGCTCAGCGACCAGCTCCCGGCTGCACCAGACGCAACCGATTGCATGACCCGATCGATGTCGAGGCCGGCCCGCTGGGCGTAGAGCAGTGCCTCGCAGACGCCGATGATGTTGGTTGCAATTAATGTCTGGTTGACCATCTTCGTATGTTGCCCGCTGCCAGGTCCTCCCTGGTATACGATTGTCTGCCCCATCGCTTGGAAACAGGGCATCAGTCGCCCGACCGTTGCTTCGTCGCCGCCGATCATGATGGAGAGACGCGCTTCGCGAGCTCCAATGTCACCACCCGAAACCGGCGCGTCGATGCTGGTGACGCGTTGCGCAATTGCCAGAGCAGCAATTTCGACGGCCAATGCCGGTTCGCTGGTGGTCATGTCGACCAGGATGCTTCCTGCGCCGCAGCCGGACAGGGCGCTCGCTCGCCCAGCAGTACCTCGCGCACATCTTCCGGGTAGCCCACAATGCTAAACACGACATCACTGTTCTCAGCGACTGCCTTGGGCGAGTCGGCCCAGGTTGCGCCGGCCTGGATTAATGAGTCGGCCTTCGATCGAGTGCGATTAAAAACCGTTGTCGGAAAACCACGTGCCATCAAGTGGCCGCACATGGATGTCCCCATGACACCGGTGCCAATCCAACCAATACGAGCCGGTGGTTCAATTGTTGACATGGTTCAGAGTGTCGGAGTTCAGGCTGGAGAGGCGGAGCGACGAGTGGGGTACTGCACGAGAGGAACACTGATGCCGGATGCACCCGCAGAGTTCAGTCCATTCCGACGGGCCGATTGAATATTTCCGTGAGGATGATGGCATTGCGGACGTTCTTTGGATCTCGCAGCATGCTGCGGATTTCTTCGGCTGGATGGAGCGTGATTCGTTTGTCCCAGACCGCCGAGTCGGTTCCTTGCGTCTCGCGATAGATCTGTTCTTTCTCCAACCTGCCAAGATTGTGGTCGAACACGTCGTGCAAGCGCTGTTCGACCCGTTCATCCGACTGTCCTACCGATTCTCCCAGCCCGCGAGAGTGTTCGGAAACGGGATGCGATTCGATGTGTTCCCTGACGTGTTGCGATACCGACTCTCCCAGCGGTCGGCGTTGGATTGGCTGGGGCAAGGCGTCCGCTTCTTGCGGCAGCGGTTGCGGCTTGACGCGGCGAGGCGTGTGCCGGCGAGCTTGCTCGGCCTCGCGTCTTCCGCGAGCGGTCGGCAAGGGCTTTCGTCGCGCTGGGCGTTGTGCCGGAATTGGTGCGGGTTGGCGAGGAGGCGCTTGCGGGGCGGGGGGTCGATTGGGTGCTCCCGCTTGTCGGTCACCCTTCCCTGCCCGGCGGAGAAACTGCTCGATTTCGTTTTCGAGTGCTTGCCGTCCCTGCCCTGCCTGCGGTTGAGCGACGGGTGGTTGGCCGGGTCGTCCTTGTTGGGGTTGTGGCGGCCGGCGGCGAGCCGGGCCCTGGCCACGCGGTTGCTTACCGTCCGCGCCATTCCCCATGATGGAATTCAAGATGGGTCCCAGCACGAAAATGAGAAACCCGATGACCCAAATCCAGTCGTCCAGATCGCCAATGAGAAACGGAAAGTCCATCAACATTCGGTCCGTGTGCTGGTTTGATGCGCTACCAAGTGATTTGTTGCATGATGCGATTTAGGTCGGTGGAGCTGAAATCGTGCTGCCACCAGCAATCGAATTTCGCATGTCGGTATCGGACTGGACATTGCGCAGTTTGTAATAGTCCATGATTCCCAACGTGCCACTTTGGAAAGCGTGGGCGATTGCTTTGGGAACTTCCGCTTCCGAAGCCACCAGCATCGCGCGGCTCTCTTCGATCTTTGCGTTCATTTCCTGTTCTGCCGCCGCGGCCATCGCCCGTCGCCCTTCTGCTGCCGCCCGAGCAACTCGCGTGTCAGCTTCCGCCTGATCCGCTTGCAGTCGTGCGCCGACGTTGTCTCCGACATCAATATCCGCGATGTCGATGGAAACGATTTCGAAAGCGGTTTGCGAATCAAGCCGCCTGGACAAGACGGTCTTGGAAATCAGATGTGGATTCTCAAGTACCTGTTTATGGCTGGTTGCCGAACCGATTGCGCTAACGATGCCCTCACCGACCCGGGCAATAATTGTTTCTTCACCGGCACCGCCGATCAGGCGGTCGAGGCTGGCGCGGACCGTGACTCGCGCCTTGACCTTCAATTGGATGCCGTTCTTCGCCACGGCATCCAGTGTGGGACGTCCGCCCGCCTTGGGTGGGCAGTCAATGACGATGGGGTAGACGCTCGTCTGCACCGCTTCCAGCACGTCACGGCCAGCGAGATCGATTGCGCGAGCCTGCTCGAAGGTCAACGCAATTTTTGCCTTGTTGGCTGCGATCAATGATTTGATCACGAGTGGAACCCGACCTCGCGCCAGATAATGGGCCTCGAGTGCTTTACTCGTGATTCCCGTTTGCTCACCCAGCCCGGCCTGCACTGCCATGATCTTGCTCTGAACGATTACCTTGGGGTTCACGTTCCGAAAGGTCATGCCGAGCAGATCCCAGATGCCAATGCCTGCCCCGGTGGTGACGCATTGAATCCAGAGAGTGAAGTAACGAGCGAAGATCGCAAAGAGCACCAAGCCCAGCACAATGACAATCATGCCGCCGGCCACAACAAGGATGCTGGTTGTTTCCTGCGCAAAGAGCACTGCCATCATCTTCCTTTCGTTGGCGAGTCATCCGGAAATCGGTTCCGGGAATATACCACAGTTGAGCAGCGCTATGAATCTGTGTCGAACGGGTCCGGAATGACCTGCTGCATCCCTTCTGTTGCTTCTTGAGGTCGGATGCTGCCGTTATCGGATGTTTCGCTTGGCATTGCCGGTCGCACAATTATTCGATTGCCTTCCACGGAGACGACTTCGACGATTTGGCCTGCGTCGATAGCCACACCTTTGCCAACGGCGTCGTACCGCGAATTCCCGATTTTGACCGTGCCGCTGGGTAGCATGTCGGATTGGGCGACGCCTCGCTGACCAATTAGGCCCTTGTATTTGTCGTACGACGGAGTCGAAGTAATTGCACCTTCTTCTCCGGGTGGCAGGTTCAGCATTGCTCGGCCAATCGGAGTATAGGGCCACCACCGCAATGCCGCCATGATCACAAATGGACTCAGTATCGCATTGAAGATCATGTAGAGAGTGCCCCACATGAGTCCGTAGTATTTGAATACCACGACGATCGAAGCGATCAACGAGCTCACGGCCATGATTCCCAGTACACCGCCTGAGGGAATGAACATCTCGAGCGCCAGGATGGCAACGGCGGTTACCAGCAACAGCATTGCCCACACGGAGGCCGGCATCGTAACTCCTTACTAGTGCGACTCGCACGGACTTGTGGATGGACGGCAAAAACCAATTCGGCCGAATTCTAGCCAGATCATAAGATTCATTGTACGACCAACCCGGTCAGATTCGCCAGCGACAACGATCGCCAGCGATTCAAGCCTCGGCCGGCACAACAAAAATCCGATTGCCGTCGATCCGATTGACTCGCACGGCAACTCCCCGTTCAATCGCCACGGTATCGCTGATGACGTCAACCAGGTCGTTGCCGATCCGCACCTTGCCGGACGGCATGAGTGGTGTGGTGGTTTCACCAGTCTGATTCAACCACTGTTCGAGTTCGTTGCCGGAAAGCGATTCCGCGGCTGCGAACTCGGGAGGATGTAGCATCAGGCGCCGCAGCACCGGCGCGCGGTCGATGTATTTACGCAGGACCACCAGCCCGGACACCACGCCTGCTCCAGCCAAAACTACCGTTAACAAAGACCAGGGTAGCTGTCGCATCTGATACTCATTTTGAGGCAGCACGAAAGTTTGGCTGGCGAGGATCAGTGAGCCGACGATCAGGGCGGCCCCGCCAAGCCCAAACACACCGAACCCCGGCAACACAAACACTTCGACCGCGATGCAGCTGATTCCCAGCACAAACAAAATAACTTCCAGATACGTCGCCGTACCATTGAGGTACTGGCTCCAGAAAAACAACGAGAAACAAACAGTCGCAACGAACGCGCCTGCGCCAATGCCGGGCGACGTGAGCTCGACAATCAACGCGAAGCCGGCAAAAAACAACAAGGTTCCCGCGACATGAGGTTGCGACAGCGCGTGAACCAGTTCGTCCGCCCAATTCGGTTCAATCAGCGTGGGGTCCTGTTCCAGGTGGTAGATTTGTTTCACATCATCAAATCCGTTGACGACGTAGCGTGCCAATCCGTAGCGTTCTGCTTCGTTAGCTGCGACCGACAGCGGCTGTCCTTTGGTTACTGACTTCCGCGCCTGCCACTTTGCCGGGTCGACCTGTTCCGTCAGTTCATCATCGCAGAAATAGTCGGTGACGCCGCTGCCCTGCAATGCGTATTCCCTGACTTCCATGCTCGGATCGAAGATCGCCACGGGGAGTGACCAGGAGCGTGACTTCTCCTGGCAAATGTTCTGAATGGCGCCACGCATGTCACTGATCTCGTCGTCCGACGGCTGGTACGCTCCGTCTCCACCCAACTCAGCATCGCCATTCATGATCAGATGGTCACAAGCGATAGCGATGAGTGCCGCGTCGGCCAGCACTTCGCGTTCGACGTAGGCCACGGTTCGAACCTGCGACGCATCGAGTTCGGCGAGAAAAGTCGCCAGGTTGAGACTGGCGGTCGGTGATCCACCGGGACTGTTGATATCGAGCAGCACGAAGTTGGCTGCTTCGTTTCGCATTCGTTCTTCGATCGTACGCCGGACACGGTTGGTGTTCTGCTCGTTGATGGCACCATCAAGCGACAGGCGAATCGGTTTCCAGTCACCCCCCATGCCCGGGTTCGGTTCCAGGTCAGCGACTGACACTGACAAGGCCGTGGCGAGTTCCCGGCGGTCCGCGGCAAAATGGCTGACAAGCCCGTACTTCAGCCGCAGGTCACGCCCAGAGAATTTGCCAACATCCCCAGCCGCAATGACTGTGTCGAGCGTATCGATCGCCTGCTCTTCCTTGAGTCCATCGGCCTCTTCCTGCAGAACATATCGATCGCCGTCGAATGTTTGCACCTTATAGACTGCCAGGTTACGGTCGAGCATGCCGAGCGCGAGTGCTTCCGGAATTGTGCGGCGGCGATTTGAAATTTCACGGTACGCGCCGCGGACGGTCATCGAGAGGTTTTCTTCGTTTCGTCCCGCGTCACCCAATTCTGCATCGGGATGCATGATGATCTGTTCGCAGGCGATCACTGGAAGAACTGCGTGGCCGACAATGGTCCGCGGCAGGTAAGCCACCAAGCGGACATCGTTCAGTTCTTTGCCGGAAAGGAACCGGGCCAGGGACAGCGACCGTTCGAATTCGCTGGCGGCTCCCTCTTCGGCGTTGGCCGGGGCCCAGAATTCCAGCACAAGAATCGGTCGCGTTTCGCTATCAGGAAAGTTCTCCTTCAACTGTCGAATCGTGCGCCGCACCTGGTTGTCGATGTTGCCAATGATCGGCACAGGGACACGCAACATTTGGGCGACCGGTTCCTCGGCCGACAAATTCGCACAAAGCACCATGACGGATTGCATCAGCATTACGAAACGCAGGTGCGATAGCCGGAGTGCGAAGTTCATAACGCTCGGTTTGTTTTGGGGCCAACTAATGCTGTCAAAATCTGTCGGCAAATTATAGGCAACTGCCGGCCGACGGTCATTCCAGATCGAGATACGGCAGCAAGGAGGCTGGTTCACCGGCTATTTGCCAGCAGGGACAGCAATTTCAGAGACTCCGATTGAGGCGGGTCACCCGAGTCAGCGCATAAATCGGGGCTTGGCTCCAACGTTCAACCGACGTCTTGCCTGGCGATGAATGACCTACCGCTGCGGAGTTGGAGCCGGGCGGGTGGCCTGAGTCGAGTCCTGTCGAGCTGTTTGAGCAGCGGGGCTGCTGGCAGGGGCGCCATATTGCATGACTACCTTCTTCCAACCAAATGGTGTTTTCGGCGAGATGAACCGATCGAAGAATTTCTTGCTGCGGTGAATTACATTGTCGACGTCTCGATGATCGAAAGTATAGACCGTCCGGGATGGATTCGTGCGAGGGTCGTGGTTCGGTGGAAAGATTTGCAGCGCCGTGGGCAGGAAGTTCTCGGCATCGAGGATGACAGTGATCTTCTGGTAGCTGCCTGCATCTTCCCGTGTCTTGGGGTAGGCATCAAACCAGTACTCGTTCTTTCGCTCGGATGGCGGCACAATTTCTCGGATCCAGTACCGTTCTTTCAGTTTGTCCTTCTCGGCACCAAACATGAAAGGCAGAGGTCCGTCGGCGATCTTCTTGCCTTGCAGTTCCGGCGGCAACTCCTGCTGGATCAACTGCTTCTTCGACCCATTCAACTCGAAAATGGATCGACCGTCGCAAATCCAGTGCTCGTTGTTTTCTGCCGCCATTGGTATGTATTGTGGTTTGGAATCTTTGTCCTTAGGTGCCCGGTATTCCAGCGTCCGCTCAACGCGAAACTCACCCTTGTCCGGCGACGCGTAGCGAATGATCCCTTCGCTCTTCGTCTTCGCAAAACGCGGGTCTTTCGGTCCGAACACGTGGTCGTACTCGTACCGCGTGAAATGCGTGGCGTATGTGTTGACCTTGCCACTGCGAGATTCCCAATATCCCAGCAATTGTTCGAGCCGTTGTGCCTGCTTCTCGTCCAGTTGAAAAGGCGCCCGAACCGAGTCTGCGTTGACGACAGGCGCTTGGGGCTTCTGGTCGGTCGCCGTCGAGGTGGGCAGTGGTGCGGCGACTGCGGGTGGCGCAGCAGGGCGTGTTGTTGACTGAGGTTGCTGAGCCAAGGCTGGTGTCGCGTGATCGACTAGCGAGTACACTGCAAACACCGCAGCAGCGGCGACGTATCTGCGAACCAAAACCATGGCGTCCTTCCGTGGGTAATCGAATTGAGCGGCAAATTCTAGCAATTCGTGGCAGGTGAACCCATAGCGTTTCGCCTTGCCAGCACTCCACGAAATCGGCTCTGAAATAGACTTTTGCCGCGATGTCCGATAAAGACAATATGAACATGACCTGCAGTTTGAATTGGCGCACTCCCGTTGCAACTTCGGCACTCCATGCCGCCGCGTTCGTGTCGTCGGGTCAGATGCCCCAGGAATTGCAGGCGGCGGACGAGCTGACCGACTTAGTTGCCGAAGCCGAGCAGCTGATGACGGGTGTCGAACAGTCACGTCGAGCCTTTTGGGAACTCGCCTGCGCCGGTTCGTTGATCGCCGAGGGCTCCTCCGAATTGGCTTCTTTCCTGCAGCGAAAGTTATTCGGACCGGGCGTTTCGGCCGATTTGATCAACCTGCAGATTTCGCCCATCCTGAGTTGGGGAAGGCGAACACTTCCTGACCTGGAGGCAACACTGAAGTTGCGGCAAGGACCTCTGCAACAACACTGGGAAGCGCGGCCCCG
Source organism: uncultured Planctomycetales bacterium (assembly GCA_963821085.1). Taxonomy (GTDB): domain Bacteria; phylum Planctomycetota; class Planctomycetia; order Pirellulales; family Pirellulaceae; genus CAWGCE01. The sequence continues at coordinate 58,957 of CAWGCE010000006.1, read as the reverse complement.
GATTGCTGAAAATGATCGCACAGCTGACGGAGGTTGCGGTCATTCCACCGGCAGTCGAAGTGGCCCTGGTGCATCCTGTCGTTGGCGGCAGCGGGTCTGCTCACCTGGACTACAATTCGATTCGCATCGAAGCCATGATGGTCAATCCACTTCCGGAGCTTCCGGAAGTGGTTCGGATGGCGTGGCTGATGGCACAGTTGCAGGTAGATGTTCCCGTGAACAGTGAGACGATCAACAAGAACCGCTTGCCGTGGATAGCGTCGTTGGCGCTGTTGCCGGTCACGCTGTCCGCTGGCCAGTTTGTGGAACTGGTGGAAGTCAACGAAAGAACGTTGAAGGCATCGATGGATGCCTGGATACGACCGGCGTTTCCCGATATCCGATTTGATTCAAATCAATTGCAGCAGTCGATCTGGCAGTGGTGGATGACCTATCAGGACGGAACAGCGCCATGGCCTGTGGCCTTGGCGGCGCTCGATCGCATGCTGCTCGTTTGAACGCAAAACCCCGCTTTTGGGCGTGCGTTAGCGTGACAAGCTTTTCTCACCAACCCCGTTCTCGTGTTGACGTTGCGTCGCATAAACAAGCTAATTGCACGCGAGCACGCAGGCCACACGATTCTTTGTCCATCGTGCGGCGAAACATTTGCGTAGCGCAATCTATTCAGGAGCGTCTTCTTCTACGACGCCAATGAATTATCAACAGGAGACACACTGTGGGGATGATAAGTGAATTCAAGGATTTTGCACTCAAGGGCAACATGCTCGACATGGCGGTTGGTGTCGTGATGGGAGGCGCGATCGGGCAACTGGTCGGGTCACTCGTCACCAACCTGATCAACCCGATTGTCGGTCTGTTCACCGGTGGGGTTGATCTTGGCAGCCTGGCGATGAAGATCGGCGAGCACACCGTGGAAAAAGACGGCCAGCCGGTCGTAGAAGACTTGTTGCTGAATTACGGCAGCTTTATCACAGCCTTCATCAACTTCATGATTCTGGCATTCGTAATTTTCATCATTGTGAAAATGGTGAACAACGCCAAGAATCATTTGGGACTTGTGAAAGAAAAGAAACCAGCAGGCCCGACCGAAGTCGATCTGCTAAAGGAAATTCGCGATTCGCTGCAACGCGGGTAGCGGACGATCGCGATGATTCATGGAAACGCCCGATCCACGAACGGGCGTTTCTCGTTTATTCCAGCGGTTTGGGTGACTGTCGTGAACGCTTGGCTGTGAGGCGGACTCGCGGCAGGAAAACCCCGGTTCTTGAAGTTTTCCGGGTGAGATCGTGTCGCCAGCGGCCACTGTCACTTAATCTTCGTTCTCCAGTCCCGCCTCGCTCCAGGTGCAGCCATGAATTCACGAATGATGACGTCAGTCGCTCTGTTGCTGTCAGTCCTCGCAGGAATCGCTGTTTTCTGCTTTTGGCGAATTGGCAATGCCGATCGGCAATCGGCCAAAGTCCAGCGTGCCTTTGAGCAAGCGATGGAACAAACCGAGGGTGAAGATACTCCGAATGGGAAGCGTTATCGCATCGAGAACGCCGACCTTGGCGATGTTGCCGAACTCGACAGTGAACAGCAGATCGAAATTGCCGGCAGCATGATGGAACGCATGATCGAATCCATGACCGGTCGATACCAACGCATTCTTGATCTGCCACGCAACGAACGCAACCGAGAGCTCGACAAGGCGATCGATGCACAACGTCAAATGACGGGTCAGTTTCAGGAAGCGATTGCCGAGGCGGAAGCGACGGGTGCCAGCGGCAGCATGACCACGAGCGACCAGGACGGCAATGAAGTCCGCATGCAGGTAGCCAACTCAGGTCCCGAAGGCGAGCGATTCCTGGGTGACAATACGACGCCGCAGATGCGAGCCACGATGGAGGCCTACAAGCAGGCAATTCACGATCGTATCCGTGAGCGTGGCATGGACCCCACCGGAGTCCCCATCACGATGACCTTCGAAATGGAAGCAACCAGCGAGTAGTTTCGTGCGAGCTATCGCTTTGGCGGTGTTGCTTCGCGGACGATCGCGCCATGCTCTTCGCTGAGGATCAGCAGCGAGAATCGTCTCACGTTCGGCAGCTGGTCGGTGTTGAGCGAGGTGTAGTCGAAGCGTCCGCGGAGGTCGGTGTAGCCGTCCTTGTAGAACTTGATCTGTCCATCCAGCATCTCGGCGTATACCTTGACGTACACGGTGGCCAACGGTTTGCCAGTGGTCTGCTGTGTGACTCGCAGCTGGCCGTAATTCTCAATTAATTGGACGGACAAGGCGTTCGAATAATACGCATGGCTGTCGGTCTTGCCTCCACCCCGCACTTCAACGAGCACATTGCGATTATGCAAGTCGGATGGCAAGGGGAATTCCACGTGTTTCTTGCCCGCCGGCAACTCGATTTCTACTGCCTGATTGGGTCGAATGCTGGAGAATTGACCAGAGAACTCCTGCACAAAAGGATTGCGGCTAAATAACAGCTCGAGGTCCATCAAGTAGTAGTTCACCGTGACGGTTGCCAGATTCTGGTAATCGAGATTGACCGTCTTCGCTGCAACCTCAAATTCAAAAGTCGGCTGTCTCGCGGCCAGTTCGGTTTGACGCTGGTTGCGATCGTCCTCGTCGATGACGCCTGGTGACTTGCCATCGAGCTCGTCCAGCATGGAATTCAAACTGGCGAAGGTGTTGCGCCAGCGATCGACAGGATGATCGGCATACTTGGCAGCAATGGAGCGTGCCAGATCAGGAGTTGGCTGGAAACAGTCGAGGTAGGCTGCAAAATAATCGTACTGCAGTTGCATTGCGACAGCATTCCGATCGACACTCGAGAAGAACTCGATCGCTTCCTCAATTCGATCCTGTACGAGCAGGTAATAGGTCACCGCCATTCGTTCGTCGTCGTTCAATTGATCGCGATAACTGAGCAACCACATCAGTTGTTGATACTGGCTGCGGAAACGATCGTTGAGAATCGTCCGATTGCGGCCCAGCTGATGGGCTCGCGCGTTAACCAACGGGCGGTAGTCCATGTGTTGGTACCACTTTCGCGCTATCGGTTTGACTTCAACCAGGTCGCTGTCGATCTGTTGTCCCAGCCCACGTACGAACTTCTCATGATGCGCGAGGAATTCGCGGATTTGTGGTGGCAAATCGTGTTTCACGCTGTAGGCCCACAGTGTGTCTGAGTAGGCGTGGGCTGCCCCGAGCAACTGGACGGCCCTGCGGAAAAACTCCTTGTCCTGCATGCGGAAGGCGATGAGTTCGAGATTAATTTCCTGGAGGTTGTGTTTGCCGAGGAATTCGAGCACATCCGTATCGCTGCCAAACTGGGAGACGTAGGTCCATGACGTCTTGTCTACGTTCGAAGGTGTGTCGACGACGTGAAACGTGAAGGGCTCGCCATGAGCGATCAGTTGGTCGTCGTGGGCGACGTGGACCGGGAAGTGTTTCATGTCGCCGGCTGCCGGGAAATAGAAGTAATACTCTTGCGTTTGCGTCGAGTAGGCTGGTAGTTGCAGTGGGACACTCTTGGTGTACTTGCTGCCGAGTACCGGAATCGCGCCCACGGGGACTTGCAGCAACACATCAACTTGCTGTGACGTTGAAGAGGTATTAGTGACGACCACCTGGCAGCCATAGACAGTGTGCACCAGGAATTCATCGGTGATGAACTTGTCCTGCTGCTGGCCATCCACCATCTGATGACGATCGCCGTGGCGGAAGAAGTTCTGGCTGGTCAAGACCGTCGCTGCTCCGTCGATCACTTCCACTTCACGAACCTGCTCGTCGAACATGATCATGGGTGAAGCTGCCGCGATGGTCAGCTTGGCTTCATCAAAAGTCTCCTGATGGTCGCCCGCCTTGAATGGCACATCCAGCACGGACAAAGCCAGCATCATTTCGGCGAACGATCCCGTCGCGGCAGGGAAATGCTCGGACAGGAATCCGGCTTCATCCGCATTGCCAGCGATTTTGCGGTTGGCGTAGTCGTGCCACAACGCATTGATGTTGACCAGGTTGGTGTTCTGTTGTTCGATCGGCAGGCGGTAGTAGTTGTTTTCAACCCACTCGCGCGTCGCCGCCAACTTTCGATACAGCTGCATGTAGTCCGCCCGCTCGCGTGCGATTTCGCCGTCGGGTGCGAATTCATCGCCGAAGTAGGCGTCCATTGCGATCCCACGATCATCGTCCTCGGCTGCTTCTTCGGCCAGGTCGCGGATGCTATTGATCGCATCGGACAATCGCTCGTTCCGCGGTTCCAGCCCCTGAGGACCGGACGCTTCGCCGGACCTTGCCGGGCTGTCCGCTCCCTGCAAAGCCGAGCCACGTGCTCTTTTGCTGTATTGTCCACCTGCACGCCCCATCGAAGGCACCGCCGTTTCGGCTTCCATCTTGCGCAAATTTGATTGAACGTTCTCAACGTTGCGAATCGCCCGCAATCGAGCGCCGGCAACCCCATCTGAGCTATCCAGGCTCTGCCCGGCAATCGCCGTTTGAAACCACTCGTTCCTTGTGTTGATGTCCGAAGGCTGCACCGCGAACAGGTCGTCGATGTGCCGTTGCATGAAGGGTCGTTCCGCCTTGATGCGATCGCCCAGCAGGATTCGTTCCGCGACATTCAACTGTGCGTGTCGCCATGGAGTCCGGTAATCGGTGATGTTTTCGTTTTCGAGCAACCATAGGTCCATGAAAGTGGGGTGCAATTTATTGCCCAGGTATTCGCGCACGACCTCGTTGAAAAACTCACGGTCCTTGTGGTAGAGGAAGAAGTGCAACTCATGACAGGCAAACTCTGAGTATTTTGCCCGCTTCTCTGCGTCGTCCAGTTCGGGCCAGCGGGTGATGAATTCGAATTTGGCCAGTTGCTCGTCCTTCGTCAGCGTTGTGTAGAGTCGATAAATCGCTTCAATACTGTCGTAGTACTCAAACTTGGACGAAACGATATCGTCAACGACAAACGTATCGCCTGCGCCAAGCAGCGTGGCTTGTTTCTTGCGCATGAAGTGTTTCGTCGGGTCGAGACCAACGATCAGCCGCACGTCGTCGAACGGCATGGGCGATTCCGGTAGAGAAACCGATCGGTAAGCCGTGGTCAGCGGATCGACAGCGACGAGGTGGAAGTGTTGGTGAGGACCAAGTTCCGCGAGCTTCACGGTAACGGTCCCATCTTGGTCCGGCTTTAAATTGACCAACACGGCTGACGGTTCACCCAGGAAATCAAGATTACGCGTCGCTCCTACCCGCGAGTCACGATCCTGAGCCTGCCGGCGGAGTTGCTTGGTTGCCGGTGCGGCCTCCGCATCGGAGGCGGAGTATTCCGTGCCCCGCGCCGCGACTTTCAGCTCGGTCGACGTATCGCGGATGTCCCAGGGATTCAGGATCAGGCTGGGCCGGTCCAGCATGTTTCCGGGAAACTTCGATGCGTACTTACGGTCAATGATGTAACGGTACTCTTCACCGATATCGCGACCCGCGGCGTAGAAAGATCGCTGCGAGGGCCATTTGATGGCGACCGGTTCGGTGTCTCGGACGTTGGCCAATTCGTTGTACACGCTGTAATCCGGCAAGTACCGCGTGGCAAAGACGTGTACACGAGAAAACTTGCTGGCGTTGGCCAACTGCACCGTGAGGTTCTCTTTCCCAATGCGGACGTCACCGATTTGTAGCTGTTGGTTGCCGCGAATTTCCAGCAACCGATTCTTTCCCAACGCGAAACTGTTCTCCAACGGGCCGGCTGTTACGCGGAACTGCGTAACCTGTCCGTCTTCCCGTCGCAGCGAATAGTCGCCGGCCTCCAACCCATCGATCGTGATGAATTCGCCCGTAGGTTTCACCAACTCGGTCAGCTCGCGTGCGACCGTGCCTGCGCAACTCGTACAGTCGCAACGCTCCGTCGTCATCGTTTCCGCGTCGACCAGCATGTGGCAGGCGGACAACTTCCCCTTCAACTGCATGAAAAGATCGGTATTGAGTGTGCTGGTCTTCGATGGGGAAGCAGGCTCGACCGAGAACGCTGGGCGCCGAAAGCTGTCGAATATCCGTCAACGGTCCCAGCTCGATGCGACCGTCGCTGTCTGTCTGCAACTGAACCCGGATCGGCTGGATAAACTCGCGATGTAGCACGCTGACATTAACCGGGCGATCGGCCAATGGCTCGCCAGTTTTTCCCAGCAGGTCCATCACATACTGGCCATTAACTTCGGCAAAATGCAGATCCTGAGTCCCAGCCAAGAGGTCCATTTCGTTTAACGAGTAGCTCCTGGAGTAATTCAGCGTGATTTGCTGGCCGGTGGACAGTTGTTTGACGTTGGCTATCAGATCGAATTTCAGCTCACCCAGTCTTGGTGGCACATGGAAACGGTGCGTTGTTTCCCGATCGAGGTGCAGTTTGAGGTTGCCGACTTCCTGGGTCGTTTGCACGCCGTCCAGATCGGTGGCGGTGATTTTCAGGCGAATGTTTTCCAGGGGAGCGAACCCGATCGGCTGGCCGTTCAGATTCAACCCGCCTCGAATCACGACCATGGCGTCCTGATGCTGGAGCAGCGATTCCCGGTCGACGTAAATTCCGGCAGCCAATTCATAGTTTTCTCCGTCGTGCTGAAACTGGTGCAGCGATGACCAGCCGTTGTGCGAAATCACAATTTGCTGCGTCCCGGGACTGGTCGAAAACGGTACGACGATGCGGCCCTTTGGGTCCGCTTCGTATGTCTGTCCATCCATCCAGATCGACGCGCCGCTGACCTGCTTGTTGCTTTCATCCAGCACTGTAAAGGCTTGTCCGGCTGCCGTTGTCCGCACCAGAAACCGACGTTGCCCTTTGCGAATGACCGCTCGGCTCGACATTCCGTTGCCAATAAAATCGACGACGTAGACGCCCGGTTGCTCCAACTGTGGAAACTTGAAATTTCGACTAACACGTCGCAGCGGTGACTCGTTGTAGTTGTAGGTCTCCTCGAAGTTGGCAACCAAACCGTCCAGATTGATATCGGTGTTCACCTCACGGCGATTCTCGCGATAGTAATTCTGCGTGTTGATCTCGTAGACTTTCACGATCAAAGTGCTGACATTCTTGATGTCGACATCGATGGCAACCTGGTCGTTCTCGCGATGCCGCACCTGATTGGTCGCGGCGAATTCAATGTCCACACGATCGCGCAGCTGCTGCAGACCGGCCGGCGAGAGCATCGAGTACCATCGCGGCGCATCGCCGATGCCGTTGATCAATTTCGTTTCTGCGAATAGCGGCTTCAGATACTGCTCGGTAACAAACCGTTCGTAAGCCTTGTAGTTACTGTCTTTCACGAAGAAATGGGCCAGGTAGTCGTGGACCAGTGGTTCATCGTCGTGAATCGGTGGTAGCAGAGTTGCCGATTGGCAGTTGTGATTCAGGTCGGCCATGAAGCGTGAGGACTCTCTCAGGAACTTTGGATTAATGTAACTGCTGTTGCGAGGCAGCTTGATGTATTCCATGAAGCGGTCACGATCGAATTTGTGACGTGCCCGATCGAATGCCAGTCGGTGATACAGCACGTGCGTGCGGAGCGAGTTGTGGACGGGTTGCAATCGGCTAACAAACGTCTCGAGACGTTCGAGGTAGGCCAGTGTTTCGGCATCGTCGGATTGCCAATCGGTATCGGTACTGGGCTGCAGCTTCATTAAGTAGGTATCGATAAACGCTTGTTCGTTCAGCAGCTCCGGCTTCAGTCGAACCAATTCGTCGAGCTGCGAGATTGTCAATTGGCGATGAATGTTGAGCGATCCGAATCCGCGGCTGCCCTTGTGTGCCAGGTCCTTGACGATCAGTTCTGGCAGCCCATTGACCTCGGGATACTGCAACCGCTCGAGCAGGCTGCGCCGCTGGACGGCGTCCAGTTTGCTGGTATCCAGATAACGCAGTCCCACGTCGGTGAAGCCGCCGAGGTTGCGGCTAGGCCGGAGCGCTCGACGCAGGAATGCATCGCGGCTGATATTCTTTGGGTCCAACCGTGTGGGAAACTTCGGTCTGGTGTCGAGTACCTGGCGCTGATGGTTAAAGTTCAGACCCAGCTCCTTACGGAGATATTCGAGCGACTGTTTTGCGTCGTTGGGATAATTCAGCATTGCCTGACGGCGAATGATCTGCTGGGTCCGTTCGTTCGTACCGTGACGCTTAATCCATTCACGCAACATCGGTTCAACGTTGTCCAGTTTACCCGTCGTCTGCAAATGCAGGCAGTTGAAGAAGTAGTAATCGTCGCTGCCGGGTATCAGCTGAGCCAGCGCTGCCTGCCGATCGGATGCGAGCGCATACTCTTCGATGAAGCCAACCTCGTTGGCGACCGAATGAAGCGAGTTGGTAGACACAATTACGACTCCAAATATGAAAGCCCACAGAGTGAGTTGCAAACGTTGCATCTTAGGGTTCTCCGAAAGAACGGTGTGAGTCGTCAGTTTAAATACGGGGCTGCCCGTATTTTGGTCGGGAAGAGATTTGACGCTGCAGAATTCGGGAAAGTTCCCAAAGTTAAAAGTAGCTTATGCAGACACGTGGACACACGCGAAAAGCGACCAAGAGGCGGGAAATACGCTGCAGTGCGTGCTCCTGAATCGGCTGACCGTAAGGGAGTTGGCTCGGCAGGAGCCTCCCCTTGCCCGGGAAGTGCTACTGGGAGCGTCGAGCTTTTGCGGGGCTTGGATCGTCAGCAAACATGGCGATTTTCCAAAAGATTGACACTGCTTGACGCTGCGCGGGATAACTGGACGTGTAGCGGCCTTTTACCCATCGAAGACTGCGATGCCACCGCCGCGCACGCTACACGGTGATGCGCCTTGCAGTCGGTCGACGCTCAATCATCCGGTGCGAGTCGTGTCATGATTCTCGCTCCGACCGCGTCACCCCAGACGTTGACAACGGTGCGATACATGTCCAGCAGTCGATCGATGCCCCAGATGATCCCGACGGCAGAAATCGGTACCGACTTGTCGACGCCCATGGATGAATTGACCGCTTCGAGCACGATGACCATGGTCACCAGTCCGGCCGACGGGATACCTGCGGCACCGATCGCGGCCAACGTTGAAGTCAGCACGATGATCATCAGCTCGGTTGCACCCAACTCGATTCCAAAGCACTGAAAGAGAAAGACGACCGTCACCGCCTCGTAGAGCGCCGTGCCGTCCATATTGATGGTGGCTCCCAGGGGCAGCACAAATCGGGCTGCTCGTCGACTGCAGCCACCTTCATTCTCAGCGCATTCGATCGTCACCGGCAAAGTTGCACTCGACGAATCGGTGCCCAATGCCGTTAGCAGGGCGGCTCGCATGGCGCGAAAATACTTCAGCGGGCTCGTCTTGCCGAACACCATCAGGATCAGTGGCAATACGATGAAGCCGTGAATGGTCAAGCCGACAAGCACCGTGACCACAAATTTGAACAGCGGACCGGCAAGCGAAACCAGGCCGATCCGTGACACGGTCCACACGAGCAAGGCAAAGACACCGATCGGAGCCAACCAGAGGATCCATTCGACCAGTCGCATCGTCACGGCGAACAGCGCTTCGAAGAATTGTTTCAGCGGTCGCGCCGCTTCGCCGACAAACGTCATCGCGACACCGAACATGATGCAAAACGAGATAACAGGCAGTAGCTGACCGTTGGCAGCCGAGCCGATGGGGTTGGTGGGAATCAGTTGTTCGACGATGTTTTGAAACGCGCACCCAAAGCCCCGTTGTGCTGGCCTCTTTCGCTCGTTCCTGGATTACACCTTCGGTCGCTTCAAACTGAGTCACCTGGGCGTCGCGGAATGATTCTTCAAATCCCACGCCCGGTTGGATCGACGTGACCAGGAGGACGCCGAGGATGACGGCAATCAACATCGTCGCGACGTAATAAATCACGGTCCATAAACCGAGCCAGCCAAGTTCCGCCGGATCGCCGATCGAGGTGACCCCGACGATCACACTGGATACCACCAATGGCACCAGCACCATCTTCAGCAAATTCACAAAGCAGGACCGACCAATGAAATCGAATGCGTCGATGACCGTCGTGGGGACCTGACCATCAAATTGCCGATACAACAGTTCGCCGACAATCGCGCCGGCGACCAAGCCGACAAAAATCAACACGGTCAGCAACACCGATCCGGAGTGAGAACTGGTTGACGAACCGGAACCGGCTTTGGGAGTTGCGTCAACGTCAATGTCCCGGGGGGCTGCTCGATTGGTCGCCGCGTCGATCGACTCGGCTGTGCAGTCGATGGAAAAAAGTTGTCGCGCTATTCCTTGATCAGGTCGTGGACGGTACCGCCGCTGGGAATCATTGGCAGAACATGTTGCTGGTAGGGAACTTCCACGTCCAGCACGTAGGGGCCTTGATGCTGAATCATCTCGAGCAAGGCCGCCTTCAGGTCCGACTTCTTGCTGACCGTTGCCGCGCCGCAACCATATCCTTTGGCGATTCTGACAAAGTCAGGATAGCGTTCCGCAGCGAACGGACCGTCCCCGTCGCCGAGTGCTTCCGCATGGTCGATGGGGCCCAGGTAGGTATGGGCTCGGTTGCCATCCATGAATCGGTCTTCCCATTGAACGACCATGCCCAGGTGCTGGTTGTTCAGCAGCAGGACCTTGACCGGCATTTTTTCGCAGTAACAGGTCGCCAGTTCCTGGATGTTCATCTGGAAACTGCCATCGCCGTCGATGTCGATCACCAGTGCGGTCGGGGAAAGCGATCTGAGCACCCATGGCGGCGGGCAGGCCAAAGCCCATCGTTCCCAGACCGCTGCTCGATTGCCAGCGCCGCGGCTCCTGGAATTTGTAGATACTGGGCCGCCCACATCTGATGCTGGCCGACGCCGACGGTGATGATCGGATCGCGGTCATGGGTCAGTTTCCACAATTCATGGATCGCATGTTGCTGCAGGATGCCGTCATACGGTTCGTCGTAATGGAAAGGATCGGCTTTTTTCCACTCTGCGCACTGCTGGTGCCAGGCTGACAGGTCATCGGGTTCGGTTCGACGATCTTGTTCAGTTCGTCGAGGAAGTATTTCAACATCGCTGCAAACAGGGTAGTGAGCCATTTTGTTCTTGTTCAATTCCGAAGCGTCGATATCGACGTGAACGATCTTGGCATCGCTTGGCAAACTCGTCGAGTTTGCCTGTCACGCGATCGTCAAAACGAACTCCCAGCGCCAGCACCAGGTCGGCCGTCGTCGAACGGCCAGGTTGGAGTAGACGCTGCCGTGCATGCCGATCATATCGAGCGACAAGCGGATCGTCGTTGGGAAAGCTCCCAAGCCCATGACGGTCATGGCGACGGGAATTCCGGTTTTCTCGACCAGCTCCCGCAGAGCGCTCGCTCGCCTCGGCAGACGATCAACACCGCCGCCGGCATAGATCACCGGTCGTTTGGCTGTCTTGATCGCGGCAGCGACCTGGCTGAATCTGTTCGCGGTCGCGCCTGCGGCAGACTTTGACCTGGTAGCCGGGCAAATTCATTGCGGTTCCCAGTCGGGAACAATCCTGGCCTCCTGCACATCCTTCGGCATGTCGATCAGCACGGGACCCGGGCGTCCCGTGGTCGCGATGTGAAACGCCTCCGCGATGATTCGCGGCAGGTCGTTGACGTCGGTCACCAGGTAATGGTGCTTGGTGATCGCCCGGCAGACTTCGATGATGGGCGTTTCCTGAAACGCGTCCGAGCCGATCACGTGCGTCTTGACCTGGCCGGTGATGGCGATCGATCGGGATGCTGTCGAGTTTGGCATCGGCGAATGGCGGTCACGAGGTTGGTCGCACCGGGCCCGCTGGTGGCCATGCAGACGCCAACCCTGCCGGTCGCGCGAGAATATCCTTGGGCCGCGAATCCGCCGCCCTGTTCATGACGGGGCAGGATTGTGCGAATCTGATCGGAGTACTTGCGTCAGCGCCTGATGCAGCGGCATGCTGGCTCCGCCCGGATAGGCGAAGATCACATCAACGCCCTGCCGAATCATCCCCTCAACGACGATATCGGCGCCGGAAATTAGCTGAGCGGATGAATCTGTCTTGTCAGACTTTGAATCGGCAATTGCCACGATGGAGCTCCGAGTAACAAAATTTCGAACGAGTAGTAAAGTGGGGCCAGGCGCAGACCCTCCGCCCGGGGAGCAGCGCCAACTCCCTAGAATATGACACGCCAACGGCAGATACAACTGCAAGGATGCCACCGAGTAGCTGCTGGCGGAGTTCGATGACTCGTCCAATGCATGGGTAAGCAGGAAATGCTTGCCGATTCTGACGGCATTGTGGCCAGATTCGCCCTTCCGCCCATGCAGGCAATGCCGCCGTCCAACCGCGAAGCTGGAATGAACCGCTCGGTTTGTCCGTTCGTAGCAACAACTGGCCAGTGAACAAGTGTCACATTGACTTGAACAAAAGTGAACAGCCTCCTCTGACAGGGGCTGCCGTTGCAGTTGCAACTTTCGGTTTCGTTTGGGCGTCGTGTGACGATTTTGATCCTGGAGATACGGGTCGTGTTTTTTGACGGTGTCAGAAACGTGACCTATACTCTCGCAGGTCTGCCTCCTAGGGATAGCAGGCGGCCTCGCACGAGAGATTAAAGTACGGGGTGATTGGCAAGCTCTTGGGCCCGGATGCTCACCATTTTGTCACCGCTTTGCGCCCCGTTGTTATCACTGAAAAACGGTTTATCCGGGGCCCGAGAGTGACCATACATCTACGCACCCAGGCAGTAACTCGTGCAGCTGCAAGCCTGACCATCGTTGTTCTCGGCATTGCCTGCTCGACAACACCAGTGGCAGCTCAAGCGGCTCCGTTGCAGCAACCTTCCAGCCAAATTCGTATCCCGCAAGCGAACGTTGCCAACGCGGCGGAACTGGACGCGGTGATCGCGGATGGTCGGAAACTGGAACTGCAACAGCGGTGGCTCGATGCGCTGACGCATTACGATGATGCCCTGCATACCTATCCCGATTCGGAAAAGCTGAAGTTGCGTCGCACGTTGGCGCAAATTCACGTCAACCTCGACCGTCGGGTGGTTGATTCGAGCTATCAGAACATGGTGGCGACGCTTTCCAAGTCGCAGGCCGCAGATGCCTACAATGAAGTGCTATTGAAGGTTCAGTCGCACTACGTGGCGAATCCAAACTGGCAAAATCTGACCTGGCGCGGCACTGCAAATCTGGACATCGCGCTGACCAAAGAAGAAGTTCGCACACGTTATCTGCCGAACGTGACCAACGAGCAAATCAATTCGTTCCGCCGCCGACTGCGAGACGATGTCAATCGCCGCCGTGTAAACACTCGGACGGAAGCACGCGACCTCGTTACCTATACGACCCAACTGGCCGAACAGGAATTGGGGTTGAACCCGACTCTGACCGTCAGTGAGTATTGCTGCGGAGCGATCGCTTCACTGGACCGTTACTCAACCTACCTGACTGGTGGTCAACTGGATGACGTCTACAACCAGATTGAAGGCAACTTTGTCGGACTGGGAATCGAACTCAAAGCGGAGGAGAACTCGCTTTTGATTGTCAAAGTGATCCCCAATGGTCCCGCGGACAAAGCGGGCATCGTTGCCGGCGATCGGATAACCGCGGTCGATAGTGTCACTACGGAGAGCGTCACCACCGAACGCGCCGCAGAAATGCTGAAAGGTGATCAGGGTTCGATGGTTTCGGTTCAGGTTACCCGCCCGGATGGTTCGAACCACACGATGGACGTGGTTCGCGAACGCGTGGAAGTGCCCTGTGTCGAGCAGATCAGCATCATCGATCGGGAAGGTGGCGTGGGCTACTTTCGGTTGACCAGTTTTCAAAAGACAACCAGCCGTGATGTGGATGCAGCCTTGTGGCAGTTGCAGCGGCAGGGCATGCGGAGCCTGATCATTGATTTGCGAGGCAACCCGGGCGGGCTGTTGACCGCTTCGGTGGAAGTTGCCGACAAGTTCCTGATGGATGGTACGATCGTTTCCACGCGTGGTCGCAGTGCTCGCGAAGACTTCGACTACAAGTCGCATCGAGCTGGCACGTGGCGCGTGCCCCTGGTGATCCTCATCGATCGGGACACGGCGAAGCCAGCGAAATTCTCGCCGGCGCAATTCGCGATCACGGTCGAGGCACGGTAATTGGCGAACGCAGCTATGGCAAAGGCTCGGTTCAAGGCATCTTTCCGCTCAGCACAGCTCGTGCCGGCGTCCGCCTGACAACGGCGAAGTTCTATTCACCCAGCGGCAAGGCGATCAGCGACAAAGGGGTGACTCCACACCGAAGTGTCGAATCGACGCAGAGCGAACTGCAGATCACGCCGAACGAGCCCAGCTTGTCAGACCCTGTGATCTCGGCCGCGATGATTACGGCCAAACAGCTGTCGGTTGCCAATCGGGAATGATCAAGTTGGCCTGACATGCTCCCAATTCCAAGCCATCCGGCGCGTGGACGTCATTCCCAACCGCAGATGGCCCTCGGGCGGTTCGTCCGTCGTCGCTGAACTTCCATTGCTGTGTTCACGAATGCAGCTGTCTTCCTCAACCGGCAAACTGAACGCAGGTTGTCTATCGCTGTCAGCCGATTCCTTTTGCATCTGCACAGGAATCGGCTGCGCTGCTTCTTGCCAGCAGTTGGAAGCTGAATCAGATCCGTAAGAAACGCCGGTCATAGGATGTTGGGGGGAATCCCGAGCAAATATCTGGGTGAATGGGGTGCGGTGGCTGTTCGCCAGACCTCTCCGGCGCGGTTATAATCCCCGATCGCCGAGGCATGAAGCTGGCATCATGGCGGTTGCTGGCGTCCTGGAGCTGGAGGAATGGACTGCCTTCCGTCTTGCACATGAGATTTGACGTCCGTTGAAAGTGACGCATGTTCGATAAGCTCGGGGACCTTGTTTCCCGCAACTGGCTACTCATCATCCTGCTGTGGCTGATCGCCCTCGCCGGGATTCGCGCGACCGCTCCCGCCTGGGATTCGATCACCCACGACGGCGACCTGGCGTACTTGCCGGCCGACAGGCCGAGCCTGCGTGCCGAAGCGATGTTGGAAGAAGCATTCCCTGACAATCGTGCCCGCAGCCACGTTTGTTTCGTGTTGTCGCGTCTGGACGGACCGTTAACCGAGGATGATTATGCAGTCGCCGACCAGATTGCTCAGCCTTACTTCAATCGCCGTGCAGCGGTTGCGATCAAGCACTCGGAAGAGCTGAAGGAAAAATTCGCCCGCGTCAGTGAAGCGGGTGAGGTGATCGAAGCCAAACGGTTGCAGCGGATGTACAACAGCGAGCTTGAGGCGGCCAAGGCGTCTCTCGACGAAGCGATCCGCGTTGACGAACAGTTCGCGGAAGCGTTACACAACCGGGCAATTGTCCATGAACGCCTTGGCCTGCGCGAGGAGTCGGAGGCCGACCGTCTCTCCGCCTGGGAAATTCGTCCCGAGCTGTCTCAGATTCCGGACAAGGTCCTGCCCGAGGACGCGACCGACTTACCACTTCTCGATGTGTGGACTCGCCATAACGAAGTCGTTGGCGAGAAACTGACCAGCACCGATCGCCAGTCACACCTGATCGTACTGCAGTTGTCCAACGAGTTCCTGGCCGTGGACAATGTGCGAATCATCAAACAGATGGAAGAGCACGTGGCCGAAACGCTGGCTTCTCCCGCCGGCCAGCAGGCTCGAGGGTTACAGCTGGGTATTTCCGGTTCGGCCTCGGTCGGAGGTGACATTCTTCGTTCCGCTCAGCACAGTATCGACAATACCGAAATCTGCACGGTGATTTTGGTGGTCGTCATTCTCGGGTTGGTTTATCGGTCGCCGCTGTTGGTGGCGGTGCCACTGGTCACGATCGTCGTTTCCTTGATGATTTCGACCAGCGTTGTTGCGGCGCTGACGCAATTGAATTCGCTGCCCGGCATGGGCTGGTGGAATTTCAAAGTCTTCACGACAACGAAGATCTTTATTACGGTGATTCTGTTCGGCGCAGGAACCGACTTTTGTTTGTTCCTGATCTCGCGTTATCGTGAAGAGCTCGCGGCCGGCCGCGACCAGGAACGGGCGATCGCCTGCGCCCTGGGGAACGTGGGCGAGGCACTGGTGGCCAGTGCGGCAACCACGATCGTTGGTCTGGGGATGATGTTCTTCGCCGACTTCGGCAAGTTCCGAAACAGTGGCCCCGCGATAGGCATTTGCCTGTTCTTTACGTTGGTTGCCTGCATGACGTTGGCTCCGGCGATCTTGCGGGCGTTGGGACCGGCCGTCTTCTGGCCGTTTGGCAAGTCCGTTCAGCTGAAAGGTGGCGCGTCCGAGCAACAAGGTAGCCCGATGTGGGAGCGTATCTCGGGATTGATCGTCACCTATCCCGGCCGCATTCTGACGATCTCGGTGCTGTTGATGCTTCCGTTCGCCTGGTACGGGGGCGGGATGAATCCGATGGAATTTGGCTGGTCGAAGTGCCGAGCAACGATCGACAGGTGGCCAGGAACGACGGCGGCCGAGCCTGGATGTTTCCGCCCCGCAGCTGGTACGACATGCGCGAACATCGCGAACGGATTACGTACGATTCGTTAGCCGATCTGCAGGACGACGATACGAGCAAGGCCGGCACACGCATGCTGACGCGCCATTTTCCCATCGGGGAAAGCGGCCCGCTGATCATCCTGGCCAAGAAAGAAGACGGTAATTTCGAAAGCAACGATGGGCTGGCGCGAAATCGAAGAGTTGACCAAAAAACTCTACAACATGAAGAACGTGCAGGCGGTGCGCAGTATCGCCGAACCACTTGGCGACGAACCGCGACCGGTGTCGCTGACGAGCAAACGCGGACGCAGGAAGATTTACCTGCGCAATCATCCGCTCAGTCGAGCCATCTACCTTACCGACGTGCCTGCGTTGGAAGGCGACGTCACGCGTTTGGAACTGATCCTCAACTACGATCCTTTTTCAATCGAGGCCACCGAGACGCTGAACGAGGTGGACAAGTTCCTGAAACAGCTGGTCTCGGAGCCCGGTTCGTTCTGGCAAGGAACCGAATTCGCCTACGGCGGCACGACGGCCGCCATTCGTGATTTGCGCAGTGTGACGCAGGCGGACGACACGCGGATCAAAGTGCTCGTCGTTTCGGCCGTGCTGCTGGTCTTGCTGATCATCCTCCGGCGACCGGTGATCTGCGTCTACCTGATCCTCTCGGTGCTATTCAGTTATTACGTCACGATGGGCATCACCGAACTGTTTTTCTCGATCGTCTATGGGGACACTTTTGTCGGGCTCGATTGGCAGGTTCCGATTTACCTTTTCGTGATCCTCGTTGCGATCGGGCAGGACTACAATATCTACCTGGCGACACGCGTTTTTGAAGAACAGAAGGAACACGGTGATGTGGCCGGACTGCGACGGGCGATCGTCAAGACGGGCGGCATCATTACCAGTTGCGGAGTCATCATGGCCGGCACCTTCGTGTCGATGATGAGCGGCACTTCACGAACGATGATCGAACTGGGGTTCGCGCTCTCGCTGGGAGTCCTGCTCGACACATTCGTCGTGCGAACGTTGCTGGTACCATCCTTCCTGGCTTTGTGGTTCAAACGTTCACCGGCGCTGGTGGGCATTATCCGCCCGGACGATGGTGCCGATAAATCGTCCAGCCAAGCCGGTTAGATTCGACTGCGCAGCGGTTAGATCGCATTTACCTCAGGCGAAGCGGTTTTTCGCCTATGCGAGACTGCGGAACCAGCGCCGAGTATGCAACACCTCCGGCCGACTCGTACGAACGTGTGGCCCTCGCTTGCCAGTCTTTCGGCTATACTGGGGTTTCCGCCCGAAGTTCGTGTGTCCTGCCCGAGCTGATTATGCAACTCAGGTTTCCGCCCTGCCCTGCCCTTTCCTGCATCCGTCGCTGTGCCTTGCGCGGTGCCTCCGTTTGTGCGACCTTGCTGTTCTCTCAGGTGGCGGCAGCTGTCGATCCTCAGGTGTCTGCATTCGTAAACAAGTACTGCGTGGAGTGTCACCAGGGTGACGAGGCAGAAGGTGGCGCCGACTTGAGCCCCCTGCTGTCCACGGGCGATGACGCGACCAGCCGAAAACTGTGGTCTCTCGTTGCTCGCAACATTGAGTTCCAGCGAATGCCTCCGGAAGAGGCTGAGCAACCGGTTGAAGCTGCTCGTGTGGAAGTCGTACAGCGGATCAAGTCGCAGGTAGCCAACGTCGATTGTTCGGGCCCGATCGATCCGGGCAACGTGACACTGCGGCGGCTGACGCGCTACGAATATCGCCGCACGGTGTTGCATCTGCTGGGATATGACTACGACGCGGTTAAAGAATTCCCCAGCGATGATGTGGGGAGTGGTTTCGACAATATCGGCGATGTGCTCAGCCTTTCTCCGTTGCTTTACGAAAAGTACCTGGTGGCGGCGGAAGTGATCGCGGATGCGGTCGTTGGAGTTGCCGAGGGCGATTACCAGTTCGAAGTGGTGGGCGGCGAAATCGAAGCGACCCAGGGTACGACGCCCGAGGGCAACCGGCACATGCTGTTTACCGCAGCCGATCTGGGCGTGCCCGTGGTCGTGCCAGCGACCGGTCGCTACGAGTTCGAAGTTGAATTGTCGCCGCAACAGGCGGGCCCGAACTGGGTGCAGGTCGCGTTGCTGGTTGATGGCCAGGTGATGAAAGAGCTGGAGCTGAAAGAACCGACAGGCACGCCGACAAAATACGGGTTCGAAACCCGATTGGGTGCCGGCCAGCACAATGTCACCATCCGCTTCAAGAATGATTTCTATCAGCCAGATGCTGCGCAGGAGCAAAAAGATCGAAATCTGGTTGTGCATCGCGTCAAAATTAACGGTCCGTTTGGAGCAGTCCGGACGTGGTCGGACGAATTCAAGAGTTTGGCGCAAGGCGAGGAAGGGCAGTGGGCTTCGGTGGATGTGTTTGTGCGTCGCCTGTTTTTTCGAGCCTACCGCAGGATGTTGGGAGAGGACGAGGCGGCAGCGATCTCGCGGCTGGTGCGTGGTGCCGGTCCCGGTGCCAATGATCAATACAAGATGGCCATCAAGACCGCGTTGGTGTCGCCGTATTTTCTGTTCCGAGTCGAATCAAAGGGTGCAGTGACCGACCGAACCGATGTTCGACGGTTGAACGACTTCGATCTGGCGACGCGGCTGTCCTATTTCTTGTGGAGCAGTACTCCCGACGATTGGTTGCTGGCGGAAGCGGCCGCGGGCCGGCTGCAAACGGACACGGAATTGCGTGCGGTCACGAAAAAAATGCTTGCCGACCGTCGTGAAACGGCGCTCATCCTCAACTTTGTTGACCAGTGGTTGCAGTTGCGAATGCTGGACGATCTGACCCGAGACGAGCATCGGTTTCCCCAGTTTGACGCCGCGCTGAAAAAATCGATGCGTCGCGAGACGCAGTTGTTCCTGTCGAGCATCTTCCGCGGCGACCGCAGCGTGCTTGAAATCCTCGATGCCGACTACTCGTATCTCGATGGTCGCTTGGCGAAACTGTACGGCATCGAGGGCGTCACGGGTGACGATTTCCAGCGGGTCCAACTGGATGGCGATCGGCGTGGCGGCGTGTTGACGCAAGCGGCTGTGTTGGCCGCCACAGCCAGGCCAACTCGGACTTCGCCCGTGCTCCGCGGCAAATGGATCCTCGAAAACATTCTGAATGATCCTCCGCCACCGCCGGCACCGGGGGTGGCGCAACTGGACGAATCCAAAGCCACTGACGAAGCCTCCCTGCGTGAAATGCTGGAGCAACACCGAGCCGATCGAGCCTGCGAAGCCTGCCACGAGAAAATGGATGCGCTCGGTTTTGCGCTGGAAGAGTTCGATGCGATCGGCGCATTTCGCGACAAAGACAGTCTGGGCCAGACGCTCGACACGAAAGCTGAATTTCCCGATGGTTCGGTCGTGAATAATGCGGGCGAATTGCGTCGAATGTTGACCGAAAAGTATGCGGACGACTTTGTGCGCTGTTTGAGCCAAAAACTGTTCGTCTACGCGATTGGGCGGCAGGTCGAAGATATTGATGAATGCGCATTGCGACAAATTGTCAGACAAGCACGCGATGACGGCGATCGATTCGCTATGATTGTAGAAGGTATCGTGCTGAGTGATGCGTTTCGTTTCCGCCGGGGTTTGGCCGGTGATGCTGACGAAACTGGCGAAATGGACAATTAACGATGGCAATGCGATCCAACCGCTTATCGATTTCCCGGCGTCGATTCTTGCGTGGTGTCGGTGCGCTGGTTGGATTGCCGCTACTGGAATCTCTGTCGCCGCCCATGGCGATGGGTGCGGAAGCGGCGGAATCGCCGAAGCGGCTGGCCTTTCTGTATGTGCCAAACGGAGCTCATATGCCGAACTGGATCCCGGCGACAGAAGGTCGCCTGGGTCCATTGCCGGAAACATTTGCCGACTTGAATCACTTGAAGGATGAGTTGACGTTTCTGAGCGGATTGCAGTTGAAAGGAGCCGAAGCCCAGGGCGATGGTCCCGGCGATCACGCCCGTTCGATGGCGGCGTTCTTGACGGGAGCTCATCCGCGCAAGACCGACGGCAGGGATATTCGCAACGGCATCTCGGTCGATCAAATCGCGGCCGCCGCGCAGGTCGGTCAGACTCGACTGGACAGCCTCGAACTAGGACTCGAAGCCGGCCAGATCGCTGGCCGCTGCGATTCAGGTTACAGCTGTGCGTATTCCTCCAACCTCTCGTGGCGAACCTCTTCCACGCCGATGCCGAAAGACGTGAATCCCCGGTCGGTGTTCGATCGACTGTTTGGCGGCGGCGCTTTGGCCGATCGCAAGTCGATGCAGCAAACGTTCGCGGAACGCCGCAGCATCCTCGACCATGTGTTGGCCGAAGCGAAAGCATTACAACCGGCAATGAGCGTGAACGACCGTCGTAAAGTGGACGAGTACCTGTACGCCGTTCGCGACGTCGAGCGGCGAGTTCAGAAACTGGGTGTCGACGAGCAACGCCTGGCAGCTCGGCCGAAGGCCATCCCCGACGACTATGGTGATTATGCCGAGTTGATGTTGGACCTGCTGACGATTGCCTTCCAGATCGACGCGACACGTGTTTCGACTTTCGTCTTCGGTAACGAAGGCAGTAATCGCAGTTACCGCGAAATTGATATCAGTGAAGGACATCACGAGCTGTCGCATCACGGCAATCACCAGGGCAAGATCGCCAGCATCGCCCGCATCAATCGTTACCATGCCCAGTTGCTGGGCAAATTTCTGGATCGACTGAAGTCGACCCGGGAAGGCGATGGATCGTTGCTTGACCGGACACTTGTCATCTACGGCAGCGGAATCGCCGACGGGAACAAGCATCGCCACCGCGATCTGCCGATCGTGCTCGCCGGCGGTTTCGGCGGTACCATGCAAACGGGGCGACACGTCCGTTACCCGCTCGACACGCCGCTGACGAATCTGTACGTCTCGGCGCTGGAACGCTTCGGTGTGCATCACGCCAAGGTTGGTGACAGTTCGGGAACCCTGCCGAATCTCTAGGGTGCATGAACCAGAAGTGAAGTGGCTTTTCGCCCTTTGGAGACTGCGACACCAATCCCGCACATGCTCCACGTCCGTGCGAATCGCACGAGAACAGACGTATTAACAGCGGCGGGGTCCCCACCGAACCTCGATGTCGGAATGTTAAATTCCGTCACAGGCGCCAAAATCGGCACAACGGATGCCCGATTTCGCTTCAGGGCTGCACAATAAGCAGGCATGCGGAGTCTGCGGGTCCGTAATCCGCGTCCGCGTGTGATCGACGTAACGTCAATCATGGGTGCTGATTAGGCCTGAGGAATGTTGTTATCATGCCCACCTGCTGGCACGACTTGTGCTGGTTAAGGCGTGGCGGACGAGTCGGCGGGAGGACGTTTCTGGGAGCTCGAATCGAACTCCAACTTTCCACCGACGGGCTGTCGCAGGCGGCGACGCACGCGCGTCGAGACGGCGAACTCAGACTTCCCTGGAAGGCGAGCGACGGAAGCTCACCCTGTCAAAATCGTCGAATACGCCAGCACGACAACATGGTTTTCAGTTACAGGAAAGATTGTGGAATGAGCTACAAACTGGAATACATTTGGCTCGACGGATACACGCCAGAGCCCATGATGCGAAGCAAGACAAAGGTTGTCGGCAGCGAGCCGAGTGACGTGTCCGATTGCCCGGGGTGGTCGTTCGATGGTAGTTCCACCGAACAGGCCGAAGGCAGTTCCTCGGACTGTTTGCTGAAGCCGGTTCGAATGGTTCATGATCCGAAACGCAAGAACGCCTTCCTGGTAATGTGCGAAGTTCAGAATGCGGATGGATCTTTGCACCTTTCCAACACGCGTGGTGGTTGGGAGGACGACCCGGACCTGTGGTTGGGATACGAGCAGGAATACACGCTGATGAACAAAGGGGCGCCGATCGGTTTTCCTGAATTCGGCTATCCGGGGCCGCAGGGTCCTTATTACTGTAGCGTCGGAACCGACAACTGTTGTGGACGCGATATCGTCGAAGACCATCTCGACACCTGCCTCGAAGCGGGGCTTGGTGTGACTGGTATCAATGCGGAAGTCATGAAAGGTCAGTGGGAATATCAATTGTTTGGCAAAGGTGCCAAGCGAGCCTCCGATGACCTTTGGCTGTCGCGGTTCTTGCTCTATCGCAACGCCGAGAGATACGGTGTCACAGTCGATCTGCATCCCAAGCCGGTCAAGGGTGACTGGAACGGTAGCGGTATGCACACCAATTTCTCGACCAGCGAAATTCGCGACAAAGGCGGCGAGGCGTTGATCAAGTCGATTTGCGAGAAATTTGCTCCGGTTCATGAAGAACATATTGCCGCCTATGGTTCGGACAACGATCAGCGACTGACCGGCTTGCACGAGACGCAGTCGATCGACAAGTTCAGTTATGGCGTCAGTGATCGCGGCGCTTCGATTCGCATTCCGGTCGGAACGATGCAGGACGGCTGGAAGGGCTACCTCGAAGATCGTCGTCCCTCGTCGCACGCCGATCCATACAAGGTCGCCTCGCGCATCCTGGCGACGCTGCGTTCGTAATGGCGGCGACGCCTCACCGAGCCTCAGGTGCGAGTTGTAAACAGGATTCCATTCACGCGGGACCCGGCCAACCGGGTCCCGCGTTTTCGTAGCCGCAGGGCGGCTGTTCCGGGGTTGCCCGTGGTTCCGGAAGTGCGAAGACCCCCGGGCGAATGTGGTTCCGGAAGAGTAAAACGGTTGCTGACATGAACGCTGACCAAAATTAGCTTGCGTTGCAAGGTTCGGCGGGTGCCTCATCCTCCCCACCTCCTCAACAAGCGCTCGCGTTGATTGGTAACGGGTGTACTGTTTATCTTCCGGTGGCGAATCATCATCTTTTCGAATGACGAAGGCGGGCAAACAAATGACTCCACGCGAAGTACTTGCGCTGTGCCGCGAAAAGGCTATCCGGGCGGTCGATTTTCGCTTCATGGATTTTCCAGGGTTGTGGCAGCACTTTACGATCCCGGTGGAGAAACTGGACGAGGAGGTGTTCGAATCAGGCCTTGGATTTGATGGATCAAGCATCCGGGGTTGGCAGGCGATCAACGAAAGCGACATGCTGGTCGTGCCGCAGCCCGACACTGCGTTTGTTGATCCGTTCACCGCGATGCCGACGCTCGTGCTGATCTGCAACATTCAGGATCCGTTGACCGGCGAGGATTACTCACGCGATCCTCGCAACGTGGCACGGAAGGCCAGCAATTACCTGAAGAGCACCGGGATTGCCGACACGGCTTACTTCGGCCCCGAAGCCGAGTTCTTCATCTTTGACGACGTCCGCTTCGATCAAACCGCCAACGAAGGCTATTACCATCTCGACAGCATTGAAGGTGAATGGAATCGCGGTCGTCACGAACAACCGAATCTCGGCTACAAATTGAGACACAAGGAGGGCTATTTCCCTGTCCCGCCTGCTGATCAGTTGATGGATCTCCGGAATGAAATGATGCAGACGATGATCGACTGTGGGCTCGACGTCGAATGCCAACATCATGAAGTCGGGACCGGTGGCCAATCCGAGATCGACCTGAAATATCAGGAATTGGTCGCATCGGCCGACTCGATGCTGTTGTACAAGTACATCGTCAAGAATACCGCTCGGCGACACAACCGCACCGTAACGTTCATGCCGAAACCGATCTACGGAGACAACGGCAGCGGGATGCACACGCACGTGTCGCTATGGAAAGACGAACACCCGTTGTTCGCGGGTGGTGGCTACGCGGGACTGAGCGACCTTGGCATGTACGCCATTGGCGGATTGTTACATCACGCCCCAGCCCTGTTGGCGTTTACGAATCCGACCACCAACAGCTACAAGCGTTTGGTACCGGGATACGAAGCACCGATAAAGCTGGCCTACTCGCAGCGGAACCGCTCGGCTGCCTGCCGCATCCCGATGTACAGTCCCAGTCCGAAGGCAAAACGTGTTGAGTTCCGCTGTCCCGATCCGAGCTGCAATCCCTACCTGGCTTTTTCGGCGATCCTGATGGCGGTCATTGATGGCATTCAGAACAAGATGCATCCAGGGGAAGCGATGGACAAGGATATCTACGACCTCCCGCCCGAAGAACTGGCCAACATCCCGACGACGCCGGGTTCACTGGCAGATGCACTGGACGCCCTCGAATCGGATCACGAATTCCTCTTGCGCGGCGACGTCTTTACGGACGACGTGATCCGCACATGGATCCATTACAAACGGGTCCATGAAGTTGAAGCGCTACGGTTACGCCCGCACCCGTATGAGTTTTGCATGTACTACGACATCTAGTGCGTGTCGCACACACGTGTAGCGTTAGTGGCGCTTACATCGCCGTACCAACCCAGCGAAGAGACGCCACAGATAAAAGTAAATGCGCTCTAGAGTACATGATTAACAAACTTGGCTGACGGCGTTTTGCAGGTGCTCGAATCGCTGTTTCGGCGCACCAGGCTTCCACTTTCCAAATCAGAACGCTCACAGCTTTGAATTAATGGTGCGATCGTGACCGTGGAACCGAGCTGCGATGAGGCGATTTGCCCTCAAAAGTGGACGGTGCGGCGTTGGGTGCCCCGAATCGGTTCTAATTTGTGCAGCTTTGTCCCCTTCCGACTGAGGTATTCCGTTTTAAACTGGGTCATTGAGGAAGCTGGCGCGGTCGAAAACAACTACTGCGAGTCGCACCGACGTGTAGCGTGTGCGGCGCTGGTATCGCAGTCATGAATGGGCGAAAAACCGCTACACTTACTGTTCGCTCGAATTTGGCCCAGTCACGAAATCGCACCGCCTTGCCCAGCGAAGCGTTCAAGTTAGCCCGGAACCACCATCGATGCCCAAGTTCACCGAGATTCTCGTCAAACAAGGACTGATTGGCCCTGAGCAGCTGGCGGAAGCTGAGCAAATGGCCAAGCAGCAAAAGAATAGCGTTGGCGAATGTCTGCAGCGGCTCGGTTATGCCACCGGCGAAGAGGTCATGCGAGCGGTGGCGAAGGAGCACCAGTTGCCCTACGTCGATCTGGCCGAAGCGTCGATCCCGCCCGAGGTCGTCGAGTTGGTGCCTCAATCGGTAGCTCGTGAAAACGTCATTATTCCCATGGCAGAGAAGGACGACTCGCTGACGGTGATTGCCCACGATCCGCTCGACCTGGAGACGTTCGACAAGCTGCGATTCATCCTCAATCGAAAGATCGAGATCGCCCTGGCGCCCGTGGGGATATCCTGGAAGCGATTAACAAGTACTACGGCCAGATCGAGGGTGAAAGTACCGACTCGATGCTGCAGGAATTCACCGATACGGCGATCGATTTCACCGAGACCGAGGACGAGACCGTTTCCGACGATGAAGCGGTCGACGAAAGCAGCGCCCCGATCGTCCGCCTGACGCATCTGATGATCGCCGAAGCGGTTCAGCTGCGTGCCAGTGACATTCATGTCGAGCCGTTCGAAGACCGCGTGCGTATCCGCTATCGCATCGATGGCGTCCTCATCGAACGTGACAGCCCGCCGCGACGCCTGTTGGGTGCCCTGATCTCGCGTATCAAGATTCTCGGCAAAATGGACATCGCCGAACGACGCCGCTGCCAGGATGGCCGCATCAAGATCACCGTGGGCGAAAAGACGCTGGATCTCCGCGTCAGTATTATCCCTACCAACCATGGCCAATCGGTCGTAATGCGACTGCTGGACAAGGACAACATCAAGGTGGGCGTGCGGCAGTTAGGACTTTCTGAACAAAACTACGACGAATTTCAAAGCCTGATGCGGCGACCGAACGGGATCATCCTGGTGACCGGACCGACCGGGTCGGGGAAAACCACCACGTTGTATGCGGCGATGAACGAGCTCAACCGGCCGGACAAGAAGATCATCACGGCCGAGGACCCGGTCGAATATTACTTGTCGGGCATCAACCAGACTCAGACCCGGCATGACATCGGGCTCGATTTTGCCAAGATCATTAAGGCCATGCTGCGGCAGGCCCCCAATGTGATCCTGGTGGGAGAAATGCGAGATGCAGAGACCGCCAGCATGGGAATTCAGGCATCTTTGACTGGACACCTGGTTTTTAGTACACTGCATACGAACGATGCGCCCAGTGCCGTGACCCGAATGGTCGACATGGGGGTGCCCGCATACCTCGTCGCCAGCAGCGTGATTGCGGTGTTGGCCCAGCGCCTCGTCCGCGTGATTTGCACTCGTTGCAAGGAGCCGTACGAGCCGCCCGAGGCCGAGTTACGGGGTGCCGGGATCACCGAGGAAATGGCGGCCGAAGCCACGTTTTTCAAGGGTGCCGGTTGCCAACACTGTGGTGGAGGCGGTTTTCGGGGGCGAATTGGCATTTATGAGTTGATGTTCATGACGTCCAAAATCCGCGAATTGTCGTTCGAGGGAGCTCCCACGCAGGAGATTCGTCGAGCGGCGATCGAGGGCGGCATGGCGACGCTCTACCGAGACGGGATTCACAAGGTTTGCCGCGGAATTACAACGCTTTCCGAGGTCTATCGAGTGGCAAAACGAGTCGAAGGTGACCTTTGAACGTTGCCATATCCTGAGCGTCGCGGCAGGCATTTGCGACTTGAGCCGCCGCAAGTTGAAAGTTTGCTCCGCGAAGATAGTAAAAAACAGCGAGAAAACGCGGGATTACGTGCAAAAAAGCCGCCGCAGGCCATAATGAAAGCATGCTGCGGGGCCGCAGACGCAAGAAAGTGGAATCAGAGTTATGAAAAGCAGGGATGGTGGTCGTTTTTGACCATCCATTTGGTGCCGTGAATCGCGACGCCAATAATCCTTGTGCCCGGGTCATTCCTTCAGGGGCGATCGTTAGCACGATCAGAGAGTAGACGGGAGTACGAGGAGTTTAACCAACTGGCAGTTGAACGCTGGGCAAAGCGTGACGCTGCAAGCCTGATTCACGACGACGGCACTCGATCGAGTGTTGATGCGTGCTTGGGTTGAAGTTGGGCTCATTCGCTCGGCTGCTGCCTGTCCGGAAGAGAGGCACTCGACTTCGCAATTGTGTGGGGTGGCCACCACGTCGTGGTTGGCTGCACTTCATCAGTCACCACACTGATCCATCAAGCCTTGAGCGTCTCCCTTGCTGCAACTTGCCGCAAAACGTTCCCTGCCTGAACACACCGTCGAAGACGAGGAAATACCATGGGCACGATACTCATCGACAAGTTGCTGCAGGCCTGCGTGAAGCAGTCCGCCAGTGACATTCACATCACGGTCGGGCAACCGCCGGTTTTTCGTTTGCATGGTCGCATGCGGAAACTGGAAACCAAGGTGCTCGAGCCCGAAGATACCGTGGCGCTGATGAAGAGCATCACTCCCGAGCGCTGCCAGCGCGAGCTGCAGGAGATCGGCGGTACCGACTTTGGCTTTGCCTTCGGCGAACTGGCTCGTTTCCGGGTCTCGGTATTCAAGCAGCGTGGAAACATTGCGATGGTGTTGCGGCAGATCCCCAACGACATGCTCACCATGGAGCAGCTGGGCCTGCCACCACGCGTGGCCGATCTGGCAATGCGTCCTCGGGGGCTGTTCCTGGTCACCGGCCCGACCGGATCCGGCAAGAGTACCACGCTGGCCAGCATGATCAACTACATCAACGAAGAGGCCGATCACCATATCATCACGATCGAAGACCCGATCGAGTTTTACCACTACCACAAGAAGTCGACGGTCAACCAGCGCGAAGTCGGCGTGGACGTGCCGTCGTTCGCCGAAGCGATCAAGCGAGCTCTGCGTCAGGATCCGGACGTGATCCTGGTGGGCGAGATGCGTGACCTGGAAACGATTGAAACCGCGATCACCGCGGCGGAAACGGGCCACGTTGTATTTGGCACGTTGCACACCAACAGCGCCCAGGGCACGGTCAACCGAATCATCGACGTGTTCCCCAACACGCAACAGGACCAGATTCGCACGCAGCTCTCGACATCGATCATCGGCATCCTGGCCCAGACGCTGGTCCCCCGCGTTGGTGGCGGCCGAGTTGCCGCGCACGAGCTGTTGGTGGTGACACCCGGTATCGCCAACCTGATTCGTGAAAACAAGACGTTCCGTATCAACTCGCAAATCCAGACGGGTGCCAAAGAAGGCATGCAATTGATGGACGACGCGTTGTACAAGCTGTGGAAGAGCAACACCATCGCGCCGGAAGACGCCTTGGCCAAGGCCGCTCGTCCCGACGACCTGGCCGCTCGCATCGCCGCCGCCCAACGCGGCATGTTCGATGACGACGCCGATGTTGCGGACGCAGCAGAGACGTAGACGGAGGAGATGAATTGAGATTTGAAAACGTGCGGATTTTCATTCCGCAAACCAGGCCCGTCAGCAGCCTGTCCACGCAATGCTGAGGGGCAAACCGACGATTCACTTGGCACGACTGACGAAACCATGGCATTACGAAAAATCGGACAAGTACTGATCGACCTGGGCTTCATGGATGAAGACCACCTGGAAATGTTGCTTGCCGAGCAGCATCGGAACCCGGACCAGCTGTTGGGGAAGATCGCGCTGGAAATGGGCGTGATCAATGAAGAGCAGCTGGCGCAGGGCTTGTCCGAGCAATTGAATATGCAGGTGGTGAACATTGGCGATACAAAGTTGCCACCCGAGGTGATTGAACTGGTTTCCGAACCGATGGCGCAGCTCTACCGAGTCGTGCCGCTGCAATTGAAGGACAATACGTTGACCGTCGCCACCAGCAACCCGCAGAACCTGTCCGTGCAGGACGAGATGCGCCAGTTCCTGGGCTACGACATCAACATGGTCGTGGCGACCGAAACCGATCTCGAAAAGACGATGACCAAGTACTACTCGGCCGCGTCCGAGAGTCTGGAAAGCGTCGTCAACGACCTGAACGTCGACGAAGCCCTGGCCGAAGCGGCCGCCGGGATTGCCGGCGATGGGCCGATCGAGCTGGCCAGTGTCGAGGCGATGGCCGATAGCGCTCCGGTGCGCAAACTGCTGAACATCGTCCTGCTGACCGCGATCAAGGAACACGCCAGCGACATCCACTTCGAACCGTTCGAAGACGAATTCCGGATTCGCGTCAAGGCAGACGGCGTGCTCTACGAACTCGTCCCGCCGCCGCGGCACCTCGCCTTCGCCATCACGACGCGCATCAAGGTCATGGCGAATCTCGATATTGCCGAACGCCGCTTGCCGCAGGATGGTCGTATCGAGCTGGCGGTTGGCGGCCACCCGGTCGACCTGCGGGTGAGCGTGTTGCCGACCATGTTCGGTGAGAGTGTGGTCATGCGGGTTCTGGATCGCTCGGTCGTGTCGCTCGACTTGAACAAAGTCGGCATGGACGAGGAAACGATCAAGGAATTCCGCAGCACGATGTACAAGCCGAACGGCATTGTGCTGGTCACCGGACCCACCGGCTCCGGCAAAACGACGACGCTGTATTCGGCCCTGTCAGAACTGAACGAGATCACCGAAAAAGTCATCACGACCGAAGACCCGGTCGAATACGACATCGACGGCATCATCCAGATCCCGATCGATACCGACATCGGCAACACGTTTGCGAATTGTTTGCGAGCCATCCTGCGGCAGGATCCCGACCGCATCCTGGTCGGTGAGATTCGCGACCTGGAAACGGCCGAGATTGCGGTGCAAGCTTCGCTGACCGGTCACCTCGTGTTCAGCACATTGCATACGAACGACGCGCCGGGCACGGTGACTCGCTTGAAGGACATGGGCATCCCCACGTTCATGATCACCGCCACGGTCGAAGCGATTCTGGCTCAACGTCTCGTGCGACGCATTTGTGCGGCTTGCAAGGAGTCGCACGAAATACCGGACGCGATCCTGTACGAATTGGGTTGGGACCGATCAAAAGTGGAAGGCATCGATTACAAGCGCGGCTCCGGCTGCGACGCCTGCAACAACACCGGCTACAAGGGCCGCGTTGGTTTGTTCGAGCTGATGATCATGAACGACGACATCCGCGACATGATCATGTCCAACAGTTCGACCGACGAGCTGCGCGAAACCGCCCGCAAATACGGCATGAGGTCGCTCCGCGACGCCGGCATGGAGATGGCCGTCGAGGGAATTACCACATTGGAAGAGGTGGTGCGAGAGACGGTGATGGAGTGAGGCAACGGGAGTAGAGGGCGACAGGCAACAGGCAGGAGCGGCGACAGGAATTCGTGATCTCAAATTTGAAATTTCAGATCTCAAATCTTAAGACTCAGACTTGAAACTTGAACAACAACAACCGGGCCAACTGGAAAGCGTAGCGGAGTAGAAACGATGCCTACTTACATGTTCGAAGCGATGGATGCAGCGGGTGCTGCGATCCGGGATGAGATCGAAGCTCCGAGCGAGGACAAGGCGCAGGAAACCATCCGCCAGATGGGGTACTTCGTTACGAAGATCTCCGTCAAGAAAGCCCGGAAAGCTGCCGGTGCCAAGACGAAAGATGGCAAGAAACGTGGCTTGGCGATCGGTGGCGTCAGCAGCAAGCTGTTAACCGCGTTCACGCGTCAATTGTCGATCCTGCAGGATGCCGGTCTGCCGATTTTGCGCAGCTTGAAGATCCTGGAGGAACAGGCCAAGCCCGGTCGCCTGAAATATTCCCTGATGGATACGTGCGAAGAAATTGAAAGTGGTTCCACGCTGTCCGAGGCGATGGCCAAGTCGCCCAAGTGTTTTGACCGCTTGTACGTCAACATGATCAAGGCCGGTGAAGCGGGTGGTGCGTTGGAAATTATCCTCCGCCGCCTGGCCGATTTCATGGAAGCTTCCGAAGCCCTGAAACGCAAAGTCAAAGGAGCGATGATCTACCCGATCGTGGTGGTCATGGTCGCCGTCGGTATCCTTGTCGTTCATCATGATCAAGATCGTGCCGACGTTTCAGCAGATCTTCATCGACTTCGATACCACGCTGCCACCGCCCACCTTGATCCTGATCGCCATCTCGGAGAACACGGCCAGGTACTGGTACCTGATTCCGACGATCCCGTTGGCGATCGTGTTGTTTGTGAGGCTGCTGAGGAAATTCAAAGCGGGCCGGATGGGCTTTGACCTGTTCATGTTGAATGTGCCGGTCTTCGGCATGTTGATCGAGAAGAACTCGTTGGCGCGAGCCACCCGAACCCTGGGCACGTTGGTGCAGAGTGGTGTGCCAATTTTGGAAGGGCTGAACATTACCAAGGAGACGTGCGGGAACGCGTTGTTCGAGCGGATTTTCTCGCAGCGTTTCGGCGGCGATTCGCGAGGGTGAGACGATCGCCAAACCGATCAAGGAAAACGCCACGGGTGGCTTTCATCCGGTGGCCTTGATGCTGTGGGTGTTGATGTTCGCCGGCCCGGTCGCACCGATGATGGCGCTACCGAACATGGCCATGATTGGCATCTCGATGACGGGTGCGGCCGCGGTTTGCGGCGCCTTGTACTACGTCATGCGGATGAACCGCCGAGTGGTCGACGACCTGGTGGTGAACATGATCGACGTCGGCGAAGAGACGGGTGAGTTGGACACGATGCTGTATAAGGTCGCCGACACGTTCGACGCCGAAGTGGCGGTCATCACCGACAGTTTGACCGCGTTGTTGGAACCCTTGCTGATCGTTTTCCTGGGAGGAGCGGTCGGTTTTATTGTGATTTCGTTGTTCTTGCCGCTCGTCAGCTTGATTCAGAATTTGAGTTGATGGGGCAGGGGGAAGCAGAAGGCACAAGGCAACAGGCAACAGAAGAGCAGGGGGGACGGCGCGAGCGGTGTCTGACTCCAATGAGCACAAGAGGTACGAATTCGCACGAAGGCGATTGCACATAAACAAGACGCGGCCTGAACGATCGACTCGTTTTGACGAGTCCCCGGTTCGCGGCGGCACGAGAAATTAAAGACCCTACCAAGGAACGGACCATGCAACATTACAGCACACAGCACCCCCGCCGCGGTTTCACGCTCGTCGAGCTGGCCGTTGTTATCGGCATCATCTCGCTACTGGCCGCAGCGCTGCTGCCGGCGATATACGGCGCGGTAACCAAGGCCAAGGAAGCCAGGATGGCGATCGATCTGGCGTCCATCGGCAAGGCGTTGGAACGATACAAGCTGGAGTATGGCGAGTATCCGCCTGACTTTTCTAGCTCTGCGTACATTTACGAAAGCGGCGGGAGCACAGCGCAGTCCGACGCGGCCAACGAAGCTGCGTTGCTGATCAATCAACACCTCTCGCGCGTTTATCGTCGTCGTATTCCGACGACGGGGATTACCGCTGCCGAGGCAGGTGACATGATTCGGTTGACCAACAACGCGTTGCACCAGGAATTCCTGGCGAAATTGAACCCGGCCAATGCGCTTGTGTTTTGGCTGAGTGGTTTTTCGTCCAACCCTCAGAACCCTGTTGTTTCCATTGACGACCGATCGCCTCTCTTTGAATTTGACAAAGCACGGTTTGCTGTTGAAGTCGCTCAGTGGCGAGGTTCTGGGTGCCGGTCCGCCTCACCCGATGATTACTTCGAACGCCGCAGGTGTTTTGCAGAACATGGTCGTCGGCTATTTACCACCGGATACATCCACGCCTTACATCTACTACAACTCGAGCAGCTATCCTGATCCTGCACTTCTTAGTGGAAATAATTCGTCCGCCAATTGGGCCGTTTCCAAAGGCTCATTGACATTGGGGGGAGGCGAATTGCCGTTCCCTTACAAGTCGGAATCGAACGTGCTGGGTGCGGGCGTGTTTGGGTACGCGGCGGAAGATAAATTCCAGCTAATTTGTGCCGGTCTCGATGGCCTCTACGGTGGCGATCTGGATCAAAGCGAGTCCGGACTGGTTAGCGCCGCAAAGGACAACATTACGTCTACAACCGATGGCATGACGATCGAAGACTTTCTGGATCGATAGGAATGAACGAACGTATGGTTCGCAATCAGTCAACTAACCGCCGAAGAGTACGCCTGTCGCGATCAGCGTTTACGCTGACCGAGCTGATGGTTTCGATTGTGATCATTTCGATCCTGGCGTCGGTGACGTTGTATGCCATGGCCAGCGTTCAGACGCAAGCGAAAGCGCAACGAACGAAAGCCCAATTGGCCCGGATTCACGATCTGCTGTTGGAGCAGCTGGAAAGTTACGACGGGCGAGTGCCACGTCGAACCCAGAATGGTGGGGTTACTTTGACGGCGCAGCAGGAGCGTGTTTGTGCATTACGTGAAACGATGCGGCTCGAAATGCCAGATCGAATGACGGACGTCTTGCAATTCAACTCATCGGGGACCGCTCCCGCCACGTCGGCTGGCAGGGCGCTGACCTGTCGTGCCAACCAACCTGACGGAACCGCCCGCAGAGACCCGATATTACACCAGTTTTGTGAACAGTCATGTTGACTGGAGTAACAGTGGGTGGACTGCCGAACACCAAGGTGCCGAGTGTCTGTACATGATTCTCTCGCGTACAGAAGTTGGCGACAGCACGGCGATGGAGTTCTTCAGTGAAGGCGAGATTGGTGACAAAGATGGCGATGGCATGCCGGAGATCTGGGACGCTTGGAAGAACCCCGTGCGTTTCGTGCGATGGCCGGTTGGCTTCTTGATTAACTCGCCCTTTGTTGATGTGAATGAGCGAGATCCTCTTGATCCAACACGTGCGTTTTTTGGCGATTCCCGAGCCGGGAACAACGGCGAGAGCTATGTCAATGTGCCGCTCGTGGTTTCCGCAGGGAAGGATGCCATTTTTGATCTGGCGCTTTCGAATGCGTCGGGGTTTCTGTTCTACGGGTCAACAGCTGGCAACAAGATTCCTAATGATCCATGGGTACAACTGAACAATAGTGTTCTGATGTGTTCGATCAATGTCGACGGTGACGGGACCAACAACGCGGCGGACAACATCTACAGCCATGTTATCGAAACGAGTATCAAGTAATGGCGGTACGAAGAAATGAAAACGCCGGAT
The DNA here is from genome assembly GCA_963821085.1 of uncultured Planctomycetales bacterium. Taxonomy (GTDB): domain Bacteria; phylum Planctomycetota; class Planctomycetia; order Pirellulales; family Pirellulaceae; genus CAWGCE01. Next base: position 24,539 of record CAWGCE010000006.1, on the reverse strand, counting down.
TGACGCTCGTCGAGCTGTTGGTGGTCGTCGTGATCATGGTGATGCTCGTGGCGGTTGTCTTGCCTTTGGCACAACCTTCTCCACAAAGTCGTCTTGTGCGAGAGGCGCTCGCGGCAAGTGAATACCTTTATCTCCGCGGCGCGGTCGCAAGCGATTTCGACAGGCCGTCCGCATGGCGTCACATTGTTGTCGGTCCCGGGTAATCCGAGTCGCTCTTGGCAACTTGTTTCGACCAAATTCAGTCTGCCTTACTCCGGCGACGGGCCCATTGGCGGGTACGTATCTGGGGACATATCGGACACCGGCATCGGAGAACGATCCAACGACATCCGACGATGATTTTCGCGGCCGCCTGATTTTTCAGTTCGCTACCTACCCCCGGTGAATCATCATCAACATAACGTTCACCGCCATCGACAAAACAATATTCGATCTGGTCGACTGTCGCATCGGGACAATCGTTTCGTGTAAATTGAACTACCGCGGCAAGTATCTATTTGGGCAGACGAGGGGATCGCGATTCCGGAGACTCAAGCCCAGAGGACGTGTTCTTTGTTAATTACCGTCGACCGATGGGTTGCCTCATGGCACGGAACCAAGCTCGCTGGGATTCCTTTCCAATTAGACCGCCCGCCGCGACGCACCACTAGCGTCGCCACTGGAATTGCCGACCGGATGCTTACATTGACCTTATCGTTTCTGGATATGGCCCGAGCAATGTCTTTGGCCCCGTTCGGAGTTTTCATTCATGTTTGATGCCAAAGGCCGTCTTGTGAACAACCAGCCGCTGTATCTGCTGGTTGCTGGCGAAGCGAAGCCAACCTACACGACGGTTACCGAATCGTTCTTGAATAACTTGGTGCAAGGATTGCCCACTGCCTGGGTCACGGTCACCCAACAGCGAGTCTCTACGGTCGAGAATATTGGCGTGATTGCAGATGTCGGCAGTCTGACAATCAATGGCGGGTCGCCCTATGCGAATTTTGATGCCTTCCGCGAGGGTGCGATCGGAACCTCTCGTGCGTCCGCCCAATCTGGTCCTGTAATGGGAGGACGATAGGTTGAGACGAATGCAATTCGAAATGCACGATTTCCGCCGGCGAACCGGTATCTCGTTGATGGAAGTCCTGATTTCGATTGGAGTCGTGTCGATTGGTCTCTTGGGCGTTGTTTCGCTGATTCCCGTCGCCAGTCAACAGGCCGAAAAGGGAGCCCGAAATGACCGGCGAGCCAATGTTGGTCAGGCGATCGTTCCGTGAATTCAACGTGCGAGAATTCGATGATATTTACAATTGGTCCGATTCGAATTCAACAACATCTCCGGTCGGGCCAGGATGCGAGCCGTCTTTGGTGATCGTGCTGCGACGCCACCGCGAGGTGATTTTCGCCCGCAACCGTTTTGTATTGATCCGCGATTCGTGGCGGCACAACGGAACGGGAATGCCCACCTGTACAATCAGCGTGGTGAGTTTCCTCGTTTCCTGTTCGGCAAGGCGAGCAACGTTATGGGGATGCCAGTGATCTCGCTGAACAATGGAACCGGGAACGCGGCGTTGCCATTCATGACGGACGAACAGGCAGATGAAGTTTTTGTGTTCCAGGATGATCTGGAATTTGAGCCGCCGGAAAATAATGGTGACTCACCGACCCAGACTTTTTTACAGGCGGCCGGAGTTAACGCGAAGCGGTATGCCCGCGGGCAGTTTTCGTGGTTCCTCACGCTGACGCCTGAAGTGCAGCTGGCGAGCCAGGCCGCTGGAGTGTACGGCGACTGGTGGACCGTTTCCACGGTGGTTTGTTTTCAACGCAACAACCTGGCGGCGCTTGGCGGCAACCGCGGCGGTGTCGTGTATGGAAATATCGCAAACAACAACTCACCAGGCGGACCGACTTCGGGATTCTACACCGCGGGAGACAGCGGCGGAGATGTCCGCATCGCGTGGGGATCAACGGGCCCGCTGCCAAAGTCGGGCGATTGGATCCTGCTGGGCCGCGACTTCAACGGTCCCACCGTGCGAGGAGTCCAGAAGTATGAATGGTACCGAATCCGCTTTGCGGGGGATGGCGATTTGGCGAATCCGGGGCTACAGGATTTGAGTCTCGTGGGTGCCGATTGGCCGGTTCCGCCAGGCAATCGCAGTCGACTGCCAGCCACAACGGTGACTTGGATGCCAGAAGTCGTTTCGGTCTATTCCAAGCGGATGCGTATTGAAGCCAACTAGAAATTGTTCCAGGAGTGAGTCGTCGGGCCATCGACCACTCGTTCCGGAGAAAAAAATGAAGACCAGATCAGCCCCCAAACGCGGAATTCTCTTGCTGGTGGTACTCAGCCTGTTGTCGCTGTTTGTACTGGCGGGAATCACGTTCATCGTCGTCGCCGGCCAGTACCGACGTGGCTCGATCAGTGGGACCAAAGTCGAACGCACCGGTGAGCGACCAGATCGCATCGCCGACGAAGCGCTGTTTCAACTGCTGAACCCTCCAACCTCTGGTTCCGCCTTATCCGGGCACGGTTTACTGGCCGATTTGTACGGCACCGATTCTGCAACGAACTCGGTTTCGGCAGCGACTTTGGAGATGGACGATCAGCTGATTTACATCACTCCGGCGAGCCCATTGTCCGGGTTGGCGTATCCGGCCAACGTCCACGGTTACTTTGGCGGGGGAATCCTCACCATGACGGAGGGTGATGCCGAGGGGCTGAGCACGCGAATCCTTTCGTACGACGTGACCAACAATCAGATCATCATCGAGAATTTCACCGACTACGTGGGAACGACGAATGTGATATCGGCGATCAATGGTCAGGCTTTCATGATCAACGGTCGCGCGTTCAATGGGTTTGGCGCAGGCTACGACGGGATGGCGGTAGGATTGGGACACACCGTTTCCATTCAACTGGAAACGGGTTCCGCCGATGTGCCTACTGCCTTGATTCCGAATATTGCCAGGGCGATCGATAGCGGAAAGCTGAATCCCGATTTCGTTGCACTCAATGCCGACGCGCTGGCCATCAAGGATATGGACGAGCCGTGGGATGCGGCCGATTATCAAAATATTTTTCTGGGTTGGATTCCGCAGCCGAATCCCGCGGGTGAGGAGTTGATTCCCTCCTTTCATCGACCGTGGCTTGTGAATCACTTTCTCAGCGGGAGCTGGGGATTGGGACCTCTTGATGCAGCGAGCGCTCAAGCAAACATCGAACTTTGGCGTCACTTGATTCTCCGCCCTTTGAAAATTGATCACCCAGAATTCACTGGCGGAAATCTCAATGGGGACAATCCTGATCCTGGCGCCTTTCCATTAGGCTTCGATCCCGTCAACGGACCCTGGGACGTCGATAATGACGGCGACGGAATTCCCGATAGCGTCTGGATTGACATCGGCATGCCGGCCTTTACCAATGACGATGGCCGTAGTGTTCGCCCCTTGGTAGCGATGCTGTGTATCGACATGGACAGTCGGCTGAACGTTAATGCACATGGCAGCCTGACACACACGCTTCCGTCTTACTCGACTGGCGTGAATATTACTCCACTAGCAACCGCCGATCCGTCTTCGACGGCTCACTTGGGCGGTGCAGGTTCGGCGATGAATGTGGGTCGTGGTCGAGGTTATGGCGTCGCCGATATTTCCCTGGCGCCCTTGATGACGACCGATCATACGACGCTGCTGAAGGGTCGATACTACGGTGCCGACACGATTGGCGAGCCCGGAATTGCCATGGTGGCGGACGACGAGTTGATCCAGCTCACGTTTTCCAGCGACATGAATGGCGACGGACAGACCGACGCGCCAATCCCTTTGCAGACATTAGGCGATCCTTTCGATTATGCAACAGAGTATTCCAGCTACAGTAGCCCTCCCGATTTCGATGGTGATGGGCTCTTGTTTCTTAACCCGGCCGGACAGCCATACACCTTCAACATGGGTGAGGTGTCAGAGAGTCTTGATGATCCGTACGAACTCAATTTGAACCGACCCATCGGTTTCGATTCGCGTTACACCGAAAGCGAACTGGAACCGTTGCTACGCTGGTATGACTTTGACCGCCCGAGTCTACCCGGTCGATTGGCCAACTTGACCACGCTGAACGGCCACACGCTGGACGACCATGCCCGTCGACGTGCCTTGACCACGCGTTCGTTTGAAGTCCCGTCGTTACCACAAACGTTGGACGAGTTGCTGTCAGCGGTACCTGCAACGCTGCCGCCGTGGAATGGCCTAACTGCGGCTCAGCGGGCGGTGATGTTTCCGTTCGAATTCTTACGCGGTGAGCCGATGAATTTGAACCGACCCTTCGGTGACGGCATCGACAATATTGACTATGGCGTCGTTCCGCCAGAGGGGAACGATGTTGCAGATGAACCGGGTGAAGAAAGTGATTTTGACGAGTTGCTTCGGCAGAACATCTTCGCTGACAATCAACCGCTGCCGCTGCCCGATTCGAATCTGGCACCAGTTCGTCAGCTGTATGCACGACACCTCTATTGCCTGATGATGATGCTGAGATCCGCCAATCTCGACATTGACGAAAATGGCGTCGTGGATACGGACAATGAGACCGCACATCGGCTGGCGCAATGGGCCATCAACGTGGTCGACTTCGTTGACTCGGATTCAATCATGACGCCGTTCGAGTTCGACTTAGTACCGTCAAATGGATGGGACGTGGATGGGGATTTGGGGACAACAGCCGAATCGGACCGGGCCATCGTCTGGGGTTGCGAGCGACCCGAATTGATCATCTCCGAGACGGCCGCTTTCCATGACATTCGGACGGAAGATTTGGGCAACGATGATGGCGATATGGCGACGACATCCGATGCCACGCCCGACAATGATTTTGACCAGCGGCTATTGCCGGTGGGTTCGGCGTTTGTCGAACTGATGAATCCATGGATGGGCAGCGCGGACAAACAGCAAGGCGAACTGTATTTCACCGACGCAAGCGGTAATCGTGGAGTTCGCCTGGGGGACAGGCGTCGAGTCTTCTGGCGACTATTGGTTGTCAACGATATTCGTACGGTCGCCGAACAAAATGCGAATCCGTTGGATTGGGATGCGCTGCAAGACAACCAGTTGACGCTACCTGGCGCGGTTACCGACAGTGAGGTCAGCGTTGAGCGGATTGTCTATTTTGCCGATCCAACACGCGCCGCACCGGGCCCCGCATTGCCAAACGGCGGTCGCGTTGACATTCGTACCGGACTGTTTGAAGCGACCACGCCACCCGAAGTTTACTTTCGCTCCGGCGCGATTGCTCCGATCTTGCCAGGACGTTATGTGGTGATCGGTTCCGCGGGTTCTGATACGGCGATCCACAATGTAGGCACGTCGGCGGCGACGACGCTGGGGCTGAGAACCGGTTCGGCAGTCTCCGATCTGATCTCATCAACTCGCCGAATCGTCTTGTCACCTGCAAACGACCCGAACGTCAACCAGGTCGATGTCTACAACGATGGCGATTTCATGACGGCTTCCGAGTCCGATGCGCTGTTGATGTCGCCTGTTGCGATGCAGCCAGCTGTTGCGATTGTGATTAATCGGGGTGGGCGGTTTAACGTCTCAGAGCCGCTGGGCGGCTACCCGACATCCGCCGCTGATGGATTCGATGTGTCGATTGAAGCCCCTTTGGGTGGGTACACGACGCCGCGAGACGAACCAATCGACTGGACGGCTGGCATTTGGCCGTTTGAAGCGGGCCAGGCGCCCCCGTTGGCAAAAACTACAGACGCCTTGCGAAATGAAGGTAGGACGCCCGGTTTTCGGACCGTGCTGTTGCAACGACTGGCTGATCCGACGCGACAATGGGATGCGGTCACAAATCCCTATCGAACCATCGATTCGATGCCGGTCGATCTGTTCGTTTTTAACGGGGTTACTCCCGCAACCGATCCCGCGTCCCTCCTGGGTACGATTCAGCCAGCATCTTTCGAGCGTGGAGCGGGTCTTCCCGAAGGTGCGCCGAGTGACGATGTCCAGATGCTCTGGCGTTACCCAAAAATTCCGCCGTTGACCGCAGCAGTGCCTGTTACGACTCCAACCCATGTCTTTCCGTATGAGTTCGAGCAGACGCTGGGTCGCTTGAATGATTCTTTCGGGACGCCCATTTCGAACGCGGATGGAAAGGACCTGCGTTATGTCGGAATGCCTACGCCGCCAGGGACGGGTGAACTATTCCCATGGCTGACGTGGAACAACCGTCCCTTCATCAGCAAGTACGAGCTACTCAACGTTCCTCGCACTCGATCGAGTCGACTGTTCATCGACTTTGACATTCGTACCGCGCCGATGAGTATTCAGCTGGGTTGGGAGCGCAACGGAAGTTCAAGCATTTGCTGCCCATCATGAATTCGGCAGGCAATCTGCATAGGATCTTCGATTATGTCGACGTTCCTTCACGGTTCGTTGGCACCAGGCTGTGGTACAACCCGGATGCGTTTGTTGATTCAGCCAATACACCACCTTTGTATTTCAGCATCCCGTTTAACCATCTGTCGAGATTCAGGAATCCTGGCAAGATCAACATCAATACGATTGCGGATACGACAAGTGGCACAGGACCGAGCATCCTGGATGGTGTGTTGTTCGGTTTGGATTTGACATCGGCCGATCGGGACGGCATTAAATCAGAGATTCTGACCAGTCGCCAATCCGGCATTGCCCAAGACAGCATTCCGACAAAGTTTGGTAATCCCTTCCGACCGGCAAATGCGGCCGGCCTGATGCCGGCGTTGGGGCCTGGTGGCACCGACACACAACTGCAGGACACGCCTGAGCACGAAGTCGGGATCACTCGACCCGGTCAGGGTGCCTTGACGATGAACTCACATATTCTGACGAATTTGAACGGTTCTTCGTATCAAGATGCCGACCGAAACCCGTACTTCACAAACCAGATTCTCACGCGCCTCGGCGATAACTTGACGACGAATTCGAATGTGTTCGCTGTTTGGGTTACGGTTGGTTACTTCGAATACGAAGATACCAATGGCGATGGCGTCCCCGAATTTGGTCGCGAAGTCGGTGAAGAAACCGGTCAAATCCAACGTCACCGAGCCTTCTATATGATTGATCGCTCCATTCCCGTGGCTTTCGAACCGGGAGTGACTCACAACGAGAAAGACACGATCATCCTGCGGCGGATGATTGAGTAGCGGTGATTCGCCTGGGTTGTGTGAATGAACAAAGGCCTCTCTCGATACGTCGAGGGAGGTTTTCTTGTACCCGTTCCTCGTGCTTTGTCGGCCGCGTTCGATGCTCATAGTCGCCTTTCGCTCCGCGAAAGTTGCGTGTCCTCCAAATAGGGACCGGAAACAGGCCACCAGTCTGAGGTCGCACGAAGCGATCGGCCGGGTGCCATGGCCACGGGGGTAGCAGTGTGATGGTGACAATCGAAAGTATTGTCGTGGCTGAGTAGAGGTCTGCCGGCAGGTTTTGTCCGTGGCATGCCTTGCTGTTGGCGGAGAGGTAAAGAGTGCTTCAACATGCCCACGCAAGCGTGGAGCATGGCACCTGCCGTTCTATATGAACCGGGAGTGACTGATAACGAGAAAGACACAATCATCTTGCGGCGGATGATTGAGTCGCGTGCGTTACGGTTGATCGCCGGACTTGAAACCTGCGCTGGGAGCCGGGTGCCATGGCCACGGTTGAATCGGTGTAAATGTGATCACCGAAGGTATTGTTGGGGCGGCGCAGAACGCCGCCTAAATTTTCCGGCCGTGGCCATGCTTTCGTTGCGCAATAGAAATTCTGTTGCATCAACTCCTGCGCTGTCTCTGACAAACTACATGCCAAAGGGTCAGGATCATGTTCCTGGCCAAGGCTTCGCGATTTGGTCGACCGGGTAATTGCCGAAAAATGTTTCTGACATTCTGGCTGCGCGACGGTTGAAGTAGTTTTAACGAAAGGGTCAGGTACATGTTTTCGGCCAAAATCGAAAGTGCTGGCAAATCCAACTCGCCGAAAAATGTACCAGACCCTGCTCTTGCGCCAAATTTTCGACGACGCCGGCAGGCCCATTTTCCTTGTCAAGATGCACGCCGTGGTCAGGATGAAGCGTGTATTCTGCCGGGTGCCATGGCCACGGGTGAATCGGTGTAAATGTGATCACCGAAGGTATTGTTCGGGCGGCGCAGAACGTAGCCTACATTTTCCGGCCGTGGCCATGCTTTCCTTGGCTTAGGCGACGTACCGCGAGGGTCGGCCTGCCCGTGCATGCAACGGGCATGGCACCCGGGCTACGGTCGCACTCGACGCCCGCTGCTTTCGCGGAGCGAAAGGCGACTATGCCCTCCCAACGGACGCGCTTCGTGGGTACGATGGCGGGCTTCGATTCGTGTCAATTTTGTGGCTGGGCTGTGTGATGGAAGCAGGAATTGTTGGCCTGCCGAATGTCGGCAAAAGCACGCTGTTCAATGCGCTTACGACATCGCAGGCGGCCCAGAGCGAGAACTATCCGTTCTGCACGATCGAGCCCAACGAGGGCATGGTGAGCGTGCCCGACGATCGGCTCGAGCGGATCACGGTACATCGCGCCCAAGAAGGTGATCCCGGCCGCGCTCAAGCTGGTCGATATCGCCGGCATCGTGAAGGGGGCGAGCGAAGGGGAAGGGCTGGGGAACAAGTTTCTCAGCCACATCCGCGAGGTCGACGCGATCATGCAGGTCGTCCGCTGCTTCGAGGATCCCGACGTGATCCATGTGGCCGGCAAGGTCGATCCCGTCTCCGACATGGAGACGATCGAGATGGAGCTGATGCTGGCCGACATGCAGACCTGGACAACTCGCTCCCGCGAGGCCGAGCGGGCCGCCAAGAGCACCGACAAGGAGGCCCGCTGACGTGTCGCGGCGATGAAGAAGTGCCTGGCCACCTGCAGACGGAACAGCCGCTGCGAACGCTCGGAACTCTCCGAGGCCGAAGCGGCGGCGGTCAAGGAGTTTGGGCTGCTGACGGCCAAGCCGATCCTCTACGTGGCCAACGTCGACGAGAACGACGTCACGGGCACCGGCCCGCTGGTGCAGGCCGTCCGCGGGCAGGCGGCCACGTCGGGGCGGAGGTCGTGCCGGTCTGTGCCAAGTTCGAGGCGGAGCTCGCCGAGCTCGACGAGGCCGACCGGGCCGAGATGCTGGCCGGGGCGGGCCTGGAGAGCCGGCTCTGGCCGTCCTGGCCCGGGCGGCCTACCGGACGCTCGGCCTGCAGAGCTACTTCACGGCCGGCGAGAAGGAGGTCCGCGCCTGGACGATCCCGGTCGGAGCCACCGCCCCCGCAGGCGGCCGGCGTGATCCACACCGATTTCGAAAGAAGTTCATCCGCGGCGAGATCTACTCGCTGGACGACCTCGAGGACTTCAAGACCGAAGAAGGAGATTCGGGCCGCACGGCAAGTTGCGGGTCGAGGGCAAAGACTATGTGATGCAGGACGGCGACATCTGCCACTTCCTGTTCAATGTCTGATGGTTGGTGCAGGTTGCTTTATGAGGAAGGCAGGAAAAACCAACGTAGCCGAGCTGGCAACAGCTCGGGGAAGTCGGTGCTGCTGTGCGTTCTTCGTCCAACGTCAGTGACAGGGTTGGGGCTTTTCTCGTACGCTGTTCACTCGCTTCCGCGTCGGGATTGGCTGTGTAGAGAACTTTGCGTTGGGCAAGGGTCTGGCTCATTTTTCGCAGAGTCAGGTTTGCCAAGTGTAGCGATTTCCCTGCGAAAAATGTGCCTGACCCTCTCGTCTCAAGCACCATTGCAATATGCGCAGGAAAACCATTCTTCAAGTTCTCCTAGAGAGCCAGAATGTCCCGTTGAAGTCCACAAGTCCGATAGCTGCATGGTGGCTGCGGTACTTCCATCCAGAGGGTCAGGTACATGTTTTCGGTCGACGTCGAAAGTGCTGGCAAAACCAACTCGCCGAAAAATGTACCCGACCCTCTCCTGCGCGCAAACGCGCCAGCGGCGGCCGGACATTCTCTCATTTGATCTTGCCGCTGACGCTGGGCGGAGGGTGGGTGAGGAGGTTTTCTCGAACTTGCCCGAGCTGTTGCCAGCTCGGCTACGCAGGTCTTTCCTGCTTTCTTTATCAATACTTTCTTTGCGTGTGGGATTTTCATCGTGATCGTGCAGTGACTGCCAGATAGGTCTTCTGCGGAGCCATTTGATCTTGCCGCTGCCGCTGGGCGAAGAGCGGGTCAGGAGGTTTTCCCGAACTTGCCCGAGCTGTTGCCAGCTCGGCTACGCAGGTCTGCTTCCTGCCTATCCTCATCACTACTTTCTTCACGTATGGGATTTTCATCGAGATCGTGCGGTGATCGCCGGATAGGTCTTCTGCCACTCGATCCGGCCACTGACGTTGACGAAGAGCGGGTCAGGAGGTTTTCCCGAACTTGCCCGAGCTGTTGCCAGCTTGGCTACGCAGGTCTGCTTCCTGCCTTCCTCATCACTACTTTCTTCACGTGTGGGATTTTCATCGAGATCGCGCGGTGATCGCCGGATAGGTCTTCTGCCACTCGATCCTGCCACTGACATTGACGAAGAGCGGGTCAGGAGGTTTTCCCGGACTTGCCCGAGCTGTTGCCAGCTCGGCTACGGAATTGTTTCCTGCCTTCCTCATAAAAACCGGTCGCATGCTGAGCGAGGGGCAAGTTTCTTGGTGCTGGCACGGGGAATCGTTTGTTTGAGCGAACCCGGCTTGGCCGATCTATTCGATGAGGGAGTCTCTCTTCACGAACGGATCGATCGGGCGAATCATGGATTGGCAGTCGGAGTTATTCGAGAAGCTGGCGGCCCAATTTGATTGGCCGTATCACGCAGGTGGACCGGCGGCAGCCGAGCCGACGGCGTGGGCGGCGATGGCCTTGGCGGCGCACGGTGATGTTGACGCGGCGGTGCGGGCAGGCGATGCGCTGGTGGCGATGCAGGACGAACGAACCGGCTCGGTGGGCGTCACCAAGTTGGAGGATCGGCCGCGTTGGGCGACAGGTTTGGCATTGTGTGCCTGGCGCAGTCGTCGAACAGGCGGGAGGCGATTATCGCCAGCCAATCGATCGGGCGATAAGTTTTCTGCTGCAGCTGAGCGGCAATGCGGGGAAAATGCCGGAGGAAGATATTGTCGGCCACGATTCGGAATTGGTCGGCTGGCCCTGGGTCGAAGGAACGCATTCATGGCTCGAACCCACAGCGTTCGCGGTGTTGGGTTTGAAGCGTGTTGGGCTTGCGCATCACGAGCGGGTGCGTGAAGGTGTCCGAATACTGATTGACCGACAGTTGCCGGGCGGCGGGTGCAACTATGGAAACACGTTCGTGTTCGGACAGAAGCTGATCGAGCACATCCAGCCCAGTGGGTTGGCAGTCATGGCGCTGTCGGACGAATTGGCTCATCCTCGCGTCGCTGCCACGGTCAATCTGCTGCGCCAGGCGTGGCCGCAGGCGACGGGGACCGCTTCGGTTTGCTTCGCCGCCATGGGGATGGCAGCAGTCGAGCAAGTTCCCGATCAATGGATGGACAGATTGCAGTCACTGTACTCGCGGCAAGCGATGACCGGCGACAGCCCGTATCGGCTGTCGCTAATCGCGTTGGCGTCGCTTGGTGAAGATTGCCCGTGGCTCGATCGTGCCGAAGTGGAAATCGTGGCTCCTGAATCAGCGGGCGAGTCTGGATGAGGAAGGCAGGAAGAGTCGTAGCCGAGCTGGCAACAGCTCGGGACGGGAATGGCTCGCCACGCAAAGGCTATTGAACGTTGCGCTGTTGTACACAACTCCAAACACAAGACGGGGCCAAGCGAGCGTTGGTTCGGGCGAGAGAGTCGGGACGCTTTGTAGAAAAGCTGCAAGTCCGATAACTGCGTGACGGTTGAGATAGTTCAAACCAAAGGGTCAGGTACATGTTTTCGGCCGAAATCAAAAGTGCTGGCAAAATCACCTCGCCGAAAAATGTACCAGACCCTGCTCCTGCGCTAAGTATTCTACGGAGCCGTTGCGACCTTCTGCTGCTCGAACTTGCCCGAGCTGTTGCCAGCTCGGCCACGGAAGCCTTTCCTGAAGTCCTGCTTTCCTCATAGAAATCGAAACACCAACAGAAACAATGCCCATGGCCACAGTCGATTCAAACAAGTCTCCTGTAACGCGTCCTGCCGGCGAGATGTCGCGGCGGAAGGCGATGGTTGTCGGTACGTTGGGTGTCGCCGGTGCGGCGGCCGCTGCCACGATTGGGCGACGAGTCGCCGGACGGTCGTCGGTATTTGTAGCTCGGCACCAGACGTACGACGGCGACCTGGAGCAGACGATTCGCGACGGCTTGACCACTTGCGGTTTCGATGGGCGAGCGGTTGCGGGAAAACGCGTGTTGCTCAAACCAAATCTGGTGGAGCCGACCCGCGCGATTCCGCATATGACGACTCATCCGGCAGTCATCGTCGCGGCCGCTAATGTATTTCGGAACTGGGGAGCCACCGTCACCGTCGGGGAAGCTCCCGGGCACGTTCGCGATACCGAGATGGCGTTGATCGAGTCGGGCGTGGGCGAGGCACTGCAGGATGCGGGGCTGCAATTCGCGGACATGAACTACGAAGAGGTGCAGCGGTTACCGAACCGCGGACGATTCTCTCGATTGAAGCATATTTACTTCCCGCGTTCGGTCGTCGAAGCCGACCTGATCGTTTCGCTGCCCAAGATGAAAACCCATCATTGGGTTGGGCTTACGGCCAGTATGAAGAACCTCTTCGGAACGCTACCGGGTATCAAGTACGGCTGGCCGAAGAATGTCCTGCATCACAACGGCATCCCGCAAACGGTCGCCGATATCAACTCCAGCTTGCAACGTACCATCGCCGTTGTTGACGGGATCAATTGCATGGAAGGCGATGGCCCGATCCTCGGTTCCTGCAAAAAGATGGGCCTGATCGTTACGGGTACCTGCTTGCCGTCGGTCGATGCGACGTTGGCCAGGATCATGGCGCTCGAGCCGGAGCGAATTGAATACTTGCAGTTGGTCGCCGGGCAGTTGGGGCCCATTCGTGACGGGGCGATCGAGCAACGCGGAGAAACCTGGGAAAGTGTTTACTCGCCATTTAAGGTCCTGGATCGACCGCATTTACGCCGGCTAAGAGCGGGAGTGAATTTCACGTGATGAATCGTGAGGACGACTGTGTTATGAGGAAGGCAGGAACGCAGGAAGAGTCGTAGCCGAGCTGGCAACAGCTCGGGTGTGTGCCCCGCGCCGTAGCGGGGCGGGACACTTTTAAAGAGTTCTGACCGGCTGTGTAGAAAAGTTACGCGCAGGAGCAGGGTCTGACCCTTTGGTTTGAACTATCTCAACCGTCACGCAGTCATCGGACGTGCAGGTTTTCTACAAAACGATTCCGACCCTGTCGCTGGCGTTGGACGAACAACGCACCAGAGAATCTCCCGCGTTTGCCCGAGCTGTTGCCAGCTCGGCTACGGAAGCCTTTCCTGAATTCCTGCTTTCCTCATCGATACTTTCACTGCGGTTTGAAGGAATCCTAGCTCAACGCTTCTTCAATCAGCTCACCGCCATCAACGATCGTCATTGGGCGTCCGATGGGGCTCATGTTCTCTTGGTCGGGGTCGATCTTCAGTGTCGAGCAGACGGTGCGGAACAGATCGGGGATGGTGACCGGACGGTCTTTCACCGCGGTGCCCGTTTCGTTAACGCTGCCGATGACTTGTCCGCCGCGGATGCCTCCGCCGGCCAATGCGACGTTGAATGCCTTGGGGAAATGGTCGCGACCGGCACGTGGATTGATTCTTGGCGTGCGGCCAAACTCGCCCATCCACAGCACCAACGTGTTGTCGAGCATGCCGCGCTGTTTCAGGTCGCGAATCAACTGAGCGTAGGGTTGGTCGAGTTGACCGCACAGGTCGCCGACCTTGTTGAAGTTGTCCTGGTGCGTATCCCAATTGCCCAGTACCACCTCGACGAAAGTAACTCCGTGCTCGACCAGTCGCCTGGCCAAAAGGCACCCGGCGCCGAATTGGCTTGATCCATACGCGTCGCGAATCGCTTGCGGTTCTTGCGAAACGTCGAATGCCGAGATGTCCTGGCTGAGCATCATCCGCGCCGCGCGATCGTACAACTTTTGATGGTCCTTGGCTTCACGCTGGGCACCTCGCTCATCAAACTTACGATCCATCGACTTGAGTAGCGCGAGCCGTTTGTGGAATCGCGATTCGGCAGTCGTTGCCGTGATATTGTCCGGCGGTTTTCGTGGGTCGCGCAGCACGTACGGGTCGAAGTTAACTCCCAGCAAACCGCCACCGCTGGCGTCCTTCACACGACCGACACGAACAAAACTGGGCAATTCGGATGCTGCGTCGCCGATTTGGTGAGCCACATGAGCTCCCAAAGACGGGTGTTCGACGGTCGGATTGGGAAGGTAACCGGTGTGCATGAAGTAGGAAGCGCGAGGATGGCTGCCTTCTTTGCTGGTCATCGATCGGACCACGCATAATTCGTCCATTACCTGCGCGACGTTGGGCAGCGTATGAGCGATCTCGATACCGGGAACAGAGGTCTTGATCGCTTTCGTCTCGCCACCGTTTTCATGGCCGCTCAAAGGCGAGAAGGTCTCGAATTGGCTGGGTCCTCCCTGCATCCACAGCACGATGCAGGCCTTGCCGTTCTTCCGCAGTTCCGGAGCTTGCGCAGCCAACACGTCGGTCCAGTTCAGTGTGCCGGCGGCAAGCCCGGCGGCTGGGATCATCCGCAGGAAATCACGGCGCGATCGGACGTGCTGTTGTTGCAGCTGCACATGGGTTTGTCGTACAAGCATGGTGGCCGTTAACCTCGGTACATGAACTCGGAGCAATTCAACAGCGACCAGACGAGATCGTGGAAACCGGCCTGGCGGCTTTCCGATTGTTGGACGTATTCGATCGCTTGAGCTTAATTCGTCCGCTGCTGGCGGTCGTGACAGGCAACGCAGGTACAGGTAGCGGACCAGCCTCTCGTCGTCGTCGATGTTCTGGATGACGCTGGCGATGCCGCCGGGACGTCTGCCAGCTCAGCTGCCGGTCGATGATTTCCGAATTCATCAACATCAGTGCCTGGGGTACGCTGCCGCTGATCTCGTCCTGTGGCAAGCTGGGGTCGAAGCCAAAATTGGCCGCGAAGAGCAACCGGGCTCGCCGCTGCATTCGTTGGCGTTCGGGTTTGGTCATCTGCGCCCCCGCTCCAAACAGCTGTATGACTGAATTGAACAGCTGATCGGAGCGCAAACGGATCGGGTGGTTTCGTGTCG
The DNA here is from genome assembly GCA_963821085.1 of uncultured Planctomycetales bacterium. GTDB lineage: Bacteria > Planctomycetota > Planctomycetia > Pirellulales > Pirellulaceae > CAWGCE01. The sequence continues at coordinate 9,289 of CAWGCE010000006.1, read as the reverse complement.
GGCTCCAACTGCCGTCGTCGATTCGGCTCTGGCTGGCCGTTTGGTAAACGTCGGTAGCCATGATCGTTTGCAGCAGCCATTTCAAATCGAAGCCACTGGCTTCGAATTCGTCGGCCAGATAGTCGAGCGTCTCTTCGTGCTCGCAAGTCCGTTCGGGCCCAATGTCGTCGACGGTGCTGTAAAAGCCGGAGCCGACCAGGTCGGTCCACAGCCGATTGACCAGCGACTTGGAAAACCACGGACTGTCCGTAATCCACTCGGCCAGCTGCGTGCGCCGGTCCAGGTCCCGCGTGCCCAGTTCGAGTTCCTCGCCGGTCAGGAAAAAGGCAGGTTTCATCAACGTGCCCTTCGCCTTGGGATTATCCAGGTCGGGCATGTAGTGTTCGCTCTTTCCGAGGTGGCGATCGACATTCTTGGGCTTGAATCTTCGCTCCCGGTCAACCGAGGTAACGACAAACGTCCGCTTGTCGCCGTCGCGGTTCGGTCGCAGTGCCGTTCGCGGGAAGAATGCGGCCAGCTCGTGGAACTGGTCGCGGGTCCAACTGTCGGTGAAATGATCGTGGCACTCGGGCGCATTGAATTTGCACACCGAGAAAGATCCGCGAAATCTCGGCCACCGTTTCTTCCGGTCGCCCGGCTTGAGCCGCAATGAGCCCGGTCTCGCCATGCTTCTGAATGTCGCCTGTGGCGGTGATGAACGACGTGGCCAACGTGTCCCAGTGGTCGCCCTGGTTCAGTGAGTCGGCAAGATACTCGGTCACCTTGGGAGCGACCCGCAGTGCTCGATCTTCGGAACGGCGATACATGATAACGTCACACCAGTATTGGCCCCAGTTCTTGCCGTAAAGTTTGCTGTCGATCAGCTTCGACACAATCGCAGCTCGCTTTTCCGAATTGTTGTCGCTGACAAAGTCGCGGACATCTCGAGCCGTTGGCGGAAAACCGATGGTGTCGAAGTAGACCCGGCGGAGGTAGGTGTAATCATCCACTGGATCGGATGCGTTGGTACCCAGCAGTTGATTGATCTTGGTCGCCGCTACGATGGGAGATGACGCGCTCGGCGCGGGACGGCCGGTGGCATCTGCGGCCGAGTTGCTATCGGCTGCGGTTGCGGGGTTGAACGTTCCCAGCGATCCGGCGATGAATGCGGCGAGCAGGATGCTACGGATGAGGACCGCTGGGTCATCGTACGACTGTGTCGTTGGATTGATCATCGTGGTCCTCGGAGATGCGCGAAGTGGTCGTCTGTCGACAAGTTTACCTTGTGGCGCATTGTCCGGCGTGCCCATTCCTTTATTGCCAAACACCGGGAGTGTGCGCCGAGTTTCGGTCGGCATGGCGAAATTGACGAAAATGGCCGAATTTCGATGAGAATAGCCGGGGATTTTGGGCGTTGCTGGCTTGATGGCCCTCCACGACCCTCAAGGTTACCTGCGGTGTTTGGAGGACCGCCGCGATTGGACTCTCGACCGGTCGGTGGTGAGGTGTCAACCCATCGGGGATGGATTGAACAGGAGGCAACGGAGAAAACAGAGAAGTAGTGTGTCAATTTACTCTGTCCTCTCATCTCACAGGGGATCTCCCATTCATAGACTGTTCTCCCAGGCCTCCGGAATCACGCCTGACGTGATCGGCGCCGCGATTGAAGTGCATCAGGACCAAGGACCGGGTTTACTGGAATCGATTTACGACTGGTGCTTAACCATGGAACTGGAGTTGCGGGGCCATCTCGTGAAAAACCAGAAGAACGTGGTCATTCGATACAAGCATTTTCGCCGCGAGGAACCGCTACGCCGATGAAGTAGCCGGATTCGCAAGAATTCGGGCGTTTCGCCCGCCTGAAGTCTTGCGACTTCAGCTACGAAACAAGGTAAGTTGGTCTAGCTCTTGTTGCCTCCTGTTGCACCGCCCGTCCGCTGGAAGCAATCCAGCCACCACTCCATGGCGAACTGCATGGACGAGGAGGGAGGCATTCCAGTGAACGAAATAGCCGCTTCAAATTCCGGCTTCGTTCAAGGATGGCTCGGCCGGTTTATCTTCAATGGTGGAATCGTCGACCGGTTGGCCGTTGTCCACGAGCAGGTAGCCAGCCCAGAAGAATGGGTGTGAGGCCTGGATCGGTTCGGCGTTTGCCGAATGCGAAATTCGCGGTTCGCGGCGTGGGTCGATTTCGTTCTCGCGAACCACCTGAACGCTGCGTTGCCAAGCTTCAGCAAGCGGCATGTGGGGTGCCTCTTGCATGAATTCACGCATCAATTCGTAACTGGTTTGGCCGCCGGTTCGCCAGCGGGAAATCAACACTGTCCTCGTGCCGGCAGCCATCAGTCCCGTTACCGCAGCGAACAGGTCATCGCCATCGGCCTGTTGTCTTAATCCTGCTTCGGCAGCCGAATGGAATCCCGGCAACAAGACCTGTTCGGGAGCTCCCCAAGGCGATCGCAGCCAGCGGCTTAAGGTATTGTCTCCCTTGGCAGCGGCAAGTTTGACCGGGACCCAATCGAGTGGGCCCTTGCGCGAGTCACCTACATCGTCGAGGACCATGAGTCGATCCCAAACCGTCCGCATCAGGCTGGTCGGCACGGGCAGTCTTTCAGGCAGTGCTTTCAATCCCTCCACGACCGTCTGCATTTGCTCGAACTCTTCACGAGCCGTTTCCACATCGTCGCGAGGGAACATCTGCCCCAGCAGCGTTACCGTCCGGTCGTGTCGCGGCTTGTCACGCCGCGACGTCACCGCCAACGACATTGTCGGCGCGTAACGAATGCTCATCCGTGAAATCAAGGGAAACGTGGATTCCGTACCATCCGAGCCTCTGTCTTCGGCGATCAATGCCTCGAAAGGCAGATACCAGAGAAAACCGTCCGGCACCAGGATCAGTTCGTCGAAACGATTCCAGAATCCCTGTTGCGCATCGTCAATCAGCGTGTTCGTCAGATCAGCCGAGATGACCTCCCATTGATTCAGTTGCAGCTGCTTCGCTGTCAACGTACTGTTGTCGTCCTGCATGCCCATGGCACGCAACAGTGTGACGACTTTCCGGCGCAGGGCGGCGGCATTCGGGATGGGCCAGGTGGCCTCATCATCCCGCGAGATCATTACGGCTTGCATACCGCGTGGCGTCGTGGTGAAGGCCAGCATTACCTGTTTGTCGGTCAACGCCGCCTGGATTTCGTTCAGCCGTTTCCGGGGTGGAAAAATCGTGGGGCAATATTCTCGTTTCAAGGCGATCATTCCCAGCAGGGCTTCCTGGTCCTTGGCCGCCCTATTCAACTTCTGGGCGTTCGTCGACATCTCGGGCAATTGCTCTTCGAGTGGTGCAATCGGCAGTCCACCGAGTTCTTTTCGAGCGGCCGCGGAAACATCAGAAAACTGGCCGAAGTTTGGATATCGCAGGATCAGGTCGCGGCGCAGCGCCAGCTCCGCTTCATTCAATCTCGCTTCGTCCGCCTCCATCAGCCAACGCAGCGAGAGTAGCCGGCCGCCAAGTGGCAGGTAGCGGGCGAACCGTCGACGTCGCATTGATTCACCAACTTCGACGACCGTTTCCAGTTCTCGCCGTTCGACGGCAGCTTCCAGCCAGTTTTGATGTGCGTCCAGGTCTGACGCCAGCGTCATCGTCAAAGACTCGAGTGGATTCGTTTTCCAGTCCTGCGGTGTCGGTTCGCGCAAAAGGTCTGCGTACAGCTTCACCGCGGATCGGGCTGTCAGCGTCTCACTGTCATTCTTGTAAAGATTGTTAGCGACTCCAATTTGGTACTGCCATTTTGAACAGGCCTTTTGCTGCGCAACCGCGGTGCGAAGCTGTTTGGCTCCGGCGGTCGGCTTCGCGGCGGAATAGTTGGCCAGCGCGGCAACGTAATCCAGATCGGCAGCCAACTGAGCTGCCATTTCAGCGCGGCGGCCGAGCGATTTTCGCGCTTGGTCGATGGCCGACAATGCGGCCTTCGACTCGCCGCCGGCTGCCAGGTGTTCGGCCGCCAGGCGCGAAGCGGTGGCGCTCAAGTGCCGTAGTCTTCGTCGAGTCGCCCAGGTGTTGACGGCCCCAAGCTTGGGGATCGGTTCCGCTGTCCCGCTGGCCAGTCGCAAGCCGATCGCGCGGCGCAGGCTCTCTTCCACCAGCAGGATCTGATCGTAGTAGCCAGCAGACAGGCTGGCTTCCAGGAAGAAGTTCTGGGCGGCAGGCACGTCGCCCGTCATCTCGGCGATGTTGCCCAGTTCAAACAGTGCTGTAGCGGTGAGCGGATGATCGAAGCGGCCAGCCAACTGGAGAGCACGTTGATACAGCGGCAAAGCCTCGTCGTATTTGTCGACGCCCGTCAGCGCGGCTGCTCGCTGAATATCAATCCAGGCCTGAGCCCAGTGATTTACGGGGCCAATTCGGCCTTCCAAAGCGACCACCATGCGCGACGAAAGCGGATCGTAATGGCACAACGGCCCCAGGATTTGTCGTCGTCGTCGAAGTGCCAATGTTGTGCAACGAACGACTTCGGGAATATCGAGCAGATTGTATTCCGGCGGATCAACGATGCCTCCCTGCTGGATGACCTGTTCGATGTTCGGATTGCCGATCAGGACCTGGAATGAGTTCGGCAAGCCTGCCGGCTGTGGATTGCGACTCGAAGGGCCCCAGGTAGGCGGGTTGATTCGTTGCGCCGCGGCCATGTTGACCGCACCAGGCCATTGCACGCGCCGCATCCACTCGGGTTGGCTGAGAAAAACCTGCAGGCCGTCGTTGTACTGCTGCAGCGCCAGTTCGAGTTGACCTTGCTGGTAGAGACTCTCACCCATCATCACGTAATAACAGACCGAATCGATCCAACGACCGGCCACCGTTCGTCGGCTGCCACGCGCCGCGTTTCGGAACAAGTCCAGTGCGCGATCAAAGCGGCCATCATGGATCGAGGCGAAGGCCGAATAGTAGGCGATGGGCGGGTTGCCTCCGCCGCCCGCGATATCGACTTGCGCCGGCTGAAATTGGAAGGCATCAGGCCCAGGAGTAGCGCGAACGCTGCACGACGTCAGCAGGTGACGGCGGCGCGCTTGGCCGTCTGGGCGAACCTGAAGAACGTTGGGGGTCGCTGATTCGCTGGGCACTTGCGTGGGGCACAGTTTGCGTCCAGAGTTCGTGAATTCGTCGGGAAAACTACACTCGATCCATCATAACCGTCGGGCCTGTTTTGCCGCGAGTGAAACACGAATTCGGCGACATCGGCGTGGTTGACCTGGTGTGACACGTTGTCGGCGAGCCCCACGTCAGGCTGTTTCGCCGATTTGCTCCGTTTTTGGAATTCGGGTGAAGCTGTGTCGAGTTTGACGACGATAACGATCGTGACAAGTTTGCGTGCGCGGCGTTTGGCGTTTCGCGTGATAGCACAACATCGCTCAAATCAGGGTTTGGAGAACGTTCCGATGCGGAAGACAACAAGCAAGACTCGCCTTGGTGGACTGGTGTTGTTTGTTATATCAGCAACGGTCGCGTGCACTGGCTGCCAGGTGGACGTTGGCGGGCAGACGCTGCCCAGCCCTTACTACATCACGGACGACGTGCAGTATTTCCCGGCAGGCCCCGAATTCAAACTGTCGAACGAAGCACAGGCCATGCAATCCTACTCGGATAGCGAAGATTCGGTCGACAAATAATCTTCATTTACTTCCGCAGATCGCAGCTGTGATCTGACCTGTTCGACCGTTTCTGCCGCCCATGGTTCGATGGCGTACAGTCGCAGGATCGCCTGCCGGATTCGCTCCGCTGCTTCAGGATCGGTTGCATCCAGCCGCTCGGCTTCGCTCAATCGCTGTCGAATACGTGCCTGGAAGGTAGCTGCGTTCGCTTGCTGTTGTCGCAGTATCTGGTTTCGTCTTTGTTCCGCAATTCGCAGGCACTGCACCTCGCTTTGAGTTTGCTCGGCCTGTTCATCACCGAACAAATCGATCAGCGCTTTGTACTGGATTGCCGCCTCCATCGGGTTTGATCGTTCCAGTGACATGGTCTCCAACAGTTTCTCCTCGAGTGGTGAACTCGCGTCGCCAGAACGATGACCGCGACGCAGACGAGCTTCCACCCGCCGCGTTCGCTGCGATTCATCCAGTTCCAGAGCCAGTTCGCGTAGCGCTTCGGACCGTTCGTCCGCCGGGAATCTCAGGACGAATTGTCTTACATCGTCACGATGTTCCAGCAGTTGGTTGTCATCACCGGTTTCGATCGCCGCGCTGATGCGGGCGAACAACTCGTCTGCGTTGGGTGGTTTCAAGGAAACCGCGATGAAACCAACAATTCCCAGAAGGCTGGCCAACAAGACGACCCATGTCGCTGCAGTGTACCAGCGTGATTCGACATGATCAGGTTCTTCGTGTTGCGGCGTCGTTTCGTCGACTTCGATGTATTTTCTTATTCTGGGCTTTGGAATGACCGCAGGAGCGTGAACGGACGCTGCGTCCTGAGTTTCCTGTTCAGACAATTCGATTGGTGAAATCGATTCGGCTTCGTCCGAGTTGACCGTGTGAATCAACGACAGTTCGTCGTCCTCGTCGGCCATCGGCAGGGCGATACTTTCGAGCTGGTCCAGATCGGGGGCAGGTCTGCGCCATCGGCACGTTGGTCATGGTCAGCAAGGTGTTCAATCGTTTGGACAGGGCGAGCACCAGTGGGGATACGGTCGGACGCCTCTTTCTCCAGCAGTTGGTGAATGATCGACTCGAGCTCACGCGGTACCTCGGAATTGACATTGCTGATCGGAGTTGGTTCGTCGTAGCGCAACTTCTGCAAGACTTCGGCAACCGACTTGCCACGAAAAGGCGGGTGTCCGGCGAGCAGTGCGTAGAGCACCGCGCCCATGCTGTATAGATCACACCGAGGCGTGGGTTGGACTCCATCGGCCTGTTCTGGCGCCATGTAGTCTACGGTGCCCAGGACACCGCCCACCGTGATATTGGTGTCGCCGAACAGCTTGGCGATGCCGAAGTCGGACAGTTTCACCCGGTCGTGTTCGTCCAGCAGCAGATTGGCCGGCTTGATATCACGATGAATAATGCCGTGGTCGTGTGCCTGTTTGAGGGCGCCGCAGATGTCGGCACCGATCTGGCAGACTTCGCGCACAGTGGAATCGCCGGCCGGCTGCCAGTTCGTCATGGAGGCTGTTTCCGCGGACCATTTCCATCACGTAGAACAGCGTCCCGCTTTCTTCGCCGTAGCCGAAGAGCGTGACGATTTTGGGATGTCTCAATTTCTCCAGGGATCGGATTTCGGCCGTGAATCGCTCGCGAAATCCGTCGTGATGGGCGTAGAAGGGTGCCAGGACTTTGACGGCAACCTCTTCTCCGGTCTCCTTGTTAACGCCTCGATAGACCGTTCCCATGCCTCCTTTTCCGAGGACCTCTTTCAGCTGGTAGGGGCCGAGTTCGAGTAATTCCATGATGCAACGTTTCGCAGGCCTGAAGAAAACTTCTTCCAGCTTAACTGAAATTTGATAGACCGAGAACGATTGAAATCGCAGGTTGGCAGCCGCGTTCGCCCTCTTAGACAGACTTTGATCTCCGTCGCGGGTTGCTCCTGCGGACGCGCGGAGCGAGACGCCGAGGTGAGGTAATGTGAAAAGGGCCGGACTCATTGAGTCCGGCCCTCGCAACAAGTTGTCAATTGGCAATCTCACGCATCATGTGCGTGATTGGCTTACGCGCAACCGCAGCTGGGTTCGCATGGAGCAGGGGCGCTGCAACCACAGTCGCAACCGCCACAGCTGCTTCCGCAACCGCAACCACATCGGAACATGCCATGAATTCGGCCCATCATGCAGCGAATTCGGCCACCGAAGCATCGGCGTCCACAACCGCAACCACAGCCGTTGTTGCAGCCGCAACCGTTGTTGCAGCCACATGCTCCGGCATCAGCACCACAACCACAGGCACCGTCGCTACCGTCTCCGCATGGGTCACAGACAGCTGCTGCAGGCGCTTCGATCGTCTTGCAAACCATCTTGGTTACGCAAACCGTGTAAGGAACCTCTTCAGTATAAGGAACGCGTACGCAGTAATCCTGCGACTTCTGTTCCGTTACACATTCATAGGTCGTAACGTTTCGCGTGCCGGTCTTCGTTTCTGGAACGAAAACGGTGCAGCAAACTTCGCGGTTGCGAGTTTCGCACTTCCAGCTGGTCTGGCAGACCATTCGAGTTCGCGTCTCACACTTGCAAGTCGTTACACAGTAGGTGTAAGGAACTTTTTCGCAGACGACACGACGAACACAGTAGCTCACCTGCTTGGTGCAACATTCGGGAACCCAAACGCGACGGCAAACCGTCTGTGGGCAGCAGGTCGGGCAACCGCAGTTGTCTCGCCCGCGAACCATGACCGTGCTGTTGCGGGTTTCGAAGTGACCACCACGAACGTTGACCGATCGAGTTCGTTGCTCACGAACAACTCGGTAACGAGTGCGGTAGCCGGTTCGCTGTTCTCTGACAGGAACCCGAACTGTGTAGCTCTGGGCAACCTGCGTCTTGACAGGGACGCGAACCGTGTAGCTGACGGTCTTCTTCTGCTGCTGCGGAACGTTGACCGTATAGGTGTGTTCAACCTGATTGGTTGTTGGAACTCGACGCGTAACGTTATAAGTACGGGTACGAGTTTCGTTTCGATACTTGGTAACAGTGCGTGTGCGCTGTTCCTGAACTTGAGTAGGAACCATTACCGTGCGAGTCGTGGTACCACAACCACCACCATCCGCGGCAACGGCTTCTCCACATCCTCCGCACTGAGCGGAAAGACTTCCTGCCGCCAGCAGAATTGCAACTGCGGGCAGCGAGTAGAGAGCTTTGCGTAACATCCGAAAATCTCCTTTAACGGGGCAAACAATGCTTAAGCACTTGGTGCTTGCTTAAAAATTCATGGGCTGCCAGGGGCAGCGGCGTTTATGGTGAACGGGCGGGTCGCCCGGCTATTCAGCTCGTCTTGAAGCCTGATTGACCAGCCTTGGCAGCTGGAAGTTTGGTTGAGGTTGGGTAAAATCAGTAAGCCTCACAAACCTTTTCGGTATTAGGCGACACTGCAGATAAGTTGAAATTGGTAAAATGGGGGATATGCGTTCCGGTTACGCAGGTGCTTCATGTAATCGCGGCAGGATGGCCAGCCGCATGCCGTGTTTCTGACGTGACGTGCGAAAGTCCGACCAATTCGAGAGTGTCCGTCGTCAAATTGATCACGAAGTTAACCGCGAAGCCGCCTTCGACGCGGTGTTCGAGTCTTCCGGATCAATCTGTAACTCCTGCTGGCGCCGCCATTTGCGATTGAAGCAGCG
>CAWGCE010000005.1:0-130910 GCA_963821085.1 uncultured Planctomycetales bacterium | reverse complement strand
CAGGTATCGCACACGATCGTATTCCGGGTTGACGCACTTCTTGCCCCATCGCTTCAACGTGAAAGGGCAACGTAAATCCGATTCAGGCCCTTGTCCCTGGTCGCTCGTCGCTTCGATCCAGTCAGCAAGCAGTTGACGATGCCGTGACAACTGATGCCCGAATTCCGGATCATGGGCCAGATTCTGAATTTCGTGCGGATCGTTTTCCAGGTCATAAAGTTGATCGATGTTTGGCGTTTCGATCAACGTTTCACCAAGGCAGCCAGACCTGCCGCTGACGTCCTCCAGATAGTTCCATGGGACGTTGGGCCAATGGTCAACCGCGCACCTGTCGGACGCCGAGGCAACGAACGCGGCCAACATGATGAATAGAAGTCGAGACATGAACGCTATCCTGTGATAGGTGCGGCACGAGCAGGATCGCGATACCGCATTTGCTGGTTCATTCTATGGGCGATGCGCGATCGCCCTATCGTAGCGGAGCGCAGAGACTTTGCAAAGTCCGCGCCGTAGTCGCCAACTGGCTCGTATGCATAATAAGCGGCATGACTTACCGACGATTCACCCATTTCCCTGCCCATCCCCGCGGCATCTCGCGTGGCTACGTGCTCCTGCTATTGGTGATTGCGATCACCGCTTTGGGGCTTGGCGTGGACTATTGGTCATCGATTCCGGGCGACACCGAGCCAAGTTACGTCGGCCGTGGATCCTGCATCGATTGTCATGCCGAACAGTCCTCGGCGTGGGCCGATTCGCCTCACGACAAAGCGATGGAAGTCGCGACCGACGAAACGGTGCTTTCCAGTTTTGACGACGTCACCCTGGAGCAACATGGCGTCACCGCAAAGGCCTACCGCGAAGGCGACAAATTCATGTTTCGCGACGAGGGCCCGGACGGCGACTTGCACGACTACGAGGTGAAATACACGTTTGGCTACGACCCCCTACAGCAATACATGGTCGAAATCGAATCATCCCCGAAGGAAGGGACTCTTGGACGAGTCCAGGTACTGCGCTGGTCGTGGGACACGCAGCAACAAAAGTGGTTCTATCTCAATCCTCCAGATGTCGACGAGCGTTTACTGCCAGACGATCCATTGCATTGGACCGGTTACGCTCAAAACTGGAATCACATGTGCGCCAATTGCCATTCAACTGACCTGCGCAAGGCATTCGATGTGGATACGGTCCAATATCACACGTCCTTTTCCGAAATCGACGTCAGCTGCGAAGCCTGTCATGGTCCAGGCAGCGTTCATGTTCAACTCGCATCTGCGAAGTCTTTCTTTTGGGACCGAAAACGAGGCTACGGATTGTCCGCACAGTTCAAGGTGGAGGACAATAAGCCACAGATTGACGCCTGCGCTCCGTGTCACTCGCGCCGTCGCCCGCTGGTGGAAGGCTTTCTCCCGGGCGACAACTTTGACGACGACTTCCTCGTACAGCGACTGACTCCCGACACTTATTACCCTGACGGTCAGATTCGCGACGAAGTATACGTGTACGGCTCTTTTTTGCAGAGCAAGATGTACGAGAAGGGCATCAAATGCACCGACTGCCACAACCCGCACACGACCCGAGTCAAATTCGACGACAACCGACTCTGCACATCCTGCCATCAGCATACCGCCGCGAAGTACGACACTCCGGCACATCATCACCACCAGGCGGGTTCCACCGGTGCCTCCTGCATCGAGTGCCACATGCCGGCCACGCCGTACATGGATATTGATCTGCGTCGTGATCATAGAATGGGAATCCCGCGTCCCGACCTGTCGCTACGGTTTCAAACGCCCAATGCGTGCACCCAATGCCACTTGGATGATTCAACGCTGCCGAAAGACCAAATCACGGGACTGGCCTATTATGCGGATTGGCTTCAAGCGGCTCGCGACGGCAACACGATCATTCAGAGTGAACTTCAGCGGCTGAACCGTTGGGCCGCCCAAACGATCAATGCTTGGTACGGCGAGAAAGAACGCGATTCACTGGTTGCCGAAGCATTTCATTACGCCTGGAACGGTGACCATCATTCTGATCAACAGCTCTTTGAACTCGCCGCCGACCGCAAGCGACCTGGGCTGATTCGAGCCAGCGCCGTGGCAATGTTGCCGCAGTATCGATCCGAGAAAGCAGCAGCCATTGCGACGCGGAGCCTGCGGGACCGTGAACCTGTAGTTCGTTCTGCGGCGTGCGAGTACTTTTCAGAAGGCGATGTCACCGAGCGATTGCAGGCACTCACACCCTTGCTGTCCGATCCGATTCGCCAGGTGCGGTCGGCGGCGGCCAGAGCACTTGCGAGCGTTCCCGAACGGGGCCTGACGCAATCGGTGCGGGCTGCGCTCGAGAGATCGCTTGCCGAACATCGTGACTCCCTGCTCGTGGACGACGATCAAGCTTCGGTCCACGTAGCGCTAGCGCTATTGGCCGAGCAGCAACAGAATCCGGTCGAAGCTGTCGACCATTATGTCGATGCGATTCGGGTGCAGCCGACCGTCGCTGGGGCACGCTCTAACCTCGCCTCGCTGCTGGAACAGCTCGGCAGGCCCGACGAAGCGCGCGCAATGCGATTACAGGAGTTGCCACTGCTGATACGGGACGCCAAACTTGCACCTGAGAGCGGGCCGCTTCAATACCGGCTGGGCCTGGCGATGTACCTGGCAGGGCAGCTCGATGAAGCGGAACAGACACTTGCTAAAGCGGTGTCTCTGGAACCTAACAATGCCAACTTTTCAATGTTCCTGATGCTGTTTTACGAAAAACAACAGCGTGCTGGCCCGAGGCGATCGCAATTGCCGAACGCCTGGTCAAGATGCAGCCGAACAATCCGATGTTCGCGCAGGCATTGGCAAGGTTACGGGCGCAATCCGGACCATAGACATCGCCACACATTGCCGACCGCAACTACAGCGAAGCCAACTTCACGATTCCATCTGCTGTTTGGCAAACGTGGACGGCATATTGATCAGCCAAGCCTGGAAACTGAACGGGGTAGCGTTGCCCTACAGACGCTCGCAAAGCTTCCACCGCACTGGCCAGAACGATGGCTCCAGAAGCTCCTTGATCACCGCCACCCAGCATTCTCTCGCCCAGCACTCCCGGCACTCCGCGCAATCTGACACATGGCTTCCAGTTCGGGGCCGGAAATCTCGTAATCGTCGCGTAGGCCAAACCCGTCTTCGCGAAACACCTGTCCCACTTTCTCGATGTCGCCCCTCCGCCATGCCGACAGCATCTCATCAAAGCGCCGCTGCGCATGAAAAATGTAATCCAATCGTCGAATCAAATGAGGATGCGACACACCATATCGCTCTTTCATGGCGTTGAATTGTTCGTCCGTTCGGACATCAGCGAGGCACACGATTTGAAACTCGTCGCTGGCCAGTGCCACCAGTTCTTCACATTCCGCCCTGCGAACCCGATACGTCGACTTCTCCAATCCGGGGCGATCGGTACCGGTGTCGAGACCGACGATGCGATAATCAGCAGCTCCAGCTCCGAGGGCGAAATGGCGCAGCTCGTTTCGACCGGGACGAAAGTGAGTCCCCATGCCTCGACGGGCAAAGTAAATCATGATTTGATCGAGATTCCCGCACGGTGAACCAATGAAATCATTCTCGACCGCTTGAGCCAACTCCACGACACGCAGCGGGTATTCTGCTGCCAATGCTTCGACGTCGATCGAGTTGACTTCCAGCATGGTGACCAGCAGATTCAAGGTCAACGACGCAGATCTTGACATGCCGCCGCCCGGGATGTTGCTATGGACGACTCCATCAAAACCATGCGCCACCGCGAAGCCTGCTCGCTGCAGGATGTTTGCTACGCCGAGCGGAAATCGAGCCCAACTGTCTTCATGTCCGGCGACGGTGGTCGGCACATCGTCCAATCCAAAATCGACAAGACCCTCGGCAGGTAAGTTGTCGCTGAAGAGCCGGACTCGATTCGTACCATTCGGCTCGTAGGCCAACCAGATGAACCGGTCAGTGCCGACCCCGAACAGTTCGGTGCCGTTGTAATCGCCGTGCTCCACGCCAAAACAGAATCGTGACGATGTTCGACGAATGGCTCCACTTTCGAGTTTAAACCCGGACTTCGCCGCCGCTGACCGCAGGCGATCGCGAATATGGGCGGGCGTCTCTGCCTCAATGCGCGTCATCATAGGAAGAGAATACCAAGACAAATTGGAGCCGTCGCCACACACAGCCCGTTACTTTGGGAGTTAATAATGTCGCCGCGAAGATTACATTTCCGATCAAAATCACATGCTTCCGGCTATTTTGGGGGCATTTGCCAGTTACGCGAGAATCCTACGCTTGAAACGTGCCTGACTGTGCACTAAATTAAGGAGACAACATCGATTCGTAGATCATTTTCGAGCAGAGAACCACTGATCACCTTGAATACGCAGCCCATCGCCCTCCTCACGAGGACGACAGGCTGCGTTTTTTAATGGCGATCGCAGGAAAGCGGGCACGAGCACTACTGTCGTAATTCCACCAGGAACGTAATCCGCGCGCCGGGCATCGGCCGCGCGGATCACGTTCCTTTTTTTGTGCCCACCATTTATCGGCACCCAAAGTCCTGTTATCCCGTTCCCAAACACGGAGACGATAATGAACTTCATTTTCATAGCGACAGTCGCCCGCAATCGCGGTCCGGCTGCGCCGCCGCCCGTCATGGTTGCTCCATGGCTGTCAGGAGTGCTAACCCCGAAGCGGTTTGCCTTGCGCTAGAGGTACGCATGTACCGCCGCAATACCCCAAACCGTGTCGGTGTTCGCATTCTTGTAAGCGATGGCAACTGCGGTTGCGCATTAACCATTCCAGAAATCTGCACAGGTGAGAATCATGAACTTACAAATCCTCCGCGCCTTTGGCACTCTTGTTGGCACTCAGTTCGTTCAGCACTGCGCAAGTCGTTGATTTTGACGTTACCGGCCTCGAGTTTTGCGACGAAGAGGGCGACCTGGACAACACGTTTGTTGATATTGATCTGATTGATCTGCTGAACAGTTCAGAACCGCTCACATCCGTGACGGTCACCGACATTAGTTGGGACCTGACGATTACGGCCGGAACCAACGGCGTAGACAGTTGGCTGAGCGAGGTATCGATTGGATTCGATTTTGATGGTGACGGAGTCAACGACTACGCGTTGCTGTCGGACAATCTTTCGAATACTGAGGCATCGGGTACCGAAGTCACGACCGGCACGCAGGCACTCGACCCCATCCGGTTTGTGGACGGTGGCATCGTGACGATTGAACTGTATGACGCCTTTGACGATGAAGCCGATGTCTGCGAGGCGATTGTCGATATGGGGACGCTTTCGTTTACGATCCAGAATGTTCCTGAGCCGACCGTCCCGTTCGCATGCCTCCTGTCGTTCCTGCCATTCCTTGTCCGCAGGCAACGATGATGGCAAGAACGCCGGTCAACAGGGCTCAACCCGTGCGCGTCGGCATGGCCTTGCGGAGATTACTCAAGCTAATGCGAGCCACCGATGCGGGCGTCGGATTGTATTTGAAAACTTCCACGGAAACCCAGCCATCGTAATGAATATCGATTAGCGAATTCAGGATCGGCGCAAAATCGACATCCCCCATACCCGGCCCGTAGAGATTGGGATCGTTAGCATGAAAATGGACCAGCGATTCAGCGTTTTCGCGAATGATATCGGGAATGGGAGCGGCCTCGGTTGCCATCGCCTTGACGTCCAAGTGCAAGCGGCAGCATGGCGAATTGACCAGCCGAGCCAACTGCATCGCTTCGGCCGCGGTCGTCATGAAATTGCCCTCGGCAGGACCAAGCGGCTCAAGTGCCACGGCGACTCCGAGTCGCTCACACGCAGGCATCACATCGCGCAGAATTTCCGCCGCGTAGAGCTCCCCTTCGGCGTAGCTCACACCGGGCAGCAAGTTACGTTGCTGCGGTGACCCTAACACCAGGATGCTACCTCCGAGCGTCGCACAACACTCCGCGAGTGCCCGCAAGTATTCGGCCGTTGACCGCCGCACATCGGCTTCAGGCGTTGTCAGGTGGAACCCATCGGTTTTGGCCAACAACCAATGCAGCCCCACGAACTCCAGCTCGGCTGCCGTAATCTGTTTGCGAAATTCCAGCAGTCGCTGGCTGCTAACTTCGCGAATATCGCAACTCGCATACCCGCTGCCCATCAAAGTGAACGGAGCGATTTCAAGACCGGAATAGCCGATAGAACGCACCAATTGGCACATCTTGCCGAACGGCATATCGCCAAACATCTCATTGCATACTGCGAATTTCACAGTCTGTTCCACTTCATGCTATTGCAGTCGATTCCTCGACAGAGCCGTCGTGTCTCTGCTCGTGCCCTGCCCTCATCACAATTCGACGTTGTCGACTCGTTTCGATCTCCACATCGACGCTTCCACGCTTTGCATCACTGCGGTGAACGCAGTCGTCGATGCGGCAGCTTACGTCCTGGCGAACTCGCCAGCCCGGTCCCTGGTCATCCACAGCCCCAGCGCCGGGTTTCGAATGAAGTAGAACCGCTTGCCCTGCCTCGTTGTGTGCCACCCATCAGTCAATCCGTCGACGTCGAATTCGGAGGCTGCATCCGAGTAACTTCGATGCTCGAAGCCAACGTCCCTGATTGCCTGGGAGCTCATCTCGTCGGGCACGCAATAGGTAATGGAAAACCGCCCTTCCGACGAACCGTGGATCAGGTGGGCTGCGGCCGACAGGTTTGACTTCAGCTCCTCGTCCGAATCAATTGCCTTCATCGTCGCGGGCGTGCCTTTGTAACCATGTCGTCGTACCAGCTCGTCAATCTTGGCATCTTCGCCAAATACGGTGACCGCAGGCGCTAACACGATCAACTCACCGCCGTCAGCCATCGCCATGCGGGCACGATAGATCGACTTGTTCCCCAACCAGGTGCTGGTGAATTCGCGCGGATCGAGATAAACAACGCATCGTTCGAGCGGCTCGTCGACGACCGTGACGTTAACTTCTGCCGACAATTGGGCGGCGCGCTCGTAACATTGTCGATCGGAACCGGCAAACAGGCCACGCAAGACCGTGTCGGTCAAGGTTTCTTCGACCACTGTAAGAACAAACTTGACGTTGGCTCGAGGCTTCACAAAACGGTCAAAGGCCGCATCGACGGCGGCTCGCACGGGGGAATCCACGCGACCCATGATCGTTTCCATGTCGCACGACGCGCCGAGAAAATGCGACTTGTGGATCATGTCTTTACCGCCAGTCCCAATGCAGATATTCTTCGTGTAGTTGGCAAATCCAATCACCTCATGCGGGACCACCTGCCCGATTGACAGGATTAAATCGTACTGGCCCGATACAATCCGGCGGTTCAGTTCGACTTTCATCGGCTCACAAAATCGTCCCGCTGACAACTGCGACATTTCCTTCGCATCAATCTCACCGACCTGCTCAAGCTCCTCTCGCCAGCGATGTGGCAGGATCTGGTCGTAAGGCACCTCGTCACCGAACATCAACTGACATTCGTCGCGGGACATTGGCTTGTGCGTTCCCAGGGCTGGCATCACGTCGACCTGGATCGAATCGTGCAACTGTTTCCAGAGCAGCTCCGCGATGAGGCCGGCCTGCGAATGCAGTCGTGTATGGTCGGGAGGGACGAGCAGCACACGCTGCAATTTCGCATCAACAATCCACGCCTCAATGATTTCATCAAGCAATGATTCCAGTCGATCGCGGCCGATTTCTTCAGTCTTGCTACCGATGGATAGGAGCAGATCGTTCAACGTTTGCCTCCCTTGAATGCCGAGCCGTAACGAGTTGCAGTGATTATTCGAGCTTACTTTGCAATCGGTCCTGGTAGTCCGCCATTGCCGCCGAGCTATCGGGAAAGGCCATTCCATCCAGCTGGGCAGGCGATTTCTGAAGGACTTCCTTGATGCGGGTTAGCAGTGTCTTCTGTCGCGGGCTCAGGTAAATCTCAGCATCTTTCTTGAGCCGCAAAGCAGAATTGATACGGGTTGCCTGCAATGCAGTCAGCGGCAAATATTGCATTGCGTTTTGCTTCAGGTAGTACCTCTGATCCGACTCTTTCGCCGAGGTCAGTTTCTCACCCGGCTCAAGTGCCGAACTTGCAATACCCCCGGCATCTTGCAGCAGTTTTGTCTGTCGTTCATTCGTGGTGATTACTTCTGAAACGCACTTCACTTGACTCGCCAAATTCACAAGACTCTTGAGGTCGGCAATATTTGGATCAAACGTCACTTCGACAACTTCTTTGCCACGCAACCAGGCCGAGTGCGTATTCTTGACTCCCGGCAGCGTTCCCAATTGACCCTCACCCTCCCAGTAGCAATGCATGGCCAGGATCGCGGTGTCCGACTTTCCGCCGTGCTCGTCGACGACCAGTTGCAAGTATTTCGGTACGTGCTTGCCTGCCGCCCCCAACGCGGCCGCCATCCGTCGCGCCGTATCGCCCACCGACCAGACACGATCCTGCCGCTCGATGATGTCCTCGTGCGAACTGTTCAGATAGCGAATAACTGGATTGTTCCAGGACGGCTCTTTAAACCGCGCCAAGACCTCGGCATCGACGCCGCGACGGTTATTGTAGATCACCGCGGGAATGAACAGGTCCTCCATCGCCTCGACGAGCAGCGGATGCGACAGTGGTTCGGCTCCAAAGTTTTTGCACGTCTCGCACCCCGGTATCTCCTGAAACAGTAACAGAATCGGTCGGTTCGACGATTGTGCCTTGGCCGTTGCCACCTGAAAATCTTTGTACCAGGTCACATCGCCCAGTTCTGGTGGATTCTCAGCCGCGCCAGCAATCGTCGCGCAGGCCATGACCATCCAGCACCGGCACTTCCGCATCACTTTCGTTATCGTCTCCATCACGATTATCATGCTCCTTACGTGTAATGGACCGCCGTCTTCCTGATCGTATCGCGACAGCCCGCTCGCGACTATCATACGTGCATTCCAGCCTGCTGATCGCAGCAACAGTCATCGGGACCCAATACATATCATGACCGCCGATTCCATCATGCGAGTTCCACTTCCGCCGATCGTTATGCGTCAATTCGCCCGGTTCGCACTAACGATAATGTTTGCAACGGCCATCCATGCCGCAGAGCCGTCTCCCTGGCCAGCACACGACACAAGCCGCGCCCAACCAACGATTGTGACACCAGCAGCCCTGGCGGGAGCTCCCCCGTCGGACGCCATCGTCCTGTTTGACGGCACCGATATGTCTCACTGGGAAGCGACAGATGCAACACCGTCAAAATGGAAACTGGAAGACGGCTGCATGATGCCAACCGCCGAAAGCGGCGCGTTAAGGACGAAGCAGTCCTTCGGAGATGTGCAGCTTCACGCCGAATGGTCGTCACCAACGCCCCCGAAAGGCAGCGGTCAGGGCAGAGGCAACAGCGGCATCTATTTCATGACCAAGTACGAGGTCCAGGTATTGGATTCTTATGAGAACGAAACCTACCCTGACGGCCAGGCGGCATCGATGTATGGTCAGAATCCACCGCTGGTCAACGCTTGCCTGCCCCCGGGAGCATGGCAAACCTACGACATCATTTTTCGACGACCGCGATTTAACGACGACAACACCTTGAACAGCCCGGCCATCATGACCGTGATTCACAACGGCGTCGTCGTGCAGGACCATTTTGAACTCTGGGGCCCCACCAATTGGCTACAACACGACAAGTACGCACGGCACCCTGATCAATTGCCCATCCGGCTCCAGGATCATGGTAACCCGGTACGTTACCGGAACATCTGGCTACGTGAACTTCCAGCCCGCTCGCCCTACACCTCTCTGGGAAAAACTGCAGCCAAGATCAATTTAACCAGCGACGAGCTCGACAAATTCATTGGCAATTACGATGACCTCGAGATCAAGAACGACAATGGTGGCCTCAGACTGAAGTTCCTCGCCCGCTGGTTTGATCTTGTTCCCCAGTCACCAACATCCTTCCGTTTTCTTCAGACGAATGCTGGCGTCGATTTTCAACTCGATCAAGGCACGGTGACTGGATTAGACTTCGATCTCATGGGCGATGTCAGCCACAAGGCCCGCACCAACAACTAAACGCGGGCAATCACGGCACCGTTTTCGCGATCAGCACGGCCGCGGGATGGTTCAGTTCGACCGAACGCCAACGCCTCACTTTTACGCAACCACGGGCACTTCCATTCCTTTTCCGCTCATCGGCACCCGCCACACACTTCGTTGCTCCTGTGCATCACGCGTTCGGAACAGACGGCTGCCCAAGAATGACCGCCAGTACCCGTGCCGCTGGACCAAAGTCATTTCGTCTGCCTTTTGTGCCACATCGATTCGTGTATTCCTCCCTGATGAAACCGTCCAACGTCGTGGCTGGAGGGAACCGTCGTCATTCATCACGGCCGATTCCACATACGCGGCCGGTGAACTGGCCGTTGCCGCCGGACTGCCGATCAGGTCCTCGTATCTGACGGTGTATTGCGAACTCAGGAAGTAGCGCTTCGAAATGACGACGCCTGAGGCCGGTGTGACTCCGATTCCGGGTGTTTGACGACCCGTTTGTCGCTGGGGAGCGTCCCGTTTTGCGACCGGAATAGGCAATCAGTGCACCACGATTTGAAATGGTCGCAACTTGGCCGCCTCGAATGGCTTCTTCTGAAAACGACGAAGCAGGGGCGTTCCGAACGATATCGGTTACATTGATGCCATGGGCCTGTAGATTGAAATCACTCATCGTTGGACCCTCGATCATCAGTCATCGTTTATGTTTTGGGCGTTTGGATGGAACGGAACTGAATGATCCGATTGGGGCTCATTGTTCGAAAGTCTCTCCGCCCACGATTTTCGCGAGGGTACGTGATTTAATTCTTCCAGCCAACCCGGAAGCGGCGACGACAACCTCCATCAAGAAGCCATCGCAGTTCGCAATTAGTGCCATGAATTCCATTTGCTTCACTTGCATGCATCGACGTCGGATTCAGTCGGGCACGGGCTCCGTGTTCTTGATGTGTGAGCTGGCGCTCAAAGACAAGCGGTACGAGAAGTACCCGCGTCAACCGATGGTGGTCTGCCGCGGATTTCAACCGGACACTTCAAGCGCACGTCAGCCACCGGAAAGTGGAGACGATGTGGAAGGGGCAGTTCGGTCGTGAGCGATGCCACTCCCAGAATGTGAGTCTTTTGCCGCGGCTTGGCGTCCTCGCATGATCGCGGATCAGGACATTTCGTCGGTCAGACTGAGTGTTCCCGTGGTCGACAGACCAGGCACCACAATGCCGGTCTGTGAAGAGTGGCCGCCAGTCGCATTGACTGGAGTCGCCAGCGCAAACATTCGCAGGCTTTCGTGAGCCAGGCTGGCATCATTCAGTTGATTGTTGAACCAGGAGATGCCGTTGTTTTTGAACAATCTGGCTTGATTAGCAAAGTTGAACTCGAAACGTGAAAGGTTGTCACCCACGGTGGCTTTCGTCAATTGCGATTCGTTTTTGTAGAACGCATCTGAGAGCGACAGGAAGAGGATGGCATTCAAGTCGTGAATGTGTTGGTGCAACCCTCCCACCACCGATAAACGCGTCCCAATCAGAAACCGCTGCCAAATACGAGCGCGAAAGCATCGTTTCAGCACAACGGTTGCGGCGTCTTCGATCCCGCCGGGCACAGAGTGCTGGACCACGCGGTCTATTTCAATTTCGCGTTGTTGCACCTTGGAAAAATAGCTGCCCGTCAGTTTTACCAGCGGCATTAGTTTTGGCAGCGACGCGATGCGTCGCCAGAGGCTCATATTAAGCGTGACCTCCTTGGGCAGGGCATCACGCATCATCGTGGCGGCAAAACGCATCCGCACCGGGCTCGCCGCAGCGGGAATTGACAAAAGCGGAACAACGCTGGCTTGCTGTTGCATCCGCTCGAGCGTTGTTTCTTCAGCCATCCATTCGATCAAATCTGGTTCATCCGCCTTTTTTTTGGCGATCGCCGCTTCTACCAGATGAAGGCTGGCCGCGAAGGCATTCCAGATAGAAGTCGGTCGTTCAGGATCGAAAAGCCTCTCCAGGCCCTGTGCCAGCGCATCGTACTCGTCGTGCTGCATTCCCGTTACATTGTCCAGGCTGACAAATGCGTTGGAATCGGTGGGCACAGCTGGCACCGTAACAATCGCCGCAACGTCCGCCTCCTGTTCTCGTAATCTCTGTTCCTTGTCGCTGATCACGCTGGGGCAACCGAAGTTCACGGACACCCGTTGATCTACAAACGTGATCGAGTCATGAAGTGGGAACTTCTGGCAGGGAGTTGGCTTCGCCGTGGCACCCAGTTCGCGATGGATGATGCACAGCCCGTCCGCATCGAGAAAGATGCAACGCGTCGTGCCTTCCTGCTTCTTCAGCACGAAGAACCCCTCGGGGACGTCGTTACTCTCGTGGTAGAAATCATCCTGGCCCTGCAATTGCGGGTAGGCCGAGAAGTCAGCCTTGGACAATGCCAAGGCCTTCTCTTTTTCGATCACGATGGAGTACGGTTGTTGGCAACAGTTAGAACAACCGTTGCAGGAATGTCCTTCATTCTGATCGATGATCTGCAATCGCATCGGTCGTCCCTCTTCCATTGTCTAATTGCGTCTTGTTTCTTGTTCCATCGGCTGACTTGGCCGCCCGTCGCAACGAGGCTCTGCAAATATGTCTCTTCGGTCTTTTTGGCGGAGGCCCTTCACAACACGTCGAAACGACCCGTATAACCGGGAATGCTGCTGCGACCACATCGGCGACACCGCTTGAATTCTCCAATCCACCGGCAACTCCCATGAGTAAAATCAGAGACACGCTGTTCGCCGCCCCACTGCACAACGTTGGCGACTTCAAATTTGACGAAACTGTTGTTGGGGTGTTTCCGGACATGATCGGCCGCAGCGTTCCTGGCTACGGATCGATCGTCTCGCTCCTGGGAGAGATCGCCGAGACTTACGTGCAGCCGTCGACCAACATCTATGACCTTGGCTGCTCGCTGGGCGCCTGCACCTTCGCCATCGCCGATCGGCTGCCGGCCAATTGCACGATCCATGCCGTCGATAATTCCTCGGCGATGATTGATGGTTTTCGACAGCTACTTCAGCAACACACTCTCGCCACAAGCGTTCAAGTTCACGAATCGGATTTGCAGGACATGTGCTTCGACAACGCATCACTGGTGATGTTGAATTTCACTCTACAATTCATCCCGGTTTCCGAGCGATCCGAATTGATCCAGCAGATTGCGGATGGTACGCGGCAGGGTGGCGCGCTCGTCCTGTCGGAGAAGATTGCATTCCCGAATACTGAACAGGACGTTTTGCTAAACGATCTGCACCATGCGTTTAAGCGTTCGAACGGCTATAGTGAGCTGGAAATTGCCCAAAAGCGAACGGCGTTGGAAAACACGTTGGTACGAGAACCACTTGCTGACCATGTCACTCGGTTGTCAGCTGCCGGTTACCGTACGATCGCGCCGTGGCTGCAGTGCTTCAATTTCGTCTCGATTCTGGCCATCAAGTAATCAGATCGCATTCAGCGAGCCGCCACCTTGGATGAACTGCTGGGATATCGGCACCTGTTTGCTCAGCTGTACGAAATGGAACTGGGCAACTTCGCGGACGAGGTCCGGGCGAAGTGCGAAACGGCGCTTCAGAATTCTGCCAATCGCGATTTCACCCGCTGGCGTGATGCGATCGATGCGCTGCACGTCGCAGGTGGATTGCACGTCGATTTCAACGATTCGCGGGTATCCGCAGTATCGCATGTGGCCCGCGACGAACGGGACCATGCAACGGCAAACGAGTCCCACCTGCGCGAACTGATGCCGTGGCGGAAAGGCCCTTTTCTGTTGGACGGAATCGCGATCGATACGGAATGGCGATCCGATATGAAATGGAATCGGATCGCCAATTGCGTTGACTGGTCCAAGGCGAAGGTGTTGGACGTAGGCTGTGGCAATGGCTATTTTGGCTGGCGAATGCTGGGCGCCGGTGCCGAGTTGGTCCTGGGACTGGATCCGTTCCTGCTGTATGTAATGCAGCATGCGGCCGTGCGCAAGTTTGTGGGGCACGCGCCAAACTTCGTCGTGCCCGCGGGCGACTCGATCTTGACCGAGAGGCTTAACCGCTTCGACATCGTGGTATCGATGGGAGTCTTGTATCACCGTACCAGTCCGATCGATCACTTGCAGGCCTTGGGGGCAGCGTTGCGTCCGGAGGGGACTCTGATTCTGGAAACGCTTGTGCTTGACGGGCCGGATGAAAAGGCAATCGTTCCTGCCGAGCGCTATGCGAAGATGCGAAACGTGTGGTTTTTGCCCTCCGTGCCCACGCTGTGCGGTTGGCTTAAGCGGTGCGGTTACCGTAAAATTCGCCATCTCGAAACGACACCGACGACTCTGCACGAACAGCGTCGAACTGATTGGATGGCGTACGAGTCATTGGAGGACTTTCTCGACCCCAACGATTCAACAAAGACGATCGAAGGTTATCCGGCTCCAATGCGAGCAGTCCTCACGGCGACCAAATAGAAATTCTTCTGCAACGGGAACCAAAACGATGAACAGACAGCAGACTTATCTCCTGGGTACTGTCCTCGCATGTTTGATGTCCGCCACACTCCCCCAACAAGCTCAAGGCCAGGCTGAATTGAAAGAAAAGACTACATTAACGTCGACAACTCCGGTTTCGAGAAATGACGATTGGTGGATGCCACGTCATCAGGAAAAACTTGCGGACAAGGACGCTCGCAAAGACAAGATCCAGCTGGTGATGATTGGCGACTCGATTACGCACGCCTGGGAGGACAAGGGCGTGGAATTGTGGGCCAAACACTACGCTCCCCATGGCGCACTGAACCTTGGTTATAGTGGCGATCGCACCGAGCACGTTCTGTGGCGACTGCAACACGGTGAAATCGAAGGACTTTCGCCCAGGGTCGTGGTATTGCTGATCGGCACCAACAACGCTGGTCATCGGGAAGAACCCTCCGATGAAACGGCCGCAGGTATTCGAGCGATTCTTGACGAACTTCGCGAACGGTTGCCGGAAGCGAAAGTTCTCTTGCTGGCCATTTTCCCACGCGACATGCAGCCGGACGGCAAGTATCGGCAGCTGACCGACGGCACCAACGCAATTATCAAGAGCTACGCGGACGACGACCACATTTTCTACCTGGATGTCGCCGACAGCTTTCTTGACGACGATGGCAATCTGCTCGAATCGGTCATGCCGGATCAATTGCATCCCAGCCTCGCAGGGTACGAATTGTGGGTCGCAGCAATGCAACCGGCCTTGGATGCGCTGATGTCGCAAGGCGAGACGCAATAGGATCCGGTTGTCGCGATAAGGCATCAAATGGCGTCATCGCATGAGGCGGCGTCACCCCTTCCTGACACGATTTCTGCGTAACACCGTTTCCATCCGCCCCCCGCGGCAATCGCGGGGGTAGGTTTTTTGATACGATGGCCGAATGGCTGACGCGTCCCCTACTCTTCCCGAACTGCTTTCGCCTGCAGGCGATTTCGAGTGCGCACAAGCCGCCGTCGAGAATGGAGCCGACGCGGTCTACTTTGGTCTGGACAACGGCTTTAACGCTCGAGCCCGAGCGAACAATATCTCGTTGGAGACGCTGCCGGAGCTGCTCCACTACCTGCACGGACGACAGGTGAAAGGATTCGTGACTCTCAATACGCTGGTCTTTTCGGACGAACTCGCCCGGTTCGAGGCGGTGGTATGCGAAGTCGCTCGCGCGGGAGCGGACGCGGTGCTGGTCCAGGACCTTGGAATGGCGAGGTTGATCCGAGAAGTCTGCCCGGACCTGCCCATTCACGCTTCAACGCAGATGACGATGACGAGCGCCGAAACCATAGCGGCCATCTCGTCACTTGGCGTGGAACGCGTGGTGCTTGCGCGGGAGTTGTCGATTGACGAGATCAAAACGATTGCCGCCGCCACGGATGTAGAACTGGAAGTGTTTGCTCACGGCGCGTTGTGCGTGGCCTACTCGGGACAGTGCATGACGAGCGAATCGCTTGGCGGCCGAAGTGCTAATCGTGGCCAATGCGCTCAGGCGTGCCGACTGCCTTACGAGTTGATTTGCGATGGCGAAGACGTAGAGCTGGGTGACGAGCAGTACTTGCTCAGTCCTCAGGACCTCGCCGCGTACGAATTGGTCCCCGATTTGGTGCAAGCGGGCATCGCCTGTTTGAAGATCGAAGGGCGGCTCAAGACACCCGAGTACGTCGCCAACATGACCCGGCGCTATCGTGAGGCGATTGAACAGACGGCTCGGAGTCAGCGAGTCCACTTTCCCAGGTCGATCGAAGAAGAGATGGAGCTGTCTTTTTCACGTGGCTTTTCGCCCGGTTGGCTTCAAGGCTGCGATCACAAAATGCTGGTCCCGGCGACCAGTTCTGCCAAGCACGGAGTGCTGCTGGGCGAAATCGTCCGCGTCGAGCAGCGACCACATGTGCGACTGGCAACTTCACTTCGCCCCGGCGACGGGATTGCTTTCGCCGGCGACCGAACGCGCGACGAAGAACAGGGCGGACGTGTCTATGAGATTTGGAAGAACGATCGAAAACTCCAGCAGGCCGGGCGGAATCAAGTCGTCGAGTTGGCATTTCAACATGGATCGATTGACTTGCGCACATTGGAGCCGGGACAGGCCGTTTGGAAAACGGACGACCCGCAACTGACGAAGCGACTGCGAAAATCGTTCAGCGGCAAGTATCCGCACCGGAAAGTGTCCATCCAGGTAGAACTCTTCGCAACCACGGGCGAACCACTGCGACTCTCCGCGTCAACAGATCTCGTGACGGTAGCGGTCCAATCGGACGAGCCGCTCCCTGCCGCTCGCACGAAGGTCGCGGATGAGGGCATGTTGCGTGAACAATTGGACCGACTTGGTAACACAGCCTACGAAATTGGAAAGGCCGTGATTCATGCCGACGGGTTGGCCATGGTCCCCCTGGGTATGATGGGAGAAGTCCGCAAGCGGCTCGTGGCTGTGTTGGATCAGGCCTTGCAAGAACCTCCCAGCCGTCGGGTTGCCGAAGCGTCGGTTATTGAACCGCTGCGACCAACACGCACGATCAGTGGAGCGGCGATTTCCGAACCGAAGGTGCGCGTGCTCTGCCGCTCATTGGCTCAACTGCGTTCGCTGCTGGACGCGGGCCAAACGCACCTGATTGCCGATTTTCAGGACATCCGGCAATTTGGCGACGCGGTTCTGGACGCCCGAAGTAACGTGGCACATTTGTCGCTGGCAACTCCACGAATCCAGAAACCTGGTGAGATGGGTATCTTCCGGGCGATGATCAAACATCAGCCCGAGGGCATTTTGGCACGCAACTTGGCCGCGATCGATTACTTTGTGCCGCTCGTCGAATCGGTCGTCGCCGATTTCTCGCTCAATTGCACGAATGAACTGACTGCAAATTGGCTGAAGAGAAAGGGGGCCACGCGCATCACTGCATCATACGACATGAATCGAGATCAGCTATTGGAGATGGTCGCGGCGACTCCACCGGACTGGCTGGAGGTCGTAATCCATCAGCACATGCCGATGTTCCACATGGAGCATTGCGTCTTCTGCGCGGTGCTCTCACCAGGCACCAACAAGACCAATTGCGGACGCCCTTGCGATTTTCACCAGGTCGAAATGCGAGATCGCGTTGGCATGGAACACCCGTTGCATGCCGATGTTGGCTGTCGAAATACGCTGTTTAACGCTCAACCGCAGAGCGCTGCCGAGGCAGTACCGATGCTGCTCACCGCCGGCTTGAGGGATTTCCGAATCGAATTGCTGGGCACCGAATCGCCGGACGAAACGCGACGACTGATCAATCTCTACGAACGACTTATCCTGGGCCAACTGCCGGCACGCGAAGTATGGACAAAGCTAAAGGCGGCTAACCGAGTCGGGGTAACTCGAGGGACTCTGGAAGAATCACGAAACCCGCTGGCGATCTTGTGATCGACTTCCGAAGCCATTCGGCCGGTTCTTCCTTTGATCCAAGTCACATGTTCCATCCATCCGAGCGGTCGCCAGACGCGCCCATTTCATTCTTCCAATCAAGAGTCACCTAACCTAACATTGGCAAATTACGTTCGAACGTTTTGCTTGGATCAACAATATGACTTCATCGCGTGCCACTTGTTTTCTTGCTCGCATCGTGTCTTTGTATTTTTGCGTAACGCTTTGCTGTTTCATCATTTCCGCTTGCGGAGTAACGAATGGCGCCGAACCAATTAACGTCGGCTTCCTGTGGCACATGCACCAGCCGATCTATATTCCAGGTGAATCGATCACTCAAACGGACGCGGCCGGCCATTTTTCTTTTAGCGTAACCGACGTTCACAACCAGCGATTCGGGCCGTATACGTCCTGGCCCCGGGATGCGGTACAGGCCGGGCTTGGCCTGCCTCACTTGGGAACGCAAATTTCCTTTTCGGGCAGCCTGATTGAAAACCTCAACAATCTGGAAGCGAACAATGTCAATGGAGGCATGTGGAACAACTGGAGCGGCCCATATGGACAGGCTCAGAATTGGGACACGTCGCTTGGTAACACGCGCATGGACATGGTTTCGTTTGGTTATCATCATCCGTTGATGCCGTTATTGGATGTTCGCGATATGCGAATGCAAATCAAACTGCACAAACATATTGCTGGCGAGACCTGGAGCGGCGAGTACTCAAAAGGAATGTTCCCGGCCGAGACGGCCTTTTCGAGCCGCATGATCCCGGCGCTCAAGGCGGAAGGAATCGAATGGACGCTCGTCGACAACATTCATTTTGATCGAGCAACACAAAACTATCCCCATACAAGTGCAACCGGATTGGTCCCGCCAAATCAGGCCGATCAAATCAATCCGGATCCAACAGCCAACGGTGGGGCCTGGGTCCAATTGAACAATCTCTGGGCCCCGAGCCAGGTGAGCGCTCCTTTCTCTTACCGGCCGCATTACACGCAATACGTTGATCCCAACAACGGGCAAGTCGAGAAGATTGTCGCGGTCCCGGCGGCTCGTTACGAAGGAAACGAGGATGGACGCGGCGGATTCGGCGCTTTGCTGTACGAACAGGTCATGGACCAGTACCGACAGTACAACACCGACCCGAACAACCCAATGCTCGTTGTGCTGCACCACGATGGCGACAATTTTGGTGGTGGCAGCGAGTCCTACTACCACGGCAATTTCCAGAACATGGTCAATTGGGCCCAGAACAATCCCAACTACGATGTGACAACCATTCAGGATCACCTGGACCGCTACCCGGTCAACCAGAACGATGTGATTCACATCGAGCCCGGTTCTTGGGCGGGCGCGGATAACGGCGATCCGGAATTCAAGAAATGGTTGGGCGACCCGAACTCGAGCGGTTGGAGCCCCGATCGCAATTCGTGGGCGGTCCTGACGGCAGCCAAGAATTACGTTTTTACGGCCGACGACATTGCGCCGGCGACCGACTTGCAGAGCATCATTGATGGCAATGGACCGGCGACCGAGCGAGCATGGCATTTTTTGCTGCAGGCGGAAGCTTCCGACCATTGGTATTGGGATGGCACTGAAGTCTGGGACAACAATGTGACTCGTGGCAGCAATTTGGCGATCGCCCAGGCGAGCCAGGTACTTAATGGATTCAGCGGTCAAGAGACAACTCCGCCGAACGTGTTTCTCCCTCAGCGCGACATTTACAATCCGGGCGGTTACGAATTTGGCTCTCAGCCGGAGGACAACGATTTCGAAATTTGGACGTACGCCCACGACGTCAGCGGCTTGTCTGCCGTCACCTTGAAGTGGCGAGTCGATGGAGATGGCCAGAATCCACTCAGCTCGGTACAGAATGAAACCTATGCGGGCGGCACCGAAGTCGGTACCTGGAACGACGCCCCAATGAACTCAAGCGACGTGGTGCCGCCGGGAAATATCCTGCCCGCCGCTGCCCGCGTCCTGCGCTATGGCGCCCGGATTGAAGGCCAGGAAGACGTGTTGCTTGACTATTATGTCGAAGCGATTGACTCGCTGGGCAACATCGCCAAGTCGGACATTCAACACGTTTATGTTGGTGCCGGCACCACCCAAGACAACCTTCGCGTCGAGATCTCGCCTGAACCGGCCGTCGCCGGTCAGCAAGTCACGATCAGCTACGATCCCTCAGGCGGTCCATTGACAGGCAGTTCGCCGGTGAACGCTCACTACGGATTCGACCATTGGAGCACGACTGTCTCACCTGATCCGGCTATGATCTGGAATGCGACGGACGAAATTTGGGAACTGACGGTGACGGCGTTATCCAGCGCCTCGCAACTGGACGTTGTCTTCAACGATGGCAATGGAACATGGGACAATAATAATGGCCAGGACTGGCATTTCGACGTGATCGGCGGAGTTGACAATACGCCCGACTTCGTCATGGACGGGCAAGTTGACAACTCGGCCGTGAACCTGGCCGACAATGGAGCACTGAATCTGTTCGTCGGCCTAGACGGCGAGCATCTGTATGTCGCCACGAACGATGCCGGTGAGGGGAATGATCATTTTATCTACCTCGCCGAACAACCGGGCGAACTGGTGGACGCCAACTGGGCGAAGAACGGTCAGGTTGCCGAATGGGACGCATTCCTGGCGGACGAAAACGACAACGATTTCGCAGGCTGGTTTGACTCAAACGGCGCAGATCAGGCAACGACCGGAACCAATGGCGGAGTCCTCGAAGGTGTCATCAGCCTGGTAAACGAGTTCGGCCAGATGCCGACAGAAATTTATGTCGCCGTAGGAGCGTTCGAGACGCAGGATGGCGGTGACCTGGTTTTCTCGCTGCAATTGCCTGGCTCGAACAACGGAGACTTCAATCTTGATGACCACGAATGGCTCAGGATTGAGTTGCACACGCTGCGCACGGGCGACTTCAACCGAGATGGCGGATTCACATGCATCGACGTTGACGCGTTGGTGGCTGCGATTGTTGCGGAGAGCACCGACCTCGCTTTCGACTTGACCGGCGATGGTTTGGTAGATGGCAGTGATCTGTTGGACTGGCTCAGCAAAGCCGGTGCCGCCTTGCTTACGTCAGGGGACTCGCTCCTGGCTGGCGACGCAAACCTGGACGGCCAGGTCGACGGCGTCGATTTCCTGATCTGGAATACGAACAAGTTCAGTCAGGATCGTGGTTGGTGTGGAGCGGACTTTGATGCCAACGGCCAGGTCGATGGACTCGACTTCCTGATCTGGAACACGAACAAGTTCACTTCGGCGAGTGAGACCGAATCGAATTTGGCGTCGTCAATCAATGCGGTACCGGAACCTGCCGGCTTGTTCTTCAGCTTGATGGCTTTCATCGGAATACTTACCTGCAGATGCCGTTGACGTGGCGCTCGTTTCCTGAGTTCCGTTTGCCGAATGACGGTTCCTCAATAGGCCTGACACATCGCTTCCAATGCGCGATCCCCTGGCCTAACTCCTTTTGGAAACGGGTTTTCGACAGGGTAGCTCAGTCATCCCGGAGCGTTTCGCGTTACATGCTCTATCAGGCGTGCATTCGTGCCGCATATAATCGCGAGCCTTGCGAATACCCTCTTGGAGCCTTGCGATGCTCTCTAAGTCAGTTTCCCGTCGACGATTTCTGAAGACTGCCGGCGCAAGTGTAGCGCTTGGTTGGACGGCGCCGCGAATGGCGGCGCAGGAATACAAATGGCCCTCCGAGCAATTGACGTTTGGCTTCGTCGGCACTGGGGTCCGCTACCACACGGCCCTCGGTCACCAAACCCACCCTTTCGGCCCCTGTGCCGGCATCTGCGACGTGGACGCGGTTCAGCGTGGGAGGGCTCAACAGGTAGCGCGCGATTACCACCGCGAGAATAGCCGTGCAGAGATGATTCCACTCTATGAAGACTACCGCCGGATTATTGATCGCGACGACATCGACGTTGTCGTCATTGGTACTCCCGACCATTGGCATACGAAGGTGGCCGTCGAAGCGATGCAAACGGGCAAGGACGTCTACTGCGAGAAGCCATTGACGTTAACTATCCGTGAAGGCCAGCAGTTTCAAAAGGCAATGGAAGAGACGAAACGCGTTGTCCAGGTGGGGACTCAACAGCGCACCGAGTTTGATTCGAACTTTGCAACTGCCGCCGCAATGGTCAGGGACGGACGCATCGGCAAGGTCAAGCGAGTAACCTGTGCCATTGGCGGTTCACCCGTCTGCGACCCGCTTCCAGTGAGGCCTGCACCGCATCATTTGAATTGGGAAATGTGGCAGGGGCAGGCTCCGCTCGCCGAGTACCGCGCTGGCAAATACCTGCACCCCGACGGCTGGGGCGCCGGTTTTCCTCAAAGTCGGACCCACCGATACTTCCGCTGGTTCTATGAGTACTCGGGCGGCAAGCTGACCGACTGGGGCGCTCATCATGTAGACATCGCGCTGTGGTCGCTCGACCGACTTCGAGGCAACCTTGGAACCATTTCGATTGATCCGCTCGAGTTCCATCACCCGGTCGAGTTCAAGGACGGCATGCCCCAATCGGATGACCGTTTCAATACCGCCGACACATTCAAAGTGTTGGTAACGATGAAAGATGGCGTCGAACTGGTTATTCGTAACAGCGCCGAGACCGACCTGGGATTCGAGAATGGTATTTTGTTCGAGGGCAGTGACGGCCGCTTTCTGGTAAATCGCGGCAAGCTCGTAGGACGTCCGGTAGAGGAGCTGGAATCGAAGCCGCTACCCGTCGACGCGTTCGACGCGCTGTTTGGACAGCCCCCACCAGAGGGCCATATGAAAAACTTTGTTGATTGCATCAAGTCACGATCGCAACCGATCTCAGACGTCGCCTCGCATCATCAAATGTTGACCGTTTGTCACGCAACCAATATCGCCTTGCGTTTGGGACGCAGGCTGGAGTTCGATTCCAAGGCCGGCCTGTTCGTCGGCGATCAACTGGCGAATACCTTTATTGAGCGGGAACAGCGAAAGGGCTTTGAGATTAATGTATAGAACTGCCCAGCTCAGTTGACGCCCAAAGAAACAGCCCGGGGCCAGCGAAATTCGCCGGCCCCGTCAAACCACGATCATCGGCTCAGCGGGCGAATCGACGACGCAGTCCAATCATCGCCAAACCAGCCGCAACGAGAATCAGCGAACCGGGCTCGGGCACGGCATCGACGGTTGGGAGCACCGTCAGTGCCTGGTCGCCAGTTCCGCCAACAAAGCCGGCAGCGAAGGCTGAGTAAACTGTGCCGGCGCTAAGAGCGAGGCCGGGTACTTCCAGTACCTCAGTGCTGGTACCCGCCAAGAGCAATCGCACCGTGTATTCACCCTCGGGAAGTGTGAGATACGGCGAGTTCTCTTTGAAGTCAAGCGTAGATACAACGCCCAAACCATCCACGCTGATATCAACTTCCGGAGCATTTGGCGAAGCGTGTACCAACCGAATCCGAGCGTTGCTGGGATCAATTGTGTTGTCATCGACCAGTACCAATGGCTCGATGGCGGACAGCTCGTTGACAGCGGCGATCGAATAATCAGTGTCTCCGTCAATTGGCAATCCGTTCACGTCAATCACCGAGGCGCCACCTGCCGATGGCACGACGTCAATGAAGTAATTGCCTGTCGGTAGCGGCACGTAGGGCGAAACCTCCTTGTACGGAAAATCCGTGAGGAGCGGGGCTTGTGAATCTTGGGTTGCTCCGACCAGCACGTCGACGGGAGGCGCATCGGGCGACAGGTGCAAAACGCGAACATCGGCATTTGAGTAACTCGTGACAGCGAGGCAAACGAGGGTTACCGCAGAAACAAGATTTTTCATGACAAAGATTCTCCAAATAAATATGAAATGACGTTTGACGGTGAGAACCGGGTCACGGGCTGCTCCAGAATTCAAATACAACTCCCCTGTGATGGTGTTCTAGCTACGTTTGTCGCCGTGACCAGTTCGCAAGGCGAAATAATCCTGGCGACTTCTAACGCTGGCCGCTATAACTACAACTGTAGCTGGACGTTACGGGAGCCGAGTTTTTTGAGGAGACCCTGATGGTTAAGCGTCGCCCCATGTCGAAAGCAGAAACTGGCGTTGCTCGCGCATTGTGGAAACTTGGAAATTCCACTGCACGCGAAGTCTTCGAAGAAGTTAGCTCCAGGCAACTCAATGTCGACTACTCGACGATTCAGACGTACCTGAATCGCCTCGAGGAGAAGGGATACGTGTCGTCGACAATGCGGGGGCGGGCCAAGGTGTTTGCTGCGAAAGTTACACCCAAACGCGTCATCAAGGACGCTGTGGATGACTTCGTTTCCAATCTCTTTGACGGAAACTCATTGCCGCTCTTGCAACATCTGATCGAGCACAAGGGAGTCAGTGAGATGGATATTGCCAAGCTGCGAGAACTGCTGGACAAACTGGAGCATGAAGGATGATCCCCTCGGAAGCTCTCACGCGATTACTGTGGACTCAGTTTTGGCAAATCTCGCTATTGTTGACGATTGTCGCGATCCTGACGCGAACGATATTGCGCGATCGACCTCGTGCTTGCAACATGCTGTGGTTGGTTACTTTCGCAAAATGCCTGACGCCTCCGCTATGGGCAAGTCCGGTTGCGTTCTTCAGCTGGTGCCAGGTTCAGGTTCCGCAGGTTTCAATACCTCAGCCCGCGACGTTCGACGCCGTGGCCTTTCACTGGCTTGAGGAAAGCCTCGGGATGCGCGTGTTGCAGTTCTTGTTGATCGTTTGGCTATCCGGCATATTCGTGAAAGCGATCATTGTCGCAGTCCGACTGCGGGCGTTATACACGGCACTCACAAGAAATCTGGTCGAAACGCCCGAAGCAGTCCGCGAAGCGTTTCAGGTCGTGTCCAATCAACTTGGTATTTTCGGCGTGCAGGTGTGCGTAACCCGTCGAAACATTGGGCCGGCAATTTTTGGCCTGTTCAAGAAGACGTTGATCTTGCCCCAGGTGGTGGTAGAAACACGAGGAGCCGGCCAGCTGGAGCCGATTATCGCGCACGAACTGGTGCATGTGCACCGATGGGACACTGTCGGCAGCATGTTACGAATGCTCTCCGAGACGATCTGGTGGTTCCATCCACTTTCCTGGTGGGCAAGTCGCGAAGCGAGTTATCAATGCGAGCGTTGTGCGGACGCAGATGTGTTGGCGATGTTCGACTATCCGCGGGCGCACTATGGAAACTGTCTGATTTCTGTGCTGGAAACAAAATGCCAATTGCATCCAATCATTGGCGCCGTTGGAATGAACGCCGTGGAAATCACGGAGAAGCGACTTCGGTCGATCATGCGTCCATTACCCGCACCAAGCCGTTGGATGAGCTGGCTGGCGTTCGCCTGTTTGTGCGCCGTCGTTCTGCCAGGCGCGGCGCTGTCGCTTGACGCAGAATTAATCGTGCCTTGTCACGAATTTCAACCGGACTTGCCACCCGACTACAAGTGCTGGACGGTTGAAGACCATGTTCAGCCAATCGGTACAATCGAGACGACAGAAGGCCTGTCGGTCAGCTAGTGCGCTTCGCGAGGACAGGTAGCGTGTGTGGCGACTGGATGGCAATCGTCAATGGACGGTAAGCCGCTACACGCATCGTGGGATCCCTCATAGAAACGGCCAACAAGTTGCCGCCAAGTAAGCCGGGCTAGTGCTAACGATGGCTGGACTCGGAGATAATTCGCAGAAAAACCACCTTCGTTAGACAAATTAGCTCCAATTGCGCATCCTACGGTTGTGAGCAATCCAGCCCTGCCATTCGCTGAAGTCGTCCGCGAGCGTGCCACCGATTTGGCTCGACTGGGCGTATCGGGACTGGGACCGCTCTACGATCTCACGGCCCAAAGACTCGTTCGCTACGCCAGCATGGTGACTCGCCAGCAACAGGACGCCGAAGACGCCGTTCACACGGCTTTGGCCAAACTGGCAGATCGCCCGCTTCTGCTACTGAAAGTGAATTCCCCCTGGGCCTACTTGCTGAGGATCGTCCGCAACGAGGCTTTGCTCATTTCACGACGAAATGCACGAATCCAGTGCAGCGGGACGTTGAGCGATCTGGCTACGTATTGCCGCGTGGACGATCTGGAACGTGAAGACTCCTTTCGCCAGGTGTGGTTGGCACTGCGGAGGCTGCCGAGAGAACAGTCCGAAGTCATCGCCCTCAAGATCTGGGAATCAATGACGTTTGCCGAGATTGCAGGGGTTCTCGACATTTCCCCAAACACGGCCGCCAGCCGTTATCGGTACGGTATGCAACGAGTCGCAGCGATCCTGAAGCCGCTTGCGGAGTCCTGCCATGACTAGATTCCAGCAGGACGACCCGTTATTCGACCTGGAAACACTCGTTCGCGACGCTGGCGATTACATACAGGTCTCGCCGGCAGTCAAATCACGGTTGATGGACGAAGCGCGAGACCAACATTCAAGATCGCTACGAAGCCGATGGCTATGCCTTGCGGTGGCAATTCTTTCGGTTGTCACAGGTCTCAGTAACCGCCCGACGATACATCAGCCGCAGCCCACTCTGAAGTCACTCTCAATCTCTGACATGACCCGACTGGATCCGTTACGAGTCACTGGCGTCGAAAACATTTTTCTGGTGGCGGATGCGTTGGATCAACAATCCTCGGAGTGGGGCGTCGTCCGGCTCTATTATCGCGTACAGCAGCGACGCTCGGATGTTTTCCGCGTTTCAATCTAGGCAGCATTTACTTGATTTCACATTCCTTCCCACCGACGGGATGCTGCACGGTCAAGACACTCTTTCTTCCGAGCGGATACTTTGATGGAAATTCGTGCGCGTGCGGTTCCGGGGCACGACCGGCCGAGCAAAAAGAGACTTTCTTTTCAATTGGTTGAACAAATCTGCAGCTCACACGCATCAGTACGGCAGGCAAGCGATTCCGACGCTGGAGCAATGTGGGAGTGGCATGGGTACGCTGGAGCAAATCACCATACTGAATGAGCAACTGCGGGCGTTGCATGATGTTGGAGTTCCGCTTGATCTTCAGCTGCCCACCTCGTCCAGCGGCACCGACTTCGAGCTTGGACTCATTGACCAAGCGGCGGAGCAACAAACGCTCCACGCTGATTCTGCAGAAGATGGCTCGCTGAACGAGTTCGTCGCCTCGATCGAATCGCTGCCGCCGCACTACCGTCGCGTCCTTCAGGCCGGCATTCGTTGCGGGCGATTACCCGCGGCGATGGAAACGATTTCGAAGCAGATTGGCCGACTGAATGCCATGCGTACCGGCATTGCCACGGCGCTGATCTACCCGCTATTCGTTTGCATCCTCGCCTACCTCTTCTTGATCTTTCTGTGCAGCAAGATCCTGCCCACCTTGCTGCTGTTGAACCAATCACTGTCGGACGACCAGAGCGGCATGTTTCGTTATGTTGGCGGATTGATGGCAAGTCGACCGCTGTGGATCGTGGGCTTCCCGGTGTTATTGTCCCTGATTCTCGTGACTGCATGGTCACTGGCGCGACGCGGACGATCGACCCTCCAGCGTCTCACGGGACCGTTGCAGTTGTTGCCTGGCGTGGGTCAGCTCGTTAGGGACACGCAACTCGCCGGTTTGTCCGAGCTAGCTGCCATGCTGGTCGACCATGGCGTCGATGACGGCGAGGCGATGCAACTGGCGTCCGATGCAGTCGTAGATGGTCCGTTGAAACGGACGCCACCTTTCCTTCAATGGGCGACCTCCCATCAGGCGAGTCGTCATCAGCGTAGCCACGCCCTGCGATTGGCAGGCGACCTGTACCAGGAACGGGCAGCTCAACGAGCGGCCTGGTTACGCGTCGTACTGCCTGGCTTTTTCCTCGCCATAGTTGCCGGCGGGATTGTCATGTTCTACGCCCTGATGTTTTGGGGGCCGTTTTGCCAAGCGCTGACACGCATCGCCGAGATGCAATTTCCCATTAACTAGGTCATTTCCATGAGCGACATTCCAGCATCGCCGCTTGAACTTACGTTGCAACGGCTGGAGCTGAATGCGCCGCTACTGGGCTCCGCGTTGTCTGCCTACGCCCGTGAGATGCCGCACGGGCCGGCCCGAAGCGGTCTGATTCGCGTCGCGGCCGATATCCAATCCAATCGCGTCGCGACGGCATTGGCCGATGAAACGTCGCCGCATCGCGATCTCCTGTGGTCGGTTGTTGCTGACCAGGCGACCACCGGCAAACAAAGCGATTTCCTGAAGTCCGTCTTGTCGTCTGCGAGGCACTTCGCCCAACGTCGTCACCGATTGTGGCGAGCATTTGCCTACCCTGCCGTATTGTTACTGGTCTGTCAGTGCATCATCAGCTTTGTCATCTTCTACATCATGCCCCAATTCAGGCAGATGTTCATGGACTTTGACGTTCAGCTCCCTCCGCCGACACTATTGGTGCTCGAGGGACAATACGTGCTGCGGGCGGCTCTATTGGTCATGGTGGCGTTGGCGATTGTCGTCTACTTGATCCCATCGCGATACTTTGACTACGTACTCCAATTCGTCCCGGTCGTCGGCCGGTACCGCCAAAACGCTGCGTTGGCGCGATATTGCAGGACGACTGCGGCGCTGATTGCCGCCGGCGTTGACCTGCCCGTAGCTGTCGAACAGGCGGGACGCAGCCCATCCCGACCGCTGCTTAGGGACGCAGCTCGTCGGTTGGCGGTCGACCTGAATGTCGAAGATCCAAGCCACAATCCGCAGGTGCGTTACCCGATTCAATCGGTCGTCGCCTACGCGTTGTCGAAGCATGTCCCACAGGAGAAACGCCGCAGCCGTGCTGCGCGACGTGTCTCGCCTGTATGACGAGCGGTCTAACCGGCTGTTGAAATGGCTGGAAATTGCCTACGAGCCGCTGCTCGTGGCATTCCTGGGCATATTCGTCGGCTTCACCTTCATCTCGCTGCTGCTGCCCCTGGTCTCACTGGTTCAGAACTTGTCGTAGATCTACCATGTTCATCTTTCGTTTTTTTACTCGCCTCCTGACTTTCTTCACCGATCGCAGTCCATCCATCGAGCAACGCGCGTTACTGCAAATCCTGAACATCTCGACAACGCATGGTTTGCCACCTTCAGAATTGGTGGCCGCGTTCGCTGACGACGCTCAGCAAGTTCCGGCACCACAACTGCCGTCGCTGATTCGCAACCTGGCATTCTTGTTCCCGCGCATAATCAACTTCGGCTGGTCACGACGGCTGCACAAACTGGCCCGTCGACTGGCGTCCGGATCCAGTCTGGGGGACAGTGTTGAACTAACGCCTGGTTTGCTGCCCATTTCGGCCCTGCATGCCATTCGCTTTGGCAGTGAAATGGGCACGCTACATGAATCGCTGAAAATCGCCGGCACCGAATGCGACAGCCCAACCGAGGAGGCTATTCAACGAATCACGGACGCCTTGTCCTACTTGATCATGCTACTGCTGGTCGGCGGACTGATCGCCACGTTCTCCTTGGTCAAGATCATGCCGACGCTCTTCCAAATCCTCCTCGATTTCGAAATCGAGGTACCACCGATCACTCAGAACCTGGCGTCGATCGGTCGTCATCTACCTTCTTTGTGGTTGATCATGATGTTCGTCGTCTTGGTGGTGGTCTGGTATACGGGTTCGGGAATGATGAGCCGAGCCCTGCGCACAGGCTGGCTGGCAGCGTTGCTTGGCGTTCGTAAGCCGAACGCTTCGGCGACGATTTTGGAGCAGTTGGCGATCGCCAGCGATGCAGGTCGCCCCCTGAGTGCGGCAATGGATTCTCTCACACGCTATCACGATTCGGCGAAGGTCCGCCGTCAACTGCAGCGTGCCGGAGGTCCGTGGGACGAACGTTCCATTTGGTCTTCATTGCAACGCATCGGGCTGCTTAACAGCGCTGAAGCCCGCGCGTTGGACACTTCGCAACAGGTTGGCAATCGATCCTGGGTCCTGAAACAGCTGGCCGCCAGACGCCGCGCCGTCGTTTCCGTTCGCATCCAGATACTTAGTCATCTGTTGCTTCCCATCTTCGTCTTGGCGGCGGCATTTGGCGTGGCATATTTGGCCGTTGCCATGCTGTGGCCGATCTTTGAAATCGGAGTATTCATCAAATGAGCCCGCGCAAAAGCCGTTTCCGTGGCTCGTCAATTACGGAATTACTTGTTTCGATGAGCCTTCTCGGTTCGATCATGACCGTTGTTTTGCCCATGGGCATCAAGGTTTCCCGCGTACGACAGCTTCACCAGGAACGGCTGGTTGTTTCGGAATCACTGGCAAACGAAATGGATCGACTGACGCAGTTGGCATACGAACGATTGCAGCCGCTCGAGGGCCAGTTGCCCCTGCCAGATCACCTGAAAGCACAACTCGACCAGGGCCACGTTACGTTGGAGCTGACCGACGAGACTCCGGCCGTTCGCGTCACCTTGACCGTTGCCTGGACCGATCACATGGGAAACGACGCGCGGCTCATGACTTTGTGTGGTTGGATCTATCCGCAGGAAGTCACGCCATGAACCGTCGCTCGGGATTCTCATTGGTCGAGCTGCTCGCTGTCATCAGCATCGCTACGGTGCTGTTGAGCCTGCTGGGAAGTGTGCTTCACAAAACGTTGCAGCAGCAACATGCCAGCGTCCGCAGCCTGACATTCCAGCGTACCGCATCACGGCTGTCGCACGCTTTTCGACGTGATGTACATGCGGCACATGATGTGTCACTCGATGACACAACTCTGACGCTCAATAGCCCAAACGGGACGATCGTCTACAGAACTGAAGGAAGCACCGTTGCGCGCAAGGCGACAAACGACATGACGACTCATCACGATGAGTTCGATCTGCCAGCAGGCTGCCCAGCCACGTTCCGATTATCTGCTAACCAGGCTCGAGCCACGCTCGAATTGACGCTGTGCAACCGGGACTTTGGAATTAGCCCAACAAACGTTGAGGAGGCACCGCCAAAACAGTTGCCAATAACGGCAAGTGTTGGACGGGATAATCGCCTGGCAACCGAAGGAGCCATACTCTCGGCCGACAAGGCACCAACACCATGAGCTTACCGAACACCCAACCCGTGAAATTTCCCAGGCCAGGCTGCCGTCGATCTGGTTCCATTCTCATTGCCGTGATGATCGGCCTGGCCGTGGGCGTCATGTTATTGACTGCAATGGTGAAGGCTGCATTCATCTCACGTCAGTACCTGCGCCTGCACCTGCATCGGCAGCAAGCGTATTGGCTTTGCGAGGCAGGACTGGAACGTGCCGCCCATTTCGTCAAGGCAACTCCTGAATACCAAGGCGAATCGTGGAAGCCGACCCTGCCGCCTGGCAGTGCCGGCGGTAGCACAATCATTATCGAAAAGGTTTCGGAGGAGCGCAATCAGTGGCGGGTGACCAGTCGCTTCCCGGTCGGGCATCCGAATGCCGTTCAATGCTCAAAAACAATAATCCTGAAGCGAGCCTCGTCACCATAACAAGACAACAACCAGGCCAAACAAGGAGCCTTATGATGAATCGACCGATTTCCTTCAGAACAATACCACCGCGGCAGGCGTTCACGCTGGTGGAGCTGTTGGTCGTGATCGCCATCATCAGCATCCTGGTCATGCTGCTGTTGCCCGCCGTCAATGCTGCAAGAGAAGCCGCCCGACGTGCTTCGTGCAGCAATAACCTGATGCAATTGGGCTTGGCCGTCCACAATTACGAACTTGCATTTGAGAAATTGCCGCCTGGGGTGATCAATTCAACGGGGCCGATAGCTCGCCCTGTCGGCATTGATCCGTTTGCTGACATGAACGATTTCTCTTCCGACGGCGAGCCACAACTCGCGAGGCCACCTCAAGCCGCCGAGACACTGCCTGTCACCGAGCAGCAAATCAGCTGGACCGTCCAGATTCTTCCCTA
The DNA here is from genome assembly GCA_963821085.1 of uncultured Planctomycetales bacterium. Lineage (GTDB taxonomy): Bacteria > Planctomycetota > Planctomycetia > Pirellulales > Pirellulaceae > CAWGCE01. Next base: position 99,045 of record CAWGCE010000005.1, on the reverse strand, counting down.
CCTTGAAGAACGCGTCGCCTACTCGATGATCGATCAAAAGGCCGGAGCCTACTCGGTGAAGAACGTCCAACTATTCGACTACCAGGTACCCGTCTATGACTGTCCATCGGCAGGCGTTGCCACCGACGCCGGCCAGAGCTACTCCGACTACGCCGGCTGCCACAACGACCGGGAAGCACCCATCGACACGGATAACAACGGGTTGCTGTTCCTGAATAGCGCCGTGCGTTACTCCGACATCCTCGATGGAAGCTCCAAGACCATTCTTGCGGGAGACAAAATCACCGCCAATGACACGCTGGGCTGGATGTCGGGAACACGTGCGACGCTTCGTAATACCGGTTCGATGGAATCGCCGCGAGCGTTTCCCGGCAACCCAATGGACGACGCCGACGAGGTGGACCTTGAGTCACCGACTGCGGTCGGAGGCTTTGGAAGCAACCACGCTGGCGCCGGTGGTGTCTTCGTGTTCGCCGACGGTTCGGTCAGGTTCTTGCCTAACGGGATGGACCCCGCCATCTTCACGCTCATGGGCAACCGGGCCGACGGGATCCTGATGAAGAACGACCGTTGGTAAACACAGCTCCAACGCCCTTATTCAATCCGAACGAAACTGGCCATGCTTCAGAAAAGAAGCGACCACCGCATGCGTCGAGGCACGCAGTGGTACTGCTCGATGCGGCCCGCGTTCAACAATATGGTCGACCTGCGAAGCAAGGTTCGTTGAATGCATCCGCACGACGTGATCGGGCGACGCAGCAACGACGCCGACCTCCACCCCGGTTGGCATAGGCAATTGTTTGACCAGACTACCCTCGGCATCCGACAGTTGCAGCATCGCCGGCCAAATTGGTCCCGTGACGCGCGATATGATTCGGGCTACATGGGAGCCATGGTTTGGAGGCGTTAGCATTACGAATCGCGATGCCTTCGAAATCTGTTTTTGCGACAATGCGTATCGCACGACAATCCCGCCCATGCTGTGCGTCACGAAGTGGATGCGTTCGATCGAATCATCCTGATCCAGTTGTTCCAGCAGCCCCAGCAATCGTCCACCATGCTTGGGGATGGAATCGAACAAGCTGAAATAGCCCCAATTATTCGTGCGATAGCCTTCGCTCTCCAGATGCACCGCTAAGCGGCGCATGACCACGCGATGCGACGCCAAGCCGTGCAGCAGCACCACAATTTCAGAGCTGTGGTTGTTGTTGATCGTTTGATTCACATCAACTTTCGTCGACCTATCGCGGTTCCACTTGTAATGGCACACCGACAAACCGGCCTTCAGCCGGCAGAAGATCATCGATCATGGCCAAGTTCATTCCGTCCAGTGACTGCGCCAACTGCCACGCAGTCTTACTGATAGCGTCGGCCGCCTGTTGCAGTTCTGCTCCGTTCCCGAGCTGCATCTTGATGCCTGCTACCAGCCGCGAGACTGCTTCGAGCTGAGGATGTTTCGTCCGTTCTGCGATCACGGCTATGCGGCTCCTGAGGGCATGTACACTGGAGGCATGTTCGAGCGCATAGCGGTTTCGTTCAGTTGCTTTGCCAACAGCCCTCAACGAATACTCGCAGTCGGTCAGCACGCCAATAACAAACATCACTCGTCTGCGTTCGATCGACGACACTTCGTTCGACTGACCGTCCGAACGGAACAAATTGTGCCGAACTCCACCTTGTGACCAGGCAACCAACTCGAAAGTCGAGCTGCGAGACGGGTGCCCGGCGACATTGACCAGCGCTTCGTCATCGACGATATGGCATGCATAACAACTTCGAGCCAGCGAATACAACTGAGACGGATGTCGCATTCCCTGTGCGATAGCGAACGAGATACGCAGCTGGCGATGCTCGAAAGTCTCTTGCTGCCTCGTCACGTCGCGACCACCGTAATCGTTATGGACCAACAACCAGTCCGCGGCCGGGCCATGACATGACTCGCACGAGATGGAGGATACTGCCTTGACACGACCTTTGTCCTCCCGTGGCGTGTAGTGGCACCGAACGCACGATTCGGCTCGTTTCACGCTGGACTCACCCAGTTGCCGAACCATGCTGATCGCCTTTTCATTTCGATGGAGGGTTCGGCCATGTCGGAAATGTGGGTGTTGCTCGAGCACGCTGAATTGCTCGCGATGGCACGACTGACATTGCTCGTAACCTGCAACTTTCGCGGCGTCGAATCGATCCTCGACGAACGGGGTGGCTTGCTGCAGCCGTGTTTGTCCAATCACCGAACTGGCCAGCAGCATTTCAAAGATCAGAATCAGCGTTCTGAGTTGCATCCATTCAACCCATCGTGACAGCCAATTCAATCGGCTTGCGTAAAAGCCTGAGAAGTCGAGGCTACCGGCTTACGTGCGGCCAATCGTTCACCGTCAGCCATCCAATCGGCGTAAGAATAGACCAGCACCGAGGTGTCGGTCTCCCGAACCTCGATTCGGTCCAGTTCAAAACCCATTTCGATGATCTCGCTGAACAGCATATAAGCCAGGTTCTCCACACTTGTGGCACCGTCGAATTCTTTCATCTTCAGATGCTCGCCGGTTCGTCGCTGATGATCCTTCAGCGTCTGGTAGAGCGGATCATGGATGTTGATTAGCATGCCGTGATCGTATTTCTGCTTGATCCACGGTTCGACCTTGTCGTCGAAATCACCAAAGAGCGTCGAGATATCACCGACACGTTCGACCTTGAAGAAACACCGCAAACCATAACGGTGCCCATGCAAGTTGGAACACTTGTCTTTCAGCTGTTCGTTGCGATGAGCAGCGTAAAACTTGTAAGCTTTCTCGATGAACATGTCACTTCCTTCTCGATCTTCGCCAGGCAAATATCAACTGATCAAAGACATGACTTCTGCGCGCGTCGCCGGGTCCGACTTGAACACTCCGCGGAGTGCACTGGTGATCGTTAGACTACCTGGCTTGCGGATGCCCCGCAAAGACATACACGTGTGCTCAGCCGACACAATGACGGCGACACCCGCAGTGGCCAATTTCGATTCGATCAAATTGGCAATCTGCTGAGTCATCCTCTCCTGAACTTGTGGCTTCCGGGCCACCTCGTCTACGACTCGGGCAATTTTGCTCAGCCCGGTGATCTTCCCGTCCGGGATATACGCCACGTGAGCGACACCTGTGAATGGCAGCAAGTGGTGTTCGCACATGCTATTAAACATAATGTCCCGAATTAGCACCATCTCGTCGTAACTTTCCGCGAACGTCACATCGAGATGCCTGGCCGGGTCGAGGTGCAGTCCGACGAACATCTCGCCATACATCCTTGCGACGCGAGCTGGGGTGTCCAACAACCCATCCCGATTGGGGTCCTCTCCGACGGCCTCGAGAATCGTACGCACGGCCCCTTCGATGGCCGCGTAGTCCACGTGCGGATTCAGACTTCGTTTACGGTGATCGCCAAAGGTGGATTCCAAATCTGACTTCGCTTCCTGTTGATGCGTGGTGTCTACTCGCTGTTCGTCTTGCAGTCCACTGGACATTCAAATCTCCGTGTTTCAAGTTCGCGGACGTCGCTCCGGATATTCCGGTCGTGCGCGGAGGGGATACGCCAGCCCATGTTATTATTAGTGTTTCCGACCCGACTTTATAGATGTGCGTCGATAATCGGCAAGTTTTGGCAGTTTATTCCGTCTGCAGAACCACGAGACGCTTCGCTGGTCGGTGATTTCATGGTTGGCTGCGCATTGAATGGAGCGTTTTGACGGGCGTTTGATTTTGAATACCAACTAGGGCATGTTTCGGCCACGGGCAGCGTTCAGGAGCCGGAACCAGTCGACTCGCGACAAATCGATGGCGTCCGCAGCGCACGACTCTGTCAGCCGATCGACATTCATCGTGCCGAGAATCGGCTGAATGCCGGCTGGGTGGCGCAGCAACCAGGCAATCGCAATGCAGGCGGGCGTCGTTTCATACCGCTCGGCGAGGCGGCGCAGCTCAGCCGCTGTTGCCAACACATGTGGCTGGGCGTCATCTGCGGGAGCAATGATCTGACCGCGAGCAAGTGGTGACCAGGCTTGAACGGTGATCTGCTTCAAACGGCAATAGTCGAGCGTCCCGCTGCAACCGAACTGATCGGCATCTTTGGTATTCGCCATGAATCCGTCACTGATCAGGTGATGATGCAACAGATTCAATTCCAGTTGATTCGCCACCAAGGGCTGCGATAAATGCTGTTGCAACAACTGAATTTGCAACGGCGTGTGGTTACTCACACCGAAGTAGCGGACTTTGCCGGCAGCTTCTAGCTGGTCAAATGCCTTGGCAACTTCTGCCGGCTCAACCAGCGGATCTGGCCGATGTAGCAACAACAACTCGACTCGGTCGGTCCCCAGGCGTTGCAATGTACGTTCCAGCGCCGCCACAATGTGTTCGCTGTCAAAGTTGTAGTGTCCGGGATCGTCCGGCTCGTTCTGACCGCCGAGGACGATACCACACTTTGCCTGCAGCACGACCCGGTCACGAAGTCCCGGATTCGCCTGCACAACTCGCCCCACGGCCTGATCCGATTTGCCCCGCACGTAGATGTCGGCCAAATCGATGAGGTTGATCCCGTGCTCGACGGCAGTTTTCAATAGCCGATCCGCCCGCTCAATAACTTCAGAATCCAGCGGCGCATCGTCCCAGGAACCGCCAAGATGCCAGGTCCCAAACGCCAGCCTGGACACGTTAAGATCGGTATGAGCCAGTTGATATGTACGCATGTTGTCGTCTTCCGATTTTTCGCCGGTAATTAACGTCCAGCTACTTGATCAGTAGCCCGGTCGACCAGATTACCAGTGCACCACGGAGCGTCCAGACCCACGTGCGTGACCAATTCCCGACAACGAGTTGCCTGGCGACTGACTCGCAGTAGCCCTCGGACAACAGGGTATGCTGCGGTACCTGCACGAAGAACGTAAGACCCCAAACGACGGCGACAAGGCTGATGCCCAGCCAGACGAACCCCAACGGCAACGCCTCCGGGCGAAACCGCAACAACAGTATTGCCGTGGCAATCTCACAGAGCATGACCGGCATGACAACAAATGTCGTGAGCCGTTGGTGTTCCTGTTCATAAGTCGAAAACTGCTCAACCCCTACCTGTTGAAACAACGGGTAGTGCACAATCTGAACGAACCAGATCAGGCCCACCATGAACAAGGTCGAGCCCACATTCAGCAGAAACGTCCACTTGGCGATTACGGTCATGCGGAGATTTGCATCCGGATTCCTACTCATGACGGTGAGAACATCCCCGGTTCGCTCCCGATCGCGTTGATTCTACCTGCCGGCTGCGAAGAGAGAAGCCGAGCCGATCGGCAGCCCTAATGCTTGCTTTCCAAGAGCGTTTGGCCCAATCTGCCGAATCGCGGCTGGTCAAAGAGAGGGATGCGAGCTGACTGGATGTGGAGTCCGCCAATCTCGCTGTCCCTCACCCAGTCAACCGATTCTGGTAATCCCGATTAACGGAAAAGCAGTAGCCGATGCGTCGCGATTGGCGAGGTTGTGTTCGTACCGCCAACCGAGCGGTGCCGAACTGGCCGACGGTTTTTGAGTTGTCCGCCTTTGCCGCCGCAACTTTGGCGAGTCAGCCAGCTGCGGAAGCCCCCTTTGGGCCGGGTTCTCGGGAGTGCCAACAGCAAGCGAATCATGTCATTTCGGAATCGTGCAGAAACCGGTCGCTGACGCGAGAACTCCGACATAGTTCGATTTTGCAGGGATTGGACCCGAGTATTTTCGCTTCCAGCAGAATTGTCTGAATGACTCTCCACCCGTCGAACGGGAATTAATTACCCGTCTCGAAGCTCTTGAGCGTGACATTTGGATAATTTTGTGCGCTCGTGACCGGATCCGGATTAGACCTATCAAATCCGCTACCTCCATTGAAAATAGGCTCGCCCGTAATCGAATCTACCATGACGAGGAGGTCATCGCCGCCACCTAAATTGAATCGGGCTTCTGCAAAGCTGACACCAGCCGTCAAACGTACCACGTCAGACCCGTGACCCATATTCGCTTTGACATCGGTCGCGAACGTCGTGACCTGTATGGTGACGTTGTCATCACCGGCGCCGCCGTTCAAAGTGACCTTATCGTTAAAAGTTCCTAAGTAGAGTTGAATAAAATCGCTATCGGCGCCGCCATTCACGGTGACCTTGTCGTTGAAAGTTCCTTGGACAGTAATCTGATCGTCACCGCCACCGCCGATGATGCGGACTTTCCCGGTGGCCTCAATGCGGGGCCCAACCGTCACGTGGTCGTCACCACTTTTCATTTTAATCGTCAGCTTGTTCAGGTCGGCTGTCGTCAAGTCGAAAACATCGCCTGTCACGGTAGTCCCATTGCCGCCCAACACCCCAATGGTATCCACGAGGCTGTAGACCATGATTTCGTTACTATCGCTGTCGCCGTTGATGATCATATTGTCGCCGCTCACGATCACATGGACATTGCCCGCGAGCATCGTTCGTGACTCGAGTGATTCGACTTCGAATCCGAACTCTGTCTCCGTTTCCAAGGAGTTGCGATGCTTCTTTTCCGATCGACTCCAAGCCATCCTTAATTTCTTCATCTTTCAGGACCACTTTCGATTTGTTCGTTCCATGGAAAGTCCTCAATGAGAGCGTCGAAGATATCCGCCTGTCGTTGCCCATCGACGCGTTCGTCGCGTTGATGGAAGCCGGCAAACACCGCATCAATTCGTTTTGTGTTCGTGGATGGAATGATCTGAGAGATTTCCAAAACCTGCGTGGGGGATTGTTCCCCTGTCTGCAAGTCCATCGTTGGGGCGACCTCGTACGTTGGATGGGACGCGGACGGTAACACGCTCAGAAGTAGCCCATCGCTACTTTGAAACTTGCTGCCGTTCCAAATGAGGAAGTCCTGACCGTCTGTAATGCCGTCGGCATTCCAATCCGCTTGGGACCAGTTGCCAGTGGGCGTGAACTTGAAGTCGTTCCAAACGAGGAAGTCTTGTCCATCCACAACACCGTCCAGATTTGAATCGCCCAGCAGGTAGGGATTGCCAGAAGTGAGATTCAACGCTCCCGCATCGGCTAACCACTGATCGCGATCGGCCAGATTGACAAGGCCATCGTCGGTAAGATCGTAAAGAGGGCTATTGGTTCCGGCCACGATCTCCATCACCATTGCGTCGATGTCCTCGATATTGCAGCCGTTCATCCCATCAAATTCACAAGTGGGTACGGTCGACGGCTGGACCTCATACGCGCCCATATCAATCCTGCGCCAGCATGTTGCCATCGCCATCCTCGACGCGGCCGAAGGGCATCCCACGTTGGTCAAACATGGGGACACCACCCACACCTGCCATGCGCAGTTGGATCGCCGGCGTCGATTGCCGGACTTGCCTGCAATAGCGAGTGCGTTAGAGTCGGTCCGCCGTTGTCCGCCAACGGCCCCAGGTTGGCCGGCATTCCGATGATGTTCCCGCTGCCGACGAGAGGCAGCCCAACCTGTTCGATCAGGCTGAAGTCGACATTGAGCGTTGCCGTGCCCGGGTCGATGTCATCCATGCCGCCGCCGGCCGTGTTGCCGGCGACGATTGAGTTGGCAATCGTCAGCGTTGGGTTGAAGTCGAAGTCGGTAACGTAGACCCCGCCCCCCGCCCCCGCCGCCGTATTGCCCGTCACCGTGCTGCCCCTGAGCGTCACAGCGGAATCCGTGTAGATGCCGCCGCCAACGTCAGCGCTGACGTTGCCGCTGACGGTGCTGCTGGTGAGCATCACGAGCGCCGGAATACGTGCTGATACCGCCGCCAGCGGCAAAAGTTCCGGCCGTGCTATTTCCGCTAACGGTGCTGTTCGAAAGCGTCACAGCGCCGGAATAGGTGCGGATGCCGCCGCCATTGGCATTCGGACCTGAGGTGCTGTTGCCGCTGACGGTGCTGTCGATGAGCGTCACAGCGCCGGAATCCGTGTAGATGCCGCCGCCACGCAGACCTGATCCCGTGGTTTTGTTGCCGCTGAGGGTGCTGCGGTCAAGCGTGAGCGTACCGGCGGAATCGAAGCGGATGCCGCCGCCATGGTCCATCATTCCGGTAGTCTGGCCGCCGGTGATCGTCAGGCCGGAGAGCGTGAGGTCGCCCGAGAGCGCCGAGAATCGGATCACCCGCGACTGCATGTTGGCATCGATCGTCACGTTAGTGGCGAGCGCCGTGGCGTCGATCGTCAGAGCCTCGGTGATCTGCAACTCGGTGCCACCGAGGGTGATTGTCTGACCGGAAAGGGACGCAGCAAAGAGAATCGTGTCGGCGTCGATACTGCCGTTAGCGCTGTTAATGGCCTCGCGGAGGCTTACGTCGGCGTTGTTGTAGTCCAGTTCGTCGGCCGTGGTGGTCACCATAAAGAAGGAGGGATCGAGCGTTTGCCGCTCATACGCTCCGATGTCGATGCGCAGGCCGGCTTCTCGCGCAAACGGCGCGCTGCGCGATCGAAGTCGGGTGGCGGGATGAAGCCGGGGTTGCCTGCGTCGATTGCCGGGCTGCCGACGAGCAAGGCGTGGGTCAGCGTGGGTCCGCTGTTATCAGCCAACGGGCCGAGCAGGGCCGGTTGATTGAGAATGTTTCCTGATCCGGTGCCGGCGGTGATGCCCGTACCGGTGGTATCGCCAATGAGACTGGAGTCGACGACGAGCGTGCTGTCGGGATCGAGCCTCAAATCGGGTCCCGCACCGACGGCCGTGTTTCCGGCGACGATCGAATTGGCAATCGTCAGCGTGGGGTTGGCGGTGGAGTCGACAACGAAGACCCCGCCCCCCGCCCCGTAGGCCATATTCCCTGTCACCGTGCTGCTGTTAAGCGTCACAACGCTGGAATACGTGCGGATGCCGCCGCCATCGCCAACGCTGGTGTTACCGCTGACGGTGGTGTTCGTGAGCATCACATCGCCAAAAGACGTAAAAATGCCGCCGCCACGGTTACCGCTGAAGTTGCCGCTGACGGTGCTGCTGGTGAGCGTCACTGCGCCCTCAAACGTGCGAATGCCACCGCCACTGGCGTAAGTTCCCGTGCTGCTGTTGCCGCTAACGGTGCTGCCCGTGAGCGTTACCGTGCCGGAAACAGAGGATGTACGGATGCCGCCGCCATAGGCACTAGAACCCACAGTGCTGTTGCCGCTGACGGTGCTGTCGGTGAGCGTCACAGCGCCGGAATACGTGCGGATGCCGCCGCCTGCGGCAGCAGAACCTGTGGTGCTGTTGCCGCTGACGGTGCTGCCCGAGAGCATCACATCGCCGGAAGACGTGAAGATGCCGCCGCCACGGGCAACAGAACCTGTGGTACTGTTGCCGCTGACAGTGCTGCCCGTGAGCATCACGGCACCGGAAGCCGTGAAGATGCCGCCGCCAGGGGCAAGATCTCCCGAGGTGCTGTTGCCGCTGACGGTGCTGTCGGTGAGCGTCACAGCGCCGCCATACGTGCGGATGCCGCCGCCATTGGCATTCAGACCCGAGGTGCTGTTGCCGCTGACGGTGCTGCCCGTGAGCGTTACAGCGCCGCCAAACGACCAGATGCCGCCGCCATAGGCAAGATCTCCCAAGGTGCTGTTGTCGCTGACGGTGCTACTGTTAAGTGTGAGCGTGCCGTTGGAGCCGAAGCGGATGCCGCCGCCATCGTCGAATTCTCCGCTGGTCCGGCCGCCGGTGATCGTCAGGCCGGAGAGCGTCAGGTCGCCCGGGTTTGTCGAGAATTTGAGCACCCGCGACTGCATGTTGGCATCGATCGTCACGTTGGCGGCGAGCGCCGTGGCATCGATCGTGAGTGTGTCGAAGATCTCCAGCTCCGTTCCGCCGAGGGTGATTGTCTGGCCGGAAAGGGCCGCCGCGAAGAGAATCGTGTTGGCGCCGATGCTACCGTTGGCCAGACCCACGGCTTCGCGCAAGCTCAAATCGCCCGCGCTATAGTCGCCGTCGTTCTCGTCGACAATGGTATCGACCGTCAGATTCAAACCGGCCACGCTTTGCCGCTCATACGCGCCGATGTCGACGCGAAAGCCGGGGGTGGTCGGGTTGTTAACGACGCGAAGGAACGGTGCGCCTCGCTGATCGAACTTAAACAGACTCGGAAGAATGTTCGGATCGCCCGCGTCGATCGCCGGGCTGCCGACTCGCAGCGCGTGCGTGAGCGTGGGCCCACCGTTATCGGTCAGCAGCGGACTGAGCTGAGCCGATTGATTGAGAATATTGCCAGTTCCGGTGCCAACGGTAATGCCCGATTCGGTGGTATCGCCAATGAGACTGAAATCGACGTCGAGCGTGCTGTCGGGATCGGGTCTCAAATCGGGTCCCGCATCGCCGGCCGTGTTTCCGGCGACGATCGAGTTGGTAATCGTCAGCGTGGGGTTGGTGCCGGTGTCGACAACGAAGATCCCGCCCCCGTCGTCCGCGGACGAATTCCCTGTCACCGTGCTGCTGGTGAGCGTCACAGCGCCGGAAGATGTGCGGATGCCGCCGCCATCGTTATCGCTGTGGTTGCCGCTGACGGTGGTGCCGGTGAGCGTCACATCGCCGGCAAATGCCCAGATGCCGCCGCCAGAGGCAAGAGTTCCCGTGACGCGGTTGCCGCTGACAGTGCTGTCAGTGAGCGTCACATCGCCGGCAAGCGTGCCAATGCCGCCGCCACGGGCAAAAAATTCTGTGGCGCTGTTGCCGCTGACAGTGCTGCTGCTTAGTGTCACATCGCCGGAACTCGTGTAAATGCCGCCGCCATCGTAGCCGCTGCTATTGTCGCTGACGATGCTGCCGATGAGCGTCACAGCGCCGGAAGATGTGTTGATGCCGCCGCCATCGTTACCGCTGCTGTTGCCGCTGACGGTGCTGTCGGTGAGCGCCACATCGCCGGAATTCGTATGGATGCCGCCGCCTTTTGTAACCGAGGCAACTTCAGCCGAGGTGCTGTTGCCGCTGACGGTGCTGCCCGTCAGCGTCACATCCCCAGAATTCGTGTAGATGCCGCCGCCATCGGCAGCGGAAAAAGGACCAGTGGTGCTGTTGCCACTGACGGTGCTGTCGGTGAGCGTCACGGCACCGGTATACGTTCTGATGCCGCCGCCATCGGCATCAGAACCCGACGTACTGTTGCCGCTGACGGTGCTATCGGTGAGCGTCACGGCACCGGAATACGTGCGGATGCCGCCGCCATTGGCATTCAGACCCGAGGTGCTGTTGTCGCTGACGGTGCTGTCGGTAAGCGTCACATCACCGGAAAACGTCCAGATGCCGCCGCCATAGGCATAATCGCCCGAGGTGCTGTTGTCGCTGACGGTGCTGCTGTTAAGCGTGAGCGTGTCGCCGGAGAAGCGGATGCCGCCGCCATCGTCGAATTCTCCGATCGTTCGGCCGCCGGTGACCGTCAGGCCGGAGAGCGTCAGGTTGCCCGCTGGAAACGCGGAGAATCGGATCACCCGCGACTGCATGTTGGCATCGATCGTTACGTTGGCAGCGAGCGCCGTAGCGTCGATCGTGAGCGTGTCCGTGATCAGCAACTCGGAACCACCCAGGGTGATCGTCTGGCCGCTGAGATTCGCGTCGAACGTGATGGTGTCAGCGAGGGGATTCAGGTTAGCCCAAAAAACAGCCTCGCGGAGGGCCAAATTGCCGATCGTGAAATCGTTGTCGAAAACATCGGTCGTCGTATCGACGACCAAGCCTTGGGCAGGAAACGCTATTTGGAACTCATACGCGCCCATGTCGATACGACCCAGGCTCACACGCGGAAAACCGGTGCCACGCTGATCGAAGTCGGGCGGAGTCGCAAAACCGGGATCACCCGCGTCGATTGCCAAGCTGCCAGCCAGCAGGGCGTGAGTCTCGGTCGGGCCGCCGTTGTCAGCCAGGGCTCCGAGCATTGGGTTATTGGTAAATTCGTTGTTCCCGCTGGTGCCGGCGTCGGGAACGACGCCCGTGCCAATCAGGCTGAAGTTGATATTGAGGGCATCTAATGGAGGCGTACCTGGGCGGATGTCATTCATGTCGGCAGTCGCCGTGTTGCCAGCGACAATCGAATTCGTGATATTCACCACGTCGTTGTTATTGAAGAGGCCACCGCCGTACGTTTCGTTGCCATACGCGTGATTGTCGGTGACGGTGCTGCTCGCGAGTGTGGTATCGCCAAAAGTAATCATCCCGCCGCCGCTGGCATAATTACCCGTCGTACTGTTTCCACTGACCGTGCTATTGGTGAGCATGGTGACGCCAAAGGAATATACTCCGCCGCCACTGGCGAAGAGGCCCGCCGTGCTGTTGCCGCTGACCGTGCTGTCGGTGAGCGTCACGGGGCCAGAGGAAGCAATCCCGCCGCCTCTGGAGCTTTGACCTGCCGTACTGTTTCCGCGGATGGTGCTGCTCGTGATCGTCACGGCACCACGGGCACGAATCCCGCCGCCGCTGGCGTAGTTGCCCGTTGTGTTGTTGCCGCCTGACGGTACTCTGGTCGATTGTGAGACTGCCGGTTGTGAGTGAGCGAACGGCGGCGCCGCTGAACGTGGTATCCGAGAAATTGCCATTGTCGCCGATCGTCCGGCCGCCAGTGAGCGTCAGCCCGGCCAACGTGAAGTCGCCTGAACTGGCGGTGATGTTGAAAATACGCGAGGTATTGTTGGCGTTGACGATGACGTTCGACGCGAGTGCGGTCGCGTCGATCGTCAGGGCCTCGGTGATTGCTAACTCCGTACCGCCGAGTGTGATCGTCTGGCCAGAAAGTGCACTGTCAAAAGTGATGGTATCCGCGCCGCTGCCAGCCACCGAGCCGTCGACGCTGGCATCGGTATTGGCAGCCTGGATCGCTTCGCGGAGCGTTACCATCCCATCGACAACCAGGCCGTCCGCAGACGAATTGACGGTGATCGCCGCCAGCAGGCGACGATCTTCGAGCGGCTCGAGCCGCAGTTGACGCGAATGGGTAGTTCGGAAAGACCGACGGTTGCGTTTGGTAAGCGACATCGTGATTTGCCTTATGCATGAGATTTCGTACAAATGATTCTCGACAAAACCGCCGAGTTCCAACCGGTACGGTGCCCGTCACCTTGATTCCGTAAAAGGAGCCGCAAAGGTGCAGCACAATTCTGGAGAATTGCAAAGAATTGCGATAAGACCGCTTTTTCGATGCTAGAGCGGCCCACCTTTTTGAGTGCGCGTGGAGCGGCGCCAAACCGCAGTTTCACACCCGCAGACTGCGCATAAGTCAGAGTGACTCGCGCTGGTTGGCCGTGAAAGTTCACGGGCGGATACGACTCCAGCAGATTGCGCGACGGTTCCACGTGATACGCCCGTCGAAGATTACAGGCTGCCCGCCACGACTTGGTGCAGCGGCGGATCAGCCTGCTTAAGAAGACGCGAGGTTGTCAATCAGTGTTCCCGCGGGCAAGCCCGGCAGGCAAACGTATGGCAAACGGTGACGGCGCAGGGGAACGGGCAAGTAAAGAAGGCCCAGAGTACAGCAAACACCCCGGCTGCGCCTCTTTAGCAGTCCGTCTAAATACTGCCAATGTCGAACAAGAAATCTGACAGCGCTTCGTCAGCACCCGTGCGCTGCAAATGCTCCGCTTTTGCATTTAGCCATTCGATACCCGGCACGCTCGTGTGCGATTCCAGTTTACTCGCAATCAATCCTGTACCGATAATCCACGCTTCCCGTCGTGCCACCGGCGGCCTTGTCGACAAGGATATCTGCGGACGATCCACCGTTGAGCGACAGGCCGGCGGCAAAGATACTGCTAATCGCGAACATGCCGTCTTCGCCCGCGCCCATCTTGATGTCGAAGTCACTGGCAACGTTCACGCCCGCGGTCATCAAAGTGTCGTCACCCGAACCTAAATTGATCATGACCTGATTCGCTGCCGTCAATTGAGTAATTTGAACTAAGTCGTTCCCACTGCCTGACTGGATCTGCATTCGATTGCCAACTGTTTCGAGATTGGTCACAATCGCGTCTTCACCGCCTCGCGTTCGAATTGAGACGTCTCCCTCAACGCCTACCAATTCGACATAGATCGTGTCATTTCCACCTCCAGATCGAATCATCAAGTCACCTGCAACGCTAAACGGTACGTCGTGACCAAATTCGTCAGGCCCGATCAGCGCTACTTTGTTGTCTCCGCCTCGCATGTTGATCCGAATGTCGTCGTCCACGACGCTCGCGTCGTGAAGTACAAAAACGTCCTGGCCATTCACGGTCGTGCCATTGACGCCTTCAAAGCGGTAGCCGCGGCCCAAATCAGGTATTGCCACTTGGGAGACGCGAATCTCGTTACTTGAGCTGTCGCCTGTGATCCGCAGATCGCCACCGCCCACACTAACAGAGACGTCTCCGGCCATCATTTTTCGGGACTCGAGCGATTCGACACTGAATTCTAGTTCTAGTTCGTGATTCACGATAGTTTCTCCGGTATTGTGGAAGCAGGCGACCAGCCGGTTGCGTTCTGCCACTGGCTCTGCTTTCCAATCGGTGCGATTCTGGCGTCAGCGGCATTCAACCGCCAATGAACGAAATGACGAGACTACGGTGCCCGTTACCATGAATCCGTAAAAGGAGCCGTGAAGGTGCAGTACAATTCTGGAGAATTGCGGTAGCATCGCTTTTTCGATGCTAGTTTGCCGTGAAAGTTCACGGGACGAATGAGACTCCAGCCGAATACGCGATGCCAGGATCGCGACCCGATGACTGTCGATTGTGGGCAATCTAATCCAGCCTGCTGCAACACCCAACAAACGAAGACCTTATGGCGCAGGATGAAAACATAACCCAGATTTTGTCGGAAATTCACAGCGGTGTTCCTGGTGCCGCAGAATGCTTGTTGCCGATTGTTTACGATGAACTTCGTGGCATTGCCGGGCGCATCTTCACATCACGGCCTACGGCAGGAAATTCAATCCAACCTACGATTCTCGTCCATGATGTCTTCATGAAACTGGCGCAGAATACGAATATAGATTGGAAGAGCCGTTCGCACTTCTACGCGGTTGCTGCCAAAGCGACTCGCAATCTGCTGGTAGACCATGCGCGTGCAGCAACGGGCTGCCAAACGGGGAGGCGGGTGGAACCGGATTACGCTTGCTGGTGTTGACAACGGTCAATCAGCAGAAGAGTTGATTGATGTTCTGGACCTGGAAGATGCACTGAAAAGGTTGGGCGAACTTGCTCCTCGGCAGGAACGCATTATTGAAATGCGATTCTACGCAGGACTTACCGTCGAAGAAGTTGCACAAGTTTTGGATCTCAGTCAGCGCACTGTGTTGAACGATTGGCGGATGGCCCGGGCATGGTTGCAGAGCTCGATTGGAAGACAAGGAGATATAGACCATGTCGCCGGATCACGCGCGACTGCAGGAATTGTTCCTCGCCGCCTGCGACCTGCCGGAACCCCAACAAAGTGTCATGTGGACGAGCATTGTGCGGATGACCCTGAGCTGCGGCGGGAACTGAAGCTGCTGCTGCGTAGGGACGCAAGAAAAAACGGCATTTTCGCCGATGACAATATCACGGACGGAATTCAGTTTCAGTTCGACACCGTCGTCGAATCCGAGTTGCCGAAACACATCGGTCGCTACCGGGTGAAACGGGTCTTGGGCGAGGGCGGCATGGGGGTCGTGTACCTTGCCGAACAACAGAACCCTTGTCGCGACGTCGCAGTCAAAGTCATTCGATCGGGAATGGTCAGCCCGGATCTGCTGAAGCGATTTGAACTTGAGGCGGCAGTCCTTGGTCGTCTGATGCATCCAGGAATCGCCAGCATCTACGAAGCGGGCGTCTTCGTCGACAGTTCGACCGGTCAGGAACGTCCTTTCTTGGCCATGGAGTACATTGAGGGGCAACCACTTCGTGAATTTGTCCAGCAATTGGATCCCGCTACTGCCTGACCGTTTGCGGTTGTTTGTTCAAATCTGTGAGGCCGTGCATCACGCGCATCAACGGGGAGTGATTCATCGGGACTTGAAGCCCGCGCAACATCCTGGTCCAAGACGACGGACAACCTTCCATCCTGGATTTTGGAGTTGCCCGGGCGACGGGAGTGGATCCGGGCATGTCGACGCTGCAAACGCGCGCCGGTCAACTGATCGGAACACTGCCCTACATGAGCCCTGAACAGGTTTCGGGGCATTCTCTGGACGTGGACATACGGTCAGACGTCTATTCACTAGGCGTGATCGCTTATGAGCTGCTGACCGGTCAGCTGCCTTATGATGTTGACGAAGCGGAATATCTGAAAGCAGCGAAGGCTATCTCGGAAGACGAGCCTAGACCTTTGTCTTCGATCGGTCGTGAATTCCGTGGCGATCTGAATACGATCGTACTCAAGGCGCTGGAGAAACGACCTGAACATCGTTACCAAACAGCTTTGGATCTGGCGTCCGACCTGCAAAGCGTTCCTTAACCGCCAGCCAATCGTAGCGAGGCCAACCGGCCCCGCCGGTCGCAGTTTGGAAATGGTGCCAACGCAACACGGCAGTAGCGGCCTTGTTGAGTCTGCTTGCGCTGGCAATCGTCCTTGGTTTTGTCGGCATCACCAGGCAAACGCTTAATGCCTTGAATTCCAAGCGACTGGCTGAAGACTCTGCACACCGCACCGAACGAGTGCTCGACTTGCTAGTACGTTCATTTCGCAGCCCCGATCCAACCATCGACGGCCGCGATGTGAAGATGGTGGATGTGCTCATCAAGGCCGCGTCGGATCTCGAAGACGATTTGACAGAAGACCCGTTGTTGAAAGCAAAGCTGCTGCACGCCATTGGGGAATCGATGCAAGCACTGGGTATTTATGACCAGGGCGTACGGGTCCACAAGTCTGCGTTGAAGATCAGAATGCGGGAACTGGGCGAAGAACACCCCGATACGATGGCCTCGATGGCGAATCTGGCGGCCTTGCATTTCCGGGCCGGCGATCTGGACGAAGCGATTGCGGCTCTTTATTCGATCCACGGCCCTAAGGACCAAAGTCCTGGGTGAGGAACATCCGGACACGCTTAAGTCCATGAATGACCTGGCCGTCGGTTACCAAAGGCATGAGAACTGGGACGAAGCGATCAAGCTGCACAAGCAGACGTTACAGATCATGCAGACGCACTTTAGGTCCGACGCATCTGGACACGTTAAAAGCAATGTTGAACATTGGTCGATTGTTACGCGATGCGAGGCGACTACGATCAGGCACTGCCAATTGCCGAAGAGGCCCGACGGCTTTCGAAACAGAGCCTGGGGGAACAGGCATCCCACGACAATTAACTCGCTGCATCTGCTGGCCGTCGTCTACGATGACGTTCGACCCGTCCACGAATCTCTTCCGTTGCATCTCGAGGTCTTGGCCCAGCGTCGAGACGTGTTGGGCGAGGACCACCCAAAAACGCTTTTCGCGATGACGAATACCGCTATCGCTTATCTAAACAGCGACAACGAAACGGAAGCCATACGGCTTTTGGAAGCGGCATTGCCAGCACTTCAGACGAAGCTGGGAGACAAATCACGGCACATCGATACAATGCATGATTTATCTAGGCTACGCCTATCTGCTCGCCGATCGACCCGAAGAAGCACTGGCTTTGCTGGAAGAGGTGGACCGACTGGTGTCGTCGCCGGGAGTGCCACAAGACCAAACAGTTTCAAGGCAGGACGTATCTGGCGGAGGCACTTCTGCGAACAGGTCAACAGGAGAAGGGAGTCGAGATATTGGAGCAAATCCTGCAACTCGAAGCGCACGCATGGCGACGACGACCCACTGGCAACGGCGAACGCGTTGGCAGCTACCGCTCATGCCTATTTGGATGCGGGCATGTTTGCTGAGGCGGAACCTTACCTGCGGAATCTCTCGACCTCTTGCGAGCCAACACGACACCCGACAACTGGCGACGATTGGCCGTGCAATCAGCATTGGGCGCTGCATTGGCGGAACAGGGCAACCGCGAAGAAGCAGAGACTTTGTTGTTGTCAGGAGTTCGTGGGCTGCTTGCCGAGAGAGTCGAGCCGCCGTTTCCAACGCCGCTAGAAGTTGCTAACGCAGTACGGCGAGTTATTAGATTCTATGAACTGACCGAACAACCGGATCAGGCGGGCAAATGGCGGCTGATCGCTGAGACGAAAGTTGATTACCATCAATAACTTTCCGACGATTGCCCACCTGTTCGACTACCTGGTCGGCAACGTCGATCAACCGACGTGTCGCTAGTATCGATGCGGATGTGAACTTGTCTTGGTTCCAAACAAGTCATCAAATCCAATGCTACGGGATTTGCTGCTTCGGTAGTTTCGTGGCCGGGCCTTGGAAAATAATAACTAATCTCATAACACAATGTTGTGTAGGCCTTTGGAAGTCAGATTTCCTGCGCAGGAATATCCCAATCCGTCGCGATTCGGGTAGCGATTGATCCGTTCCGTGCGGACCGGTTTCAGAACTGTAGTGCAGCCGAGAAGCATCACGCCCACTGAATCTTCAGTCAAAGTATACGGACCGCCGTCGCGCTATTTTTCGTCAGTGAGAAGATGCCTCTTCCGCGGCATGGCGATCAGCTTTTTCTGGTAGCGACCCTGCACCACGTCCACCAGAACAAGTACGGTCAGCACGAAGTAGAAAGTGGGCTTCGTCATGGCGTGAATCTCGTGGCCGAAGAAAACTACGTGAGCCTTGTGGCCGCCTTCAGATACCAGCATGATCCCGACAATGAACAGGATAAACAGACCCAGCACCTCGTAAATGCGATTCTTCTTTAAAAACTCCACAACGTGATCGGCCAACACCAACATCAGCAAACCACCGATAACGATCGCGGTGGCCATCACCAGGAACACATCGGTCAATGCCTTCGCTCCCAGAATCGAATCGAATGAAAACACCAGGTTCATCACGACGATCCAGAAAATCGCAACGCCCGCGGAACGTGGTGTCGAATTGGCTCCATGGGATAAATCGTCCAGGCTGAGCATGTGATAGATTTCCTTCGTCGCCGTATAGATGATGAAGGCTCCACCCAACAGCGTGATAAAGCTGTCGACATTGAACTCCGCTTCGATGAACGGCCAGGCAAAACTGAGAAACGGTTGTTCGAAATACTTGATCGCGATCATCAACACAAACAACAGGACGATGTGCAGGACAATTGCCAGAAGGATTCCCGTTTTCCGCACGTAGGCTTGCTTATCTTCCGCGACACGCTTCGATTCAATGGAGATATACAGCAGATTGTCAAACCCGAGCACCGCCTGCAAGAAGACGAGCATGCAGAGCGTGTAAGCATTGGCGGCGGTAAACAAGCCGTCAAACTGAATCAAATCAGCCATGGAATCCTCGAACTTAAACTGCAGATTGGCTACGCGAAGAAGTCGGTAGCATAGAAATTACGTGCCCACAGGGAAACACGAATCTGCGCGTGCGTGCCGTGTCGTCTATTTGGCTTGTTTGGCCAGCCGAGCACACGGTTTGTGGCGAAAGCAGGATACGAGGTGATCGTTGACAAGCCCGGTCGCCTGCATGTGAGCATACATGATCGTGCTGCCCACGAATTTGAATCCACGCTGCTTCAGGTCTTTGCTCAGCGTATCTGACTCGCGACTCGTCGCCGGAAATTGCGTCAGCGTTCTCCACCGGTTCTGAATTGTCTGTCCGTCTACGAAACGCCAAATGTAATCACTGAAGCTGCCGAACTCGTCTTGCACTTTCAGAAAGTGTCGGGCGTTGGATACGGCACACGTCACTTTTGACCGGTTGCGTATGATGGCCGGATCTGTCAACAGCTTCTCAATTCGCTTCGGCGTGAACCTCGCGACTTTGACTGGATCGTACTCAGCAAACGCCCTGCGATACCCGTCGCGTTTACGCAGTACCGTCAGCCAGCTGAGTCCAGCTTGAGCCGCCTCGAGTGTGAGGAACTCGAATTGTTTCCGATCATTACGAACGGGAACTCCCCATTCCGTGTCGTGATATTCCGCATAGATCGGGTCCGGGTTTTCGCTCCAGCCGCAGCGTCTCCGTTCTTTTTTCTTGCTCATGAGTTTGTCACGCAATGCTATTCATCAACCGCTTCTTTTAAGGCCCGCACTTCTGCCTCTGCACCCAATGCTGTCGAGGTGGCCCGCTGAACGTCAACTCCGACGGCCGCGGCCAGCCTGTATGCCAAATCGACATCCCGCACGCCCTCGTACTGGTTGACCAGCTGGCCTTCGTGATAAATGGTCTGCCGATCGGTGTGAAACCCCGATTCGAAGCAGTCCTTCAACTCTTCCAACCACGCTTCGGGCACGCGCCGCTCGCGGCAGTATTCGACTGACCAGATATCTCTTCCCGTGCATTCGGCCAGCAGGCTGAGGGCTCGCATTCGATCCATTTTGAAACCTATGATTTGGGAACCAGACGCTGGCTCGCCTTGGCTTTTGGATATCGCCTCGCTTCGATTCGATAGTAGGCTTGCAGCAAGTCGGTCTCGAGTCCGATCGTCGACCGCACGTCTGCCAGCTTCTGTTTGGACATCGAACGAAACTCGAGGCGGTTCAGCGATCGGCAATCCGATATGAATCCCAGCCGCACTGCGTCTTTGAAAATATGTATGTCTTCCGCATCAAAGTTGTAGGGCTTGGGATACAAGAAACGTGAGGCCCACGAATATAGTTTTTCCTGCGTCGTCGACACACGGTTGGTGCTGCCCATCGTGAAACCGATCACGAACGCTTCATCCTTGGACAATAGGCCTCGACCCAACAACACGTGAATGCAATCGTGATCGTAGAGATCAACGGCTCCGTCAAACCCGAATCCCGGAACTTCGAAGCTGGGATTTTCACACAGTCGCACGATAAGCGGGATGTCATGCGGAGCAGCAGCCAGGTGCTTGGCGCTATCCAGAGCTTCTGCCAGCGTGACCTCTGCACAAGCAAGCGGAACGATCCAGTCTCGCCACTTGCAATCCTCCGAAGGCAGCAATTCGTAGTCGGCATGAGCCATCGCTTGCCCCGTCTACTGTTGAAGTTCTCGCGACACCTGCTCGGCCGACTGCATCACCCGCATCAGATTTCCACCCAGCACTTTCAGCACATCTTCATCACTGTATCCGCGATCGAGCATTCCCTGGGTCAAGTTCGGGTAGGTACTGACATCTTCCAACTGTTTGGGCAGCGTAGGGATTCCGTCGAAGTCGGAACCCAGGCCAACGTGGTCGATTCCTGCGACTTTGACAATGTGGTCGATGTGGTCCAGAACGTCGTGAATCGAACCTGGCTTGGTTGGGTGCTCGTTATACCAACGGCGCATTTCAGCTCGTTGCTTCTCCTCATCGTCCGGAAACTTCTTCTTCACTTCTTGCCGATAAGCGTAGCCGTCTTTACCGACCGAGGCTGCCTCCGGCACGATGTAACCGGAATAGAAGTTCACCATTACGATACCACCGTTTTCAGCGGTCAGCTTCAGCACATCATCGGGAACGTTACGCGGGTGATCGGCGATGGCTCGGGCGGATGAGTGCGAAAAGATCACCGGCGCCTGCTGACGCTCATCGTTTGTTTCATCGCGTCGTCAGAAACATGTGAAATGTCGACCAACATTCCCAGCCTGTTCATCTCCCGCACGACTTCCTCACCGAAAGGAGTCAGGCCGCCGTGCTTTTCTTCGTCGGTCGCCGAATCGCACCAATCGAGCGTGTCGGAATGGGTTAGTGTCATGTATCGCGCACCGCGGTCGTAGAGTTGCTTCAGGACGGCCAGTGAATTTTCGATCGAATGCCCTCCCTCCATGCCGATCAGCGATGCAATCTTACCTTGCGCCACGACACGCTGGATGTCTTCGGTTGTCAGCGCCAGCCCGAAGGTCTCGGGATACCGTTCGATCATTGCGTACACGATATCGATCTGTTCCAGCGTCGTTTCCAACGACTTACCATCATGTCGTGTACCGGCAGGAACATAGACCGACCAGAACTGGGCTGTTACGCCACCCTCGCGAAGGCGGGGAATATCCGTATGCATCGTTTCTTTGGTCGATTTCGAGATGTCCATCTTGTCGAATGTGGACGATGCCTGTTCGCGAATATTCCAGGGCAAGTCGTTGTGGCCATCGACGACCATCGCCTTACGGTGAAGCTCACGAGCTCGTTCCGTTACCACGATTGGCGTTCGTTTTGCAGTGATGATGGGCACGTCATCACCCCGTACCGGCTGTCCAGGCGCCAAGCAACAGTGTTCCGGTACCGACCGCGATTGAGAACCACTTAAAGAGATTCATCTTCACACGCCTTTCGACCAAGAATGAAAACTGCGGCAACCAGCAAGGCTGCCTGAAGGGGAAGTAACATCCAAACCGAGACACCGTATCCCAACGGTATCGTACCGGCTGCAACGCTGACGGTTGCCGTCACCATGGCGTAGGGCATTTGAGTCCACACATGCGCAATGTGGTCGCAACCACTTGACTGGGACGACAACACCGTCGTATCGGACAAAGGCGAACAATGATCACCAAAGACAGCTCCAGCAAGCACACCTCCGATCGAGCTGAGGAAGATTGCATTGGCTCCCAGGTCAATCGGTCCATCCTCCGTCAGCAACGCATGAGCCAACGTCACCACCATCGGCAACAGAATCCCCATCGTGCCCCAGCTCGTGCCCGTGCAAAACGCCACGAACGCCGACAGGATGAAGACGACCGTTGGCAACAGAGCGATCGCCGCCGAAACGCCCTCCTCTTCGACGAGAACCGTTCGGACAAAACGGTTTTCAGGTGCTCGCCGGTGTACAGCCGGTGATCTTGATGTTCAAACGCGATAGAGACCGCTCCGTCGATCGCCTTGTTGCCGGTCATTCTTGAGACGGTCAACGCGCACCACAGGATGGCGATCGCGGGCAGAACGACTCGCGCTCCTTTCATGGCGGCATCCACGACGCCATCGAACCGCAGCAATCGCTGCGAAATCGCCATGATGCCGGCAAACAGCATGCCAATGAGTGCTCCGTATTGGAGCGCGCAACGTCGAATCACCAGCACCGACGATTTCGCGCAGTGGAGCATCGTCGAGCGATGCATACGTTGGCATTCCGGCCGCCGCGCTCTCTGCGATCGTTTCTGCCACCGAGTCAGCACCCGTCCTGTAGATCAAATGAACGACCACCGCCAATGTGATAACAATCGGCAAAACCGCATTCATCCAATGGCTCGGCTTGATGGTGCTCTCATCATGCAGGTCGGCGTCCGTTTCTGCTCCGGTTGGACCCTCCTGCCGTTTCTTCTCAGCTCTCAGCATTGGGCCGAAATCGCGATCCGAGACTGCAATCAGGAAAACGAAGAACAGCGCCCCAGGATGTAGAATCGATAAGGGATACTGGCGATGAACATATTAAACGCCTCGCCCGTGTCGACGCCGACATTTTCCAGGCCGCTTCTCACATAGTCGATTTCAACCGCAACCCACGTCGAGACGAGCGCCAGGCCAGCGACGGGAGCGGCAGTAGAATCGACCAGGTAGGACAGTTTCTCGCGCGAAATCTTCAGGCGATCAGCGATCGGCTTGAGCGTGCTGCCCAGCAGGATCGTATTGGCATAGTCATCGAAGAAAATAAGCATGCCGAGGAACCAGGTCGCCAATTGGCCGCGCTGCCGCGTCCGAGCCCACGGTGACACCAGGCCAATCAGGCCCTGCATGCCGCCCGACTTGGTGATAATGCCGATCAACGCCCCCATGAAGAGCGTAAACGAAAAAACTCTCAGCTTTCCCGGGTCGATGAGAGTGCTCCATAGATGCGTTTCCCAGGTGTCGCGGATGGCCAACAACGGATGACCACCGCACGTGACCAATGCTCCCACATAGATCCCCGCAATCAACGACACAACGACGCGACGGGTTGCGATTGCGAGCACAATCGCCACGATGGGAGGCAAGATACTCAGCCATCCGTAAGGATGTTCAACCATAGTGCTTTATTCACGGATTGGGGCAGTTTTTCTCAAGGCACCAATATAGCGACATTAAGCATTCCCTTCTGCCCTGTTCAAGCTCATTCGACCCAATCGTACGGTGCTTGATCGCCCGAAGCAGATCGCCAACAATTCGGAAGACTCGCTGACCAGGACTATCTTCATGCTGCCATTCTATGTTGACAAGCTGTTTCGAACCGATTTGGAGGGAACGGCACTCCCTCAGCGGCAAGGCCTGAAGCTGGTGTTTCATATTCCGCAGGAAGACCAGAACCTGTTCGAGGCGGATGTCCAGGAAGTACTGATTGCCTGGAATGATCTGGAGCTGATCGAGCTGAAGCGGAAGCTATTCACCGCAACCCTGTACTTGACCGTGAAGAGTGACGACTCATTCCCACGTCAGTTGAAGCCGAAAGACAATCGTCTGGAACTTTCCATTCGTCGCAGGGACAAAGGGAAGCTTGACCGATTCGAAGAGACCTCGCCAGCTTGCGGGCCGGCGAGGCTCTGGATGACACGGACGAGTTTGTCGACGACATGCGAGACTTCCTTGATCGAATGTAGACTCGTCAGGCACGCTACCTTATTCGAATCCCTTGCCGTTGACCTGACCACGGACCATTTCCCTGATCACGTCGCCCAGCGAGTCGGCATCGGTTGCCCGTTGCTTTGCCAACCATGCTTCGCGCTCCGATGCTACTTTGGCGATCTCCTTCTGAATTTCGATTCGTTTTTTTGACGCATCGGCAACCGCTTGCTTCAATTCGGCCATTCCTTTTCCGCGTAGTTCTGCGGGCAAGCTCTCAGCGTCCAAGTCCTCGAGAAGTGCTTCATTTGATTCCAAGGCGTCTACCAGGTCCCAACGCGAATTGCGGTAAGCGTTGCCCATCGCTTTGCTGGCGACTCGACTGGCAATTGCCTGCGGCGCCGCTCCTGCAGCATTCGCATCCTGTCGCTCTTGACGCCGAACTCCTTCCCGACCCACATCACCATAGGGGATATATGTCGAGTTGAGCTTCAAATTCAGCTTCAACAGGACTTCGTCCTGCGGACAATGGATGTGGGCGATTGCACGGTCCTGCTCGATGGTCAAGAACTTGCCGCCCCCGACCAAAGCGCCGTGCCTCCATTTCCCCGCGATCCCGGTTCTTTCATTTCCGCAGTGGATCGTATTCACAATCACACCTTCGGCGCGCGAGCGAGAGCAAGCCTGAGTGTATTCGACACCACCCTGCGTAAAGGCTTCATTTCCGGCAATGAAGATGGCTTTGTAATGCTCGACTCCCGGCTGCCAATCCAGGACCGTAATCGCCTCGTCAATCACTGCACCGCAATACTCGCTGCCACCATCCGTAGTTAATGCAAATAGCGATTCGGACAGCATGTCGAGGTCGTTAGTGAGGGGAACAACTTGTCGGACATAGTTCTCGGTAGCAGGAAGTCGGTTGTTTCCGTATTCGAACAACGCCACTTCCAACTTTGGCCGCTGGCCATTTCGCTTCTTCTCTGCCAGCTCGTTTACGATCGCCCACATCTGAGCTCGAGCCTGGTTGATCAACCCGTCCATCGAATTGGAAGTATCCAGCAGCAACGCCACTTGCATCAAGGGAACCTTCTCGTCCGGACCAGGATTCAATTCAGCCGTAATCGTGACTTCGACGCCATTCGCGTCGTTCGGGTTGTCGGGGTTGTCCGGCGATGCATTCTGGGCGACCGCCAGGCTGTCTACAATTGCGATCGCAATTCCCACCGCAAGGACCTTCTGCAAGTGCCAGCGATTCATCGTTATTCTCTCCCGAAAAAGACCTTGTTTGCCTCGGATGTGGAGGAAGCAGTGTTGCCATTGACGCCACGCAGGCTTTGACGGAAGCCGTCTGCCCAAAGTTCCCATTCGCAACAAAATTTGACCCGGTACGACAGGAGACTACATTTGGCTAGAATCGGGAGGGAAAACCATTTTTTTACTGCGCAACGCGCGATTGGTACTTCTGCATCGATGCCCCACTTGCCGAGCTTGTCATGACGACCGTTCCGAACTCTCCCGAAGCTGAAACAACTTCGCCTCCTGCCGGTCGCCCCTCGAAAATCGTATCGAGGGACGGAAGAGCAATCACTCCTTTGACGATCGTAGCGTTGATGGTGGGAATCCTTGGGCTGTGTGCCGCGGGCATTTTCCTGCTCCAGTCGCAGTCTGCCAAAGCAAGTGCAGATCAGGAGGCGTTAGCAGCGGCCGAAGCAAGTGCAAAACTCGTTGCGGCTAATGATGCCAACGATGCGTTCATGACTGCGTTGACAAAATTCGCCAGCTCCAGCGCTGACACCGTTCCTGTAAGCGACCTCATTGGCGAAATGGAGACTGCAGCAGGAAATATGACTGACAAGGCCGCGCAGACTCAGCTATTCCTGACCTTGGGGCAGCTGCACAAAGGACGTGGAGAATACCGTGAGGCCAGTCGCCTGGCACGGCGTGCCCTGTCCAATGTCGAAGGGGATGGGGCGGATCCGGACGAACTTCTGAAAATCCGCGCGGAATTAGCCTTTGCCCAGCTGTTGGCCGGCGATATTCCTGAAGGCCAAGAACTCTGCGACACATTGCTCGTAGAAGCAGAACAACGACTGGGCATTACCGACCCGCTCTATCTCGCATTGCTCAATGCCCGCGCCAATGCCGACTTCATGCGCGGTGAACTGGATGAAGGGCTGGTCATCGCCAGAAGGGCGTTGAAAGGCCGCGAGGACAGAGTTGAACAGGAGGACCCCAATCTTCTGTTCGCCTTGTACTCGCTCGCACTGGTCAAGGCAGCCGATGGTGACGTTGCTGACGCCATTCCGTTGGCGGAGCGAGTCAACAAGCTGTGGGAGAATCAAAACCCGAACCATATTGGAGCGATGGCCGCCAAGAATACACTCGCGACACTATATGGCCGCCAAACCGGCAAACGAAGGCAATCGGTCGAGGCGATGGGCAGGGTCGTCACACAAATGGAAGATCAACGCGGGCTGAACGATGAGGGAACACTGCAGCTCACCGGCGAATACATGCGTGCCCTGGTTGCTACCAAGCTGTTTGAGAAGGCGATCCAGAAAGGCGAACCAGCCGTGGAGGCTTCCCGAACCGCCCTTGGTCCCGATCACCCTGTTACCGTAACGTTGATGAATGGGCTGGCATTGGCCTACCATTTCTCCGGACGACAGAAAGAGGCATATCCGTTGCTCGAAGTCGTTCAGGAAGTGACGGCAAAACAACAGGGCAAGGAGAGTGACGCTTACCTGCAGGTTGTCTTTGACCTCGCCGTGATCCAGTACGAAGCCGGTGACTATGCCGCCGCCCTGAAGACAGCCACGGAAGCACATTCGCTGTTTGAGGCGCAGAAAGGCGCCGATGACCGACGCACGCAAGTGCTTACTTTCGCGCTTGCCGAAATCAGTGCAAAGAACCAGTTGTACGCAGAAGCGGCCGAACTGTATGAAGCAAATTATCGT
Source organism: uncultured Planctomycetales bacterium (assembly GCA_963821085.1). GTDB lineage: Bacteria > Planctomycetota > Planctomycetia > Pirellulales > Pirellulaceae > CAWGCE01. The sequence continues at coordinate 71,662 of CAWGCE010000005.1, read as the reverse complement.
TGGCGACTGGCAACGATGGATCCAATCGACAAAGAAACGATCGGCTGCGGGAACAACGCGGGAATGCAATACCGTCTGGCACACCAACCCGAGAAATCGATCGAAGTGCTCTCAAGTGTTGTGGAACAGTCGGCGGCACTCCTTGGAGCGGATGATCCCGCAACGATTATGACAAACCTCTCGCTCGCGCGCACGATGAAGGATGCCGGACGGATTCAGGATGCTGCCAGGTTATCGACGACTGTGCTGCAAGACTCGATCCGCTTGCTGGGCGAAGAGAATGGTATTTCGTGTGACGCCCGAGCGTGTCAGGCAGAAGTACTGATGAAGCAAGGCAGATTTGCAGAAGCGGAATCGATGGCACGTGACCTGTTCGGCGTGATGAAGGACTCGCCGCTGGCCAACAATTTGCGACTTGCATTGTCAGCCAACATGATTGCCGAAGCCCAGCTGCGACAAGGCAACAGCTTGGGAGCAAAACAGTTGCTCGGCGCAATTTCCGGAAGCTTGAACGATGAACACCCAATGCACACTCTGACCGCCGCCACCAATATTCTGCTGGGCGAAGCGCTTCTGGCCGAAGGCGACGCCATGAGTGCGGAAGAGCCTCTACTGAAAGGAAACAACTCGTTGCAGGCAGTGCGGGACAAACTATCGGTCGATGATGCCCAAAGACTGCAACAATCCAATGAGCTGCTGGTGCAACTGTACGAATCCACCGGAAACGCCGAACGCGCCGACGAGTTCCGTTCCCGCTAACTGTGTTTTGCGGAACACCAAGCCCAAGAAGTCCCGTTTGTCGCCCGTTGGCCCGGCAAAATCGCAGCCCTTTGGTCAATCGCCAGCCAGAGATCGACGCCGTCGGACGTCGCCGCGCTGATCGTCAAATGATCAGCCGCACGCCTCCCAGCTCCGCAAGTCCATATATCAGCTTGCCGCCCGGTGAACCGATGAACATGAGATTTGTCGGGACGTGCCATTTCTCCGAGAGTTCGTTAATCAAATCGGGGCCGAATTTTCCCTCCAGAACAACGAATTCAATATCGATTTCGGGATACGCTTCATCCAGGAATTGGAGATCCTGCTCCATACGCTCGGGAACTTCACTCGGATCGCTGATCACGGTCACCACCTTGATCCGGTTGGTATCTTCATTCCCTGCGACGTAGAGCATCGCGCTGTTCAGGTTGGCAACGTTGTCACCTCGTGTGAAGAAAACGACTTGCTGCGAATTGATATCTTCGATCTTGTCGCGCACCCACTTGCTCATCGCGGTGAGCGGGCCAACCAGGCTTGCCGTCGTGGCTCGCACGACTCCCAGCATCAACTTCAGAATCGGAATCCGATATAGCATGAGTGCAATGAGTGCCATCGAGGGGACGAAGTACGAAAGGAACACCACCAAGTACTGCGGCTCGCGGACCGCATTGCCGACCAAGCCGATCAGGACCGCAGTGATGGCAACCAGCACGGAAAACCACGATGCTCGAACCGGACGCGGCAATTGGTCACGTTTGACTTTCAACAGGATGTTGCCAATCGCAAACAGCGCCATGACGGTGAGGAAAGAAATCGTATAAACCCCAGCCAGCACTTCGATGTCCCCGCGCGTGATGACGTGAACCGAAACAGAAAGCAAAAAGAACCCTATCAGGATGCGATGCGTCGTCCCGCGGCGGCTCTCCTTCAACAGGAACTGAGGCAGGCAGCGATCCAACGTCATGCGACGCACCAGTCCGTTCACGCCAACAAAGCTGGTCAGGACAGCTCCGCTGAGCACCAGAACCGCATCGATCGAGATCAGTCCGGCCAACAACTTTCCAAACATTCCACCCCCGCCAGCGCGAAGTCCCATTTGTGCCAGCAGGGCAAATTGAATCGTCTCGTCCTGCTGAATTGTGGTGATCGAAACCAGCGCACAGCACAGGAATGCCATGGCCGGATTGAACACCGATACCGCCCACCACATATTGCGCAGCGTCTTGGGAAATACGCCCGGTTCCTGTTCTTCCACAAAATTAGACGAGCTTTCAAACCCGGAAATGCCCAGCAGCGCTACGGCAAATCCAAAGAAAATTGCGGTGAACACTCCGATTTGTTTCAGCACGAACTTCTTGGGCTCTGCGTGAGTCGCATGCTCACCCGACTCGGCGACTTTCGTGTGTACTGCTGCCGAGTGAGCCAGTGCGTCCTCGGACGCATCGTCCATTTCGTCAGGTAACACAACTTCTTCCGAAATCTGCAATGGAGCCGCGTAGTTGGCTCGGAATGTCTCGGTTCCGTTGGGCGAAAGGAACACATAGCCCAGGCCGACGACCAGCAACAACGTCAACGTCACCAGGTGAGTTACAAAGATCCCGATCGCGACACTCGCTGATTCAGAGATGCCCATGATCGTCAGACCGGCAAAAATACCGAGTAAGACGATAGTCGCCCAGAAAACGCTGAACCATGGAGCGATCGGGTGGACGAGATTGTGAGCGTAATGCATTGCCTCACCGGCGGAAATAACCGCCGTTGCCATGTACGACAGGATCGTCAGGCACGCCGCCACGGACGCGCGTGACTTGCTGGTCGTGTTGAGCAGTGCGTTGTAAGCACCACCGTTCAGCGGCAAGGCTCCGACCACTTCGGTGTAAATACTGCGAAACAGATACAGCAATCCTGCGACAATCAACAAGGCAAACGGAGCCAGTTTGCCGGCGGCCCCAATCGCTAGCGCTGAAACGTACAGGCAGGAAGACGTGATGTCATTGCCGCAAATCGCGGTGGAGGCAAACTCACCAAGTTTCGTATGCACGCCGTGCGCTTCGCGAAACTTCTCGATCGTCCGGTGCGAACGCTGAACGTTGTCCGCCCCTGAACCCGACTCACTCGCACTGTTACTATCGCTGGACATTCACCTGGCCTTGGCACACAAGAGAAAGAAACCGGCTTCGAGCCCAATACCCCGAAAAACCGAGCACCTATGTATATGGAAAAAGTGCGGTCCGCGAAAAGGCGGACGGGGGACAAATTCGGCAAGCTTACGCCATTATTGAGAAAAAGTGGTGATCGAAAGCTCGCTGGGCACGTCACGCCGTATTTTTTTCGCGATCAGCCCCAAGAGTCGCCGCGCCACCTCTTATTCCAGCCAATGCCTCGGTTGTGCCCGGCAGTTTCCGCTCGACGATCATCCTACGACCTGGGCGATTTTTCGGTTACCCGCACGACTTCTACCCAATGCTTCGCTTGCACATTCAGGAAATCTCGCAGCTGGTGCCGACAACTGATGCCGCAGGCAACAACATCTGTTTCAGCGCTACGCTCACGCACTGCGGGAAACAGCCGGTCCTCGCCGATTGTCTTCGACAGATCGTAATGCTGATAGCCAAACGAACCGGCCATCCCACAACATCCCGAATCCACTTCTCTGTAATTCAATTCCGGGATGCGATCAAACACACGCTTCATCGAATCGGTGCCGAACAAAGCCTTCTGGTGACAATGCCCATGGATGAGTACATATCTGGCTGTCGACGACAGCTCAACGTCCAATCGCCCAGCGTCCAATTCATCCGCAAGGAATTGGTCAACCGACTGAACGCGACCTCGAACTCGTGCACCCAGGTCCACGTCGTCGATCAGATCAGGTACGTCGTCGACAAGCGCCGACGCGCAGCTGGGTTCCAGCACGAGAATGGGTGTCGCTTCGTCGCCCAGCTCGTCGAGCGAGTTCAATACACCAACGCCGGATCGGGCCGCCTGCCGTACGAGCCCCCTGGAAATCTGCGGTCTTTGACAACAGCCGACCGCGGCCAATTCGACGCGATACCCGCAGGCCTCAAGCAATTCGACGGCCGCCTGACCAACATGTGGCTCGAAGTAGTTGGTAAACGTGTCGCAGAACAGTAACAACGTTCGTCCGGCTGCCGGCGAATGATGAGCCCTAAACCAGGTCTCCAGCGTCTGGGCCGTGTATTGCGGCAACGGTCGCCGGCGGTCGATCGCGGCGATCTTATCCAGTGCCCAGCGAACCGGTGGCAGGCTTTGCACAAAGTTTGCCAGCGGTGCCAACCGTCCCGAGGCAAGCCGGGCACTGATCGCTACATTGCCAAGCAACTTGGCGGCCAAAGGAGTTCCCGATCGATCATGACGCATTTGCAATACGTCGCTCTTCAATCGTGACATGTCCACGGCCGTCGGGCATTCGGTCTTGCAGGCCTTGCACGACAGACACAGCTCAAGCACCCGATGCATACCATCACCCGTGAGTGACTCGCCCGACAGCTGGCCACTCATGGCCATGCGTAGCGCGTTTCGCCCGGCCCCGCGTCGAATGTTCCTCATCTCGCGTGGCCATATAACTGGGACACATCGTCCCACCACCGGTTTTCCGACAGGCGCCGATGCCAGCGCATTGTTCTACGGCAAGCACAAATCCGCCTTGATCCCGGTAGTGGAAAGTCGACTCGATGTGCTGCGGTTCGTAACCTTCTCCGTACCGTAACCGATCGGTCATCGGCGCGGGATTGACGATCTTGCCAGGATTCATCAACCCCTTGGGGTCGAACAGGCGTTTGATTTCTACGAAAGCATCGGTAATTTGCTCGCCATAGAAGCTGGCGATAAATTCACCCCTCAACAGACCGTCGCCGTGCTCGCTGGCCCACGAACCGCCATACTGTTTTACCAGTTTGAATGCAGCCCAGGACACTTCGCGCATCTTGGCGACGTCCGCAGGATCATGCAGATCGAGAACCGGCCGAGCATGAATCACACCGACGCTGGCGTGGGCATAAAGGCACAGTTTGACTCCCATCGACTGGCAAAGATCACGAACCTGACCGATGTAAGTCGCCAAATGCTCAACAGGAATCGCGGCATCCTCAATGCAGGCGATCCCTTTACGAGCGCCTTTCACATTGCTGATCAGTCCCAGGCCCAGCTTCCTCACCTCCCAAACCCGAGCTTGCTGTTCGCCCTCGCAAACTAGCCAGGCGTAACCAATCCCCTGCTCTTCCAAATCAGCAGCCGATTTTTCGGCGCGTGACGTGGCAATCGACTGGTCATCGCCGAAAAACTCGACGATGAGCACCGATTGCGGCTCGCCTTCAAAAAAGCTGGCCTTGTCGGCAGTGGTAGGATTTGACCGCGCCTCAGCCAAAATCACGTCGTCCAGCAGTTCGACCGCCGACGGCTCATGCTTCAAAATCGCCGGCACCGCTGCCAACGATTCAATCACGTCCTGAAAATGGACGACGCACACGGTCGTCGCCTTCGGCAGTGGGTGCAAACGGAGCTTGGCATCGAGCAGTACGCCCAAGGTGCCTTCGCTGCCAACGATCAAATGTGCCAGATTCCAAGGGCCGGGTTGGCCGCGATCCCCCGGCAGGAATGCATCCAGCGCGTAGCCGCTGACGCGCCGCATGACCGTCGGGAAACGAGCAGCGATCTCTGCTTCGTTTGCCTCAATCAGTTCGCGAACACCGCGGTAAAGTTCTCCTTCTCGGCCGCCTGCCGCCTCCTTCGCTCGCCATGATTCTTCGTCGGTCGGGGCACACTCGCATATCGTGCCGTCGGCCAGCGCGATACGCACACTGACAATGTTTTCACTCGTCTTGCCATAAACGATGGAACGGGTCCCGGAAGTGTTGTTCCCAACCATTCCGCCAATCGCAGCACGGCTACCGGTGGCCGGGTCCGGCGCAAATGCAAATTGTACGCCGCCAATTCACGATTCAGCTCGTCCCGGATCATCCCGGGCTGGACCCGTACCCATTGTTTTTCGACGTTGAGCTCCAGCAAATGGTGCATGTACTTCGTAAAGTCCAACACCATGCCCGTCCACGTCGTCTGTCCGGAGAGGCTTGTTCCACCACCCCGCGCCGTGATTGGCATCGACCACTCGTTGGCCAGCGCAATGGCGGCCAACACGTCCTGTTCGTCACGCGGCATGACGACACAGGCCGGCATGACCTGGTAGTGACTGGCATCCGTTGCGTAAATGCCACGGCTTACAGAGTCGACAAGGACGTCACCTTTGACGACGGCCCGCAGCCGGGTCGCTATCGCACCTTCAAACGTTTCCGAATCGATCGCAGACAAGGTTTGTCCCCAATTCGACGACATCCGGGCTTGCGGACACACATTTCGCCACACCCAGGAGTGCGTGGTGCCCTTGGGCCGCCAGCCGACTACTTCCCCAGTTCATCCGCTAAAGCGGAAGCCCCGTAAACAACTCGTATCGATTCACGAATCGCACTGCTGTGCACCGACACGGCGCGGGCAACTTCATCAGAGTAGAAGTAGTCAGACGTCAGTGACTGGATGTTACCATCAAAGATGATGCCCACGAATTCTCCGGCGCGATTCACGACAGGGCTGCCCGAATTGCCTCCGATGATATCCGCAGTGCAAACGAAGTTGAAAGGTGTTTCAAGATTCAGTTGATCACGGTGCTTGTTCCATGACTCAGGCAACAGCCATGGCTCTTTCTTGTCATGAGCAATTTCATGGTCAAAAGCTCCTCCCAGTGTGGTGAAAGGCGGCACCCATTTGCCGTCCTCTTCGTATCCCTTCACAACACCAAATGCCAATCGCAAACTGAACGTGGCGTCTGGGTAACCTGTCACGCCCCTCCAAGGCCAACTTGGCCTCGGTAATCTTGGCATATGCCTGACGCGTGGTTTCGCTCTGCTCGTCTCGAATCGTGCGTAGCCTGCGCATTTCAGGCTCCATCAACCTCGCTAACTGGATGAACGGGTCGGTCGAGGCCTCGACGGCGGAAGCGCCGCCCTCGGCCAACGACTTGCGAAACTCGACGTCGTGCAATTTGGAACCACCCACCAGCTCAGCCGCCCGTTCACGTGGACTCTTGCCATCCAGCACCTTGACCGACCATTCATCGTCGCCGCCACGCAATTCGACGAAGAAGGCTAATGAATCAGCCATCTTTGCCGTTTCGAGGTCCTGGTAGACAGGCGCCGGCGAGTACAAATCCTGCTCGAGTGACGCTCGAGCCGAATCGCGGAATTCTCGCAGTCGCTCGGTGCTCGGCTTCTGATCTTCAGCCGCCATCAAGACGAGCGTCTCGGCCAGGTCATAGTATCGGCATCGAAAACTGGCCGACTGCCCCAGCAATTCCGCTTGTTTCTCTTGATTCTGCGCGATCGTCTCCCAAGCCGATGCGAGATCAGCATCTTCACTCGCCGCGAGCTTTTCCAGAAATTCAGCTTCATCCTGCTGTTTGGCGGCAAGGAAACCGGGATTCTGCAGACCCTGGATCATCCCGGTATAGGCCTTCCGACCGTTCTGTACGCCGAGCAGCTCATCCTGCGCCCGACGATGCTGCTCAACGCCTTCGAAACCAAACTGCTGTAGCATGATCTCACGACGACGCAGCAGATTCATGATGAAGGGCAGACGATGATCCCGCAGATACTTGAGCGCTGCGACAGTGAAGATTCGCTGCGTTCGCCCGGGGTTACCCGATACAAAAACCAAATCTCCATCAGTCGCGCCATTTGCCGACCACTTGAGAAAGTGTTCGACTTTTGCGGGTGCATCATTCTCATAGACACGGAAAATCGTGGAATCCAGGCAGTAGCGCGGGTATTCAAAGTTGTCAGGATCGCCACCAAAAGCAGCGATGGCACTTTCTGGCGCCCACACCAGCCGGACATCGGTGTACTTCTTGTATCGATAAAGGTGATATCGCGCACCCCCGTAGAGCGTGATCACGTCGCTACGAAAGCCGGTGCTGTCCAGCGATTCCTTTTCGATTTCCGCCATCACTGCCCGGCGTGCCTTAAAGGCCGTCGCCGCATCCATTTCGTCCTTGACCGCATTGTTAACGCGTTCGGTCACGTCTTCGATCGAGACGAGCTGATTCAGCTCAAGGTCTGGCGCTTTCAGCTCTTTTGCATTTGACGTGGCCAGATAACCGTCTTCGGCAATATTTCGTTCTGCGGTCGAGAGTTTGTGCAACGTATCCGCCGCTACGTGATGATTGGTGATGACCAGTCCATTACTCGATACGAAGGAGGCGGACCCACCCGAGTTGAATCGGACCGAAGCTAGGCGAATATGGTCGGCCCATTGGCTGGACGGCTCGAAACCGTGGACGTCTTTCAAGTGTTCGGTCGGCAAATCGGTAAACAGCCACATACCCTCGTCACCGTGTCCCATCCTTGCCACCCCCAAGACCGCACAAATCGCCAAGATTCCGCCGACGAAGGACGGAGAAAACCGCACACGCTTTTTCGCCAATAGATTCATCACGCTACATTCCTTGAAGAGTTCGATCCGCCTGACAGTCCGCTCGAGAATTCTACACGATCTGCCCGCAGTATATGACGGGACGCGTGGTACTTTTTGCATCAACCTCGGACAAGCTGCCCGGGTCTTGCCTGTGGCGTTTCGAGAGGTGAACGAACAATGTGACTTGGCGAAATACTTGAGACCTCAGACCTCAGCCGCCGCTTCCACATCATGCCCACGCCAGCCACCAGCAGCCAGCCAGCCGCAAGGGGTTCCGGAACCGCGAGCAGGCTGCTGGACGAAAACTTGTTCGCATTCCACAGTACAAAGTCTTGACCGTCGACCGTCCCGTCAGCATTGAAATCGCCGCCGCAGTAGGAAGCGTTGTTTGAGAATTTGTTGGCATTCCAAATCACAAAGTCCTGACCGTCGACCGTGCCGTCCAGGTTGCCGTCACCCATGAGCAAGGAACCGCCGGACGGCAGCATCCTCGCGCTGGCCTGACCCAACCATGATTCCACGTCGGCGGCGTTCAGTAACTGATCGCCATTCACATCAAACTCGTCGCGAATCGATCCATCCACGACGGCCGCGACCAGGTCGTCCACATCCTGGCAAGTCCACGCGTCATCGAAGTTGAAGTCGCCAGCCGCCAGTTGGATGGTGAACTCGCCCAAATCCAGCACCGAAGGGAGTATCTCTTCACCTGTCGGAATGATGCCCGACGGTGGCAATTCGAAGCCCGGTATGAAACTGTCGGGCCGCAATTCGACGGTGTAGGAAAAAACGCCTTGATCGCCATAGGCCCAGTCGTTGGTAATGCCGTTTGCCAAGCCCAGAACGTTGGTATCGTCACCCCACAGGTATTGTTCGCCATGCACGGCGCCTACCGAGGCAGCCATGATGCCGGCTTGGCGGTCGAGGATATCAACAAGTGGCGGATTGTCGAGCGTGTAGCCCCACGGTCCTGCAATGATCTGACCGTAACTATGAAAGTCAATGTGTGAGACAACTTGCGGGTTATCCAGGAACAAATCCCGGAGAGCCTGAGATTCCGGTTCGGAAAACGCGGCTGGCCCGCGATAGATTGGCGAATTCGTGCTGCCGCTGGACCCGCCAAACCCGGCGCCCCAGTTGTAGCCAAAGTTGCGATTCAAATCGACACCAACCGTGCCGTCGCCGTTCGGTCGACGATTCTTTCGCCATTGCCGATTTGATGTGCGGCTGTACTCATAACCATCGGGATTCAGCACCGGGACGACGAAGAATTCAACATTGTCGAGCACATTCTGAATCCTCGCGTCCGTGGAATAGCCATCCAGCATCTCGTCGGCAACGTACATCGACGTCATTCCGGCAATCCACTCGCGAGCATGAATCAGCCCGTTCAGTACAACTGCCTTCTTGGCGACACTGCCGGTTCCGTTGCCGCTAATTCGCACCCCTCGGATCTCACGTCCTTCGTAACTGGTACCAATCGTAATCGGCGAGGCAAGCGTCGGGTGCTCGCTCACCATCTGAGCAAGTCGCTGGTTGTATTCTGCGAGGCTTTTATAGTTGTTGTACCACTGTGCCGAGACTGTCGCCGTTGTGAGCAACACGAATGCTGTAACCAAACCGAAGATGCGTCGCAAGGAAATCTCCCCTCGTGAAAATTTGCTCCAGCCTCATTCTAGTTGGCTCCAGCAACTGCCGAAAGCGAAACCATGGAGATCCTCACCACACCAGGAAACCGGTGCAAGAACTACCCATGGCGTTCGGCTCGCACGGCTGTCGCTTATTCAAGTGAAGGGATTTGTCTGACAACCTTTTGTTTTGTGCGAGGAGTAACCAGATGAGAAGCAGACTTCAGGAGACAAACACGCTAAGTACTGAGCGCAGGCCGTCCAGATGGAAGCGTTACACTTCCTACGCGCTCGCCTACATCGTGCTGGTTGCCGGCATCGATGTCATCTTTTCCTGGGATCAATTGACCCTGGAGCGCATGCCATGGACTGCCATGTCCTTGAGTTTGCTTGTCGCCGGTGGCTTGGCGTTTGGGTCTGCCGATCGATGGATTACGGGCCGTATTAAGCGGAACCGCTGAGGCTGATCACCGATGCCCCAGTCAGCTGCAGCGCAAACGAAGCACGCAGGCTTCAAAGAAAAAAGGAGGCCCGGAAACGGTCCGCCTTTGCTACTGCACTCGCCATCCATCAGTCTGAATTGAGGGTCCGAAAGCCGACCAGACCTGCAATTGCTGCCACCATACCGATCCATCGAAGCATGTTTGCCATCTTGTCTGGTGATTCACTCACCGAATTGAATTCCGTCTGCATCGCTTCGAGCTTCTCCTTCGCCAAGTCGAATTCCTGCTTCACCTGCTGCAGTTCTTCTTCGCCATAGCCAGCAGGATCGCTTTCGCCAGCCTTCACCTTCATGGTCAAACTGCGAACATTCGCCGACAGTTGCTTCATCTCCTGGCTCTTCTCGGCTGTCCACACATTCGAAGCGGGAAAAATGAAGCCCCATAGAAAACTGGTCACGAACAGGATGCCGCCGATAGCGGCAATCACGAGAGGAAGGTTTCTTTTCATTATGTCCGTTCAGTCCAGAGATTCGAGTGTCGCGATACCGTCGTTGATACAGATCGACGTAGCCAACAAGCCCACGTCGATATCATCCACGACAAATCGGACGCTACAATCAAGGTTCGCGACGTTGACGCCTCCGTTGTGCAAACTGCGGGGCGCTGCTGACAAGTAGGATTCCCGCTCGCAGGGCATCCCCAGCAGGTCGGCCTCGGCGCTGTTCGAACAGGTTCGCAGTTGATCCGTATTCCACGCACCCACCGGGTTGTTCGGCGGTGAAGCCTTGAACAGCAGCGTTGGATCTGGAACGTAGCGAGTCCCCAGTGGTGTCAATCTGTCGCAGCTTTGGCTGCCGGGTAAAGTATTTGAATGTGCATCGAGGGCCAGCACGCTCGAGCCGATCCATGCCAAAGCCCAGGCACCACGTTGATCGTCTTCGCGAGTGCGCGTTCGCACTTCGGTCAGCACGATCGTTTTGGAAACGCCATCTTTGACTTTCCGCAGCGACTGGTCTTCATTGATCAATGCACCGCGGAATACGCGTTGGCATTGCAGGTGCTCGGGGCCCACGTAGGCGACGTAGTTCCCCTTGGCGAACCCGGTTCCTTCAGGAACATTGCTCGTATGCGTGTCATCGCGATACAACAGGCCCGCGGCAGCATCCGATGGGCATTGGGCGATCGAAATTTCGCTCGAAAACCACGGCACACCACCGTTACTCGTCATATCCTGGTCCAAGACCGATACGTTGAAGTCAACCAGATCGTGGATCGACTGCTCTTCAAGAAAAGGCAACACCCGCACCATCCAACTCAAGTGATCGTTGACGTCGTCTGGCGGAGTGAAGTAGAGGTTCGAGGTGGAACCAAGCATTACCGCGTCGTTGGACGCCGGCAGCTTCTTGTTTGCGCTCTCGTAATTCACGACGGCCAGCGCAAGGTTTCTGATATTGTTTTGGCATTGGACGCGCCGGGCTGCTTCGCGAGCCGAATTGACGGCCGGCAACAGAAGCGAGACGAGAATTGCAATAATCGCGATGACGACGAGGAGTTCGACGAGCGTGAATCCCTGACGAGTCTCCGTATGAGAATCTCGCATCTCGTGGACCTCTATGGGGAGTGGGTGGTGACTGGCTACGAAACGGCACTTACCTCAGAATTGTAGCCAATTTCTGCACAATTGAAACATCATCCCACCGGATCTCCGCTTCAGACTCGTTTGCCGGCCGTACTTTTTCCTTGACTTGTTTGCCCAGTTCATCCAGTAAAACCGTGCGGATATGTTTGACGCTCGCATTTAAGTCGCTTATTCTGGGTAGCAATAGCGAGGCGAATCCACGGCGAATATGATCGCCGCGATTGTTGGCCATCAGGCCCGCTTCCATTCCACACTTACGTAACTAAGGGGAAGGCTAATGCGGAATCGACTTAGTGTTTGCATTGCACTGGCATGCATGGTGATTTGCGCGAACCACGCTACCGCTCAAAATCTAATCTATTCGGCCGACATGACCGACTCTACCGGCTGGGTTCAATCGGACTTCGGTTTCGGTACTTCTTCCGCGATCTGGGATTTCGACTATTCGGCTTTTGGTATTCCCGAAGCGCCAAATACAGATCCTGGTGATGGTGCAAGCCAAGGTTTGCGGCTGGCTGCCAATGTCAACGCTTCGTTTGGGGGCGACCAGATTTCAGTTATCCACGAGGACGCAGCCTTCACGGGTCAATACACCGTTGTAGTGGATGCGTGGCTGAACTGGGCGGCAGATGCTGATCAAAACGGAACAACAGAGCACGGCGGCGTTTACGTGGGCTCACAGGTCAGCGACGTTGACGCAAACTTTCCAGCTCAGAATGGAGCCGGTTTGCTGTGGGACACCGATGGCGACTGCAGTAACTGTGATTATATCCTGGTCAAGGATCAGGCCGAGCTGCAGACCGCCAGCGGCCAATACGGCGTCGATGATTTTGGTTTCGGTAACCAAAATGGTTATGACAACACCGATGGTTCGGGCACCGCTACGCTTCCCGTGGACTTCGACTTGCCGACGATTTTTCCTTCGTTCGATATCGCCGCCGCGACAAACAATCTGAATGGATTCGGAACGCAAAATGCGGGGGCTGCAGGTTTTCAGTGGGTCACAATCACTGCCGAAGTCGACACGGAAGCCATCGGTGTAGGCACCGGACCTTTCGCCGGCACACCAGGCTTGGCAACCTTCACGATTACGAATGCCGCGACGGGCGAAGGCGTCACGATTGGAACCGTGGACAATAGCGTCGAGTGGGATCCATCCGGTGAGGCACCCGTTGGAATGGATGGAGGCATCAGCCTGATGCTGGTCGACTTCTTCTCGAGTAACGCCTCCGATCCGAACCTGGCTTTTGCATTGTATGATAATGTCCGGGTCTATGATGGGTTTCTTACGAGTACGCCGACTGGCGATTTCAACGGCGACACGTTGTTCGATTGCCTCGACATCGACGCTTTGGTCGTCGAGATCGTAGCGGGCACGAATGACCCGGCTTTCGACCTGACGGGCGAAGGTAATGTCGATGACGCTGACTTGGCGGCTTGGCTCGTCGCGGGCGGTGCTGCCAATCCCGATGTCACGTCAGGCGGCAACCCATTCCTGCCGGGCGATGCGAACCTTGACGGTTCGGTCAATGGTGGTGACTTCCTTGTCTGGAACTCGAACAAGTTCACGGCAACTCCCGCCTGGTGTTCAGGCGACTTTGATGCTGACGGCAATGTCAACGGCGGCGATTTCCTGATCTGGAACTCGAACAAGTTCACCAGTTCGGATGTTTCGGCGGTGCCAGAACCGACGAGCTGTCTGTGGTTCGGTGTTGCCGGCCTGCTTTGGGCGATCCGACGGGTTCGCGGCTAGGAAACGGCACGAAAATTCAAGAAGGCCGCCAGTCGTACTGGCGGCCTTTTTTTGGTTCTCAAAAGAGAGGGTCAGGCCGGTCTGGCCGAAAACCGATCCATCAAGACTGTCTCGAGGATTGCCTTGTGCGCAACTCTAAAAAATACGCACCCTCGCAATTGCTATACATGATTCACGATAGTCCCAATTCGTCAGCGATTTCCCGCATCGCATCGATTACAAACTGAATGTGCTCATTCAGCTCGACGCCCAGCTCCTCGGCTCCGCGAGTCAGGTCTTCTCGCGGCACGGCAGCAGCGAAACCCTTCGCCTTCATCTTCTTGCGGACGCTCTTGGCTTTCATCCCGATAATCCCCTCGGGGCGGACTTTTGCAAGGCCGTGATGAAACCTGCCAGTTCGTCACAAGCAAACAACGCCTTGTCCATTAACGACACGCGTGGGCATTCTTCGATGTAATCCGCATGGGACTTGATCGCATAGATCACATCCTCCGGATATCCCAACTCGGTCAGGATCGCTGCGCCTTGCATGGGGTGGTCCGGTGGGGTCGGCCAGCGTTCATAGTCAAAGTCGTGCAGCAGCCCAACAGTCGACCATTTGAGTTCGTCCTCGCCGTATTTCCTGGCGTAGGATCGCATGCCAGCTTCTACCGCCAACATATGCTTTCGCAGACTGTCACTCTGCGTGTACTCGCACATCAGGTCATAGGCCGATTGTCGATCGAGCATACTTTCCTTCCGGTGGTAAACGATGGGGTAGCAGATTCTTGATTCAATTCGAGTTTGACGGAATAGCGCTTCGGTTTTTTTATGAGGAAGGCACGAATACGCTTGTGAGAATCGTCGCAGCATTGCTTGTCAGGAGCATACGCTTCCAACGCAAGAGCCAAGGATTAGGACCATTCTTTTCGAGTTCACTCAACGTGTCTTCACAGCCTGAACCAAGTGGCGTCGAATTCCTGCTTTTCTGCCTGCCTCAAAAAAACACGCCAGTCGGCAAAGCCGACCGGCGAAATCCGTCTGCCCCATCAAAACGCACCTACGAAGTCAATCCGGCAAACAGCGGAGTCGACAAGTACCGCTCGCCCAGGCTGCACATGATGGTCACGATGTTCTTACCCTTGAATTCCGGTCGAGCGGCAACTTGTGCGGCTGCCCAGATATTGGCACCACTACTGATCCCAGCCATGATGCCTTCTTCTTTGGCTAATCGCCGGGCCCAATCGAAAGCATCGTCATCGTCGACGAGGACGACATCATCGATGATTGATGGATCGAGGTTTCCGGGGATGAAGCCGGCACCGATTCCCTGGATCCGGTGTTTCCCGGGACTGCCGCCGCTGATGACCGGTGAGTGTTTTGGCTCGACGGCGATCGCTTTAAAGTCGGGGTTTCGTTCTTTCAAATATCGCGACGTCCCCGTGATCGTGCCGCCGGTACCGACGCCCGCGACCAGCACATCAATGTCGCCGCCGGTATCGTTCCAAATCTCGGGACCGGTGGTGGCAAAGTGAATCGCCGGATTGGCCGGATTTTCGAATTGCTGCGGCATCCACGCGTTGTCTTCGCTTTCCACCATTTGCCTCGCGGCGTCGATCGCGCCGGGCATTCCACCGCCCGCTGGGGTCAGTTCCAAATTCGCTCCCATAGCACGTAACAGAGCCCGTCGTTCCACCGACATCGACTCGGGCATCGTCAACGTCAGCTTGTAGCCCTTCGCCGCACAAACGAACGCCAGCGCGATGCCCGTGTTCCCGCTGGTGGGCTCGATGATGTGCGTGTTCTGGGTTATTTTCCCGTCGCGCTCGGCCGCCTCAATCATGGCAGCCCCGATGCGATCCTTGACGCTGTTCAGCGGCTGAAAGAACTCACACTTGGCGTAAACCGTCGCACCATCTGCGGGGACCAGTTTGTTGATGCGAATCATGGGCGTATTTCCGATCGCCTGAGCCGCATTCTCATACGTCTTACCGTGTGGCATTTCGATGTTCCTCGAGTTGATTCTTTCCAAATTCACGTATGCCAGCCAAACACCAGCCATACGTAGCACGGGCGCAGTCGTGCTGCCAGCGACAGCAATCCGGAGTTGCCGGTTTTGCAGGCACGTAGGGACTCCCGGAGCCTAACTCCTTTGGCAAAAAGCGGTCAAGATCCATCACCTTGCCAGTGGACCAGAACCGATAAACGCAACGGGTTTGTACCCTAACGACACTGCCTCCGACCAGCCTCGCTGTGGAAGGAACGGGAGAAAACACAGTTTCGGCCGAGTGCAATCCGAATTTCAGGGGCGACACGGGCCGAAACGCCCGGGCTCGTTATGAATTCTGCGGCCAAATGGATGCATTACAGCTAGAGGCGGAGACGCAAATGTCTATATAATGACGCAAAACCGGCGCTGGCGAATTCTCCGTGGCCACGGATTCCTTTCCCATTGGCGCTTCACTGTGGGAACCGCAATTCGCACTCCACACCCAGTTATTTATTTCGCCCATTGGCCAAATTCAAAGTTAAGTTCGCCTGCTCGCAACCGGGAATCTCGGCGAACTCGTTCCCTGACATTGCAGCGGAGGGAACAACAATAAACCAACGGAATTTGCTACAGCTTTGAAGTAACCAGGAGAGACCTCAAATGGTCGACATGTCGCAGCGATTGGCAGGCCTGACGCCAGCACAGCGTGAGCTGCTTGAAGCGCGTTTGAAGAAAAAAGAGTCGGTCAACGAACCGATCGCCGTTGTAGGCATGGCCTGCCGGTTTCCCGGTGCGCCCACCTTGGACGAGTTCTGGAAGCTGATTGTCGAGCGGCGTGACAGCTTCCGTGTAATGGACCCGGCTCGTTGGGATGTCGAAGGGCTCTTCGATAGCGATCCCGATACCCCTGGAAAAATGGCGACCAAGTGGTTCGCCACGCTGGACAATATCGGTGACTTCGACGCCAAGTTCTTCAGCATCGCACCCAGGGAAGCAGGCCGTATGGATGTGCAGCAACGCCTGCTGCTTGAGTGCGCCTGGGAAAGCCTGGAGCACGCCGGCATTCCCGCCGATCAACTTGCCGGCACAGCGACGGGCGTCTTCGTTGGCATTGGCGCTACCGACTATTCAAAAATGGCAGCCCAACGTGACGATTTTTTTGAGCTTCTCGACGCACACGTCGGGACGGGCAACGCTCTGAGCATCGCCGCCAATCGAATTTCCTACATTCTCGATCTCCGTGGGCCCAGCCTGGCGATCGATACCGCCTGCTCTTCCGGACTCGTTTGCGTTCATGCCGCTGTGAACAGTTTGCGTAGCGGTGAGAGCGACGTGGCTCTGGCCGGAGCGGTCAACGCGATCGTTTCGCCGGAAACTTCCATTGCCTTCTCGAAGGCCCGAATGCTCTCGCCAACCGGCCGGTGTCGACCGTTCGACGCGGAAGCCAATGGATACGTGCGCGGCGAAGGAGCCGGCCTGCTCGTCCTGAAGCGATTGAGCGACGCGACGCGCAATGGAGACAAGATCCTTGCGGTCATCCGCGGTTCTGCCATCAACCAGGATGGGCGGACGTCCGGCATCACTGCTCCCAATGCCATCTCGCAGCAAGCCTGCATTCGTGCCGCGGCCGCGAACGGTGGAATTAACCTCGCGGACGTGACGTACGTCGAGGCGCATGGAACCGGGACGCCGTTGGGCGACCCGATCGAGTTCCAGTCGCTGACAAAAATCTTCACGCAATCTGACGGTTCGGACAGACCATGCTATGTGACGTCGGTCAAGGCCAACGTCGGGCACACGGAAACTGCCTCCGGCATCGCCAGCCTGATCAAAGTGATCAAGATGATGGAGGCGCAAACGATCCCGGGGCAAACCGGGCTCACCGAGCTGAACCCGAATATCAAGCTTGACGGATCGCGTCTGCAGATCCCCCGCGAATCGACCAGATGGACAGGGCCCTTGGTCGCAGGAGTGAATTCGTTCGGCTTTGGTGGCACGAATTCACACTTGATTCTCGAGGCGGCCCCGGTCACGGCCAAGACCACGTCGATCGACGTTGCGGTGCGGCCGCAGCAGCTGATCAACGTCAGCGCCAAGAGCAAGGATGCGTTGCCGGAGTTGGCTCAGCTCTACGCCGATCAACTTGCTTCCATTCCGGAAGAACAATTTGCCGACTTCTGTGCTTCGACGACAACCAGCCGAGTCAATTTTGATCACCGCGCCGCGATGGTTGTCAATTCGAAGGAGCAGGGACTCAAACTGCTACAGGCGTTGGCCGCTGACAAGCGCGGATCGGGCCTGAAGAAAGGCACCGTGCGACTTACTTCACGCCCCAAAGTCGCCTTTCTGTTTACGGGACAAGGCTCGCAGTATCCCGGCATGGGCAAGTCACTTTACGACACCCACCCCGGGTATCGCGCCACCATTGACCGCTGCGACGAGATCCTCAAAGATCATCGCGAACACTCGTTGAAGCACGTGATGTTCGACGACAAAACCGGCTTGATCGCTCAAACTGAATACACCCAGCCGGCGTTATTTGCACTCGAATACGCGGTCGCGAAGCTTTGGCAAAGCTGGGGTGTTCAGCCCAGCCTGGTCATGGGACATAGCGTTGGTGAGTACGTCGCCGCTTGCATGGCGGGCGTCTTTTCGCTCGAAGACGGACTTCTGCTGATCGCCAAACGGGGTGAATTGATGCAGAAGATGCCGCCCAACGGAAAAATGGCGGTCGTGTTTGGTACTCGCGAACGCGTGGAAGAAGTCGTTCAGAAAATCGGTGGACGCATCGTTGTCGCCACGGCGAACGGTCCCGAAAACAACGTCATCTCGGGCGAATCCGAGCTGGTCGAGAAAGCGTTGGCCGCGTTCGACGAAGCGGGACTCGGCTGCCAACAGCTCACCGTATCACATGCTTTCCATTCGCCGCTGATGGACCCGATGCTCGACGAGTTCGAAAAATACGCGGCTAAACTGCAATACAAACGACCTCAGTTGCCGATCGTGGCCAACCGCACGGGAAAAGTCACGACGGAAGCCTTCGATGCAGCCTACTGGCGAGACCACCTGCGTAACTGCGTCGAATTCGAGGCGAGCATGAAAGCGGCAGCCGAAGATGGCGTCCATGCGTTCGTCGAAGTGGGTCCCACGGCGAGCTTGCTGGGAATGGGCAAGCGCTGCATACCCGATTCTGACGCAATCTGGGCTCCCTCGCTTCGCAAGGGGCGCGACGACTGGGCGACTATCTTGACCTCGGTTGCCGACCTGCATGTGAACGGAGTAAAGATCGATTGGTCTGCGTTCGAAAAACCGTGGCACCAAGAACGCCTTGGACTGCCGTACCACCCTCAACACAAGTCGTTCCATTGGCTATTTGATCATCCGGAACGAATTCAGTTTGGCGGTTGTCGCGGCGCAATGGTTCATCCACTGCTGGGCAGCTCGCTGGTCACGTCACTCGACACGAAGCTGTTCGAGAATCGAATTCGCAGCGAAACTCCACGTTTCCTCAAGGACCATGAAGTCCAGGGGTCGGTTGTCGTCCCGGCAGCTGCTTACCTGGAACAGGGACTCGCAGCGGCCCAGCAGGTGTTTGGCACCGGGGCCCACGCCATTGAAGACGTGGCCATCCGGTCGGCAATGTATCTCGTTCCTCATGGCGGCCGCGTCGTGCAGATGGCGATCTCGCCACCGATCGCGGGGCGAGTATCGTTTGACACCTTCAGCGCTGACGCGCTGACGGAAGACTCTCCGAAGTGGGAACACCATGCGGCAGGAAACATTGTCCAGGTGGAAGAAGCCAGGTCCGCTGCCCCTGAATCACCGTTCGACCAAAAGTCGTTTGCAGCCGAAGTCGTCGACTCAAAGGATCGTACGGAGTACTACGACCTGATGGCCGAACGCGGCCTGAACTATGGCGAATCGTTTCAGGTTCTGGGTTCCCTCGCCCGAGCTTCGACCTCTGCATTGGCTCAAGTGCAATTGCCGCTCAGCGTTGTTGATCAGCTGGACTCGTATCAATTGCACCCTGCGCTCGGCGACGCCTTGATGCAAGCCGTCGCTGGTGTTGTTCCGCTGGAAGAAGACGGTTCGTTCAGTCCGAGCACGTACATGCCGATTCGAGTCCAGCGGTTTCAGCAATTTGCGAGGCCAACAGAACAAATGCAGATATACGTGGTCCGCACTTCGGATAACGACCGACCGAGCCCCGATTCGGTCGAGGCGGATGTCTATTTGCTGTCGAGCGATAACAAGGTGATCGCTACCGCGTCGGGCGTGACAGTGATGCGAGTCGGCGGAACAACCAGCGAGAAATCCGAAGACGTTGCCAGCTGGCTGTTTGCAAACCGATGGAATGAAGCCAACCTGGAAGCTGCCGACGCGTCTCTGTCTGGAAAACGAGTCGTCGTATTTGGCAAGCGGAGCTCGCAATCGTGGCAGCTGGCCAAGGCGTGTCAGGCAGCGGGTGCCTCAACTACCGTCGTGGAAGCCGGGTCAGCAATGGGCAAAGGCGAGGCAGTCGACGGCATTGAATTGGTAACCGTGCGCAGGACCGAAGCTGATGACTATGCACAGCTGGAGGCGCTGCACAATTGTGACCACGTGGTGTACGCCTGGAGTCTCGACGCGGCAACCGATGCGATCGATGAGGCAAACGAACTGACCTGTGCGGGTACATTGCGGGTCATCCAGTCGCTTGCGAAAAAGCGCGGATGCACGAAAACCGAATGTCTACCTCATTACCTCAAAGGCACAACCGGTTACCTCGGTCGACGAGGCGGTAAATGTGGCTCAAGCGCCGGTGTGGGGCATGGGTCGGGTCGCCGTGATGGAAGTGCCTGAGCTGTCGTGTCACCTGATCGATCTGGCAGGAGATATGTCCAAGGACGGCCCGGCCCTCGTCGCTGAAATTGCGGCCGCATGTCCAGAGAATCAGGTTGCTTTCCGTGAAGGGAAGCGTTTTGTGCAACGCATGGCGACTGCCGAGAACCATGTCGTCGCCGGTCCTGAAAAAGGCAAGCTGCGGATCCCCAGTGAACGGCCGTTCAAACTGCGAATCACCGCACCAGGTAGTTTCGACGCGTTGAAGTACGGTGGCTTCCAGCCTCCCCAGGATGGAGCCGACAACTTCGTAGAAATCGAAATCAAGGCCACCGGCCTGAATTTCAGTGATGTGTTGAAAGCGATGGGTCTCTATCCGGGATTGCCGGAAGGTGAAGTGCCCCTCGGCATCGAATGCGGCGGCGTGGTAACGAGGATCGGCCCAGCTGTAACGAGATTCAAGGTTGGCGATGCGGTCATGGGCGTTGCACCAGGTTGCTTTGCCTCGCACACTTCAACGCTGGATCACCTGCTGGTCCATAAACCTGACAACATCGATTTTGAAGAGGCTTCGACGGTCCCGATCACGTTCCTGACGGCCTACTACGGAATGGTTCGATTGGCTCAACTTCAACCAGGCGAGCGGGTCCTGATCCATGCCGGGTGCGGGCGGTGTCGGCATCGCCGCCATCCAAATCGCCAAGGCGATCGGCTGCGAGATCTTTGCCACGGCCGGCAGTGACGAGAAGCGGGACTTCCTCCAGTCGCTCGGCGTCGATCACGTGATGAATTCGAGGACGCTCGACTTTGCAGACGAGATCATGCGAGATTACCGACCGCGAAGGGGTCGATGTGGTGCTGAACTCGCTGCCCGGCGACGCGATCCACGAAAAGCATCGGATGCCTGCGGGCCTACGGTCGTTTCCTCGAAATCGGCAAGACCGACATCTACTCGAACCGCATGATCGGCCTGCTGCCGTTCCAGGACAACCTGTCCTACTTCGCGATCGACCTCGATCGGATGCTTGCGGCAGCGGCCGCAGTACATCACGCAGATGTTCAACGAGATGATGGAATACTTCGCTGACGGCACGTACCAACCGCTGCCCTTTACGCGGTTCGGAACGGCCGACGTCATCGACGCGTTCCGCTACATGGCACAACGCAAGAATATCGGCAAAGTCGTTGTCGCGATGGATGATGAAGGGGACGATACTGGCAGCCGCAAAATCAACTCAGACGGTACCGTTTTGGTGACCGGCGGTCTGGGGGCACTTGGGTTGCAAGTCGCCGAGTGGCTGACGACGCAGGGCGCCGGCGGGATCGCGCTGATCTCGCGCCGCGAGGCGGACGCCGGCAAGCAGTCGAAGATCGACGAGTTGACAAAGGCGGGCGCGAAGGTCATCGCGGTCCAGGGCGATGTCAGCGATGCCAGTCGATCGCCGGTGCCATTGGACAAATACCGGCCGATTTCCCGCCTTTGAAGGGCGTGATTCACGCGGCAGGCGTACTCGCAGACGGCATCATGTTTGACATGGAACTGGAACAACTGCGCCAACCGCTCGCGTCAAAGATCAACGGAACCTGGAATCTGCACGAGCGACGAAGGACCGCCAGCTCGAATTCTTCGTGATGTTCTCGTCGGTCGCCAGCGTGATGGGCTCACCAGGGCAGAGTAACTACGCGGCAGGCAACGCGTTTCTCGACAGCATGGCCGCCTATCGTCGGTCGCAGGGAATGCCAGCCGTAACGATCAATTGGGGCCCGTGGGCCGACTCCGGCATGGCAGCCGAGGCCGGCCGCGACGACAACCTGGAAGGCAAAGGCATGCGATTGCTGCCATCCGGTCAGGCGCTGGATGTCATGGGCGAATTGATCCAAACTAACGAACCACAGACGATCGTGATGTCGGTCAGCTGGATCGATTTGCTGCAGGCGCTGAACGGAAAAGTCCCACCGCTGATCAGTGACATCACCGCCGACATTGACGTTAACAGCGGTGGCAGCGACGCCGATCGCGCGTTGCGTGAGTCGTTGGTCGGCATGAGTGTCGAAGAGGCGGAGCCACCCTGACCGGCTGTTCCAATCCTCGCTGGCGGACATTATGGGGCTGGAGCCCAACGAGATCGACCCGATTCAACCACTCACGACGATGGGCCTCGATTCGCTGATGGCAATTGAGTTGAAGAACAAGATCGAACGACAGTTGCAATTGACGCTTCCCATGTCGGCCTTCATGAGCGACCCAACCGTAACGACGCTGGCAGCGAATGCCGCCGATATCTTCGGGGGTGCCGCGGGCGGCATTGTGTCAGCGTCAGCTGCAACACCGAGCCGGCCAGTGTGGCCCGCATCGACGGTGGCAATGGCAGATCGAAGGAGCCGAAACCGGGAAAAGCTAGGGCGGCGGAGCCAGCTTCATGAGGTCAGGGAAAGTCGCGGCCGTCAAGGCTTCAAAGAGCTCGCGGAGTACGAGATCGCCGTCCCACTACATTCAATGGGGTGGCAAACTAAAGACGATACGGACCCGCACTTTCATGCGGGCCCGACCTGATTCCGACGAATTCAGGCGCAGACGATAGCCTTACCTTCGCCAGCGGGTAACCAATCCCAGCAAACCAATCATAGCCCATGCCAAATTGGCTGGCTCAGGAACCGCATAGGCCAAGTAGGCGACGATCAATCAAGACATTATCGCCAACAAGATCGTTGTTCATGACGATTCGCATCTTATCGAGAATTCGACTCGAGTCAGTCATCCCGGAACCAAGCGTGGCAAACGTTGCACCCGCATCAGTTGAATAATGCACTTGGTACGTATCGGCTCCCAGATCCGACTCGACAACACCAATGAACTTCATGCTTTGCGTGAGACTACCGCCATTGAGAACGACGGACGGAATATCGGAACTTCCAGTGCCTACACCGTTGCCCAGGATCGTCAACGTGTCATCGTCCTCGCGTTGGATCTCAACTCAGCCAACACGCCGGATGTTCCGCTGCTGATCAACGTTATGCAGTTCTTCATTCTCGGTGGGATCCAGCACCGATTGGAAGTCCCAAGTCGCCTCCATCACGCCAAAGACGCGACCCACGGAAAGATCCGCAGTGTCGACTAAAGTCGTGCCAAGATTGGTATTGTTCTTCAGGGATGCATTGAGATTTCCCAGCCCGTCAGTCGTGACGCCGGCCAAGTCGGCAGGCGTCGTATCTGTGCTCAGCAGATTGCCAGGATTGGCGCTATTGGCAGCAGCATCGTATTGCGTACCGGAAACATCGTTGAATTGAAAATCTTCAAGGATGGTCGCAGCCGCGAGGTCGGTAATGATGTCAGCTTGGGAGACTCCAGCACTTGTGCCAAGAGCACAGCCCATTGCACAAAGCATCACATAGAATTTTTTCATTAGATCACCTTCTTTCTCTCGGTTAGTCCAAAAACGTGACTTCGCTATTCTAACCAGTTGACGTGCCGATTCATCCCAAAAACATCGGGTTCCTGAACGATTTCAATCCGGCCGGCAAAGGGGAAATTGGTTAATCTGACAACGCAAAGCTCAACGGCGTCGCATTCTCGTTAACCTTGGCAGTTAATTCCGAATCGTCGTTGTACTTGGCGGGCAGATATTGCTCGTATTGATCGACCATTTCTGAGGATGCTTCGTCGGCCTGTGATCTTGCGACCGGTGGCTCGTTCGGCAGTGATTTCAACGCGATAGCTGCCAGCGATCGGCCCCTTGGCAGCCGGAATCTTGAATTTGCCGGCCAAAATTTCACCCGCGGCCGTTGGCCCCTTCGTTCCGGAGATGGGCACGAAGATGATTTCGCCATTTGCCAAGGGTACTCCATCCAAAGTAACGCTGCCACTAACAGGCAATCGCCCTCCGGAATTTCCGCAGCCGGAGAAAATACCGAGGACGATGGCACCGAGGATGATGACGGTCGCCGATGAGGGGCGGGAACTTTGGCTGGTGAACAACGAAGAGTGCATTAACTTTATCTCGATGATCGACGAAAGAAAGCGATACCTTCGCTAATTGGAATCGAGCGAAAGGGGTTCTTTCCCACGGGGCGTAGACGCTGCTTGCCATACACCGAGGTCGATCGCATCCGATACAAAGCGAACGCTATTGTCGAGCACAGCCACATTGACACCACCGGTGTGGAGGCTCCGCGTGGAATGTCGCCAGGGACCCTTCCATGTCTCCGCTGTTGGCCGACAGGGAGCACCGTCAACTCGGACACACCAGCGAGTACGATCCATGGTGTCCGAATTCGGCGTGAAATCATGCATGTACATGACGCAGGCACCAAAGTGCAATGCACCGCGGTATCGGCACCTGGAACTTTCCGAGTTCTGCGATCGCCGCCGTCTTGCTAAGCCCATCGCTGACACGACGGAGCTTGGTGCCTTTGTTCACGAGAAACGTGCCCTGTTGCACCAACAGCGTCTGGTCCGGAAACGGCTCATCCATCCGCACAAAACCGATACCAGCATTGACTGCATAGTTCCCTCTGGCACCGTAGAAATCATTCGTCAAGCCAACGGTCACATCCGACGGACACAGAAACCCACCGAACTCGATATGATGGTAATTCTGGCCCGCATCGAGTTGCTCGTAGAACGGTACCGTAAAGTCGATTGTGTCGTAGACTGCCGACTCTTCCATGAATGGCAAGACCAACGCCACCCAGCTGTACAGCGATTGCACAGGATTGGTATCGCGTCGATCCGCCGCTGGCAGTTCGCCACGAGCTCCCTCAAAATTCAGCATCGCCAAACCGATTTGGCGAATGTTGTTCATGCATTGCGTTCTGCGAGCCGCTTCCCGGGCCGAATTCACAGCCGGAAGCAACAGTGACACGAGAATTGCGATGATTGCGATCACCACCAACAGTTCGACTAGCGTGAAACCGGATCGCACACCGCTTGCCGCGCGAAAAGACTTGAACTCAAGCATAGGTCGAGCTCCTGACAATGGCCTCATCACCGATACAGCTTCAGGCAATTATGGAGTTACTCGCAAAGGCAAACAAGACGTGTGTCAGTTTTTCCTGGCATAAACTGGGGAATATTGGCTGCGATCTGGCAAGCCAACCGGTTAAACTGAGGTCTATCGCCTTCGGTTGGCTATGACAGCCTCTTTTGCCCAGCGCATTTCAGAACACCCATCAAGCATCAATGCGATTGCATCCAGCGAACTCGAAATTGCCTTTTTCTATCTCCTTCATTGTTGTCGACTCTTTCAAATGCCGCTCCGGGGAAGTTGGTCGATGAGCAAGCTTTGGCGTACGTGCTTGATTTTGCTGTTCACCATTTGCTGGTTCGACTTGGCGTCGGCGCAGCAGCAGTCGAGTGGGAAGTGCTTCATGGTCACCAGTGGCCATCGCCTTGCAACCAAACAGGGTTTGAAAATCTTGCAACAAGGTGGCAATGTCATCGACGCCGCCGTGACGACGTCACTCTGTCTCGGTGTGGCGGAACCGTATGGCTCGGGATTGGGTGGCAAACTTGTCCTGCTTTATCGCGAAGCAAGTAGCGGTCGCGTTCATTGTATTGAAGCGTTGTGCCCGGCACCGGGATCGATTTCGCCAGCAGCCTTTGCGGCGTTGTCGCGAAACGAGAGGCGGCGAGGCTACCATTCGGTCGGCGTCCCTGGCTTACCGGCTGGCCTGTACGAAGCTCATTGTCGCTGGGGACGGCTTCCCTGGTCGCACCTGGTTCAGCCGGCAGTCGAGTTGGCGCGGAAAGGTGTGGTGGTAGAGCCGAAGTGCCGGGCGATGTTTGAACCGAAGGTTGAGCCATTACGTCAAGACGAAGAAGCATCGCGGCTCTACTTGGTTAATAATGAAGCGCCGCGTGCTGGTGATCGCCTGGTCAACGAAGACTTCGCGCGAACCCTGGAAGAACTGGGCCGATATGGCGGCGATGTCTTTTACGCAGGCCGCACGGCTCGAAGAATCGTGTCAGCCGCGCAGGCTGCTGGATCGCCAATTTCGCTGGACGATTTTTCGCGATATCAGGCTCGCTACCATAAACCCATCTGCGCCGGCTATCGCGGTTACTGTGTCTACGACGCCGCCTCCATTGACCGGTGGCATCACTGTGTTGATGGGCTTGGAAATGCAGGAACAGCAGACGTCCCAACTCGGAGCGATTCGGTGGATCGATAGCGTTGGTCGCAACTTGCAGTGCATCTATCCGCTCGTTCGTGAAAAGATTGGCGATGTGGCCGAGGCTCGCGACAACGCATCCAAATTGCTGCAACCAGCTCGTATCGCACGCTTGAACACCCTGTCCGAAGAACTCGACCCAGCCGATCCGCACGCCGAAGAGACTCTTATCGGCGTCCCGGTGACCAGCGAAACAGGCGACGACCTCGACGACGCGAGCACAAGTCATCTTTGCGTGGCCGACCGGTCCGGCAACATGGTCAGTCTCACGCAGTCGCTCAGCTTGCATTTCGCGCGTGCGTGATCGCACCTGGAACCGGCGTGTTACTGAACGACAGCATGAGCAACTTTTCGACACGAAACCCCGGATCGGTGAATTACGTTAGCCCAGGCAGTAACGGCCTCGCAGCACCGTCACGCCGATCATCATTACTCGGAATCACAAGCCGTTTGCCTGTTTCGGAATCCCGGGCGGGCAACGAATTCCAACGACGACGTTGCAGATAATCACCCACATGATCGATGAGGCACGAACGCTTTCCGAGGCGATCGACCAGCCGAGATTCCATCTTCGCCGTCCATTGACTCGTCATTCCAAGCCAAATGCAATGGATTTGGAGACGGGAGGATCCGCCAAAATGGCGATCAAGTTGCAGACGCTCGGTTGGCAGATCGAATTCAAGCCTCGCGACGGAAGCTACTTTGGTGGTGGAAATGGCATCAGTTACAATTCGGAGGGCGGTCTCGTCGGTGTTGGTGACCTCCGCCGTACGAATTTTGCCATGGGAGAATAAGGCGTGACGCACTCGTTTGCCAATCTTTGCCGGTCGCATCGCCAACTCGTACGGCTGCTTTTGGTCTGCGGTCTGCTTTTGCAATTTCCTCGGTGCGGTTTGGGCCAGCTGATCATTGACGGCAATTTTGACAGCGGCTCAATCGACCTCGCCAACACTGTGGTCAACGGTACGACAGTGAACCTGGCGGGACGTGATAATTACAATCCCGGCTCTTGGAAGTGGTTGCATTTCTCTGTCGACAACACTGCAGGCATCCGCCCGACGTTTCAGATCGGCGACAATTTCGCGTCCGGTTCCAGTCGGCTGTCCGGCCACGAGATGGTTTACAGCTACGATCAGCAGACGTGGCACTTTTTTGACAACAACGATTGGAACTCTCCGCAGGGCACGTTCACGTTTCTCAATAATTCTTCGTTTACGGAAGACACAGTCTACGTCGCCTACGGCCTGCCGTACCCCTGGCAGGCGTCGTCGATCACACGGCAGCGATGCCAGCAGTACCTGGGTCGCCCCAACACTATCGGGCGACAGCAATCTTGTGATCGGATCAACGGCCGGTGGTGTGGACGATTTGGGTCGCAACATTCCGTCGCACGACTTGCTGGGGTACGTTGTGACCGACACGGCGTTTTCGTTCGACAAGTCGAAGATTGTGATCAACGGCGGCGTTCACTCGAACGAAACACTGGCCAATCACGTGATCGAGGGATTCACCGATTTCCTGGTTTCGGAGAACCTCGAAGCTGCACGATTACGGCGTTACGCCGAGGTCTATGTTTACCCGATGTCAAATCCGGACGGCCGCCAGGCAGGATACAACCGCAGCACGGTCCAACACGTCGATCGGGATCCGAATCGCTTCTGGCGCGAGGGACTCTATGATGACATGGACGACATAGAAACCGTCGCCGAAGCAATGAAGGTGGATACGGGCGGCAACATCGACTATTTCATTGATGTCCATTCCAACGCGGATACGAACCAACATTTTGGAATTCTGGACTTTGATCGCGGCTTCGACATGGATCCGTTCTGGCAGAGCTTTTTGCAGTTGGAGCCGGACACCGGCTCCCAGGACGCGTCCCTGATTAATTGGACTGCCCAGAGATTCGGCCTCGATCGCCTTTTCGCCGATTTCACCATGACTCTGGAAACCGAGTTTATTCCCGGCGAGAACATAGACCGCTTCCAGGAGTTCGGTCACAACCTGGTTCGCGCGATGGATACCGCTCACACCGTGCCGGCCGATCTGAATTTTGATACTGCTCTGGATTCCAACGACTGGCTGATATTCGTTGCTCATTCGGAAGTCGATCTATCCGGTTTGCTTCCGATTCAAGCGTACGAATTCGGCGACCTCGACGGCGACGGGCAAAATAGCATTTCGGATTTTACTATTTTTAAGGATGCATATGAGCTACAAAATGGTTCTGGCTCGTTTGCTCAAATGCTGGCCAGCATCCCGGAGCCATCGGCCTCGTTCCTGTGGACACTGGGAATCGGCATGCTCATTCGCGATCGGAAACACCTCACACGTGTAAAAGGACATATTCATGTTTCGTAGCCATTGGCCCATGACTCGTTACGGACGATTAACGAAGCTTCTCATGTTCGCCGGACTGTTGGCGGCGGTGCTTGTCAGCTCGCCGGCGAGCGCAGTCGACTTCGAGGCGTTTGAATTCAACGACTTTAATGGCGCCGACTGGCCCAGACGAGTAATGCTGCTAACCCGGGCAACAACTGGTTCACGACGAATGGAGGAGTCGACGTCTTGCCTTCCGAAGTGCGAAACGGATCCTTCGAAGTTTACAAGGATACAAATGCATTGGTCTCCAGTTACTTGCAGATCGATAACATTTCGACGGGCAAGGTCTACATGATTGCCGAATCGTCGGGATGGGCCCTGCGCGACTTTGACAGCGCTGAACTGGAAGAAGTGAGATTCGGTTTCATCGCCGAAGATACAGGGAACTCGGGCAACACCCTCACTGCTCAGATGGAGTTCTCCAGAACTTCGGCTGGCGGGTTTGAACTGAACGGCACTGCGCTTGGAAGCGGCGGTAGCAATCTGGCGAATGTCGTCGATTTACCTCTGGACCAATTAAACCCATTCACGGCAGTGCTGGAACTCGACAAGGACCAGAACACCTACAAAGTCTTTTACAAAGACGGCACCGGTCCTTCGCAAATACTCGGTTCGGGCAGCGTCTCGCCCGGCCGTGACGCCAATTCGATTCGTTTCGCCATGAATAACAATTGGGGAAGCGATTTCGACACGACAAACGAAGAACACTTTGGGATCGACCGCTTTGCAGTTTCCGACACGAATCCACTCACCGATCTCTTGTCCGTCGACGTCGATCGCACATCGGGTTCGTTGACGTTGTCCAATACAACAGGCACTGCCCTGAATGGTATTGTAGGAGTTTCGATTTCATCGGCCGCGGGGCTTTGGACCCACTCGGCTGGAAGTCGATCACAGGCAACTATGACGCAAGCGGTAGTGGCGACGGCAGCGTTGACTCGGTCGACCCCTGGACAATGGATTTCTCGAACGCATTTCAGCTGACCGAGTCTTCGACCGGCGTTACTGGTGGCACGTTAGCGGTCGGACAGCCGGTCGTCTTGAGCCAAGGAGTCGACGGCGTTTGGTTGAAGGGCCCTTTCGAGGACATCGCTGTCGAGTTGGTATTTGCCAACGGCGATACGCGTACCGCTGACGTGAATTTCACAGGAAACGGCGGCGGCTATGGCCTTGCCGACCTCGACTTTGACGGCAGCCTGGCTGGCTCGGACTGGTTGATTTTTGTGGCCAATTCGGAAACAGACCTGTCCGGTTTGTCGCTGGCTCAAAGCTACCAACGGGGCGACCTGGATGGTGATGGCGTCAACAGCTTCCTTGATTTCACACTGTTCAAGAATGCCTACGAAGTCGCCAACGGCGATGGCTCGTTCGCGGCGATGCTGGCGACCATTCCGGAACCAACCGGGACGTTCCTGCTGTTGATTGGGCTGATTCCACGCTGGGCAGGCACTCGACGTCGATGAGTGCAACGACATTCAAACCCCAAAACAACAACGATACGAAACGAACCATCGTGAAAGATATTCGGAGAAACCGATGACCAAGAAACTCATGCATTTTCTGAAAGCGGTTATTTGCAGCTGGCTACTTGCCTTGCCAGCCATGGCCGTTGTGTTGGAAGACTTCCAGTTCTCGGACCCGAATGGCACCGAATTAATCGCGACTGTGAACTCTGCCAATCCTGGAACCACGTGGTCGGAGGACACCGACATCACAAATTCGTTTACACAAGATGGCGTGTTTCGAATTCAAAAAGACAACACAGCGTTCGGTTCCGCTGGTCTCGATATTGCCGACATTACTTCGGGAACAGTTTGGATGGTCGCGGAATTCGCGGGCTGGAATTTTACTGGTAATGTCTTGTCCTCTGATCGAGAAGAAATTCGATTCACATTCCTCGATAACGCCACGCACGATCCGCCTGGTTCGACGATCACCGCACAGGTTGAGCTTGAGCGAATCGATACCGGCGCTGGCACGACCTCTGGAACACTGGAGATCAACGGGCAAGCCTTGGGTACCGGCTCTAACATTGCACCAGCCTCGCTGAACCTGATGCAGACTGACCCGTTCTCGGTTGTGCTCGAACTTGACAAAGATGCCAATCAGTATTCGATCTTCTATCGCGATGGATCGAATCCATTCGTTGCACTCGGTACGGGGGCCGTCGATGCGGCCCGAAACGCCAATACGGTCAGAATGGTGCTGAATAATGACTTCAACGATGGCCCGGGCGAGTTCGTCGACTTGGACCGCTTTTATCTGACGGATGAAAATCCAATCACGACCGACTTCGATATTCTGACGCTGGAAGTCAACTCCACATCCGGCCAAACCAAGCTATTGAATGACACGGGTAACGCTTCCTTTGATATCGATTTGTATCGTATCGAAAGCGCTTCGAATTCACTGAATGCAACATCGTGGAACAGTCTGGATGCCCAAAATTACGACGCAATTGGTCCAGGTGTTGGTGAAAGCTGGGACGAGTCCGGCGGGTCGGATGACGGCGTGCTCTCCGAATTGTATCTGTTGGGAAGTTCGATTTTTGACGCGGGTGAATCGGTAAGTATCGGAGCAGCCTTTCGTCCCGCCGGCAGTCAGGATCTGGTTTTCAATTACCGCGACGCCGCCACAGGTAGCGTCTTCGAAGGCAATGTCGTCTACGTCACCGGCGGAGTCACCGGAGACTTTGATGGCAATCTCGCCTGGGACTGTGGCGACATTGATGCATTGGTCGCAGCGATCGTTAGCGGAAGCACTGATCTATCGTTTGACATGAATGGCGACGGGACGATCACGACCGACGATATCACTGATGCCGGTACGGGCTGGCTGGCGGTTGGCGGATTGAACAACCCGACGCAAACAGGTGGCAACGCCTTCCTGGTTGGTGACGGTGACCTGAGCGGCGCTGTCAATGGCCAAGATTTTCTGATCTGGAATGACAACAAGTTCACCAGCACGGCAGCTTGGTGCGATGGGGACTTTACCGCTAATGGCGTTGTCGATGGCGCGGACTTCTTGGCTTGGAACAACAACAAATTTCAAAGCTCCAATGTTTTGGCCGTGCCCGAACCGTCCGGTTTATTGATCTTTGGGTTGGGCGGCGTCCTGCTGACATGTCGCAGGCGCGTGATTTAGACGGTGCGGTTGAGCCAGCGATAGCCACACAAACTGTTGCGGCATGCGGCACTCGCATCGATATCGATAACTCAGCTCAGCCTGAGGCGGCGGACCCGGCAGTCCAACCGGTACTGAATGCTGCCTGAAAATTGTAGCCGCCGATTTGACCGTCGATGTCGAGTACTTCTCCCACAAAATAGAGGCCGGGCACTAATTTGCTTTCCAGCGACTTTGAATCGACCTCGTCGAGCGCTACTCCGCCGGCAGTCACTTCCGCCTTGTCAAAACCGAGTGTCCCCGACACATCGACGACCTTCGACTTCAGTTGACGAACCAGCGACTGCATTTCCGATTTACTGAACTCGGCACAACGACGATCGAGCGGAATGTTTGCCTGCGCCAGAAGTGTCGCTGCCAACTTTCGTGGCAGATGATCGGAAAGCAGGTTGCTGACGATACGTTTGCCGTCGGATTCGCCGGTCGCTTTCCATGACTGCAGCAACGAATCGAACGTCATCTTCGGCAGGAAATCAACGACGAGCACAAGTTTGTTTCGGTCCATTGAACGCGTGATGGTTCGACTTACATTTAACGCGATCGGCCCGGACATACCAAAATGGGTCAGCAGGAGCGAACCCTGCTCCTGATCCAGGATTGCCTTCTTCGGCACCTCACTGTTGTTCAAAAGGCTCAGTTTCGCTACCTTCAGTCCGACATCGGGCAGGGTCAACCCGGAATGGTCGTACAGCCATTGGGATTTCGACTTGATTGGCGTCAGCGCGGGCACGGGTTGTACGATGGAATGGCCGAGATTCCGCGCCCAGGCATACCCGTCGCCGGTCGTGCCGCAACCGGCATACGATTGACCGCCGCAGGCGACGATCACGCTCGCGGCATGAATCACATCGGACGATTGCTGTTGAGATGACACGACGGAGATTGCGAAGCCCGTCGCCGCTCGCTCGATCGATCTGACCGCAACCTCACGCTCGATTACGGTGCCCTGCTTGCGAGCAAACGATACCAGCGCATCGCGGACATCGATGGCTCGATCCGAAACCGGGAACACCTTGCCAGTCGATTCGGATTTTGTCGCGACACCCTCCTCGTCCAGCAGTGTTCGAATGCGATCGGGAGGAAACGCGGCGAGGGAAGAGCGGAGAAACTTGCCCTGGTACCGCGGAAACCCAGCCGCAATGCCGGCCTGGTTCGTATCGTGCGTAACGTTGCACCGTGTTCCACCGGAAATCAGGATCTTCACGCCCAGCTTACGGTTCTTTTCCAGCAGCAGCGTTCGCCGCCCACGGGAAGCGGCGGCGGCACTGGCCAACAGTCCAGCTGCGCCGGCGCCGACGATCACGACATCCCAGATTTGATCCCTCATGAGTCGACACCTGCGATCGCAACAAGGCACTTCTTGGGACACGATTCCGGACGCTCGCGTCCCGCGGTTTCAGAACTCCATGGCCTGGTTCTCTGAATTCGGTCAAATGGGCTCGACGAGTACGATGGAAAGTCGGCTGGCGCTTCGAACGCATAGCTGTTGTCGTCCTGAGCGATTGGGGGTTTATCCAGGAACACCGTTCGACGTCCATGCGATCGCGGAGTAGCGGGAGGGGACCGCTCAGTAGAAAACCTGTTGGATCAACTCCTGCGATGTCTCTGTTAAACTTCACGCCAAAGGGTCAGAGTCATGTTCTCAGCCAAAGCGTCGCGGCTTGGCAAACCGTATTCGCCGAAAAATGTCCGGACAGTTCGCTGCCTGACGTTTTCTACAGAGCACGCCAGGGCCACGACGACGCTGTCCTCGCGGCGGCGCCGTCTGACCACCTGGCCATTCGCCTGCTACCACACACTGCCTGCGACCGAGCCATCTACGTCGAACTGGACTGTCAATCACACTTCCGTGGATCACAAATCCTATGAGGCGGCTCTCGCTTGATTCTGTTTCGGCAAGAAACATTCCTCGACCGCAAACTTGATCAGCCGAGCCAGACAATCGGCGTCGATCTTCGGAGTAGGGAAGCCAGGAATTGAATCGGTGTTCTGTCGATCAAACGTCGGCTCGTCGCCCCAGAACACTTCGAACTGTTCCACATAGTCGTAAAACATGTTTTCGAATTCCGTGCGACCTTCCTTGGCCAATTCACCGTGGCCGACATACTTGATACCGCTGAAGTCAAAGTACTTCGCTAACGCATCGACGATTTCTTCCGAGCGACACGGATCGTCCGGTGTCAGGTGATACGTCCGATTGTGCAATTCGGGCGTCGTAAAGATGTGGTACATCATCGCCGCGACCCAATCGATCGTGACGATATTGCGCCGTTCCTGGCCCGTGAAACGCAATCGGAGGTTGATTGGCAGCGTCCCAATCGATGAATCGGCGGCTCGCAGCGACGGCACGATCATCGAGAGGAACTCGATGTAGTGATACAAACCAAAGTCGGGGTGCGTCGTATAGCCGGTCTTCGAATCACCGACCACCAGACCGGGGCGGTAAATTGTTTTCGAATCAAACTCATCCGCGTCGTGGACCAATTTCTCGGCCATGATTTTGGATGCCTGGTAATCGTTGTGAAAACCCTGACCGACTTCCAGTTCGTCCTCTTTGCACAGGTCCGAACGATCGCCCGAGACGTACGCAGTGGAGACGTAATGCAGCTGCTTGATCTGAGCAACTTTGCACAGTTCCAGCACATTGCCCGTACCGCCTACGTTGCTGAGGTAGGGGTCCTTCGACTTGTCGCCATCCGGGGCATGGAATCGAATCGACGCGGCATTATGGAAGCACGAGCCACAGTTTTCTTCGAACCAATCGAGCGCAAAATCATCGACGCCCAGCATCTCTTCCGAAATATTTCCGGTGAAACACTTCGGCTTCGGTAACGTGCGACCTTCTTCCCTCTCGAAGCCGGCCACAATCTCGCGAATACGTTCGTTCGCTCCGTTACCATTCGAAGATCGAGCTATCACTGCCACCGGAATGTCGTTCGCCAACATCTGACGCAGCAAATACCGGCCGATAAACCCGGTTGCACCGGTGAACAGTACGTATTTCTTCAAGACCTCGTCCTTTCCCTGCACGATCCCCAATCGACTTTGTTTAAGGTATGGCGACGATTCTGCAGACACAAGATCAATCGTCAATTTACACGGATCGACTGGTCTTTTTTCACAAAATCGTCAGTCGGAAGCTGCTTTCGCCTTTGCACCGGTGAAAAATTTCAGTGGAGAAAACTCGAACTTTGGCTCCTCCGGCTCGCGTCGAATTAACAACTTGGCATGAACTTCGACTTTGGAGGGATGCTGAGTCAGGTCGGCGTCCAGACCGCGAAACCAGCCGCAGCAATGCCGGCTGATTTTGTTCCTCATCACAGACGAATTCTTCGCTGAGAAACTCGCCCGGACGTGACGACCATTGCGTCGAGCACCAACAGGGCACACCCATCGGCTCGGACACGCTGGATTCTTCATCGCTCGCATCACAAGCTGGCACACCCCAACGGTATTCACCACCCAGTGCACAGACAAGTCGTGCTCCCACCAGCCGTTCCGCCTGCTCGCGTGCCGCCGAGCCCTCGACGCCCAATTGCGACATGAATGCGTGCATCAGTCTCACGTTTCGTAACGAGGCCCTTTGTCCGCGATCCAAGGCAGCTGCTCTCAACCAACTGGTCAGCTGCGAGTCGGCCAGAGCACCTACGTGCAATCTCGCGTGAGCAGGTTGCAACCCGGTTTCTCGCCAAGCCATCGTTGGAG
Source organism: uncultured Planctomycetales bacterium (assembly GCA_963821085.1). Classification (GTDB taxonomy): domain Bacteria; phylum Planctomycetota; class Planctomycetia; order Pirellulales; family Pirellulaceae; genus CAWGCE01. The sequence goes on along the minus strand of CAWGCE010000005.1, from coordinate 35,730 downwards.
TCACCTCCTCCAGGACCGATCGATGGTAGGAGAGCGACGTGAATTCGCCGTGTTTCCTCCGCCACAAATCGCCGACGCCACGAAAGTAGCCTTCTGCATCAAACTGCCGAAAGCGGTCCAACAGGCGGCCGCTGAGAAACGAGCTATCGGTCACCGTCAGGAAGGCCGGAGCCGATTTCCACAATGCCAGTGCACCGAGCAAACCGCCGCGATTCGATTGGGTGGAAGCCCCCTGATCCAAGACACCCCACGAGACGTGATTCGCGCTGCCATTGCTGCCGGCGATTCGCATCGAGCGAAATGCGATCCTTGAGTGACAACTGTGCCGACACGAGTTGCGGCACGTCGCAAGCGAACTCCATCGAACTCGGCTCGCCCAGCATCTTGGCGAATCGCCCGTACTTGCCCTGCCCCAACGTGATCAGCTCGGCATCCACCGTCAGTTGTTCCAGTTCGTCCGATTCCTTATCCCGTGCGCGCTGCATTGCAACGACCAGCGGGTCAAACTCCTGCCACTTCTCGGCGTGAAAAGCGGCAAGCGACTCATAGTCTTCGATTTCGCCAGGAGTCGCGGAAGTGACAGGCGTATCGGGTATCGGCAGGAAGTAACCCCGCAGTCCACGTCGGCTGTCGACCCAGCGTTCGCCATCGATCGTCGGCTGACTCTGGTCGGGGCGATCGGCAAAATTTGGTGGCAGCAGTCGGATCGTGGCCAGCTGTTGTAACCAGTCTTCGCCCTGATTTAACGCTTCGAATTCCTTGGCACCGAGAAACTCATGTGCAACCTCGTTGCGCCAAGCCAGGTTTGCCAGCTGCATCGACATCCAATTCGCAGCTTGCCCTCAGGCGACGTTGCATCTCGATCCGATAATGAGGCGAGAACAGCCCGGAAAAGAACCTTGGTGAGAAATAGGCAAACAGCGTGTCGTCACGGTCCAGCGGCATTTCCTGACGGGCAAATTGAAACGCATTGGTATCACTCAGTCGATCGACGCCCGCTCCCAGTCTCAGGAAGTCGTCCATCATCACCTTGCAATTGGTAATGAAGTGAAAGCCATCATGCTCGGCGTAAAACGAACGAATCCGATGATCGCTGCTGGCCAGAAACGAGACCTCGCGGTCGGCGATCGTAACGGTCGTCAGTTCGACGCGTTCATCCTTCGCAGCCGTCTTTGCGTGCCTTGTTAATCCCCTGTGCCACTACGCTTGCATTCTGCTGCAGGATCAGCCCTATCGCCGCCCCTTCCCGCAGGAACAGGTCGCGACCGATCAAAGCCACATCGGCAATCACCTTGTCACCAATCAATTCGCCATACGGCAATTCGTCGACCACAAGTTGCGATTGATCTTCTCCCCATAGTCGGCATTGATTCCCCGCAACGTCACCATCCGCCCGATGTCAGCGGCGCGTTCCTCCATCAGGTGTTGAAACCAGAGCATGTTTGAGTACTTGCCGAAACGAATATAGAAGCAATTGGCCGGCACCTGCCTGGCGATTGGCTCGATTTCGACCGGGGCGGTCAGCGCATACACCGGCTGGTCAAACTGAATCGCCGCTGGAACTTCACGATCGGGTGTATCGGTCGGAGCGATTCCTGTCGCTACATGCCAGAACATTTTTTGCCGCAATGCCTGGCTGCCGACCAGTAAGTCGGTGGTTCGCGGTTCCCCCTCGGCAGGCATCCGCGTCATCATTGTGAACGGCAGTCGCATCTCCATTCGGCGAGAGTGGACACCCATCAGATATGTCTGCAAGTAGGGCGGATACGATTCGTAGTCGGATGAGTCTCTCTTCAACCATTGCTGCTGCGCTCGCCACCATTCATTCAGCATACGGCGGTAGGCCGGCTTGCCGTTCGACCGGATTCAACTTGAGTGCCAGGTCGCGCCCCGCGACGAATACTTCCAGTGGCTCGTTGCCCTGGAACACAAAATAGATCGCCGGTTTGGCGAGGCGTCCCATACGGCTGTCCCGTCAGGCGAACTCCCAAGTCGTCCAGTAGCTTTGGTGGTTCGGTGACTTGATACATGCACACGGCTGCCCTGCACCCAGGGCAACTGCGCATGCCATCGCTGGAAGTCCTCGTTTGCGTCGGGCCGCACAACGATTTTAGCAACTCCTACCCCCAGCGCCGGATCAAACACCGCTTCCGACTTGACCACCGGCCCCGCCCATGCGACGGCGGCAGGCAACACGACACACATGCTCCACAGGATTTCGGAGCGAACACGAGAAATGAGTTTCATGGCGATCTTGCTTCTTTGGAACCGGCACCTGGAACAGCAGAATCCGTTCGTCCACGGGTAACCCCGCTGAAGAACGATGACTATTCTTACGCCCCACAGTTTCCCGTCAATCGAGAATCGCCCAACCGCCAGAATTGTGGCAACGTGGCAGGAAAAGGGTATGGGCAGTTGGGGAAAGTGAGCATTCGCGAGACTCTCAGGTGACGGGCCAGATCGAAAGCTCAGATCGAGTCCTCAGATCCCATTTCTCATCGTCTTCAGCCACGCCAAACTCAGCAGCAACATCAGCCCGGCCGACGGCTCGGGCACGGATAGCGGCATTGAACCGAGCTGATCGGTGCAGCTCGTACCTGATTGAAACTTGTGGGCATTCCAGACCAGGAAGTCGGCCCCATCGGTCGTTCCATCACCATTGAAGTCAGCGGTCGCCCAGGCATTTCCACTGGCGAATTTGTTGTCATTCCAGATCAGGAAATCGACCCCGTCGACGCGGCCATCCAAATTCGGCGTCGCCCGGAAGCGAGCCGAGGATCGAACCCAGCAGTAAATCGAGATCGGCCTGGTCGGTCGTCCCGTCAACATTCAAATCGTAGAACCAGTCCGACACACCGAAACTGGCCAGCATGGCGTCGATGTCCGCTCCATCAGTCGCGCCATCCTGATTCACGTCACCGCGACGCAGTACAACGCCGCAATACGCATCAAGCGTTTCAGGTGAGGCACCACCATTCACCAGGAAGCTTCCCAGCGCAAACAGGTCGAGTGTGTCCACCGAACCATCGCCATTCGCATCAGCTGCCGGATTGAACATCGCATTCTGGCTGTACAGCACCGTTTCGAAGCCGCCGCCGGAAGCCAGCAAATCGTTGACGGCAATTTGATTGTTGAAGTTCAAGTCACCAATTCCCAGCCCCAATCCGGTCTGCAGATTTAATGTCGACTGGAGTTCGCTCGCCGGCAATCGTTCAACGCTATAGTTTCCTGTTATTTCGTACGTCACCATCGTGGCGACATTGTTGCCACTTTTACCGATCCGTAACCGAATACGAATAGATCACGGTCGATCTGCTGAGGCCCGATTCGCTCCAGAAACAAATGACAGGACGTCTTCTTCCGAAACAGCGGCGGGTAAATTCAGAAACACGTGCACCGAATTGGCCGTCTCATCCAGTGATTCGACAATCAGGTCGCGTTGGAAGTCGCTGCCGTATGGCTCAAAACTGGCCACTCCCGATTCCGGTGGCAGCCGATCCACGTAGATCGCTTGTTTGAAATCGGCTATAGACCGCCGGGTCCCCGTCACCTCCCGTCGCGGAATTCCGATGTCGGAACGCCCGCGAACTAACAAAGTGCACTCCCTCCGACAATTGCGTCGCATCCACCGATTGCTGGTAGACGCCGTCACCGCTCGGCTCGAAATAGCCAGGCTGACGAATGTCGAGAAAATCTTCGTAGCCGTAAGCGATTGTCCCCGGCTCGACATACTCGATGCTGCCATTTCCGTTCACGTCGATACCGCCGTCAATTCGCAGGTAAGCTTCGTCGCCGTCGGCATGCTGATCCCGAATTCCATCGATTGTGACCGCGTTGGTTTCCAACCGTACGTTGAAGGCATCTTCTGTGACAACCGTGAAATCATTCAGTCGAGTCGTACCGAACGTCGTCGCGGTGGGTGTTCCGCCAGCAATTAGGTTCGTGATGTATTCCTGCCGAGTCGGTAAAGGTCATCTCACCCTGCGGCCCGGAGACACCGTAGATCAAGTAGCCCTTCCCGATGCTCGGTCTGCGGCCGTCTTATTTCGAGGCACGTTCACATCAATGCTTCCATCAGGCTGAACGACCACGAATTTCGGCAAGTCATCGTTGGGATCGATCGTCAGGTTGTCGGCGTTGCCGGTGAGTTCTACCAGCGGAGTACCCGGTTCGAAGCTGGTGTCGACAGTTCGCGAGTCAAAGCCCGCATCCAACCGGTTATTCAGTAACACGACCGCTGACTTTTCCCGTTCGTAGATCAGCAATTCCTTTTCCGAGCCTGAGGGCGTGCGGTCCAAGTAGTTCCCGCGACCGTGAGAGTTGCGAATATTCGACAGCGTCGTGATCGCCTCGCCGTAAAATCCGCCCAGTGCCGCGTCGTTTCCTCCACGCGGAAAATCGCGAATCGACGTCGGGCCGAACTCTCCGGCGTTCAGATAAACAATAGCGTTACCCGGTCGCATCAGGATGTAGGCATGAGCCACTTCGTCCAGATACGATCCTACCTCGTCGTGGCTCCGCGCAAACGCAACGCCTTGGCTTCCGTTATTCGCAAAGCCGTCATCATTCACATCGATGCTGGCGTTCTTTACATTTCCGCCAGTCATTTTGCAGGCCGTTACCCGTGAGATTGTTTCGTATGGCTCCAAACAAATTGAAGTCCAACGCATCGCGGTTGCCGCCAATCGTTCCCAGGTTATTGGGATTGATATCTTTGCGAATGAACGACTGAAGGAAGCCGTTGCTGTCGTACCCTGTCTCGGTAAATCCGAACGCGTGATCAACGTCACCGTTCAGCAGCGGTTCTTTTTTCGCCAGGAACATCGCTTCATCAACAAACTCGTAGACCCAGCGGGGGAAGTGCCGCCCGGCATCAAAGCGAAAACCATCGACGCCAACTTCCTGGATCATCCAGCGCATGTTCCGCATCAGCAGTCCGGTGGCGTTGTCCGTTATGGCGTCGCCCTCCAGCGGTGATGTGGTATTGAAATCGTAGAGCGTTGCCATCGAGTTTGTGCCGGGATTAAAACCTGAGTCCCGCCCAGATCACGATCCTGGTAGAAGCGTGCGTTGTTCGGATCGGGAAGGTCGTGGATGCTACCCGACGGAATATTCAGCGGATTGCCAACTTCGACCGGATGGCGAATGAATTGGTGGTTTTTGCATGGTCGATGTCTATCAAACCTGAGAGTCGACATAGTTCCTCGTCGACCCCGCAGTCCAACAGCTTGGCGTGGAAGTCGCCATTGATGTCGCCCGGCAATTCGAGGACAAAGCCGGGATAGTCACCTTCTGCGATGAAGCCCGGCCGGTTGGCGTCGCTGAAGCCATTATGATTCAGGATGAAGTCGGCATACGAGTTCACACCCGCCTTGTGCCCCATTTCAACCATCTTTTTGAAATATCGCTCGGTTCCGTAGAGCGTTTCGTTTCCGGCCTTGCCCAGGTCAAAGCGGTCAAAGATATCGTAGCCCACCGAGAGGCCGCCCGAATCGGCTCGGGAAGGTGGCGGCAGCCACATGGCTCCGTAACCTGCTGCAAACACGTCGACCATTCGGTCTTCGATCGTATCCCAGCGAGCTTCGTAGAACTGCAGGAGTGCAGGAGCCGAAACATTTTGCGCTCTCGCCGGTAAAGAAGAAGGCAGACCGCTAACAGTATGGCGCACCAAAATGGCTTTCGCTGAACGAAGAGCTGTGTGGTTCGCATGCTGCTGAAAAAGGTGACGCTTCATAGAGCCTGTAATCCAATTACTGTTTAGGAACTTCGCAACAACGCGAAGACTCTTTGAACATAAGCAGAACCGCATGCAGGACTTTACTTAACGAATTGTGGTTAGAAGCTCAAAACCTGAGCAGTCCTCTCCCCAAAGCCATGCGGCCTAAAACCTCTATAAATTAAAGATGGAAGCTGCCGTAAAGTCAACTGAATCAACGAGAGAAATCGCATCTATGGACTGCTGCCTCACCTTCAATTCCGTTCAGCGGCGGGTGCCACAGACGGTTGCCGGACGAAAAGCGTGGACCGGGCCGTCGCATGCAGAGTCCACAACTGCCGCGATACGTTGCGGGCATGAATCACCGCGAGACGAATCAGCCGCTAAACAACCATGTACTCTGCACGATCTTCGCGGACAATTCGGTCCAACGGACTCATTACACCCACCGAGCCAAACTTGCTGACGTGTGTATAGATCATCGTCGTCGAGACATCTTTGTGTCCGAGCAGGTTCTGCAGCGTACGTATATCAACGCCCAATTCGAGCAAGTGGGTCGCGAACGAGTGGCGTAGAACGTGAGGTGAAATACGTTTGTTGATATTCGACAGCCTCGTTGCCATTTTCAGTACGCGGCTGATCGATGACTTGTGGATATGATGCCGACCAATGCGTCCGGTGCGGGGGTCGCGACTGATGCGCGGCGAAGCAAACAGGTACTGCCATTGAAACGAATGACAGGCATTCGGATCCTTGACGTCATAGGCGTCTGGCAAATGAACCGATCCGTAGCCTTGTTTGAGATCCAGTTGATGCATCTTCCAACGCTCGGCGACTTGCAGTTCCAAATCCTGGCGAAGGGCTTTGGGGAGCATCACGACGCGATCTTTTGCACCTTTGCCCGAGCGGACGCAGATCGTATCCCGATCAAAATCGACGTCCTTGGTCCGCAGTCGGATCCCTTCCTGGACTCGCAGTCCGCAGCCGTAGAGCAGCTGGCAGACCAGCTTCGAGCTACCTTCGACATTGCCGAGCAAGTTGGTCACTTCATCGACCGACAGGACAACGGGCAGTTTTGAAGGTTGTTTGGCGCGAATTGCCCCGACGTCCTGCAATGAGGTTTTGAGCACCTGCGAATAAAGAAACAGGATGGCGCTCAGCGCTTGATTTTGAGTACTCCCGGCGACGCGGCGTTGGACGGCCAGGTGAGACAGAAACCGTTCGACTTCCTTCGATCCCATGTCTTTCGGATGTTTTAGACCGTGAAAGCGAATGAATCGTTCGCACCAGTTGACGTAGCTGTTTTCTGTGGACAGCGAATAGTGTTTCAGCCGAATTGCTTCCCTGAGTTGATCCATCAGTTTCATAGGAAATCCCTCAAACCCATTTACCCCAAAACCGTCGTCCTATCGCCGGTTCACCGATAACTGCCCAGTATATTGGCGCCGAGCCAGTCAAAACGACTGTGAATTGAGGATTACTTTTGCCACTTCCTGGTCTCGGTGATAGAACATTTGTTGGCCACCCTCTCATCGCAGCTCGGCCGCACGCAACAACCATCCTTGTGTACACATGTATACTTACGCCACATCTATGGCACAAGTCCAGCGACGAGGGCGTGCAACATCGTCCAACAGCATTCACCATGCCAAGGGCGAACCCAAGATATCGACGCCACCAATACCCGTATATTGACGCCCCGCCCACCCGCCCCATAAAAAGAGCTGACGACGCCAAATGCCACGATTAGAATTGTCAGATTAATAACAAGTTACAGTGCGTCTCTGTGATTGAATCGTCTCCGCTCCACACGCTTGCGGCCAAGCGACTTTTTCTCGACGCGATGTCGATCGCAGCTCGAATCCCGGTCGTGTCATCATGCTCTCGCTGGACAATGAATCGTTGATCGAGACTTCTTCAATGAAAGTTAGGTGCTCGTAGCCAATCTTCTTTCCAGCTCGATCATCATGCCACTCCCTCCAGGCTGTTGGCCCGCCAGTTCATCGCCATCCAATCATTGGCTCCTCCGACTAAGTGCATTGCGATCTCGAAACACCGCAGTTGAACACGCTGTCGCACCCTTCTCCGCTTTCGCAACGCAAATGGAAACGGGTATTCGATACCAGCACGGTTGAAGAAGCACGTCGAAACCCGTTGGAACATTGGTCCCATTTGGCATTGAACCTGGCTGGACCGGACTCCAACTTGTTGTTCAACTGGTGATTCACGCTAAACATCAATACGATTTGACGTCGAATCACTCCTTTGTAGAATCAACTCAGCCTGAAGCGGGCACCTGTAACAAATCGTTGAAGTGGAGCCGGATCTACTGGGATTGCTCGCTTCGCTCGGCATGTCAGCTCCCGGCCCACTTAACTCAACCGTTAGCACGCCAGGTGGAACTCTAGCCTCACTTCATCTGCGTTCCGCGTAGCTCGCGATTCTGCGACGCTAGCGTGTTGATTCGGCTAACACGCGACGCGCTCGACGCGGTACTCTTGCACGGCCGTTTCATCGATCGGACGTGTATCGTGCGTAGATTCTCACTTCTATTATTGATGCTGTGCATTCCAGCCGTGAGTGGTTGCGCGCTATCCGATGTCCTATTCAATGCGCTCGGCAGTGAAAACTACACTGGCGGCGGTCAATCAGAATTTGAACGACAAGACCATTTTGAACGGCAACGAGACCGCTGGAATGATTACGACACCTGTGGCAGCACGGTTCAACCGGAATCGCCTGGGACACTCCCTAACACGCCACCAGCGAATGTTCGTTGAAAAGTGGCCAAGCGTGTTGTAGGATCTGAAGCTGCCGGCCGACAGTCCCGATTGACGTGCTAACAATTGCATCCAGTGGAGCCGTACTGCGGGTGCTGTTCGCTTCGCTCAGCTACGTTTAATCACGGCCCACTGATGCCATGCGTTACGACGATCCATCACGTTTCCTCAAGTAGCAAATCCAATTGTTCACGTTCTCGATAACATCGACGATCGTCCAGCTACTTGCCGCTTACGCCTCCTGCTCGGCCGGATCCATTTGGTGGCTGTATCGGTCTGATTCGCACAACTTGGCACGAAACGCAACCAACGCCATTCGAATCGCTACACGACTCGGTATCGTCTTCTGCGTCATCGGTGCGTTGTGCTACGCCGCATCTATTCCACCAGCGTTTGTGATTCTCTTTTGCTGCATCATTGCCTTAGTTGGCTGGGCCGGTATGTCGTTCGAAGCAGCATTGTTTGCCCTACCATTAGTCGGACTTCTCTACGTAGTTCAGCAGTTTGTACTGGGCTTTCCCGACCGAGACTCATGGATTCTCGACGTAAACAATAATCCCACGCAGTCAGTTCATGCGGAAGCTGACCCACTAATAGGCCAACACGCGATAACTGCATCTCCATTGCGGCCGACTGGTGACGTCAGGCTTGCCGACGGCAGTAAACGATCAGCCATCACTGAAGCGAGCTCTTTCCTCGATGAACAAGAAGCCGTTATGATCGTTTCTGCCCGAAATCGCACTTTGATCGTAAGGCCTCTGCAGAAAGACTGTCCGTACAGATCGTCGTAACAATGAAATGCAGCGGAGCCGGAAATGCTGGGACGGTTCGCTTCGCTCTGTGACTTCACTCCCGGCCCGCTGATTTCAACCGACTATGAAGTCCGAGGTTGGTCAAGGATGTTCGTCGATAATTGGCGTTAGAACATTTGAAGTCCCTTTGAGTTGCCTTCGTCGGAGCCGCTGTCGTTAATCGCCCTGTCCGTTGACGAGAGCGGCGTAGACGTAGGCAACGATGCCTGCCTTTGTTGGTGAGCTTCGAGTAATGCTGTCCGATTGGTCACGGCCAAACGATTCGACTCATACGACTATTCGAGTTATCGACGCGTCGATTTCAGCTGCGTCGTCTCATCATTCCTTGCGGTGGAACCGTTGTGGACGGTTCTGGGAGCTGCTGGGCACATTCGTTATGGCGACATTCCATGGATGCCTGTTCTTGATGGGTGCTCTCAACAGCATTGTCTGGCGGCTGGTCGTGCTTCCTCGTTCGTGCTCCTCGAAGTCTCAGATGTTAATCATGCCGCTGTCACGCATTCGTTATGACGACGTCCGAACGTCCGTTAAGGAGACGCTTTAACACCGGCGTCCGTTTGAAATACGCGTTGACAGCGGTTAGGTCGTGACCGGCGGAGCCGGTTTGACAATTCCCATCCGTTCAGGATCCCAGTCGGTTTCATGTTTCAACATGGACCAGGCGACCACGGCGATCTTTCTAGCCAGAGCGACCGCCGCTTTCTTCTTGCGAGTCCGCGCGCCACCGTGAATGCGGTCGTAGGTGGCACGAGCCCACGAATTGTAACGCAAGCTCACCCAGGCACATTCCAGCAGCATCGTCCGCAGTAGCCGTGAGCCTCGCTTGGTAATCCGACCGTTGCGGTCCATCTGTCCCGATTGATACTGCTTGGGAACCATCCCAATGTAGGCCGATACCTGGCGGCCATTCTTGAAACGATGCACGTCGTCGAGCGCCGTGACTAACACTTCGGCCGTCTTGCGGCCTACGCCGGGGATGGTCATGACGCGCTGGATACGATCATCTTCTTGGGCAATCGTTTCCAGTCTTCGCTCCACTTCTTTCAGCTGAGTCGTCAACGCATCCAGTTGAGTCAGCTCTTCGTGCAATTGACCCTGCCATAATTCATTCATCGAACATTCGGCCAGCGGTTTACCGTACGAGTCGATTAGTTCGCGACCGGTACACCACGCTCGCTTGCCCTGAGCGATCACGATGCCGCGGTTGGCGAACAGCGAGCGGACCGAGTTCTTGATCTGGTTGATTCTTCGGTCCACCGTCTTGCGATACTTGACAAGCGTGCGATGCTCACGCACTTCGTGCGTGGGCACGTGCACCGATGTCAATTGCTGCATCATGGCCAGTCGAGCCAGCTTCAACGCATCATCTTTGTCGGTCTTCCGTTTGACGTTCTTCCAGCGCCAGGCTTCTTCGTTGGTGCTACAGACCAGCGTTGGCAGGCCCAGCTCTTGGCACAGATCGTTGATCCAGCCGCTGGGGCCACAGGCTTCCATTACGACCAGGTCCACTTTGCGCCACTGCAGCAGCTTCGTGAGGTAGGGCCGAGTCGTTTCAGCGTTCCAAAACTCGTAGTTCTGGCCCGCGGTCTCGAAGAAACAGCACATCGAGTTGTATTTGCCTAAGTCAATTGCAAGAATGTTCATCAGTTGCTCCGCAGGTTGGGGTGACAATTGTGACGTGCGCAATCACGATCACGTGGCCTGAGTCTCCAACAAAAAAGACTCCGCCCCAACCTCGGACTTACATGGATTCTTTATGCAGCAAGACACGCACCAACATCCTATCCGATGAAACCTGCAATTCTCCTCATCTTCGCGATCTACACATGCTCCGCTGTCGGCTGCTCGGTCAGCGACAATTCCAGCGCTGCCGAAACACTGCCCGTGGATGACAGCACCGATGCGCCATCGCCACGACTTCACAATCTGCTGAAAATCACGGATCAAGTCTATTGTGGCGGCGAACCGCACAACGAGGATACGTTTGCCCAATTGGCGGCTCTTGGCATCAAGACCGTGGTCAGTGTCGATGGAGCACAACCTGATATCAAATTGGCTCACAGACACGGCCTGCGATATGTGCATATCCCTATTGGCTACGACGGCATTCACGAGAATGCCGGATTATCCCTTGCTCGGCTTGTCCGCGACGCGGACGGACCAATCTACATTCATTGTCATCATGGTCGTCATCGTGGTCCGGCCGCTGCCGCCGTTGCTTGCATTGCCGCAGGAGAAATGGATCAAAAAACCGCGTTGGAGATTCTCGAACGCGCAGGGACCAGCAAGGATTACGGCGGGCTTTGGCGTGCGGTCGAAACATATCGTGTTCCGCCGAATGATGCCGAACTTCCGGAACTTGTCGAAGTTGCCGAGATCGGTTCCTTTGCCACTGCAATGGCACACATTGATCGAGCATACGATAACCTCAAACTGTGTCGCGACGCAGGTTGGGTCACTCCCTCAAATCATCCTGACTTGGTTCCTCATCAACAGGCATTATTGTTGAAAGAGGGCTTTCGCGAATCCCGCCGAAATTTGTCCGATGGTTTCAGCCCGCCATTCGGCCAGTGGATTGCCGACGCCGAAAATGTCGCTCAGAACATTGAAGACGCACTGGCTGCAAATGATCGGCGAACGGCCGCAAAAGAATTCCAGGTGCTGGCTCAATCGTGTACTCGTTGCCATGAACGATACCGCAACTAAACACAAAAGCTGCATAACAAGGCGTTGCACCCGAGTCGGCAAGATCGTCCCGGTTTGTCTCCGCGGGGGTTTCGCTGGCGCTCATTGTAATCCCCCGCTACGCAAACTTAACCCACACTATCGACCGGGTGAACTTGGTCGTTATTGCGAAAGGTCGATCGTCGTTCCAGCTTTATGAAAAACAGGATCAAAAGCCGTCGATTTGCGTTAACGGTGTTCGCGTTTCTCCTACTCGCGTACGTCGCGTCATACGCTGTCCTGTCCCGTCGTGGTTTCGCTGACGCACAACGACAGGATTTCGATGGGTTTTACTTCTTTCCGCCTGAAGACACTGATCGTTCGCGCAGAACTAATTTCGGATGCGCGTACTTCTACTACCCCTTAATCGTGATTGACAACGCGATTGGGACCGGACGCCCTATCAGTTGCGAACCTCTCTGGAACCTCAATTAACCGATCATGCGTGAAGTGATACCTGCTCGCCTTTGGATTGGCAACTCGCTGGATGTTGACGACATTCGCCAGGTGACTTCCGCTGGAATCGAAGCCATTGTCGATCTTGCCATTCAAGAGACTCCGCCGCGAATGACTCGCGAAACGATTTATCTCCGATTTCCGCTTAACGACGGTGATGGGAACTCTCCCGACACGATTCGTACGGCGCTCGAATCAGTATCGTCCCTGTTTCGTCGTGGAATCCCAACGCTCGTTTTCTGCAGTGCCGGAATGAGTAGATCGCCCACAATCGCAGCGTTCGCTTTGGCGCTTGCTGAAAACCGGAATCCGATGGACTGTGTCTCGCAAATACTGCAGAACGGACCGAAGGACGTATCGCCCGTGCTTTGGAATTGCATTGAACAGGTCTACAATGAACTCACTGGCGAAGCGTGACCAATATCCTGCAGACCCGGAGGGGTGGTTCATTTTCGCAATAACAAAAAATTGCAGCGGAGCCGAAACACGCGGGCTGGTTCGCTGCGCTCAGCAACGTTGAACCTCGGCCCGCTGAATTTAGGCGTTCTGTCGCCAAGAGAATCGCATGATCCGTACCATTGCGAAACGTTTTGGCACTTTACTGTTCTACCCCTTCATTGTCCTTCTGCTGCCGTTCATCGCATTGGGCATTGGCATCATTTTCGTCAACGCAACGGTGATCGGGCTATTCCAACGAGCTCGTTGGTTGCGTGAACTTCGCAACGATGGTCGAGCGACCCCGGCGGCTACACTGGTATCCAATGCAATCGAAGGGACACTCATTGTTGATCGCCCCGGCTTCAATTTCAAAAAAACGCACTGTTGGTGGACCGACGAAAACGTTGCCGAGATTAGTCCGGTTCCAATCCCAACGGATGACGAACGAATGGAAATTTGCACTGACACCAAGGAAACGACGCCACACGAATTCGATTTATGGTGTTGGCGACGATATATTTCACCTGAAACTGGATCGGCAACGCTAGTAACACCGCCACACCACGGCGAAGCGATGGCGTCCAAAATTCGGGAGAAACTTCCATCGCTTTCGTGCGTGGCATCGTGGTCAGCAGTCGCAGCGATGCATACCGACAACGGAAACGCGACAGAACAATGAAATGCACGGGAGGACGGGAGTCGCGTTTTTTTGGTCTGCTTGCAACTCTTTCGCCCGTCCCCCGTGATTTCTGACGTTACAGTGCGTCTCTGTGATTGAATCGTCTCCGCTCCACACGCTTGCGGCCAAGCGACTTTTTCTCGACGCGATGTCGATCGCAGCTCGAATCCCGGTCGTGTCATCATGCTCTCGCTGGACAATGAATCGTTGATCGAGACTTCTTCAATGAAAGTTAGGTGCTCGTAGCCAATCTTCTTTCCAGCTCGATCATCATGCCACTCCCTCCAGGCTGTTGGCCCGCCAGTTCATCGCCATCCAATCATTGGCTCCTCCGACTAAGTGCATTGCGATCTCGAAACACCGCAGTTGAACACGCTGTCGCACCCTTCTCCGCTTTCGCAACGCAAATGGAAACGGGTATTCGATACCAGCACGGTTGAAGAAGCACGTCGAAACCCGTTGGAACATTGGTCCCATTTGGCATTGAACCTGGCTGGACCGGACTCCAACTTGTTGTTCAACTGGTGATTCACGCTAAACATCAATACGATTTGACGTCGAATCACTCCTTTGTAGAATCAACTCAGCCTGAAGCGGGCACCTGTAACAAATCGTTGAAGTGGAGCCGGATTCTACTGGGATTGCTCGCTTCGCTCGGCATGTCAGCTCCCGGCCCACTTAACTCAACCGTTATTTGGCAAACAGGCATGTGACTGTGATCATCCTGACCCCTGTGACAGACCAGCACATGAAGCCGGGCTACCCACGTTGGCGATATCGGCGAAACGTTCTGGGGTCCATTCTTCTCTGGGCAAACAGAGCCGACGCAGTTAAGATTGAGTTCAACGAAGATAGCCCAACACCCTTCCGATACTTCACGTCCGCCGGCACGGAAATAGAGACAGAAATGGGGCAGCCACCTGACAATGTCCGCAACGACCTGTTTCGTACCCTAATTCTGTCAACGATAAAACGATCATCACCGTGGCGGATGCTGAAACAAATTCTGTTCCCATCAGTGTTCGATAAGCTCAGTGCGACTTTCGTGGCTTCCGACCGTGAGTACGGAGACTCGGCATGGGCCATGCAGGCAGAGGGCACTCGTGCGACATTTTTAAGACAGTCAAATCCGTACACAGCAACCGCCAAATAACAAAGCCGTGAACCGGAGCACTCATTCGCGCGGCAACTGAAAACAAAGCCTTCCGTTCGTGCCCGTGGACTGCCCCCAAAAGTTGATACAGCGTTATGAGGGTACGGGTTGGGTAAATGGTTCATTGGTTTTGTGCTGCTGCAGCGGAGGTCGCGCAGCGACCGTAGCGGAAGCAGCACAACGCGACGCAAATGCAGCCGGGGTGAGACCGCCGAGCGAGCTGTGCGGCCGACGGTGGTTGTAGGTATGTCTCCAGTGCTCGATGACCTTTCTCGCTTCATCGACCGTCGTGAATTCTTCGCACGCAAGGCATTCGTCTCGTAATCGGCTGTTAAAGCTCTCAACGTATCCGTTTTGCCAAGGGCTGCCTGGCTCGATATAGGAAGTTCCCACGTCGATCCGTTCAAGGAACTGGCGAACACGTTGTGACACGAATTCGGGTCCGTTGTCACTGCGAATGAATTGTGGAGCTCCACGGATTGCAAGCAGATCTGCTAATAGTTCGACGAAGTCATCGCCGGTAAACCGACGTCCTACTTCCAAGGCCAAGCACTCTCGCGTGTACTCATCAATCACGACGAGAATCTTCAGCGAACGCCCGTTCGTAGTACGATCAAAAATAAAGTCAACCGACCATACGTGGTTCTTGTGTTCCGCCTTGCGGCGGCTGATTCCACCCAGCGAGCAGCCCATACGTCTGCGTTTCACCTTCTTCTGTGGCACTTTCAAGCCTTCCTGACGCCAAAGTCGATAAATCCGCTTGGCATTCACTCGCCAGCCTTCACCACGAAGAAGACGCGTGATCTGCCGGTAACCAAAACGAGGAAACTCGCTAACGAGTTCGAGGATACGACGGATCAAATGCGGTTCGTCTTCTTTGACCAGTGGCTTGTAGCGTTGAGTACTCAACGGCTGTTCCAATGCCCGGCAAGCCCGACGCTGCGATACTTCACATGCCTGTTGAACATGCGCGACCGCCTCACGCCGCCGTGCCGGGCTCAGTAGTTTCCCTCCAAGGCTTCCTTGAGGATTCGCTTGTCAAGTTCAGCCTCGGCAAGCATCTCCTTGAGCTTTTGGTTCTCAATCTCAAGGTCACCAAGTCGCTTCGCCTCATCAGACTTCATGCCGCCGAACTGCTTCTTCCAACGGCTCCAGGTTACATCGCTAATTTCCAGCTTCTGGTAAACCTCGGCCAACGGCTTGCCTACCGACAACATCGCCTCACCCTGCTGAAGCAATTTCACAATCTGTTCTGGCCTGCGTCGCTTGCGTTTCTTCGTCATCGAGAATCTCCTTGCCTTTCTGGCTCTAGATTCTCATAACACGTGAATCAGGATTTGGGGAGCACTCCACCCGGTTACGGCAGGCGTTATCCGACAATGACATGAAGCGAGCAATGTACGAATGGTCGGCGTTCACATTTGGGTCGCTTTCGGTCCTTCTGTTCGTTCTAAGTCTGTTCTCAGTTTTCCAAGGAGCGGCCCCCCTCGAGCTTCGCTTTGGCGGCGTCGAAACACGCTACGCAAATGGCTTGCTCATCTTCACTAATTCTCTCGTGAATCAAGACTCGGATGACGCCTGGCTCGGTTCCACGAGTGCAACAATGGTGACGTCCGATCTGCACTTGAACACATGGGGAGTCCAATTTCGCTCCTTGGCATACTCCGACGGTTGGACAGACTGGTTTGTTCGGATGTCTACAGTTGTTCCGTTGGTCCTATGCTCGGCGCTGACGGCATTCTGCTGGGTGCGGTTTCGGTGGCATCGAACAATGAACGCGCGTCAGGCTAGATCGACACACTGAGACCTAGGTTGTTCGTATCGCATTTTTTGACACGTCGTCCAGAATGCGGATAACCATGTCGTGCAACGGAGCACGGCATATGGCGTTTTCAAATAGAACCCACATTGGCCGTGCCCGCTGACGACCACCGTTATGTCGCTCCTCAACTTCACGCTCGGGATGCTCCAGTTCAACCCGCACCCTGAGCCACGGGACGAACCCAACGATGATTGATGACGAACCCAACGGCGCAAGTCACAAGAGCTTCCATCTAACTCGCGACAGTTCAACTTCTTCGGCCCACCAACTCTTTTGTGAATTGTCTGGAATTCCCCAAGAAAAGTTGACAGTGAATCAGTGTTAACGACTGGGTAAATGGTGGCGTGATTTTCTCTGAATCCACCAACAAAGGCAGGGTCGAAATCTTCCATCTCTGTCACCATTCATCGATCACCAGTTCCTGGTGAGTGATCGACGAATGGCTCCGACGAAGGCAGATTTCTAAGCCTCCACTGTTTCAAAACGCTTGCGTTGCTCAAACTCGTGTGGGCTAAGGTAATTGAGTGCGGAATGCAATCGCTTTGGATTGTAGAACCGTTCGATGTAATCATTCGCGGCGCGCGTAGCGTGCTCGTGTGATTGATATTTGTCGTGGTAAACTTCTTCCACTTTGAACGATTTGAAAAAGCTTTCCATCGGCGCATTGTCGTAACAATTCCCTCGACGGCTCATGCTTTGCCGAAATCCGCAGCTGGCAAGTCGAGCCTTGAATCGCTGACTTGCAAACTGCGATCCTCGATCAGAATGAACGATCATTCCGGCATTAGGGTTTCGTAAAGCAATCGCCTGGTTGAGCGCATCGAGCGCCAGGGAGGCATCAATGCTCCGACTTGTGGCCCAACCGACGATTCGTCGCGAGCAGAGATCTTTGCAAGCACAGAGGTAACTGAAGCCTTCCGTAGTGGGGATATAAGTAAAGTCAGTGAGCCACACTTGATTTAGCCTGTCAGCCACAAAGTGCTGATTCAACAGGTTTTGAGTAACTGGCAACCCATGGTTTGAATCGGTGGTTGAAACTCTGAACTTCGGTGTATTGCGAGCCTTGATGCCTTCGACTCGCATCAGTTTGGCAACGGTGTTAACGGAACAATCGGTTCCATTCTTGAGAAGTTCTCGATGGATCCGTGGACTGCCGTAGTCCTGATGTCTTGGCAACGAGTGAATGCGTTTGATTTCGTTCACGATTTGTTTCTGCTTCTGTTGTGTCTTTGACGTGTTGCGATGAAGCCACTTGTAGAACGCGGCCCGCGTGACCTGGAGCACGCGGCAGAGCAAGGCAATTGGCCAGTGTTTCTGCTGCTCCAAGATGAACTTCAGCCTCAAGTGTTTTCTTTTGCAAAGAAGGCCGTCGCTTTTTTTAAGATATCGCGCTCCATCTTGAGCTGCCGATTCTCTTCACGAAGGCGCTTGAGCTCGGCTTCCACCGACGGGCTCTGATTGACCTCCGCCTGAAGCGTTCCGTCCGCTTCAAAAACCTTGGCCAGTTGTGAATCAAGGTGTCGCGAATGCCCAAATCACGAGCGACTTCACAATACGACAACCCCGACTCCAAGACCTTCTTGACGGCTGCAAGCTTGTAATCTCGACTAAACGTTCGACGTGCCTTCTTCATGAATCTTCCTCCGCCATCAAGCATGGCATACGGAGACTCACTGTCTACCAACCTTGGGGAGCTTCAGTCTGCCGCAACCAAAGCAATGTCAGCAACAGACGTTGTCCGCAACGCAGTGGCGATGTTTGTTATTCTCTCCACTTTGCTCATCGCCACCAACTTCATCGCGCCCTATTTGTACATTTGCACTCTTTACGGTATTGAAACCGTATGGGGCGACTCTCTTCACGTAACTACCATGCCCCGCCACGGTGATTGGCACCTCTCAAATGGCGACGTAATTGAGAATGGTGGCCTGACTGCCTACGCTTTTTCCGTCGCTTCGTGGTTCGCAATGGCACTACCGATCGTTCTATTGCTACACTACCTCCTACCGAAACCTGATTCCGACGATAGTCGAACGCAGCTCCAGATCACCGAGTCGGAAGATGGACAGACATTCCATATCGATATCGACATGAACAGCAGCTAATCAACTCAGAATTAGGAATTACGCGACATAACATCTATATGTCCTTAAAGGTCAAGTATTACGTACGCTCTTCGCGGTGAAAACCTTGGCATTTTTTGGGAGGTGTTTCGCTCACCGCCTGGGTAATGCTTGGCTTTCCCTGTTAACGGTTTGGCTTGCGGAACGACTCAGGGGCTGGTTGGCTTTATTTCTTTTGGGCGAAGTCTGCGTTTGGATCGGTGCCAAACGAGTTGCTTCAAACATCTATCGGCGCTCTGCCGAACCGTGAGCCGACTTCGATCAGTCCGACGCGCACGGTTCGGTGCCTTCGCAGGCCTAAGCTTGCTGGTGAAGGCGGCAGTAGAAATCATCCATGACGGCGCTGGTCCATTCAAAAGCGGCGGCTCATCTTCGCAAGGAAGCGTCCAGTTAAAAGGCGGCTCGCAGCGACGTGCAACTAGCTTGATTCGTCTCGTCAGCTCCGTTGTGCTCGTAGGTTCAGGTTGTTTTGGGGTCGCGTCGACGCTTCCATTCAAAAAACATGGACTCGACGCTCGATCGCAAACTGCCAGGCGGCTGGCGTGCTCGGCACGCTTCCAGGTTACTTACAGCAGTTGAAGTGCGTAGCGTGTGGCTGTCCCAATGATAGCCGCGGTCCAGTTATGTATACGGCTTGCGCCGACGCGACGGTGTTACCTCTCAAGTACCTCGGGGTTGAACGCCGACTTGCGTCTGAGCATCCAGTACACGGCCCGACCCAACTTGACTGCCAGTAGCGAGTTGGCGCGAGCCTTATTGTGTTTCTTTTCGATCCGCTCGGCGAAGGCTTTGGCCGCAGGGCACTCACGCTTGAGTAGCGTAATCGCTTCGGAAAAGGCCCACTTCAAGTGCGGGTTGCCCATCTTGGCTCCGGTCGGCTTGTAGTGCTTGCCAGCCGAGGAGTTGGTTCCCTTGACCAGACGCGCATACGAGAGAAAGTCACCTGTCGAAGGAAAGCGGCGGATGTCGTGAATCTCGTACAGCATCGTCATCGCCAAGATGCGTCCCACGCCGGGGATGCTTTGCAAGCGGAAGAACGAGTCGGGATCGTCGACCTTGGCGTTTCGTTCCAGGTACAGATCGAGACCCTGAATCTGCTGGTCGTAGAAGTCGAGCAACTCGATGTCGACGTTGACCATCTTCTGCACGCTATCGCCTTGAAAGCGGTCCGGCACACCGAGGCGGTTGGATTTATAGCTGATCTTCTTTTCAAAGGCAGGCAAATTCTGTTGGTGGTTCACCATCTGCACGTGGATCAATGTCGCCGAGCGGCGGCGGACGATCGTTCCTCGCCGTCTGAGTAGATCGCGGGTGCCACGCATTTCTTTGGGATAGACGTAGCTGGTGGGGAAGTTGCCACCCCGCAAAAGCATGGCCAGTTTTTCGGAGTCAATTCGGTCGCTCTTGGTTTTGCCGCCGTGGATCGCCTTGAGGTAGAGCGCGTGCCCCAACAGGAAAGCCAGCTTCCGCTCGTGACACAGGTCGGCCAGCCAGTACCAGTTGAAGGTCGACTCGCAGCCGATGATGAGGTCCGACTTTTCAAATGGCTGCAAGGCGGTGAGGAAGTGGGAGAGTTTCTTGGTGTCAAAGTTCCGGTGCAGATGCTTTCCACCCTCCTGGTCCACAACACACACGTACATCGAGTTGGCATGGAGGTCGATACCGCAGTAGAATTCGTGCTGTCGATTGTAGAACTTCATCGTGAACTTCCTTGAGCGAGTGAGCTTTGAGCTGCGAACCGAAACGGTTGAGGCAGCAACGTGCTGCCTTCTTAGGCTAAGGCCTATTGGACGGGTTCACTCGCTCAAGCAAGGACATGATGAGTTTCAATGAAATGCACCGGAGCCGGAATATGCCGGGCTGGCTCGCTGCGCTCGATCACGTCAACTCCCGGCCCGGTGATTTCGAACGACTATGAAGTCCGAGGTTGGTCAAGGATGTTCGTCGATAATTGGCGTTAGAACATTTGAAGTCCCTTTGAGTTGCCTTCGTCGGAGCCGCTGTCGTTAATCGCCCTGTCCGTTGACGAGAGCGGCGTAGACGTAGGCAACGATGCCTGCCTTTGTTGGTGAGCTTCGAGTAATGCTGTCCGATTGGTCACGGCCAAACGATTCGACTCATACGACTATTCGAGTTATCGACGCGTCGATTTCAGCTGCGTCGTCTCATCATTCCTTGCGGTGGAACCGTTGTGGACGGTTCTGGGAGCTGCTGGGCACATTCGTTATGGCGACATTCCATGGATGCCTGTTCTTGATGGGTGCTCTCAACAGCATTGTCTGGCGGCTGGTCGTGCTTCCTCGTTCGTGCTCCTCGAAGTCTCAGATGTTAATCATGCCGCTGTCACGCATTCGTTATGACGACGTCCGAACGTCCGTTAAGGAGACGCTTTAACACCGGCGTCCGTTTGAAATACGCGTTGACAGCGGTTAGGTCGTGACCGGCGGAGCCGGTTTGACAATTCCCATCCGTTCAGGATCCCAGTCGGTTTCATGTTTCAACATGGACCAGGCGACCACGGCGATCTTTCTAGCCAGAGCGACCGCCGCTTTCTTCTTGCGAGTCCGCGCGCCACCGTGAATGCGGTCGTAGGTGGCACGAGCCCACGAATTGTAACGCAAGCTCACCCAGGCACATTCCAGCAGCATCGTCCGCAGTAGCCGTGAGCCTCGCTTGGTAATCCGACCGTTGCGGTCCATCTGTCCCGATTGATACTGCTTGGGAACCATCCCAATGTAGGCCGATACCTGGCGGCCATTCTTGAAACGATGCACGTCGTCGAGCGCCGTGACTAACACTTCGGCCGTCTTGCGGCCTACGCCGGGGATGGTCATGACGCGCTGGATACGATCATCTTCTTGGGCAATCGTTTCCAGTCTTCGCTCCACTTCTTTCAGCTGAGTCGTCAACGCATCCAGTTGAGTCAGCTCTTCGTGCAATTGACCCTGCCATAATTCATTCATCGAACATTCGGCCAGCGGTTTACCGTACGAGTCGATTAGTTCGCGACCGGTACACCACGCTCGCTTGCCCTGAGCGATCACGATGCCGCGGTTGGCGAACAGCGAGCGGACCGAGTTCTTGATCTGGTTGATTCTTCGGTCCACCGTCTTGCGATACTTGACAAGCGTGCGATGCTCACGCACTTCGTGCGTGGGCACGTGCACCGATGTCAATTGCTGCATCATGGCCAGTCGAGCCAGCTTCAACGCATCATCTTTGTCGGTCTTCCGTTTGACGTTCTTCCAGCGCCAGGCTTCTTCGTTGGTGCTACAGACCAGCGTTGGCAGGCCCAGCTCTTGGCACAGATCGTTGATCCAGCCGCTGGGGCCACAGGCTTCCATTACGACCAGGTCCACTTTGCGCCACTGCAGCAGCTTCGTGAGGTAGGGCCGAGTCGTTTCAGCGTTCCAAAACTCGTAGTTCTGGCCCGCGGTCTCGAAGAAACAGCACATCGAGTTGTATTTGCCTAAGTCAATTGCAAGAATGTTCATCAGTTGCTCCGCAGGTTGGGGTGACAATTGTGACGTGCGCAATCACGATCACGTGGCCTGAGTCTCCAACAAAAAAGACTCCGCCCCAACCTCGGACTTACATGGATTCTTTATATGGCCTCGTCGAACGGTAGCACCCCTTGTGACAACCGTTTCACCGCTGCATCGCAATACTTCTCGTTTATCTCATTTCACACGGCACGAATGCCCGCCAGCTTCGCTGCTACTAGGGTCGTGCCGCTGCCCATGAACGGATCGACAACCGATGCCACACCGTCAACCAGCGACACGCATCACGACATTACCGCAAGCGGTTTTTGCGTTGGGTGAACGAGCGTTTCGGTAATGCTTCTTCCAATCCATTGTTTGCGGTACACCCGCGTCGTAATCGTCATATTGGTACACACTATTTCGGCGCTGCCGGTGTTGGCTCGTAAAACGATTCGCCTTCGTCGAGCCCGGCAACGATGCCTGTTGCGATCTCGCGAACGTGGTCGAACTTGTCATCGGCCGCCAGCCGCAGCACCTCGACAACGCGGTCGCCGTGGTCGGAAAATGCCAGCGATTCCAGGGCCACCAATGACCAGCCACGAGTCGCCAGGAAATGGTCGCGGTTGCAGTTCGCCGGCCAGATCGATTCCTTCCAATCCTGCGACAACGCGACCGACGCCAGAAACTCAATCTCGTCCGCCGTTGGGTCGGGTACTTCGCATAACGCGACGACGCGGGATTTCAGCGGCCCGATGATCGGCTGGGCGTGAATCTTGGCGACCGTTTCGCCGGTGAAGTAACCACGCGTAGGCGGCATGGGTTCACAATTGCTCGGCCGCAGGACCAGCAGTACAAAGCCGAGTGCGACGCAACTAAATACGAACGACGCCCCGACGAGTAGGTGTAGAAGTTTCAATGATCACTCCCCCACGTTGGGGCGTTTTTCCCGGTTGCACCACATCTCGCAGCCCGCCTGATTCGCACTGCCGCTGCACTTTTGCTCGCAGCACAAAAAACACGTTGCCTGTCGCCCCCGTTTACAATTTGCCTTACCACAATCCCAACCGTCAGACCAGCGATCGGCCAGGACGATTGTCGTGCAACTCAATACGATCGAGACGGCCGCCAAGGTGCAGATCACCAATTCTCGCAGCTTCATCAGTTCAATTCCTCTTACAAAAGGCGGTCCAGCGAAGGAACAGAAGGCTATATCCGCACTGGGGTTGTGAAAGATACGATTCGCGCATTGTCGCCTTTAGCGTACCCTTATGTACGGCGGCTGGCAACGATTTTAGCGGTGTCGTCGACCGGGTTTATGGCGACGTTGCGACGTCGCCATAAACCCTGTTATGTGGTCCCATTGTCGCACTAATTATTTCCACGATGTTCTCAAAAGTATTTGGACTGGCCCTGATCGCCTCATGTTGTGCATTTCTATGGATCGACTACCAATGGCAACTACTATTGGAAACGGCCGTATCGAATCGTGCAGGCACCTATGGCGAGTCGTATGGTCCATTGTCATTTCTTCGACCACTCGTCTTAAGCATAGCCATGTTACTGTCCATCGTCGCCGCTGTCTTGGTAATGAAACACTACGCACATCGCGAGGCCCAGAACCAACCGTGACTTGGTCATCTCTTGGCCGTATAACAATGCAATGCACCGGAGCCGCGAAGCCGGGCGTTTTCAAATGGACAATTCACTCGTCGCGGCCCGGTGATTGCTGACGTTCGTCGGCTCACTCGAGATAACGGGCTGAGACGGAAAGGGGTGAAGTGGGCGGAAACGTTTCGCGTCCTAATTGCGTTGCATGAAAGTGGGAAGTGATGAAACGCTGGATACCTGCATTAATCGTATCGGCGACGATACCCCTGCTTGCAATCGGTGGTTGTCTGTCAAAGCAGAACCGGTTCCAAGTGGTCAAATCGATCAAACTTGAGGGCGATTCAAAGATCGCTGTCGGCCAGACGAGAGCGTGGTTTTGCGATGAGGGGAAACTCTACAATTTGGAGCTTTCGCACCCCATCAAAGCTCCGCGGGCGATCGATCCATTTGAAGTACCAGAATACACACACTGCGTGGCAATTCACGCAGACAATTTATTTCTTACACGCCGGGGGCTGATTCAGGTTTATCAAATCCGAGACGTTCAGAAACCAGAATTTGTCTCGAGCTTCCGGCCCCCTGGCAATTCTCCGAACGAATTTGCACTCCGCAGCGGGTTGCTGGCGATGGATGGCTACGGAGGAGGGACTGATTCTCAGCAGATTCACATTTACGACGTCTCGATATCGCGCAACCAACTTTGCTTTCCACGGTGGTGACGGCACGCGGATCCAACATTCATAATATTGCCATGACCGAATCGTTGATTCTGGTTGCGAATGGCTGGGATGGTTTGACCATCATTGGAAAAGGTGACAATCAAGGATACGCGATTGTCAGCAAGTTCAAAATCGCAGGCCATGTCAGAGGAATTTTTGCCGAGGGGAATCGGGCGTACGTTGCTGCGAGCACTGCTCCCGGTTTGGATTCAGAGTTTGCAATTGTTGATATTTCAGATCCTGCCTCGCCTAAAAAGCTCGCGTCCGTGGAGACGTCTGGAGGTGCCCAGGATGTTTACGTTCACAAGCAAGTGGCATTCGTGGCAGATCGGGGAGGCGGGTTACTTGCGGTCGATATTTCAGACGAGACGCAACCAGTTGTTATTGATCGCTTCTTCCGCACGGGGAGTCGGTTCAATAATATTTCCGGAAGCAGCAATTTGCTTGTCCTTACAAGAACAGTCGGGAATCCTGACGAGACTCTCGAAGTCCTCACCTTTAACTAACAGTAATCGTGCCAACCGGCAAGAAAATGGATATGGGCCGTTGCGGAACGGTGCGGCACTGCTTTTTCTAGGCGACGCAATGTCGCTCCAACAGACCGACGAACAATCCGATGCACCCGAGCACGCGAGTCAGGCGTATTGGCAGTAGTGGATCAACCACGCGTGCCGGGTGATCGGTGACGTTATACCGCCGAGTTTAACGATTCCCATCCACTGTGGCCGATTGACCTAACGTAACTCCGAAGGCGAAACATGCAAAAACCATTTGTCCACGGCGTTGGTGGTGTCCTAAGCGCTGATATCGCGGTGCCTGATCATGAGCGTGAACTCAATTTCTACTCGACAATCCTCACGACGGGTGACGCCCCACTTTGGCGTGATGATCTGACGAACAACTTCGGCACACCCATAATCGGCCTCGGCGTTCGCACTCCCGAATACAACACGTTGCCGTTGCAGTGGATGCCCCACTTTCAGGTCGCTGATGTTGCCGCCAGCGTTACATGTGCGATTGACATGGGAGGCAAGGAACTAATGCATTCCAAAACCGATGAATGGGCTGTTCTTGCCGACCAAGTTGGGGCTGCCTTCGGCGTTATTCCAGTTGTGGCTTGCGAGTCAGACACCACGCGGCAGAATGAGCGCCTAGGCTGTATCTCTTGGCTCTCGTTGACGGTTCCAGACGCTTTGTCGAGTCGGGACTTCTATCAACACGTGGTGGGATGGAACGCCAAGTCCATTGAGACAGAGGATAGCGAAGGGCATGTTGCAAAATTTGAGATGCAGATTGACAATGAGACTGCCGCAGCGGAAATCCGCCAGTTTCGCAGTGAACAAAATGGTATCCCATCGGTTTGGCTGATTCACTTACCCGTCGACGACCTTTTTGAAAGTCTTCGACGGATAGGCGAGGGCGGTGGCGAAGTCATTAAAGAATTCGCCGAGGCAAAATACGCCATTGTCCGCGATCCAGTCGGAGTCTACCTGGCACTGCAGACCGGCTAGTGACAGACAGCGGCATAACAAATCAATGCACCGGAGCCGCGAAGCCGGTCGTTTCCAAATGGACAATCACTTGTCGCGACCCGGTGATTGCGGACGTTATCGGACTACATCAGACCATGATTAGAATGATCGTCCGCTTCTGCACTTGGAAATGTTTTGGCATTCATCCAGTTGTTTTCATTTCCGTCTGGATCAAACGCATTAATGCACGCACTTTCGATCGGCTCAAATAACCCGTCTGCATTTTCTTCTTCAACACACAAAACCGCCCTGTCGGCAAGCCCGTATTTGTCCAATGCCTCCGAAATCACGCCACTCATCAAATGGCATTCACATGGAGAAAGTCCGCACAACTCTAGTTTGATGTATCTGGTTGCCATAATCGCCCGATAACAAATGCGTGAACCGGAGTTGCGAATCCCGTCCACTCTGAAATCAACATCAACCGTCGCAACCCGGTTACGCAAGGCGTTATGTCACTTGCCGGTGCCCAATGAACAACCCGGAAATTGCGATCGGCCCGTTCCAACCAAGCGACATCGTATTTCTGCGCAGGATGTTAGCGGCGGCGGCGTATTGGCGAGATGAGACTATACCAAGTGACATAGACAGTGTGTTACGCCGACCTGACCTAGCACCCTTGCTTGACAACTGGGGCTGCGATGGCGATGTGGCATTAATCGCCAGGGCGGGCGATTCACAAATTGGTGCGGCATGGTTTCGGACTTGCGTACGGTCGTATGGCTACGTTGATGGTGGCACGCCAGAAGTCGGTATCGGTGTCGAACCTGACATGCGGAACCGTGGAATTGGCACAGCATTGATGCAACAACTTATTCACGTCGCAAGTGCAAACGGCTATTCGCAACTTAGCCTAAGTGTTGAAATTGACAATCTTGCTCGCCGACTGTACCAACGGCTCGGGTTCAGGGACTACCAAGTGAATGACTCCGCTTCAACGATGGTGCTAGAACTCCCGCCGCCCAGCCGAGTCCGTGACATAACAAACGGATGAACCGGAGCCGGAAACGCCGGAATGGCTCGCTTCGCTCGTTTACGTAAACTCCCGGCCCGGTTATCGCAAACGTTATCACGCAAGGCTCCATGTCGTCGAACTAACTCGATGCGGCTGCTGCAATTCTGCCGGGTCGCCCGGAAAACAAGCTCCAATGCCTAGCCTTAATCTCAATTTTTCAAATCTCCACTGATCGCGTATACTTGTCTTATGACCGAACAACTTCAACAGGCATTCGCAACCCGCCGCCCAGCTTCCGCAAACGGACCAAGATGTGCTGGCACAGTGGATCTTATCCGAATTGGAATCTGATTCGAAATGGGCAGCCCTCTTCGAAGACTCTCAAGGCAAACTGGCCTCTCTGGCAAACGAAGCGCGGCTCAACACGCCCGGGGCGAAACGCGAGATTTGGAAGACAAGTAACGGAATGGATTCCACGACAACTCGCCAATTCCGTGATGCGTTGGCGAAACTCCCAAAAGAAGTGCAGGACCGGGCGTACGAATCCTACGCCCTCTTCAAACGAGACCACAGCCACCCAAGTCTTCGCTTCAAAAAGGTTCACACAACGCTCCCCGTCTACTCCGCGCGGGTCACTCGCGATTGTCGCGCTGTTGGGATCTTCAAAGACAATCTGATCGTCTGGTTCTGGATTGGTACGCATGCTGACTACGAACGAGTGCTGGCATCGCTATGATACAAGTGTCGGATCGTCTCCCAGATGCGTGATAACAATGAAATGCACCGGAGCCGGAAATGCCGGACTGGCTCGCTGCGCTCGGTCACGTTTACTCCCGGCCCGGTGATTTCGAACGTTACAGTGCGTCTCTGTGATTGAATCGTCTCCGCTCCACACGCTTGCGGCCAAGCGACTTTTTCTCGACGCGATGTCGATCGCAGTCTCGAATCCCGGTCGTGTCATCATGCTCTCGCTGGACAATGAATCGTTGATCCAGACTTCTTCAATGAAAGTTAGGTGCTCGTAGCCAATCTTCTTTCCAGCTCGATCATCATGCCACTCCCTCCAGGCTGTTGGCCCGCCAGTTCATCGCCATCCAATCATTGGCTCCTCCGTCTAAGTGCATTGCGATCTCGAAACACCGCAGTTGAACACGCTGTCGCACCCTTCTCCGCTTTCGCAACGCAAATGCAAACGGGTATTCGATACCAGCACGGTTGAAGAAGCACGTCGAAACCCGTTGGAACATTGGTCCCATTTGGCATTGAACCTGGCTGGACCGGACTCCAACTTGTTGTTCAACTGCTGATTCACGCTAAACATCAATACGATTTGACGTCGAATCACTCCTTTGTAGAATCAACTCAGCCTGAAGCGGGCAACTGTAACAAATCGTTGAAGTGGAGCCCGATCTACTGGATTGCTCGCTTCGCTCGGCATGTCAGCTCCCGGCCCACTTAACTCAACCGTTACAGTGCCTGAATACTATCTCTGATTCCAAAGGCCCAGAGGCGACGCTTATTCGAACTTCTCTGGTGCTCCTACCTTGAATCAGTCATTCTCGTTCATCAAGGCTTGCGGTAAACTGTGAGGCGATTCACAGCTCCTGAAAGTCTCGCAGCATGCCCAGAATTTCGACCTTTTATGGCATCGCCATTTACATGTACTACAAGGACCATGCACCGCCGCATTTCCACGCAATTTACGGTGAACACGAGGCGACGGTGGATATCAGGAACATTACGATTCACGAAGGATCACTGCCGCGTCGTGCAAAAACACTGGTCCTTGAATGGGCAACCGAACATAATGAAGCATTGATGGAAAACTGGGACTTGGCTCGTGCTGAGGAACCACTATTTCCAATTCCCCCGCTTGCTTAAGGCTCAAACAAACGAATGCTGCACATCAACGAAGTGCAAGTCATCGGGCCCTTTCAGTTGCACATTGTCTTCTCTTACGGTCAAACAAAATCTGTCGATGTCCTGCCCCTACCAACCGGCCCTATCTTCGAACCGCTCCGCGATCAGGAATATTTCGCGAAGGTTGAAATTGATCCGGTATGCAAGACTGTGGTATGGCCAAACGGCGCCGATATCGCACCTGAAGCTCTCTACGCGTTAGAACAATGCGCCGAATCCACGGCACTGTAACAAAAGATTGCAGCAGAGCCGGGCATCGCGGGCTGGTTCGCTTCGCTCAACGAAGTCAACTCCCGGCCCGCTGAATCTTGACGTTCTGTCGTGCAGTTGAACGAAAACCATGGCTGAAATTCGCCGACAACCGTGGCTTGCGGCCGTTCTCAGTTTGTTTGGCGGTCCCATTGGACAAGTCTACGGCGGTGCTGCCGCTTGCGCCGTTCGGCTCTGGTTGATCGGCGCCGCCATCGCAGTTCTGGCTTTCGTTGCAGCGGTCCTCCTGCCAGCGTCTCAATTGCTATGCGCTCTTGTTCGCAGTTAACATTGGCATTCCGATATTCTTTGCTGCCGATGCCTATCGTACCGCAAGTAATCGTCGCACGATGGAACGGAAGAATTACCAACGTTGGTGGGTGTATTGCATTTCTTTCGTCCTGTTTGCGGCTGGCAATTTGATGGTGGCCCTCTTCGTGCGATCATTCATCGCCGAGGCCTTCGTGATTCCATCGCGCGGTATGCGCGACACCTTGCAACCTGGCGACAAGATACTCGTGGACAAGACATACTACACTTTCCACCCAGTGAACCGCGGTGATGTTGCCGTCTTCTACAGTTCCGGCAATGGATCACCATCATGGGTGCAACGCGTGGTAGCGATTCCTGGTGATCGCATCGAAATACGCGACGAAAGAGTCTATTTGAACGGCGAAGAAATCGACAAACCCTACGCGAGATTTCGAGGGCCAATTCCGCCATACGCTAACTTTAGCAGCATGGATCAAATGATCGTTCCAGATGGGCACGTGTTCATGCTTGGCGATGACCGAAGAATGTCGAGAGACAGCCGGACAATTGGGCCAGTTAGTCTGGAGAACTTAATCGGACGTCCAACATTCATCTATTGGTCTGTCGAGAGACACTTCCCGGACCCAACATCCGTTGAGTACTATACTGTCGGAGCGACACGATGGGACAGAATCTGGAATTCCTGTTCAACTGTGAGGCGTCGTTCGAGCACCACAGAACAAACGCATGCACGCGGAACCGCCGATCCGCCGCAAGAAAATGGATAGTCACTTGGCGGCGGCCCGGTGATGCGTGGCGTTCGGCAGCGAGAGTACTCCGGGGATCACGAGGAAGTAAAACTACGGGTGTGCCAGGTTGTTACCTGGGGGTTCGCGAGATCTGCGAAGAAAACTGCGCTAAAGGCGAATTGGGTATTAGTGGGTACAAGCGACACTTCTTGCCATCCGGGAAGAATATTATGGGTGCTCTCAACATCATCTTTCTTGTCCTCGCGGCGCTGAGTGCCGCCATTGGAACAGGACTAATGATCGCGATGACCAACGCGATGCAAGCGCGAGGACAGAGGATAAACTTGATTTTTCTGAGACTCTTCGTCATTAAGTACATCAGCGACTACCGAAACATCACCATTAAAGAATCCGGTCGTCCCGGACCGTTTTTCTACCCGTTCGTCATTTCGATGAATTTGGCTTTGTTTTTCGCGGTGGTGGGGCTGCTGCTGTGATTGACAAACGCACAAAGGTAAGTCTGGCTGCGTCGATCTGACACTTCCCGCTGTTTGCGTGGCCGCAACGCATTCAACTATCGGAAACGACAACTCGTGCTGTCAAGACCGATGCCGACTTGCACGGGCCAGTTAACTGAATAGTTCCAAACTGCAAGACTTTTCCTAGCGGAACGCAGCCGAACAAAGCAATGCACCGGAGCCGCGAAGCCGGGCGTTTTCAAATGGATAATCACTCGTCGCGGCCCGGTGATTGCGGACGTTATCCGATTTAATGAATCCACCGTGACATATCGCCACTCACAACGAGAATCCCATGAACGGTACCTCGCAAGCTACGATTCTGAGGAGGCCTCAAGGAACGACGCTTGGGTCAATGAACTGACTTCCGCTGATCATGACGCGTGCCTGGCTGACATGCGCGGCATGTTGCCTTCTGCGACGGCATGAACATTCTCGATGCCGGCAGCGGAACTGGCGGGTTGTGTTTAGCACTTGCCCGCATTGCTGGACTTTGCATCACGGCGTTGGAACCATGCCCGGCGATGAGCGATTTGCTGAAATCGAAATCTGAGCTTGAAGGGGTCTCGGTTATTGATGGCTTTTGTGATCACCTGGACGATCGGTCCCACTTCGATGCCGAAGAATTCGATGTCATTGTCTCCAGACAACTTGCAAACTGCCTCTATGATCCATGCACCGCGTTTCGGAACTGGCGTTATTGGCTGCGTGACGGAGGCACCGTCGTAGTCATGGAAGGACTATTCGATCGTAATGCGTGGATCGGCAATTGGGACGGATTCGTTGACACACTACCCCTCTCAGCCTGCCAAACGACAGCGACAGTACCGTATTTGCTGGAACAGTCCGGGTTCTGCATCCAACATGCGGGCTTCATGGTCCACACGAACGCATTGGCGTCAACTCGAACTAGACGTTATATGGTTGTAGCTGTGAAGACAAACGGATAACATCTATATGTCCTTAAAGGTCAAGTATTACGTACGCTCTTCGCGGTGAAAACCTTGGCATTTTTTGGGAGGTGTTTCGCTCACCGCCTGGGTAATGCTTGGCTTTCCCTGTTAACGGTTTGGCTTGCGGAACGACTCAGGGGCTGGTTGGCTTTATTTCTTTTGGGCGAAGTCTGCGTTTGGATCGGTGCCAAACGAGTTGCTTCAAACATCTATCGGCGCTCTGCCGAACCGTGAGCCGACTTCGATCAGTCCGACGCGCACGGTTCGGTGCCTTCGCAGGCCTAAGCTTGCTGGTGAAGGCGGCAGTAGAAATCATCCATGACGGCGCTGGTCCATTCAAAAGCGGCGGCTCATCTTCGCAAGGAAGCGTCCAGTTAAAAGGCGGCTCGCAGCGACGTGCAACTAGCTTGATTCGTCTCGTCAGCTCCGTTGTGCTCGTAGGTTCAGGTTGTTTTGGGGTCGCGTCGACGCTTCCATTCAAAAAACATGGACTCGACGCTCGATCGCAAACTGCCAGGCGGCTGGCGTGCTCGGCACGCTTCCAGGTTACTTACAGCAGTTGAAGTGCGTAGCGTGTGGCTGTCCCAATGATAGCCGCGGTCCAGTTATGTATACGGCTTGCGCCGACGCGACGGTGTTACCTCTCAAGTACCTCGGGGTTGAACGCCGACTTGCGTCTGAGCATCCAGTACACGGCCCGACCCAACTTGACTGCCAGTAGCGAGTTGGCGCGAGCCTTATTGTGTTTCTTTTCGATCCGCTCGGCGAAGGCTTTGGCCGCAGGGCACTCACGCTTGAGTAGCGTAATCGCTTCGGAAAAGGCCCACTTCAAGTGCGGGTTGCCCATCTTGGCTCCGGTCGGCTTGTAGTGCTTGCCAGCCGAGGAGTTGGTTCCCTTGACCAGACGCGCATACGAGAGAAAGTCACCTGTCGAAGGAAAGCGGCGGATGTCGTGAATCTCGTACAGCATCGTCATCGCCAAGATGCGTCCCACGCCGGGGATGCTTTGCAAGCGGAAGAACGAGTCGGGATCGTCGACCTTGGCGTTTCGTTCCAGGTACAGATCGAGACCCTGAATCTGCTGGTCGTAGAAGTCGAGCAACTCGATGTCGACGTTGACCATCTTCTGCACGCTATCGCCTTGAAAGCGGTCCGGCACACCGAGGCGGTTGGATCTATAGCTGATCTTCTTTTCAAAGGCAGGCAAATTCTGTTGGTGGTTCACCATCTGCACGTGGATCAATGTCGCCGAGCGGCGGCGGACGATCGTTCCTCGCCGTCTGAGTAGATCGCGGGTGCCACGCATTTCTTTGGGATAGACGTAGCTGGTGGGGAAGTTGCCACCCCGCAAAAGCATGGCCAGTTTTTCGGAGTCAATTCGGTCGCTCTTGGTTTTGCCGCCGTGGATCGCCTTGAGGTAGAGCGCGTGCCCCAACAGGAAAGCCAGCTTCCGCTCGTGACACAGGTCGGCCAGCCAGTACCAGTTGAAGGTCGACTCGCAGCCGATGATGAGGTCCGACTTTTCAAATGGCTGCAAGGCGGTGAGGAAGTGGGAGAGTTTCTTGGTGTCAAAGTTCCGGTGCAGATGCTTTCCACCCTCCTGGTCCACAACACACACGTACATCGAGTTGGCATGGAGGTCGATACCGCAGTAGAATTCGTGCTGTCGATTGTAGAACTTCATCGTGAACTTCCTTGAGCGAGTGAGCTTTGAGCTGCGAACCGAAACGGTTGAGGCAGCAACGTGCTGCCTTCTTAGGCTAAGGCCTATTGGACGGGTTCACTCGCTCAAGCAAGGACATGATGAGTTTCAATGAAATGCACCGGAGCCGGAATACGTGGGCTGGTTCGCTTCGCTCTGAACGTCAACTCCCGGCCCGCTGATTTCGAACGTTACGCCGCTTACCCAGCTTCTTCGCAATGCTGCGCACTGCTTACTCGCTCGACGCATGGTCCGCCACTTCGCTCGGCTACGTCCAGCTTCGGGTCTGGTTTGCTGCGAAATCCCCCGAATCACTCGTGTTTTCCATTCCTTTTGCGCAGCGTACAATAGGAACGGAGACGAAATATGATCAAACGACTGAAAGCGGTATTCGACGGTGACGTCCTGCGGCCAATTGAGCCGCTAGACCTTGCACCCAACACCGAAGTGCAAATAACACTCGATATCCCTGAAACCATTACGGACGCCAGTTCATCGTTTCTCGATATCGCGGAAAATCTGAATCTGGATGGACCCGCCGATTGGTCCTCAAACGTCGACAAGTATCTCTACGGTACGGCAGACAACCCGGATGGATAGGCTATTCCTCGACACCAGCTTCGCAATCGCCCTCGCGTCGCACCGGGACCAACACCACGAACAAGCTGTTGCCTTGGCTTCCGAGATTCGTTCTAACAAATCCCAGTTGGTGACGACGATTCCTGTTGTGATCGAAATTGGCAATTCATTGGCCAAGCAGTCGTTTCGAAAAGCCGCCGTACAATTAATCACCTCATTACATTCCGACGCCAGCGTCACAATCGTTCCGCTGGATCACTCATTGTATAACACCGCATTCAATCTCTTCGTAAATCGCGACGACAAGGACTGGGGCCTTACGGACTGTGCTTCGTTCGTCGTAATGGAAGATCAGAAGATACGAAAAGCTCACTGCCGACGCCCACTTCAAACAGGCTGGTTTTGAAGCTCTTCTAGCAAATTGAAGAACGCGGCGTAACAATGAATTGCAGCGGAGCCGGAAATGCCGGCCGGTTCGCTTCGCTCATCAACGTCAACTCCCGGCCCGCTGAATTCAAGCGTTCGTCGGCTCACTCGAGATAACGGGCTGAGACGGAAAGGGGTGAAGTGGGCG
This sequence comes from uncultured Planctomycetales bacterium, assembly GCA_963821085.1. Classification (GTDB taxonomy): domain Bacteria; phylum Planctomycetota; class Planctomycetia; order Pirellulales; family Pirellulaceae; genus CAWGCE01. Next base: position 1,232 of record CAWGCE010000005.1, on the reverse strand, counting down.
GAAACGTTTCGCGTCCTAATTGCGTTGCATGAAAGTGGGAAGTGATGAAACGCTGGATACCTGCATTAATCGTATCGGCGACGATACCCCTGCTTGCAATCGGTGGTTGTCTGTCAAAGCAGAACCGGTTCCAAGTGGTCAAATCGATCAAACTTGAGGGCGATTCAAAGATCGCTGTCGGCCAGACGAGAGCGTGGTTTTGCGATGAGGGGAAACTCTACAATTTGGAGCTTTCGCACCCCATCAAAGCTCCGCGGGCGATCGATCCATTTGAAGTACCAGAATACACACACTGCGTGGCAATTCACGCAGACAATTTATTTCTTACACGCCGGGGGCTGATTCAGGTTTATCAAATCCGAGACGTTCAGAAACCAGAATTTGTCTCGAGCTTCCGGCCCCCTGGCAATTCTCCGAACGAATTTGCACTCCGCAGCGGGTTGCTGGCGATGGATGGCTACGGAGGAGGGACTGATTCTCAGCAGATTCACATTTACGACGTCTCGAATATCGCGCAACCAACTTTGCTTTCCACGGTGGTGACGGCACGCGGATCCAACATTCATAATATTGCCATGACCGAATCGTTGATTCTGGTTGCGAATGGCTGGGATGGTTTGACCATCATTGGAAAAGGTGACAATCAAGGATACGCGATTGTCAGCAAGTTCAAAATCGCAGGCCATGTCAGAGGAATTTTTGCCGAGGGGAATCGGGCGTACGTTGCTGCGAGCACTGCTCCCGGTTTGGATTCAGAGTTTGCAATTGTTGATATTTCAGATCCTGCCTCGCCTAAAAAGCTCGCGTCCGTGGAGACGTCTGGAGGTGCCCAGGATGTTTACGTTCACAAGCAAGTGGCATTCGTGGCAGATCGGGGAGGCGGGTTACTTGCGGTCGATATTTCAGACGAGACGCAACCAGTTGTTATTGATCGCTTCTTCCGCACGGGGAGTCGGTTCAATAATATTTCCGGAAGCAGCAATTTGCTTGTCCTTACAAGAACAGTCGGGAATCCTGACGAGACTCTCGAAGTCCTCACCTTTAACTAACAGTAATCGTGCCAACCGGCAAGAAAATGGATATGGGCCGTTGCGGAACGGTGCGGCACTGCTTTTTCTAGGCGACGCAATGTCGCTCCAACAGACCGACGAACAATCCGATGCACCCGAGCACGCGAGTCAGGCGTATTGGCAGTAGTGGATCAACCACGCGTGCCGGGTGATCGGTGACGT
>CAWGCE010000004.1:0-26389 GCA_963821085.1 uncultured Planctomycetales bacterium | reverse complement strand
AACGAGGCTTTCCCGGAAGACGTCAATGACAGCGGCTTGGTCTCGCCACTGGATGCTTTGCTGGTCATCAATGAACTGAACGATCGCATTTACAGCGATCCGAATTCGGGGATGTTGAATTTACCGGCCAATCCACCTCCGTTCGTTGACGTGAACAATGATGGATTTGTAGGTCCGGTTGACGCCATCATTGTGATCAACGCATTAGAGCCAACTAATCCGGCCGCGATCGTGGCCGCGCAACAACGGTGGTGTGAGCCAAAGTGACGAAACGATGGCTGAATTGAATCCACTTCTGCCGGCAGCGGTCGTAGCGACATCGGCCGATCGACACACCGACTTGGCCCTACGTGCCTTCGAAGTCAACTTCGAAGATGACAGTTTTTCCAGCTTCCGACGTAATCATCAGGATGTCGGAGACGCTGCGGAGCTTGTGGATGACTTCTTCGCCAACTTGAGTTAGCAACGACGCATGAAAGCCCCGCTGGGGGGAGTGAACGAGCAATAGGTCGGTCACGGCTTTTCCGTACCGGCTTGTTGGCTCGATTCTATCATTCTGCGGCGACTGACAACTGCTACAACCGCCGCGATTCAGGCGGGATGAACTTCTGTATTCGACTTGGCGGTCCGGCGGCGTACAATGCTGCCGGTAGGAGTGCCACCAAGTTGCTTTGTTCAGTGAAACCAGGGATTCTGCTTGCATGTCGAAAATCAGACCGCTTCCTGACGGTCCACGGAAAAATCTCAATCGCCGCCAGCTGCTGTTGCGTTCGCTGGCCGCAGGTGCCGCTGGGATCTCCAAGTTGGCCCAGTCAATGCGCAGCTGGAGTTTCCAAGCCTCATTGGGAACAGGCCACGAAGCGCGGACTGATCTGGCTGGCGTCCAACCAGTCGGCTCGCGGACGCTGGGTGGCCGGCACGTATCCCATCGCGATGACCGCATTGGCCGGCATGGCGCTGCTGGCCTCGGGCTCCACGACAACTCAGGGGCCCTATGCCAAAAACGTTCGGCTTGCGGTGGACTACCTGACGACGAAAGTACGGGACAATGGATTGATCGGCGACCCGGTCAACAACCGCTATACCTATGGTCACGGATTTTCCATGTTGTTCCTGTCCCAGGTTCTGGGCGAAGAAGAAGACGAAGAACGACGTGCGGAGCTGGTGGACATCCTGAAGGGCGCCGTCGATTCAGCGGCAATGCCCAAACCAAATCGGGCGGATGGGGCTACGTCAGTGCCAAGGAGGGCAACGACTTCGATGAAGGCTCGACGACCATCACGCAGGTCCAGGGCCTGCGCGGCTGCCGCAACGCGGGTATTCCGGTTCCGAAGAAAGTCATCGAGAAGGCGAAAAATTATATCTATCTCTGCAAGAATGCGGACGGCGGCATTTCCTACAGTTCGCGAAATCGAGGTTCTTCCCGGCCCGCCATCACCGCGGCCGCTCTGGCGGCGCTTTACAATGCGGGCGACTACGACAGCGAGCACGTGCCCGCGATGATGGAGTACTGCAAGAAAAACCTCTATCGCATTGACGGCGCAGCTCGTTTGGACATTGGCACTACACGTATTTGTATTACGCGCAAGTCGTCTATCGCGAAGGTGGAGAACTCTGGTCGACGTTTCAGGAGAAGCTGTACGATCGCGTCACGCGTGACCAGTTACAGGATGGTTCCTGGGAAGGCAATATCGCTCCCGTCTACGTCACGTCGATCAATCTGACCGTACTGCAATTGGAAAAAGGGCTATTGCCTATTTACCAGCGTAGGTCGAAGGGCGAACCAGAGCCCCTGCGGGCTGAACAACGTCTCGCCGGACCGACAATTTTCAGCGACCTTTAACAGCCATCCCGCCGCAACAAAGAGCCGACGCGCCAGCGAGGGAATCCATCCAACGTTCAACGCTACTTGCTCAACCGCTTCAAGATCGCCGCAACCATCGCTGCCGTCGTGGCCTCTGGCGCTTCCAGTTCGACTTCATATCCCAGCTTCGCGCATCGCATCGCTGGTTATGGGACTGATCGACACGATCCTGGTATGTCGTAAGTTTCTCCGTACTGTTGGGCGAGCGAGCTGGCGATAGCAGGGCTGGTAACGAACGTCCAATCCAGCTGACCAGATTGCATCAGCGCGACAATTTCTTCGTGTCCCTGCTCGATGTCTACCGAGCTGTAAACGACCAGTGGTGTCCATTCGATCGCCGCTGCCGAAAGCTCGCGTTCGATGATCCCGCGACTGCGCGTACCACGGACCACCAGGCAACTGCGATTGTCCAAATGCGGTAACAACTGCTTGACCAGGCACTGCGCGTGGAACGAATCGGGAACCAAATCGGCTGTGATTCCCCATTTGGCCAGTGCGGCTGCCGTCGCTGGCCCCACAGCGGCGATACGACATTTGGCCAGATTCCGCACATCTTTACCCAGTTGAAACAGGTGCTCCATGAAAAAGCGGACACCATTCGCACTGGAAAACGTGATCCAATCGAACCTCGCCAATTGTTTGAAGACGTCAGCCAACTCGTTCGTCCGCTCGACTGCCTCAATCTTGATTGCCGGTTGCAATGTCACCTGCCCGCCTGCATCTTCCAGCATGCTACCGATTGTCTGAGACTTTTCCTTCCGGCCTTGTGAGCCAGAATGCGTTGCCCAAACAGCGGACTTTGCTCGAACCACGTTGCGGCGGCCTCTTCCAGGGCAACATGGCCGATAATGACCAGCACTGGGGGAGGAAACCTGTTGTAAGGCGTCAGTGTGTCGACGACCGTGTCCAATTGACAGCGTTTGACTTGCTGGTCGAAGTGCGAGCAGCGACGGATCAGTGCGACAGGCGTCTGCGGGTCCATGCCGTGCTCCATTAATTTGCTGGACCATTGCCGTACTGTCGTGACTCCCATGTAAACCACGATCGTCCCGGGGAAGCGAGCCAACGCCGAATAGTCCATGGAGTCCGGTGCGTCGCTGCGTTCATGGCCGGTGATGAATGCAACCGCAGATGCATGATCCCGATGCGTCAGTGGTACTCCTGCATAACTGCCAGCGGCCATGGCGGCTGTGATTCCGGGGACGGTTTCAAATCGGACATCATGATTCCGAAGGAATGCAATTTCCTCGCCGGCGCGAGCAAATATTGCCGGGTCACCGCACTTCAACCGTACCACCGTTTTGCCAGCTCGTGTCAAATCCAACATGCGCTGGTTGATTTCATCTTGCGACCAGATTCGCGTATGGCCGTGTCGACCGAGGCACACCAATTCGGCCTGCGGGCTCGCATGGCGGGCGATCACTGGATTCACAAGGTAGTCGTATAGGACAACGTCGGCGCGACGGAGCACTTCAGCACCCGCAGCGTAAGCAGTCCTGGATCGCCCGGCCCTGCGCCGACAAGGTACACAATCGCTGGCTGGAGGTTTGATTTATCTTCTTGCATGCCTGCAGTTTGGCCTGCCGAGACCGGATGAACCAAGTACCCGGTATTAGGGCAGCGACAAGATCGCCGGCATGATCGCGAGTCCGAGGGGTCCTTACGGGATCGGCAATAGCTATCGGCGGCGGCTAAGGATAAAATGAGTCGGTTCGCTGTTCGTCAATTCCATTGCAACCGTCAGACGGAAGTATGGCCGCCGACCCTGCCTTGCCTGCAGAAGAAAACGAAGCTGGATCGAGCAATATCTCGCCAGCCAAACGGAAAAAGCTGCAAACCTATTTTCAGTACGGTACCGAAAAACGCGAACGCGGCGATCATGACTATGCGCACTCGATGTTCTCTCAGTGTTTCGTTGGCGATCCTCCCAATCTCGTCTACCTCGACGCTGTACTGGAAAATCTGACGACCAAGTTCGCACCTAAAAAGAAGAAGGCGAAGGTCCGGTCCAGCCGCAATGCGTTCAAGAAAGCTCATCCAGCAAGGAATGGAAAGAGACGCTGAAGCTGGGGATGGAGCTCCTGAGTGAGAATCCGTGGGACATTCCCGACATTGCGTGCCTTGGCGGAAGCGGCCGCCGAACATCGGGGCGATGATGAACGGTTCAGCGAAATTGAATTGCGTTTCCTGCGAGCCGCACTCGACTCCGACCCCAGGAATGTGGATACGAACAAGCATTGTGCTGAGTCGCTCGCGCGGATCGGCCAATACGACCAGGCGATTGCCTGCCTGCACCGAATCGAAGAACTTGTGCCCAACAAGACGGAGATTCAGGCGCAGATTTCCGAACTCACGATGGCCAAGACGGCGCGGTCCACAGGCATCCTCGACGAAGACGAAAGCCCACCAGCTAGCCCCCGTCGCCAAAACGCCGGCCAAGCAACACCAACGCATCATCCACCAACTCGGCATCCGAGCCAAGCCAAGAAATCGCAACGGAAAAAACGTTGGATGGACTTGAGCGTGCTATTTCCAAAGACCCCACTCGCATCGACAACTATACCGATTTGGCCGAGCTACAGTCACGCCGCGATGATTGGAAAGCAGCAGAGGCGACGCTGAGGCGGGCACTGTCAGCTTCCGGTAACGATATTCATGTTCGCGAACGGCTTGAGATGGTCCAGATGAAGCGTGCACGGACTGCAGTTAAACGCTGCAGAGCGACAGCTGCGAACCAAACCGAGCGAGGATGCCCAGCAGTTGGTCGAGAAGCTCAAACAGGACTCGAATCGACTCGAGCTGGCAATCTATAACAGTCGGGTCGAACGTTACCCCGACAAAAAGGGCTTGCAGTATGAGTTTGCCGTGCGGCTGAAACGGGCGGGTAGCTTTAAAGAAGCCGCCAGACAATTCGAAAGTACGCTCGACGAACCGGGGTACGAGGCCAGTTCGTTGCTGCAACAGGGCGAGTGCCTGCAGCAACTGCGGCGGTACCAGGATGCGCAAACCCGCTACCTGAAGGCTCGAAAGTTGGCCAAGGCTCAGGAAGAATCAATCGGAAGTGCTGAAGTTGGCACTCTATCGGGGAGGCATCCTGGCAGCTGGCTTGAAGAGCTGGGATCAGGCGAAGTCGTTGTTGGAAGAGCTAATTGGCATGGATCCGCAGTACCGGGACGCCGAGGCACGCCTAGACAAGCTGAAAAAGATCGAAGATACTTAGGGATTCGCGGTGTCCCGAATTCGCGGGCTACCAGCCAAACGAACCACTTTGATGAAGAAGTAGTATGCCGAATACCGCAAGTGCAAAGAAACGACTGCGACAGGATGAAGTACGAAGGGCTCGCAGCCGAGCGACGAAGTCACGAGTCCGAGCGACCATCAAGGCAGTACGCGAAGCCGTGGCCGCTGGCGATTTGGAAAAGGCCAACGCCTCGTACGTCGCTGCCGCCAAAACGATTGACCGGGCGGGAGCCAAACGGGTGATCCATCCGAACAATGCAGCTCGCAAGAAATCGAGATTACAATTGCTGATCAAGTCGGCCAAATAGTCGCAGTGCCAGAATCCCTACACAAAACGCCACGGAGTATCCGTGGCGTTTTTTTCTGTTTCAAACGCTGGCAGTTGCGAGTCGCATTTAGCGTGTGGGGCGCTGGTATGGCAGTCACTCATGAGTGAAAAGCCACTACGCATTTTGTTAGTGCGACCTAGTGGCTTCTCCGCTGCCCGAGCAACAACAACAAACCGAGAATCAGCATGCCGCCCGAGGCCGGCTCGGGCACGGAAGACAGGCAGAAGTCGATGAACTCGTTCGCCTCGTCCGATTCATTGCCCACATAACTGGCGTGTGAACCAGTGACCGTGCCTTGGACATCGGTCGTTACAAAACTGTTTACGCCAAGCAAAATGAGTTCACCTTCGATTTCGGCGAACAACGGGCCGCCCGAATCGCCTGGCTCGAAATAGGTTTCGAAGGGCAGATATTCCTCGTTGGCCGTGGCTCCGGTAGAAACCGCCGCATCGTAAACCATACGCAGCGTGTCGACATTGCTGCCCAACCCCGCGCTGCTGTCCTCGGTGTACGCAGTGACAGCGTTCTTGCCAATGGCCTGATCCAATACGGCCGGGTACACACTCGGCGAACGGCCAGTCATATAGACTTCTGCATCACGCAGAAGCGAATCAGCAAAACTGGCAGTTGTCAGGGACTCGGTCGCAAAGCGAAATGGTGTAATGGACGATGGCACTATTTGATCGAGACACCCGACCCAAAGGTCGGTGTCACCTATTCGCTGACCTTCCGTGATTCGCAAAACAACGGGGTCCGCCGAAGAATCATTGCCAGGGTAGAACATCACCATCCCGGAGGGTCGCAGGTGATTTGCAGAAATGACGGTATTTGGGCCAATCAGTGTGGCCCAGCGACCACCCGGCGTCATGCCGATACCACTCAAGTCATGGCTCGCGCCGATAAAATTGCTGGAGTTCGCGTAGCGATCGTTTTCTACCGCTGAATAATCGTCGATAACAGCTGCCTGAATTGAGGTGCAGAACAGCAGGCTGGCCAATACGATGGGGGGGCTAATTCCCTTCATTGGGACGTCCTTCCATGAACAAATGCGGGGCTGGGTCAAAGACAATCACCGCTCATTGGCGTCGTCGGAAGGATCATAACGAAGTCGGACTGTTGGCCTCAATATGAAACGCTGACACCTCCTGACGCAGATTTCTGAGATGCGGGAATCTGATACCATGGCGTTTTGCAGTTCCCGACCATGCCGGATACATCTCATGCTTCGACATCTCTCCATTATCTTCCTTGCGGTCGTGCTCGTCACCATCGCCAACGCTCAGGAAACCGCCGTGATTCCACCAACGGTCGCCAAGAAGGCCCATGAATTGACAGCTCACGGTGACGTCCGGCAGGACGAGTATTATTGGTTGCGAGAGCGAGAGAACCCTGAGGTGATTGCGTACTTGAATGCTGAAAACGAGTATATGCTTGCGAGCTGAGCATCCACGGAAAAGCTGCAAGAAGAGTTGGCCGAAGAGACGCGAGCGCGGATCAAGCAAACGGACGAATCGGTGCCCTACCCGGATCGCGGCTTCTCGTACTACCGCCGCACCGAAGATGGGCTGCAATACCCGATCTTCTGTCGCAAGAAGTTGGGTGACGCGGGGGCAGCCGAGCAAATCATGCTGGACGTCAATCAGCTGGCGGAGGGGCACGAATATTGCAGCGCCCGCGGCCTGCAAGTCAGCGAAGATTCACGGTTATTGGCTTATGGCGTCGATACGGTCGGCCGACGCAAGTACTCACTCAAATTTCGCAATCTCGACACGGGCGCTGAGCTCGACGACGAGATTCTGGACGTCTCGGGCAATCACGTTTGGGCCAATGACAACAAGACCTTGTTCTATGTGCGACAGGATCCGGAAACACTCAGGTGGAACCGCGTGTACCGGCACATTCTGGGAACCGACCCGGCGAGTGATGCCCTGATTTTTGAGGAACAGGACGAGGAATTCAGCTGTTACGTCGGCAAGTCTCGATCACGGAAATACATTCTTGTCCATTCTGAGCAGACGTTGAGTTCCGAAACGCAGTATCTCGACGCGGATGAGCCCGAGTCGGACTTGAGGATGTTCCATAGTCGAGAGGATAACCACGAATATTCGATCGATCACCTGGGCGATCACTTTTACATCAGGACGAACCTGGACGCCAAGAACTTCCGCCTGATGCGCTGCAGCGCAGAGAATACCGACCGGTCGGCATGGGAAGAGATCATCCCTCACGCCGACGACATCTTCTTGTCAGACTTCGAATTGTTCAACGACTATCTCGTCATTGAGCAGCGTCAACATGGTCTGGTGAGAATCCGCATCCGCGATTGGAATTCCGATGCAGACCACGACCTGGACTTTGGCGAACCCTGCTACCTGGCCAGCACCAACGTGACTCCAGAAGAAGACAGCGACTGGTTACGCTTCACGTACAGTTCCATGGTCACTCCAAACAGCACATTTGACTACAACATGCGCACCCGCGAAAAGAAACTGCTGAAACAACAGGAGATTCTGGGCGGATTCGACAAAGACAACTACAAGACAGAACGCCTTTGGGCGGTCGCTCGCGACGGTGCCAAGATCCCGGTCTCGGTGGTTTATCGTACTGATACTCCCATCGACGGGACCGCTCCGTGTTTGCAGTATGCCTACGGCTCCTACGGCAGCAGCATGGAGGCAACTTTCAATGCGAGTCGGCTGAATCTGTTGGACCGCGGCTTCATTTACGCCATCGCCCATATCCGCGGCGGCCAGGAATTGGGCCGAGATTGGTATGAAAACGGCAAGCTGCTCAAGAAGAAGAACACCTTTACCGACTTCATCGACGTCAGCCGACACCTGATCAACGCAAAGTACACCGACCCGAATCGACTTTATGCCCGGGGAGGCAGTGCGGGCGGCTTGTTGATAGGGGCAATCGTCAACATGGCTCCCGAATTGTATGACGGCGTGATCGCGGATGTGCCCTTTGTAGACGTCGTCACCACAATGCTGGACGATTCGATCCCGTTGACAACAAGTGAATACGACGAGTGGGGGAACCCGAACGAACCAATGTACTACGAGTACATGCTGTCGTATTCGCCCTACGACAACCTCAAGCCGGTTGGTTACCCCAATATGCTGGTCACAACCGGGTTACACGATTCGCAGGTCCAGTACTGGGAGCCGGCGAAATGGGTCGCGAGGCTGCGCGACGTCAAGACGGACGACAACCTGCTGTTATTGAAGACAAACATGACAGCGGGGCACGGCGGGGCCTCTGGGAGGTACCAGCGGTATAAGGAGATCGCGTTGCGACACGCTTTCCTGCTATTCCTGGCCGGGCAGGACGAATAGCCGTAGACGCTGCCGAACCTGCAAATTTCTTACCAGGCGATCGCCCGGGCATCAAACACCGGGCCATCGACACAGGTGCGTTTGTAATCCCATTCTCCCCGTTCGTCTTTGACTCGGGTAACGCAGGAGAAACAAATACCGATACCACAAGCCATGGGTGTTTCCAACGAAACCTGGCAATCGATACCATGCTCAGCAGCCATCCTGCTGACCGCCTCCATCATCGGCTCCGGGCCACAACAGAGGACCTGCGTCTTGCCGGGAGCCAGTAATTCGGGCAGCAGTTCGGTCACCAAGCCGGCGTGCCCGGCTGACCCATCATCGGTCGCGATGCGGACTTCGACGCCAGCCGCTCGAAAATCTTCGACGCCGGCCATCATTCCAACAGTGCGAGCTCCGTAACACAGTGTCACTCGCTGTGTAAACTTCTCAGGTGGACAGCCGGCATAGCCAGCGGTTCCCAAGTGCTGCTTGGCGACGGCCAAAAAAGGAGTGTGCCCGATGCCGCCAGCGACCATCACCAGATGCTCAACTACTTTCGGCTGAAAACCATTGCCGAGCGGCCCCCAGACATCCAATTCTGTGCCCGTGTCCAACCGCGACAGCTGTGTCGTCATGTTCCCCATGACGACATAAACCACCTCGATCATCCCGTGATTCGCGTCGAGGTCATACATGGCCAATGGCCGACCGATCAGTGGATCGTCGGTACCGGCCAATTTAAGCATCAGGAATTGTCCCGGTGCGAACCGTTCGGCCATGTCTTCAGCAGCGAAACTCAATTTGTATGTATGCTGTGCAACTTCCCGGTTGGCGATAATCTTGACCCTGGTCTGCACCGCCTGATCGGCGTAGAAGGAGGCCTGCAGCGGGTGGCCGTCCGCCGGGATGTTGGTTCGAGCAAGATCGGACACGTCTATCGCCGCTTCTTTCGCCGTAGTGTATTACCGTTTCGATTTCGTTCGAGGAGTCCGCCGCGACGGCGTCTGCCGTGAGCCTGAAGCGCGAGCCTTTTTTGCGGTTGTTGCGTTCGCCGCTGTGACCGGACGATCAACATTAAGACCGGGAACCGGATGACCCGCAATGTCTGCATCGTGGTCCAGTTGACGAATCGCCGGACGATTGGGTTTCAGCTTCTTCTTGAGCCGCACCCTGCTCGCAGGCTTTCGCGATTTGGACGATCCCACACTGGTCACGCCAGGGCGGACCCGTCGAGTCGTGCGACGACGGCGGACGGGAGCCTTGGAAACGCAATGTCGCAGCGATCGTAGTTCGTCATGAGTTAGCGGACGATAAGCGCCGGGCGGCATCTCGGCCAACTTCAGAGGGCCAATCGCAATCCGTTCCAGTTGAACGACTTTGTGACCTATCCGGGCCGCCATCCGCCGAATCTCGCGATTGCGTCCTTCACGGAGTACGATTTGCAGGACCGTGTTTCCCTTCCGTCGACTCTTGATGCGAACGTCAGCGACGCGGACAGCGCCTTCCGCGAGGTGGATGCCTTTGCGAAGTTGATTCAGTTCTTCGGGACCCGGGTTGCCGGCGACGGTTACTTTGTAAGTTTTCTCGACTTCGTAACGCGGATGTGCCAACCGGTTGGCCAACTCCCCATCGTTCGTGACGAGAATCAGTCCCGTACTGGCCATATCCAGTCTGCCGACGGCAAACATCTGCTCGCCTCCCGGTACGAGATCGATAACTCGCATGCGTGACGCTGGATCGCTGTTCGTCGAGACAACTCCGACGGGCTTGTTCACAGCGAAATAGGTCATTCGCTTGACCTTCAGCAATTCGCCATCAATGCGAACCTTTTGCCGTTCGATATCGACCCGTGTGCCAAGTTCGGTGACCACTTTGCCATCGACTTCCACACGTCCTTCAACGATGAACTCCTCGCAAGAACGACGGCTGCCAAACCCGGCATTGGCCAGGACCCGCTGCAACCGCGGCGGGCGGTCCAACTCGAGATCCTTTGCCGGCCCTGATCCACGTCGACGGGATTTGCTTGGGACTGCCGTTGGCTTTGATTTGCCGGTTCGAGCAGCACCGCGCGCCGGTTTCTTTCCAGAAGTTGTTCGACGGGATGAACTGCGTGTGGGCATGGATAGCTTCCTTGGGAAGAGTACGCAGACAATAGCCTGCGCAGCACCCCATCTTATCCGTGCTGTGGTCCATGGCACAGGAGGAATCAGGCAAGAGCCACCATTTACACCCGGAAAGTGGCCCCTCAAGATGGCCAAAACGGCAAAGATTGCCAACCCTACGCTCCGTTCGCATCCCTGCCGCCATTCGCCTTGGCGTGCGACCTGAACACGAGTCCGACGCCTGGCGACGTGGCCCTAATAGTACCACTGCGATTGTACCGGTTCGGCTCGCGGCTGTTGATACTCTCTCGGTCGTCCCCCATCAAAACCGGGAGCGGCGTAAACGTTTTCGTAAGGGTCGTGATACGTCGACTGCAACCGTTGAGAGTACAGGTGCCCTGGGTTTTGAAAGCGTGGCAACTGCACATTGCAGCCAGCAACCAGCGCCAGGCAGAAGCCAATCGTCAAGCGGAGCGTGAATTTTGCCAATGGAACTTTCATTCGCGGACCTGAGAAACACGAGGGGCGACAAGTCTAGCGACGGAAGTTGATTTGCAGAAGAGCTGAACTGTTGCTGACGCCTTGGCAACGGACCAGGAAAGGCAGCTTCAAGGCAGGACGACGTGCAGGATCACGGTGTCGGGCTGAGCATGAAGCTGTAAATCAGCCAGGCTGGCTGGCAGGAGCACGACGCTCCCGGGCGCAAGCGGTAGCGGCATGTATTCATGCTCGATCTGCAATTGTCCCGACAGCACCGCCAGCAATCGAAAACGGGATTCGGAAGGTACCTGTAAAGAACCGCTCAACTGCCAACGTTCGAGAATGAACTTATCGCACGCCACGAGTTGTTCTGCATGTTCACCCGTGAATGTTGGCTGCTGTGGGCTAACGGGGCCACGTTCGTAGTCGATCGCCTCGAGCGCCTCGATGATGTGTAATGCGCGCGGCTTTCCGTCCTGGTCGACTCGATTCCAATCGAAGAGTCGGTAGGTAGTGTTGCTGGCCTGTTGAATTTCAGCGACAACCAATCCTGACCCCAACGCATGAACCGTCCCGGCAGGAATGAAAACACAGTCGCCAACCCGCGGTTGGAATTCGTGCAAACACAATTCGGTTGTACCCCGAGCAACCTCGCGCTCCAGCGCAGCCCGATCGATACCCTGCTTCAGTCCCGCGTAAAGGCTACTGCCGGGATCGGCTGCGAGGATCACCCACGCTTCGGTCTTGCCGAGGTCAGGAGGGTCCAACAAAGCTGCTCTTTGATCGTCAGGATGAACCTGAACTGACAGGTTGCGGTTGCAGTCAAGAAATTTGAAAAGCAATGGGAAACTCGAGACTCCCGCGTGGCGTCCCAGGAGTTCGTCCCCATATTGCCCCACGATCTGACCCAACGTCAGCCCCGCTAATGAACCATTGGATACGACACTCTGCCCATCGTGATGGTCCACGACCTCCCAGGATTCGGCGTAGTTGCTGGCCTCACCGATTGATTTTCCGAGCACCGATCCCAGGCGACGTCCACCCCAAAGGTATTGTCGGAAGAGCGGTTCGAACTGAAGCGGATAGAGCATGCGTGCGAATTCCGAAAGTGAGATTTGAAACCATAATGATGTCCGAATCAGGTTCGCTGGCAATGTCAGTTTGCCGGCTCAATTCAGCGCCAATGCCAATGATATCGAAACGTTGTTGGGCTCAACCTGCTGTGCTAAACTAAGGTTCAGACTACGAACTCCCGCGTGTGCCCCTCTGGGCGACATTGCCGCACGATCGTGTCAGGCCGATTATACATCTCGATCATGCGGCGGCTTTGCATGGTTACCGCGACGATGAGATTGGCATCCAGTCTACGCCCGAGCAGCTGTAACCCGAACGTGCACAACCATGTCCTCGCGCCCAGATGACGATCTGTTTTCTGACTCGACGATGAGTTTCGGTGAACACCTGGAGGAACTGCGCATTGCCTTGTTCCGATCGGTAATCGGGATCGGTCTCGGTTTTCTGATCGGTTTGATGATGGCACCACATGTTGTGCGTTGGATCGAACGGCCACTGAAGAACGGGCTGCGTTCGCACTACGCTGCCCTGGCGATGGAGAAGATCAAGGCAGGTGAGTATGGCGATGTCGGTCCGGAGGATTGGGGACTGCTCACGCAACAACATCTGATCCCTCAACGGATCACGATCGATGCGCGAAGTTTAGAACAGGAATTGAGGCGGATCCTCCCAAATCAGTTTCCGGATTCGGACGCAGCCCAAATGGGCTTGGCATTTTCCGAAGACAGCCTGGGAACCGAATCGGCCAAACGGCTGCTGAGCAACTGGTACGCGCAATCAAAATTGCCGGGCGACTCGCTACAGAAACGTTTGTGGCAAGGGTTAGGTCCGGTGGAACAGGAGAAGCTGACGGTGCTGGCTGATCAAGACGGAGATGCTGCGCAACTCGAACAGCGATCTTGAAAGTCCTGGACCAGTTGACCCGATCGTTCGATCCGCAGGAAGCCAAACCATTCCTGGAGCAGCTCTTTCCAGAGAAACCCTACCGGGAGTACTTTGCGCAACAGCTGAAAAATCAACACCTGTCGTCCTCGGCCGGGAACAATCTGACGCGTCAATTCATGCTCGCTGCTTTTCGCAACCAACTTCAGGAGCCGCGTCCGGAAACGGTCGAATTAACCACGTGGCAAGCTGTTGATGTCGACGTGCAGGCATTGAGCGTTCACGAGCCGTTTATGATCTTCATCAAGGCGGCGTTGGTTCTGGGACTTGTCATCTCCAGCCCCTGGGTCTTCTATCAAATCTGGTTGTTTGTCGCGGCGGGCCTTTATCCTCAGGAAAAAAACCTCGTTTATCGGTTTATGCCAATCAGCCTGGGGCTCTTTCTCGCCGGCAGCTCGCTCGCCTTCTTCTTCGTTTTCGAACCGGTTCTCGATTTCCTGTTCCAGTTCAATCGAATGTTGAACATCAATGCCGAGCCGCGTATCACGGACTGGATGTCGTTTGTCCTCATCCTGCCGCTGGGGTTTGGTATCAGTTTCCAACTACCCCTGGTGATGGTCCTGCTGGAACGTATTGGAGTGTTCACCGTGGAAAACTATCTAACCAACTGGCGAATTGCCGTACTCATCATTTTCGTCCTGTCGATGTTCCTCACTCCGGCCGATCCAATGAGCATGTTGTTGATGGCAATCCCGCTGACCGGGCTTTATTTCGGCGGCATCTGGCTTTGTCAAAACGTCAAAGCAACGCCAAGGAGCCCGGTCGGCGCGGGTTACGATCCGTGAGTTACACAACGAAGCTTCACGCGATTTCAATGAGATGATCGCGGACGAAACTCCTAGATCGCTTCGCCGCCACGTTCACCTGTCCGAATCCGAACGCAATCGTCGAGCGGTAGTACGAAGATTTTCCCGTCACCCACCTGCCCTTTTTCTCCCGACCGGCCACCTTGAATTATCGCTTGGATGGTGGGCTCGACGAAGTCATCGTTAACGGCAATTTGCAGCTGAACCTTGCGGAGCAGGTTGACGGCGAATTCGCGGCCGCGATAGACCTCGGTTTGTCCCTTCTGCCGACCGAACCCCTGGCAATCCATCACCGTTAAGCGAAACACCTCGACTTCAGTAAGGGCAGCCTTGACGGCTTCGAGTCGACTCGGCTGAATGATGGCGATGATCAGCTTCATGATGCGGGTTCACGGGAAAACATCGGTGGAAACGCCAGGAAGAATGGTCCCGGCGGCCTCATCTCATCATAACGCGGAAGAGAAAAAGATGCTCCCCGACAGGCATAAGGTGAGGCGGACACCAACCACATCCGGGGAGCATCAAGTTCTTTCAGAAATGCGAGTTCTCCATCGCGTCCGCTCGCTGCGGAAGCGTTGCTTCAAGAAGTTGAAGTGACTGGCACCGGATTGTTGGCTCGTCCCTGATTCGCAGCAACTGGGGAAATGGCTCTTTGAGTCACAGCACCTACCGCAACCGGCGCGGGGTAGGCATGCATACCGTGCTCAACCACATCCAACCCGGCAGCCTCCTCTTCTGCTGAAACACGCAAACCGATCGTATGCTTGATCAGCAGGAAGATGAGAACGCTGACGGGAAAAGCCCAGGCAAATCCAGCTGCGACCCCGAGTGCCTGGATCCCGAGTTGCTGCAAACCAGCTTCGGACGAAAATAAACCGATGGCCAACGTGCCCCACGCACCACAGACGCCGTGCACCGAAACGGCCCCCACAGGGTCATCTATTTGTATCTTTTCAATAAACAACACGGAGCCAACAACCAGCACACCGCCGATTGCACCGGTCAGAACCGCCATCGGCGCTGACATGATGTCGCAGCCGGCGGTGATCGCCACGAGGCCGGCAAGAGCTCCATTGAGCGCGAACGAAACGTCAGGCTTGCGGAACACAACCCACGAAGTAAACATCGCCGCGGTGGCTCCGGCAGCCGCGGACAAGTTCGTTGTCACGGCGATTTTGGCAAAACTGCCACCATCGACCGCCGTCGTACTGCCTGGATTGAAACCAAACCAACCCATCCACAGAATAAACACTCCCAAGGCGGCCAGTGGAAGATTGTGTCCGGGTATGGGATTGCTTTTGCCGTTGCGAAACTTCCCATGACGAGCTCCGATTACGATCGCACCGGCCAGAGCTGCCCAACCCCCGACTGAGTGAACCACCGTGGACCCGGCAAAGTCGAGAAAACCGCGGCTCTCCAACCAACCTGCGCCCGTGTCGCCCACCAGGCCATTCCAGCACCAACTGCCGAATACCGGATAGACGATGACCGTGATTCCGATCGAATACGCAAGGTAACTGATGAATTTCGTTCGTTCGGCCATGGCTCCGCTGACAATCGTCGCGGCGGTCGCTGCGAAGACGGTTTGAAATAGCAGGAATGCCCAGCCGAAACTGCCGCCAACGATGGCGTCGGCGGCGTCAGCGTCGAATAGGAATCCACTGGTGCCAATGAAACCGGTCTTGTTCGCGCCAAACATCAAGCCGAAACCGACCAGCCAGAAAGTAAGCGAACCGATGGAGAAGTCCATCAGGTTTTTCATGATGATATTGCAGGCGTTCTTGGCGCGAGTAAAACCGGCTTCAACCAAGGCGAAACCGGCTTGCATGAAGAACACCAGAAAAGCAGCCAAACAAGTCCACAAGACGTTTACGTCAGCAAGAACGCTGCCGGCCTCAGCGGCCACTTCATCCTGAGCGACCGCATTGCCACCAAGAAAAAACAAAAGCAGACATACCGACTTCAGAACCGGACGCATGAAATGAATCTCCGCCAAGACGCAACGGGAAGCACACTCGTGCTTGCCTGTTCAGCGGATTGCAATCGTTATGCCAAAACTCTCGACGACGATGTGGCGTCAGGAAAGCTCAAGCTACTATTGCAACTCGAATGGCAATTTCCTTGATACGTCAATTGACAGGAAGCCGCATGAGTTGCATGAGTTGCCGGCAGATATTGAACGCGCTGGCAGGCAGCACGGAAGAAAGCAGGGTTTTTGCAAAAAAATTGTTGCTTAAGGCTCCGCAGGTAAGCGCAGAAGTCGGTGGACCGACCACCGAAGCCGGATTCGTCAACGCGTGCAACTCGCGCACAAAACAAGCGGAATTCGAACTGCCTAGTTGTGCGCAACCCAGGCTCATGCCAACGATTGAGTTTTTATCAGCCGCCACAGGAACGGGTTGCATTCGTGACGGCGTGGGCTGGGCGTCAATCGCATCAACGTTGGAACGGTCGCTAAACAACTGTTGGAGCTCCTTGGACGACGGAGGGTGCGGCACGTTGTCCAAGTCAGCCGGTTGTGGCGGAGCAGATGTATCGCCGGCCTGTTGGGTGGCCACTTCCTCTGCTCGGGCGGCCTGGTCAACTCGCTTCGAAACTGGCCAATCGAGTTCCGGCTCCTGCACATAGTCGGTTGGGAAGTCATTGCCAAGTTGGGCAAGATCAACCGGTTTCTTCTGGAGAAATCTATGCAGCGACCGTTCGCTGTATGTCGTGCCATCGGACGTCGCCGGAATCTCGGAATTCGAAGTCAGCAACGCACGTTCCAGTCCATTGTCAGCCTGATTCGAGAATTCCAGGTCCCAGCGGTTAGCCAAGTGCGGCAAGTCCATCTCTTCAGCTGCAGCCGAACAGACGCAAACAAAAAGGACGATTACAGGATTCAAGTAGCGCACGGGATTGCCCTTTGGGAAAGACGCACTCGCCGCCGAACCTCCTGTTCAGAGACCATTTTCGCATAGCCGACTCAACGGGGCGAAATGACGCTGCGACTGAATAGATCCGTCCACTCACCGTTATTGAGGGTGATCGGTGCTGCAGCAACAGGCCGCATGAGGAAAAATGAATGGACCAGCCAATTGAGTTCAACCCGTTAGGCGAATGTTCCAATCGCACCAATTAGCGCAACAAGAATCGTGTGGCAGGTAGTCGCCCGCAAAGCCACGAGTTTAGCGTCGAGTTCCACCGGACTTCGTTGCGACTTCCAGCTCGTGACGTTTGCCGCAGTCGGGGCAGACAGGCAGCGAGCTCTGGGCCGTCGTGTTTTTGTCTTGCAGCAGAAAGAACTTACTGGAACTTCCATTTGGCTTGGGTGTCGATCGCTTCGCGACCTGCGTTTCCTTAGTGCCGCCATGGTTCGCCGGATAAGGATTCTCGGCGAGGTAGGCAGTGTATTGCGGAACGAGTACCACAGCCTTCGGCTTTTCGATGGGCGACTGGTGGTCCTTTGGTGCGGTCGCTTTGTTGAATTTCCAGCCAACAAAAGGCCGTGCTGGACGGATCGGAGGGCCAGCAAACTTCAGTTGCGACGAGCCCCGTACGGTATCGGCGGCGATGGCCGGGCGGGGTCGCAGATTTGCCGGGCGTTTGGCTGGTGTTGGCGTCCCCGAAACGGCCTGCTTTGGCATCTCGGACACCGCTCGATCATCGATCACCGTATAGTTCGACATTGGCATCGACCCATTCATTTCCAACTGGAACAGTTGATTTGAAACAGGATATTGCCAATTGCCGGCTGCAGGCGACTGCTTTGTTGTGGTGATTTGACCGGGGCGTGATTGCCCAATCGCGGGTTGTAAAAGGAATATAAGTAGAGCCAGGCTCAACAGCTGCGATTTTCGGTTGTTTCTCACGGCGTCCCTCGCGTTCCGAGCGCTCGTTTGGCGGCGCATCCATGTATAGATGACATCGGTGGGCCGAGTCAGACGAGCTGAACCGAATGTGATGGCCAATCGGCCTTCGATCGCCATTCGGTTCGCTTTGCACCCGCTGGGAAATAGCCTCTAGCTGTATCGATTATGCAGACGGCAGGGGTGGTAGGAGCGTTGGAGAGGGCAATTGAAACGACAACTCTGGAATACAGCCTCGCAGTTGCCTGTTGCCTAATTCGGCTGAAATCCTTCAAACAATGCTTCGACAAACTGCGACGAATCGAAGGCGGCAAAATCATCCGGTTGCTCGCCGAGTCCGACAAACTTCACGGGCAGTTCAAACTTCTGGCGGATGGGGATAACGACGCCACCCTTGGCCGTACCGTCCAGTTTCGCCAGCACGATGCCGGTGCATTCAACCGCATCCGAGAATCCGGAAGCTTGACTGATGCCGTTTTGACCGGCAGTCGCGTCGAGGACAAGCAGCACTTCGTGGGCGCCTCGGGAACCAGTTTTTGAATCACTCGCCGGATCTTGGACAATTCGTCCATCAAGTTACTCTGCGTCTGCAGTCGGCCCGCGGTATCGACAATGCAAACATCGGCATTCATTTCCAGGGCCCGAGCTACTGCTTTGTGCCCAACGCTGGCAGGATCGCTGCCATGGGCGCCCGTGACAATTTCCGCCCAGTCGCTGGGACCAGATCGTCAATTGTTCAACCGCCGCCGCACGAAACGTGTCACCAGCACCCAGCACGACCGACTTGCCCTGATCGATAAACAATCGAGTCAACTTGGCAATCGAAGTTGTCTTCCCCGAACCATTAACACCCACCACCATAATGACCGTCGGGCCGCTCTCGGCAAAAGCGATTGGGTGCTCTGGCTGGGCCGTCAATTCATTCAACTTCCCGCGCACCGAAGCCAGCACGTCTTCCATGTGGACGACTCGGCCTCGAAATTTTTCGGCCACGTCATCGCAGATTTCCCGCGCCGGCTTGGCTCCCATGTCGGTGCGAATCATCAACGCCCTCAATTTGTTGATGAATTCGTCGTCCATCAACTCGCCCTCTTTCTTGAAGAGGTCACGAACGTCAGTGTTAAGAACCTGAGTTGTTTTCTTCAGACCCTGACGGAAACGGGCCAGCACGCCCCCGCCCCTTTTTTCCTTCTCGGTCTGTGCCGATTTTGCCGGTGGAGACTGGTCGGATGCGGTGCGACTCTCTGCCGCCAGCCCATCAGCATCTTCGGCCTGCGGCTCGTCGAGTCCAATCGTGTTTCCTTCGGCCGACTTCTTGGAAGCCGGCTTGGCGGTGGTTTTTTTCCTGAGTCGATCAAAAAACGCCATGGTGCAAATCGGTTCCTGTGGAATGGCAAAGAAGTGGTTGTCTGTTGACGCGGCCCATTCTATGTCGTCGGTACCCCAGCGGCAAAGGCGACCCCAAAGAGGGATCGGGAACACGAGTTGCCTTCAATCTGCGGGTTTCCGAGTCAAGGCAGACGTCGGGGCAACCGGTCAATCCAGGCCGCAACTGACTCGAAACGTGTGGCCATCAGGGTGGCGCAGATGAAACTCACGAACACCCCACGGCTCTTCTGTCCGAGGCCGGGTAATCGTCATCTGGGCCACGGCGATTTGGTGCAGCTCTTCCACTTCCCGTTTTGACGAGACCCACCCCGTCATCCACACGCCGTCGGTCCCATCGTCGCGCAGGGTTCCTGGGCATGATTGTCCCACGGGACCCCTGGGCACCCAGGCAAAGAAAAATCACGACGTTTCCCTGACAGACTCCACCAAAATCGGCAGGCCCATGCTCGTTTGAAGCAGCTGCGGCGACGCCCTCGCCTATCATCCCGCCGCCATTCCAACTGAACGAGCGCGTCCAGCCAAGCTTCTCCAACCAACCGAAACTGTGCGTAATGCTGGAAACGCTCAGAATCGGAGTGATCTTTTCTACGCTCATGGCGACGATGGACCAGGTTTGACGTACGATTCAGCCATGATCTTTGTGCTCAAGGAAACCGTCGAGAATCCCGTTAACGAATTGCGAGGATTGGGCATTCCCAAACCGACGCACAAATCTACGGCCTCATTGATGGCAACGCGGCCTGGAGTTTCCGTAAAAAGAATCTCGTATGCTCCCATTCGCAATACGTTCCGATCGGTCGCCGCCATCCGAGTCAGGCTCCAGTTCTCCGCCTTCGTCTCGAGCATTTGATCCAGTTCACCTCGATTCCGCAGCACCCCATTGAGCAGCGCCGTGGCAAACTCGACCAGGTCTTCCTTATGATGAAGACGTGCAGCGACGAAGGACGCGTCGTCGGTCGGATCGCGATCAGGATTCAGATCGAATCGATATAGCACCTGCAAGACAACTTCGCGGCGCGGCTTCGGCGAGGCATGGTGACAACCGGTCAGGTAAGCATGGAACGTCGAAGACGGTCGATCACGGCAGATGCGGCCAAACTACGACATGTCAAAATTATAGATGATGCCATCCGTGTGCGAGGCTATTTTTTCATTTGTGGCGAATCTGGCCAAGTAGACCAATCATCTCCAGCGCTGCCTCTGCACACTCAGCACCCTTGTTTCCAACATTCCCTCCTGAACGATGGAAGGCCTGTTCCAGCGAATTACAGGTTAGGATGCCGAACATCACGGGCAAACGGTACTTCACACCTATTCGGCCCAGGGTCAGGCTGACTTGCCGGTTGATGTGCTGGTCATGCGTCGTTTCGCCACGGATCACCGCGCCAAGACAGATCACCGAGTCGTATTTTTTCTGCCGCGCCAACTCGCTGGCCAGCAGTGAGATTTCCCAGGCACCGGGCACATGGACCACGTCGATCTGTTCGTCGGCAACCCCGGCCTGCAACAACGTTGCCACGGCGCCGTCCAACAACTTGGTCGTAATGGACTCGTTGTAACGAGCTACCACGATCGCCACCCGGACTTTGCTGACGTTGAGTTCGCCCTGCAACAGATTCACCACGGCACTCGTCCTATTCGTCGGGGTTCATACCCATGAGGAATTCGGCGTTGGACCGCGTTTTGCCCAGTCGCTGGACAAGCAACTCCATGGCGTCTGGCGGATTCATTTCACTCAGGGTTCGCCGCAAGGCACAAACGCGACGGTATTCCTCTGGATCCATCAGCATCTCTTCACGACGTGTGCCGCTGAGGCTGATATCAATCGCCGGCCAAACGCGGCGATCGACCAGGCGGCGGTCGAGGACGATTTCCTGGTTCCCTGTACCTTTGAATTCTTCGAAGATGACATCATCCATCTTGCTACCGGTATCAATCAGGGCGGTCGCGATGATCGTCAGCGACCCGCCTTCTTCGACCTTGCGTGCCGAGCCGAAGAATCGCTTCGGGCGTTGCAAGGCATTGGCATCGAGCCCACCTGACAGGACCTTTCCGGACTGCGGGCACTCGGAATTCCAGGCCCGGGCGAGACGTGTAATCGAATCAAGAAAAATCACGACATCGGTGCCGCACTCGACCATCCGCTTCGCTTTTTCGATGACCATTTCGGCAACTTGAACATGCCGCGATGGCGGTTCGTCAAACGTGCTACTGATCACTTCGCAGCCCGATCGTTTCACCTGACGCTCCATATCGGTGACTTCTTCAGGACGTTCATCGATCAGCAGCATGATGACGTAAGCATCGGGATAGTTCTCCAGTACCGATTTCGCCATCTTCTGCATGAGGATTGTCTTGCCAGCGCGCGGGGGGCTGACAATTAGCCCGCGTTGTCCGAACCCAATCGGTACCATCAAGTCGACAACTCGACCCTCGACACCACCAGCTTCCGATTCCATCATGATCCGCTTGTCAGGATGCAACGGAGTCAGCTCTTCGAAAACAACGCGTTTCGCGGCGAGGTTGGGGTCCTGGTAGTTGATTGCCTCCACGCGTAATAAAGCGAAGTAACGCTCGTTCTCCTTCGGCGGGCGAATTTGACCCGAAACGGTAACTCCTGTTTTCAAATTGAAACGCCGAATCTGGCTGGGTGATACATAGATGTCGTCGGGGCAGGACAGGTAGTGGTAGTCCGGGCTGCGGAGAAATCCAAACCCGTCGGGCAAAATCTCCAACGTGCCTTCGCCGTACATCAGGCCGTTCATCTTCACCCGCTCGCGGAGGATGTTGAAGATGAGCTCCTGTTTGTTCATGCCGGCAACTTCGGTCATGTTGTCCTTGCGGGCCTCTTCGATCAGCTCGGCCATGCTCAGCTTCTGCAGCTGTGCGATGTGCACTTCGTTAGGGCCGGTTGCTTTGGTTACCGGATCGGCCGGCTCACCCTTCCGCCGGCGATCGGCCGCAATTTCTTCGGCCAGCGAGAGTGGTTCCTGCTCATCAATAAACGAAGAACCATCTCCGACGGGCTTGCGGTTCTTGTTCTGTCGATTTCGGCGCGACCGAGAACGGGCGGTGCCTTCCGTAGCGTCTGGCAGGTCGGTTCGTTTGGCATCCGACATGACGAAACGTGCTCCTGCAATTGTGTTGGGTGTTGCGCTGGCCGCGCAGCGTGGAAGGAATAGAGAGAAAGTTCCGTGAGTTACGACCGCCCTTCTCTGTCAGGGAGCCTTTCGATCTCCAACCGAATGGTCAAAGACTTCTTCGCCACCAGGTAGTCAATTTTTGGCCAGACGAGATTCCCAAAAGCGAACTACCCGCACATAGGTTTTGTCTAATGAGCCTGAATTGTCAATAACGGCAGTCGCTCGACGCCGCTTTTCCTCCGTCGGAAGCTGGGCAGCTTCGCGCTGATCAAACTGTTCTTCCGACCAGCCACGTTGATCGACCGCTCGCCGCAATCGTTCTTCGCGCGGCACGTCGACATAGACAACGTGATCACACTGCTTATCCCAACCTGCCTTGAACATAACCGCAGCATCCAGCACCACAATTGTTTCCACCGGCAATTCGTCCAATCGCTGCTGCATTAACTTGGCAATTCGGGGGTGAGTTACCCCCTCCCAAAATTCCAGCTCGGCCCGCCCATTCTCGGTATCTGGAAAAACTCGAGCCGCAATGCAGCTGCGACTTGCATTTCCTTTTGCATCCACGGCTTCCGGCCCCCAACGCTTCCTGGCAGCCGCAACGACTTCCGGCAACCGAAGCACTTCGTGTCCAAGCTTGTCACCATCGATGACATGAGCCCCCAGCCTGCCGAACTGTTGTGCCACGGCGCTTTTGCCGCAAGCGACACCACCCACGATGCCAACGATGGTCAAATGGTCGTTCAATGCATCAAATTCCCCGGAGAGATGACGCCGAACCGGCTACAACGGACCGGCAGTCGCGTCTCAGGCAGATTATCTGCGTTGGTGGGCAAACCGAACAGATGCAGCACGAGTTTGTTGGCGGCGAGTCGGTGGCTCCGTCAGAATCGATACGACCCGCCACAAGTTGGCCGCCTCAGGCACGAAACCTCTTCAAGCGAAGCGTTTCGTTGACACTCTCAGAGCACCCAACTAGACTCGAAATTGAGCCTAAACTCCGTAGAGCACGCGGTTTGCGTGCCTTGCGATCGGGACTGGGCGCCCTTTTCATCATCTATTTTCGATTGCGATCGCCGCCACGTTCGTGGGGCGACCGCATTCGCTATTCATTGAAGGAACGTGTTGATGGCTAAGCGTGAAAGCCAAGGCCTGCAAATCGCCCTGATTCTCACTGTCATGTTGGCAGTCCTGATGGCGATTACCACTATCGTCTTCTGGAACATGGCGAAGAAGGGCAACGCGGAGCTGGCGTCGCTGAAGAACGAAAATCAGACGGCACAATCCAGGCTCCGTGACACCGTGGGTGAAAACCAGTCGCTCAAAGAAATGCTGGGATACACGCCCGACGAAAACATGGAATCGATTAACACCACATTCGCAGAAGACAAGCAGAAGTTTGGTCCCAATTTTCCGGAAGAGAATCAGAACTACCGCCAGCTTCCCGAATTCATGTCGACGACCATCAATGACCTGCACAGCAAGATGGCAGAGGCTGAAGAACGAATTCGACAGCTGGAACAAAAGAACACCAACCTGTTGGAAGAAAAGAACAAGGCGGTCGCGATCGAACAAAAGGCGCACGAAGACGCGGCACAGGACCTGTTGAAATTGCGAGCTCAGTTCAAACAGGATCTCGACAAGATCACCGCCAAACTGGACGAATGGAAGAGTAACGATCAAAAAACACGACAGAAGCTATCGCAGGAGATTGCCGACCTACAGAGCACAAAATCGAAACTGGACGAGCGGCTGACCTCCAGTCAAAGCTTGAATGATCGACTGTCCCGCGAAAAGCGGGCATTGCTCACCGAGACATTCGAAAACCCGGACGGCCGCATCGTGTGGGTTAACCA
This sequence comes from uncultured Planctomycetales bacterium, assembly GCA_963821085.1. GTDB lineage: Bacteria > Planctomycetota > Planctomycetia > Pirellulales > Pirellulaceae > CAWGCE01. The sequence continues at coordinate 1,996 of CAWGCE010000004.1, read as the reverse complement.
ACGCCTGCGAACCGTGCTGTTAAACCTGGGTGCGGCCGACTCGCTGCGCAAGCAGATCACATTCAGCGTCTACGACGTGGATTCCAATAACCTGGCCCGTTCCGAGAGCAAAGGCAAAATCGAAGTTATCCGCATCATTGATGATCATCAGGCGGAAGCTCGAATTCTGGAGGACAGCCCGACCAATCCGATCACATCCAACGACATCGTCTATTCACCCATCTGGGAAGTTGGTAGTCCCGTTCGATTCGCCCTGACCGGTTTCATGGACATTGATGGCGATGGCGAGAGCGATCGAGCGCTGATCCGCAGGCTGGTGACTTTGAATGGCGGCGTTATCGACGCTGAGGTCGACGATGATGGGAGTCGCAGTGGCAAAGTATCGGTGTACACGCGCTACCTCGTCACGGGAGCACAACCTACCGACAAGACCTCGGACAAAGTGCGCAGTGCCGACACCGATATTCGCAACGAGGCAAAGGACGCTGGCGTCTCGATGATTTCACTGGACCGTTTACTTTCTGACATCGGATACCAGCAGGTCAGCAAATCGATAGCGCTCGGCAGCGATTCACGAGCCGTCGACTTCAAGCCGAAAGCCGACGCCGGATCCCGCCGATTCGCGCCCGGCCACGCCCGGTCAGCGGAATCAAGAAACCGGTGAGAGAATAATGAGCCTGCGCAGGGTCGGTTATCCGTGGACGCCAAACGGCAGTCGGATCCGACCGGCAGCAAAGCTCAGCTCGATCGGTTCCTTGTCGACCTGGCAAATCGGATTCGCCATCATTTCATCGCGTAAATCCTCGCTCACGTAAATCTGCCCGAGGTGCAACGTGTTGGCAATGAACATCCAACGTTCTGTACCGTAACGCTCGGCAATCTTCTCGATCACCTCTTGATCGTTGGCCAACGTGGCGGGAATCTTGCCTCGAGCCATGTCACCCGTCGTGTATACATTGAGAAACGTCTTTTGTTCATCAATTGCATCGCGCAGCTCGCGGGTAATGAAATCGGCCAAACCGACGCCAATGGCGTTGCCCTGCGAGGCCTCCGCCAATCGCAATGCGGCAATGACATCAATCACCGGTCGCTGCAGATCTTCGCAGAACTTGACGCCGCGGTGACCGATCACGTTGGTGTCCATCCCGGTCCCGCTGAACGTCTTACCGATGGAATCCACGATCAAGACGTGCAGTTGGTCGACAGGCAGTGACGGGAAATAAGACTTGTGGCGATCAAGCAATACGGGCTCGCGCTGCAAAATATCTTCCGCGGCCACCGCATGCAGTTCGGCGGTTTCGTCGTGTCCATCTTCGAGGATCGCCAAACCGGCCCAAATCTTGCCAGCATCCAACAACAACTGGCCCATTTCGATCAGCATGTCTTTCATGGCGGATGTCGGCGCCGAGTGAAACGTCTGGGCCGACTGGATTTTCCCCATGCCGACGACCATCATCTTCACGAGACCGCTCTGAATCGGTCCCGAAAAACAGGTGTGCAGTTTGATGCGGTTCACAACGAGCACACCGTCCGCTTCAAAACAGCATCGGTCCATCCATACGTCACCCGTCGGCACATGGCCAACCTTGACGCATTCCATGCTGGACCGGATCGGCATGCCCATGGCGACTTCGCTCATGCCCAGCGATTCCACCATCTGCCGCTGGCCATCGGCGGTGCCTCCATTGTGCGACCCCATGCTGGGCACAATGAAAGGGCGAGCTCCGTGCCCACGCAACCAATCGCCTGCGGTCTTGATAATCACCGGGATGTTGGCAATGCCACGACTGCCCACGGTAATTGCGACATCACCTGCGGGAACCTCCAAATTCAGTTGGTCCAACTGTGAACGCACTTCGCCTGCCACGTCGGAGAGCGGCTTGGAAACGAGTTGTTGTGTGACACGATAGAGCTGCATTGGGTGCGAATCCGAGTTTTGCTGTTGTTCGATGACGATTGTCTCACGTTGATCGATCCAGGGGAACGCCGACCGGGT
>CAWGCE010000003.1:0-26714 GCA_963821085.1 uncultured Planctomycetales bacterium | reverse complement strand
GCCAATTCCGCCACTCTGGCCGGGCGAAGACGAACAGCCGTCGGCTGTCGACTTCTTTGCAGCCCTAAACCTTCGGCGATTTTCCCGGTCAAGTCAATCGGCCATGAAACGGGAGGGGCCGTCCGGATTCTAAAGAGTTTCGCAAATTGGGGCCTGCCATAGTGCTACCCAACGTCTGGCAGCGGCCAGCGGAGTGCCATCGGGCGAATATGCGACTGCGTCGAACTCGCGGCGCAACTCGATATTGATTGATCTTGCGGGCACAAGCTGGAATCAATGCTCAGCCGCGATTTCCAAAACTCAAAATCGAAACACAGGTCGCCGGGCCGTCTTGACAACAGTTATGCTGAAAAATAGGTCGCACACCGAGCCTTGTCGAACTTGCCGAAAAATACCATACCGCACTCGGCTCGCTTTCCTTCGACTCCTCCTGCAGTTTGAGGAAGCCCATCGACTACAACTTCACAAGTTTTGGCTCGACTTACCGTACCGCAAGCAGCCGGCCTCCGCGCGCCGCGGTGAGCGACATCGCTCACAAGGTATCGTTACGCAAGTATTACCGCCGCCTATGGCCCCGCACCTAGCGGCTGAACGATGCGAGTTCTACAAACGACTCTTGGGCCCTCAGCAGCTATCACGACCAATGAGGGTTGGTATGGAAGGAGAAAATATCCCTGTCATTATTCAAGGCGGTATGGGAGCTGCCGTTTCCGGGTGGCAACTTGCCAAGGCGGTATCGATTCTCGGTCAGTTAGGTGTTGTCTCTGGCACGGCGTTGGATGTCGTATTGGCTCGACGGCTGCAACTCGGTGATCACGACGGACATTTGCGTCGTGCGATCGGCAGGTTTCCTTACCCGGAAGTCGGGAATCGCATTCTGGAACGCTACTTCATTGCCGGAGGAAAATCGCCAGATGCGCCGTTTAAGGCGGTTCCGATGTTGGCGACCGAGCTGACACAGGATCAGATCGAACTTATCGTGGTGGCCAATTTTTTTGTTGAGGTCTACCTGGCCAAGGAAGGACATGCCGGAAGCGTCGGTATCAACTATCTGGAGAAAATCCAACTGCCAACGCTTCCCTCTTTGTTTGGAGCGATGTTGGCGGGCGTGAATTACGTGTTGATGGGAGCCGGCATTCCGATTGCGATTCCCGGCACGCTCGATCAGCTTAGCGAAGGTCATGCCGTCGAATTGCCCATCGCAATCACAAGCAAGCCGGGAAGCAATGTCCGTCCGGTGAGCCAATTCGATCCGGTGAGCATTACTGGCGGAAAACGAATCAGGCTGGATCGTCCGCAGTTCCTGGCAATTGTCGCATCTTCAACTTTAGCAACAATGTTGTCGCGAAAGGCGAACGGGCGTGTGGACGGGTTTGCCATCGAGGGACCGACCGCTGGGGGTCACAACGCTCCGCCCAGAGGCAAGCTGCAACTCAGCGTGTGCGGCGAGCCCCTGTACGGCGAGCGTGACATCGTGGACTTGCAGACTCTCCGAAGTCTCGATGCCCCGTTTTGGCTCGCCGGTTCCTACGGAACACCGGAGCGGTTGGCTGCGGCGTGCAGACAGCGCTGCCGGAGTTCAAGTGGGTACCGCCTTTGCGTTTTGCAAAGAGTCCGGTCTGAGTGACGACACGAAACGCGAAGCCGTGCACTTGGCGTTACAGGGTGACTGTAACGTGTTTACCGATCCTCTAGCTTCCCCAACGGGATTTCCGTTCAAGGTACTTAGTCTGGACGGTTCGCTTACAGATCAGCAACAGAGTGGCGAGCGTCTGCGGCGTTGCGATCTCGGTTTCTTGCGACAGGGCTACGAAACGGATGACGGAGCCATCGGATGGCGCTGCCCGGCGGAACCGTCGGCTGCCTACGTTCGCAAGGGCGGTGAGGTAACGGATACGGTCGGACGCAAGTGTCTGTGCAACGCGTTGTTGGCCAATGTTGGGCTGGGGCAAGTTCACGATGGGAGGATTGAACAACCGCTGTATACTTGCGGCGATGAGGTGAGCAGCATCCATCGCTTCTTACCGTCGGTTAACTCGACGAGCTATTCTGCGGCCGACGTGATCGACCACCTGCTTGTGGGAATAAACAGCCATTCCGTGTCGGTGTTGTGAGAGTACTCTGAATTTGGTTGCTCCAGGGCAGCTTCGTCATGCAATTCGAGCATGGGTTGATGTGCCACACGGCTGCCGTTTATTTCGGTCTCGAGGCGGCATTAGGAAACCACAAATCAATGGCTACCGCGCAGGATCAGATCGACGTCTTGTTTGGCTTCGATGCGACCGACAACAACCGCCGCCAAGGCTCCGGCGGCAACAGCGAGGTTTACTGCTTCATCGGCTCTGTCAGCAGCTAGGCTGATCAGCAAACCGCCCGACGTTTGAGCGTCGAAGATCAGGTCCAACCGAGTCGTGTCCGGATTCCCTCCTGGCGCGCGTGTCGCATCGCATGAGCGCGGTTTGTGTCGCTGGCGCGTGTCTCGTAGCCGGCTCGAACCAATTCGACCACGCCGGGAAGGCACGGCGTGCGGTCAACATCCAGGATGCAAGTGACGCCGTGAGCCTGCGCCAACTCCAGCGCGTGAACTGCCAGACCGAACCCGGTCACATCCGTGGCCGCGTGGCAGTGGTAGACAGTGCCACATCACGCCCGATATTGTTCAGCTGGATCATGGATTTCACGGCCGCAGCCAGCGTTGAATCGGGGCATTTTCCGGCCCGGTTGGCGGTCGTCACGAATCCTGTACCGAGCTCCTTCGTGAGGACCAGCGCATCCCCCGGCCTTGCACCCCGGTTTGTGAGCAGCTGTTGACGCCCCACGGTGCCCGTGACCGACAAGCCATACTTGATTTCGGTGTCGCGAACCGTGTGGCCGCCGACCAGGGCATGCCGGCCTGTGAGATACGCTCCGCTCCGCCACGGAGAATCTCGTGCAGCACTTCCAGTCCCAAACGATCATCGGGAAAGCCAACGATGTTCAGTGCGGTTCGAGGTGCGGCTCCCATCGCGTAGATATCGCTGAGCGAATTCGTCGCCGCTATCTGCCCGTAGACATACGGATCGTCCACTAGCGGTGGAAAAAATCGAGCGACTGGACAATCAACACATCGTCGCCAAGATCGTAAACACCAGCGTCGCTGGACCCTTTCATCCCGATCACCACGTTGGGATCGTTAAACTGAGGCAATCCTGCGCACGACCTTCGCCATCTGGTCGACGGGCAACTTGCCCGCTCAGCCGGCACAGCTTGCGTAGTCCATCAGTCTTTTCTTACGACCAAAAATCGCCATTTCGTTCGTCTCGCTAGTTTCGACAGCCGATGTTCAAGCCACGACATGACCTGGCGCGGCGGTATCAGATGCGGTGTCGTGGAGCACGAACGCACTCCGCTAACACGCCTTGCACGTGGACGGCCTGCGGCGATTCTGCTGGCTGGTTGGATTCGTAGTAGGTCGGCGGTTCGTAGGTCCATCCGTCCGCCAGTCGACGCTCTTCGCGTCGAGCAAGCGATAAATGTGACGTCCGGCAATCGGCGTCATCAGCCGTGATTTCCAGCCAAACTCGCGATGAATCTCGTCGAGTATTCCGGTCATCTGACCGGCCAACGTGCATCGTCGCGATAGGCTCGTCGCGCTGCCCAGAGCACACCGGCATACTTGACCGGAAGGTTCGCGGCCTCTGGGCAAACCTGGCGCGGATCCTCGGATCTGGGTGGTGCTTGTATCGTCTCCAACCCATCAACACCGTGCGAATGATGCGAATCACGCTGGGACCGTTGACCTGGAAATCGCGCCGGAAGGCCCGAAGCAAGAAATCCGTTTCCTCGCCGTTCTTGATATGCGGATGATGGAAATTGAAGCCATCTGACCATGCGTATCGGCCGGCGAAACTCACCCAGTCAAGCATCGTTCCCTGCTCCATGTGCTCGGCAAACAGGGGCGTGCCTGGAATCGGTGTGTAGAGCATGAATTGGTGGAATTCCGTGCCGTGTTTGACTGCATGTTCGATGGCCTCGTCGATGTTTTCGGGCGTGTGGTCCTCCAATCCGATGATGCTCGAACCCAGGACGCGAATACCATGTGTCGCAGCTCGCGGACAAATTCAATCGTGTCGATGCCCGCCAGTTTCTTGTATTGCGAGTTCTCTCCTTCCAGTCCCATCCACACCCAGGATACTCCTAGGGCAACCAGTTGTTCCATCGTATATTGCTGCAGGACATTCGCTGAGCTGAAACAGATAGAGGGACCATGGTTTATTGTGCTGCTGCATCTGATCCAGCAGCCTGCAAAGCACGTTTTCGGTTGACTAGGAAATTTTCGTCCATCACGAAAAATGCCTTGAACGTCCAAGTTCTCTTCCAGCTGGCACATGATCTCGAATAGTTCATCACCGGTCTGGTAAAATTCGACCGAACTTTCCTTTGCCACCGAACATCGCCGAAGTCGAGCAGAAATTGCAGCCAATCGGGCAACCGGCCGAGGGATGAGCGTTGCGGCAGCATCTCCCGGATGGTTGCGCAGCGAAATTCCCATGATTCGTGAGCCAATGTTGGCTCGCACTTGCGGATGCGAAAGCGGTCGATCTTCGTCATCTCCCAAGTAATTTCGCATCCAACGCACGCCATCGCCACGGACGACATGATCAAATTCGCACCAGCGCTGCAGTTCGGGAATATTGGCAATGTGTCCGCCGATGACGATCGAGGCCTGTGGCTGATGCTTGCGGATCAGCCGACACATCCGGCGCACTTTGAGCAAATTGGTTTGGATCGAACTATGCCCATTACGTCGTATTCGCCTTGGCGAATCTCGTCGAGGAACCGTTCTTGCGACGGAAAATCGAGTAGCGTGCAGGGAGCCGTCAGATTGCATTGAATCAGCATCAGCCCCCAAGAGCGGTTAAAAGTGCGAGCGAAAACGCCTGCTGCACCCGTGTACCTGATTGTGATACAGCTCCATCGGGTTGATCAGCCGGCTCCATAGGCGTCATCCTGGGCATAGGGTCCAAAGACACTCGTTAACAGCACGCGCGCTTTAGTCTTCCGGGGATGGACGGGGAAGCCGACGTTGCTACTCATCATTCACCCTTTCTGGAACCGTAAGCGAATCGCAGCCTCACTCCGCCGGCGGAACGGCCGCATCCTCTGGCGTGGGCGTGTAAGTCAGTGTCGGGTCTGGCGATACCTCATGATGCGTTTCCTGGATTCCTTCCGGCCAGTTGATCGTCAGCTCGTCCACGAATTCAGAGTCCCCGATCCCGAAGTGCTGGTCCGTGTCATTCTGTGGCAGGTGCAAGCTACCGTCTCCAACCTGAGCCGTCTGGACTATGTCGCCGATGCGCACGGAAACCGAACTCCGATGCCACGCGTCTGTGCACCGATTTGTCGCGGTTGTGCATAAATCCAATCACCAGCATCGACAGATTCACTGTGCAACCGGAGCGGTCGCCCACCGTGGACCGTAAGGGCCAGGTTCATTCTCCCGTCGTTGTCGTAACCGGCGTACCTCGCCGCCCCGCCCGACGACGGGCCGCTCCAGCTCGGGGCAGGCATCTGTGCCTATCTCAAGAAACCTTCTTTCGGGAGTTGCCGGGAAATGTGTAACGTTGAAGAATGCCGGACAAGACTCGTTGCCATGGCAGAACAAACCGCCATGCAGTCTGCTGCAGCGACTGCACGCACGGCGAGTATCACCATTCGTGAAACGATGCCTGAGGCCTGCTCGATCCAAGTTCGGATATCCGGACCTGAACACTCTCTTTTATGGCCCGCGTAGGCTCCTGACACACAGGAAACTACATGAAATACGGTTGATTTAGGCGGGCGATTTATGCAGCCGGGTCGTTCGAACTTGCCTTCCATGGGAGTGAGGCCGAGTTGATCGTCCACCACAATTCCTACGCAGCAGCCCGATTTGTCGCTACGCGGTGGAATACCCAATTGAAAGAGGCTTGCGAAGCCCGCAGGAACGTAGGCCTCGTGTCGTCTCAAGAAGTGAAGAAGTGACAATCGCGGGAGCCAGGTGCGATTTCCTGGCAGCGGGCAGATTCACCTTCGCCAGTTAGGGTGTATTGGCAAACGGCGCCGCAAGGTAACACAGACGTTGGAAGCAGCGTTCAGATCAAGCTGATTTCGAACAAGTGATTGGTCAACCTTGCCAGATCAATGGGGAACACTTACCGGTCGGCAGCGATTGGCGAATTCTGTATCGCTTGAGGGCGTGATGACATGATACGGCATCGTTGCCAGCTGGACTGACGAGCGGTACCAATTCTGGCAACGCCGTTGCTGCTTGCCAGATTGTTTGGCTTAGCCCACAATCGCGATGAACAGCGCAATAGCATGGGTCTCTCGTTGCGTTCCCGGCGTGCCAACGGATGCCTGATGCCCAGTAACGGTCGATAGAGAGGTTACAGTGATAGTATTTACGCTGTCATTCTCTGTACATTTAGGTCGTGTATTGCTAGGCGGTGGCGCCGCTTTTCCTGGGCCTGGGGTTGATTATTTCCACGCTCGCGGTCGTCGTTGGCCCACAGGAAGGCTGGAGCATTGGCGACAGCCTGTATTTCGGTTTTATCACGGCGACTTCCGTGGGATATGGTGACCTGAGCCCTACAAAAGGATGGAGTAAGCTCTTGGGCTTACCGTCTATTATCGTGCGGCTCGTGACCGGCATCTTGATAGCGGTCGCCGTTGAGGCAGCTGGGATGACCGACGACGAACTGGCTGCTTGACGCATTTCGTGAACGAGGCAACTGGTTGATACGGCTTAATACGCACCGCGGCAATTTTTCTGATTGAGGTTAGTACATGCCAATTCCGGGCGAGGTCTCAGGGCCAAGCTATCTTTGCATCGCCCAGTACATGGCGGCGGCAGCTTTCTTCACGGTCGCCGTGATCCATCTTTTTGTCTGGAACCGGGGCCGGCGTGACTCGAAGCATCTTCCTGGTTTGCCATGACTTCCGCCCTGGTCGGCGTCAACGCTCTGGCAGAAGAATCCATGTATCGAGCGAATTCGCTGAATTCCATGGCGACAGCACTCCATTGGTATGTAACGACGTCCGGCACTGAGAGAGGTAAAGGATCAGGCGTCAGACGTTTGTGCTGATCCCAAAGAATTACTCTGTCGCGTCCACCTTGCGGCTTGTGACGAGTGATGACCCTGAAATTCGACGATTATCTGTTTGCATTTCGTCAACCATCGGGAAGAGTTTAGATGCCAGAACACTGGCCGATGTTATCGCCCGCCGGAGGATGAAACGATGAAGAGATTGCTATTCGTGGTCATGATCACCATGTTCATTCCGCTCTTGGGATGTTGTGGCTCAAGACAACAGCAGGAAAAGGTAGTCTACAAACCTGGTATACGTGCCGCCCGCAATTCAACCCAACCCATGCTGTCCGCCCACACAGCCTTGTGCAGTACCATCCCAGTCACCGCCAACAATGTACAACGGTTTCTGACTGGCCGGCATGAGCAACATTGCAGCGGGCGATTGAGTGTCCTGTTGACAGGTGGCACTAACCCAAAGCCACAGCTCGTCCCGAATAAGGCCAAAATCAGGCAGCCAACGCCTTTCGGGTTATGAAAAGGTAACAGATCGACAACGAAATCAGGTTTTTCTTCGTCGAAGGCATCCGTGGGCAGTGGTTGAGGCTTTCTGATTCCTGGCGGCCCCACCAAGAGCGACTGAGACGGTCAAGACGACTCAGGTGTTTGTTCAGATCGGGAACGTCTTCGGATACGCCCCAGAAGTTTTCCACAGAGCGAGAAAAGACGACCGGCTCACCAGCGTTCAGTCGCGATTCAGCACCGGGAGTTGTCAGCTTGGCAAGGTCGGGCTGGCCAACTCTATTATCGCGCATCGTGCGTTTTTCCCGAAGAGGACGTTGTTCAGCTTCGGATCCACATTAGCCTCACGCACGAGCGGAATACATTCGACAGATGCACTAAATTCCGCTGGTACACTTGTACTAGTTTGCGACCACGCCAAATCAACATGCCCGAATCATCGAGTCATAATAGATGAGATCGGACCAAACGGTTCTCTTGTCGCATGTTGAGTATTGCTGTCGTTTCATCGCGCGACCTCTCATCAGGGCCCCTGCGCATACAGGCGAGTTCATTCAAATTGCGGGTACACCAAATTGGTTGGGGAGTGTCGTCGTGCATCAATAAGCCCCCTGCTAAGCCGTTGGTGTGTCGGCAAATTTTGATCCAATTAATATTGGATTCGGTTCGGCGGGAGCCTTGCCCGGATGATCGGCGATTCTGTGACGCGCCGGGTTGCTTGGTGCGGAGATCATGTACCTGACTGGGCGATGCTGAGTGTGCGGTGGGCGGCAACGATGATATGGTCGAGCACGTCGATGCCCAATGTCTTGCCAGCATCTTCCAGTCGCTTCGTCACAGCGATGTCTTCGCGGCTGGGCGTTGGGTCGCCCGATGGGTGGTTGTGGACAAGGATGACTGAGGCGGCGGCATCCTTGATCGCAGGACGGAAGACCTCGCGTGGGTGCACGAGGCTGGCATCGAGCGTGCCAACCGAGATTTGATGCGTCGCGATGACCTGGTTCTTCGTGCCAAGCGTGACGATGTGGAATTCTTCATGCTTCGTATCATTTGCCAGCCGAGCGAACCTTTGCTGGCAGAGCTTTTTGGCATCTTCGGTGTTCAGGATACGCTGCGGCGTCGCGTCACCAGTGGTGGCCGCAAGGCGACGGCCCAACTCGATGCCCGCCATGATCTGACAGTATGCGGTGGGCCCGATGGCGGACGAAATCTGCTTCAACTCGCCCTGCCCCGACTCGCCCAGCAATTCGAGCCGATCCGCAAAGGCACTCGCAATCCGCTCTCCCGCTTGTAACGCCGATTCGCCAGCGCGGCCTGTGCGAATCAAGATCGCTAACAACTCGGCCGTGCGTAAATTGGCCGCTCCGCTGGCCAGCAATCGCTCGCGAGGCCGGTCGGTCGCGGGTCCGTCTTTGACTCGCATCGGTTGTGTTGACATAAATTCACTCATAGTGAATACATGTACACTATCCGAATAATATGTCAATCGGTCGGAACTGGTTGCGTCTTGTTTTTATGAGGAATGCAGGAACGAGGAATTTCGCATCGTCCAAAACCTGTGCAGTTGATATAGACCTTGTACCGCCCACGGCACATCAGGCAAAACGTCGGCGGCGGCGTGCGACCAGGACCAGGAAAGGGATCAACAGAAAGACGACCGTGGGGGATGGCTCGGGGATCGACGTGACCACTAAGTCTTGAATTGGCAGCGTGGAGGCAAAGGCCAGGGTGCCACCGGTCGGCGTTACGCGGTTCAGCAACGCATCGGGCGAAAGCAGGCTGCTCAATGACATTGGATCGTCCGTGGTGATGCCGTCGACGCCCAGGTCGATCAATTCCTGCATCCGGTCAACATCGTTGACGGTCCAGACGTGCAATTCGATACCGTTCGCATGCACCAAGTCGACGGTGGCCTGCGAACGAATGCTGCCGTGCCGCCAGCTGATAAAGTCGGCACCTTGCGCAATCATTCGAGTCAGCTTGGCCGGTGTGATCGCTCCACTTCCCAGGATTCCCAATTGATAGTCGGGATTCAGCGAATCGAGGTCGGCGATAAATCGGCGGTTAAATGAAATCACGCGAAACTGAGATTCGTCCAGTCCCAGATCAACAAACTGATCATGAAACAGCTCGGCCGAACCCGCTTTCCGCTCGATTAACGGTTCAACACCGGCAGCGAACGAGGCGTTGATCGCCTGTTCCAGCAAAGGTACCGGCTCGCCGTCAAACTCGTTCGAGAACCAGGAGCCGGCGTCGAGCGACTGCAACTCGTCAAGCGTACGGCGTTTCACGGGGCCGTTGCCGTCGGTCGTCCGGCGGACGTTGGCATCGTGCATCAACACCAGTTGTCCATCAGCCGTGACGCGCACGTCCATCTCGGACAGGTCAGCCAGCCCGGCCGCCGCATCGATCGACGCGATGGTATTTTCCGGAGCTGAAATGGAATTGCCTCGGTGAGCTGCAACGAGCACATCGGCACGAACGGCCGCCGCGAGTTGCAGCGTGGTCAGCAACACCAGTGCGAGGAGCATTTTGTGCACTTGGAGTGGCGAGTTGCGAGCGGCGAGTCGCGAGATTCGGGGTGATGTTTTCATAAGGGTTCAGTCTATTCCGCGATGGGTGGTCGCTAATCAGATTGCTGCCCGCTCGGACGCGAAAATGGAGTCGCTAAATTAAGCTGGAGCGGTTGTGCGAGTTGTTCGTGGCGGTGTCCCCAAGCAATTGACGGGCGAACTTTGAAATCTACTCGTCTTTGCGCCGGGCTGGGGACGGTGCCTGGTGTTGTGCAACAGTCGGCTGCCTCGTGCTAATGCGTCGTGGCCGAACTTCTCACGAATTTGATCGGCCACGTGATCGATCTGACGCTGTTGCTGATGCTCCTCTTCGGCGAACAGCGATTGCTGATGACTGGACGGTCCGTCGAATCGGCTGAGACCAACGCCCAGCAGCCGAACCGGCGGATGATCAACTGCAATCTTGTCGCGGTAGAGCGACAGCGCCACGTCTGCGATAGGTTGTGTCAGGTTGGTCGGCTCGGCGAAGGTCGCCGATCGAGACAGCGTGCGAAAATCGTGGAAGCGAACTTTTAAATGCAGCGTCCTGCCCGCCAGTCGATTCCGCCGAAGTCGGCTGGCAAGTTGATCCGACAGTTCCAACAACCAGGCTTCGAGAACATCGCGATCCGAAACGTCGGCGGGGAACGTCGTCTCATGCGAGATCGACTTGGATTTCCGATCAATCGTCACCCTGCGGTCATCAATACCGCTGGCCAACCGCGACAGGTGATCACCCTGATCAGCAAACAAAAGTCGCATCGCTCCCGGCGAAAGTTGCCGCAATTCACCGATTGTCCGCACGCCGCGATTTTCCAGCTTCTGATTGGTAACTCGGCCGACGCCCCACAGACGACCGACCGGTAGCGGGTCCAGGAATTGCTGAATTCGGTTCGAATCGACAACGACAAGTCCATCCGGTTTTTCAAGATCGCTCGCGATCTTGGCGAGGAACTTGTTCGGCGCCACCCCGACGGACGCCACGAGTCCCAATTCGGACCGAATGTCGCGCTTGATCTGGCAGGCAATCTCTTCGGCCGGTCCAAACAGCCCGACGCTACCAGTCACGTCAAGAAATGCTTCGTCGAGCGACAACGGCTCCACAAGCGGCGTAAAACGTTGGAAGCGTTCGAATATTTGCCGAGAGACTTGAGCGTAATGTTTCATTCGCGGCGCAATGAAGACCGCATCAGGACAAAATCGCTTCGCGGTCACGGCAGGTTGCGCACTATGCACGCCGAACTTTCGAGCTTCATAACTGGCGGCACAGACCACGCCCCGGCCCTCCGCCGATCCGCCCACAACCACAGGCCGCCCGCGCAACTCAGGCCGATCACGCTGCTCAACCGACGCATAGAAAGCGTCCATGTCCACATGCAGAATCATGGCCACAGTTTACAACATCCCGAGTCCTTCGATTTCCTGCGACGGCTCCTGGACCGTCTATTCTTATGCTTGATGAGGAAGGCAGGAATACAGGTTGACGATCAGCGATCTTTTGTTGCTTTCCTGCCTTCCTCATAAAAACACATTTCTGTTGCCTGCAGCCTCCATACGCCTGTTGCCTCCGACAAGCATTTTTCCCTAAAGTGCACCTCGCGGTCCCCATCTGATGCCGAAACCAGCAGGAAATTCATGGCCATCGTTGTCTTTGAAGACGTTCAGGTTGCCAGTTTGGCTCCGATGATCAACCTCCGGCCGGCCTACTCGATCAACTGCGGCGGCAATCGACTGCTGGACCTGCTGGCGATGCTTGGTCCCTCGATCTACTCGGTCACGCGAACCCACCTCCAGCCGCTCGAGGCTGCTCGCTATCCCGAGATCACGGCAACCCCACCGGGACCCGAGCAGTCTCACCTGTTGGTCAACGCGAGACTGGTGCCGACGCCGGCAACGCTCACGCACCTGCAACGCGGAATGGCCGCACCCAATGACTGGGCCATTTTTGATCGAGGCCAGTTGCTGGCAGCTAAACTAACACCGAATAAGCCACTGAATGACTTGGGCACGCTCCCGTCGCTTGATGAATGGGTCGGCAGGTCAACGCCGCGAATTGCCAACCAACCGGGGGGGCTCGCGTTATTTGAATATCCGCACGATGTCATCAAGCAACATGTGAAGATTGTGCGGGCCGGTATCGAATTCTACGCCAAGCGTTGCAAATTACCCCAGGTAGCTGACGGCGTCTTTGCAGCGGAGCAACATCATATTGCTCCCAACGTCAGCACAAGTACCAAGGACGGACCGATCGTGGTGGCTGCGGGCGCTCGTATCGGCCCAGGAGCAGTGCTCGTCGGCCCAGTACTCGTCGGGCCCGACGTAATTATTCGCGAACATGCAGCGATTAAAGATGGAGTCGTGTTGGGGCACACGTGCCGTGTCGGTGGTGAGATCGAAAGTTCGATCTTTGAACCTTATACGAACAAGCAACATGTTGGTTTCATTGGCCACAGTTACATTGGCAGCTGGGTAAACCTCGGCGCCGGCACCAGTAACAGCGATCTCAAGAATACCTATGGCGATATCCGGATCGTTTACGACAACGAAAAGGTTTCGACGGGGGAACGGTTGATGGGCTGCATCCTGGGAGATTTCGTCAAGACCGCAATTAACACCAGTATTTTTACGGGAAAAATCGTCGGCTCGTTTTCCAATCTCTATGGCTTCGTCACCGGAAACGTCGGACCATTTATCAATTACGCCAAGTCACTGGGCAGCGTATCCGCAATACCTCCCGAGGTCGTAATCGCAATGCAGCAACGGATGTTTTCCAGGCGTGGCGTCGATCAATTGGACTGCGACAAACACCTGATCGAGCGGCTTTTTGCCGCAACCACCGAACGACGCACCGGATTGGAAGACCGCCCTCCCGAATTCTAATGTTGAGCAATCCTGACCGCTCTTCATTTCTTGACGAGCTTCAACATTTGTGGCGAAGCAATCGCCTTCCTCATAAATACCTCGTTGCCTGTGGCCTGCTGCCTCCCGCAATTGCTTGTCGCCAAATCGACCGCAGCAAACTAGAATAACCGTAAAGATCGCCCTCAATATCACCCTTGTGACCCATCCCCCATGCCGCTGTCGACCGATTACGCGAAACCAGAACTTACTGTCTCCTTCGAGCTCTTCCCGCCCAAAACAGACGCCGGGCAAACGGCGATGATGAAACACGTCGAGAAGCTGATGGAGTTTGCTCCCAGCTACATCACCTGCACCTACGGCGCCGGCGGGTCAACTCGAGGAAAGACCCTCGATATCGTGTCCCAGGTAAAGCAGCAGTTTAAAGTGCCTGTCGCATCGCACCTGACTTGCGTGGCTGCGACCGTAGATTATCTGCGTGAGTATCTCAAAGAGGCCAGCGAGCGGGGCGTTGATTATATCGTGGCGCTGCGAGGCGACCCGCCACAAGGTGAGACCGAGTTCAAGCAAGCGAAGGGCGGGTTAGGTTACGCCAACGAATTGGTCGAGTTGATCCGCGCCGAGTTTCCCGATTTTGACGTCGCTGTTGCAGGCTACCCGGAGGTGCACCAGGAAGCCGCCTCGGCCGAAATCGACCTGGAAAACCTCAAGAGAAAAGTCGATGCGGGTGCCGACATTGTGATCACGCAGTTGTTCTACAAGAACCAGGACTACTTCAACTTTCGGGACCGTTGCCAAGCTGCCGGGATCGACGTCGCGATCGTGCCAGGCATCCTGCCCGTAACCAACCTGCATCAAATCAAGCGCATCACCAGCCTTTGCAAGGCATCGCTACCCAAGGACTTTATCGATCGCCTGGGCGAAAAAGACGACGACCTGTGGCAAATGGAAGTCGGCATCGAACAGGCAACGCATCAGGTGGAGGAGCTCGTCTCCGCCGGAGTTCCCGGCGTGCACTTTTACGTACTGAACAAGTCAAAGGCAACGAGCCGCGTGCTGGACAACCTGCAGCTGCGTAGTTGAACCTGAAGGCAACCGGCGGCAATGAACGACGATTCACTTTCTTTTTGAGCAAGACAAGGAATACAGGAAGAGGCCTGGAATCTCACGCCTGCGTTCCTGCTTGCGCCATCAATAAGAAATGGCCCGGGCGAGGCAGCCTGCTGCTGCTTCCGCCGGAGCCTGTCCTCTTCTCTGTTTTCTGTCGCCTTACTGCGCCGGCATGTTGTTCGGCAGGTACATCTCAGGCGGAAGGTCGAGGAAGCCTGCCAGACGGCGGGAGCGGTAAGGTTCCTGCAGTTTTCGCACCGCTTTTGATTCGATCTGGCGAACACGTTCACGAGTCACCGAGAAAATCTTGCCGACTTCTTCCAGCGTGTAGCTGTATCCATCCGCCAGACCATAACGCAACCGGATGATCTCGCGCTCGCGGTGGTTGAGTACTTCCATGACCTCGGAAATACGGACCTTCAGTGCGTCGTGATTGTGGTCGTACAACGGGTCATCATCACGATAGTCTTCGAGGAAATCACCGAAGTAACTGTCGTCGTGGTCGCCCATGGGTTGGTCGAGTGACAAGGGCTGGCGCGACATTCTCATGATGCAGCGGGCATCTTCCAGCGACATGTCGGAACGGTCAGCCAGTTCTTCCGGGCTTGGCTCGCGGCCAAGTTCCTGCACCAGTTCCCGGGTCAATTGTCGCACTTTGCTCATCGTGTCGATCATATGGACGGGGACTCGAATCGTACGGCTCTGATCGGCGATGGCTCGTGTGATCGCCTGACGGATCCACCAGGTCGCGTAGGTCGAAAACTTGTAGCCTCGAGCGTGTTCGAACTTGTCGACCGCTCGCATCAGTCCCGTGTTCCCCTCCTGGATCAGGTCGAGGAAGCTCAATCCACGATTGCGATACTTCTTGGCAATGGAGACGACGAGCCGCAAGTTGCCAGCGGAAAGGTAGCGTTTCGCGGCGTCGTACTCACGGCGGTATTCTTCGGTACGGGCCATGCGGAACCGCAAAGTCGCGGGGCTTTCCAGAGAAATCCTCATCAGGTAATGCAATTCGGCGTACAACTCTTTGACCGTTCGACCACCTGCGTGGTCGCCGCCGCCGAGCTTGATCTGCTCTTGCAGAACGCTCATGCGGTTGCCGATTTCGTGCAGCTGATCGAGCAACGGAGTCAATTTTGCCTGGCGCAGGTTCATTTCTTCGACGAGCCGAACCGCACGGTAACGACGCCTGATTAGTGACTTCCAGGCTTGGCGTCGAACCGACTTGGGCTGTTTCTTGTTAATCGCCAGGCGGTAGTCACGATGGTTTTGCACCAGCATGCGACGAACAGAATCGATTTCGGGCCGATGCGACGCAGGATTCGCTTTTTCTCGGCAGTATTTGTGACCGACACTTCGATCGTGCGATCGAGTCGTAGTTGGCCGTCGCGTACTTTTTCCAGGGCTACGACTGCACCTTGCAGCACCAGGTCGGAGGCGACCATGCTGGTGCGAAAGCGTGTGCGCCATTTTTCGATATTCTTCGCCGCTTGCACTTCCTGTTCGCGGGTCAACATGGGAATCTCGCCCATTTGCATCAGGTACATGCGCACCGGGTCATCGGTAGCGTTGAAGTTCCCGGAGTCGCGTCGTTTTGTACTCGCCTTCGGCTTGGGCGAAGTCACGGCGTCTCCCCATCCGCTGCCGGTCGTTACCGCTTTGGTACCGTTCTTCTTGGCGAGTGGACTCTTGGCGTTGCCGGCGACAGTTTTCTTGCTTGGGACAGAGCGTTTCACCGTGGAATCCTTGGGAGGAAGTGCGTGCTTGGTGTTGATCTGCTAACCCCCATGCATGGCAGGTGCCATGAACCGTGAAACACAAGAAACGGCCGTAAGATGCCGCAAATACGGTTAGAGCGTCGGTTGTTGTTGCGAAAAATCGAGTTGACTGTTTACTTTTCAACACGCAGGTAACGACCGACGTTGCAAATGGGGCACATCACGACGTGAAATCACCACCGGGCAGGTCCGTTCCCGATGTTCGGATCGCAAGGGATTTGCCGCGATTCCGATGCCGACTTAGACTGGGGTGATGAGTGCCCTGCGAACCATGCGCCCGACGTTTTTCCTGGCCTGTTGCGTGGCGTTCGCGTGGCCAACGTTGACAGCCGGTTTCGAAATCATCGATTTTGGCATCGACCAGCAACGGTTGCCGTACTCAGAGGATGGACTCGACTTTACTGATCTGCTCGGCGATAGCCCGGTCGCCGTCGCTGGACCGGCGGGAAACAGCAAGCTGATCGCGGCCACATTCGATTTGCCGATCTACGTACGCGTGGAAGCGACCGTTCCATTTCAGCTGGTCGCTTTCGACGTGGACGGGTTATTTCGTTCCTGGGAGTTACGCTCATCGAACGGCGACGTCTTCGAGATTGGCAGCCTCGGAACGATCCCGATGCTGTTTGAACCAGGTTGGCAGGAACTGCAGTACTTCGACATCGTGCATTTGCCAGCCGAGCCGAACGGCACCATCTGGCTCGACAACATCGTCGTCGAGTACCTGCCTGAACCGAACAGCTGGGTTCTGTGGATGGTTGGAGTCGTGATGCTGCGACGAAGCTGGCTCCCGGCGATCAGGCCGCGATAGTCGCCTTTTGCTCCGCAAGAGTCGCGCGAAACAACGCTGTGCCACCGGGAATCAAGCGCAACTCGCAAACCCCGGCCCAACTCAATCTTCTGCAGGGCTGCCGTCGCCACACATCATGACGATCTTCGGGTGGAACTGGCCCACAATATCGACGAGGTCGGTTTGAGCCGCCATCACTTCATGGATGTCTTTGTACGCGCCGGGGACTTCATCCAGCCCACCACCCAGCAATCGTACATTGCGATCACCCAGGTAGTCGGTCCACATTTTCCAGCGGAATTGTTCTTTGGCAGCCCGGCGCGACATCCGCCGCCCGGCCCCATGAGATGCCGACTCGAGGCTCGACGCGACTCCCTTGCCGCGGACGATGAACGCAGGATCGGCCATGTTCCCGGGGATGACTCCGAGAGCACCCCCATGAGCTGGTGTCGCTCCCTTGCGATGCACAATCAACTCACGATCACCGTGTCGCTCTTTCCAGGCAAAGTTGTGGTGATTCTCAACCGTGGCGATCGCCTGTGCTCCAGCGAGTTTGGTCACGTTGCGATGAATGACCTCATGATTGGCCGCGGCGTAACGTCCCATCAGATTCATCGCCAACCAGTATGCTTGCCCTTCTTCCGAATCGAGCGACAACCAGGCCAGGTGTTTGAAAGCCTTGTTCTGTTTGTCGCGCGCGGACAGGTTCTTTTGCGCAATTTCCGTGTAGCGGCGGCAGACCTGCGCCGCAGCGCCACGGCTGCCACTGTGACTCAACAAACCCACGTAGCGCCCCGACTCCAGCCCGAGATCGGCATGCGGCAACTCCACGATGCCCCATTCCACAAAGTGGTTTCCCGAACCGCTCGTCCCCAACTGTCGCCACGCGGTACTGTGCACCTGCCGCGTGATGGCCGTCCCGGTCCAGTCTTCATCCATCACAGGGTGGAACATCGCCTTGTGCCACTCCTTGCCCTTGCCAAAACGAGTTCCCTTGTCGAGCGCCGAATCGAGTTCTCCGCACTCTTGCTTCTCGTTCCTGTCCAGCGTTGCCACAGGCAAATCGGTAATCGACAACCGCATTCGGCAGGCAATGTCGACGCCGACGGCGAAAGGTACGACCGCGTTGTCGCAAGCCAGTACGCCACCGATCGGCAGTCCGTAGCCAAGATGTGCATCGGGCATCAAAGCCGCGGCTACGGCCACCGGTAATCGACAGGCGTCGCGCATCTGAGCTTTCGAGCCCTGGTCGATGTCGGATCCCCATTGAGCGAATTCGATCGGATCGCGTTCAGGCTGCGGCCGGTTGTACTCGATCAGTTCGGTTGCCAAGCTGCCGAAAATGGCGTGTTTGACGAAAGCCTGTGGATCGGCGACCAGCTCGGGGATGATCGTTTTCGGCCTGATTCGTCGCAGCGTTCCCGAAGAGGCCGCTTCGTGAATGCACGCCACGGCGGTTTTCACGCAGTCTTCGGGGACTCCCAAAGCCATCAGCTGTTTCTTGTTCATCGTTGTACCCCATCCTGATCCGCACCCTGGTGGTCGTCCCTGTCGATCGGTTGACAGCGATATGAAATTTGCCAAGCTGACTCGTATGTCCACTTCACTTGTCAACGTTCGTTCGCACGCGCCGGGTGGCACCATTGTGCTCAATCGCCCGAACAAAAGGAACGCGCTTTCGCGTCAGGTCCTGACCGACCTGTCCCAGGGCTTTAGTGACCTGCACCAGGAGAAGAAGGTTCGCGCGGTAATCCTGACCGGCGCTGGATCAACCTTCTGCGCCGGCATGGACTTGCACGAGATCCATGCCACCAACCAGGGGGACGATCCGCAACTTCAGTGGTTTGAAGACGCCCAGCAGTACCGAAAATTGATGGAACAGATGCTGCACTTCCCCAAGCCAATCATCGCGTCGGTAAATGGCCCGGTGCTGGGCGGCGGCACCGGACTGATGTTGGCCGCCGATATTGTCATCGCCAGCAAGTCGGCATCGTTTGGTATCCCGGCGCTTACCGCGGTTTGGTTGCCGGCATGGTGGCACCCTTGTTGAACTTCCGCATCGGCGGAGGCATGGCCGCCAACTTGCTGTTAACCGGCAAGACGATCGATGCAACGGAAGCAGCCAGGTTGAACCTGTTTCATGAAGTTGTCGACGAGGACCTGGTTTGGGCTCGAGCCAATGAACTGGCGGGTCAGCTGAGCCAGGCGGCGCACGAATCGGTGACGCTGACCAAGCGCATGCTGTACGAGACGATCGGCGAACAACTGACGACGCTGCTCGCCGCCGGAGCCGCGGCAAACGCAACCGCCAAAACGACGGAAGCGGCCGTCGAGGGCGTTTCCGCTTTCGTGGAAAAACGCGAACCGCAGTGGCCTTGATGCTGCTGTCAACGAAACGATCAAATTCCAACGTTGCTACAAGTCGGCAAGTTCGCCGGCAGCAATCGATCCATCGTGCAGAGCGGTTGCAACAAGCATAGCTGAACAACCGGCGTCGGCCATTTCGGTCACGTCTCGAATGCAGCGTACGCCTCCGCCCGAGGACAAATGGACCGATGGATAATTCGAAGAAAGTTCCCGGCATACTGATTTCATATGCTCGGCAGGACCGAACGAAGATCCGACTGTCAGAACATCTAGCAACAGGAATCGACGCACCCCGATTTTCCAGACCGAGTCTACCAGAGCAATGAGAGATGAATCCAATTGGATTCCCTGCCACTCCGGCACCCGCGAGAGCAGTCGACCGTCGCGAAAATCGAGACTGAGAACAACGCGTTCCGCGCCCAATCTGAGCACGGCAGTATCCAGTTCTGATCTGGCCGCCAACCACTCCGTGGCGAGTATCGTCTGCTGCGGGCGTACATCGTGCGTTAGAACATGGCGACCCGCGTCCAACCAGAGCTCGAAACCATCCTCGGCCAAGCGTTTGATGTTCTCCCAATCGACATCACGCCCAGCGATCCCATCCAGATCGGCAATATAGATTTCGTTCAGCCCGAACCTTTCGCGAAAACCGCGAGCGACCGAGATTGGGTTGGCAGACTCACAAAGTCCTGATTGAACCGGCCGATAGCGATCGCGATCGCCCGCCACCGCGTGAACAACAACGCCGCCGCAAAGATCGAGAACGGGAATGATTTGCATGGCAACAGACAACAGGAAGATTTCTTGATGAAACAGAAGGCAGGAAAAGAACTGGTGCGCTGGCAGCAAAGTGCTCGTGTTCGCGATCAAGTTGTCACAAAGCACCAGCCTTCTTCCTGCCTTCCAGCCTTGCTCATAAAAACAAAATGAACGCCTACAGTCTAAACTTTTCTTTCAGCGCTCGCTCGGAATACAGAGGCAGGTGGCGGTAGTAGACCTCGAGGATCAGTGTCGCCAGTGCGGTGCAGTACAGCCGCCCGCCGGCTTCGTTGTGTTCGCCGGGGAAGTGCCAGCTGCCGCGTTCGTGCCCTGCCCGCGATTGCGTGTTGATCAGGAATTCACGCATCACCGGGTTCCATTGCTCCCAAGTTTCACCGCCATAATGCCGCATGATCTGGGTAGCGTAGTAATCAAAGTAAAGTTCGGGGCTATCGCCGACACTCGGGCCCAGTTTCCCCAGCCAAACGACACCATCCGACAACACGCGGTTATCACGCTCCCAACCCAGATACATCCGCGACAGTAAACCAACCGCCGACGTTGTTTTGTAGCGTTCCAGTTTTGCCGTCCGCCGCTTCCGCTTCTCGTATCGGCCACCTTCCTGATAGCTGTATTCGTATCGCGAAGGCAGCTCGACCGAATCGATAAATGACCACGCCTTGCGGATCGTGTCCGACGGTACGTGGACATAGGACATACTGGCCGTCTTCAAAGCCATCAGCTGCCAGCCGGTAACGGTCGTATCACCCATCTCGCCTGGTCGATAGCGCCAACCACCTTGCTCGACGTTCTGTGCAGCAACGATAAAGTCTATCGAGCTTCGCGCAACCGGAAGCAGCGACCGATCCTGACTCATCGCCAACGCCTCGCAAACCGCGATCGTCGCCAGTCCGTGCGAATACATTTGGCCTTCATCCATGAAACTGCCGCCGGCCGGTTCTTGCCGGATGTTCTCTTTCAGGTACTGCAGCCCAAGCCCGACAACTTCGGCGTACGGTCCGTCCTTGTGCGTATGCCCATTACCCAGGAATGGAAGCAACGCCAACGCGGTCGCTGCGTTTCGTGCCGGCGATTTCGAACCCGGCCCGCCGCAACGGCCGCCGCATTGTGCGGGAAAATCAAGTCGCCAGCTGCCATCTGCCTCCTGGTGTTCCGACAACCACGCCAGAGCCAACTGCACCGCAAGTTCGCTGCCTTCATTCCCGCCGGCTTCACCCAGCAAGCGTTGCTTCAGCTCGCCCTTTCGACCGGTGAGCGCAGCCCCCAAATCGAGCTGCAAGTTCGGCTCGTCCGGCCGCGAACGTTGACCACCGGCGACGTTCGTGCCCGGTACAACACGAACCGGGTCGAGCGTGGCAACTCGCGGCGTCACGTCGAAAACCGGTTCGATCGCAGGCGGTTCGATCGTATCGGAATTCGATTCGACCAGCGGTTCGATCGGTTTCTCGTCAGGTACCACATTCGCGGCGCCGTCATCGTTACGTGTTTCCAGTTCGCCAAACTCAACGCCATCGAGTTCGGCTGCACCCAAACCGGGCGGCGCGAGCACAATCTCGGCGGGCCGTTGCATGATCGGTACGGCATGCAGAATCAAGGCCAACAACACCAGCGCCATCAGGTGCAGGACGGTGCTGGTCAACAAACCCAGTGCCGCTTCCAGCCAACTGCGTTTCGATTCCGGTCGCTCTGCCGGCTGATTTCGGGAAATCGGTGAGCCAGCCCCCGGCACCACGCGGACGATTTCCAGATCGGTTTGTTGCACAGCGATTCACTCGTCGGGAGGATGCACACCGCAGGGACGCCCATTGGTCCGACTTGGCCCAGCCCCCTGCCCTCGGTGGGAGACGCGGTTTCAAGTATTTCAGAAGGGCAAGAACGAGCCGACCCCGATTTCCGGAAACGATCGTCGATCGGGAGGATATCTACCGCCCGACATCCTTCCCCCAAATCTTGCCTCGTTTGCGATTCATCTTGAACTTCACTTGTTTTGCCATCTCGACGTGTTGGGGCGTCGGCGTCACAAAACGGAAAGTGCCGCCTGTGTATTCAGCCAGCCCCGCCAGCTTCTCAGCACCCTTACCATTCCCGCCAATGCAAAGCGTGTGGACCACGAAGCGTTGTTTCTCCGTCTGCTGGACGACGACGTCCTCTTCGGCTTTGCCAATATCCTGGCCGTCGCCAACCAGGAAAATTGAATCCGGCTGCAACTCAAACGCTTTCTGCAGAGCCAGATCGAGACGCCCGCCTCCGCACAATTCGACAGACTGCAGCCACCGAAACAGCTTCGTTTTGTTCGCCTTATCCGCTTTGACCCAACCCGGATCGGGATCGGGATAGAACAATGGGTACGCCGCGTCGCTGTAAAAAATGACATGGAACTCCTGCTTCGCCTTCAACTTGCCGACCGTTTGCATTAACTGGTCCAACGTGGTCAGCATCTTGCCGTTTACCATACTCGTCGAATTGTCGACGATAAACAGGAACCGGTTTCCCTGTGCGGGCGCCCCATAGAAACTGGCGTTCGCTTGCTTTCCTTTTTTCGCCACCGGCCGCTTCGACTTGACTTCCGACGCTTCACTCTTGCTTGCTTCGGAGCCGACAGGCGGAGCGTTCCCGGCAATGTCGGGTAGGGCTTCGGCGACCGGGGCGTCGATCGACACTTCGTCCAGGACGACATCCGTCATTTCGGCAACTTCCGTTTCGAACTCCTCGGCTTCAAACTCCTCCAATTCGCCCAGATCGATTTCAGCCATTTCTTCGACGGGAGCGTCACTCGCTTCGACCACCGAGGCCGTGATCAGCAGCTCTTCTTTCGGTTGCAACGTCGCAAACGTCACTGCACCCAGTGCCACAAAGACGAGCAGATGCAGAACCAGACTGAACGACAGTGCCGGGGTCGCTTTCATCCACCGCCGAACGCGTGCAATCACAGTTGGCTCCTCCGGCGAGTCTTCGGTACGCAGAGTCGGCGAGTCGTGATCGCTGCTTGGAGTGCGATCGACTTCCGCGCGGCGGCACGTTGGGCCGTGGTTTGGCCAGCGTTCGGACGAGCCGCCACCGTTCCAGTCGAAATCGTTGAGGCAGCTTTCGGGGTCGCCAATGAGGACTGACTGCCCGGTTTCTGGGTCGGTGCCTCGCCAGGGAGCACGCGGCCTTCGCGGTCTCGTCGCTTGGGGATTCGTTGTGGCTTGTTGGAATCGCTGGTCATGGCGGACGGAATTCCCGGGCGGTCGAGCTTCAGATCCGATCAAAATTCCCGGCTTTATCCTACTCGCTGGGCAATCCGTCTGCCAGCAAACCCGGCATCACGCGGCGGCCCGGAATTACGCCGCCACCTAGAATGAACGACGCGTTTTCTGATAAACTGCGGGATTGGGAAATTCTGCGAGCCCTCCCGTGGGGTGGACTCCGACTGACAGCTCGTAAACGGTAAGGGAGCATCGCCGAAAGCAAACTCGGCGAGGAAAAACGATGGCGAAGAAAAAGAGCGGCAAGAGCAAGAAGAAGGCGGAGACGATTCATCTCGTCTGCCAGGAAACGGGCGACTACAACTACTCGCTCAAACGAAAATCTGGCGGAGAGAAACTGTCACTGCTGAAGTACAGCCCACGCCTCCGCAAGCGAACCCTGCACCTCGAGAAGAAGAAGTAACGCAGGCCGCTTTCTTCGTTCCGCCCAGCGGCAGCGGCATTTCGATTGGCAGGACGATGATGAATGCGAACCAGCCCGCGGAGGAACCGAGCAAACCTGCCGACTCGCCCGCTGTGCTCGAGCACGCCGACAACGCCAAGCTGCGGCATTTCGTAACGACGATCAAGACCGCAGAACAGCAAGTCGGTGAGAATATTATCTCTGCCTTGCAACACGACGGCACCGTCGCGGTGCTGACCACCGTAATTCTCGGCCCCGATGGTCAGCAACGAGTCGTCTCGGCGTCGCTCGATCCAAGTGTCATGACCCAGGTTCAGGAACTGCTGACCAAAGCGGTCGCCGAACGCGAGGACGAGGAAAAATGTGTCGGTTTTCATTGCCTCGTAAAGCCGAAAATGGTTCCGGGTGAAGGCACCGCGTGAGTTCATCGACCCATGAAACAACCGTAGCCGACTGGCAACAGCTCGGGCAAATCGAGAGCCAACCACACCCCTGCCCGAGACCGATTCGTTGACTTGATCCGCTGCCATTTAGCCCGTAGCACTTGCCCGCTCGATCGGTCTCTGTTTCAATCAAGGCTCTGGATTTCCGCAACAGCGAATCAAACAAGGTCATGGCGGACCCTATGGCAAAGAAATGGAAGCTTCGCTCGTTCGATCCGGCAGCTGCCGCCGCGCTCTGCAGTTCGGCCAACGTCCCGCTCGTTGTCGCTCAGTTACTTGTCGCCCGCGGCATTCAGGATCCGGCGGAAGTCCGGCACTTTCTTGAAGCGCGCCTGACCGGGCTGCGCGATCCCAACCTGCTGCCAGGCCTGTCGGCCGCTGCCGATCTGATTCACGCGGCGATTCGTGCCAATGAGCCCATCACAATTTACGGTGATTACGATGCGGACGGCATGACCAGCACGGCCATTTTGCTGCGCACGCTACGCGTCCTGAATGCCAAGGTCGACTTCTACATTCCGCATCGCATCGACGAGGGGTACGGAGTCAACAGCGACGCGCTGCGCAAGATTGCCGAACGCGGAACGAAGTTGGTGATCACGGTCGATTGTGGCATCACCAGTGTGGCGGAAGCCGAAATCGCCCGTGAATTGAACTTGAAGCTCATCGTGACCGATCACCACACGATGGGGGAATCGTTGCCGCGGGCCGACGCAATCATCCATCCTCGGCTGCCGGGCCATGATTACCCGTTTGACGGATTATGCGGAGCCGGCGTCGCGTTCAAACTGGCGTGGGCACTTTGCCAGCGAGCCACCGGCAGCGACCGGGTCGCCGCTCACCATCGCGAGTTCCTGATGTCCGCCATCGGCATCTGCACCATTGGCACCATTGCCGACGTCGTGCCATTGCGGGACGAAAATCGCCTGATCGTGCGCTATGGACTGAACGCGTTGAAAGAACGTCCCGTGCCGGGGATCGCGGCGATGATGCGGTCCACCAAACTGGACAAGAAGAGCCAACTGACCAGCGAAGACGTCGCCTTCATGCTGGCTCCACGACTCAACGCGGCAGGTCGACTGGGACAGGCGGAACTGGGAGTCGAATTGCTGTCAACGAATGATGAAGATCGAGCCGAAGCGTTGGCGGTCTATCTGAATGAGCTGAACGATAACCGTACGACGATCGAACGCAGTATCTACCTGTCAGCGTCCAAACAGATTAAAGAGAAGTACGACCCCCACAACGATTCGGCCTTTGTCCTTGCCGATCACGATTGGCACCCGGGAGTCATTGGGATCGTTGCCGGCCGGCTGGCCGAAAAATATGCTCGACCGGTGATCATGATTGCCCTCGATGAGTTGGGTGGCAGTGTCGGTACCGGGTCCGCTCGATCGGCCTTGGGGCTCAACCTGCACGACACGCTCTGCGATTGTTCCGAACAGTTGGAAGCGTTTGGCGGTCACAAAGCGGCAGCCGGACTGCGGATCAACACCGCCAAACTCGACAATTTCCGACAGCTGTTCTGCGAACGCGTGCATGCCAGGATCGCACCGGAAGATCGCGTCGCCGAAATCGAAATCGACGCTGAATCACCGCTGGCTCAATTGACTATAAAAACAGTTTCCCAAATCGAGCAGCTGGCACCTTTCGGCGAAGAAAACCCCCGCCCACGACTTTGTGCCACCGGCGTGACCATCTTCGGCCAGCCCAAGAAAATGGGTGGCGGCGACCGGCACTTGAGCCTGCAACTGACACAACACAATGTGACTATGCGAGCATTGGCTTTTGGGAGCGGCGAGTGGGCCGACGATTTGTCCGAAGTCGATTCTCCGATTGATGTCGTTTATCGCCCGGTGATCAACGAATTCCGCGGACGCCGCAATGTGGAAGTTCACCTGGTCGACTGGCGATTGTCGCAAACACGAAAAGCCCACGACCCCCCACCTCGCCACCAGTCGCCCGGCCCCCCTGCCCTTCTGCATATGTGTACGACTTCGCCACATCATCGCCTTTCACCCCGCGAAAGCAGCGTCTCAGCAAACCAATGGAGTCAGCCACCAGGTAGCTTCGCCGGCATCCTCGACAGCTCGGCGACCAAATCCCAACGGTCCCCACCCGCTATTCCACGGACCATGGAGCGCTATAGAATAGTCAGCTCGGGCTGTGGCTCAGTTTGGTAGAGCGCTGCGTTCGGGACGCAGAGGCCGCTGGTTCAAATCCAGTCAGCCCGACTTATTAAAACCCGCAGAAACGAGTGCTTTTTTTACCTGCCGATGGTGGGCAGTGCGGCCTGAAGGTCTCTTGTGAAAGGGTAGTCCTACCCCCTTTCCCTTTTCCCAGGACACGCCATGCCCCTTCGCGTCCCCAAATATCGCCTCCACAAAGGCTCCGGCCAGGCACTCGTCCAAATCAACGGACGACGGATTTACCTCGGCAAACGCGACAGTCCCGGCCGGTCACGAAAAGTATCGGCAGATAATTGCCGGATGGCTGCGGAACGGGCAGCAAGTCCTGCCCCGGACGCCTGATCGGTCCGCGGCCGGCTGTCGGTGAATGAACTCATCCTGGCCTACTGGAAGTACGCGATGAGCTACTACGTCAAGAGGGAAACCCAGCGATGAGACGTACGGCATCCGCACACATTGCGCCCCTAAAGCACTTTACGGGCGCGACCCGGCCAGCGGATCGGGCCCCGGGAACCAAGAACGTGCGGCAAAGGATGATCGAAGCCGGTCACCGCCGAAAGTACATCAACGACAACGTAGGACGTATTAGACGGATGTTCCGCTGGGCCGTTGAAAACAAACTCCCTC
>CAWGCE010000002.1:0-116949 GCA_963821085.1 uncultured Planctomycetales bacterium | reverse complement strand
GTTATGTGGCACCGACTCGTACGTATTGCTAATCAGCTGATCCAGATCGCAGTCGACGTTGTCGAGGGGCCAACAGGCCACCATGAATCCAACCGCGGCGATTCCGAATCACTGCTGAAAAATATGCCTCAATCGGCGAGAGATGAAGCGAGAGCCCAATTGGAAGCCCCTGACCTCTTCCAACGAATCGTCGATGACATCGCTGCCATGGGGATTGCTGGTGAACGGCAACTGACAGCCACGATTTACCTGGCCGGCACGTCGCGACTGCTAAGAAAACCGCTGAATGTCATCGTCCAGGGCCCCACCGCGTCGGGCAAAAGTCACCTGGTTGCAACCACCGCCAAACTTTTTCCGCCAGAGGCTGTGCTCACAGCAACGCAATTGACGTCGCAGGCACTTTTCTACATGCCTCCGGGAAGTCTCTCGCATCGGTTTGTGGTTGCTCGCGAGCGGTCGCGGATTCAGAACGATGATGCCGCCGAAGCAACTCGGGCACTGCGTGAGATGCTTTCTGCTGGAGCCTTATCGAAATTGGTCACCATGAAAGTACGCGGAGAATTCGTGACGAAACGGATTGAACAGGCAGGACCAATAGCGTTCATCGAGTCGACCACATCGTCAAACATATTGAAGAAGATCGCAACCGTTGCATTCTGCTAAATACTGACGAGCGATCTGAACAGACGCGACGAATTGTGGCATCTCTTGCAGCTTCATGCCAGGAAATGTGGCAGTGGCCGACGTAGTACGAATCACAGACCGGCATTTTGCCTTGCAGCGATTCGAAACCCTGGCCAATTTTGATTCCATATGCCCCGCGACTGGGCGAGCTGTTCAAGAGTGATCAGGTCGAGGTACGCCGAGCCTTTTCTCAACTGCTGTCAATGATCGAAGCCAGTTGCTTGCTTCATCAAATGCAACGGCGGTTTGATGCAAAAAATCGGCTGTTGGCTTCCGAAGAGGATTATCAACGGGCCCGATTCTTGATGGCCGGTCCCCTTTCTCAGCTCTTGGGCGGAGGCATCTCAGCCCCGGCCGCACGTTTCCTGGAGCGGCTTCGAGAGAAATTCGGGGTAAACCAATCGTTCAGCAGCCGAGAAGCGGACAAAGGCGAAATGGTAGTTCGGCGGGCGGTGACGGGCTGGCTGTCCGAATTGTGCAACTTGGGCGTGATCGACCAAGTCGAGCCCCACAGGGGCTGCAAGCCAGCTATTTGGAAGATTGTGGAAACGAGCGGCGACAGCGGCAGCGGGCTCTCTCGAATTGCCTGCGATGGCTGACGTGTTTCCGAGTTCCGGCATCGAACATTTCCGAGAACGAATAGACCTCACAATGAAACGGCTATTTGTAAGAATTCGCGTGGTTTTCCGGCAGGTACCCACAATCCGACAATGGCTGTTTTTTTGCCGGTAGATTCTGGGGAATCGGCCATTATTCCGACATATCTGCTTCCAATTAAGCGTCCTCAACGTTGTCGGAACGTCAGACGCCAGCACTTCAGTAAGGAGATAGAATGCGATGGATTTAGAAGCGATATTTTGTGACCCAGAAATCTTACCACCTGCGACTCGCCCGACCGACGCTAGTGCCACCTGGCAGGCAGCACTGGACATAGTGGACGGGCATCGGCTATTTCCGCCGGCATTCATGAGCGTGTTGCGCGATGCTGAAGTCCGTTGGGAGGGCCCGTCCGAAATCGAATCGCCGACAGGCCACCTAGGCAACCCAGGCAATTGACTCACTTGCGCAACAGTGTAAGGATTATTACATGGCAGGACGAAAACGATATGAAACGATGACAGAAGCGATTAGCGACGCTATTGAGGAAAGTGAGCTTTCATTCAAGGCGTTGGAGCGTGAAACCGGTGTGTTGAGACAATCGCTGATGCGGTTCGCGGAAGGTGAGCAGTCACTCCGGCTGGACATAGCGGACAAGTTGGCGAAATTCTTCGATATCGAGATCACGCGGAAGGTGAAATAGTGGGTGCAGTATTCAAGAAACAGGTGACTCGCCCTTTGCCCAAGGCGGCGTCGATCGTAACCCGGGGTGGCAAACGGATCGCCAAGTGGAAATCTCGTAGTGGTAAGCCTCAGGACGCCGAGGTCGTGGAGGGCCAGGATGGGAGCCTTCGCGTCCGTGTTGACGCCGGGACTTACACGGCAAAATACCGCGATGGTGAAGGGATCGTCCGCGAAGTAGCGACTGGTTGTCGCGATCGACAAGCCGCACAATCTGTCCTGGCCGACCTGGAGCGCCGCGCCGAGCGGGTCAGGAGTCGGGGTCCTTAGGTTGCGGATGCCCGTGTGTCGGACCACACCGCAACACCGATCGCCATGCACCTGGCAGATTATTTGACGTACTTGGACTCCAAGGGAACGTCCGTCGTTCATCGAGACGATACCCAGTCGGTTGGCGACCACGATCATGGCCGACTGCGATTTCAGCCTGCTGCGGGATGTGCATCGCGACGAAGTGGACAAATGGCTGTGCAAGATGCAAGCGGCAGGCATGGCAGCGAGAACCAGAAATAGCTACCTTCAGGCCCTAAAAGGATTTTGCCGCTGGGCGGTCGAGTCCAATCGGCTTGTTGCTGACCCGCTGCGGAATGTGTCACGGGCTGACGAAAAAGCGGACAGACGCAAAATTCGTCGTTCCTTCACCCGAGGACGAGTTGACCAAGTTCCTGTATGTCAGCACGATGGCGTCCACTGGCCGAATACGGCCGCGAGACACGCAAGAAGGACAAATCCGCAGTCAAAGCCAAACGTGACACGTGGGAACGTGTGCCCCTGACTTTCGACTGCTTGACGAGCTGTCGTCCGAGCACGTAAAAATTGAAGGACAACCCGGACTCGTCCGCGAACTGGAACTCCGAGGGCTCGAACGAGCTTTGATTTACAAGACGTTGTTCCTCACGGGGCTGCGTCGTGGCGAGCTGGCGTCCGTTAAGGTATCCCATGTTGCAGCTCGACGGACCGAATCCCTGCATCTTGCTGGCTGCCAAGGACGCCAAGAACAGCACGTCCGCCGAGATTCCACTAAAGGGTGACCTGGTGGATGACATCCGCGAATGGCTGAAGACACGGCAGCAGGGTCGCCCAACTGTGGGGATGACGCCCGACGCTGGCGAAGTACTCTTGATGTGCCGAAACAGTTGATCAAGATTTTCGACCGTGATTTGTCAGCCGCAGGAATCACCAAGGTGAGATGATCAGGGTCGCTCGCTGGACGTTCACGCACTTCAGGACGAGTTTTGGTACTTTCCTATCGATTGGCGGCGTGACGCCCCGGTACGGCCCAGGCGGCCATGCGACACAGTAAGATCGATCTTACGATGAACGTCTACACCGACCCACGTCTGTTGGATGTGGCAGCGGCGATGGACTCACTGCCCATTTACCGATCGGCGAGAATCCGACGAACGCCAACTCGACTCGAGCGACCGGCACTGATGAACGCCAAAGTTTGGTTGCACCAACGGTTGCACCAAATCTAGTGCAACCGAAGCAATCGCTGACAATTCTGGACAACTTGGCAGGTTGCCAGTGTTTCCACCGCACACGAAAAAACCCCGGAGAAACAACTGTTCTCCGAGGCTTTCTTAAGCGAGGCCGAGGGGACTCGAACCCCCAACCACCGGATCGACAGTCCGGTACTCTAACCAATTGAGCTACGGCCCCTTCGCTTGGTTCCTGGCGTTGCGAAAGCTGATTGCAGGGGTCTGCAGAAGCTTTGCACCGCTAAGTAGCCTGTCGATTATATCTGCGGCCCAATGGCATGCAAGGTCGGCGAAGGCTGCTGGAATTCAATTCATCGGGCTTCGGCAACGGTCGGCTTCGACACTTCTGCCGCCCCGATGGGTTGAATCGGCGTTGGTTGTAGCGATTCTGCCGTTCTTGCCTGAAAGGGGGCCCATGTTCCCGGATCGGGTTCGCAACGGGTGCACGATTCTGGTCCATGCACGCGTTCAGGTGACCTACGTTTCCTGAGCGGATCGGGGATCCCGGACAACTTTCAGGAGTTAACTCACGATGACGAGTCGTCTTAACAGCATTTTTCGCCAGATTGAATCGGCGATTGTCTTCTCGGACGAGAAGACGTGGTTCGCCGTGATTTTCATTCTGGTCGTGCTTGGCGTGTTTTTCATGAAGGGCTTCGGCTTGAAAAAATCGTATTAGATTCGTTGGCACCTGCTGGCCAACGAGTAACACTGGAAATATAGAAGGATTCGAAGGCATGAATTGGTTGTTGATCGCGGCTTGCAGCTCACTCTTTGGTGGAATTGCCGGTTGGTCGTTCCGTGGAAGTCGCAAGACCCAACAAACGGACAACCTGGATTCCGGCGATTCTGCCGCAACTCAGCCTACCTGCGGTACTTCGCCCGACGAAACGATGGACCTCTTTGGCGAGATTCGGTCCAGCCTGGCGGAGCACTTCGAGCTGCTCAATGGGCTTGTTTCACAACTGTCCTCACTTGATGATGCGGACGAATCCCGATGCCGCGTCCTCTCGAAAACGGAACGACTGACGGAAAAGCTGGCGTTGGTTTATGACGAAATGAGACGCTTCGGCGATCGGTTACCAGCTTCCAGAGAGAGTCGCCTCGACCCGATCACGATGGTCGGGAATCAACAGGCGCTGGAAGAGTGGCTGCAAATGCACTTTGCCTACCTGTCGCGATATGGCAACGAGTTTTCCATTGCTCTGTTTGAAATTGACCTGGGTGAAGGGGATGCGGACATCAGCTCGCAGCAGCTGAACGCAACCGCGTGCGACATCACCGAATTACTCTCGCAAAACGTGAGGGGTACGGACAAAGTCTTCCGTTATTCGGCGAACGAATTTGTGGTCTCGTTACCCGAAACACCAATCCCGGGGGCCATTGTGTTTGCCAAACGCGTGGTCGAAGATGCTTCCAATACGGTAAATTGTGCCGTCTACTGTGGCATTGCCGGGGCACGCCAATCGGACAGCCTGCGGACACTGATGAACCGAGCCGATTCGGCGCTTTACCAGGCGAAATCAGAGTCCGAAAACAGTATTTGCTTCCATGACGGCTACCTGATTGGTTCTCCCGCCGAAACACCTTACGCGACCCAGACGCTGCCAGTCAGCGGCTAAGCTGGCGATCGCAAGCACCGGGCGGATTGGTGTCACGTCACCAGACGCCGTTCTCCGGTTGATAGCCAAGTTCGGCAGCTCGCTGCAGGTCCTGCTCGGATTCCTCTTCGCGACCGAGCAGCCCGATACAGCAGGCCACGATGTTGGTGAAAAACGGCCAGTGCCTGATCGAAGTTCTGAATGGCGTGTTCCCAAGGGCGCTATCGATCGCCATCCTCGCCGACTGACGCCAGCGGTTGCGTTCGACGCGTCGGACTTCGTCGTACGACTCGAGTGCCGCTTCAGCATCGACGAGGCCGCTTTCGTATTCGCCGAGTAAGTAGTTCACGTAAGCTCGCGTATCCAACAATTCGGGGCTGGCTCCGCGGCCAACCATTTGGATCGCTTCGTCGATATTCTCGAGAGCACCCTCCAAATCTTCCTCGGCCAGCGCATACGTGTAAGCTTCGGCTGTTGAGCGTGTTGATGAGGACGGCGCCCGAATCTTCGTCAAGCCGATCGGCAGCGGCGGCGCGAGCCAATCGCAAGGCATGGTCCGCATCTTCGATCGCGATCCTGGCGTTGCCGGTGGACAGTTTGATGAAGCATCGTTGCATCAAATGGTGAGTGTTCTCGCTGTCCCAGGCCAAGGCGACATCGATCTGCCGCAGCGCCTTATGCTTATCGCCCTCGACTTCAGCGACCTTGGCCGCCGCGGCATACCATCCGGCGATTTCCCGCTTCAGCGAGCCCCAAGCCAGCGGCACCGCCAACAGAAGGATTGCCGCGAAGACAACCTGCTGTTGCCAGCGACCGAATTCCTGTACAGATCGCCGTGGTTCGGTGGCGTACGCCAAGGGATCAACCGGCACTTTGAGATCTTCCGGCGAACCGTTGTCGCTGTCTTCAGATTCGGTCGAGGGCATGGCGAATCGGTGTGGTGAGTCAGGGAAACGAGGTTAGTCGACCGGAAAGGACCTGGTGGCGGAGTTCCGGTGGATGGCGTCAGGCACGGCAGCAGAAACAGGTTTTCCGCTAAGCCTAGCTGTGAATGCCGGTATTTCACAATCCCGTCGGCCAGTTTAGAGTCGATTCGGGCCGCGAACATTGACGAGCATAATTGTAGGTTCTAGGATCCGGGGAGAGGATGATCAGCATTGATCCGGCTCCAGGTCGGTTCCAACGGTTCAGGACCAGGCAAACCTTAGATCACGCCAACTTACATTTAAAATTAACGATTTCGGCATTCCGGAAGACACTCAAAAGGGGGACGAACATGCCATTGTTCGAAGTGGAAACCAACGCCCACATCATCATCACCTGGGCTGACGACGACGACGCAGCAGCTCAAGTGGTCAAGGAGGCTTATCCCACCGACACGGTCACTCGACTGACCAAACGTCCACGCGACACCTGGGTTATCTCGAAAGCTGCCTTGGGCATTTCGACTCCCGAAACCGATCCCTGTGCCAAGGCTCGCGATTGCTTGTCGAAAGCGGCCGGTGACAAAGTCCATGCGATCCGCCTGTACATGCAGGAAACCGGCACCGATTTGAACGATGCCCGCAAGGCCATCGAGTCGAATATGGTCATGGGCTGGTAGCGCTGCCATCCGATGGGATGGCGTGCTTGCATGCCTTTTGGCTGATAGAAATCTGAAAGGTCCGGTTATAGCGTCGGTCTTTTCTTTTTCTGCACAATCGAGCCAACAAGACTAATTTGACTCGATGCGGCTGTTCGATTCCTTGATCACTGCAAGTCGCAGCCCGTTATCGACATGTCGTTGGAGCCGTTTTCATGCCGCGATTCAATCAACCATCCCCAAGACGTTCGTCTTCCGCTGGCGATAACAACGCCGTGGCAGTGGCGGCGAGCACCGCCGGCGGACAGGCGTGTCATTCTCGTGTGCAGATCAAAGATTCGCCGCAAACTCCCTGGCGGTGCTACGGGACTTTCCGTCGGATTGACCAGGCCCAAGCCTGCGCCCAAATCCTGAATGCAGATGGCAGGAATGCACGTGTCGTCCGGTTTGCGATCGCACCTGTAGCAGGATAGCGACTCCGCGAGGTGATTCCCTTGATTCAGCAACGGGTGGTCGCCACGATCGCTGGGGGCTATCGAGTTGTCATCGTATCGCCGACCGAGGCCGTGCTGCCTGGTCGCCATTCGCGGGCTTGAGCTGGTGAGTCGTTGGTAGCAGTCCGCTCGTAGTGCGATTGATCTGCGGTATCGTAGGAGGCCGACGCCACCGAACGGTCTTGTGCGGCAGGCTCGATATAGCTGGCAATCGGAGCTGTTCCGCCATTGGCATTCGAAGGCGGTACGAAGGGCATTGGTTGCGTGATTGGCGTAGATGGTGTGGCCGGGAAGTCTCCTCCGCCAAGTTGATTTGAGCGCGACCGTTCGTGGTCGGCGTTGTCGGCGGTTGAGACTCGAGATTCGCCTGTGCCGTTTGGGAATTCGTTGCCAAGGGTACTGGCCAATTGCTGCCCGTCGCGCTTGCTGCTGCGGGCTTTGGAAACTCGAACCGGCGGGGTTGGTCGCAGGCGCAGTCGAAGTGGTGGTCGGAGCATACATGCCCTGTTGCACGGCGGAGGCATCGACCAGTTGGTTCGCCGTGCCTCGCGGAGGCAGGCCGGCATCGGCGTTCGGTTTCGGTTGTTGTGCGAATGCTTGATAATTCGTCGTGGGATAATCGACCGCCGCACCGCTGGCGGGTGCCGCCGGAGCCATTGCGGTCGCTTCGGGGTAGGAAATACCGGCGTCACCATAATCGCCTTCGCTGGTCTGTTTGGCGGGTTGGTTGGCCGTGAATCCGGCTGGAGCCGTCCCGCTCGACGGAATTTTGCTTGGTTCGGCCGACGCGGAAGGTGGCGGGTACTCGATGCCTTCGTCGCGGGTCAGAACAGGAATCTCCGATGACTTCAGAGGGTTCAGTTTTCCGAGCATCGTTGATTGACAACCAACGGAAGTCAGCAAGACAGATACGAACAGAGATAGGACCGCAGAACACCATTCGACGGTGCAAACATGTACTGGACATGGATGAAAAATTCCCCGGCCGTTGAAAATCGACGGACATAAAATTGGTTTCGTGAGGCAACATTCAAGGTCAAGTGAACGGCAGCTGTTCGAAAACCGCCTGCAGCGGGGCGGATGGTAGGAATGCAGCTGCTAACGGTCAATGTCACAAACGGGTCTACCTGCTACCACTGCAAAAACAGCTCGCCCTGAATCAGGGCGAGCTGCGATGTGCATATTCGCACGTCGTGTTCGTTGACTTGAAGGCAGATTAGTGCGAGTCGCTCGTAATGATAGCGGTGCGGCGCTGGTTACAGCAGTCTTCAATGGGTGAAAGGCCGCTAAACCTGTTTGTCAACGCACTCTAGCCTTTGGCTTCCTCGAAGCGACGCGAAACTTCATCCCAGTTCACGACATTGAAGAAAGCAGCGATGTAATCGGGGCGACGGTTCTGGTACTTCAAGTAATAGGCGTGTTCCCAAACGTCGATGCCCAGGATCGGCGTTCGGCCTTCCATCAGGGGGTTATCCTGGTTGGGAGTACTCTCGACGAGCAGTTTACCGTTGTCGACGCTAAGCCAGGCCCAGCCGCTACCAAAGCGGGTTGCAGCCGCGCCCGAAAAGGCCTCCTTGAATTTGTCGAAACCGCCGAGATCGGATTCCATGGCCGCCGCCAGATCGCCCGTGGGGCTGCCGCCCCCTTCAGGTGACATTACTGTCCAGAACAACGAATGGTTTGCGTGTCCACCGCCGTTGTTACGCACGATCCCGCGAATGTTTTCGGGTACTTCGGACAATGAAGAGACGACTTCGTCGATCGACTTGCCGTCCAACGAGGTGCCGGCGATGGCATCGTTGACTTTGTTCACATAGCCCTGGTGATGCTTTGAATGATGGATCTCCATCGTAGTCGCATCGATGTGCGGTTCCAGCAGCGTCGTAAGCATACGGCAGTTCGGGCAAGCTAAAGGGCATCTGTAATTCCTCGAAAGTTGGGAGAGGTGTATGAGTGCGAATCGCACGGGCACGAGTTCGTAAGGCGTTGGATGGCCAGGCGTGGTGAGAAAAACTACTCGACCGGTCGTCCAAGACTCGCCAAATGACTTACAAGTGCATAAAACTGAAATCACTTCCGATCGATCAAGATAGTAGATGCCCAAGGGAGCCGCAATGGGCGCCTCCTTCGCCCATACATACAGAGAGATGCGAGCGATCCAAGGACTGAATCGGTCAGCGATTACGGGCAGATGGCTGGTTCCGGGAGCCTGCGGTCGAGAGTCACCCTTGCCGCATGGCATCCTGCCAGGTCGATGTTGCCATCGGTACGAAGTGATCGTCGGGGCCGGGTGAGTAGCCCTGGGCAACGAGATAGGACTTCAAACTGCTGATCAGGTTGCGAGCCGCCTGAATCGGGTTGGTACGTCGATCGCGAACTCTCAAGGGCCGCACGGATACGCACAATAGTACTTGAGATCCTGCTGCTTGTTGCAGACAAAACTGATGTGCATTTCGAACGGCGTCCCGCGATCGTTCTTTCGACGTTGGAAGACAGCGTTCTCGTCGGTGATTTCCAGGCGAATGCCATCATTGTCCAGGGCGATGATCTTGGCATCGTGATCGGCAACGAAACCTCGTAGCTTCTGCGCCATGATGTTGACCGGCACATTGGTCGACAAATAGGACTCGACGAGTTTCTGACCGCTCTTGGGCCGATTGATGAACATATCAAGCCAGCTGCTGGCCTTGGCACTTTCTTCGATATGCATGCCGCTGCCCAGTTGAACAACCTGGTTACGGCCGTTGTCCTTGGCTTGTAACAAACCACGGTCGGCTCGGCGGAGCATGGTTTCCGGTGTATCACCAGCCTGAACCTCGGTCACGCCAAAACTGGCAGTAACGCATTGTCCATTTAGTTCCTTGAACGGCGTGCCTGATAATTCCAGCCTCAGTTTTTCGGCGATGCTGAATGCTTCCGAGCAACCACAATCCCGGCAGACCATCACGAATTCTTCGCCGCCATAACGTGCTACCATGTCGCCGGAGCGACTGGCACGCGCCAGAGTAGCAGCAAAACGGACAAGGGCTTCATCGCCTGCCTGGTGACCGTGCACGTCATTGATTTTCTTGAAGTGGTCGATGTCACAGATGATGAGGCTGCTGGGAGAACCGTTCTCAATACTGGCGGCAACTGTTTCGGCGAACACACGGTCAAATTCGGCTCGATTGTTGATCCCCGTGAGCGGGTCTCGCGTGGCCTTCTGATGCAGTGTCTCAACCCGCTGTTGCAGGTTCTGTTCAGACGACCAGTCTCGCATGACCACGGTCACGCCGAGCGCTACGCCCGAGACGCCAATCACAGGAACGGCCTGCATTTCAACAGGTACGAACTCGCCGCTGCGACCTTTTACCAGCATCGCATTCGCGGAAGGCACGCCGGTATGGTAGGCCTGGCGAATCGGGCATTCCGTTTCGCGAACGAGCCGCCCATCCTGGAATCGCAGATTCAGCAGCTGCGGGTTCCACTCTTCATAGCGGACGCCGTCTGCCGAGATGCCCGTCAGCTTCTCGCAGGCATGATTCCATCGCTTGATTTTGAAGTTGGCGTCGATGAAGACAACCCCGTCGCGTACGCTGTCCATTAATCGTTCGTGGAAGAACGAATCGTGGCTGATTTGCTCATTGCGGCCGTTCTCGGGTTGGATACGCAAATCCCAATAACGATTGTTCATTTCACCCGTTAGCATCTTCAGCCAACGGTTGGTGGTCAATGAATGGAGCTCCGATCGGTCATTGGATTGCTGGATGCGGGCGAAGTGATCGACCATCGTGGGATCGAACTGGGTACCGGCACAATGGAACAGCTCGGCAATTGCCCGATCGATCGAAAGTGCTTTGCGGTAGACGCGATCGGTCGTCATTGAATCGTAAGCATCGGCAATCGCGATCATGCGTGATGCCACAGGAATGTCGTTGCCAGAAATCTCAAAACCTTGCTTCATCCCGTTGTACCAGGCGCCAACATTGCGGACGACTGACAACAGATCTTCCGAAACGCAAATGCATCGCAGGATCTGATCGGCGTATTCCCGAGAATGCCGCATCATGTTTTGTTGATCGGCGGTCAACGCGTTGGGGTTTCGCAAGATCGAATCGGGAATCCCCATCTTTCCCACGTCATGCAGCAACGCGGCAATCTCCAAGTCGTGCCGCTGGTCTTCGCTCATGTCGGTCGCCAGCGACCAAGACGAACAAACCAGCGCGACGCGTGCACAGTGATCGGCAGTGGGAGCGTGGCGAGCTCGCAAGGCGATAAACAAGCTGCTGGCCATGCCCAAGCGGAGTTTGACCAGGCGATCCTGGGCGGCCGCATCGAAGTCGGCGGCAGCGGTTGGCGCTTCCTCCAGATTCGACAGCAACGAGTTCAGCTGCGATAGACCGTTACCCAGGTCAATCGAAGCACCGCTATCGGAGTTCGTGGTTGGTTGCGACATATTGCTATACGTAGAATCAACGTTTGGCGAAAGGTAATTCGCTCTCACACGGCAACGCGGGCCACGTGTTCACTGCTAAAACTTAGGTCGAAACTGGCCAGCGAAGTGAACCGAATGGGGGGTGTGCCTGTTTCTTAACCGAGTTTGTGCTGGTGGAAACGGTTGTGGTAGTTTTTCCTGTTTGCGTTGCGTTCACCTTCTGGAGAGCAAGCCATGAGGATCTATCAAACCGGTTCTTCCGGTTCTCCGGCGCTGGGGTTAGGCAACGGCGAGTCGCCTGAGCTGCTGGTATCACCGCGCGAAGGACCACGTTCGTTGGAGCAATGGCTGATCGATCCAACCGACAAAGCGAATCGGTTCGTCGCTGGCAGTTCCCCGCCAACCACCGTACCACCGCAGCTGGGACCGCCAATTTTCGCTCCGTCAAAGATCTTATGCGTGGGGCGCAACTACGCCGACCACGCAGCGGAAACAGGCGCAGATGTGCCCAGCGAACCATTGATCTTCAGCAAATTGGCGACGACGTTGATCGGCCACGGCCACCCAATCGTCTTGCCCGCTGCGAGCCCACAAGTCGACTTTGAAGCCGAGTTGGTGGTGATCATGGGCCGTCAGGGCCGAAACATCGCGCGTGCCGAGGCGCTCGAATTTGTCGCCGGCTACACCTGTGGCAATGACATCACGGCCCGCGATTGGCAGAAAGGGAAACCGGGCCAGCAGTGGCTGTTGGGGAAATCGTTCGACACATTCGCACCGCTCGGACCTTGTTTCGTCACCGCCGACGAGATCACTGACCCGCAATCGCTGGCGATCGAACTGCGTCTTAACGGCGAGGTAATGCAACAGGCGAATACTCGCGACATGATTTTTCCCGTGGCTCGGCTGATCGAGTACATCTCAACCGTCTGTACGATAAACCCCGGAGATTTGCTGTTTACCGGCACTCCCTCGGGTGTTGGGATTGCCCGCGATCCGCAGGTGTTCTTGAAGCCCGGTGATCAGGTGGAAGTTGAGGTCGAAGGAATCGGCCGCCTGGCGAATCAATGCGTGCGCGAGTAGCGCAAACGCGAGGGTAGCCGACCACCTTCCACGCTTTGTTCGGCCCACAATCAACAATCGTTATTTATTGTTTCGAGCAAATTGATTCGCTAATCGGAATAATCCGAGCATCACGCGGTGCTTGCCCAAGGCAGCCACCGTTCTTCGCTGCCATGTCAGCCGGCCTGCAGGTCCCCGGTGGATTCTGCCGAATTAGGCAAAATGGCCGTTGGTTGGGTCGACATCCAAACGGCGTTTGCCCTTCGATCCGAGCCGCGAACAAGGAAGTTCACCGCTCCCATGTCTGCAAATCCAGTCCAACGAGAAAAACGTCGCCGTCGTGTCTTGCGCGATGAGGCGACGGAAGTGCGTAAGAACGAGCGTCCGGAAACCAAAAGCGGTCGCCGTTACGCTGACGCGGCACTGGAAGATGCTCAATTTCGCATCACCGATTTTCTTCCCCGTTCTGCCTGGAAGCTGGCCGCAGTTTTGACCGCCGGACTGACCGTTGTCAGTTGCCTCGAGATCGTTTATCGCTGGCAGACGCAGGTTTCCGCCGAGAATTCTCTCGCGATCTCGCCTTCCTTTGACTTGGCTTCTGTCGGATCGCTTGGAACCTGGTTCGCCACCATGGCCATGCTCGGTTGCTCGCTGGTGTCACTGGTGATCTACAACATTCGCCGGCATCGTATCGCTGATTATCGTGGGCGGTATCGACTGTGGTCATGGGCGGCAATCGTTTTCCTGATCGCCAGCGTGTCCGCGACGACTCGCATCGATCAGGTCGCCGCGTCGCTGGCGTACCGCGTTACGGGAGGCCACGTTCTCAGCAGCGTACCTGCCTGGTTGCTGGTCGGTTGGAGCGTGATTGGCCTGACCGTGGCGGTGCCGATGCTGCTTGAGTTGCGAATGAGTCAGACCACGATCGCCGGTTTGCTGGCATCTGGAATTTGTTATTCCGCAGCCGGGCTATTGCACGTTGGTACGT
This sequence comes from uncultured Planctomycetales bacterium, assembly GCA_963821085.1. Taxonomy (GTDB): domain Bacteria; phylum Planctomycetota; class Planctomycetia; order Pirellulales; family Pirellulaceae; genus CAWGCE01. The sequence continues at coordinate 103,308 of CAWGCE010000002.1, read as the reverse complement.
TTCAGGGCAGCACGGTAGTTCAGCACGTTGCTATGCAATCCGGATTGCTTTACGTCGGGCACGTACTGATGTTCACAAGCCTGTTGGCGTTCGCGAGATTGGTCTTCCTGGACGCTCAGGGCGAGTTGATCCGTCGACCTCGGGCGGTCAAGCCGGTTGTCGCGCCGGAATGGGCGGTCGCCTTTCGAATGCGTCAGAAGGAACGACGCGTTGCACGCCGCAACGGCCAGCCAAGCCCCAGGAAGAAACCGGCCAAACCGGGTAAAGCGGTAGCTGGTAAGGTAAAGCCCCAACCGGCCAAGGACGAAACCGCCGCCGAGCAAGAAATGGACCCGACTGTCTTGGAAAACCTTGACCTGACCAAGACCGAACGCCGCAAGTTGCGTAAGCAAATGAGGCAGCAGCAACGCCGCGCCGCTTAGATCGCATTAACCTGAGTGTCGTGGCCATTCGCCGGTTGAATACTGCCATGCCAGCGTCGCACACGCTTCACGTCCGTGCGACCCGAGGCAGGAGGGTCATGGGATCAGCAGACCCGTTCGCCCTCCTGCAATTCGCGTGGCTTGGCGCTACAATCACGAGTCCTGCTTCTGTCCTTGAACTCAGCTCGGCCATTCCTCCATGAACGTTCGCACCCGATTTGCCCCCAGCCCGACCGGATACCTGCATATCGGCGGGGTCCGTACCGCGTTGTTCAATTGGTTATTCGCGCGAAAGCATGGCGGCCAGTTCATTCTTCGAATTGACGACACCGACCAGCAACGCAACGTTGACGAGGCGTTGGCACCGATTCTTCATGGGTTCCGCTGGTTGGGTCTCGATTGGAATGAAGGACCAGAGGTTGGTGGCCCGCATGAGCCCTATTATCAATCGCAACGTACGGAGGCGTACGCGGCAGCGGTGGACCGTTTGCTGGCCAGTGGCGCCGCGTATCGCGACTTCGCCCGGGCCGAGGAGGTTCAGGCTGAACGCGAGGCGGCAGAAAAGGAGAAGCGATCCTATCTCTCCAGCCGCAAATGGATGGCGGAAACCAAGGAAGATTATCAGAAGTTTGCCGCCGAGGGCAGGCAATCGGTGGTCCGCTTGAAAATGCCACGCGAAGGAAAACTGATCATCGAAGACCTCGTGCGGGGGCCGGTTGAGTTCGAATGGGGACGCGAACAGGATCATGTAATTCAACGAGCCGATGGCTCGTGCCTGTATCACCTGGCCACTGTCGTCGATGATCACGACTTTGAAATCACGCACGTGATTCGCGCCGAAGAGCATCTTTCCAACACACCCAGGCAGGTGTTCATTGCGCAACAGTTGGGTTACGAGTTGCCACATTTCGCTCACATTCCCTACGTGGCCGAACCGGGCAGTAAGACCAAGTTGAGCAAGCGCAAACTGGACAAGTACCTGAAGAATCGCGAGTTCAAGGCGCTGAACGACATGGGGCAGGGCATCGCCGATAAAATCGGAATGACGACATCGGCCGAGACGTTTAACCCGGTGATTGTAGATTTCTATGAAGAGGTCGGCTTCCTGGCGGACGCCGTGATCAATTACTTGCTGCTACTCGGTTGGTCACTCGATGACAAGACTGAGGAATTCACTCGGGCAGACATGGTGCAGCAGTTTTCGCTCGAACGAGTCAACAAATCGCCTGCCAGTTTTGATCCGCAGAAGTTACTTGCGTTTCAAGACCGTTACTTTCAGCGACTCGACTCGAAGAAGAAGGTTGCCATGGTGCTGCCGTTTCTCCAACGAGCAGGTGTAATCGACGATCCACCTCCTTGCGATACCGGGCCAAAACTGATGCAGATTCTGGAGGCTGCTGGCGACCGGCTCAAGGTGGCGGGCGATATCCTCAGTTGTACTGATTTCTTTACCGCCGACGATCAGCTGGAGTTCGATGAAAAAGCCATCGAGAAACGACTGCGCAAACCGGAAGATGCTGTGACGCTGCTGACGAAGTTTCGGGCAGAACTTGTATCGGCCGAGTCATTTGATGCGGCGTCGCTCGAAACCCAATTGAAGAACTTCGTGGCAGCCGAGGAGATCAAGATCGGCCAGATCATCCACGCGCTGCGTGTAGCTGTCACGGGGAAGGCAGTGGGATTCGGGATCTTCGAAACGATGGCCGTGCTGGGCCGCGATAGTTGTCTGGCTCGCATCGATCGCGCCCTACAGTTAGTGAAGCAATAGTATGGTGTTCATCGAATATGCATTGCCCGCGGGAATCCCGGCACAGAATGCAGTTTCCGACGACGACAACATCTTGACAGTACACGCAATTCACGGGCGTGTGATGAATGCACTACGATTTGTGTGTTGAGTTGATGCACGGCGCCGGCCCGATACTCGCGAGTTGCGAGAGATGATCGCGTCGATGGTCTCCAAGGCCAACGGCTGCCATTACTGACTGCTACATCATCGGCGGGGTCTCTGCGGACTTTGGGATGCGTCGGACCGATCACCAGCGGAACAGCAGGTTGTCTTGGAGCCGCTCGAATCGTGTCGCGCCGGGACAGCTGGTCGCTGCTGCCGACCGAGCCGTTCTCTCCTACGCGCTGAAGCTGACGCGGGTGCCTGCCAGCATTGGCCAATCGGATGTTGACGCGTTGCGATCAGTCGGCCTCGACGATCGAGCGATCCACGACGTGTGCGCGATCGTTGCCTATTTTGCCTTCGTAAATCGAATCGCGGACGGATTGGAGATTGAACTGGAATCTGACAGCTGACAGCTATATGACGTATGTGCGATTCATGTTCTCGTCGCTGATCTGTTCGTTGAGCGTCAAAACGTCCGCGACAACTCCCAGCCCGAGCAGTCCGCCGGTGAGCAAATAGATGATCCCGGTGACGTACTTCTCCTGGTACAGTCGGTGAGCTCCAAAGCAGCCGGTGAATATCAGCAGCACCCAGCAAAGGTTGTAATCGATCGGCCCCTCCTGGTACTCGCCCGCTACATCCTCTTCCATGCCGGGGATCAGGAAGAAGTCGACGATCCAACCCACGCCCAATAAACCCAGCGTGAAGAACCACAGGACGCCCGTCTTTGTCTTGCCGTAATAGAATCGGTGGGCGCCGGTAAAACCGATCAGCCAGAAGACGTAGCCCAGGGCCAGCGAGTGCGTGTCCGATTCGCCCGCCGTGCCCGCTGGGAACGAAAACTTGGAGTAATAGACGTCATGGTCGAAACTGCTGGTTGCTGACACGATTGCCCCCCGTGTATCGAATAATGGTTCGATGGCCTGCTGGCAGAAAACTGCCTGAAGAACCAAGCGATAATTCGCCGTACACTGCGTCATCTTGGCAAGAACCTGTGGAATTTGGCGGTATTTCCAGCCGCAAAGATCGCTGGCCGCAAATTTGTCACGGCTCACGCATAACTCGTATTGAATACCGGTCTAGCTTTGTCAGAATGAGCATTCACAATATTCACCCACGCCCCTCCCCACGACTGCACCCATGACCGCACCGACCGCACCGACCGCACAAAACGAAGCAGATCACGAATCTGCCTGGATGCATAGTTTCACTCCAGAACAGCGTGAAGAGCAGATGAAGGTCGACCGCGATGCGTGGAATGGCATCATCGGTATCCTGTTGGCCATCGTTGCTTTCGGCGTTACGTTGGGTGTCGCCGTTGTCAGCGCGATCACGTTTCTAACGTAAATCGCTGTTTTCAGTTTCGGCGATCGGGAGGGTGAAGCTCGTATGTTTGGTCCGGAACATGGGTAAACACCTGTTCGGGGACATGGGAGTGCCCCTTAAGCTTTCAAAGCTGCGGTGGCTGGCCTGAAAACGGCTGGCGGGAACCTCTAAGCGCAACGCTTCCCTGGGGACGATCATGGTTGTACATCGTGCACCGGGGATCGATACAGGCTGGACTGCTCTGTAGAAAAAGTCGCACAGCAGAGGGTCTGGAACATTTTTCGGCGAATACGGCTGACCAAATTGCAAAGCTTTGGCCGAAAACATGACTTCGAACCTTTGGTGTGAAGTTTGGCAGAGACAGCGCCGGAGCTGATCCAACAGGTTTTCTACTGAGCAGGATTGAACCCGTCGCAAACCAAGCCACCTCCCCTGAACAACTTCCAGCTCTAACGTGCGATGTGATCGTTCCACGCGAGGTTGGTTCTCTGGGGTCGAATTGTAAGAGTGGTTCACGCCTGCGGCACGTCCGAATCCGCCCGTCACGCCCTGTGAGAATCCGTGCTCCCGTTGGTCCAGGGATCGATTGATTCGTCACCGACTGCCCATCATCCAATGCGACGAGCGACTTCGAAGTATGCAAGTCACGAGTCAACGCGTCGCGGTCGCCCGGCCGAGGCTGTTGCGCGAACTGGGCCACACAATGACGAGTCGAAACGAACCGACACAGAGCAAGCAAAATGAGAGGGACTTTAGCACAGGAGGCCTTCGGATATCGGCCGACCAATCGGGACCAATTGTTCCATCCAAATGCCCCGCGTGCAGGTCGCGATGCAGCTCCATTGTCAGTCGAATAATCGGCGCAAATACCATTCCATGAATATAACGTAGGTCATGTCGAACAATAGATTCGGCGTTCATCGCAGAAAGAAACCAGGATCGAACCAGCGAGGCGTTCAGCAGTTTGTCATCACTATGGATACGGGTTGTCTTAGCGCGATGCCCGGAGCTGGCGTGCGATTGGCCTCAGAGTTTATCGGTCCGAAAGATGAAAGTCCAAGCTGTTTCCAGTTGGCCGAGAACAGCTGCCAAGGTCGGGATGTTGACTTCGAATCAGAGCCCCAAGAACGGCACGGGCAGCATGAAGGCGTGTTGTTCGTAGAGGCTCCAGGCTCCGTGCCACGAAAGGAACTGCGTCAGATAGACGATGCCGCCATAGATCAACACCACCGGGATGGCCAACATTCGCGACGAGAGTCGAAACACGAAATGGCGATTAGTGTCGCGGCGGTCGGCGCGGGACAGGGCCCAGCCGGCCAAAATCCGGGCGGGTAGAATCGAAACGACGAAGACGATGCTAGGCAACCACGCCGCTTCCCGCGGCAGTAGCTCGGCCTTTAATGCGTACAGCGGAATCGCCAGGGCCAGCGTTGCTGACAGCGCAATCCAAAATGCCAGCGGTGCTTTGCGAAACTGATCGCGCACCAATCCCACATCAAAGCCGGCACGAAGTTCTTTCCGCGCGGCGAAATTGAGCTGCAGGAAGGGTAGGTACAACAGAACGGCCGCCAGCAGCAAGATTCCCAGCAGACTGATCAAAGCGGCCGCTTCCGCGTTCAGTCGAGTGCCTGTCATGACAATGCTGATCGGCACCACCAACCATGCGGCTGCCACGAAGAACCCCGACAGTCCGAGCGAAAAAAGTCTGGCAAGTTGTAACCGTTGCACCAGGTCAAACAGACTGTCGCGCGAGCTTTGCCATAGCCCGCCCTGACGAAGGCGGCACAGAGCCAGAGCGGCGCGGGCCACAGGAAGCTGCGCAGGCCGTCCACCACGCCAACAGGCCGAAAGAAAATGTACGAGCACGGCAATCAACAAACCGGCCAACATGAGCCACAGTTGTCCCGCATGTTGCGAGTTGCCAAGCAATTGGGCGGAGTACTGCAGATCAGCCACTGCCCGCACGGGCAGCAGCAACATCCAACCGGCAATGCCGATGGTGGCCAGGCGGGCGGCCAGGCGAACGCCGGGAAAACCATCTCGCCACCGGCCGCTGCGAGCCACGCGCGAACCGGCTTCCAGCAAGTAGCCGAGACTGACGAATTGCAGAAGGGGAATCGTCGCCAAAATTGAAAGTCCAATTACCAAACCGACCAGTCCGGCCAGCCACTCCAGGCAGCTGCCAGTCACGTTCAACAACCAACGTATCCATCGCCAGCGAACTTCGTTCTGACGGTCTGCGAGATGGGGGGGCGGAGGTTGCGATTCCATGGATGGGGCGACAGTGGCCATAATCGAAAACTCCGGCGGAGTGGCTTGGCTGTCTCTCTGTTCGCGAATTGCCGTGGGTTCTTGGCGGTTATTAGACGCTGCGGCCGCAATCAAGCGAAGACGGATGCACGCGAGACGATACCGTCGTCGCGAAAAAAAACAGGCAAGCCTGCCAAGATCGGCTGGAGCAAGCCGAACAATCAGGTAGTCGTTGGCAGCTCGAATTCCCCCTACCGAGTGCAACCATGTGGCGTCGAAATTTGAGTTTCGCCTGCTTTTGCCTGGTTGCCGTGGCCGTTGTGGTGAATTACGTTTTGCCGCGACGGAAGTTCGCCGGACAGCGATCTCTCGTTTTCTCTACCGAGGGCCAATCGGTTCGACGTGGCAACTCGGACTTTGATCAAGTTGTCGAGCGGCTGAATTCGCAGTACGAGCAGCATTGGAAGAAATGCGGACTGACGCCGGCAGCCAGGGCCGACAAGCTGACTCTGGCTCGACGCATGTCTTTGGGTTTGACCGGTACGGTGCCGTCGCTGGAAGAAATCCGTGAGCTGGAACAGCTCGAACAACACGAGTTTGCGGATCGCTGGCTGGACTACCTGCTGCAAGATCGGCGTTACGGCGATCATGTGGCGGAACGGATTGCTCGTTCACTGGTCGGAGTCGAAGAAGGCCCCTTTCTGATTTTTCGGCGGCGAAGGTTTGTTTCCTGGCTGAGTGACCGGTTGATGGAGAACACGCCATTCGATCAACTTACGCGTGAGATCGTCGCCTCGTCAGGTTTGTGGACCGATTCACCGGGTGTGAATTTTCTCACCGTTACGACGAACCCGGAAATTGAAGACCGACCCGACCCGGTTCGTCTGGCCGGCCGTACGACGCGAGCATTTCTCGGCGTCCGACTCGACTGTATGCAGTGCCACGACGACAATCTGGAAGGCGATTGGCTGCAGTCCGACTTCCATGGCCTGGCGGCGTTCTACAACGATCCGACTCCTACGATCGTCGGCATCGTCGACAAAGATCGACCTTACGAATACCAGTACCTTGATGAGGACGAATCCCAGGTCGTCGTACCGTCTGTTCCGTTTAACACCCGCCTGCTGCCCGCGGATGGGACACCGCGAGAACGATTGGCAGCCTGGATCACGCACCCGGAAAACCGGCCCTTTGCCCGAGCTACGGTGAACCGTACCTGGGCCATTCTATTTGGCAAACCGCTCCATGGTCCCATTGATGACGTGCCGCTCGAAGGACCCTATCCGCCCGGCATGGAGTTTTTGGCCGACGACCTGATCGATCACAGTTTTGATTTGGCTCGTTTATTTCGCTTGATTGTGGCGTCCGACGTGTTTCAGATCGACAGCCGGGCAGCCCATGAATTGACAGCCGAGCACGAGGCAGCGTGGGCCAGTTTTCCGATCACCCGGCTGCGTCCCGAACAAATGGCAGGAGCGCTCTTGCAGTCAGCCCGGTTGAATACGGTCGACGGTGGCTCGCACGTACTCTTGCGACTCGCTCGATTCGGCGAAACCAACGATTTCGTCCGCGATTATGGCGACAGCGGGGAAGATGAATTTACTCCGCAGGGAGGTACCATTCCGCAGCGGCTGGTGATGATGAATGGATTCCTGGTTCAGGAACGCACAAAGCGCGAATTGCTGGCCAACGCGGCGACCCGGATTGCTCGCCTGGCCAATAATGACCGTTCGGCCGTCGCTACCGCCTACCTGACCGTTCTAACGCGTCATCCCAGCAGTGATGAAGTCGATTATTTTTGCCGGCAGTGGACCGATCGGAATGAGCTCGACCGACCTGAGCAACTGGCAGACCTTTGTTGGACGTTAATAAATTCGAGCGAATTTGCCTGGAATCACTAGTGAAGAGGCAGCGGACAAAAGGGAATCAGGTATGAAGGTTCGGGCGACGAGATTTCAGCATGCTTGTGGCACGATGGATCATTGGAACCGCCGTACCTTGTTGAAGGCGGCGGGTTTGAGCGGTCTGGCGTGGCTGACGCCTGTGGCGCAGAGCGCTCGCGGAACAGGACAGCGTCAAACAACGCAACGGCAGGCCGGCTCAATCGGTGATTCTGCTCTGGCTCAGCGGCGGGCCGAGCCAGCTGGAATCCTTCGATCCACATTCGGGCAAGTTGATCGGTGGCGAATCGAAAGCGATTGCGACAAATGTCCCGGGAATTCAGTTGGCCCACGGGCTGCCTCAGTTGGCCCAACACATGTCGGACATCGCAATTGTCCGCAACGTGGTCAGTCGCGAAGGTGACCACGAGCGAGCTGCCTACAACGTCAAGACCGGGTACCGTCCCGATCCGACGTTGGTCCATCCGGCGCTGGGTGCGGTTCTCTGCCACCAGCTGCCGGTTGCCGGCGTCGAGATTCCTCGTCACATTTCCATCCTGCCCGACCAGTGGCCCGCCCGCGGTGGTTATCTCGGCCAGCAGTTTGACGCCTTTCGCGTGGCGGCCACGGGGCAGGGTCCGGCCAACATTTCGCCACCGATTGCCGACGAGCGTTTCGAACAGCGGATGATCGATCTGAAGTTTGTGGAGCAGGGTTTTGCCCGCAGTCGTCGACCAGACCTCGAATCGCAGCACACCCTGCATCAGACCTCGGTCAACCGGGCGGTCGAGATGATGACGTCTGACCAGTTGAACGCGTTCGACATTTCGATGGAGCCGCAGGCGACCAGAGCTGAATTCGGTGGCAGCGAATTCGGTGACGCCTGCCTAACAGCATTGCGCTTGATCGAAGTCGGAGTTCGCTGCGTGGAAGTGACACTTGACGGTTGGGATACTCATTTCAATAACCACGAATTGCAGAATCGGCTTGTTGGGCAGCTCGATCCGGCTTTTGCCGCATTACTCCAACATTTGAAGCTGCGAGACCGGTTACGGGATACGATCGTGGTCTGCGGAGGCGAGTTTGGCCGCACCCCGTCGATCAACCCGGCTGGCGGGCGGGACCACTGGCCTCACGGTTTCAGTATTGCGTTGGCTGGGGGCCGCCTGCGGGGTGGTGCGGTCATCGGATCGACCGATCCTGAAGGGAGCAAGGTGCCGTTTGGACAGGGGACTCCGATCGAAAACGTCCACGCCACGGTTCTTTCGGCGCTGGGGATTGAGCCGTCGATCGAGCTCGATACGCCCGTCGGCCGCCCCATCAAGCTGTCCGAAGGCCAACCGCTCAACGAACTTCTTTCTTGAAGCAGGCGAACTCTGCCCTCGATGCGCTGCTCTCTACATTCAGCCGAACTCTCGCTAGAATTCTGCATTCATCTGCCTGCAGCGAACCGGTCCCATGAACAATAAAAACGAAACAACCACGGGCGGCGACGAGGCCGCTGAAAATTACCGCAACTTCATCGAACAGATCATCGACGCCGACCGGAAAGCCGGAAAAAACGACGGCCGCGTCCATACGCGGTTTCCTCCCGAACCGAATGGCTACCTGCATATCGGGCATGCCAAGAGCATCTGTCTTAATTTCGGATTGAAAGACCAGTTCCATGGCAAATGCAACTTGCGCTTTGACGATACCAATCCGTCGAAAGAGGAAACGGAATACGTCGATTCCATCAAGAACGACGTTCATTGGTTGGGCTTCGAATGGGATGATCTGCTTTTTGCTTCGGACTATTTCGAGCAATTGCATACGTGGGCGATCCAGTTGATCCAGGATGGCAAGGCGTTCGTCTGTGACTTGTCGGCAGAGCAGATGCGCGAGTACCGGGGCATCCTGGGATTGCCGGGAAGAACAGCCCCTATCGCGATCGGACGATCGAAGAGAACCTCGACCTGTTCGAACGGATGACCAAGGGTGAGTTTGGCGACGGCGAGCGTACCTTGCGAGCCAAAATCGACATGGCTTCGCCGAACCTGAATCTGCGCGATCCGGTGATGTATCGAATCATGCATGCGCACCATCACCGCACGGGTGATAAGTGGTGTGTTTACCCGATGTACGATTACACGCACGGCCAATCCGATTCGATCGAAGGGATTACGCATTCGATCTGTACGCTGGAATTCGAGGACCACCGGCCGTTGTACGACTGGTACATCGACCAGCTGGGCATCCACCACCCGCAACAGATCGAATTCGCACGACTCAACTTGACGTTCACCGTGATGAGCAAACGTAAGCTGCTGCAGCTGGTCAACGAGAACCGGGTGTCCGGATGGGACGATCCGAGGATGCCAACGATCTGCGGGCTGCGTCGTCGTGGGTATACCGCGGAATCGATTCGTGAGTTCTGCAAGACAATCGGCGTGGCCAAGTTCAATAGCACGATCGATATGGTGGTGCTGGAGAACGCGGTGCGGCACCACCTGAATCGTGTCGCCCACCGCGTGATGGCGGTGCTGAATCCGCTCAAAGTCGTGATTACGAATTTCCCGGAAGGCGAAGTGCAACAACTGGATGCGATAAACAATCCCGAGGATGATTCGGCTGGAATGCGGAAGGTTCCGTTCGCTCGCGAGTTGTACATCGAGCGGGATGATTTTATGGAGGACGCGCCGAAGAAGTTCTTCCGGCTCTCACCGGGCAAGGAAGTCCGTCTCCGCTATGCCTATTTCCTCAAGTGTAACGACGTGATCAAGAACGCCGCTGGTGAAATCACCGAGTTGCACTGTACTTATGACCCGGAAACAAAGGGTGGCCAGGCGCCCGACGGCCGTAAGGTCAAAGGTACGATTCATTGGGTTTCGGCCGAGCACGCGGTGCCCGCCGAGGTGCGGCTCTACGATCACCTTTGCAACACGCCGAACCCCGATGATGTACCTGTCGGTAAAACCTGGTTGGACAACTTGAACCCGAATTCGCTGGAGCAACGAACCGGCTGTTGGCTGGAACCGTCACTGAAAGAAGCCAAGGCAGGCGAGCCGGTTCAGTTCGAGCGACTGGGCTACTTTTGCGTCGATTCCAAAGATTCGTCGCCCGAAAATCTTGTCTTCAACCGCACCGTTTCTCTCCGTGACACTTGGGCCAAGGTCCAAAAGAAGAGCTAGGTCGTCGCGGGCCAATTTCCGTAGCCGAGCTGGCAACAGCTCGGGCCATGCCCGAACGCGCTCGACCGCCCGACAGAGTCTTGCGATCGCACACGCTACACGTCCGTGCGATGCGCGTAGCCCACGATTTCGGCTACCCGTCCCGCGGCCGACCCTTCCAGACGCGGCCCATTAATCTGCACGATTCGTGACGCCAGATAGTTTCCCCAGCGAGCTGCCTGCACTTCATCCATCCCGTTCGTCAGGCCGTACAGGACTCCACCTGCAAACGCATCACCCGCTCCGACTGTATCCAGCGGATCGACTGGAAAACCAGCAACCTTCTTGAATTCCTTGTTCTTGACGACATAGCAACCTTTCTCCGAGTCGGTCACGAACGCCAAGGCGACCTGCTCCCCAATCTGTTTCACGCATGTTTCAAGATCATCCGATTCGCAATACTGCTTGATTTCATCCGCATTGCAGAAGGCGATATCACAGTGCTTGGTGGCGATCTCCTTGAAGTCCTCGGCAAATCGATCGATCAGGAAAGCATCGGAAAAAGTGAAAGCCGTTTGGACACCCAGCCGGTTCGATTCTTCCATGGTCTTGATGCATGCCTGACGCGGTGCGTCGGCGTCCCACAGGTATCCTTCAATGTAAGCGATCTTCGATTTTTCCAATCGATCGCAATCCACATCTTCCGCAGCGAGCGACGTGGAAATTCCCAAGTGCGTGCACATCGTGCGTTCCGCATCGGGTGTGGTCAGGATGATCGACGTGCCCGTCGGCAGGCTGGCCTCCGGTGCCATCTCGACATCGAAGCCGATGCCGGCGTCGACCATGTCCTTTTGATAGAACTGGCCGTGCGTGTCCTGAGCGACCTTGCCGCAGTAGGTGCCGGTACCGCCACTTTGTGCGATTCCGACCATGGTGTTGGCCGCCGATCCGCCGGATGCCATTTCCAATTTGTGGTGTTCCAGCTGCTGCAGGATCTCGGCCTGTTGTTCGGCATCCATCAGCGTCATCGAGCCGGGCTCCAGCTTCAATTCCTCGATCAGCTCGAACGGCACCATGGCCAGTATATCGACGAGAGCGTTACCGATGCCGAATACGTCAAACTGTTTAGAGTCGCTCACCTGAGTTCCTTCGATGTTGATCGTGCAGTAGATACTAGCCTTCTGAGCCACGCATTATGCGAGGCGAAGCACGCCGCGCAAAGAGGCAAAGTCGCCTGCCGGTTATTCGCCCGTCCGTAAAACAGTACAATCCGGTCTTCGGGGTAACTGCAAACCAGGCGCGGAATGAACATGTCGGTTCTGATTGTTGGTTCATTGGCGTTCGACAGCGTGGAAACGCCTGTGGTGTCTCGTCAGGGGCTGCTGGGCGGTTCGGCCGTTTTTTGTTCCTACGCCGCCAGCTACTTCGTCCCGGTTCGTGTGGTCGGCGTCGTTGGCCGCGACTGGCCGCACGAACATACGGAATTGCTGGAATCTCGTGGAGTGGATACCTCGGCGTTGGTTGTCGATCCGGACAACGATACTTTCCGTTGGCGTGGTCGGTATGCGGCCAACATGAACGATCGCGAAACGCTCGATCTGCAACTTAACGCCTACGGAAGCTTTGACCCGCAATTGCCCGTCGGCCTCCGCGCGACGCCGTACGTCTTTCTCGCCAACCTGATTCCGTCGATTCAACTACAGGTGCTCGATCAATTAGAGTCACCTCGGATGATTGTTGCTGACACGCATGCCGATTGGTTTGCCGATCACCACGCCGACCTGCTGAAAGTGTTGCAACGAATTGACGGGTTGGCGTTGAACGAAAGCGAAGCTGCAGAACTAACAGGCGAACTCGATCCCGTTCAGGCGGGCAGAAAACTGATCACGATGGGGCCGCGGTTCACCGTGATCAAACAGGGTACCGACGGAGCGACCTTTGTCTCGCGCGAAGTGACCTATTCGTTACCCGCCTACCAGACGCAACAGGTATCCGACCCGACGGGTGCTGGCGACAGCTTTGCCGGCGGCATGATGGGTTGGCTCGCCGCGGCTAACGATACTTCTGCAGAAACGATCAGGGATGCAATAGAATACGGCACCGTGATTGCAAGTTTCATCGTCGAGGACTTCAGCCTCGATCGTTTGCAGCAAGTGGAACGGGCTCATGTGGACGAGCGAGTCACAAGGTATCGATTGCAATGCGAATCATGACGGGGAGACAGTGAATTGAAACTTCGATCGTTTCTGGCGGTGCCGATTTCGGGCGAAGTGCAAAGCAATGCAACTCGGTTGATGAAAAAACTGGCCGAGAAAACCAGCGGCGTGCGCTGGGTTGCTCCGGACAACCTGCATATCACGCTGAAGTTTTTTGGCGATATCAAGGTTGAGTCGACGCACGAGATTTCCCGAGCCGTCCAGAAGACGGTTGATGTCGCCGATCCGTTTGAGATCACCGTCGCCGGCGCCGGCGCGTTTCCCGATATCCAGCGGCCAAGGACCGTCTGGTTGGGTGTCACCGACGGGAAATCGCAATTTGTAGAATTTTTCGAGCAACTGGAAGACAGGCTGCATGATCTTGGTTATCCACCAGAACGCCGTCGCTTTCACCCACACCTGACGATCGGCCGCGTTCGTGGCAAACAGGACGACGGTGAACTAACGCAGCTGCTGGCCGAGCTGGACGAATGTTTCATCGGCCCGACATGGGTAGAAGAAGTCGTCTTGTTCAACAGCCAGATGGAACGCGGCGAGCTTGTCTATTCGCGGATCGCAACCATCGAATTTTAACGTTGGATCGATAGAGCCAAACCAGCGGCCCGTACAACTGGCCACAGGAAACACCAATCAAGCATTCACATGATTGCTAGTGACATCACCGGCAGTTCTCGTGCCAGCAACACTGAATTAAAGCAGAGTTTGCTGGCTATACGACTCCTTAGAGCTGATCGTCCTGGTGCTGAGCTGTTGCGGTCGAGCCACCACATGAAAGTTGTTCGGCGCCGAGCCAAATCGCGCAAAACGATCCCCTTAGTTTGCACCCATCAAGTACTTGAGTGCAATCCGCATCAGCTGGCATCAATGCTCCGGTGTACATCCAGCGGTCGACTTGCGGTAGACTTGGGACCGCTAATTGGTCGTGCGATCGGAGATGCCAGATGACTTCTTCAACCGATCAGCGGCTCGCAGAATTTGCGACAGCCGATGAGATCATCGTTGCTCTACGCGAGTGTCCCTGGAACGTCTTGCCGGAAGCGGCAATGCGTGCAGCCCAAAGTCGCCGTGAAGAGATCACGCCACGACTCGTAGAGCTCGTGAAAAAGTCACTGAATTTGTTGCAGCGAGGCGAAGAGCCAGAAGTGGAAGCGTTTACTATCGCGCTTTACCTCTTGGCAGAGTTTGGTGGTTCCGAGTTGTTATCGATTGTCCTTGAGATGTTGAGGCTCGAGGGAAATACAACGGACGACTATTTCGGCGATTGGGTAACGATGGATGCCAGTCGCATGTTGTGTCGCCGGCGGCGCCGATTTCGAAGTCCTCGACCAAGTGATCCGTGACGACAAGATAGACCAGTTCGCCCGTTGGGCGGCGGTGGACGCGCATTCCTGTCTGGTCCAACTTCAACGCACGACGCGTGAAGAGGCGGCGGCCAAGCTGGTAGAACATCTCCGCTGGGCCATGGACAAGCAAGATTTCGAGATCATCTCGCCGTTGGTCAGCGAACTTGGCTCGTTGGCAGATCCAAGGACTTTGCCTCTGATCGAGGAAGCGTACCGCATGGATTATGTCGGCGAGGACTACGTCGACCTCGAATATATTCAGCAAGCGTTTCAAGACGCTGACGCACACTTTCGGTCGGAATTGGAGCGACGTGAGGCGCCGCTGATTGAAGACGCTGTCGAAGAGATGCGCCCCTGGCATTGTTTTCGTGAGGAAGCGTCGCCGGACGACACTGTCGGGAATGACGATCCATTGGCGGTCGATTCTGAATTGGCAGCTGAGTGGCGGGCGCGTATTGTCGGAAATTCGGTTGGACGACGAGAGTGAATCTGTTCTTGCCACCCCGCAGGTCACCAACGAATTGGGCACCGTGCGCAATGCGACCGAACGTTTAGGACGAAATAGTCAGTGTCCTTGCGGTAGTGGTCGAAAGTACAAGAAGTGCTGCTTGCGGAACTGAACATCCGTAGGGACGGCTGTTGCACCGGCTGAAATTTTATCTTGTCGGCCTCCCATGACCGCGCAGAAGTTACCGGCGAGCATTCGCCAGTCTTTCCGTGGCTCGACGCAATAGTCCTGGTGCCGATCATCTCGGGAGCGTGTTCGTTCTCGTCGGTCATTGGTTTGGAAGCGTCGGGTGGTAGATTTTGACGTGGGAATCGCTCCAGCTTGGTTGCGAATGATCTTAATTGCAGTTGGGTTGCCGGCAGAGCAACCGCGACAGCTGGATACGTGAGCGGACCACCTTGTTTGCGTTTGCGCCAGCTGCTTGGCAGGCTCGCTCAGCAACTGTTTTCACGGCAATTTGCGCTGATATGACCGCCAGCAAAGAAAAGTTCCGTAGCGTGACCTAAGGTGTCTGGCGCCTCGCCAATACTTCTCATGTGGACGGGGATTGCACCCGATAGTACACAGGTGTACAGTATTCAGGCGTTCAGTAGTTGGGCGCCAGCCTGTGGGCTGATGGGGCGCAATGCGGCAGGGTGAATCCGCTGCGAAAATCGGCTGATTCCTGCTGTTTTGAGCTCATTGCCGCACGCCTTGCGGCGGTTGGGGTCCTCGCAGATAACAAGGAGAGTCATCACATGGTTACCGCTACAAAATCCAACCCACAAAATCGAATGGCCAAGAAAAACGGTTCTGCGAAAGCATCGAAATCCAAGGGCAGGTCAAAGTCGAAAGCTGACAACTTGCCGGCTGAATTCAAGAACAACGCTGAGCTCAAAGACACGCTGGCGAAAATCGAGCAGCAGTTTGGCGATGGTGCCATCATGCCGCTGGGTAGTCGTGGTGAGATGGTGGTCGAAGGGATTCCGACGGGTAGTTTGTCGCTCGATATTGCGCTGGGCGGTGTCGGGATTCCCCGAGGTCGCATCGCGGAAGTTTATGGGCCGGAATCCAGTGGTAAGACGACATTGGCATTGCACGCAATTGCCGAGGCTCAAAAAATTGGGGGCATCGCCGCTTTTATCGACGCCGAGCATGCTCTGGATCCCAGTTGGGCCAAGAAGCTGGGGGTTCAATTGGAGACTCTGCTGGTCAGCCAGCCCAGCAGCGGCGAAGAAGCAATGCACATTTGTGAAATGCTGATTCGCAGTAACGCAGTCGACATCATCGTGATCGATTCGGTGGCAGCCCTGGTTCCGCAACGGGAATTGGACGGTGAAATCGGCGACTCACATGTGGGTTTGCAGGCTCGTTTGATGAGCCAGACGATGCGGAAACTGACCGGTGTGATTTCCAAGAGCAAGGCGTCGGTAATTTTCATCAACCAGATTCGCGAAAAGATTGGCGTCATGTTTGGCAGCCCGGAAACGACTCCCGGTGGTCGAGCGCTCAAGTTCTATAGCAGTGTGCGGATTGACGTTCGTCGCATCAGCCAGTTGAAAGAAGGCGAGATGGTTGTCGGGCAGCGAGTCCGCGCGAAAGTCGTCAAGAACAAGGTGGCCCCACCATTCCGGATTGCCGAATTCGACATGATGCACAAGGACGGCATCAGCATGGAAGGCGATGTGCTCGATCTTGCTGTCGAAAATAACATCGTGGTACGTAGCGGTGCCTGGTTCCGTTATAACGACGAGCATCTGGGGCAAGGTAAGGAAAAGGCGCGAGCCTACCTGGCTGAGAATCCGGATGTTCTCGCCGAACTGCAGGCGAAGGTCATGGAAGCGGTTGGCTTCTTCCCCGTCATGGGCGACACTGCGGCCCAAGACCTTGAGGCGGCCGCTGGCGATGCGGACACGCCAACTTCCAAGAAGCCGGCTATCAAAACGTCGGTTGCCAAAGCTGAAAAGTCGGCTGAGTCGGTCGCTGCAAAACGGGTCGACCAGCCAAAAGCGGAAGCCACACCGAAGTCTGCGAAACCCAAGGCGCAAAACGGTAAAGCAACGGTCGAAAAAAGCTAGGCTCACAATCCTGTCCCCCAGTTCGGACACCACTGAGCCATCCGAAATAAGGTCGCGGCTGATGACTCTCCGTTGATCTTTGACACGGCGAGCAACCTGCAAAGGTTGCTCGCCGTACTTTTTCGATCGACGTGAGCTAATCGTCCGATTCAAACCGGTGCAATACAACGTGGCGATCCATGAAATCACCAGCTATGTCCATCAACTGGAACCTCTGCAGATCGACGCGTCCTTCAATACAGAGTCCATCATCGGAGAACGCTCCGTTCAATCGAAACAGACCGCTTTCCGAGTGGACATTGACATTCCCGGTTGACGTCGAAATGTACATCCAGCAGGTATCGCTGATGAACACTGTCGGCTGGCCGACGAAATGCTGAACCTCGACCCGTCCTTCAAGCCGCTCGTCAGCCAACTCGAAGTTGCCAGCTAGTAAAAGATCGATCGCGATGACTCTTTCCCGCTGGAGCAGCCCAAACAGCTTGGGTTGCTGCACCGTAACTCCGCCTTCATAGGTACAGGGCAGATCCAGGCCAGGGATGGACTGAGGATTCACCAACCAACTCATACTTGTGGCTTTTTGTGGGTGCGATGCGTGGCTTGTTCATCATACGGCATGGCGGTCGATCCGGCCCGTCCGCGTCTGTCCTCCTGAGAAATCGCGGGATATCATGACCTCTCGCCGACGACGTCGTGCGGCCCGTAGCCTGTCCCTCGAAGACCCGACGAAAATCAGATGAAAACCAATGAAATTCGCGAAAAGTACCTGGAGTTCTTCGAAGGGAAGCAGCACACGCGTTGCCCCAGCGACGTGCTTGTGCCCACTTGGGACCCGTCGGTGCTGTTTACTCCGGCCGGCATGAACCAGTTCAAAGACCACTTTCTCGGCAAAGTGAAGCTCGACTTCACCCGTGCCACGACCAGTCAGAAGTGTCTCCGCACCGGCGACATCGAAAACGTGGGTCGGACAGCTTATCACCACACCTTTTTCGAGATGCTTGGCAATTTTAGCTTTGGGGACTATTTCAAACGCGACGCGATTATCTGGGCTTGGGAATTTCTCACGGACAAAAAATGGCTGGCCATCAATCCGGATCAACTGACCGTCACCGTATTTCTTGACGACGACGAAGCTGCCGGCATCTGGGCCAAAGACATTGGGCTGACAAATGATCGCATTGAGCGGATGGGAGAGCACGATAATTTCTGGCCGGCGGGCGCCCCCACCGACGGTCCCGACGGAGTTTGCGGGCCGTGCAGTGAGATCTTCTTCCATCCTGAGCAAGGTGAAGAGGTCGAAATCTGGAATCTTGTGTTTACCCAGTTTAATCGAGTCGGCGCTCCGCCGAACAACCTGCAGCCACTGCCGAGCAAGAACATTGATACTGGCATGGGTCTGGAACGATGTGCCGCAACGCTGCAAGGCGTATCCACCAACTACCACATCGACATCCTGCTCCCGATTGTCGAAGCTGCCGCCGAAGTATGCGAACGCAAATATGACTACGGCAATGACGACGGTCGGCGACTTCGTCGGATTACCGACCACATACGAGCCTGTACGATGGCCGTGCACGAGAACGTATACCCGGGTCCGCACAAAGAAAAATATGTAATCCGTCGATTGTTGCGACGTGCCGTGCTGGACGGACACCAGATGGGAATGCGCGAACCGTTCCTGTGGAAGTTGGTTCCGGCCGTGGTTGACCAAATGAATGCTCCGTATCCTGAACTCATGGAAACCGTTGAGCGGGTCGCGGAAGTGATCAAGAACGAGGAAGCCAATTTCTTCGGGACCATTGATCACGGTTTGGCACGCGTCGAGAAGATATTTGGTGAGATGAGCTCATCCAACAAGACCAAGGTTGAAGGCGCGGAAGCTGCCGACTTGTACCAAACCTACGGCGTTCCTCCCGAAGTCTTCGAGTCGATGGCTGCCGAAAAAGGGCTGGCGTTTGACTGGGCCGGTTTCAAGTTGGCGATGGAAGAACATGGCGAGGCCTCGGGTAAACTGGTGCACACAGTGATGGGAGCGAAGGGACCGATCGATACCGTCAAGACGGCGATCGGCCGTTGCGAATTCCTGGGTTATGATCACATCGAGCATCAGGCGATAATCAAGTTTGTGGTGGTTGGGGATGAATTGACGAACGAACTATCGGCCATTGGTGAAGGCCATCCGGCGATCTTGGTGCTGGATCAAACTCCGTTTTACGGCGAGAGTGGCGGGCAAGTTGGCGATGCTGGTACCATCGAAGGCGACGATTTCACGTTCGTGGTCACCGACACGCAAAAGGACAGCGACCTGTTTTTGCATCATGGATATCTGGGCGAAGGCAAACTGACGACTGGTTCCCGGGTCGTCGCCAAAGTCGATGCGGATCGACGCGAGGGAATCCGCCGAGCCCACTCGGCAACACACGTATTGCACTATGCGCTACAGAAAAACCTGGGTAGTCATGCTCAGCAACAGGGTTCGAAAGTCGATCAAGATTGGCTCCGCTTTGACTTCACCAACATGAAGCCCGTGTCCGACGAACAAATTGAGTCGATTGAAAGAGAAGTATTTCAACGCATCGGCGAGTCGGCCGGCATACGCTGGGATACCGTGCCGCTGGCGGAGGCCAGGGAAGCTGGAGCGATGATGCTGTTCGGCGAGAAGTATCCTGACCCGGTGCGCATGGTCAGCATTGGCGATTTCAGTAAGGAACTGTGCGGCGGAACGCACTTGAGCAATACGGCTGATGTGGGTGCCTTTGAAGTTATCACCGAAGAAGGTGTCTCTGCCGGCACGCGCCGCATCGTCGCGTTGACAGGCGAACGGGCGGCGGAACATGAAAAACTCACAGCTGCCGAAATTGACAGCACAGCTGCGTTACTGTCAGCGAGTGTTACTGACGTGCCCGAAGCCGTCGCAGCACTCGCTAATAAAGTGCGCCGCTTGAAAAAGCAGGTGGCGACGGGTGGTGTGGCGGCTGTGGACGAAAGTAAGGTGCCGGAACCGATCTTGAGCGGCACTGGCTACGAGCAAGTTCGCTTGGCGCTGAGGACGGCCGCCCGCCGATTGAACGTGCCGATTTTCGACGTGGCCCAGCGGTGCGAAGCGATGTTGGCGGAGGTGAAGTCGCTCGAACAGCAGCTGGAACAACTCGCGTCAGCCGGTGAAGTCTCCGCCGACGTTCTTTTGGAAAACGGCGAGACGATCGGAGACTCGGCGATCGTTGTGTCCGAGGTGCCTGGCGGTAATCCCAACTTGCTTCGTCAGTTGATTGATCAAGTCCGTCAGAAGACTCCTTCCAGCGCAGTATTGCTGGCGGTCAGCCAGGGTGATAACAAAGTTACGCTCGTCGCAGGCGTTAGTCGAGATTTGGTCGAACGCGGCGCAAGTGCCGGCAATTGGGTGAAAGAGGTCGCGCCCATTGTTGGAGGTGGGGGTGGTGGAAAGCCAGACATGGCTCAAGCTGGGGGCAAGCAACCGGACCAGTTACCGGACGCCCTCGCCAAGGCCAAGGAAGTGATTGCAGGAATGTTGGCAGGCTGAAGGACGGTTACTTGATCTTCCTGTTTCTTCGGTGATTGATGCCACGGATAGGTCGTTCGCCACGTTTGCGTCGTGCTTCATTCGTCCGGCAACCGCGTGGCAGGCGATCAAACTTGTAGTCCGCAGGCAGCCCCACTCGACGCTCGGCTCGAAGGTCCCTGGCTCGGAGGTACTGTTCGGCTTCCAATTCGACTTCGTACAAATCATTAATGCTGATCATCAAATTGCCTCTTTATCTGTTCCCTGACGGAGTTGACGATCCAAAAGGCTGGACCTCGCGTAAAACAAGGTGATTTGCCCCGAAAAACCACCCTGGAAGGAACTCCTTGGTCATGTACGCATTCCGACGAGCTTTGGTTCTGCTGTTTTTTTCCGCTATTTTCCCCGCAGAACAGTCAATGGCCATGTTTATGCAGCCCACCGCGGCGCCCGTGGAGCGATTGTTGGTCAACATACAGTCCTACATCGATAAGCACCCTGACGATGCCAACGCGTACTATCAGCTGGCCCGCGCGAATTACCTGTCCTTCGTAAATCGTTCCCACAAAGTGCCGGTTGCCGGTGAACACGAAGGTTTGCCAAAGGTTGCTCCGCAACATCTGGAAGGGAATTGGCTGGACAACGCGTTGCGTGCGGAGGCCATGCGTCGATCGTTGGAGCAAGCTCAGATTGAGGACGTTGGTTCGCTGGAGGATGAGGCTCAGCCAGCGTTTTACGAAGCGCTCTACCGCCTGGAAGATCAAATGCGCAAGGACGGTTGGAAGCCGCCCCAATTGGAACCGGAAGATGCCCTTCAGCGCGCCGAGGCATCGTTACTGGCATTTGACCAAGCGATTCGGCTCGAGCCGAAGAACGGACTGTACCATTTGGGACGTGCATCGCTGCTCGAACAGGCGGAAAGTTTTCACGCAAGGCACCCCGATGCCGACCTGCCCGAACAGTTGGCGACCGTGCAACGCGATGAATCAGCCATCTGCGACGCTTACCTGCGCGTATGAGACTTCGATCAAGCAGGACTTGAAGCTGGAGCACATCCCTCTGGGAGGCATGTCCGATGTGGTGGCCTACGAAGCTGGAAACGCGTTCCTGCGTCAATGCAAGAAAGCCCACGGTGCGCTCCGACGACAGATTTCCATCGATGTGGGCAAATTGAAGAAACTGAGGATGGGGCCGGTCACTCCACTTATCCTGTCGTTGTCCAGGATCGAGTCGGTGACGCAACTCGTCAGTGAACAGGCGGTGGAATTCGATTTTGATGCGGACGGCCGCCCCGAGTCGCGACAATGGTTGCAACCAACTGCCGGTTTGCTGGTGTGGCAAGGCGAGGGCTCAACAGACATTACGTCGGGAACACAGTTGTTTGGCAACTGTAGCTTCAACATGCTGTGGCGGGACGGTTTCGCTCCGCTGCGTGCGCTCGACGATAACGGCGACGGCTGGTTGCGTGGCGATGAGTTACGTGGGATGGCCGTATGGTTTGACCGTGATTCCAACGGTCAATCCAGCAGCGATGAGATCGTGGGCCTGGAAACGTCAGGAATCGTGGGATTGGCCACACAGCCGACGGGCATGGACGATGATACATTGGTGCACGATGCAGGCGTCGAATTTTCCAACGGCGAACATCTACCACTCTGGGATTGGTTAGCACAGCCGGCGTCCACTCACGTGAATTAGAAAAACAGCGCGATGCGCGGCTGCTGGTCACGCTGTTCCTTGGTGAGGGCGAATAACTTGGTTCTCTTTGACCCGAAATCATCAAGTAAGATTCGAACTCGAAGAAAAAAGGCGTAGTCCATCATGTGAACCACGCCCGTTGAATGTTCACCGCCTTGGATCGCTATTAGCATACGTTTAGAGCGCATGAACGATAATTGCCGCGACTTTTCGCCCATCAACGACTTGCCATAACGGCGCCGCATAGGCCAATCCGTGCGACTTGCGCTAGCCCTTGGCGGCAGCCATGACGGCATCGAAGTCGGGTTGATCGCCGATTTCGCCGACGTACTCAACGTGTTTGATCGTGTCATCCGGACCGACGACAAAAATGGCTCGGCAAAGGCACCGATCGAGTGCCCCACCCTTGATCAGCACGCCGTACTTTTCGCCGAATTCAGTACAGCGGTGAGCACTCAATGTTGTTACATTCTCAACGCCCTCGGCCCCACACCAGCGCTTTTGGCCAAACGGCAGATCCATGCTCACGACCTGGACAACGACATTGTCCAGGCCCTTGATTTCGTCGTTGAACTTCTTCGTTTCTGCGTGGCAGACGGGCGTATCCAGCGACGGAATCGTGGCGATGATGCGAGTTTTGCCAGCGGTACTGGCCAGCGTGACCTCGGCAAGACCGTTGTCCTGCAGGCAGAAGTCGGGCGCCGCGTCGCCCACTTTGATTTCGTTGCCGGCAATCTCGATCGGATTGCCTTTCAGTGTTACTGCTTGGCGCATTTCGGCCATGATTGAAATCTCCTGATATCGTGAATGTTTTGATTCGACACTTGGATTGGAACGCGAGGGGACGTTCACAGGTGCAGATGCGCAACGCAGTATCGGTGGCGACGGTCCCTGTTTCAAGGGGGAGAATTCACAGCCGGAAATGCCGAGGATGATCAACTCTTGTTGATCGTCGCCCGAATTTCCAAAGTGGACGCCGACTTTGGGCAGGAATGCAGTTGGATCGAGGCCGGCGCAGGGCGAGCGTGATCAGTTGACTGATCCTCTTGGTGGAAGGCGCAGACAATCAGGCCGTTGGAACGATGAGGAGCGGTTCGCATAGCCGACACGTCCGTGCGACTCGCACTAGCTCCAGACCACCTCGAGGTGGTTGTCAATTTGCTCGACGCCTTCAATTCGTCGAACGGCTTCCTGGGCCATTTGTTTTTGAAAGTAACTGGCGACCGTGCCCCTCAGCGTGACGTGGCCGTGCTTTGTTTCGAAGCGGAGTCGTCGTTGGGCCAAGTGGGGAGTTGTGTCGATGGCTTTCGCCACGCGGGTGATAAGGTCCATCCGTCAGGTCCATTTCCGAGGTGCTGAATTGTCAACTGAGTAAATATCGGTTGCAAAAATGCACCGGGCGATTTTCAACAGCCTGTAAAGGTACACAATTTAGCCAAAAATATCCGTTCAGCACGGATGCTCCCGATTATGCGGGCCGATGAATAGAGCTCGCTGACGAGATGAGCACGCATGAAAAACCGGCACAGCGGCTCTTCGTCCCTTGAAAACTGATGCTTCGGTGCCGCACACGCCCGTGCGGCTCGCATTAGCCCTGCAGCCAAACCGGCAGTTGTCCCGCCGGTGGCAGCGTCACCACGGTGGCACTTTCCACGTGGGCCAAATCGGTGACGGCCGCGATCGCGTCTGCATCGGGTTGGGTGTCAAGGTTCAATACACCCACTGCCGAACCGCCCGGCGTTTTGTCGGCTCGCCCAACCGACATCTGGCCAATGTTGATCTTGTGCGACCCAAACGTTGTGCCGACACTGCCGATGATACCGGGGACGTCTCGGTGCTTGAACAGCAGCATGACGCCATCGAGATAGGCTTCCAGACGGTATTCGTCGAGCATGATCAGCCGCGGCATGTCGTTTCCAAACAGCGTTCCGGTCGCGGTGTGCCTCGTGCCGGCCGATTCAAGCGTTGCTTTCACCGACGAACTGAACGGGCCTGGCTCGGATGACGTCTCCACCGCCACTTCGATACCGCGTTCCTTCATCAGTAACTCGGAATTCACGACGTTGACTTCCTCATCAAGCGATCGTTCAAGTAGCCCGGCGCAGAAAGAAGACGTGAGCAGGCGGGTGTCCTTGTTTGCCACATCACCGCGATAGGCCAGCGTGCATTTTAGCGGGAAGCCATCGTGCCACTGGGCCATCAACAGCCCCAATCGATGGGACATATCCAGATATCCGCGCAGCGTCTCGAGCGTTTTCGGGTCCAGCGCCGCGCTGTTCACGGCGTGCCGAATTTCACCGGTAGTCAGGTAGTTCACGGCCAACTCGACCGCTTCGATGGCGACTTCCTTTTGTGCTTCCTCGGTGCTGGCACCAAGGTGCGGCGTACAAAGTGTTCTATCGCTTTGAAATAACGGACTTTCAGTGCAAGGCTCGCTCTCATAAACGTCGAGAGCGACCCCGGCCAGCTTTCCCGAATCAATGCCCTGCTTCAAAGCGGCTTCGTCGTAGATGCCTCCACGCGCACAGTTGACCAGACGAGCCCCTGGTTTCAGGAGTTCCAATTCATCGACGCCGATCAACCCCTTGGTTTCTTCGGTGAGTGGCGTGTGCACGGTGAGGAAGTCGATGTGTGGCAGCATATCACGGACTCTTACGACCGGTTCGATACCCAACTCCAAAGATCTTTCTGCTGAGAGAAACGGATCGAATCCGATAACTTTCATGCCGAATGCCTGTGCACGGCTTGCAACCTCCCGTCCGATTCGCCCCAAGCCAACGACGCCCAGCGTTTTTCCGTACAGCTGAGTGCCCATGTAGGCCTTACGGTCCCAGCGACCCTGTTTCAGGCTTTCGTGGGCGGGTGCCAGATTTCGGGCCAGTCCCAGCATCAGCGCGAAGGCGTGCTCGGCCGTACTGACCGTGTTACCCGACGGCGTATTCATGACGACGATTCCCAGCCGCTTCGCGGCCAGCTTGTCAATGTTGTCAGTGCCAACGCCCGCTCTCACAATCGCTTTTAGACGGCGATTGCCTTCCAGTGCCGCCGCATCGATGTTGACTCCGCTGCGACAGATGGCAGCATCGGTCTCGGTGAGGGCCTGTTTCAGTTCGGCGCCCTTGAGCCCCGTGCGAACCTCATATTGAATCCCGTCGGCAGAATCCAGCATTGCGAGACCCTCGGCCGCCAGATTGTCCAGAACGATGACTTGATGCATGAATCTGCCTGCTGTCCTATGCGTGATGCTGTGCTGAAAAAGCGATCATGAATTCTCGCAGCGACTGCACACCGGCGACCGGCATTGCATTGTAAATCGATGCCCGGATGCCGCCGACGCTGCGGTGCCCTTTTAGATTCACGAGATTCTGTTTTGCTGCTTCTTGAAGAAATGTCTTTTCCAACTCTTCATTCGGGAGCCGAAACGATACGTTCATCAGCGACCTGCTGTCCTCTTTGGCATGCAATCGATAAAAACCCTCTGTCGTGTCGATCGCGTCGTACAGCAGGTTGGACTTTTCCACGTTGATCTTCTGCATTTCTTCCAAGCCACCGATTGTGTTCGCCAGCCAGTCCGTGAACAGCTTCACGACGTAGATACCAAAGGTGGGTGGAGTGTTGTACAGCGAGTCATTCTTGGTCTGAATTTCGTAGTTAAGATACGTCGGCAACGAACCCTTGCTTCGTGCCACCAGGTCATCGCGGATGATCACCACGGTAACACCTGCGGGGCCAGCGTTCTTCTGCGCAGGCGTAAATCATGCCGTACTTTTCGATCGGCACGGGTCGACACATGAAGTCGGATGAGCTGTCGCAGACGAGCGGCACATTGACGACGGGTTCCCGTGAAAATTGCACGCCCTGTATCGTCTCATTGGACGTCACGTGAACAAAATCGACCGCCGGATCCAGATCAAGCTCCTCGTCTTTGGGAAACCGGACGAATCCTTCTTTAGCTCCGTTCCAAGCGCAACTCGCGGAACCCAGGTTGGCAGCCTCTTCAAACGCTTTTTTGCCCCAGGTGCCGGTCACAATGTACTGTCCCGTACCGAAATTCATGGGGGCCATGGCAAACTGCAATCGCGACCCACCCTGCAAGAAAAGGACCTTGTAGTTGTCGGGGATCGCCATGAGTTTCCGAATATTTTGTTTCGCCGCCGAGTGAATCTCATTGAACTCAGCGCTCCGATGGCTGATCTCCATCACCGACATGCCCAGTCCGGGCAACGACATCATCTCGTCGCGAATTTGAGCGAGTACCGGCTCTGGCATCACGGCTGGACCAGCGGAAAAATTGAAGACTCGAGCTGTCATGATTCAAATTCCCAATTCCACGGCAATAAATGGACCTTGTCGAACCGGCGATTCTACGTCTGATGGGTCAGAGTGAGAAGTCGCTGCCGGAATGGCAGAGAATCGCGAGGCCAGAAAGAAACGGGCTTAACGGGTCGTCTGAGGCGTGTTGACCATTTGCGTCGGTTGGCCGTAGCGGCCATTGGGAGCCACGCTGAGCGATTGCTGGAGCGACGCGATTCTTTCGGCGACGCCAGGCTGAAAGCCGTTGAGATTGTAAGCCTGTTGGTAATTCGTTAGCGCTTGAGCCAACTGACCCTGACTTTCACGCAGGCTGCCCAAAGCGGCCCAGGCCCGCGTGTTATTTGCCTCCAAGTGCAATGCATCGGTCAATTGTCGAACGGCAGACTCCTTATCGCCAAATTCTTCGTATAGCCTGGCCAGCTCGATATGCGGATCGGCGATTTGCGGACTCGTCTCGGCCCAGCGTTTCATGAGGGTAAATGCGCTTTCCGGTCGGTTCGTATCGACCAGCAGCGCCGCGAGCCCGCGGTGGCATTCAGTATGGTCGGCCGAAAGGTCCAGGCATTGGTGATAGAGTCCTTCTGCTTGCCCCAACCAGTTGGGGTCGTTGGCCTGTTTGCCGATGACGTGATAGGTCGAAGCCAGATTGTAGTAAGCGTTGGCGTCGTTGGGATTCGCGGTCAACGCCCGTTGAAAGCTCTGTATCGCCTCATTGTACTTGCCGGCCTGAAATTGCCTCGTGCCGTCGATGTTTCGGCCTCGTGCCGACATGCTGCATCCGGTCTGCGACAGCAGAAAGCACAGAGCGGTCAACGCGACGCATAGTGCGGATGCAGGTCTTGGAGTTTGCCAATGCCCGCGAAGTGGTGATGCGAGTTGTTGCACGATGATCGTCCTGGCCGCTGTCGGATTCAACTGATCAGTGTTCCTTGGAGAGAACGCCGAATGACAAGGGCTGGGAAGATACTTGAGCGACGCGTTGCCCGACAAGATGAATGGGCGGGATCGGATTGCATTACCAAAGCGGGAATGGAAGAACGCGTAACGGGCGGGAATATTGCTTCCGCCCGACCGGCGTTACAGCATGCCTCCGTGCTTGCTGAACACCCGGTAGAGATTTTGGAATGTCAGCTACTCGCCCGATTCGGTCTCCATTTCCGTGAGGTCGCTGGCAGCCGCTGGAACAACGCTGGTTGTGAAGCCAGGGCCCAATGGCATCTTGTGGTAGCCAATGGAGCGAACGACTTCCAGGATTTCACTGCAGGTTGGAAACATGCGGCCATTCTTGCGCTTGTAATCATCCATTGCCTGCATGAACTCGATTTCATCGTTCGAGTAATCTCGTTCACATGTTGTCGGATCGATCTGGCGGCGACGCTGAACCTTGCGTCGATCCGAGCCGACTGGCGATGGCTCCTGTCGGCGGTCGCAGTCGCGTCTGTCGATTTCAACAATTGGATCGAGCTGCGAGTCGTCTGCCTGGACGACTTCCGCTTTGCTGGGCCGCGCCGTCTTCTTTGACTTGGTAGACGTCCTGGCACTGGTTGATTTCTTGGCCACCGCCTTGGTCTTGGTAGTTTTTTTTGCCGCCGCAGCGGACTTCTTGGAAGTGCTGGTTCTTGCCACGATACTCTCTCCGGGTAGGTGCTTGAGGATCGACATCCTGTTCAGCGTTACCTTCCGTGGCAGCTTTGTCGTACCTCTTGCATCGACCTGGCGACGTGTTAATTCTTAACGACTGGGTAAAATGATGGGATGCGCTAATATTGACGGATTGATCGGTTTTTTCGTTTTGGGCAAAGATTGCGTACGCGACGCGTCATACTCCGATCCAAAGTCAGTGCAAACGGTTCTCTGTTTGACTTCCAGCTCGCGCATCACGACATCTCCGGGGAAACGGAGTCCGCCAGTCCCAATCGGTGTGATTCACTCCACGCAACAAACACGTTGAGACAATGGTGCGATCTCCGGTCGTCGCGCAGAAACGGAATCGCAGAGGTTGGTAGCATCCGCTGACCTCATGACGCTTTACTTTGGGAAAGATCGGCTGAACACGATATGATTCAGTTCTTCGAAGAAGAGCTGTTCAAAGAAGTGGGAGAATTGCCACCAGATCATCTACCCCGTTGAAGGGGTTAATCGTGCTTGGTCGTTTTTCCTCGGTTCAGCCGAAGTCTGCGAATCGAGATCTTCATGAACCCGGATACGAGCAACCGTCGGCGTACCAGAAACGGCACTGCTTTGATCAACGAGTCCGCCGATGCCCCGATTCGGCGGGTTCGTCTCATCCCTTGACCTTCGGGGTATCAAGTTCCCCTGTTATAAAGTTGCCGCAACGTATCGGCGGCCGCCTCTTTCGAGTTTTCGGTGTCTTTTGAATCCCCTGTTTTGGCAGGCAGCTTACCGAACTCTTTTTTCTTCTTTTTTTTCTTCTTCTTGTCCTCAGCAGATTCTTCTTCGATATCAGCCCGGATGATCGTGGTCGTCACGCTGGTATCGATGCTGAATTCACGCGTTGCCGTGGCATGATCTTGCTCACTGGCGTCTTCTTCCAGCAGCCAATCGATGAGGCCGCCTTCTTCCGTACTCGATTTCGTCGTGGTCGTCGCCGCATTGACCCCCGCAACTCCGACCGTCTCGGTGTCCGCCTGGTTCTTTGGTGCTTGAGGAATGATCACCTCGAGATACAGCGGTCCCACGCGAACGGCGTCGCCGTTCTTGACTTCCGCAGCCTTGCTGAGTTTCTCGTTATTCAGATAGGTGCCGTTGCGGCTTCCCAAATCCTTGACGTACAGTCGGCCGTCCTTCACGACGAAGGCGCAGTGCTGTCGACTGATGGCGTCGCTTTGAGGGCGAAGGTGGCACCCGGTCGCTCGACCGATGATGAACTGCGAACCTGCAATGCTGAAGATCTTGCCTGTGCTCGATCCTTTAGCAACTTTGAGTTGAGCTTGCATGCGTGCGATTTCCCTGATGTCCGTATAGCCACCATCATACCACGGAATGGGGGGGACGCAGAACGACCTCCCCTGCCGAAAACAGGCTTGTTTTTCGGCGGTTTCCCACAAGTGGAGCGGATATGACTTACGGAATAATAGGAAACGGCCGGCCACGCGGAAAGAAGACGGAAATATAAAAGAATCGCGAGGATCGTCGTCTGTCCCCAAGATATCAACTCGGCATCGCGGGGTCAAAGCCAAGCGAAATTGATTGGAGATTCGCTATCGGCGATTGGTCCATGCGGCGGAAGAAAACTTCGTCACGGCCAACTCGCGGGCGTGACATTCCTCCTGGTCGGTCAAACTGGCCAAATCGGGACGCAGCCCCAGAGCACCGAAAATTCGTTCTTTCCAGGCGGCTACCAGCTCATGATGATCCCGTGGACCGGCAAGTTCGCTAAGGCCCGGCAACTCAGGAGCCGCATGGGAACGAGCCAGCAGCAGGCTGCCGTGTTGCAGGATCGCACCCTGCCTGCGTCGTTGAGCACTCCCCAGAATCTTGTGACCTGCGCAAACCACATCACCTTCGGCACGCCGCTGAAAACAGAGAAACGGTTCAGGCCGCGGAGTCTCGCCTCCCGAAGGAAATAGCGCTGCAGGCACGCTGGCGCTCCGGAGAACCGAGACGAACTGCTGGTGAATCGTTGAGTACAGTTGATTTGCCAAGTCGTCGGCTCGTCCCACGATGCGATTTCTTGCCGGCAACGGCCAGGCTAACGCGTAGGTCAGTTCGTGATCGTGAACGATAGCGCCGCCACCGGAATGTCGCCGTACCAAAGGGCAGGAATCGCTCGAGCGATGCCGATTGCGATCGGCCTGAGGTTGAAAATAACCAAGCGAGAGCGTCGGAACGTCCCAGGCGTAGAAGCGGAGAGTCGCGATGCCAAGTTCCATGGCGGAATTCAGCAATGCCTCGTCGATGGCCATATTCAAGGTGCCAGGCAGGGGGCCATCTTCAATCAAGCGAATGGTGTTCACAGTTGGACCCATCGAGAGTTGGCTGTCGCGGTTGTTGGCCAATTCCACCGTTGGACCCCGGACCGACGACGGACGCAAAAACCGAATGGGCCAGCACAATCCCGGCCTACTTGCTGTTAATCCGAGGTCTGTCCGCAGAGAGCTAGTTCGACGGCTCCCACTTCACAACCGGTTGCCGCGCAGCGCGGACTTCATCTGGTCGGCTAATGGTCGTTCCGTGTGGTGCTTCATGCAGCAATTCGGGCGACTCGTCGGTGATGCGAAACAACTGCTCGGCAAACGCATCCAGTGTTTCTTTTTTCTCGTCTCCGTGGGCTCCATCATCATCGCTTCGGGAACGGTCATGGGGAAATAGACGGTCGGTGCGTGATACCCGAAATCCAACAGGCGTTTCGCCAAGTCCATCGCCGTGATCCCGTTTTCCTTTTTCAACTTCGAGGCACGTGGCGACAAATTCGTGCATGCATCGATCACCGTGTGGTACTGGCAGGATGTGCTTGACTCGACTCAGCAGGTAATTCGCGTTCAGGACCGCATTTTCCGAAACTCGTTTCAGCCCGTCCGGACCGTGCGTTCGCAGGTAAGCGTAGGCTCGCACCAGCACGCCAACGTTGCCAAAGAAGCTGCGGACCCGACCGATGGAGAGGGGTCGGTCGTCGTCCAATCGGTACTTGTCTCCGTCTTTCACCACGATTGGCTTGGGCAAGTAAGGCCCCAACTTGTCCGTTACACAGATTGGGCCAGCCCCAGGGCCGCCGCCGCCGTGTGGGCCGCTGAATGTCTTGTGCGGATTAAAGTGCATCATGTCCGCACCGAAATCGCCTGGTCGCGTGATGCCCAGGATCGCATTCATGTTTGCCCCGTCCAAGTAGATCAATCCGCCTACCTTGTGAACCATGTCGGCAATTTCCGCGACTTGAGGCTCGAACATTCCCAGCGTGTTCGGGTTCGTGATCATGAAGACCGCAGTTGATTCGTCCAGCTGCGAACGCAACGCCTCGGTGTCGACAAAGCCCTTCTCGGTGCTTTTGATCGTTACGGTGTCGAAACCTACCATACGGGCACTGGCAGGGTTGGTTCCGTGGGCGCTATCGGGCGTGAAGACTTTGGTTCGATGTTGCCCCAAGTCGCGGAAGTACGCGGCGGCGGTCATCAGCGCCGTCAATTCTCCGTGAGCCCCTGCCGCCGGTTGCAGGCTGACCGCCGGAAGCCCGGAGATCTCGGCGAGCATTTCCTGCACTTCGTAGAGCAACTGGAGCAGCCCCTGGATCGACTCTTCCGGTTGCAGTGGATGCACGTCTCCCATGCCGGGCATGGCGGCAATACGTTCGTTGCGCTTGGCGTTGTGCTTCATTGTGCACGACCCAAGCGGGTAGAAGTGTGTGTCGACCGACATGTTTTGAGTTGAGAGATTCACAAAGTGCCGCACGACGTCCGGTTCGGACACTTCAGGCAATGCAGGTGCTGATTCCGAGCGGAACCCGGGAGGTATTAATTCGTCGAGAGGTCGCTCGGGCACATCACAATCCGGCATCCGGGTGGCTCGTCGCCCGATTCGGGAGAGCTCAAACAGCAACTTGTTGGATTCGAGGTTACGCATGGACGGTGGTATTCTCCTTGGCAGCGTGTAACGCTCCTGCGAGTTGATCGATTTCGGCCTTCGTACGCTTCTCGGTCACGCATACCAGGAAACAATCGGCAAGTTCCGGGTACCATTTTCCAATGGGGACGCCCGCCAGTAGTCCTTCGGCTTGGCAATGCGATAGCAGACTAGCCACGCTGTTGGCGCGATCTCGGACAAGGAATTCCTTGAAGAACGGTTGCTCAGGGAAGGCCGCTTCAAAGCGTTCGTTCGAAGTGATTTGCTGCAGCGCGTAGTGTGCTTTTTGGCGCACAGCGTCGCGGTTTCGCGTAGCCCTTCGGGACCCAGCAGCGACAGGTAAACGCTGGCACGCAAAGCAAAGAGGCCCTGATTGGAACAGATGTTACTCGTCGCCTTATCTCGTCGGATGTGTTGTTCCCGTGTTTGCAGCGTCAGCACCCAACAGCGACGTGCCGCGTCGGTCGACTGTCTCGCCAGCGATCCGCCCCGGCATACGGCGAATGAAAGACTCCTCCCGCAGCAATGATCCCCAGGTAGGGTCCGCCATATTGCATCGGCGAGCCCAGCGACTGGCCTTCCGCTATCGACGACGTCGGCCCCCAACTCGCCGGGTAACTTCAGCAGGCCCATGCTGATCGGATCGAACGATACGACAAGTTTCGCTCCCTTCGCGTGAGTTGCCTCTGCAATTGCCGCGACATCCTCGATATTTCCGAAGAAGTTCGGGTATTGCACGATGACGCAGGCGGTGTCGTCATCAATGGCTGCGGCGATGGTCTCGGCCGAGCAGCAACCGTCGGCCGATGTGACCGCTTCGATACTCGTATCCAGATTGGTGAAATACGTGTCCAACACCTCGCGGTATTCCGGGTGGACGGTGTCAGCGACGACGACCTTGCCAAACTTCTTGGTGACCGCCAGGCACATCATGGCGGCCTCCGCAACGGAACTTCCGCCGTCGTACAAACTGGCGTTGGACACATCCATGCCCGTTAGCTGGCAAACCAGAGTCTGATATTCGAACATCGCCTGCAGGTTGCCTTGGCTGACTTCCGGCTGGTATGGCGTATAGGAAGTGTAAAACTCACTTCGCGAACCGATCGTGTCGACCACTGCGGGTATGAAATGGTCGTAACTGCCTGCGCCCAGAAAACACGTTGAGTTTCCGACGTGCAGATTTTTCGCAGCCAGGTGGGCCATGTGTTGCGTCAGTTCCAGTTCGCCCATGGCGGGCGCGATATCGAGTGCTCGGTTTAATCGCAGGGAGGCCGGTACCTGGTCGAATAATTCTTCGATCGACTCAGCGCCAATGGCATCCAGCATCTCGCGCTGATCTTCGGCGGTATTGAAGAGATAGGGCATTGCTAATTCTTGGGTTGGGACTCAGGTACTTGGCTGGTCGCGATCGACGACTTCAGATTCCGAACTGATATCGGACTGCCCCAAGGGGTGATCCGATTTCCGAGCCGGCCATTAACTATGGAAAAAAATCAGCCTTCTTCAGCGCACTGCTGTTGATACCCTACTGTGATCCATCAGTTTCGACAGAGCCGTTTCATCCGACAACTTGATCTTTGCGATCCATCCTTTTTCGTAGGGATCGTCGTTGAGTGTTTCGAGCGAGTCCGGAAGGGTGGCATTGACTTCGACCACTTCGCCATCGACCGGGCTATAGAGATCGCTGACCGCTTTCACCGATTCGATCTCGCCGAACGACTCCCCCGCCTTGACTTGTTTGCCCACTTCCGGCAATTCCATAAACACCAAATCGGTAAGTTGTTCGACCGCAAAGGCGGAGATTCCGACGGTCACAATCCTGGCTCCGTCGACATCCGCCACGGAAACCCACTCATGGGTCGGGGCGTAAAGCAATTCTTCAATTTTCAACGACGATCTCCTTTTCCCATAACAAGTGTCTCTCAGCTGCTCAGCCAGAGACGGGTTCCTGTATCTTCGAGCGGTTATAAAACGGCAGTTCACAAACCGTCGCTGGGTGGCGTCGACCGCGAATGTCGATTTCCACAGCTTGATCGGTCGTGCTGCAATCGGCGTCGACGTAGGCCATGGCGATCGGGAACTGCAAAGTGGGCGAAAACGTGCCACTGGTAACTTCCCCGACCTGATTGCCATTCTTGAGCACAGTATAGCCTTCTCTCGGCACACGCTTGCCGGGCAGCTTCAGGCCGACGCGAACTTGCTGCTGGTTGTCGTCCCGCAGCATGATCAAGGCTTCACTGCCGAGGAACGATCGCCCTTTCAGATTTACCGCGAACCCGAGCCCCGCTTGATAAGGATTGATCTGTTCGTTGAGTTCATGCCCGTATAGCGGCATGGCAGCCTCCAGCCGCAGCGTGTCACGAGCCCCCAAGCCTGCCGCCATGATGTTGTTCGCTTTGCCACGTTCGAGCAACCGGTTCCAAACCTTCATGGCAACTTCCGCCGGAACCGACAACTCGCAGCCATCTTCCCCCGTGTATCCGGTGCGGCTGCAGATCACAGGATGCTGTTCAAACTTGCAGCAGGCGCCGTGGTAGTACTTCATCGCCGGCAAATCGACATCCAGCAAATCGTCTGCCAGCTGGACAGCCTTGGGTCCCTGCACGGCAATCATCGCGGTTTCCAATGTCTGGTCGGTAAACGTCACACCCTTGCCAGGCAGTCGGGACTGAATGACCGCGGCAATCTTCTCTCGATTGCCAGCATTTACCACCATCGCATGAAACGGGTGGCCGTCGTGGTCGATCAGTTTGTAAACCAGGACGTCATCATGAATGCCACCCTGTTCATTACAGATCAGCCCGTAACGGATCTGCCCGTCTTTCAGCTTGAGCGACTTCCGTGTCACCATCCGTCAAGAAATACGCCGGCCTGTCCGCCATCGAATCGGAAACGGCCCATGTGCGAAACGTCAAACAAGGCGACAGCCTTGCGCGTCGCTTCGTGTTCAGGGACGATTGAGTCGTACTGAATCGGCATCGACCAACCGCCAAAGTCGACCATCCTGGCTCCCAGAGCAACGTGACTGTCATAAAGAGCAGTACGGGAGAGATTGTTGTCCATGGAATTCTCGGCGTCTTGTACTTGGGTTACGGGGTCGAGCGGAAGTACTTGGCTCTGACAATACTGCCGCGACCAACAATGCAAGCAGGGTGCCAGCTGGGTTTTTACGACTGAGTTGTCAAGGAACCGGAAAGGATGTTCCGCTGTCAATATTCTAGAGTAACGTTGTCGCCCTGCTAGGGTATCGCTTCATCAGTTTCTGAGTCGGCGTTAGCCTGACCGCCCTTACTGCGAATAAAGGATGCACGGCGAATCTGCCGAACTTGCCGATTCGCGTGGCCCTCGAATTGTGACTAAACATCGGATTTGACGGTCCATCGGGTGTATATTGGAGCTCTCCGTTTCCCCCCCCACATCTGCAGCCCTGAAAATCAAGCATGGAACACCGTTTCACCATTCGCAGTGTCCGGGCAAGTCGATGGCTGCTGCTAGTTATTCTGGCGAGTCTATCGACCACGGCGTTCGGGTATTCCGAACTCGTCATCTTCGGCGACAGCCTTTCCGACGTTGGCAACGTTCGCTCAAGGACGTTGGGCTTCGCGGTCTCCGATCCCTACTGGGAAGGTCGATTTAGCAATGGGCCAGTCTATGTCGAATATCTTGCCGATCTACTGGGCATTGATTCTCCGATTTATTCGGTAGCAGGAGGAACGAACTATGCCCATGGCGGTGCCCAAGTAACCGTGGATTCGTTTGCCGTCGACTCGTTGGAAACACAGAAAGACGATTACCTCGCTGCGAACTCGGGCGTCGCAGTCCCGGATACTCTGTATGTCGTTTTTGGAGGGGCCAACGACGCTCGGGACACATCCATCGATTTGGTTTC
Source organism: uncultured Planctomycetales bacterium (assembly GCA_963821085.1). Classification (GTDB taxonomy): domain Bacteria; phylum Planctomycetota; class Planctomycetia; order Pirellulales; family Pirellulaceae; genus CAWGCE01. Next base: position 67,265 of record CAWGCE010000002.1, on the reverse strand, counting down.
GACTGCAGCTGAGCTGGTGAGTATCGTCGACGATCTGATTCAGGCCGGCGCGACGAATATTGTGGTGCCGAGTATTCCTGATCTGGCGAAGACACCGGAAGTGACTGAATACAACCAGGGAGCTGGCGCGGCGTCGACTGCGCGTTCGCTGCTTTACAACGATACGGTCGATGCCGGTTTGAGTCAGTTGTCCGCGTCGGCCAACATCATCCGCTTCGACGTTTTTGGATTGATGAATGAGTTGATTGAAGAAGTGACCAGCAACGGAAGTTCACGCGGCTTTACCAATGTGATCGACGATTGTTGGGAAGGCGGCCCCGCGACAGCAACGAGCGGCTTGGGCCTCGGAGATGGCTTTTTCACCACGTACCCCCAGTGCAGCAATCCGGACGAGTACCTGTTTTGGGATATCCTCCATCCAACGACCGCTGCTCATGAGTTGTTTGCGGGCGAGTTGTATCAGCAGTTGACTGCCATCGATGGCGACTTTGATGACAACGGCCAGTTCGACTGCGCTGACATCGATGCACTCGTTGCTGAAATCGCAGCCGGCGGGAACGACGCACAATATGATCTCACAAGCGATGGTTTTGTAGATCTTGACGACCGGGACGCGTGGCTTGCAGAGGCCGGGGCCAACAACCTGCCATCCGGAAATGAATACCTGCCGGGAGACGCAACGTTGGACGGCAACGTCGATGGCAGCGATTTCCTGGCATGGAACGCGAACAAATTCGCGTTGCACGCAGCCTGGTGTGCCGGCGACTTCAATGCCGACGGCGTCATCGACGGAGTCGATTTTCTGGTTTGGAACAGCCACAAGTTCACCAATGCGGGCGACGCTGCGAGTGTCCCCGAGCCGAGTGGGTTGAATGCCTTGTGGCTGACCGTGCTGGCAATTGTTGCTGGGCGTCGGCTGGTTGCCTGTTAGAATGGAGGCTGCCCCTGGGATACCCGCAGGCCCGGTAGCGACGGGCATTCGACGCAATTTACTTCCCGGTATTCCATCCTCGCCATGGTCGATCGTCAGGGTGCGATGATGTTCCGCCGAAATCAGACGAGAAACGTGATGAAACGAGTTCGACTGCCATTGAATCGCCGATACGCCCGATGGTGGGCCAAGTTTGTTACTGCTCAGTTTCGTATTGTTCGTGGAGTCCACCTGTCTGGCGGTGGACGTCTGGGTGACGAGCGGTGACCGGAGCAATCTTCTGACTCAAAAACCTTCATTGGAATTCAATTTGGGCGTCGGCTCAGGTGGACTTCCTATCAGCGTTTCTCCAGAAATCGCGTACCAAACCATGGTAGGTTTTGGCGCCGCCTTAACCGACTCATCCGCCTGGCTGATTGAGAACAAATTGGACCAAGTGCAACGGACGCAACTGCTGCAGTCCTTATTTTCAAACGGGCAGGGCGAGGCAGGAATGAACTATCTTCGGTTGCCGATGGGGGCTTCTGATTTCACCGCCAGCGGTTTCTATACATACAACGACCTGCCGGTCAACCAGACCGATCCGAACCAAAGTCAGTTTTCAATCGCCCATGACGAAGCCTACATCGTGCCCATCCTGCAGCAAATTCAGGCGATTAATCCGGAACTCCGGTTGATGAGTTCACCCTGGTCGGCACCCGCCTGGATGAAGACAAATGGCGCCCTGTCGGGCGGTGAATTGGACCCGCAGTGGTATGGCTCCTATGCCATTTACTTGAAGAAGTTCATTGATGCATACGCGGCCCATGGGCTGCCCATCGACACAATAACGCTGCAGAACGAACCGCTCTTCACTCCTGGCGACTATCCATCCATGGGAATGTCTGCGGCGACACAGGCCCAACTGATCAAGAATAACGTCGGCCCCCTGTTTGCGGCTACTGGAATTGAGACCGACGTCATCCTGTACGATCACAACTGGGACAACACCGAATACGCCGATCAGATTCTTGGTGACCCTCTGACGCGACAATTTGTGGCCGGAACAGCCTTTCACGGATACGCCGGAAATGTCAGTGCTCAATCGACGTTGCACGAAAGCACACCCTGACAAGGACATTTATTTCACAGAGATTTCCGGCGGGGACTTTGCGCCGAATTTTGACGATAATCTCGTGTTTGGTATCAAGAACATCATCATTGGTAACGCGAGGAATTGGGGCAAGACAGCTCTTTACTGGAATCTGGCGCTGGATGAAAACAGTGGGCCGCACCTGAACGGCTGCTCTGATTGCCGGGGCGTCGTCACGGTGGACAGTTCAACGGGCAATATCGAACAGAACAAAGAATTCTATACGATTGCTCACGCGAGCAAGTTCGTTCGGCCCGGGTCAGTCAGGGTCGATTCCCGAACTTTCGACAATGTACTGGAAACAGTTGCATTTCGTAATGAAGATGGGTCCCGGGTACTCATTGCGTTAAATCCGTCGAATGCAGTCCGGGAATTTCGAATCGTCGAAAACAACCGTTTCTTTTCCTATACGCTCGATCGAAAGTCGGTCGCAACGTTTGTTTGGGAAACGAACCGCGTCGATGTGAATGACGACGGATTCGTCAACTCGGCAGACATCGATCAGCTGGTGGCTGCGATAGCGAACGAGATTGACGAGCTGACTTATGATTTGAATGACGATGGCCTGGTCGGGCCAGCTGACCTCGATCAATGGCTGGTCGAGGCCGGCCAACAGAATCAAGGTGCAGCCTATCTGGTTGCCGACGCGAACCTGGACGGCACGGTGAACGGCACCGATTTCCTGATTTGGAATTCAAACAAGTTCAATGCCACGGCAGCCTGGTCCATGGGTGACTTCAACGCCGATGGAGTGACTGACGGACGCGACTTCCTTCTTTGGAACAAGAACAAATTCCTGGTATCGAATGGTACCGCCTTCGTCCCAGAACCTCGTGCCATCGGTGGGCGTTTTCTGTTGGCTGCCTTGCTCTTTGCATGGCGGTTGCCGGCTCCGAGTTGGAGCTGGCTGGAGCGTTCGAATCGCTGATATTTCAGCACCCAACCGACGAAATAACCGCGACGCGAGGTCACCGTCGTTCACGAGGCTGAGGCAAGAACTACTTGCGTTTCTTCTTCCGCCGCTTCTTTTTTTTGCGTGCGTCGCTCGATTTCCCTTTGCTCTTCTTGGCCTTGCCTTTGCTTCTTTCATGCTTCTGGCTGCCGCTGTCGTGTGACTTGACCTTGGGTCGTGGGGCCGCTTCGAGGACCTTCACGAAGCGAAAGTTGAGTTCGCGGCGTTCGACGTCGATTTCGGCAATTTCGACCCGGAGCACGTCTCCCAGTCGGAATTGGTTATGCTCCTTGCACCGGTCAACGAGTGCGTCGTTGAGTCGTATTGGTAGTCGTCGTCTTCCAGCGTTTCGACGTGAATCAGGCCTTCGGCCGGCAACTCCAGTCCCTGGACAAACATCCCATAGCTTTCGACGCCGGTGACGACGGCGTCCATTTGATTGCCAATTTTCTTGCTGAGGAAATTCAGCAGCTTCAGCTTCTTCAGTTCACGTTCCGCTTTTTGAGCTCGTTGCTCGCGTTCCGAGCAATGCTCGCCGAGCACAGCGAGTTGATCGAACGATTGAACCGGCTTTTCACCCCGTTCAAGAAACTCAATCAGCCGATGGACCGTCAAGTCGGGGTAACGGCGAATGGGGGAAGTAAAGTGACAATAGTTGTCACTGTTCAGTGCGTAGTGGCCGGTCTCATCGGGGCCGTAGATCGCCTTCTGCATGCTGCGCAGTACCGCGTAGTTGACGGCGTATTCCGTTGGCGTCTGATGGACTTCGGCCAGTAATCGCCTGATTTCGAAACGGCTCTGGAGACTGTCCGAGGTTAATCCCAGGTCTTGGACGAACTCGGTCAACTTCATCAGTTTCTTGGGATCAGGATTCTCGTGAATCCGCCTGAGGAATATCCAGCCCTTGTCGCTCAGCTTCTGTGCGACCGCAATATTCGCCGCCAGCATGAATTCTTCGATGATCTGGTGGCTTTCCGTATTTTCGACGTTGTGCGCACCGATGACCTTGCCGTCTTTGCTCAGGTCAAGCTTCACTTCCGGCAAGGAGAGTTCAAGCGCGCCGCGTTCCATCCGGCGAGTGCGCAGGACCATGGCAAGTTTGTGCATATCGTCGACCAGTCGGTAGACCTTTGGATCGAGGTTGATCCGCCACTTCGTGCGGTCTTCCAGGAACTCATCGATGTCTGCATAGGTAAATCGACGATCACTCTTGATCGCCGCCGAAAATACCTCGGTGTGAATTGGCACACCTTCCGCATCGAATTCGATGATCGCCGTTTTTGTATAACGGACTTTGTCTGGCTGCAGACTGGCCAGGTTGTTCGAGATGATCTCGGGCAACATCGGCAGCACGCGGTCCGGTAGATAGACGCTGGTAGCACGATCGCGAGCCTCCTGATCGAGCGCCGAATTTACCGGTACAAAATGCGAGACGTCGGCGATATGGACGCCCAGTTCCCAGTGTCCATTATCGAGTCGCTTCAGCGAGATCGCGTCATCAAAGTCGCGGGCGTCTTTGGGATCGACGGTGACTGCGGTGACATCGGTCAGGTCGCGGCGTACGCCGCCCTCGGGAATCGATTCGTCAAACTTGTCGGCCTGTTGCCTGGCATCCTCCAGCACTTCTTCCGGAAACGCGGTCGGTAGCGAAAACTCGTAGAGGATCAACTGCGTGTCGACGCCCGGCTTGTTGCGATCGCCAAGCACATGGGTGAGGACCGCTTCACCGGTTTGTTTCGCCGTCGGAAAATGAACCATTTCGATGACGACTTTGTCACCGTGTTGCGCATTCTTGGCACCAGGATCGCCAACCGAGATCGGCTTAATGAAGGTGGAACCATCGACTTGGACGTAGGCGCCCCCCGTGCCTCAAAATAGGTGCCCACGAACGTGCGGGTCGAACGTTCGACGATTTCAACGACCTTGCCGGTCAGTTTGACGTCGTTGGCTCGCCGTTTTCTCGTGACGTCAACTAGCACGACATCGCCGTTTGCCGCGTCCCCCGTGGCATTCGCCGGGACAAAAATATCTTCGTCGCGGCCAGACGCGCTCTTCGTGCCAGTGGGCCGGACGAACCCAAAGCCACCGGCAGCTCGCGAGAATCTGCCTTTAACCTGCGAGCTCTTGTCTGCAGATTCTGTGGAATCACTCGTCTTCGCAGTCGGCTTCGACTGGGGATCGGTTCGATCCACCGGGCCGCATGACCAGGTGCTTCGGCCCAAAAGCCAACTTCTTCTTGCGTACGAGCCGTTTGACGGCGCGGCAATTCCACCAAGCCATCTTTGCCGACGCCCATTTGCCTGGCGATAACGCGAGGCTTCACGGGGTGGTAGTCTTCTTGCATCACATGCGACAACAGCTGTGTTTCCAGCTCTGATAATTCTGACAAGTAATATCTCTTTCAAATAAATTGGATTTGTAATCTGTCTGCGGTGCGGCTCGATAGAAATGCTGCCGCCGCAACGTGCTGCTGCATAGTCAGCAGCGGCCATGGATATATCGGGCACACGTTCCCAACGGGTAGAATCAGTGTGTCACCAGTTGGCAGGCGTCGCCAGCGAGCGTTGTCTCCAGCCTTCGCTCGAGTCGCTCTAATCGACGTTTTTGCCTTTGAATAATTTTCGCCCAATGTTGGCGTAGTAAGGTGTCCATTGGCTGGACAAGTTGGCATCGTCAATCATCAATTGGTTCAGGCTGTTGATCTTGGCGTCGAGATCATCCAGGTAATGCAGCATGACAGCTTCCAGGGTCATGGGCACTTTCGGGCTGCCAAATTCGTACTTGCCATGATGACTGACGATCATGTGCTGCAGTCGTAGACCCAGTTCAGGAGGGAACGGCTTCCCGTGCTTTTCTTCGTATTCGCGTAATTTCTCTTGCAGAATGCTGACGCCCATAACCAGATGTCCGATCAACTGACCCTCGTCGGTGTAGGCGAGGTCGCGTTGATAGGCAAGTTCGTCGATCTTTCCAATGTCGTGCATGAAGGCGCCGAACAGCACCTGGTCGTCGTTAACGGGCGGATAGTGAGCCGAGACCTGGGCGCAAAGTTGCATTAAGCTGACGACGTGTTCCTGCAAGCCGCCAAGGTAGGCATGGTGATTCTTGATCGCAGCAGGAGCCCGTTGAAATTTTCGCATGAAGGACTCGTCAGCCAGGAAGCACTCGGCGAGGTCCTTTAGCTCCTGCGACTTCATCCCACGGAGCATCTCCTTCAGTTCATTCGTCAACTTCTCAGTCAATTCACTGGAAATCTGAATGAAGTCTTCTTCATCGACGTCTGCCACGTCGACTTTGCTGATTCCGGTCACAATGACCTGGATCGCACCATTGAACAGTTGCGTCGTCCCTTCGACCTTCACGTAGTCGCCGTTCTCCACGTCGTTGGCCGACGTTTCCGAGGCGTTCCACATCATGGCATTCACGGCACCGGTACGATCAGCCAATCTCATTTGCAGGTAGAGATTACCGTTGCGGTTATGCCGTAGCTGTTTCTCGCCAAGAATGAATGTTTCGCAAACATTCTCCCGTTCACCAAGCTCGTTCAGAAACCGTCGTGTCATGTTGGGCCGGATCAACGTGGAGAGGAGGCAGAAATCACTCTTGAGTCTACCGCAATGGTTAACGGCAGAATAGGACGCCCCGACTGCCTTGTCGCCCAATCGACGGCTAACCTAGAATGAGAATCGAAGCCTTTCTTCTGACTTTTGTCCGCTTTTTGCAAGAACCTGTGAGCCATGGCCAAACAACCAAAGACCGCAATTCAACCAACTCGAGCCGATGACTACCCCAAGTGGTATCAGGAAGTCATCAAGGCGAGTGATCTCGCCGAAAACTCGGACGTCCGTGGTTGCATGGTCATCAAACCGTGGGGTTATGCCTTGTGGGAAAATATGCAAGCCGTCCTGGACCGCATGTTCAAGGAGACGGGACACGAGAATGCCTATTTTCCGTTGTTCATTCCCTTGAGCTATCTGGAAAAAGAGGCGGAACACGTCGACGGATTCGCCAAGGAATGCGCCGTCGTGACTCACCATCGGCTCGAACCTGGCCCCGACGGTGGGCTCGTTCCCGCGGGCCGCCTGGAAGAGCCGCTGATCGTCCGGCCCACAAGTGAGACGATCATTGGCGCGACGTTTGCCCGCTGGGTGCAATCTTATCGCGACCTGCCGTTGCTGATTAATCAGTGGGCGAATGTCGTCCGCTGGGAGATGCGGACGCGAATGTTTTTGCGGACCGCCGAGTTCCTCTGGCAGGAGGGACATACTGCGCATGCGACGGAAGCCGAAGCGCGGGACGAGACGACTCGGATGCTGGGCGTCTATGCGACGTTTGCAGAACAGTACATGGCGATGCCCGTGATTCAGGGGGAGAAATCGGCAGGCGAACGATTTCCGGGTGCTGTATCGACGCTGAGCATCGAAGCGATGATGCAGGATCGCAAAGCACTGCAGGCTGGCACATCCCACTTTCTGGGACAGAATTTTTCGAAAGCGCAAGAAATCAAATTTCAGTCGCAGGAGGGTAAAGAGGAATTTGCCTGGACCACCTCCTGGGGCGTCTCAACACGCCTGGTGGGAGCCCTGATCATGACGCACAGCGATGACGATGGGCTGGTTCTGCCGCCGCGACTGGCGCCGAAGCACGTCGTGCTGTTACCGATCTATCGCAGCGATGAAGAACGAGCCCGTGTGCTGGAGTATTGTGAATCGCTGAAGAATGAGCTGGCGGCCGTTGACTATTCCGACGGCAAATTACGCGTGATGATGGATGACCGGGACCTGCGCGGCGGAGAGAAAACCTGGCAGCACATCAAGAAGGGCGTCCCGATTCGCGCCGAGGTTGGCCCTCGCGACGTTGACAACAATGGCGTATTTGTAGGTCGCCGTGACCGTTCGCCAAAGGAAAAGTCAAGTGTGCCGCGCGACCAGTTCGTGGCCACGATTGCGAGTGAGTTGGATGACATGCAACAGGGGATGTTTGACCGCGCGCTCCAACTTCGTGAAGACAATACGCGAACGATCGACAATCTGGAAGAATTCAAAGCCTATTTTACTCCGGCCAACGCCAAAAAGCCGGAATTGCACGGAGGCTTCGCCCTGTCGCATTGGTGTGAAGACCCCACCGTCGAGGAATTGTTGAAGGAACTGAAGGTAACGATTCGATGCATTCCGCTGCAGGGAAACAACGAGTCGGGAACATGCATCTTCACCGGCAAACCGAGTAGCGGTCGCGCAGTTTTCGCCAAGGCGTACTAGGCGATAACAGCATCAGAGACTGGAATCGAACGATATCCCCGGTTGAATCAACGGTAATCCATTCCAGTACGGCGGTAGGAAAACGGCGGTAGGAAAACGGCGGACTCCTTCGACTCGGCACAGGCCTTGAAAGTAAACGATCTGAACCATGGGCGAAGTTGACCAAGTCAAACCATCGCTGTTTCTGGTGGCGGCGTTCAGTCGGTACCCCGCGGCACTCGATTGGGCTCGAACCTGGTGCGAATCGGCTTGGGGGCGCATTGTCCTGGAGAGTGAGCGGTTCGACTTCTCAGAAACCGACTACTACGACGAGAGTATGGGTGCCGGGCAACAGAAGACATTCTTCGCCTTGGAAAAGTTGATCGATCCTGCCGAACTTTCGTCGCGCAAGATCGCTTCGAACAGTGCCGAACTGGTTTACGCAACCGATCACGCAGCGGACGTATTGCGACCGCTGAATCTTGATCCGGGCTACATCACCGAGAGTAAATTGGTTCTGGCATCTACGAAAAACCACGCGCATCGGATTTACTTGAGCCAGGGAATCTACGCAGAGATTACCCTCCGCTATCGAGGTGGACAGTGGCAGAACTGGGATTGGACCTATCCCGACTACCAGAGACAGGATTTCAAGGCATTCTTCCAGGAATGCCGGGAATATTTGCGTAGCGCGTTGTATTGAAGACTCGCGAATTGGAAAATTGCAACTTGTTCGGGATTCGCCCAGCTTGGTTTTGATATGATGAACGGGGGATCGGTTGGTCCCGTAGTCGAACTGACGTTCTGGCGACAACTCGTTTCTTCTATTGATCGTTCAAATCGGGAAGTCATGATGAAATCCACCTTGGGTATCTTGATTTCGGGCCTGCTCGGTATCGCCGCGGGCATCGCGGTTGCTTATTCGAGAGACGCTGATCCGGGGCCGCAGTACGAGCGGCTGATGCGCACAGCTGCCAACGTTGGCAATGCGACTTCTGCGCCGACTGTCGAGAAAGCAGAAACTGCAGGCGTCGTCGTCGAGGGGGGCGAACACTTCGAGTTTGGGGTGATGGATCGCGGAGAAACTCGCAGCCACACCTTCATGTTTCACAATGCAACCGACCAGCCGTTGCAGCTGACGGTAGGATCGACAACTTGCAAATGCACAGTTGGTGAATTGGGCGACGACACGATTGCCCCGGGTGAGACGGGCGAAGTCAATCTGGAATGGATTGCCAAGAGTTATGACAAGGAGTTTCAGCAGAGTGCTACCATCGAGACGTCGGACCCAATCCGGCCAAAGATCATCCTCTCAGTCAGCGGCAAAGTACTTCAATTGGTTCAGCCTGATCCGCAGGGCGTCTACGTCAACGATATTCCTTTTGGCGTTGAGAAAGAGCAGCGTATCGTCATTTACAGCTTCCAGCAGGGAGACGATCTGCGAATCATCGATCACGAGTATGACGATGAGACGACGGCCGAGTTTTTCCAGTTGGACTGGGAGAAAGTCGACCTGACGGAGCTCGAGTATGCTCCCGAGAGTGCGGTCTCTGCAGTGGACTGTCGGTTGAAAGTGCTACCCGGGTTGCCCTATGGAAAGGTGAACCAGTCCTTACGAATCACTACTGACGCTCAGCGGTCGGCAGTGGTTGAGATCCCCATTGCCGGACGCGTGGTCTCGGACCTGATCGTCGCGGGTACTGGCTACGTTGAATCGTCCGGCATCCTTAAGCTTGGTAGGGTTCTGCAGGAGAAGGGATTGACCAGGAACCTGCGAATCATGGCTCGCCGTGCTGACGTGCATCCAGTCGAAATCACTTCGATCAAGTGCGAGCCTGAGGGCATCTTCCAGGCAGAAGCTGGAGAGCCGAGGTCGCTCAAAGACGGCACTGTCATGATGTTTCCGCTCAAGCTGACGATCCCGCCTGGGGCTCGGGAGGTCAGCTACCTGGCCGCCTGGCAAGCCAACCGCAAAGATGGTGATCGAAACGACGCACCCGGTGGTCAAGCAAATCGAGCTCGATTTGCGGTTCATCGTGACTGGTAGCTAGCCCTGATTGGTTTGCTGTTTCGAGCCAGGATTCCTATTTGGTACAGTAGGTCCACGATTTGCCTCATGGGGAAGGCGTCGGCGCGGAGGGAAGAGAAGCATGTCAAAGAGGTCCGTTCATTCATCGATTTCCGGGGCCGCGTTGCTGGCAGTCGTCGGGGCTTGCCTGGTTCCGTTGATCTATCAGGTTCTCACGCAGTCGGCGATGGCAGTCCCCGAGACCTCCATTGCCGAACCGGCGGAAAACCGTACGCCGCCTTGCAATGGCTGGGCGAAACCGAGCTTCGCTCTGTTTGTGACGGGGAGGCAGCACGGCTACATCGAACCATGCGGTTGTACCGGTCTGGACCGAGCCAAGGGTGGGCTCAGCCGGCGCTATTCGGTGCTCAAACAACTCAAGGAACGTGGCTGGGAAGTCGTCCCGGTCGACGTGGGTAACCAGGTCCGCCGTGTAGGGGCCCAGGCCGACATCAAGTTTCACACCACGGCGGAAATCCTCCAGAAAATGGGGTACGCCGCGATCGGTTTTGGGCCTGATGACTTGAGGCTATCTCCCATGGAAGTTCTGATGTCGATGGACCCGGAAGGCAACGGAACGTCGTCATTTGTGTCGGCCAATGCAAGCGTCCTGGAACACAACCCCAAGTTCAAGGTTGTCGAAGCAGGCGGGCAGAAAATTGGCATTACGGCAGTCGTCGGGAAGAGCGCGTTGGCAGAAATCCAAAATGAAGACATAACCTTCACCGATACACCAGCCGCGCTACGGGAAACTGTTGACGAGTTGCGGAATCAGGATTGCGACAAGTTGGTTCTACTCGCTCATTGCTCCACCGAAGAGACCGAGCAATTGGCGAGGGATTTCCCCATGTTTGACGTGATTGTTACCGCAGGTGGGGCAGGTGAGCCGACCATGGAGCCGACACGAGTTGACGGCAGCAACGCTCGTATCGTGCAGGCCGGCACCAAGGGGATCTACGTCGGCGTGCTCGGTTTCTACGACGACGCAGCAGAACCGATCAAGTACGATCGCATCGTGCTTGACAATCGCTTCCCGGATTCGCCCGAAGTACTGCAGGCCTTTGCCATGTACCAGAATCAGTTACGCGACATGGGATTGAAGGATCTCGGGTTGCGACCTGTGCGGCATCCCCGTTCAACAAAGACCACCCCGCCGGAAATCGGTGAGCGAACATTCGTAGGGCACGAGACTTGTGGCGAGTGCCATACATCGGCTTACGAAGTGTATGAAAACTCTCCGCACTTTCAGGCAACAAAGTCGATTTCTGAACCCACCGAACGATCGGCAATCAAACGCCATTACGACCCGGAGTGTTTGAGTTGCCATGTTACTGGTTGGAATCCGCAAGGTTATTTTCCCTATGCATCGGGATACCTCAGCTTGGAGGAATCGGTCGCGCTGCATTCCAACGGCTGCGAGAACTGTCACGGGCCGGGGTCGGCCCACGTCGCTGCCGAGAACGGCGACGTCGATGCCACCGATGAGCGAATTCAAAGCCTGCGGGAGGAAATGCGACTGTCCCTGGAAGAGGCACGAAAGACGAAGTGTTACGATTGCCATGATCAGGATAACAGTCCCGACTTCGATTTTGATACCTACTGGCCAGAGGTCGAGCATCACGGCATGGACTAGGTGTCCTCGACCTGCCTGCCCGTTTGGCAGAAAGCTCGCCAACGTACGCGTGCACGCTAAACTGTCCTGAATAAGTCGATTGGCGTTCCGACGCTGCGGGTTTGTGTCCCTGTTTTCCATAAAACCGCAGTTTAGGCCTCCCGTCAGCTGCTGGTTTTCGTACACTTAGTGCAGTGATTGACCAACTTCCGGCCAGTTTCAGTTTCTCATTGTCGGGCGAAGATAGCTCTGCCCGCTCCGATCTCTGGACAGTACCTGACGCGCTCGATCATCTACGCAAGAGGTTGCGGCACGTTCAATTAGTACGTGCCAGGCTAACGCCCGTTGAATGACACAGCCGGACTTGCACCGTTCGTCCGCGTTTTGCTCTTAGGTAAGACCCTGCTGAACAATTGAAGCCGGATTGTAATCCGGCCCACGCGGAGCTTTGCGTTGCAAGCGATTTATTGCGGCGGTCGCTCGTTCACTGGCTCTCCAACAAGAATTGGTAATACATGTCTATCGTTGAAGTTGAATTAAAGAATACGACCCAGCCGGAACCCGACTCCCAAACAGATGTCGATTTGGCATCTGCCTCGCATCAGAAATCCGGCTTGGATTCATCAACAGTTGTTGTTGAAACGACGTCCCCGGTTGATGTTGGAGCGGGTGAGTTTCGGTCGTTTGGATTAAAGAAATCACTTGTCAAAGCCTTGGACCGAGCCGGCTATTCCAAGCCAACGCCGATTCAGCAGCAGACAATTTCGCTGCTGCTCGAAGGTCGCGACGTTGTCGGCCAGGCGCAAACGGGCACGGGCAAAACGGCCGCTTTTGCGTTGCCTTTACTGCACCGGATCGACCCATCCCTACGTCGCCCGCAGGTTCTTGTTCTGACTCCGACGCGGGAACTGGCGATCCAGGTTTCAGGTGCTTTTGAGAAATACTCGAAGGATATGCCGGGTATCCAGGTGTTGCCGATCTACGGCGGACAGGAGTATCAAATTCAGCTACGGCCTCTGGCGAAGGGTGTCCACATCGTCGTTGGTACTCCGGGGCGAGTCATGGATCATATGCGTCGTGGCTCTTTGCAGCTCGATGACCTGCAGTGCCTTGTGCTGGACGAAGCGGACGAGATGTTGCGGATGGGATTTGCAGAGGACGTGGATTGGGTGTTGACCCAAGCTCCCGAGCCGCGGCAAATCGCTTTGTTCTCGGCCACCATGCCGCGTCAAATTCGCGAGATTGCCCAGAAGCATCTCAACGATCCTGCCGAGGTTACAATCGCTCAGAAATCGGCGACCGCTGACACGGTCAACCAGCGTTACACGGTGGTCGCACCGCGTCACAAGCGAGCCGCTTTGGCAAGGATTCTTGAAGTCGAGCAAATCGATGCGGCAATTGTTTTCGTGAAAGATGCGCAGTACGACCGAACCGCTGGCGGAATACCTTTCAAAGTCAGGATTGAAGACGGCCGCATTGAATGGCGATGTTGCTCAAAAGAAACGTGAACGGATCATCGAACAGCTACGCAACGGTGAAGTGGACGTCCTCGTGGCGACCGACGTGGCAGCTCGCGGATTGGATGTGCAGCGTTTGAGCCACGTCATCAATTTCGATCTGCCGCATGACAGTGAAGCCTACATCCATCGGATCGGGCGAACTGGCCGCGCCGGTCGGAGCGGCGAGGCGATCCTGTTCCTGCACCCACGTGAACAACAGCAGCTGAAACGGCTCGAAAAAGAAACCCGCCAAGTCATCAAAAAGATGGACTTGCCGTCCAATCGCGATGTGAACAAGGAACGAGTTGCCAGTTTCCACGACAAAATCACGGCTGGTCTGGGGCACAAGGAATTGGAAACGTTTCAATCGATCGTGACGCAATATCAGCGCGAACATGACGTTTCGTTGGAGATGATTGCTGCCTCGCTTGCTGCCCTGGCAAACAACGGTCATTCGCTGTTGGTCAAAGGCCAGTTACAGCAGGATGAGTTCACCACGGCGTATCGATCGGGAGCCCGCGATCGCGACAGCGGCCGACCCTATCGGAGCAATGGTCCCCGGAGTACGGGGCCACGTGACGAAGCCGGAATGCAGACGTTCCGCATTGAGGTGGGTCGTCAGCATTTTGTTCAGCCCGGAAATATCGTCGGCGCCATTGCCAATAACGCTGGAATTGAAGGGAGTTCGATCGGCCGGATACAGATTTTCGACCGGTTCAGCACCGTGGATTTGCCGGAAAGCATCTCGCCCCAGAAATTGAACGAGATGCAGGAGATCACCGTCGGCGGTCAGAAGTTGCGGATTTCGGCCCTAGAGAGGCAGAACAAGGAAAGCAGCAGCAAACCGTATCCCAAACGAAACAAGAACAACAGTACATTCAAGGCGAAAAAGTCGAAGAAGCGTCCTCGTTGACGAACGGTTCAAAATTGCATCCGATTCCACCAGCGTCGCTCTTTCCCAGGGCGACGCTATTTTTTCGCGGTGAGATGAAACTATTCCGCCAGATAGGGCAATCCAAAGTATTCGTGGATGAACGCTTTGCGATCTGCTTCGTGCTGTACGTATTGGACAAGCGAATACAGCTTACGTTGGTCGCGTAGTTTTTTCTCGGCGAGGCTCGCCTTATCGGTCAGGGCCGGGGGTAGAGTCGTCAGCACGTTGTAACACTCGGGTGGACGACCGCCACCGATCACATGGTGCCGATCGAGGATCGCGATCGCCGTGTCCAGCCGGTGGTCGTGTTTGCTGCGTCGTTGTATCTGGGCATTAAGCCATTCGAGTCCGAAAGCCCGCACTTCTTCGTTGCGTTCGGTCAGCATCATGTACAACTGCTCGTAAAACTCGACCTCCGGGTTGCTCCAGGTGAGAAATTCCATCTGCGTCGCCAGATCGGCTTCGTCATATAACAGCTTGCACTCACTCGGTTTTCCGTCTCGTCCGGCGCGCCCGATTTCCTGATAGTACGATTCCATCGAACCGGGTAGCTCAGCATGGACCACGAAGCGAATGTCTTCCTTGTCGATCCCCATTCCGAAAGCATTCGTGGCCAGAACCGAGTCGTTGTTCGCCCGACATGAATTCCTGCTGCACGCGGCGACGGGCATCTCGATTCAGATCGCCGTGGTAACAGACATGCGGAATTTTTCTTGCAGCCAACATCCCGCTGAATCGTTCGAGTGTTTTGATCAGGGTGAAGTAGACGATTCCATTGCCGGTTTGGAACAGATCGAATCAAGTGTCAGCACGATCTCGTCCAACTTGTTCGCGTCGTCCCAGACTGATTTCACCGAGAGCCGCAGGTTGGGCCGGTCGATCCCTTCATGGAACAACTCGATGTCGTTCGGCTGCAATCCAAGCTGCGCAACAATGTCAGCTTGCACTTCGGGCGTTGCAGTGGCGGTGAGAGCCACCGTCACAGGATTGCCCAGCGATTCGCGGATTTGCCGGATGCGGGTATAGTCCGGACGAAAATCGTGCCCCCACTCGCTAATGCAGTGAGCTTCGTCAACCGCCAACAGGCGTACGTCGCGGCAAGCCATGACGTCGAGGAATTCCGGCTTGCGAAATCGTTCCGGCGTGACATACAGCAAGTGGTATTTTCCAGCTTCCACCTCGGCATAACGCTGCAGGCGTTCCTGTCGCGATAACGACGAATTGATGAACGCTGCAGCAACTCCTCTGCGAGACAACGCGTCCACCTGATCCTTCATCAGTGCAATCAAGGGGGAAATGACCAACGTGATGCCTGCCTTTTCGGGGTCTCGAACTTCGTCGGCCCAACAAATTGCCGGGACCTGGTAACAGAGCGACTTGCCCATCCCCGTGGGCATGATCACCAACGCGTGTTGACCGGCCAAAATTCGTTCGACAATCGCCGCTTGCGGTCCGCGAAACTCGGTATGCCCAAACACAGTCTGGAGGGTTTCTTGGGGAGGATGGACCATTGGAGCCTGTATCTGCGGGTTCCGTGTTCTTGCCGTTTCAAATTCAAGCTAAGATATGATTCGTTTAACAGATCGACGGCAATGGGGTGCACTCAGAAGGGCAGGGCAGATGTCAAAGGTTAACCGATCGGAAACATGGTTCTGGGTGCTCCTAGGGCTTGCGGCAGTCAGCGCGTACGCATTTTTTGGGCGAGGAGCTGCCGATTCCGGCGGAGGTTCGTTTCGTTCCTTCGCGGGCAGTGCATTGCCATCTCTCGAATCCAAGGGGACCTGGCTGAATTCGCCGCAGCCCGTTTCCTGGGACAGCTTGGCGGGTCAGGTCGTCTGGCTCGAATTCAGCTTCCTTCACTGGAGGCGGCTGCGTCACCATGACGCCCCACTTGGTCAAGTGGCATGAGAAGTATTCGCCCCAGGGTCTGACGATTGTTGAAGTTGACAATGGAATCATGGATGTGTTTGACGATTTGCAACAGCATCTAGTCGAAGAAGGGATTACTTTTCCCGTTTTACACGATGAGGGTGGCATGGTTTGCGATCGATTTGGAGTTGCCGCCTATCCCACGGCCTACCTCGTAGGCCGCGATGGAAGAATTCTTTGGGAGGGGCATCCAGGGGATGTCGGTAGCCATGAGGAACTGATTGAGCGTGCCTTGGCGAATTGAAGCAAGGTCGCATTTGAAGGCTGTTGATTGTTCCAGTTGACCCACATCAACGTGGCGGCACGCAAGGGAATCGGGTACCCATGGCGGGAGACGATAAAATCGACGACATTTGTTAACCAACGGACTCGGCAATACTTGATGCTATTCGAACGACATCCGGACAATTATGCACCGTGGTGTGCGACTTTCCAAACGCTGACACAAGCGGATGGGAAGCACGTTGGAACAACAACCTCGGAGTGAACAATGGCAGGCCATTCGAAATGGGCGAATATCCAGCACCGGAAAGGCCGAGTGGATGCAAAGCGCAGCAAGCTTTGGAGCAAACTGAGCAAAGCGATCATCATGGCCGCTCAACAGGGCGGAGGCGACCCGACGGCCAATTTTCGTCTCCGTAAAGCGGTTGATGATGCCAAGGCTGTGAGCATGCCGAAAGACAACATCAAACGCGCCATCAAGAAGGGTGTGGGCGATTTGGCTGCTGACGCCTTCGAGGAAGTTGTCTACGAAGGTTATGGCCCCGGCGGAGTCGCCGTGATGTGCGAAATCATGACCGACAATCGAAATCGCACGGCTTCCGAGTTGCGGAACCTGTTCTCGAAGCACGGCGGCGAATTGGGGAAAACCGGCTGCGTCGCTTACCTGTTTGAACGCCAGGGAATGATCCTCATCGACGCAGACAAAACCAATGAAGACGCGTTGATGGAAATCGCATTGAAGGCTGGTGCAGACGACGTCAAGGAACTCGAGGGCAGCTTCGAAGTGACTTGTGAACCGGAAGCTCTTGCCGAGTTGCTGACGTCCATCAAATCATCGGGAATCGAGGTTTCGGCCAGCCAGCTCGCGCGCATTCCAACATCGACCGTTGATCTGGATGCAGGCTCCAGTCGCAAGGTACTGAAGCTGATGGAAGCGCTCGACGACCACGACGACGTGCAAGCGGTCTCGTCGAACTTCAACATCATGGACGAGATCATGAAAGAGATTGCTTCGGACGACGCCTGAAGAATCAGGTTCAGGTTGGCCGCCGGAAGCATACCTGGCGTCAGGTCTTCGCGGCCTAATGTGCGGAACTTCTGGCCGCTTCGAGTTTATTCTCTACCGCCTTCGCCTGGCTGCTTTCGCCTGTTTTCTCGAATGCAGCCAATGCACGCTGCCAGGTTTTCAGCGCATCTTCCGACCGTCCGGCTGCCTGGTACACATCACCCAGGTGATCGAGGAGAATACCATCGATCTCGTCACCGGCAGTTGCCTGTTCCAACGGTCGAATCGCCTCGTCGGCCCGATCGAGTCGAAACAGTACCCAACCAAGGCTGTCGAGATAGGCAACGTTGTCAGGTTCTTGCAGTACTGCCGAATCGATCATCTGTTTGGCCAGCTCCAGGAACTTTCCCTGATCGGCCCAAAGATAGCCCAGGTCATTTTTCGCGCCGGCATCCAACGGAAAGTCCCCCAACGCCTCGAAGAGCCATTTTTCTGCCGCTTCAATGTTGCCCAGCTCGACGCAAAGCGATGAGAGGGTGAGTCTCGCGTCGAAGAGCTCATACTCGGCGTCTTCATCTTCGACCGCGGTTGCTTTGAATGTGGAAATCAGTTCGACCAGCGCGTCGTGAGCTTGCAGGATACGCCCGGCGGTCCGCAGCAGGCTGGGTCGCCGCAAGGCGAGGGAAAGGGAATCAGGATTTCCGGACAGCGCAGTATCGATGGTTGCCAGGGACTCCTCGTAGTTCTTATCCAGCTGCTGAGCGACGGCCAGATAGTACCGAATGTCGTCTGCGTCCTCGGCATTGGGATCGGTTGCCAGGCAATCGGCAAACGCCTTGCTG
The DNA here is from genome assembly GCA_963821085.1 of uncultured Planctomycetales bacterium. Classification (GTDB taxonomy): domain Bacteria; phylum Planctomycetota; class Planctomycetia; order Pirellulales; family Pirellulaceae; genus CAWGCE01. Next base: position 48,901 of record CAWGCE010000002.1, on the reverse strand, counting down.
GCTTCCGTGTATTGATCCTGCTCAAGGCACTGCGTGCCATAAGAAAACAGCACACCAACCATTGCGGGTTGCTTCGCGCCGCTGCGTGTTCCGGCTCGAATGAACGACTTTGCATGGGCAAGATCTCCCTGCGCCAAACACAACAAGCCAACCCCAAAACACTCATTCCAGAGCATCGGTCGCCGGGGATCACGCATTCTTCGTTCGGCTTCGGAGACGATCGAATCGCACAGCTTGCGGTCGGCGAGGATCTGGTCAATACCATTCGAGATGGCGCTCAGGTCAGCGTATTTGATGGTGACGCTGCCAAGCGTTGCGATGAGCGGGCCAACCTGACGCAGCTGCGATTGTGCCTCAAGCAAACGTTGCTGCGCAAGGCTGTCGTCAGATCTTTCGGCCAGTTGCTCACAGACTGGTAACGCTTTTTCTGGCTGCTGGCCACGCAAATATCCTTCGACGAGAAAATGAGCCAGGGTTCGGTTGCGTAATTGAAGTTCGAGGTCGGCTTCCCAGTTGCGAATCAACGCGGTCGGCTGCTCATGCAACTCTGCCAACAAGCGATAAGCTCCGATCTCTTCGACGTTGTCATTTTCCGACAAATACTCGGTCAGGTGTTTCACGGCCTCCGTGTGCCGGTGTTGCTGCTCACGGATCCGGCCAAGGTGATAATTCAACAGCCTCTCGCCGCCACTCGCAGCTCGAAAAGCTGCTTCTGCTGCCTCCATTTTTCCGTTTTCGAAGAGAACTTCTCCCAGTAACGAATAGACCTCTTCTGGCTGGCCCCATAGGTCATCCCTTGCCCGCTCTTCGAGTTTGTAGCGGCCTGGATGAGGTAACAAATCCAAAATAAACTCGGCCGAGGGAAGGGCTACCTCGTACGACTCGTTCAGATATGCCATCCGTAGGCGATCAAAGTGCAGGCCCACCAATGCATCGTGATCTTGTTGCTGCTCAGCGGACCGAATCGCCAGTTCGTAGATTTTCCAAGTCTGTGCTGTTTCTTCTTCCAGGACCGATTGAAAGGCGACGCCTCGCAGGGGCGCCAGCGTTTTCCAGCCACGAAGGAGGCAAATGCGACCATAGCGAAAGCCGACCGACGCTCGCTGTTCACGGAAACAGAGCGGAACCAGTTGGTCAAGAATCTCTTTTGATGTCGGATTCAGAATCCATGCGAGTTGATATTCACGGATCGCAGCGGCGCCGACGTTATTCCGTTCCAGCATTCGCGCAGTGCCAAAATGCGCCAGTGATCTGGCTCGACGGTCGGCCGCCTCGGTCCGCGGAGTCAGCGGTAACGATTGGATGGCCTTGTCATAGAGTTCGGCATGACCGAGCAGCATATCGGCAGGTGCCGAGTCCTGAGCCGGCACCCGAATTGTGCCGACGTTGGCACCGAGAACGATGCAAGTGAAGAACATCAGGTTGCGGTGCATCGAACGCCTTTACAAAGGGCTACTTCCGCTTCTTGGTCTTTTTCTTGACCGCTTTCTTTGCGGTCTTCTTCGCCGCTTTGGCAGTCTTTTTCGTGACAGGCTTTTTCTTTACGACTTTCTTCTTGGCCTTCGCCGGTTCAGACTTGTTGGATTTGGCCGCGGCCTTTTTCGTCGGTGTTTGTTTTGCTGCGGCCTTCTTCTTTGCGCCGGCTTTTCCGCTTCCTTCTTCTTTTTCGACTGTCGCTTGGGCAATCGATCCTTGCAGTCCGGGTTCAATTCCAGCAAAATTGCTCGGACTTTCGGCGAAAACGGAGAAGCGACCAACTCGGCTCCCAATTGATGCAACAACGAAGCGTATTCGATGCCCTTGGATTTAGGAATTGCACGTTCGAGCCCTGGCGCGATCTCTTTGGTGCGTTCTTTCTCGTCAATGATACCGGTGATATAGAGCACATCGAGCGCACCTCGGTCGAGTGGTATGGAGTGCCCACCGAGCGCGTGTTGTGTGACGTACCCCAATACAAATTGGGTAGCGCCTTTGTGCTTTGACAGTTCTTTGACTGATTTTCCAAGGTTCTGTTTCTTCAAGTGTTCCAAATCGTACGAGTAGATGGATTCGAACACTCCGTGTAGCAGGCGACGAACGTTGGCCGCTGACTGTTTTGGTTCGGGAACACCGGGAAGTGATTCCGATAGTTCGGTCACTGCGGTGACGCGAACTTCGTTCCAATCGAACGAAACGTTCTTGATGTTCTTGAAGCCGGCGTCCGCTGCGTCGTGCCGGGCGTTTTCCAGACAAGCGGCGTAAATCAGCGTATCCAGGACATTCATCGTTTCCGGTGTCACAGGCGAATAGTGCTTTTTCAGCACTTTGTGGGACTTGGTGATCAGGGCTGATCGGTTGCTCGCACTCATTATCAAATATGCCTTTGACGATCTCTTTAGAAGCTTGATGCCGCAAAAATCAATGTCGGTTTGCGACTACGGTGTATCCATGGAATTTGCGTCGTCGTCGACTTCGGAGGCTGTTGAATGGTCTTCTTGAACGATGTCGGTTGCCGAAGCAGCATCTTGGGGGACATCGGAAGGTTGATCCTGCTGATCCTTCGGCAGGACCTCGTCGAGGATTTGCGCTACAGCAAAGGCGTTCTTGATGCCTTTGTCGATCACGAAACGCAGTACAGGTGTGTATCGCGTATCTACTCGATCGTTGATTTTTTGCTGCAGGAACCCGGCCGAACTGTTCAGCCCATGGAGGCAAAGCTGCTGTTTCTTTTCGTCGCCCATGATCGACACGTTCACTTTGGCCTGTCTCAGGTCGGAAGTGACTTCGACGAATGTTACGGTGACATCCTGTACACGTGGGTCCCGGATTTCGGTCAGGATCGCCATGGCGACGACTTCGCGTACTGCTTCAGCAACTTTGAGGACGCGACGTGAGCTCATAAAACTATCCCGTGCGGAGCGACAACTGCTTTACAGCGTGCGTGCGACTTCTTCGATCTTGTAGGCTTCCAGGACGTCAGCTTCCTTGATGTCGTTAAAGCCAGACAGCTTGATGCCGCATTCGAATCCTTCGCGCACCTCTTTCGTGTCGTCCTTTTCACGCCTGAGTGAATCCAGCGGGTAGTCCCCAATTGTCCTTCCATCGCGGTTGACCCGGATGCGACAGCCCCGCTCGATGGTACCAGCCAGGACTCGGCAACCGGCGATGCTGCCAAGTCGGCTGATCGTAAAGATGCGCTGCACCAATGCCCGGCCCAGTTCCTTGACCTGCTCTTCCGGTTTCAACTTGCCTTCGAGCAGCAATTTGATGTCTTCGGATACTTTATAGATGACATCGTACCGTCGCAGCTCGACGCCACGCTCGTCGGCCATTGAACGGGCAGCTTCATCCGGTATCACGTTGAAACCGACGATCACGGCGTCCGAGGCATCCGCCAACGTCACGTCGGCCACCGTAATTCCACCGACGGAGGCTTGCAACAGTTTGACCTGTACCTCGGGATGATCCAGCTTGCTGAGCTCTTTCTGGATCGCCTCGATTGATCCGCGAACATCGGCTCGCAGGATCAAATTCAGATTGACGACTTCTTCGTCGGCGCCAAGGACACCTTCTTCGAGACGCCGTTGGAACTCTTCAAACGAGATCTTTGTTGAAACACCTGACAGCGACTGCGTGCGAGAACGATGCTCACGGCTCTCGGCAATTTCACGAGCTTGGGAAATATCATCCAGCACGTAGAACCGTTCACCTGCGGCCGGCGCCTCGTTCAGCCCGGTGACATTGACCGGGATCGAAGGTCCCGCTTCGGTCATCTTTTTGCTCGTTTTGAGCGTATCGTACATCGCCTTCACGCGGCCGTGCGACCCGCCACAGACAATGACGTCGCCGACTTTGAGCGTACCGTTTTGGACGATCATCTTGGCGACGACGCCACGACCACCTTCCTGCTGAGCTTCCAGGCAGGTACCGATGGCAGCGCGGTTCGGGTTGGCTTTGTATTCGTTCAGGTCGGCGGTCAACAGGAGCGTTTCGAGCAGATCGTCCATGCCCTGTCCGGTGATCGCACTCGTCTTCACAACTTCAATGTCGCCGCCCCATTCGGTCGGCAGCAGTTCGTGCGTGGAGAGTCCCTGCAACGCCTTGTTTTCGTCGACCCCTGGCAGGTCAATCTTGTTCAGCGCGACGACGATCGGCACCTCGGCAGCACGCGCGTGGCTGATCGCTTCTTCGGTCTGTGGCATGACGCCGTCATCAGCGGCCACGACGAGGACCGCGATGTCGGTGACGTTGGCTCCGCGGGCTCGCATCTCGGTAAACGCTTCGTGGCCTGGTGTGTCGACAAAACTGATCGTGCGGCCATCTTTTTCGATGGAGTAGGCTCGAATGTGCTGCGTAATACCACCGGCCTCGCCCGAAACGACGTTGATCCCAATCAGGCTATCGAGCAATGAAGTCTTGCCGTGGTCGACATGCCCCAGGAACGTGACGATGGGAGGCCGCTGGACCAGCGAAGTTTCGTCGTCTTCCTGATCTTCCATCGCGGAAAGCAGCGAATCTTCCAACGATTCAGGCAACTTGAATACAACTTCGACTTCTGCTTCTGCCGCCAACATGTCGGCCAGCTCGGCGTCGAGTTCAGCGTTGATATTCGAGACGGCCGTACCCATTGCCATAAGTGAACGCAGGATACCGACCGCAGGGATCCCCGTCGCTTCGGAAAAGCTGCGAATAGTACACGGCAATTCGACGACGATATCGCTTTTGCGCGGAGCTGCGGTATTGGTGCCCCGCCTGGTCAAGCGGCGCGGCCGACGACGAAAGCCATCGCCGCCTTGCATCCCGCGACGGCCACGGTTTGTTTGTCGCGACTGGCGAGCGCTGGCCATGCCGGCCAAGCTTCCCTTACCCGCACCTTCTTTTTCCTGATTTGCCTCCTTATCGACCTTGCCTCGGCGCGTTTCCCACGCCCCTTCTGCTCGGCTGGATCGGCAGGCGGCATCATGCCTCCACCGACCTTTGCAGCCGGCGCGGCCGCACCGGCACCTGTTCCTCGCCGTGGCGATTCCTGCTGGCGGGTGAATTGTTTCAGTGGTGCCGATGAACCTTCCTTCGCGCCACGAATGGCATCTTTCGGCAACGTCATGATCGGCTTTTGAGCGGGCGGATCATTGGGAGACGACGTTGGAACGGTGGGTTCGGGCGCCTGAGGAATCGCGGCGAGCTTGACTACCGGCTCCTGTTTTTGAGTTGGCTTCGGTTTTTCGGCGGTCTTGTCTTTGTCAGCAGCCGGTTTTGCATCAAGACTCTTGGGCTTGCTGCGACCGGCAACGCCGCCAGGGGCAACGTAATCGTCGCGCGTGATAGCCCGACCGGCCGTTGCCAGATTCTTCTTGGTGGGCGCGGTCGAGGCGACGGGACTGGGGGCCGCTGCAGGCTTGCTGCTTTTCCCGCTGAGATGTTCGCGAACCTTCTTCGCTTCGTCATCCGTCAGACTGGCCAGCGCAGAACCCTTTCCGGTGACTCCCGCACGCGTGCAGGCATCCACCAGTTCCTTGCTGTCCATCTTTAGCTCTTTAGCTAACGCGTAAATCCGAACGGGCATTGAGCCCTCCTTCGGCGATCACCACGTCACGGGCACTGACGAAGATGATCTCTGTTCTTGTTTGTCACGACATACGCCGGTACTCCTTCTGCGGGTGGTTCAGGCCCACGGCCTGTCACCTGATGCGAATCCGTCCAGTCGAAAATGCCCGAGCCGTTCATTGGTTGTTCAGACCTTGGCGGCTGTTTTTTCCGTACTTGTGCACCGATACCGACGGTGACAAGTAGTCCAGACTAATGTTGCCGCCCAATTGCGTCTAGGTCCTGCCTAGCCAAGAGCGGGGCAGGAAATTCGGCAACCTGCAGATTATTCGGTCGCAGCATTCTCCGTTTCGCTGCTCTCCCCGTCGCCGGATTCCGCGGTGGGGTCTGCTCCTGTGGCCGGTTTTTCCAGTTCCGATGTGGCATCGCTTCCGGCTTCGGCCTCAATTCCTTCGGTCTCATCGGTAGCGACTGGCGTCTCAACCTCGGCATTTTCAGCTTTTTCCGCCGCCTCAGCTTCTGCTTCGGCCGCCGCAATTGCTGCCAGACGTTCATTTTCTCGACGCTGTTTACGTTCCTCCGCTGCTGCAACCTCAGCCTCTTCTGCCTTCATTTCGGCTTGCCCGACGATCTTATCGACGGTCGCTTCGTCCAAGCTGCCCATTTCCATCAGGTCAGACGGTTCGATTACCGACAAGTCATCGTAGGAGAGGAATCCTTCACCAACGAGCACCTCGGCCAAGTCGTCCTCGATTCCATCCAGCTCGCTGAATCCAGCCACCGCACGTTCGATCTGGTTCTCCAGCTCCTCTCGCGTCATGATTTCGATGTCCCACTTGCACAATTTGCTGGCCAGCCGCACATTCTGGCCGCGGCGCCCGATCGCCAGGGAAAGCTGGTCTTCGTGAGCCAAGACGATTGCGCGACCCATTTTCTGGCAGAGGATGACTTCGTCAACTTCCGCCGGCTGCAGAGCGTTCGGAATCAGCTGTTGCATATCGTCGTTCCAGCGAACAATATCAATTCGTTCGCCGTGCAATTCGTCAACAATGTTTTTGATCCGGTTGCCGCGAACACCCACACAGGCGCCCACGCCGTCGATGCGGGGATCAGCGCTGCTAACGGCGACTTTGCTGCGATAGCCCGGCTCGCGAGCGAGCGATTCTACCGTGATCACACCTTCGCTAATCTCCGGGATTTCCTGCTCGAACAGTCGCTGGACCAACTGCGGTCGCGTTCGACTGAGAATCACCTTCACACGACTTCCCTGTTTTTTCACATCAAAGATTGTGGCACGGACTCGCTCGTTCGCATGATGGGTCTCCCCAGGGATCTGTTCGCTACGTGGCAGGATTGCTTCGACATTACCGAGCGACACGGTGGTGGCGCCTGCTCTCACCGCGCTGCACGATGCCGCTGACCATATCCCCCAGCTGCTCGGTGTATTCGTCAAACAGGGAATCCCGCTCTGCCTCCCTGATTTTTTGAATAATCACTTGCTTGGCCGTCTGAGCACCGATACGGCCGACCGTTTCTTCCGGATCCAGCTCCACGCCATCGCAAGTTCCGGAGATACTGCCATCTTCCCGGTCAATGTTGATGATGATTTCCGATTCTTCCCCGTAGTGTTTCTTGGCAGCGGTGGCCATCGCCGATTCAATCGTCTGGAAAACGATCTCGGTTTCGATGTTCTTGTCGCGATGAATCGCGTCGACAATTCGCAAGATTTCGTGGGGGTTCATGACAGTTCCTAAGGGCCTATTCAAACACAAAGGCCGCAAGAAGCGGCCTGTATTTCTCGCGAGAATCTTTCGAATCGCGAAGGTCTGGCTGTTACGACCATCGACGCATACGGGACGTCGATAGTCACGTAAGGATATCTACGCCGGCATCAAGTGTCAACATAGGCTCGAGCAGTGCTCGCAGGCCTCGCGTTCTCGCAGGGACCACAGCCAAATGTAGAAAACCCCGATTCCGATGGCGAAAGCCCTCACCAGTTCTGGCACGTCCAATGACGCCATGCTGCCGAGCGGTGGGCATTACGAACCGACCGGGTTGGATGGCTTCGCAGGAGTCTAAAGCGAGCCGCTCATTCGTTGGCGGTCGATCGAGCAAGTTCAAATAGCCGTTCCGACTCAACGGTGGACATCTCGGCAGCACAGCCTCTGAGCACCGTGGCGATTTCGCCTGCACAGGCGTCTGGAATCCCATCGCCGGCGAGCCCCAGTAGGTCACTCGCAACCCTTTGAAATGGCTCCTGTTGCCCGGTTTGACGGAAACAGTTCAGCAGTCCGGCGCCGGCGAAGAACTGGTTGACCGGATCGCGAGAAAGTTCCCAGGAAGTCTGATAGTGAGCAATTGCCTGTTCCACATTTCCAGCTTCAACGGCACACGCACCTAGCAGACTGTGCATTTGAATCTGTCCCTGTTGATCACCGATCGCCTCCGAAATTTCGAGGTCCTTACGGAAGTGAAATGCTGCCGCGGACAGGTCTTTCGGTTCGTAGTAGAAGGCCAATCGGCCCAACCCGCCGTGGGTCATGGCCTGACCACGTGGGTCGCCCACCTGGTGCTTCTGATTAATCTCGAGGCGACGTTCGAACAGTAGTCTCGCCTCGGTTCGCTCCTCATCGGTGCCACGACTGAGCGTCTCGGCCAGCGAACCCATGACTCTTCCCAGGATCTCATAGTCTTCGGGGTCGCTGCGTTCTGCTTCCATTAATGCTATCGCTTTGCGAAGCTGAATTTTGCGATCTTCGCATTGCATGGGTTCCAGGCTAATCCCGACGAAGTGGCGGCCGCAGGCTTCGTCGCGTGCCGTCTTCGCTTCGCCAATGACTTGCTGCCCGATTTCGAGCGAGCGAGCAAACCACGATCGATCATTGCTGCTTTTCCCCGCATCGTAATGCACCTGGGCGATCGCCAGCTTCAAGCGGGACGAACATCCGGGATGTTGCCGAAGGAACTCGGCGACCGCCTCGGCCACTCGAACATGTTCTTCCGCCTGGCCTGTTACATGTGCCTTGCGGCATTCGATTTCCAGGCGTGCAGCGTCAACCGAGGTCGCTGCGCCGCTGACTGTGGCGCACTCGCCTGCGCACCCAGGTATCGCTCCGCAGATTCAAAGTCGAGTACCGCTGCTGCAGCGTGGGCTGCTTTCAGGCAGTATTTTGTTCCACGGTCGGCGTGTCTCGCGCCAGCTGCATAATAGAGATTGGCCACGGCGTACAGGCGATGCGAACTGTTCACCAGTGACTTCTCGAGGCAAGCTGCAAGTCGCGCGTGATGCTCGCGGATGATCTGCGGGACATCGGCATTTGGTCCGGCCGTGACGATTTTGAGCTCGTCGCGGACAAGATCGAGCATGATTGCCGACTGAAATGCGAACACGTCATCGCGATTGCGGACGTCATAAAGGATACTTGTTTGACGGTCGAGGTGGTCGAGATCGGCAAGCAGTGTCAAACGTGACATTCCCAGCGCTTCGGCCACGACTTGTGCGAGGAACTCGCGTGCTTCGCACGCACAAGCGGCGCACTCGATGATCGTTCGGTACCCGGAAAACTCTTCTAATTGACTTGCCAGAACGTCACGCATCTCATCCGGGATGAACACGTCGTCGGGCCATTTTGAATCGCGAAGTGCCACGCCGTCAGCGGTTCGCACCAACACACCTCCGCGGGCCAGGTTGGCGACGATTTGCAGCAGCCAGAAAAGGCCGCCCTGGCTGACCGCTGTGGCCCCAATCCGGTTGACGATTTGCTCAGCGGTCGTCTCCGCCAGGCCTACGCCTTCGGTCAGTAATTGCACCTGCTGTTCTGAAGTTGGGAACGATAGTTCTACCCGTTGGTCGGGAGCGAATCCGAGCGTCTGAAGCACTTCCATATTGTGACTGGTGACGATCACGGCGATTGGCTCCGGTCCACCGTGCGGGAACTCCTGCAACAAATGCTGTAACAATCCTTTCGAGGGCTCGTCGATCCACTGGGCGTCGTCAATCAAGAGCACGATCGGACCTGTTTTGGCGAGTCGACGGAGCATCCAGGTGATCGAGGGCACGATCTCTTCGCCGCTCGAACCGCTTGATGCCAAGCCACCGGCATCAGGAAACAGGATTCCCGCAAAGGGAATCACCGACTGGAACACGTCTCCCAAGGCATCGTCGATGCCGGCGAGTTGCGACTGTGGGGTCGCCAGCCGTTCGATCTCAAAGTGGCGGGCTAACGCCTTTTGAAATGGTCCGTAAGGGATCGGTTCGCCCGACGCATGGGAACATTCACCCGTCATGTAGATCAATTCGCGCCCGCCGCGCTGCAATACCTCTGCCACGTCGTCGGCCAGGGCTCTCGCTGTTGACGTCAGGCCACACCCGCCGGGACCGTGAAGCGCCAGGTGTGCGCTACGACCGGTGAGCAACGGCTCGAGGATCGCCCGCGCACAGTGATAGTCGGGAAATCTCTGATAATGCGGATGTTCGACACGTTCGTCGAGCTGGCCGAAATCGATCACCGGACCATCAACGGTGGAAGGATGCGAATCATCGATGCGCGCGACGTCGGGAACCTGCAGCCCGGGCGGCTGTGCACGATGACGGGCGTCCCACGCGATCGGCGAAACGCAAGCAAGGATTATCAGCGCGGAAGCGCTCCAGACCCATCCGGATTGTGCGTGATAGAACGCAGCACCCAGAAGCAATGAAAGCAATAGCGGCAGCAATGCGACCGACATCGATAGCCGGTCCACCGAGTCCAACGATCGCCCCAACAGATAGCCCAGTCCAACGACACTGATTGCGATTGCCGCCAAACTGCTGAAAGCGTTTCCTTCGAGGTACAGGAACAATGGCACCGCCGCGTAGCCCGCGGCGCCGGCTCCGATGCCGACGAACACCGCCGCCACGCGCCCATCAAGATTGAACATTGGCCACACCTTGGCCAACCGTTTCGAAATGACCCAGAAGAAGACCATCGGGATGACTGTCAGCGCCTGCGCCCGCAAGACATGGGAACCAGAACGAGACGATCGCGAGTGTTTCTGGAATTGGCGAAATACGCTTTAGCAGCGGTCCCAGGAACCATGGCGCACATCGTCCCACTGCAAAAGCAATCAGCGGCATGATTGCGAACACCGCCAGGGAGACTCGCACGGTTGCCCGTTTTCGAACTTTGAGTTGCAACCAGAAAGCGCCGTAGGCAAAGAGGAGAAAAACAGCGTTGGTCCACAGGATTGGCACGAACTGATCGTTCCGGTTGCGACTGAAACCCATCACGGCGAAGTCGTGCGTTGGAGTATCCTGATTGCGGCCGTAGATCTTGGCCTCGAGGACGTAGAAGAAATCACCATCGATTACGTCCACCTGGCGGACGTTGACGACAAGCACGTCGTTGACTCTGAACGCCTGAAGCAGTCCATTTTTCACTTCATCGGTAATCCGGGCGTCCTGGAATTCGGCCAGTTGGCGGTCGTCCAGGGCGTCGACCACCTCGCGGAGATTATGCACGAAGAACTTGGGATGGGAGTTGAAAACGTAGAGCGTTTCGTTTTCGAGTTGGGGATTCTGCGGCACACTGGTGAATACCACGTCGAGTTGATGCCGCTGGCCCCACCTTTCGATCGTAACCAGCGCCAGGTCTTTCGCCGCAAAAGTCGCTGCCATCACGGTGGGGTCGTCGATTACTTCATAAGTCTGCAGCGTCGTCGACTCGGCAAAGATCGATCGGTCAAGAAACCGCGTTAACGGAAAGACGCCGTAGAGTGTGTCGATTGCGATCGCAATTTGTTCCTCGAGATCGGTTTGGAGCCCGTGGATGCGGGACAAGTAGTTGCTCGCCGACGCCTCGGTCTGGTCGAGCTGTCGGGCCAATTTCCTGGCCTGTTGAAGGTGCTGTTTGCCCTTGCGATAGGCCGCCATGCCCCCCTGTTCGGCCATGCCGAGCCAATAATACGTTTCGGCATGTAAGAGCTCGCGCTCGACTTGCTCGGCCTTCACCTCCGCGTCATTGGCGAACACGGGGGTACCGCCCAAGGCCCATAGCAATGCGAGAAGCAGACAACAGCAGTGAACGTTGTAGCGACGTCGCCACGTGGTCACTACCGATTGGTTTCCGGCAATGAAGAGATGTTCAGACAAGTTGAAATGCCAGATGAGCGATCGTTGTATCAACAGTCTCAATCATACCATGCCTGCCAACGTGGCAAATCACCGCCCACCTGAAGTTGCCCGTCACCTCGTGGCCCCACGTAGTTTGCACCACGTTCAATCGCCGTATACTCTTTGGAGTTGTCTACCTGCTTTTACATTCTGGTTTGCAAAAATGGCTGACTCGCCGTCGCTAGATCGTATTTTGCCAGCGGCCTTCCGGCCGCTCGTCGGTTGCCTGACTTCGGAAGAGGTCCCCGTGTCGTTCGACGAGCAAGTCGAGCTCTACGCTGCCTTAAGATCAAGACTTGGCTCGGACGGCATTAGTCAAGCCTGGTCACTGAGGTCAGACGAGTTCGCCCAATTGAACAAGATCATTTCCGACGTAGCCCGCCGCCGGAATCACGTCGACGGCGAACTCGAAAAGGACTCTCGTAACGCGACCATTGCACAGTTGCGGCTGCTTTCCTGGATCGAGACGATCGGCCAACGCAATCCTCAGGCTTCACTTTCGTTCGATTTGGAACAGGGCAGTTCAGAAGAAGAAAGCCGAAAACAGATCCGCGCAGTGGAACTCGTGATCCGCAGTCTCGTCGGCGAACGTCATGGCAACCAGCAGGAACTTGTCGAACACTTGCGGTCAATCTTCGGGAACCGTGTTGTTGACAAATGGCAGCGTGATGCAGACCGCGATGATGTGCTCAGTGGTACGGCATTTAGTGAGCTGGCCAGCATCTTTGTCAACAAACAGGAGTTTGCGCATCACGAAAATGTCTACGAAGAGACGCCCTTCCTGACACTGTTACGCGAGAAGCGCAAAACCATTCAGAGTTTCCTGGAAGACATTCGCCGCATACGAAATGTGCTCGCCCACCACAAACAGATTTCAAACGTCCAGTTGTGCTTCTGGACTTGTATTACGACGAGTTGATGACGCCTGTTGCCGAGTCACACGATCGCGGCAAGACCGAAGTCGACCCCAGAAAATATTTCCAGGTATCGGACGCCGACTTGGACTCTTACTTTGTCGGGCTCCATGACGATGTGATGTCGATCAAAGACGACATTGCCGATCTCAAGAGCGAACTCGTCCAAAAAATCGACGCGGTTTCAGACCAGACGGTTGAGATTCAGCAGACGACCGAAGGAATCAGCAGAAAGCTGATTTGGACGGCAGCGGGCATCGTCGTGATCGCCCTCGGTTCAGGCTTTGCAATCTATCAAAACCGTGGCACGAGGCAGGACCTGGCGGGACTTGGTGTGACGGCAGAGAACATCCAGTCGGAAACTGCTGCGATTGCCGAGACGACTCGCAATCTGGACGCTTCGACCGGACGGATGGAGGCTACGACGAGCGAAATTGCCGAGTCGCTTGATCAGATTCGCGACGGCTTCCAAACCCTGACGAAGACCGGTGGGATCATTCAGCATGCAACGACCCCGCAGGAGGTTTACCACAACGCCCGGACCCATGAACGTGACGGCGACTACTCCAGGGCCCGGCAAAGCTACGTGAAGTTCTTCGGATTTGATCTTGAGTTGGTCGACCCCCATCTGCGTTTTCAGTCATTTCTGAAGCTCCAGGAAGGCCGCGAAGGTGCCCGGGAACTGTATAACGAACTCAGCAGCCGTTCGGACAGTTTGGTCACCGAGTACGCTGCCTTGCTGCTTCTAAATCGCAGTGCGCGGATCAAAAGACTGGCCGAATTTTCCGAGCAGCATCCGGACTTCGCCCCGGTGGCCTTTGCCTTGAGCGAGGATTATTCACAGGCGCGATTGGGCGACCAGGCCGCGTCCGACAAGGCGAACGAGCTGAAGTACCTGACGCGGTTTATGGATCTGCACCGAGCAGGGAAGTTCTTGCGATTCATGCTGGACAAGAACCTGGCCGAATCACAATTGGCCGATGCACAAGTCAGGCTGGAAGCGCTCAAGGCAGTCAGCCATGAGGCGTTGGTGAATCCGGTCACGCTCACCGCGAACAAATCCAACTCCGGCTGGATGGTGAACGTGCAGATTGTCGGGCAGGTGAGAGAGGTATTTTATCGCACCGACGAAGAGGAGGAATTTTCCAGCACCGGACTGCGGAGCGAAACCGATCCGCGCACCGGATTTCGCATCCCGAATATGGTGATCGAACTGGACCGGAATACTGGCCCCACCACGCTGCACATCAAATACACGGATGCACTCGATCGCCAACAAGGGCCGTTCCAACTCGCGTTCGACCCTGACGCTGAACTCTATCGTGCGGCCAAGGCAAACCTCGAGCTGCTCAAGAAATCCTGGGTTTTGCTACGCGACTATGATGGCAAGACTCTGCTGTACTTCACCCAACTGATGACGCAGCGGCATGGCTTGGAAGAGATTCGCTACGGACTGGATGTCAAGGAGCCGGACCAACGCTATGAGTTTTCGCCGCCCGACCCGAATGAACCGTTTTCGATTGGCGACACGCTGCCGTTTATTGAGGTCCCCACGACCACGAAGTTCGTGACGGTCCAGCTCAAATTCAGGGACGGCTCCGTTTCTACGGTTGAGACGTTCAAGCGATAGCAACCGTCCTGCGGGGCGACCACAGAATTACCCTTCGCGACTCAAGCACGTCACAGTTTTCGCACAATGACGGCGCTGGCCTGACCCTGCGGCGTGTAATTCACGTTCAAGACACTTGAGCCCGGCCGCGTGTTGATATCGGTGACCACATTGATTGGGCACTGGATGTCCGGACTGGAGCAATTCAGGACCGGGAACAGAGTGTCGTTGCGGATCGCCAGCAGGCTGGCGACCAATTCCACCATGCCACTAGCCGCTCCCAGGTTTCCGAAGTAGCTTTTCGCGGCTGTGACGGGAATGTTGGCTCCTTCGAGTGCCTTGGCGATACCGGCAGCTTCCGCTTCATCGCCGTAGATTGTCCCGGCACCGTGTGCGTGGACGTGTCCCAGTTCGTGCGGCTGCATCCCGGCGATACGCATGGCGGCCCGCATGGCGTTACAAACCGCTGTTTCGACGTCGGCCACCGAGTTGGTATCGACGACGGTCGACGAACCGTAGCCGACCACCTCGCCATAGATCGATGCGCCTCGCTCAACCGCCACGTCGTAATCTTCCAGGACGACCGCGCCCGCTCCTTCGCCCGGAACCATTCCATTTCGATTCGTATCAAAGGGGCGGCTGGCTTTATCAGGTGCACACCCGTTACGGGTCCATTGGGAATGGAGTGAAAGCTGTACGGATCGAAGAGGTGCGATGCTGCAACCGGTTGCGCCAGCGACGATTCGTTCGGCCGCACCTCGACGAATCGTGGCGGTAGCTTCCCCCAACGCGATATTGGAGGATGCTTCGCGATACGTCAATGAGTTATTTGGGCCGCGGAGATCGTTATAGATGGCGATGTGACTTGCAGGCATGTTGGGCAGGTACTTCAGCAACCAAAGAGGAGTCACTTCGCCCAGTGCCTGTCCGCCCCACTTTTCAAATTCGAAAGTTTTGCTGCCGTTGATGCATGCGTTGAAGCCATCCACAAATTCTTCCGGCAGCGTAACGATATGATCGCAGCCATAAACAACACCCGTCCCCTCGGGCGCGAATGTGCCCATTTCCAGTTGAGCGCTGTGCAACGCGTGTTGCGCCGCGGCGACTCCCATTTTGATTTCCCGGCACATCAGCTTGAGGCCCTTACGGATGGCCTTCTTCCGATTGGCATCGAGCGGACCGAAGTCGTCGATTTTTCCAGAGAATTGCTCGGCAACTCCCCCGCATGAAAATGCCGAGGCCGTTCCGTGCTTGATCGAAGTGACGCCGCTTTGCTTCGAGGACAAAGCATCCCAGGTCTTGTCGAGCGACAATCCCAACGGTCCGATCACACCCATACCGGTGATTACGACACGTCGGGCCGGGTTACGGTCGATCACAGCTTTGAGGCCCACTGAGAAACGCAGAAAAATCGTAGGAAGGAACGTCAGAGAATGTATCGGCTGTACAGAAGTCGCAGCCTAGGTTGGCCATTCTAGATCAAATCTGTGCGCGTTCTAGCGGTTAAACGGGCCTCTTTTGGCAAAAAGATGCCAGCTGGCGCTGCTAACTCAGGTGGGCCACAGGCGCAGAATCGCTCGCTTAGTAGCGCCCGCGGTAATTAAGGCCCCGGTAACGCTCTTCGCCCTGGGCACTGGCGACGTTCTCGTTGATTCGTCCTTTGGACTCGATGAAGATCAACGCGTCCGTTCGCGGCGGCCCTCGCTGGATCAGACTTCGCACGCCCAGAACGCCGGACGACTCGGGTCCCGGTGACGGTACGACACCACAACTGATAAGCAGGACCTGATCAATCGGCCAGCGGAACCGCTCGTGCAACCGCCAACTGCTCGTCTGCGGGACCTGAACCGGACTCATATGACGCGGGTGAACAGAGGACGGAGTCGCCACGCTGATCGAGTCCATTTTTTCAAGTTGGCTGGCTTCCAGCTTCAGCACGGCGTCCACCGCCATTTTGTCGGTCGACAACAGCGGGCTCAGTTTCAAACGAAACCCCTCCTGGAATTGGCCCATCTCCTGTTGATAGTTTCCAGCCATTGCCGGATTATCGTAAATCGATTTTACGTACACGATGGGTCGGTGGCGTTGCACCTCATGAGTCTGCCCATTCCGAATCAACAGATTGGGCGAGCTGTATTCGCTAAAATCGGTTCGCTTCCGCAATTCGTCCAGGATGACTGCGGCATCTTCTCGGGTTACCAGCCAAGCCTCCGTTCCGGGGGTCTGTGTGACGACTGGCCGCATCCGTTCGATAAACCTCGTGCGCCAATTCGGGTTGTCGATGCTGACCATTCGTACGCCAAATACGTTTTTGTCCGTTTCGCTGCGGACGAATCGTTCCACGATATCTCGCACCGCGGCCTGGATTTCCGGAGTGTGATACACCGTCAACTTTTTGCGGTCGGCGCTAAGCAAACCCAGTGGTTCGGCAAACCAGATTTCGGTGCCGGTTTCCCGCAGGACCCAATCGACGATGTTCTGTTCAGGTTTCGGTTCGTTCGGTAGCCGCTGAGTGTAGGCCCGGATGTCATACTCCTTCCAGACCTGACCATGTTCATTGGGCAGAGTGCCGGGCGTTTCTCCACTGGCAAGTCGAACGGGATTCAGATTGGAGGGAGGTTCGATCAGCCCCAAGTTCGTCGTTGGCCGTCGCACGCCAGGCGTGTCCTCTTGTGCTGTTCGAGTCACACCATGCGATTTACCGTTGCGCGGTTCCCATTGCAGATCGGTTTGCGACCAGCCGGCCGGCGGATGCATGCCGACCGCAAGCGAAGCCAAAATCAAGGCGGCAGAAAAAGATCGAAGTCGAGCCGAACTTCGGGCAACGGTGAGGGGCTTCATGCCACATGCTCCCAGTAACGAAAAGTGCCGGGGTTTGGATGAGGACGCATCGCTCCGGCCGTGAAAGGCGAGGCGGAGTATAGAAACCTGCCGGATGAGCGACAAGGCAGAACTAGGTGTCGTCGCGCAAATGGCCCACGATGACGCTGGCGTTGTGGCCACCGAACCCGAAACTGTTGCTCAGCGCAACGGATAACGGCTTTTCTTTCGGTTGATTGGGCGTGTAGTCCAGATCGCAATCCGGGTCGGGGTTTTCCAGGTTGATCGTAGGAGGGACAACCCTGTGAATGAGTGCTTTCACTGTTAGCACCAGTTCGAGTCCACCACTGGCTCCCAAGGAATGGCCAAGTTGGCTTTTGGTGCTGGAAATGCTGACGGCCTTGGCGTGATCTCCGAAGACGCTCTTGATTGCCTGCGTCTCGGCCTTATCGCCCAAGGGGGTACTGGTGCCATGAGCATTGATGTAATCGACGGCGGAAGGTGGCAATTGGGCGTCGGCGAGTGCCAGTTCCATGGCCTTCGCTGCCCCGGTTCCCTGCTCGTCCGGTTGGGTGATATGGCCAGCGTCACAGCTGGCTCCAAAGCCCAAAACCTCGCAGTAGATGCGGGCTCCGCGGGCCTTCGCGTGCTCCAGTTCCTCAAAAACCAGAATGCCGGCACCTTCGCTGAGCACGAATCCGTCGCGTTCGCTGTCAAAGGGTCGGCTGGCACGAGCCGGTTCGTCGTTACGGCGGGAGAGCGCCTTCATGTTTTGAAAACTGCTTAGCCCCATGGGAGTGAGAGCAGCCTCGGTGCCGCCGGTGACAACGACTTCGGTTTCGTTATTCTGGATCGACTTGAGCGCGTCTCCAATGGCGTTGTTTGCGCTGGCGCAGGCGGTTGCGACGGAATAGTTAATGCCCCGCAGACCGAATTGAATGGCCAGATTGCCGCCCGCCGCATTCAACATCATCTTTGGAACGGTGAAGGCCGACACGCGTTCCGGCCCCTTGGTAACGAGCCGTTCCACCTGGGTTTCAATTTCCAGCAGGCCGCCGATGCCGGATCCAAGGATGACGCCGCAGCGGAACGCGTCTTCGTCAGGGACATTGATTCCTGAGTCTCTGATCGCGTCGGTGCCGGCAACGATTGCGAATTGAGTGAAGCGATCAACCCGCTTCACCTCTTTGGCGGGTAAATACTCAACAGGATTCCAGTCGTAGACGTCACCGCCGAATTTGACCTTGAAGTCGGTCGTATCGAACAGCTTCACGGGATGGATCCCGCTTCCGCCGGCTAAAACCTTTTCCCACAGCTCGTCGACTCGGCAACTCAGTGAAGAGACGACTCCGAGCCCGGTGACGACGACTCGTCGTTTCATGCTCGCGCTCGCAAACTGCAACTAAGATACTAAGAGTTCTGAGACTCTTCGATGAATTTGATTGCCTGGCCGACGGTCGTAATTTTCTCTGCGGCATCATCAGGAATGTTGATGTCGAACTCTTCTTCGAGTTCCATGACAAGCTCAACGGTATCCAATGAATCTGCACCCAGATCATTAACGAACGATGTTTCCGGGGAGACCTTTTCCTTGTCTACGCCCAGTTGCTCGGCAACGATGTCTATGACTCGCTCTTGAACAGCTGCCACCTTCGCCATCCTCCTACGTTATTCCCGACGTCCCCAACATGACGTGATGGGGTTATCTTTGTTTGTTGATGGGAGCACTCGTCGCCGGTTCCATCCGAACGCTCGTCCGTTTTGAACCTGTAAAGGCGAAAAGGCCTCTAAGTCAGCCCCACAAGATAGTTCAATCCTGTAAGGGTGGTCAATATAGGTCAGGTCGTAATCGAGGGGAATTTGGTCCCTTCCTTGTGACTATTTCGGACAAACGACAAGGTTTGCCAGAACTGCTTGAAAAGCACCTGTTCTCTTCGAAATGAATCGTTTTCAGCCGGCATACTCAAGTCAACCGCCTGACTAGCCAATCATGCCACCATCCACGGTTAAAACCTGACCGGTAATGTAAGCGGCGGCCGGGCTGGCCAGGAACAAGACGGCCGCGCCGACATCTTCAGGCCGTCCTAATCTTTTACAGGGAATCCGCTCCAATACTTTGGAGACAATTGTTTCTCCCAGCACCGCGGTCATTTCGCTTTCAATAAATCCCGGCGCCACAGCATTGACGGTAACCTTCCGGCCGGCAATTTCACGAGCCAAACTGCGGGTCATACCAATCAGGCCGGCTTTGGAAGCCGAGTAGTTCGTCTGGCCCGGGTTGCCAATCAAGCCGGATACACTGGAGATATTGATGATTCGGCCATAGCGAGCTCGCATCATCACTCGCGTTGCAGCTCGCGACATCAGGAACGCACCACGCAAATTTGTGTTGATTACCGCGTCCCATTCATCATCGGTCATTCGCGGCAGTAGTGTGTCTCGGGTGATACCAGCGTTGTTCACCAGAATGTCGACTCGTTCCCACAGGTCGACAACCCTGTCCACGACCGCCTCGACGCTGTCACGATCAGAAACGTCGCCAATCACGGCTTCGGCGGTGCCGCCGGACTCGGTGATCGCATTCACGGTCGCGGCCAGCTTTTCTTTATTCCTCGCGACGCAGGCGACTTTCGCGTTGTTCGTGGCCAGTGCCAGAGCGATCGCCCGGCCCAGACCCTGCGAGGCGCCGGTGACGATGGCCACCTGCCCGGCCAGATCGGCTCGCAAGTCCAGCGAATGGTCTGTAGCGGCTGCCGCATCAGTCATGAGTTGATCCCTGTGAAATCAGGTTGAATGGCGCGGCCAGTGCAATCCAGCCGATCAGGTACCACAGTGAGGAGCTGTCGAGTCGAGCATGCGTCCAAGTGCAGCTGTCGCAACCAGTCCAAGCTGCCTACGCGCTGCCAGCTTCTACAACCACTCGACCCTGATAGTAGCCGCAGGTCGGACACACTGTGTGTGTCGGAACCGCTTGACTGCACTTGGGGCAAAACATCGTTTGACGAGCCGACTTCGAATCGTGCGAACGGCGACTTCCCTGTGCGGGAGTTGGAATGTTTTCTCTTGGGAACAGCCATGGCAATCTCTCAGTGCTTGGGGGCGGCACCAAGCGTGCAGCCGAATCCATGAATTTAGAAGTCTCCCGATAGTGTGTCAACCGAACCCCCGCCTCTTCGGGTCCTGTGGACACACTCCGATTAAATCTCCCGGCGAGCAAAACGTCGAAAATACGCAGCTTGAGCCGCCGACGGCCCTTTTCGCCGCTCGCCAACCTTTTGCTACCGATCGCTACCAATCATCGACTCCATCACGTTGCATGCTGCCGCATAAGGATCGGAAATCTTTGCGAATCGTTGTTTCACCAGCTTGCAGGATTGCGCGACGCCCGGGTCGCTGAGCAATTCCTGCAGCTTGGCGGCGACGGCGGGGCCCTGATATTTTTTTGGTTGGAGCCAATCGCCGATGCCCAATCGCCGGATCCGATGAGCATTGTCAGGCTGGTCATGGCTGAGTGGCATGATCAGTTGAGGTATGCCGGCTTCCATCGCTTGCGCGGTCGTCCCGATGCCTCCGTGGTGTGAAATGGCAGAACAACGCGTCAGCAGTTGCCGAAAAGGAGCGTATTCGAAGTGTCTGACATTGGGCGGCAGCGAGCCGGGGATATGATCGGCAAACCTGGAAAAGAGCATGCCACGTCGATTCAGTTTGCGGCAAGCGTCCGCTGCCGCGACAAAAAATTGCCGGCCAAACATATTTGCCGAGCCAGGCGTAAACACAACAGGTGGGTCGCCTGCGTCCAGGAATTCTTCGACTTGTGCTGGCAGCGGTTCGTCGGTGCGTTCATTCCATAAGGGAAATTGAGTAAGTTGCACTTGCCCGGGCCAATCGGGCTGCGGCGGCGCGTACCATTCCGGAAACAAACCCAGAATGCATTGCGGTGAATGCCACCAGCTGGTGATCTTACGAACGGACTTCAGCCCTAATTCACGCCTGACAAGATTCAATTGCGGCATGATGTTAGGGTCGAGGAAGAACGTTTCTCCGATCCAGTATTGCGTCTTCTTCACCCACGTCGGTGCTGACCGGGAGAATCCGTACAACATCGGTGTTTCGTAGTCACTCCAAAGAACGGCCGGCTGCAAGTCGATCGTCACGAGTGGGACGTTCAATTTCTCGTGCGCCAGTCGGGGGCCCAGACCAAGGCAAGAACTGGCGACCACCGTGTTTCCTGGCTCGTAGAGGCCGGTGACCTGGTCATAGGCGGCGCGAATCAGATCGGCGTTGATCGATCGAAAAATTGTTTTGGCGCCGTGAAGCGGGTGCCAAAGCCTGGGATTGCCGGCCAATTCGAGGAAATCTTCCGTCGCGAGCACGTCGACAAACCCAAGCCCGATCCGCTCAATGCTGTCGCGGAAGTAACCGCTGGTCAGCACGGTAACGCGATGGCCGCGACGCTGTAGTGCCTCGCCGAGCCCGACAAAGGGATACACGTCCCCCGCGCTACCGACCGGAAAAAGCAGAAAATTGCCCGTCAATCCAGACATCACTACTCGAACAACTGCGGTTGGTCATCCGGTTTGCCGCCAGGAGTCATCTGCGTATGTGCAAAGGCCGAGGTGGTGGCGGTGCGGCCGCGCGGAGTTCTCACAACCAGCTCGCTACGCAGCAGGAATGGTTCGACTTCGTCCGCCAGGGTATCGTGCGAGATATTCATGGTGTGGGCAATCGCTTCGACGCCCGCCGGCCCACCGCCAAAAACGCGGATCAGTGTTTCCAGGTAACGCCGTTCCTGTTTGCCCAGTCCCAGGTGATCGATCCCCGCCATTTTCAGTGCCGCTTGGGTGATTTCCAGGTTGATCGCACCGTCAGCTCGACTTGTGGCGTAATCGCGAACCCAGCGCAGCGTATTATTGGCCACGCGTGGCGTGCCGCGACTGCGGCCGGCGATCATTGTGCAAGAAGCATCGTCGATTTCGACGTCCAGGATTGCCGAGTTGCGCCTCACAATCGCGGCCAGTTCACTGTCGTCATAGAAGTCGAGATGTTCTCGCAGTTGAAATCGATCCCGGAGTGGGGCCGAGAGCATACCGGCTCGTGTGGTCAGCGCCAATCAACGTAAAGGGTTTCAGCCACAGGTTTAGCGTGCGCGCGTTGGCGCCATCTCCATGCACAATGTCGATGCGGAAATCTTCCATCGCCGTGTAAAGGAACTCTTCTACGGCGGTCGGGAGGCGATGGATTTCGTCAATGAACAGGACAGAACGTTCGGCGGCGTTGGTCAGATAAGGCACGATGTCCTTGGGCGCAGCAAGGGCCGCACCGCTGGCCAGTTGCACAGGCACGCCCATCGAGTTGGGAATGCACATGGCAAAGGTGGTCTTGCCCAGCCCCGGGGGGCCATCCAACAGAATGTGCCCCAGAGGTTCGCCGCGTTTGATGGCCGCGTCCACCGCGATCTGCAACCGTTCGTAGACCGACCTCTGACCGATCATCTCTTCCATCGACTTGGGCCGAAGGACTCGATCTTCTTCAGGGTTCAGTTCGTTTTCAGCAGAAAGAATTGGTTCCCGTGCCATGGGTATCTCGTGAAATCCGTTCCTCGTGGATGAAGCCGGAAGCATACCAGATTCGTGGGAGGAAGCCGATTTTCGCGACCGAGAAGTTGACAGGTTGGTGGCGGTTTCGCCTGGATCCGGCCAAAGAACCGGGGTGCGGTGCTACGTCACTACGGCTGCATTTGCAGTCATTTTGTGGCAATCGCGGCAGCCAGCAAGATCAGTATGAAAGCTGAGTTGACATAATTCAGCGTCATAACTCTTCGGTAAATCTCCAAATTGGAGAGGCAGGTTAGTTGGCCTCGAAGCCATACCAGTAGGCCGATCACACCGCAGAAATAGACAGTAAAATGACGCACTGCGACCGGCTGCCAAGGTTCCAGAATGTGTAACTGACAGCGGCAACGCCCAACGCCAGCATGAACCCGATGTAGTTGAAAATGCGAATTGGGCCGAGCCAACGTGCAAGTGTCAGGTCGTTACGCTGACGATCTTCGTCAAGTTGATACACCTGAGTCAGCGGGTACAGACCGCTTGTCATGAACGCTGCACCAAGCAGCCCCCATAACACCGGAGCGGCAAACAGCCCGCGTTGTGGCAATTCGGTCGCTGCCCAGCCGGCGATACCTCCGACCATACCCTGCCCAACAAAGACCAGTAGTGCACTGCCAATCGGTCGGCGTTTCATCCGAATCGCCGGATGCGAGTACATGACCGAGTAGAGACAGAATGCCAGGTAGCTCAAGAGCAACAACTGATTCACCGACGCCGCCAGAGCCAGTCCAATGAACTTGAGACCGATCGAGCTCCAAGACAACCCCCGGCCAACCTCTGGAGGATTCTCCAGCCCGCCGAT
The DNA here is from genome assembly GCA_963821085.1 of uncultured Planctomycetales bacterium. Lineage (GTDB taxonomy): Bacteria > Planctomycetota > Planctomycetia > Pirellulales > Pirellulaceae > CAWGCE01. Next base: position 25,473 of record CAWGCE010000002.1, on the reverse strand, counting down.
CGGACCTTCGTCTTGATCGTAATAAGAATTGAACATGTTTGTGCCGCCGTAGGCGAACACATGGAAAGCTACCAGGCCGACCCAGAAATTCTGCGAGATTCGCCCGCTGGAAAGGTAGGCGCCCATACGAACAAAGGCATCAGCACGAAGTTGAACGGCAGCCGTAGATGGGCCACAAAGTCGCGCACTACAGTTTCTTTTGCCAGAAAACGGCTTGGCCGTTGGCCGGGTCAAGCTGGTAACTGCCGAACCCTTTTTTTTGGTAAGCGCTCATTGCGGGAACGTTCTGGTCGAGAACCTCGAGTGTCAGCTTACAGCAATTGTTCTCCCGCCCGATTTGCTCGATCTCATCGATCAATCTGCCGCTCAAACCGCGTCCGCGAAACGGCATCAGGACCGCGAGGTCGTGGATGTTGATCAGTTTGCGAGCCGCAAATGTCGAGAATCCAAAAAAACAGTTGGCGATTGCTGCCGGTTGACCGTCGACGTAGGCAATCAGGCTGAAGGCGGTCGAGTGCTTGGCCAATTCACCGGGAATCCGTTCGAGAATCGCCGGTTCGATGGCTTCTCCACCACCCATTTCGTCGCAGGCATACGAATTCAACAACATCCGAAGGTCAGCCGCATGCGACTCGTTCTCGTATTCAACACGTTCAATGGAAATCGTCATGGCGCTTGACTAACCCAAAATTTTCACGGTTCTTCGCTTGCCTGACGCCGTGCTCACGCTCGCTGATTGGCGTAGACATCGTTGATGAGTTGCTCGACATCCTTGTACTTCTTCTTGCCGCCCACCATGGGTTCCAGCATCCGTCGCGCATCAGATTCGCTATGGCCCAGCGTTCGCAGGACTTCGAAGGCTTCCGAGGCGACATCGACCAGGGCTTCATCCTCCCCGCCCATTTCTTTGCTGACCAGCAGAGCAAACTTGGGCACTTTACGTCGCAGCTTGGCGATGATGCGTTCCGCCGTTGCCGAACCGATCCCCGGAAGCGTCGACAGTCCCTTCGTATCCTGCTCTTCGATCATGGACGCAACTTCGGCGACGGGTCGAATCATTGCTCGCAGCGCCTTTCGCATGCCGACGCCCTGGACTGAGCAGAACAGCTCGAAGAACTCGCGTTCAGCGACGTTCATGAAGCCAACGAGCCGCGGAACCAGCTTGCCTTGCGTCGGGTTTCCGTCGAGATATTGGATCGTGTGCAGACTGACATTTTTGCCGCGCTCAAATTGCAGCTGCCGCCGGGCAAACTCGGGGATCAGCACAGAATACTCGAATGCACCGACTTCCAGCGTTGCCACGTCCTGCTCGACCGAGGTTAGCTTGCCCGTAATTTTCGTGATCATTTGTTGTTGAACTCTCAGGATCGAATCGCAGTCATCGCACGATGAGCGCACGGTTGGTAAAGATATGGCACAAGGCGATTGCCAACGCATCGGCCACATCGTTCGGCTCAGGCGGCTGCTTCAGCCCAAATTCGCGTTGGATGGCCGTTTGTACCTGTGATTTGGGCGCCCGCCCACTGCCGGTAAGCATCTTCTTTACATTTGTTGCTGCGTAGTGGTGAATATCGAGGTTCGCGGTTGATGCGGCCAGGCAAATGACACCCCGCGCGTGTCCCATCAGAATCGCTGTCCGCGGCCGTTCGTAATGCGAATATAGTTCTTCAATCGCCACCGCGTGCGGCTCGAAATTGGCAATTACCTCGGCCACGCCTTCGTGGATTTCCTTGACTCGATCAGGAAGTGAACGCTTCGCGGTTGACCGCACCACGCCAGCTTCAAGCAGTTTGATGCCCCGCTCCGACGCCTCGACGACCCCGTAGCCGGTCGTGTTCAGGCCTGGATCGATTCCCAGCACGCGGTCAAAAAGAGCTGTTGGGTTCTGGTCCATGTTATCGATCCGTCGATTTGCGTGCAGACTGGGCAAGGGTTCATTGACCGCCCTGCCTACCCATTGCGACGCCAAGTCGTCGTTCCGGTGCGATCTTCGATGACAATCCCGGCCGCAGCCAAATCGTCGCGGACTTTATCAGACGTACCAAAGTCCTTGTTCTCCCTCGCGCTGGTCCGAATGTCGATTAGCAGCCGCATCAGCTGATCCACAGTCTTCTCGTCGCCACCGTCCTGGCGCCAGGTGGTCTCGTCAGTGCGATCTTCGATCACAATCCCGGCGGCCGCCAGATTGTCGCGCACCTTGTCGGAGGTCGCGAAGTCCTTGTTCGCTCGAGCATTTGTGCGAATATCGATAACCAGCTGCATGAGCTGTCTTACCACCTCGCTGTCCTGGGACGTCGACATGCTGGGCGCTGCCTCGAAGAGTCCCAGGATAGCCGACATTTCCTTAAGCGTTTTCGCCCCCTGTTGAAACTGTGTCAGCGCCGATTCTTCCCTGGCCGACGCATCCTCGAGTTTGTTCTGGTCGGCGAAGCGATTGAGTCCGCGAAGCAGTTCGAACATTTCACTGATCGCTGCGCCGGTATTGAAGTCGTCGTCCATTTTTGTGAGGAAGTTGTTTCGCCGATCTGCAACGTCTTGCAGCAACGGACGATCGCCCGCGTCGAAGCCACCTTCAGATCGCTTGGAGGCGGCCTCCAAACCGTAGAACTCGTTGCCCGTGATTCTCTGGTATCGCTCGAAGAAACGATGGAACGAATCGAGGGCCGTGCCGGCCTCATTGAGTCCTTCGTCGCCGAACACGATTGTGCTGCGATAGTGGGTTCGCAGCAGGAAGAAGCGGATGCGTTCACCGGTATGCTCTGCAATCAAGTCGGCCAGACCACCGGCTCCTTTCGAACGGCTGATCTTTGTGTCGACCGTTGCCTGCTCGTCTCCGCCTTCCGCGCGGTCACTCTTGCCCCCCACCTTGCCGGCGGCACTGGAAGCCCGCATCAGCCCGTTGTGCATCCAGTACCTGGCCATTGGAGCGTCGTGGCAAGATTCGCTTTGAGCAATTTCATTTTCGTGATGCGGGAAGACCAGGTCGAGCCCGCCGCCATGAATGTCAAACGTCTTGCCAAGGATCGCGTGACTCATGGCGCTAGCATTCGATATGCCATCCAGGCCGGCCAGCTCCCCAGGGACTCTCCCAGCACGGCTCGCCCGGCTTGCTCGACTTCCACAAAGCAAAGTCTCCCGGCGAACGCTTCCGCGATGCCATCTCGCCGCCTTCACCTTGTGAATCGTCTACCGACCGGTTGGTCAACTTGCCGTAGTCCTCGTCCTTGCTGACTTCGAAGTAGACGTCGCCTTCTGATTCGTAGGCGCAGCCCTTTGCGATCAGTTGTGAGATGAAGTCGATGATCTGCCCCATGTGCTCGGTTGCCTTGGGCATTTCATCGACCTGGTCAACTCCCATGGCCGTCAGGTTGTGCACGTAGTCGGCGGTCATTTCGGTCGCCACGTCGGCCATCGGGATGCCACGTTCGATCGACTGGGCGATCAGCTTGTCGTCAACGTCGGTTATGTTGATGACAAAAGTGACGTCGTATCCGCTGTATTCGAGATACCGTTTGATACAGTCGAAGATCACCGGTCCAACCATGTGGCCGATATGCGCTGGCTTGTAAACCGTCGGTCCGCACAGGTACATGCCGACCTTGCCTGGCTGCACGGTTTCGAATGGTTCCTTCGTACGCGTCAGCGTGTTGTAAACCTGGATGTTGGGTTGGCTGCTCATGGTGGTCGTGTTGTCGTCAGTAGTGGTCGAAGTCGACATAAGATCGAGTGTCTCCATACGCGTAATTCACAGACGGCGGGTGATGAGTACGAGCTGTGGATGCCGCTCGTATGCCGCTGTCGGTCAGCCTTGGAGTTTAACCGTTATTCGCGGTCGAGTAGCAGAGCAATACATTCGGCCTGCACCGCTTCGCCGCGTCCAACCGGACCGACCGATTCGCCAGTTTTTGCTTTGACATTCACGGTGGCGGGGTCGAGTTCCAGAATCCCGGCCAACCGGTCTCGAATCGCCGCCTTGTGTGGCGTAATTTTCGGCTCCTGGGCAAAGACGATGCAGTCCAGATTGCCGATTTGATAACCGGCCTGTTCTACTTGCCTGGCCGCGATTGCCAACATTTCAGCCGAATCACGGCCGGCGTTGACGGCATCGGTGTTCGGAAACAACTCCCCAATGTCACCCAGCGCCGCCGCTCCAAGGATTGCATCGGTGACGGCGTGGAGTAGCACATCGGCATCACTATGACCTTCGAGTCGACGGCCAAAAGGGATGTCAACTCCACCTAATCGCAACGGCCCACCGTCAATCAGGCGATGCGTATCGTGCCCAATTCCAATTCGCAAAATAGATTCCATTACTGAGAGAAGCAGGGGGCGGTCAAGGATCGTTGACGCAGCAGAGGGTTCCGAACCTGTCGCCCGGATCACCATGGGCTCCACTCGGCCTCTCTTCGTTTTCGCAACGCTACGCCGCCGTGATTCTACCAAAACCAAGTCGCAGCCTGGCGTCTTCAGGCTAGAAAAAACAAACAACGCCATGCCCTGCCAGACGAAGAAACCTGCGGGGGATCCACGTCCCTTTGGCGGTAACCAAGTCGGGTGCCTACAATGGGGAAATGGAGCTAAGCTGTCGTAGTTTCTTGTCATTCCATCACGAGGCCCATCATGCCACAAGCCGTTGTCGATCCGGATGAACTTCGTCAGTTCGCACGGGCACTGAAGAAGTTCAACAACGACCTGCGAGAACGCGTCGGCCAGATTAACAACCACTTGAATGCGTTAGGTGGGACGTGGCGAGACCAGGAACACAAGAAGTTCTGCCAGGTGTTTGACGAGCACACGAAACTGCTGGCCAGGTTTCTGGAAACGTCCGATGCTCATGCACCTTACCTGATGCGCAAGGCGGATCAGATCGACGACTATCTGCAAGGGTAGGGGAACGCGATGAGCAACGCTGCCAACGTAACTTCGCTGGACGCATTGCGTCAATTTCAAAACGAATTGAAACGTTACGAGAATTCGGTACGCAGCATTCTGGAATCGCTGACGAGCCAGGCCCACCGTGCTCAAGACTGGATCGAGCATGACCGCAGCCGATATTGGCCTCGCGAAGTGCTCAAGTCGGAGGATAGCGTTGCCGAAGCGCAGCCGGCTTGCAACGTGCCCAGATGGCGGCGCTGGAAGGCCAGCACAAAGCTTGCCTGGACGAAAAGAAAGCGGTCGAGCAAGCGGTGAATCGACTACGGATGTGTGAAGAGAAAGTTCGAGTCACCAGGCATTGGCGTGATCAGATGAGGCATAAATCGGAGGAATTCTCCGGCAAGCTGGCTCGGCTGCAGAATTATTTGGACAACGATTTGCCCCGGGCGCAGGCAGCATTGGGGCGAGTCATCTCGGCGCTCGAAAAATATACCGAAACCAACGCGTCGCCAACCGTTCGTGAACGCCATGAAATCAGCGACGAATCTGAAAGCAGTAAAGAGTAAACTCCATGGGCATTTGTGACCTGCAAACTCCGCTCGGCCGAACTCAGAAAGAAACCAAGCGTCTGAAGGACGCGTGGGAACAAACCAAAGTCCATTGGAAAGACAAGGCCTCGCGGGATTTCGAAGAGAAGTACTTGCAGCCGTTGATTCCAACCCTTCAGTTGACGCTCGCAGCGGTCTACGAATTGGCCGAAGTGATTGACGAAGCAGAAAAAGCTTGTGGCGATCAGAGTTAGTTTGAGGCCAGTCGCGTTTGAAAGAAACGAAAATGAAGAAAGCATCCCAGGTCGTTGCCAGGATTTCCCGGGACGAGTTCACCGGCGCGGTTCAGCCCATCGATCCGTCGACCGCCTTTGCCTACATCGATTCGGGTGCTCAAGCGTATCCCCGTTACTTCAATACGCCGAATCAAGATGCTGTGGCGGCACGGATTGCTGCACTCGAAGGAGCTGAAGCGGGTTTGATTCTTGGCAGCGGGATGGCAGCGATCAGCACGACGCTGACGACCCTGCTGCGACCGGGTGATCATGCAATCTTCCTGCAGGGAGTTTACGGCGGGTCGCACGCATTCATTTCTCAAGAACTTGAAGACCGGCAGGTGACGTTTTTCTTCGCAACTGGAAAACTGGAATCGTTTGCTGCAGCAATTCAGGAGAATACGCGTGTCATCTACCTCGAGTCACCCACCAACCCGACGCTCGACATCGTCGAACTGGAGGGCATTGCCAACCTGTGCAAAGAGCACGAAATCATCAGCGTGATCGATAATACGTTTGCTTCGCCGATCAATCAAAACCCGATCGCACACGGTATCGAGGTGGTGATTCACAGCGGCACCAAGTACCTTGGTGGCCATAGCGATCTTTGCAGCGGTGCCGTTGTCAGCACTCACAGATACATTGAGCGAATTCGCCAGAAGGCGAAGCTGTATGGAGGTAGCCTCAACGCGATCTCGGTCTATCTGCTCGAGCGCAGCCTGAAAACACTCGCCATTCGCGTTCAGCACCAAACCGCCAACGCCATGCAGGTAGCCGAATTCCTGGCCGGTCACGAGCTGGTGAAACGCGTGGTCTACCCGGGGCTGCCCTCACATCCACAGCACGAAACAGCGCAGCACCAGATGCACGGGTTCGGCGCCATGATTGCATTCGAGTTGGAAGCTGGCGTCGAAGTGATTCCATTCCTGCAGCATCTGGACTTGGTGCGAGCTGCGCTCAGCCTTGGTGGTGTGGAGTCTTCGGTCTGCGTGCCCGCGAGCACTTCCCATCGCGACGTTCCTCCCGACGAATTGCTGGCATTGGGGATCACGCCACAGTTAGTGCGCTTGAGTGTCGGTATCGAAGACGTGGACGACTTGAAATGCGATCTGGAATCGGCGATCCGTGCTGCGGCGGCGACCGTTGTCTCCAAGTAGAACAGAGAGTAGCTCAAAATCGTGAACGATCTTTCGGCCAATTCGAAACTCGATCTCTCCACCACTCGGCAGTCCGAGCTGCTGAAGTCGCTGGCCGACCTGATCAAGCAGCGTGCCGATGCGGAAGTCGAGATCGAAGCTGATTTCAAGCAGCGTGTGGACGACTGTAATTCGAAACACTCGTTGGCGTACAGGCAGCTGTCGGAGGAACATGAGGAGGAGATCGAGCAACTGAATTCGAAGTACCTCAGCAGGCTGGAAACAGCAAGACTGTCTTTCGAAGCCAATTCGCAACGGGCCAACCAGGAACGTGAGGAGTCGCTGGAAGTCGTACAATCTCGGCATATGAATGCCATGGAATCCGCTGATTTTTCGGTGAGGCAGGCTTACGAGTTGGCGGAGGCCAACTTCGATCAGGACACCCAGTTGGCCGAAAGTGTTGCCGCGCAGGCAAGAACGACGACTGCGAACACAGCGGAGCAATTCGCCTGGTTGGAGGATCAGGGACAGAGACTCTTGAAGCGTCGGGGGACCCGATTCCAGCCACCGGCCACTTCGGCACTCGGCAAGGATGCTGCCGCGGCGACTTTGCTGGCCGAATACGGAGAGTCGGCCAAGGCAGCTCATGAAAAAATCCAGACGTTGTCGCGGTGGGGTTCGGTGAAGTACTGCGACGAAGGCTGGCCGGTCATCGTCTTCTTTGTCGTCCTTGGGATCAGCAGTGTGGCCACGGGCCTGACGCTGGGTTGGAGCCAATGGCAATGGGCCGCGATCAGCCTGGGATTGGCCGCTGCCGTTTCGATCGGCTCGTGGCAAATACTGGAAGTGATTGTGCGCCGAAAGGCGACTGGGCTGATCGGTGACATTCAACGGACGCTGGGAATGGCGTCGCTCAAACTGACCAATGCCCAGTCCATGGTCGACATCGAACACAAGGAGCGACTGCGGCAATTGCAGGCGCGGCGCGACAAACAGGAGTCCCAGGCAGCCGAAGCCTACGAAACGGCAAAACGCGAGTTGGACGCCAAATTGCAGGCGGAAACGACTGCAATCAATCAGGCAAACCTCAGCAAACTGAATTCCCTCCAGCATACCTGGGATCAAGATGCCGAAGGGTTACGTAAGAAGTTCCCTCCCCTGATTGAACAGAAGAAAGAGGCCTTTGATCTGTTGGTGAAGCGAATGACGGACGAGCGGGATATCGTTCTGGAAAAGCACGCGAAGGAATACAATGACCGTTGGGACAAGTTGATCGCCTCCTGGCAACAGGGAATCCGCAGCACATTTGCGGAAGTGGATCGGATGAACGAATTCTGCCAAGCGACGTTTCCCGATTGGGATAGCGTTGATTGGCAAGCGTGGGAGCCGGAGAACCGGCGGCTTCCTGCACTGCAATTTGGGAAATTCGCCGTCGACTTGATCGGCTTCGAGGGCGGGTTGTCGGACGTTGACCTGCTGAGAGTCGAACGCGAGACATTGCAGTTGCCTGCCGTGTTGGCGTTTCCTCAATCGCCTTCCCTGTTGATCGAAGCGGAACTAGAAGGCCGTGATGCGGCCGTTCGTGTAATACAGAACACAATGTTGCGATTGCTGACTTCCTTGCCGGCCGGCAAAGTCCGCTTCACGATCATCGATCCTACCGGCTTGGGACAGAACTTCTCGGCGTTCATGCACCTGGCCGATTTCGACGATCGGTTGGTCGCCAACCGCATCTGGACCGAAGCGCAACATATCAACCAGCGGCTGGCCGATTTGACCGAGCACATGGAGAACGTGATCCAGAAGTATCTGCGGAACGAATTCGAGTCGATCCAGGAGTACAACGAGAAAGCGGGCGAAGTGGCCGAGCCGTTTCAGATCCTCGTCGTCGCCAATTTCCCGGCGAATTTTTCCGAAGAGGCCGCCCGCCGACTGGTCAGCATTGCGTCGAGCGGAGCCCGCTGCGGCGTTTACACGTTGATCAGCGCCGACACGCAGATGAAACTGCCGCGGAATTTCGACTTGGCCGACCTGGAAGCCAACGCCAACACCCTCGCCTGGTACGACGGCCGACTGCAATGGAAACGACCCGAGTTGACTCGCTTGCCAATTGAACTGGAATCGCCGCCTCACGACGATTTGCGTGACCGAGATCATTTGTGCCGCCGGTCGAACAGGCCAAGGACGCGAATCGCGTCGAAGTCCCTTTTGCCTCGGTGTCGCCCCCACAGAATGAATGGTGGACTCACGATAGCCGCGATGAGATCGAGGTGCCGCTGGGACGGGCCGGCGCCACCAAGCTGCAGTACCTGCAGCTGGGCAAGGGCACTTCGCAGCACGTGCTGATCTCCGGCAAGACCGGTTCGGGCAAGTCGACGTTGATGCACGCCCTGATCACGAACCTGGCGATCCACTACAGCCCGAGCGAATTGCAGTTCTATCTCGTCGACTTCAAGAAGGGCGTCGAATTCAAAACCTACGCCCAGTTGCAGCTTGCCGCACGCCCGGGTGGTCGCGATCGAAAGCGAACGCGAATTCGGCATGAGTGTGTTGGAGCGGCTTGGATGCCGAACTGCAACAACGCGGCGATCTGTTTCGCTCGGCGGGAGTGCAGTCATTGGCCGGTTTTCGCGATGCCAACCCGGATGTCGAGATGCCCAGGCTCATCCTGTTGGTCGACGAATTCCAGGAGTTCTTCGTCAAGGACGACAAGATCGCCCAGGAGGCGTCGCTGTTGCTCGACCGGCTGGTGCGACAAGGCCGCGCTTTTGGTATCCACGTCCTGCTGGGTTCACAGACGCTGGCCGGAGCCTATTCGCTGGCTCGCAGCACCATCGGCCAGATGGCGGTTCGCATCGCGCTGCAGTGCAGTGAAGCCGATGCGCATTTGATCCTCAGCGAAGACAACACGGCGGCTCGGCTGCTCAGCCGTCCCGGCGAAGCGATCTACAACGATGCCAACGGCCTGTTCGAAGGCAATCATCCGTTTCAGGTCGTCTGGCTGCCGGACCACGAACGAGAAGACTACTTGCGGCAGCTGCAGGCCTTGGCTGAGGAGCGGTTGATCACGACCCCTGCTCCGATTGTGTTCGAAGGAAACGTGGCGGCCGATCTGAGCAAGAACCGACTGCTGGGTGCATTGCTGAAGGAACCGCCTGCTGAGGACAAGCTGCCGATTGCCAAAGCGTGGCTCGGCAGCGCGATCGCGATCAAGGACCCGACCGATGTGGTGCTCCGTCGTCAGAGCGGCAATCATCTGCTGATTGCTGGTCAGGACGAAGAGATGGCGGCTGGCATCTTGACCAGCTGCGTGATCGGGTTGGCCGCCGCGCATCCGCAGCGCAACGGTAATCAGGCTCGGGGCGCAAAGTTTCACGTGTTGGACGGCGGCGGATTTGAATCGCTCGAGCTGGATTTCGGCGCCCGCCTGAAGCGCAAGCTTCCTTTCGACATCAACCTGGTCGACAACGCCGATGTGGAATCGGTGGTGGACGGATTGGCGACTGAGGTCACCAGGCGGATTGACGAGCGCGATGCCAACGCCGAGAGCCAGTTCCTTGTCGTCTACAACCTGGCACGTTTCCGCCAACTGAGGAAATCAGATGACGATTTTGGCTTGACCGGTTTCGGCGATGAGGACAAGAAAGACCCGGGCGCGCAGTTTGCCCACATCATCAAGGAAGGGCCGAACGTCGGCATCCACGTATTGGCCTGGTGCGATACCTACAACAACGTAACCCGCTGGCTCGACCGCGCAACATTACGCGACGTTGCCTGGCGCGTGTTGTTCCAGATGAGTGCGACCGACAGCAGCAACTTGATGGATTCGGCCGCCGCCAGCCAGTTGGGCATGCACCGCGCCATCGTTTACAGCGATGAACGCGGTGAATTCGAGAAATTTCGGCCCTACGGAGTCCCCAGCGACGAGTTCTTCGCCGCGGTCAGTTCCGCTTTTGGTGCTTGATTCAAGCCACCGAAATTCGCGATCAGCTCCAGTCGAAGTTCTTGATCTCGTTACTGAAGACATTTTTCACAAAGATCTTCTGGTAAAGATAGAAATCCGGGCTGTTCAGCAGCAACTCGATTTGATCGGCAAGGTACGCCGGATCGGGTTCGGGGCCGTCGTTCGCCGGCAGGTCGGCATAGTCAAAGCCGTGCGCCATGTTTGCCGCCAGCACGGTATCGATGACGTCAATGTCAACGACCGGCTGCGACGAATAGTAGAGGTCCATGATCCAGATACTCAGAGTATGCGACATGTCATAGTCGCCCGTGTAGCTGTTGCCGCTGATCGTGTACACATCGGATTCGAAACCCACAATTCCCGCTGGAGGCGCCGCGAGGAACGGCGAATCGACGTACAGGAACAGTTGGTTTTCGTAACCAAAAGCGCCACGGCCTCCATCAATGTTCAACGTTGCCTGGCTGACGTCGACATCGTTTTCCAGGATCAGCAGGTCGAAACCATTTCCCGTATCAACGGTGACGTTGCCGGTAAATGTCGTTCCATCCGCGACGTAAATCGTATCGATCAAACCCGCCATTTCGACCACGATGTCACCTGCGACCGTTGAGTCTTCGATGTAAATAATGTCGGGTGAACCACCTGTGATGAAAGTGGCTGTCTTGCCATCGGCCAACGCGAAGTTCGAAAGGCCAAAGTAGTCGACGCCACTACCGGTCTTGGCGTACAAGTCGCCCTCAAAAGTTGCATCCACAAGATTCATGAAGTCGCTGCCGCCGCTCGTCTTGAAAGTGGAGTTGCGCTTGGCCGTCGAATTGAAAAATCCAAGCGAATCACTTCCCCCGCCAGGACTGAATTTGAATTCGCCATTGATCGTGATGTCACGAAGCGTGATCAGGTCATTGCCGCCACCGAGTGACAGGTTAAGCCCTTCTGCAAACGTTCCATCCGATGCATTGATGACGAATTGCGGGAGGATGTCGCGACCATCTTTAATACCGGTATCCTGACCATTCGTGTCCGCAATACCCCGGATGACGATGTCATTGGTATCGTTGTCGCCGTTCTGGTCGCTGACTTCGCGGAACACTTCCACATAATTACTCTTGCCATCGCCTTTGATCGTAACGTCGCCTGCCGAATTGATCAGAACTCGGACGTTACCGGCCAGCATCAGTCGACGCTCCAGGTGTTCGACGCTCGCCTGGGCGTCGAAGAGTGGTTCGAGTGCGGCGTGATCGTAGGAAGTGTCCACGGCTGTTGATTTGTTTCGCAAGAACAAGTTGCGCTCCTTACTCAATTCTACTTCGTCAGCGTTGTGCTCTCAGGCCGGAGTATAGTCAAACGGATGGTGCGGCACAGCAAGATTCTCCCTGGATTTTCCAGCTGCAGATGCGGTGCCGGTCGTACCTGTCGGGTAATCCGGCGTCGCCCTATAATCCGTGGCCATGTCTGTCATCGAAATCAACAAACTCACGAAGTCGTATAAGGTCTATCAAAAACAGGAGGGTCTGACCGCTTCGCTGCGTGGCCTTTTCCACCGCGAGTACCGCGAAGTGAAAGCGGTACGCCAAATCGACCTGGAAGTCGAACAGGGAGAATTCGTCGCTTTCCTTGGTCCGAATGGTGCCGGCAAGACGACGACGTTGAAGTTACTGTCCGGGGTCATCACGCCGACTTCGGGTGAAGCCACGGTCATGGGCCATGTGCCGTGGGAGCGTGAGAACAGCTACCGCCGGCGGTTTGCGTTGGTGATGGGGCAGAAAAACCAATTGTGGTGGGACTTGCCCGCTCAGGAATCTTTTCGGCTGCACCAGCAAATCTATCGCATTCCGGTCGACCAGTTTGCCACTACGATGGATGAATTGTCGGAATTACTTGACATCAAACACCTGCTCCAACAGCCCGTACGCGAGTTGTCGCTGGGCGAGCGGATGAAGATGGAACTCACGGCAGCGCTATTGCACTCGCCCGATGTGCTCTTCCTGGATGAGCCCACGATCGGTTTGGACGTGGTTGCTCAGCACCGAATCCAGCAATTCCTCAAGCGGTATCAAAAGGAACGGGCGATCACGATCCTGTTGACGAGCCATTACATGAAGGATGTTGCGGCGCTGTGCCAGCGTGTCGTGATTATTGCGCAGGGCCAGATCAGGTACGACGGGTCGCTGGCGGGAATCATCGATCGTTTCAGTGGTCACAAGTTGGTGACGTTGCAATTCGGCGGCGAGACCATGCCGAATGATCTGGATCGCTTTGGAGAAGTGATCGAAGTCATACCGCCGCGAGCCAGCATTCGGATCGACCGTTCCGAAGTAGCCAAGGCCTTGGGCACGCTGCTGGATCGGCACACGATCGAAGACGTCAGTGTCGAGGATCCTCCGTTGGAGGAGGTCATTGCAGATCTGTTCTCGCAAGTCGATCAGGACGAGAACCGCGACGATGAGGCCTCCGAGTTTGTGGAATCCGCCTGATGTACTCTCGAGCGATGACCTGGTGGACGATCTTGCGAGTTTCTCTCGAAGAGCGGCTCGTTTACCGCGGCGACTTTGCGCTCGGGACGTTGATGCGTTTCCTGCCTATAATTACTCAAATTTTTCTCTGGTGGGCGATCTTCGAATCCATTCGCGTGGGAGAAGGGACTGCAGCAGCAAACTCCGGAGGATCCTGGCAGATGCGACAATTCGCGGCTACTCGTACGAAGATTTCGTTGCTTACTACTTGCTGACCATGCTGGCGCGGGCGTTTTCCAGCATGCCCCAGCTGGCCAGTGGAGTTGCCCAGCAGGTCCGCGATGGCGAGATCAAAAAATACCTTGTGCAGCCGATCGATTTGGTGGGCTTCATGCTGCTGAGTCGTATCGCGCACAAGCTGGCCTATTACTCGGTCGCGGCCGGCCCGTTTGCGCTGGTCTATTTTCTTTGTCGCGGCTACTTCCCCGGTTGGCCGGACGCGGTCACGATGTGCGCTCTTATTGCATCATTGTTCATGGGATTCCTGCTTGGCTTCTTCCTGGAAATCTCGATCGGCATGGTCAGTTTCTGGTTCCTGGAAGTCAGCTCGATGCTGTTCATCTACATGCTGTTCAGTTTCTTCCTTTCCGGGCATATGTTTCCGCTCGACATGCTGCCCGACTCGATCAGCGCGGTGGTGCAGTTCTTGCCACTGCAGTACCTGGCCTATTTTCCAGCGGCGGTCTTCCTGGGGAAAATCGAGGGTCGTGAATTGGCGATTGGGTTGTTGTCCGAGGCGGCATGGATTGTGTTCTTCATTGTGTTGTGCCGAGTCCTCTTGCATCGCGGGCTGAAACGCTACAGCGGATTTGGAGGTTAAGCATGGCGGAGAAGTCGCATCCCGAATATCTGCGAGTCTTCCTGACGTTTGTCCGGAACAGCCTGGTGCGCGATCTGAGTTTTCGCGGGAACTTCTTGATTGAGGCAGCCGGGGCAACGGCCTGGACGGCGATGAATGTGGGCTTTTACTTGTTGATTTTTCAGTACACCACGCAGATTGGTCCCGATTCGGGCTGGGGCAAGTACGAGTTTTTCATCTTCCTGGCCACTACGATGTTTGTGAACAGTGTCGTCCAGGCGTTCTTCATGCCGAACATGCAACAGTTCAGCGAACTGATCCGTACTGGCGGTCTGGATTTTGCTTTGTTGAAACCGATTGATACGCAATTCATCATTTCGCTGCAACGCGTCGAATGGTCCACGCTGTCGAATTTCTTCGTGGGAATCTTGATGCTGGTCTACAGCCTGTGGAAGTTAACCACACGTCCGGTGAATCCTTTGCCAATTGAGCCGCTGGCTTTCGTGCTGTTTCCATTCTATTTATTTTGCGGTATCGCGATCATGTATAGCCTGATCATCAGTCTTGCTGCGACAAGTATCTGGCTCGGTCGTAATCAAACGCTGTACAACTTCTGGTTTTACATCACCAATTTCTCCCGATACCCGATGGAAATCTACGGCGGCACATATGGTGATCCGCTCCGCTGGTTCTTCAGTTTCATCATCCCCGTTTTGCTGGTGATCAACGTTCCGGCTGCCATCATGGCCAAGCCATTGTCTATCGCTAATTGGGAACTGCCGGCCTTTGCGGTCCTGGCGACCGTCGGGAGCTTGTTCGCTTCGAGATGGGTGTTTACACGGGCCCTGTTAAGCTATCGCAGTGCCAGTTCGTAGTACGATCCCGGCACAAGCGTCAGTCGGCCGTTGACCGGTCATCTGTCGTTTGAATTGAAGGTTCGGAAACAACGTTCAGCGACAAGCACAGATACCAGAAATCCCGCACAACCAAGAGCCAGGGTGATGAACACAGAATGGCAAATCAGCCATACGGAATAAACGAGGCCGGCCGTAATGACGAGTGAAATCAACCCGCAAAACCGCGTCTTCGCCATGACAGTGTTCATCTTGTCCTACTTTGCTTTCTCAATTGCCAGGTCACAGACAACAGCACGGTGATCGGAATGAGCCGAGCGCACGGCACGAGTTGAAATGGGAGACAGGGGCTTCGTGATCCAGACTTGATCAATCCGATGCAACGGCATGTTATTGGTAATTGTTTTTCCCCAGCCGACACCGAAAACCTGCCAGGCATCCACGAATCCTGGCGGTATGAATCTGAAAACGCTGTCGTTGGCTGGTGTGTTGAAATCGCCACCGATGACCATCGGCAAATTATTGTTCCGTTCCAAGTAAGTACCCAGCGACTTGATGGCAGATCGTCGTTCTGCATGATTCGTCGAGTAGAATCTCCAACAATCTGGATTGTAGATGTCCAGACGGATCGGTGTCGGCAGGAGACGTAAACTGACGACCCCTAATTTTACTCCGCAATCAAGCTCAACCTCAGCACCGATGAAGTTTGATTCAGTGCGAGTTGTCGATCGGTGGGGCTCAGTCCGCAAAATTGCAGTTCCCTTGACGATCAACGATGTGTCCGATCCATAAAATGCGGTTCCATGTCCGTCGAAAATCGTTTCCACGAACCAGTCAAGGTACTGCGAGGCCGGTGCTTCCTGTAACAACACAATGTCAGGATGCAGCTCGGCCACATCGTGCAATGCTGCAGGGTTGGAAAGGCAGTTGAGCGAAACGACTCGGATTACCGCCGCCTTCTCACTTGGCTGCTGCGGACGCCTGAAAAGGCTGATCGGAGCGTCCCCAAGGAACCATGCAGAGACAATCCACGTCAGCACCAACAGCAGTCTTGGCTTTCCGGATGTAATCGCGATGGTCAATACCAGCCCTGCCGTGACCCACATGAACAGGGGGACCAGCGTCGCAAGATGAAACACGTCTGTGCGGAAAACGTGCGTTGCAGCGAAAGACAGCAGTACCGCAATCGCGAATGACAGGCCGAGAGCCTTCCGGCTGATCAGCCAACGTCGCCGTGTGTCATCTTCGTCGTTCAATGGGTTGATGATCCTACCGTCGGGATCGTCGCCCAGTTGACGCCAGCCATTTTCTCGACGCAACGAACGACCTGGCAGCTGTATCCGAACTCGTTGTCATACCAGCAATAAAGGATAGCGCTGTTGTCACTGACGATTGTCGATTGTGAATCAAAAATGCAGGCGTGCCGTTGACCCACGAAATCAGACGAGACTGCCTCCGGCGAAATCGTGTAGCCAATCTGCTGCTGCAATGGAGAGTGCAGGGCGACTCGACGAAGGAATTCGTTGACTTCTTCTTTGTTTGTCGCCCTACCCAAACGCAGGTGAAGCATCGCCAATGAAACGTTGGGAGTGGGGACGCGGATTGCGTTTCCGGTCAGCTTGCCCTTGAGTTCCGGAATCGCCTTGGCAACGGCATCGGCCGCGCCGGTTTCCGTGAGCACCATATTCAACGCCGCACTTCGTCCACGACGTGACTTTTTGTGGTAGTTGTCAATCAGATTCTGATCGTTCGTGTAGGCGTGAACGGTTTCGACGTGTCCTTTGAGGATTGCGAACTCGTCATTCATCGCTTTCAAGATCGGCACGATGGCGTTGGTTGTGCACGAGGCGGCCGACAGGATCCTGGTCTCCGGCCGGATCGCGTCATCGTTGATGCCGTACACGATGTTGGGGATGTTGCCTTGACCGGGCGCGGTCAGAATGACCTTTTCCACGCCTGGGCATTCGAGGTGTTGTGCCAGTCCTTCTTCATCGCGCCATACGCCCGTATTGTCGACAACAATCGCATGGTTGATCCCGACCTGTTTGTAATCGACGTCGTTCGGTTGATTCGCGTAGATAAACTGAATCGGGTTGCCGTTGCAAACCAGCTGGTTCTCCTCCTGCAGGATACGGATCGTGCCCTGAAACGATCCATGGACCGAATCCCGACGCAGCAAGCTGGCTCTTTTTTCCAGATCGTTGCCGCTTTTTCCCCGTCGCACGACGACCGCTCGTAAACGCAGCACTTCGCCACTGCCCGCTTTTTCGACCAACAAACGGGCAACCAAACGCCCAATGCGCCCGAAGCCGTAGAGCACAACATCCTGCGGTTCGGGTGACGATTGACTTCCGACGCTGGCGGAGGCCAGTTGTTGTCGCAGGAAGTCGGCGGGTGTCTGGCCGTTTCCGTTTTGCATGTACAACGCAGTCAGCTTGCCAATATCGATACGTGACGGACCGAGCTGCATTTTGTGCAGTGCTGTGACCATTGGGAACGACTCGAACTCGGACAATTCGTTATTTTCGATTTGCCTCACGAAACGGTGGGCCTTCATGATCTCGATCGGTGACCTATTGACCAGATTGCGGCCGTAGATCATCAACGTGACGTTTTTTTCACGGTAGAGGTGTCCGATCAGCGGGATCATTTGTTCGGCCAATGCTTCGCGCTCTTTCCAGTCCTGGAAGAAATCGGCAGGTTGTGGGCGGCTCACAATTCGAATCCTCAAGAGAGATTTGCCTGGTGATTGCGGCGGTGATCCGTCTCCGACGGACCGTCAGAGAATCATTTGTTGCTACGAATGAACGACCATCGGAACCTACTGACGCTATAGTATCGATACGTCCAGGGTCGTGACCGTCCTTTGGCTTTCCAAATGGTTGCTTTGGGGAGTCAACCCATAGCGACAGTCACATCATGCGACTTTGGCGTCGTTCCGGCAAGTCTGGAACGACCGACGGCTTTCGCGTGTCCCCTGGAATCCGCCAACGACTTACCCAATCTCACCGAATTACTTCCGCAGCATGCTGCCCTACCTTCAACTACTTCGAATTCCCAACCTATTCACGGCGCTGGCTGACGTGATGATGGGATTTCTGTTCGTCCACCAGTCGCTTTGGCCGCTGCCCGAGTTTCTTTCCTTGTTGGTGGCTTCAGGGTTGCTCTACTCGGCCGGCATGGTCTTGAACGATCTGTTCGACGTGCGACAGGACGCCATCGAACGGCCCGATCGTCCATTGCCGTCAGGAAAGATTTCGAAACAGCTCGCGGCGATGCTTGGCTATGGCATGTTACTGGTCGGGGTCGCTGTGGCGTTCTTCGCTGGTAATCTTGCTGAACCCGGCACTCTCCGAAGTGGATATGTGGCGATGAGTTTGGCTGGTTGCGTGTTCGCCTATGATGCATTGCTGAAGCGTTCGATGCTGGGCCCGGTCGCCATGGGCTGCTGTCGCGGATTAAATGTTCTGTTGGGAATGAGCACCGCGATCGCTGACCCCGATTCGATCGTCGGTTTCACCGCTGCTCAACTCTGCGTCGCCGGCGGAATTGCCGTGTACATCATGGGAGTTACCTGGTTCGCCAGAACCGAAGCTTACGAATCAAACCGTGCGTCGCTGGGATTCGGCATTGTGGTGATGTTCTCGGGGTTCTTTCTCTTGGGCTTTTTTCCACAGCTTGGCGACTTTGCGGAAGGCACGAGAAAACTGACGTTACCGTTACCGGTGTGGCAACTGCTGATCGCGTGGTTGGGGATACTGGCCTTGCGCCGGTGTTGTATGGCTCTGATTGAGCCAACGCCGTCAAAGGTCCAAGCCGCTGTGAAAACGTGTATCCTGTCATTGATTGTGATGGATGCGGCCGTCTGCCTGGTCGTTTGCTCGCCTTGGTGGTGGTCGGCACTCATTCTGCTGCTGCTAATTCCAACATTAACTCTTGGTCGCTGGGTCTATTCCACATGACGATGTACCTCGGATACAACACCAACGGCCTGGCTAACCACTCGCTCGAAGACGCCATCGAGTTGCTCGCACGCTTGGGGTATCGCGGAGTCGCCATCACGCTTGATCACGGTGCGTTGAATCCGTTCGATGATAAATTTGATCAGCTACCCAACATTAGGCACCTACTGGAAAAGCACGGGATGCGGTCGGTCATCGAGACCGGCGCCCGTTTCCTGCTCGATCCCGAAGTCAAGCACGAGCCGACCCTGGTCAGCCACGGCTTTCTGTCAAGGCAACGCCGGGTCGATTTTCTCAGCCGGGCGGTGGTGATTGCTCAGCATTTGGGTAGTGACTGCGTCTCGCTGTGGTCGGGGGTGGTGCATGACGATGCACCTGTAGACAAAATCTGGGACCGCCTGGTTCACGGGCTGACCGAGGTCGCCGATTTGGCCGCTGGTGCCGACATGGCGTTGGGGTTCGAGCCGGAACCGGGAATGTTCATCGATACTCTGACGCGGTTCGAAGAGCTGCTGGAGCGAAGTTCACTCGATCTGCAGCTGACACTCGACGTGGGTCATGTTCATTGTCAAAACGAGGGTGATATTCCTGCTCTGATCCGACATTGGCAGCACAGATTGGTGAACGTTCACATCGAGGACATGTGCCGCGGGGTCCATGAACACCGGATGTTCGGAGAAGGTGAGATTGATTTCCCGCCGATTCTTGCAGCACTTCACGGAGTGGGTTACGACCGAGGGGTATTTGTAGAATTGAGCCGTCATAGTCATGACGGGCCTGCAACTGCGGAGCAGGCGTTCAAATTCCTGTCGCATGCGATGCCGTAGGCCGCCAAAACCCGGATGCTCACAGGAAACGAACTGCGCAAGGCCAAGTGGTACGAGATAATTGATGTCAGAACCGAATGTTGTCTTCCTGTCAATTCCGGGGCTTCGTGAGCGGGATGTTGCCATGATGCCGGGCCTCGCGAGCGTCATCGCGGGTGGGTCGCGTGCAAAGTTGAACGGCAGCTTTCCCTGCGTGACATGGCCAGCGCAGGCAACGATGCTGACCGGGAAACTACCGTCGCACCATGGCGTCGTGGCCAATGGCTTTTATTGGCGTGATGCGCAGAAGGTCGAAATGTGGACTGCCTGGAATGAGAAGATTGAACAGCCGCAGATTTGGGATGTGCTGAAGCGGGAGCGACCAGGGCTCACCAGTGCCGTCTGGTTCCCAATGCTGAGCAAAGGATGCTCTGCCGATTACGTGTGTATGCCAGCTCCGATCCACAACCCCGACGGGAGCGAATCGTTGTGGTGCTATACCAAACCGACGGAACTCTACGGTGAACTGCGTGATCGGCTGGGCCATTTTCCGCTGAAGAATTTCTGGGGTCCGTTGGCCAGCATTGCTTCGACCGAGTGGATCGTCGATTCGTCGATCGTGGCAGCCGAGAAATATGGACCCAATTTTTTCTATCTGTACCTGCCACACCTGGACTACGCGGCACAAAAGTTTGGCCCGGACAGCGAGGAGGCTCGAGCGTCTCTGGTTGAATTGGATCGCGTCGTTGGCAAACTGCATGAAGGGTTTACTGCGGCCTATTTAGAGTCGATACCAACCTGGTTGATTGCCAGTGAGTATACGATTCAACCTGTGAGTCATGTGGCGTTTCCCAATCGCGTGTTGCGTGAGGCGGGGCTGCTCGAAGTGAAGATGGAGGACGGCCGCGAGTTGATTGACTTTGATGCAAGTCAGGCGTGGTGCCTGGTCGACCATCAGTTCTCGCATGTGTTTGTGCGCGATGGCGACGCAGATGTCGTAGCGCTGGTCGTGGACTTGTTTCGGTGCGAAACGGGAATTGGCCAAGTTGTGTTTGGCGCCGAACGCGGGGAGCTGGGTATCGCCCATGATCGGGCTGGTGAAGTCCTGCTGATTTCTTCGCCCGAAAGTTGGCAGGCTTATTACTGGTGGCTGGATGATGCGTTGGCGCCGAAGTTTGCCCGGACGGTCGACATTCATCAGAAGCCGGGTTACGACCCCGTGGAATTGTTCCTGGATCCGGCAACTCGAGGTATCCCGCTGGACGCGTCGTTGGTGCGCGGGTCGCACGGGGTCCCCGTTTCCGAAGGACCCGTGTTGCTCTCGTCTGCAAGTGGCCTGCCCGCCGAATTATCCGACACCGACGTTGCTCGTTGCGTCCTGCAGAAGTTCGGCTTGTAGTTTCGACATTGTCGCACGCGATTCTCTCACGGCAGCCTCGTCTGGATCCTGATCGCTACCTGGTTGACGAGGTAAGCCAGTGCGATTGACACGATCGAGAACACAAGGATGTTGCCCGGAAATGGGAATGTTTGCCATTGCGGCCAGAACATCAGCTGAATGTGAACCAAGTAACTTTCCAGCGAAATCGTGCTAAGCGTCGCAATCATGAACCACAGCCAGCGACGACGCTGAACGCGAGCCACGATTTGCGGATGGGACAACAGACGGAACAGCACCAATGAGAACAGGATCGAGATGACAAAGTAAGCAGGGAACAGCCAAGGGACGATGCCCGCTTTGACCATCAGTAGCTTCAAGCCGATGTAGCCCCCGGCCAACAGGCCCAGCGAAGCAAAATCCACGGACGTCAATGGTCTTGTGAACCGATCCACGTTTCGCGTGGCCATTGCAGCCAACAGCGTGATGGCGAAGAACACTTGCCATAGGAAAAGTGGAGCGAGTTTGCCTGTTTGCAGCGGGACCGGTTGCTCGTACAGGCTGCGAACATCTGGCCAGGCGGAGAGCATCATCCCGAGGACCAACGCAGCGAGGGCAATCCGGAAGCTGTCCTTTTGCCCAAGACGCGCGAGCCAGAATAGCAGCACATAATACACGACGATCTTCGCAACGAAGTGGTACTGCGTCGGGTAAATGAACTGATGCACGTAATCGATCGTCGTCCAATCACGCCAGTGCCCGTTGGCAATCAGGCCAAAGAGAAACACCGTCACGATGACGGACGGGTAGAGCCGTTTCAGCCTGCGCCACATCCAGCTGCCGAACGGCTGCGTCTGGATTCTCGGGCTGATGGTGACTCCAAATCCCGAAGCGGCGAAGAACAACGCTCAGCCCGATCATGCCTCCATCCGCCAGGAACGGTAACGGATAGAAGTTTTCGAGGTGCGAATTCATCACCAACATCACGGCCAACGCCCGCACAATCGTCGTATCCACCGTGTAGTTGCGGGCTGGCGTTGTCGCTTCGAGTTGTTCCGCAGGCATGTTCAGCTGATGGCGGTTGAGCCAGTGCCGATCTGGGTCAGTATCGGGGTGGAAAAACGGAAATTGTCGCTTTGACCAAAGAACGCAACCGGATTGTGAAAAACGATTTGCCGGATCAGGTCTTCGCTGTGTCCGCGGCGTCGCATTTCGAGGATGAAGTCAGGCACAGCGGTTGGTTTCGAAGGTCCCCAGTCGCCCGCCGAATTGACCATCAGTCGTTCCGGGCCATACGTCTCGACCATGTCGACAGCTCGGGCCGGTGTGCACTTCGTCACTGGATACATCGTCATGCCGGCCCAGAAGCCCTCTTCGAGCACGGCGCGGATGGTATGCTCTTCCACGTGATCGACTAACACCCGTGAGCGATCGACGGCGGAATTGTCCATTAGCATATCGAGAATCATCCGCGTCCCCGCATACTTGTCGGCCAGGTGGGGAGTGTGGATCAGGATTTGTTGCTGATGCTTGACCGCCAGTTCAACGTGCTCGAGAAAAATAATCGCTTCATTGCGAGAGTTGTTGTTTAACCCGATCTCGCCAATCCCGAGAACGTTTGGCTGGTCAAGAAACTCCGGGATCATGGCCAGGACTTCTCGCGAGAGCGTAACGTTCTCGGCTTCCTTCGCGTTGATGCATAACCAGGTAAAGTGCTGCACGCCGTAGTTGGCAGCTCGCCCTGGTTCGAACTCGGTCAATTGTCGGAAATAGTCGCGAAAGCTCTCCACGCTGCCTCGATCGAATCCGGCCCAGAACGCGGGTTCGCTCAGTCCGACACATCCCATTTTGGCCAGCGTTTCGTAGTCGTCGGTCGTTCTGGAAATCATATGGATGTGCGGGTCGAAGTAATACATCGTTGCTCTTTTGTGAAACGGATTGTGGCGACGCGTGCGGTCAGTTAACGGATGCCGAATTCCGACTTCCACTCGGCCGGGTAGGGTAGAGAAAAGATCAATTGCAAACGTTCAGCCAGATCAGCGTCTGGGTTATTCTGCCGCAGCAGAGCGATCGCTTCATGGATCTGCGACACGCGAGTGTCTTTGCCGGCCTCCCCGGGGGCTCGCTCGATTCGATCCAGGCTGGCTGCGATTTCCAACAGCTTGGCGCGTATCAGCAGGAACTCATCGTCCAGAGTCTGCACCGCGGTTCTCGTTTTCGGCTCAATCATGTCTTTAACAGCAATCTCAAGATGTCAATGGTCCGGGCTTCAGGCACCAGATTCGGTGCCGTCTATCGTATCACGACGCATGTTCCATTGGCCAGCAACCAATGGGATTGCGCCAAGAAGCTTGGCGAAGGAGGAAGATTGACATGATGTGAATCTGAAACCTTTGATAGTGACCCTGCGGGTGGAAAGCCCGTCCGGTAGCGTCTGACCAACGGCCGGAAGCGAGTCTTGCGTTGCGACGAGGTAACGAATGTGACGAAGCGTAGACAGCCAGTCCGAAAGCCATGTGATTGAGCTTCGAAAGTTGTTTCTTACGAGAGTCTTTGTCGTTCCCATAGCAGGGACCACGCGGTTGTTCTGAAAGCGGCGCTTCGAGCGTCACTGGGTCTGGAACAGCCGTCTCGCCGGAGTCGTAGAGCATGCGCAAACGGACATTGGGGTCGCCCAGGAACTTGGGAGATCCTGTCGTTTCCACAAGTAATTCCCGGCTGGAGATACCGGGTTACCAACTCCAGGCTCGCGTGATGGCACTTGCCGTGTGAGAGCGAACGTACGAGTGCAACGCTGTGGTACCGCTGAACGAAGGCAACGAAGTGACGCGGGACGAGCGGCAGGAAATCATAGTGTCTTGATAGTACCGATGAACTCGGGGAACGGCGCCCAGTCGGACCCGACGGAGGGAAGCGAGACATCGAATCATGGAACCGTATTTGGGAAACACATCGAATGCATCGAAATTCGAAAACTGTGTCCACGAAACAGAAACGGATAGCTGAACTGGCGAAACAATCGCCGGAAATGGCTTTCACTTCTCTGGCTTACTTCATGGACATTGACTGGCTTTTTGAAGCGTACCGGAAAACTCGCAAAAACGGAGCGGCGGGAGTCGACGGCGTCACGGCAGCGGAATACGAGCAAGACCTTGAAGGCAATCTTCGACGGCTTCTTGATCGTGCCAAGTCGGGCAGCTATCGAGCACCGCCGGTTCGGCGAGTCTACATTCCGAAAGGAACTTCCACGACGGAAGTCCGCCCGATCGGAATTCCAACGCTGGAGGACAAGATCCTCCAGCGTGCGGTTGTGATGTTGCTGGAGCCGATCTATGAGCAGGACTTTTTGGACTGTTCATACGGCTTTCGCCCTGGACGATCAGCACACATGGCTTTGGGAATCGCTCTGGAAACAGACGATGACTGCGGAGGCGGCTGGATTCTGGAAGTCGATATCCGAAAGTTTTTTGACCATCTGAGTCACAAACACTTGCGAGAGTTTCTCCATCGTCGGGTACGTGACGGAGTTTTGAAAAAGCTGATTTACAAGTGGCTCAAAGCGGGTGTGATGGAAGACGGTAACGTGAGTTACCCCGACTCCGGATCGCCCCAGGGCGGAGTGGTTTCGCCGATCCTTTCGAACGTCTTCCTGCACTACGTGCTGGATGTATGGTTCGAAGAAGAAGTGAAACCACGCCTTGCGGGCCCAGCTTTTCTGATTCGCTTTGCGGATGACTTCGCGATTGGGTTTCGCAACGAGCGAGACGCCCACCGCATGATGGAAGTCATCCCAAAACGTTTTGCCAAGTATGGCCTGACTGTCCACCCGGACAAAACTCGCTTGATTTGTTTTCGGTCTCCGTCACTCCCAAGTGACAAGGCGGGAAGCTCAAGCACACGTCCGGGAACGTTCAACCTGCTGGGCTTCACTCATTATTGGGGGAAGTCTCGCAAAGGGAACTGGGTAATCAAACGCAAGACCGCATCGAGTCGCTTCGGGCGTGCAGTGCAGAGCATCGCACAATGGTGTCGACTCAATCGACACCGGCCTGTCAGCGAGCAACATTTCAAGTTGCGTCAGAAACTCCACGGACATTACGCGTACTACGGGATCAACGGAAACTATGCCGCGCTGCATCGGTTTCATCACGAGGTGTATCGAAGATGGTTCAAGTGGCTTAATCGCCGGAATCGTCAACGCGAACTTTCATGGGAACTGTTCAGTGCATTGGTCAAACGTTATCCGCTGCCCGCACCTCGTATCGTCCACCGATTCACGTAGCGAATCCCTGATTTGAGGAACCGTATGCACTAATGCGTGCCCGTACGGGTCTGTGGGAGCTTGGGGCGGGCAACCGCCCTG
>CAWGCE010000001.1:0-225020 GCA_963821085.1 uncultured Planctomycetales bacterium | reverse complement strand
GGATATCAAATCCGATGAATGGGCTTCCAGTTGACTTTCCTGGCGCTCACGCTTTCGCAACAGGACGGCACAGCGAACCGAACAGGGTCCCATTTCGTGAAATCGGCTCACCAATTCCGACATCGTATCGCCGCGTCAAAAATTCATCCACCACAAGCAATGTCCGTCATTAACATCTGGCATCAAATCCGAATCGATCACCAGCTCGGCCGGCGAGGTGGCTGTGCCACGACAACCGCTGGCGGCAACCACTCCGACGAGCAGCGGCATTTGTAGAAACGAATCAAATGGCGAACAGGACAACGCTTCCCGTCATGACGCCGACGATCGTCAACGGCGATCACCATAAACTGCGTCGATTTCGCCGCCATGCGTCGACGTCTTGCGCAGTCTTCTTCCTTCAACAGGATTTTCATTGAATTTGCTTTCCTGTACATCGCACCGACGGTTCGCATCGCATCCTTCAAAGCACTGGATTTTAAGCTGCCGAGGTCCGCGTCGATAGCCCGGCGTTGTCAATTCAATTCTGAGGGATGCCGCAAACGCATTGGCAGCCTCACAGCAAACCCGATAACGCCATGATCCATTGCTCGTATCTAAGGATTCCACGCGGCCACCCACTATACGACAACTCCAACAACGCCGAGGCAATGATCCCACCGGGTTGGTCTCGGTTGGCAATCGGCAAACGATCATGTGACGTTTTCATGCCGGAGGAACGCCACCCGCAAGGCTATGTGTTCTGCCGTACTTGCATGACGCAAACAACAGCCCTGAACTTGATTCGAAGTGTTTCTCGCCGAAGCAAACCAGCACCACCTTCCGGTTGTTGTGCCACGCTGCGGGCCCTGCTGGTGGCTGGACGTCAACGTGCCACCGTTCGATTCCGAGCAGACGCCCGAAGAATTCCTACTGCAAGATGTCCTTGCCTGGATCGAAGCGAACCTGCAGGCGAAACCGAAGCAGATCGGTTTGATGGGGCACGGCATGGGCGGGCAGGGCGTCTTAAAACTGGCGTACAAGAACCCACGCGTGTTCCCGGTCACGGCAGCGATCACGCCGAAGATCGACTTTCATTATCTGATCCGCAATGGCCACGATTTCTTGTGCGAGCTGTTTCACGAAGAAGAACCGGCCCGGCAGCGAACGGCGATCCTGTTCGTCCAGGGTTTGAACTGGCCGCCATACCAATTTTTCTGCTGCGATCCGGCGAACTACTTGTGGTGGGACGGTGCCGATCGCCTGCGGATGAAATTGGGAGCCAGCGGCATTCCCTATGAAAGTGAATTGGAACGGGAAGCCGGCGGTGACGAGCTGGCCTACTTCGAACAGATGTTACCGCGGGCCATGGAGTACGTGGCGAAGAATCTGGAACGCGAGCGGTTGCGACTGGTTTAGACGCAGTTTCAGACCCAATAGCCGGCTGGCTACAAATCGGAGGCCAACTTCTTGGCCGATGCACCCGAGCTGCTGACAGCTCGGCTACGTTTCTGGTCGGACTTCTCCTTGCGCCGAACCGCCGCATAACCGCCATCAGCCGCAAGGTCACTCGATCCGAGTCGCGAAGGCGCGTGGCATATCCGCTACGGCAACGAGGATACTGGGCCCCCTAGCGAGGCTGGTCGATGAGCTTTCTATGGCAGCGGCCCACTTCATGCTTTGCGCGATCATGACCTCGATCCACCCCGCGGTGGCCGAATGGGGTGGCAGTTCGCAATGTGGTTGCCTCTGCCGTTACACCTGCGGCCCGATCGAGTCGACGCCATTCGATCCTGCCAAGCCAACGATCGTGATCACGCATGGCTGGAACCCGCTGCCCGGAAAGATTCACCTGACGACGCCGCGTGAGTACGCTGAGGCCATCGTCTGTCGTTGCGGCGACCGTTACAACGTGTTCGGCTGGGACTGGAACGCCGACTCATTCAATTATTTCAGTGGTTATCGCAATTCCATGAACGCCATACGGCAGGGCAGGCGATTGGCGTGTGAGCTGCGCAAACGAGGTGTCCGTGCCGATCGGACTTGGCTCATCGGTCACAGCCTCGGGGCGCTTTTGATGTCGAGCGCTGCCTGTGACCTGGCAGAACCGGGTCAACCGATCGCCCGGCTGACGCTGCTCGACGCCGTGCGTTGTCAGCACCACTACATCTTCGGTCGTCTGCAAGCCCGACAGTGCGCCAGCTGCATCGAAAACTTCTGGACTTTACTCCCCAGCGGCATCGGCGGCAAAGCGCGAAGAAACGGTGTTTATAACCGATTTGTCCGTGGCGCAAGCCCCGTCCGCGGCGCCTTCAATCCGGCCTTCGCCAACCATGTCTACATCCTCGAATGGTACTACAACACCATCTGCAACAGACATTGTTGTGAAGGCTTCAACCGCTGCCCGTGACCCGCTGCGGCTGCGAGGGACGCCCCTATCTAGCCCGAGACCTTGACTTGTTCAGTTGCTTGCGCTGCGGTCTTGGATGGGGTACCGATGGAACCTAGCCGCCGCTCAGTTCAATGCTGTTCGCGCCGTCAACCTGAATGCGTTGGTCCTTGATCCAGTATTGGATCTTTCTGGCGGAGGTTTCCTGTCGCGATTTCCCGGGCTCGGTCCGCAGGATGTGGGCGTCGCCGGCTCCGCCGTCGAGCGTGATGCGATCTTTTTCCTGGCTGTACCTCAGCTGAGCCGCTTCGGCGATAAAGTCGTTACCCTCGACGACCGTATTGCCCTCGGCGTTCAGTTCAAACGGCGCCTGCTGCAGTCCGCGGCGAAAAAGCTGCACGACTGAAAGGCGGTTGCACGTGACCAGCAACTGACCCACAGGCACTTGGCGCGAGCGAGCCTTCAATTTCGTGTCCCAATCCGGCACCTGGCCATAGGTCGCTTGCACGCGATCTTCAAAAAACAAACTGCGGTTACCCAAATCGCCGTTCAACTGCCGCTCGAAGTTCACCCGTAAACACGTCAGCTGATCATTGGCGTTGGCGGCGGGCGGGCGGGCGGGCCCGATACCTGCGGCAAGGCCCGGTGCGAAGGCCTGCCCCTTACGCACCGTCTTGACCCAACCGGGACCCGAACCGACGATCCGAGTGTTGTTGTCACTGATTCGCAGTCGCCGCATTGAACCTGTTTCGATCGACACCAAACCCTGCTGGTCGAACGTACGATTTTCGACGAAGACGCCTCCTTCGGCCGCGATCGAATTCAAAGTGACCCCTTCCAGCTCCAACTGCTGACTTGCCCTGGCGTCGCCGAACCGAATCGGCTGTGAAAGTTCGCCCACGACCGAAGCGCATCGCATTAGCTGCGAAGGCCCGCGCAGTTCGACTTCTCCATCAGCCCGAACTTCGCGGCCGTCAAACGAGCAGCTCTGTTGCCAGTTGATAAATCCGACGGCCGCGCGACCGGTGAATCGTTCGGCTATCGCAGGGGGCAACGGCATCGCTGCCGAGCCGGCTCCGTCAATCCACAAACGATTGCTGCCCTGTTCAAATCGCACCACCGCACCGCGAACGTCCATACGCTGAGCCTGGATTTTCACCGGCGTGCCTGTCACCGATCCAACGGCCGCACCCGAGGCGATACGATGCAATTCGAATCGATCGCCGTTCAATTCCGCGCCGCGACCTTCGTTGTTGCGAGCCACCTCGAGGCACCGCACGTTGGTGTCGAGGGTCAAGTCGTCAATCCGGGTTTGATCGCCGTCGCGAATGACTCCCAGGCGCAGCTCACCGCCCGAGACGATAAATCGCCGCTGCGCAGCATCGGCGGGCGTCCGCTGGGGCGAACCCAAGGACAAAGCGTTGCCGGCTGCGGGAGGCAACTTTTCATCGCGAAACGCGACCTGGAATTGATCGACCTGCGCCTTGATTTGGCGAACTTCAGCTCGGACTCGGCCTGTCGCGTTGGCGCTGACCGGCCGCAAGCCCCCACTTCCGCTGCCGGCCGTTCGCTGCAAGCAAACTTCCATTTGTTCAGAGCTCAGTTCGCCCAGTTGTTCCATCGAACAGTAGGCCTGCTGCTGAATGCGCAGGCGAGCCCGATCCTCA
This sequence comes from uncultured Planctomycetales bacterium, assembly GCA_963821085.1. Taxonomy (GTDB): domain Bacteria; phylum Planctomycetota; class Planctomycetia; order Pirellulales; family Pirellulaceae; genus CAWGCE01. The sequence goes on along the minus strand of CAWGCE010000001.1, from coordinate 220,985 downwards.
TCCTGCTTCCAAGTCAAATTGCCTTGCCAAGTCAAATCGATACCCTGACCGTTTTCTCCGAAACGACCACGAATCCGACCCGCACCGTCGGCGATGAATTCCTGTCGTTTGCCCAGCCCGACTTCGAACTTGGGTGCTTCGAGTGAGTACACGGCCGGCGATGGGTCGGCACCCTGTTGAACCGAATAGGCCATCGCCGGCTTGCCTCTGGCGACGGCACGCTCCAGTTCAAAGGGCGGTGCTTCCTGTTCGTCGCCCGGACGGGACACGTTGCGTTGAAAGTAGACTGACAATTGATCGCAAGCGAGATGATCTTCCAGCCCCGTGTCGTCCAGTCGCGGGCGAGCAATGCGGACGTTTTGTTGCATCTGTGCCACGCCACGCGACATGTCCATCAGCATGTAGCCCTGACAGGCGATTGAGATCGGGATGTGGACGATCCGCTTGACCGTGCGACCGTCCGGCCCGACAGAGCTTCGTTCTTCCGGCAGCGATATTTGCAGTTTTTCGAGATGGGCCAGTTCGACCGACTGCACCCGCGCAGGGATCGTGGCCGGCAATCGTTTGATCTCACCTCGAGCGATTCCGGTCATGGATATCGACAGGTCGCGACCGCTGCCAAAATGCGGTCCGACTCGGAAGTGGACTTCGTTAGGAGTCCATATCCGCTGTTCGCTCAATTGGACGTTGCTCGTCGTCAGCTCGACCTGGTCGCCAGCGCCCGCTTCCGATTCGCTGCCGCGGATGGTGACCTCTCCCTGCACGAACGCCGCTTTCAGGTTCCCGGCCTTCATCAAACGATCGTCAATCGGTTCGTCAAACGACAACAAGGCGCCCTCGGGCGCCTGCACGATCCACGTTCGTCCATCCGGCGCGAGAGCAGAACTCGCTTGCAGGCCATCCGGGTGAAACACGATGGTGCAGGGAAATACGCGCAGGCGGCCGTCTTCGGTCGTCCGAAATTCACGCCATAACAACATGAACTGATCGTTCTTGATGATCCGTGCCTGCGTGCGTTCCCAACTGTCGGCAGGGAAGTGCGGCGCGATCAACTTCTTGAACCGCTTCGTGGGATCAGGACGCTGCAGCGGAGTCATTGCGTTGGGGCGGTCACTTGCCGACAACCCGTCTGGAGCCAACTGCGGGGCAGTCGGAGCGCCACCTGGCACCGTCGTTCCACCTGGCGCGATGGGCGGCGATGGGTGCGGCGCGGCCATTAACGGCTCCGCCACGTTGAGGTAGGCATAGTAGGCGGCCGCCACCAGGCAGAAACTGAGCACAGCGCGTGCGAATTTGGAATCCATCCGATTGCCTTGCTGTTCCAATCCTTCGCCGATCGTGTGGTTATTCAAAACGGCGGAGCACATCCTGCCAACGGTGTTTTGTTTTCAAGATCAACTCGATAGCCTCACGGACCGCCCCGCGACCGCCACCAAGACGAGTGACATGGTGTGCCGATTCCCGCACGTCATTCGCCGCGTCGGCCACGGCGATGCCCAGCCCAACGGCACGCATCGTTGCCAGGTCGGGGAGGTCGTCGCCCAGGAAACAAACTTGCTCCAGGCTGTAGCCCAGTTCGCTGGCCATTTCGTGGACCGCCGGCAGCTTGGTCTCGAATCCCTGCCGCACCAGATCGATGCCCAACTCGGCGGCGCGAACTTTGACAATGTGGCTGTTCCGCGAAGTCAGCAGCGCGAACCGATAGCCGGCCCGCTGCCAGATCTTGATGCCCATGCCGTCGTGTACATGAAACCGCTTGGTCTCGATCCCCTCGTTATCAAAAATCAATCCACCATCGGTCAACACACCGTCCACATCGGAGATGACAAGTTCGATCGGTTGACAGCGGGCTTCCAGTTTCATGCGATCTCTTCTTACAAAGCAGGTTTCCTGCGGAGTGGGCTCCACAGCGTGATTTGGAGGAACTCCTGCATCATGCACCGGCACCCGGGAATCGCACAATCGGTGGTTCCGGGTTGGCCGCTTCCAACAGGTCGTCTTCACTGGCGGGCAACAGCGACACAACATCAGTAATATCGATCAGTCCGCACGGTTTTCCATCTGCGTCAACGACGGGGAGTTCGCTGATCTTCAGATCAACCAAATGGGTGATCGCATCGGAGAGCATCGCTTCCACAGGAACCGATGCGGGGCTCCTGGTCATGACGTCGTGAATCGGCCCATCGAGCGATTGTTCGCGGCGAGCTTCGAACAGCCGGGCTAAATCGCTATCGGTAAAGATGCCGGTCAGCTGACCATCGGCATTGGTCAGCATGATGGCTCCCGTGCGTCGACCCGGCTTGCCGACCTCCACAATCACCTGCCGCGTCGTTTCATGCTGGTAGGCAACTCGGCATTGGTCGAGCGGTCGCATCGCTTCAGCGACGAGGGCCAACTGGCGGCCGAGACTGCCCCCTGGGTGACAGCGTGCAAAATCGCTGGCAGTAAAGCCTCGCAGTTCACTCACGACAAGCGCCAGGGCATCGCCCAACGCCAACATCGCCGTGGTGCTGGTCGAAGGAGCAAGCTCCAATGAACCTGCTTCGCGCACGGGGCCGAGGCTCAATGTCACGTCGGCGACGTCGCGAGTCGACTTTGTGGGCGACCGGTAACCGCAATCAACGAGACGCCGACTTCATGCACGCAAGGCAACAGTCGCACGATCTCTTCCGTCTCGCCGCTGAACGACAACACGAGCACCACGTCCTGAGCTCGAATTCGACCCAGGTCACCATGGACCGCCTCGGCCGGATGGACATAGTGACTGGGGGTCCCCGTCGACGCGAGGGTGGCGGCAATCTTCTGTCCAATGAGCCCGGCCTTGCCCATCCCCGTCACGATCACACTGCCGCGGCATTGCTGGACGATTTCCACCGCTTTCGAGAACGACTCGTCGAGACGCGATGCCATTTCGGCGAGCGCTTCCGATTCCTGCAGGATAATCTGCCGGGCACTGCGGACCGGCTGAATGGGAAAGACGTGCGACGAGTTTCGAGCGGTGCTGAGAGACATGATCGCATCCTGCGAATGAGCATTGCTGCGCTACCACCATGCGTGGTGGGCGAGGCCGTCCTGGCCTTGCCCAGATTCTAATTCATTGACCCACGGCCCACCAACGTGAAGTCTGCCCGCAGTTTCCGTCCATGCTAGCGTGGGCTCTTGAAGCAGGATTCGGCCAAGGTTAGGCTAACGCCACTCGTGAAAGTCAGCGCGAGCCATCGTTCATCAACCCAGTCTGCCGCAATCTCAACGTGCCACGCCGCGACGACATTCACAGAATTCTGTTGATCGGATCTGGCCCAATTGTCATTGGTCAGGCGTGTGAGTTTGATTATTCCGGAACGCAGGCGTGCAAGGCACTGCGCGAGGAGGGTTACGAAGTCGTGCTGGTGAATTCCAATCCAGCCACGATCATGACCGATCCGGAAACGGCCGACCGCACGTACATCGAACCGCTCTCCTGGGAATTCGTCGCCAAAGTCATCGAGCGTGAACGGCCTGACGCACTGCTGCCGACGCTGGGCGGGCAAACCGGCCTGAACGTGGCGATGAAACTGGCCGAGCAAGGGGTGCTGGAAAAATTCGGTGTCGAGATGATCGGGGCGGATGCGCGGGTAATCGACAAGGCGGAAGACCGCGAGCAATTCAAAGTGGCCATGGAAGCGATTGGACTGGAAGTCTGTCACGGGCAGACTGTCGAGTCACTGGAAGACGCGAGGAAGCTGGTCGATGAACTGGGCCTGCCGTGTGTCGTACGTCCGAGTTTCACCATGGGCGGCAGCGGGTCGGCGATTGCTTACAACCGGGGCGAATTCGACAGCCTCGTACGCGACGGGATCGACCAGTCACCAATCGGGCAAGTGTTGATCGAAGAATCCATCATCGGCTGGAAAGAGTACGAGATGGAAGTGATGCGCGACATGGATGACAACGTCGTCATCATCTGCTCGATTGAGAATTTCGATCCCATGGGCGTGCATACCGGCGATTCGATTACGGTAGCTCCTGCACAAACGTTAACCGACAAGGAATACCAGCGGATGCGGGACGCCAGCCTGGCGGTGATTCGCGAGATCGGCGTAGAGACGGGCGGATCGAACATTCAGTTCGCCATCCACCCGCCAACGGGGCGGATGATCGTTATCGAGATGAACCCCCGCGTCAGTCGTTCGAGCGCACTCGCTTCGAAAGCAACCGGCTTCCCGATTGCCAAAATCGCCGCCAAGCTTGCCGTCGGTTATCGCCTGCACGAATTACCGAATGACATCACGCAAAAGACCAAGTCGTGTTTCGAGCCGACGATCGACTACGTGGTGACAAAGATCCCGCGGTTTGCCTTCGAAAAATTCCCCGACGCCAATTCGACGTTGACGACGCAAATGAAGAGCGTCGGCGAAACGATGGCGATTGGCCGAACGTTCAAGGAATCGTTCCAGAAAGCACTGCGAGGCCTGGAAGTCGGCAGTTTCGGCTTCGGCTGCGACGCCAGCGACAAGTGGCACAGCGACGAACAACCCGACCGCGACGAAATCGTGGCAATGATCTCACGCCCCAATGCCGAACGCGTATGGTTCCTGCGCTACGCCATCAAAGATGGCATGTCGATCAGCGAGATCTCGGAAGTCACCGGCATCGATCCCTGGTTCCTCGATCAACTGCTGCAGATCGTCGAGATGGAAGATGGATTGCGCCGATGGAGTCGCTGTCCGCTTGCGATGCTGAGGCGTTGCGACTGGCCAAGCAAACCGGCTTTTCCGATCGCCAATTGGCTTGCATTTTTGACACCGCCGAATCGGAAGTCCGAGCCAGACGGCTCGAATTGGGAATCGTCGCCCGCTACAAATCGGTCGACACTTGTGCCGCCGAGTTCGAAGCGATGACGCCTTACTTCTACTCATCGTATGAAGATGAAGATGAAGTACCTGCCAAGCAGCCGGGCAAGCGACGAATCATGATCCTGGGCGGGGGACCCAATCGCATCGGCCAGGGTATCGAATTTGACTACTGCTGTTGCCACGCCAGCTTTGCGTTGCGGGAGCTGGGCATCGAGTCGATTATGGTCAACTCGAACCCGGAAACGGTCAGCACCGACTACGACACCAGCGACCTGTTGTTCTTTGAACCGCTGACAACCGAGGACGTGGTGAACATCTGCGACGCGGTGCAACCGGATGGAGTCATCGTTCAGTTCGGCGGCCAGACGCCGTTGAACCTGGCTCGAGCACTCGATACAGCTGGCGTACCGATCATTGGAACTTCCGTTGACACGATCGACGCGGCGGAAGACCGCGAGAAGTTTCAGCAGATGCTGGAATTCCTGAACCTGCAGCAACCCGCTAATGCAATCGCCCGCAGCATTGGCCAGGCCCGCGAGCTGGTTGGCGAAGTCGGCTATCCGGCACTGGTTCGTCCCAGTTTTGTGTTGGGCGGACGAGCCATGGAAATCTGCTACGACAAACAACAGTTTGAAAAGTTCGTGGCCGAAGCGTTCATCGTGGCCCAGGGTCAACCCGTGCTGATCGATCGCTTCCTGGAAGAGGCGATCGAAGTCGACGTGGATGCAATCTGCGACGGGCGGCGTACGGTGGTGATGGGCATCATGGAGCACATTGAAGAGGCCGGAGTCCATTCAGGCGACTCTGCCTGTTCGATACCACCGTTCTCCCTGGACGACGAGGTACAGGACGAGATTCGTGCCGCGACCCGCGCGATGGCAGCACAATTGAACGTCATCGGTCTGATGAATGTCCAATTTGCCGTGAAACAGGAAGACGGTGAACACATCGTTTATGTGCTGGAAGTGAATCCTCGTGCCAGCCGCACGGTCCCTTTCGTCGCCAAGGCGACGGGTACGCCTGTGGCCAAGTTGGCTGCGAAAGTGATGACCGGCATGACGCTTGACGAATTGGGAGTATTCGAAGAACCCGTACCAGCTCATATTTCAGTCAAAGAGAGCGTGTTCCCCTTCCGCAAGTTCCAGGGCGTCGACACGGTGCTGGGCCCCGAGATGCGCAGCACCGGCGAGGTAATGGGTATTAGCGATCGATTCGAAATCGCGTTTGCCAAGAGCCAGATTGCGGCGGGAACGTTTCTGCCGGACAGCGGATTGGTATTCATCAGCGTGTCCGATCGACACAAGCCGGCAGCGGTCGAGTTGGCTCGTGGCCTCCGCGAACTGGGCTTCGACATCCTGGCGACAACAGGCACGGCGAAAGTGCTTGAAGAGGCAGGGCTCGAAGTCGAGCGGGTGAAGAAGATCAAGGAAGGTCATCCCAACGTCATCGATCATCTGATCGATGAACGCGTGGCGTTTATTCTCAATACGCCCAATGGCAAAGGAGCTCGTACCGACGAAGGTCGCATCGAGCCACGTCGGTGCAGTACGGCGTGCCCTGCATCACGACGATGCCAGCTTGCGAAGCGGTCGTGCGAGCGATCGAGGCAATGCGCGTTGAGGAGTTTACGGTCCAATCGCTTCGGATCGGCTGGCTGTCACCGGGTAGTGAGAACTGCCGGTATAACGGCTGGACCGAGGAATCGCATGCACTTCGCGTTATCCAGCTGGCAAGAATGCTGCGCTGCGAATGGGCCTTGCCCGACCACCGGGAAGATCGATGATTTCTCAAATACGTGGAATGCGATTTCGCTACTCACTCGGGACCGCTTTGATTGCAGTAACGGTCTTCTGCGGTTTTCTTGGCGTGTGGCAGTGCTGCCGCGACCGGGCAACGGAAGATGTGATGGCGAAGTCCGAATCGTGGGCGACCCCAAGAGTCGTCGCCCCTTTCCTGTTTTTCACCTCTGTCAGTGACAACTTCACCGACCGCAACAGATTTCATGTGTGGCTGGCCGGTACGGTGGTCGACCTGCCATTTTCACGAGAATTTTCCGAGCCCAATCCGGTGATCATGGTCGTGCAGCCTCGAATCATCCACCAAAGCGAACCGGAAAATGAGCTTCAATTTGCAACTTCTCCATAGTCGGTCAGACTACTCGAAGATATCACCGAAGGGATCGTCTCCATCGTCGGCGAAAGGGTCGTCTTCAGCAGCCGGAGCATCATCGCCCGCAGGCGCAGTCGTCCATCCCCGCATCATCCGCAAAAGGATCGGCATCATCGACGGCCGGTTCGTCCATCGGCGGTTCGCTAGGCGGTTCCTCGCCGAACGGGTCGTCGTCGGCACCCATTTCTTCCTCAGCGAACGGGTCACTTTCGTCAACTTCGGCAGGCGGTTCGGCGTTCAGATCATCGCCGAATTCATCCGGCATTGCGTCCGCCGGTTCGTCCGCTAAATCGGCACCAGGTTCTGCCTCGGATGCATCCTCCTTCGGAGCAACCGGTGGCTGGTCGACATTCGAGAAGGGGTCATCACCCGGAATCGAGGGAACGTTTGGTTCGAGTTCGGTGCGGTACGGATCGGCGGGAGCACGCAGCAGCTCTTCACGCAGCGTGGGATTGAGTGGGTAACGATCCGTGATCGACTGATTTCGCAGCTCTAGCAGCGAATTGCGACGGAGGCACTCAAACTTCAAACGGTTCGGCCCCTGCACCCGATCGAGCGCGCTCCACACGTCATACGTTCCGCGACCTTCCAGCTCGAAACGAGCTCCCATTCGAATATCCGATTCGGCGGCGGCGGTATCGCCTGCATCCAGCACAGAATGGCTCGAAAATAGTAGGCGCGAGGGTCTCGGCTGCCTTGACCGATTACCGCGTCAAAACGAGCCCTGGCGGTTCCAATGTCATTGCGGAAGTACTGATGAACACCGTCACCATAGATGCTCGCGAGGTAAGCGTCCTGAGCTGCCACGGGCCCGGTCGTGAACACGATACAACTGCAAACAACACATCCGGCGACAGTTGCCCATCCGGCTCTTGCTAACCTGGTCATGTCGGACATGATTTCCCCCCGCTCCTGCTTGATTCGACTCAACACTTTCCCGGCGTCGGCGATTGGGATGCCGCAAAACGGGAGATTTGTCTTCTAGGACTATCGTCCCACTGTCTCCCACCCATCATCATGCAAGCCGCGAAAACACAGACCTATAGTCGTGATGTGCGGGTCGTTCTCAGACTAATGATTTCGTGGCGAGCCGCCGGGTTGGCGATCGCCTTACATCGCGACAGATCGGACAAATCGTCGGCGGCGTCAAAATCGGAGCCTTCGAACCCAATACCGTAAACGGTACGCATGCGGCCCATTTTTGTGCCAACTCCTTGGCGCTGGCCCCAGCCCGCTGCGTAGCATGGGAGTGACACTTACGAATCGCGGAGCGATTCTGGTCAAGCAAGGAGGCAAGCATGCCCAAGCAGAAGATCAACAGGAAACGCAGTCGCGTTCAACGCCGGCTGGCACAGTTGCGAGCTGACCGGCCGTTCTACCTGGCAATGGCCGCTTTGGTAACGCTGTTCTGGGTCATAGTGAACTCGAAGATCAACCCGGAAACCAAGGTAAAGCCACTTGCAAACTCAGCCGTGCGCCGGATCAATGCGACTTTCTCTCAGGGAGATGGTGAATCTTGTGCCGTGCACGCGGAAGAACCCATTTCAACTCACCAAGCGCGGTGTTTACCTTCAAGAGATGGCTTCCCAACTGGGTCCGAAGGCCGACTGCGACTAGTCGAACCGCAACGAGTGCAGTAGTTTGAATGGGAGTTGCCGTTCGATATTCGAGATCACGCTCGCACGTTTGATGCGCCGCAAAGAGCGAAATCGTTGATTAACGACCCCAGGTTGCCCAGGGAGAGGCAACAGGGAATTCATCCCAACCGCGAAGTTCACCGACGACGCGTCAACGGCCCGGAGAGAGGCCAAGGAGAGACACATGCAAATTGCAAAAAACAAAGTCGTCGCGATGGATTATTCGCTGAAGGACGACGCCGGCGCAGTGATCGACAGTTCCGAGGGGCAGGATCCACTGGTCTACCTGCACGGGGCCGAAAACATCATTCCTGGGCTGGAAAAAGAACTGGAGGGAAAAGCTGTGGGCGATCAGGTCCAGGCGACGGTGCCACCCGCCGACGGCTATGGCGAACGTCGCGATGAATTGCAGCAAGCGGTGTCACGGGACAATTTTGAAGGGGTTTCCGACCTGGAGGTGGGCATGCAATTCCAGGTGCCTACCGAAGACGATGAAAACAGCTTTGTCGTTGTCACCGTCGTTGAGATTGGCGAGGAAATGGTTACGGTCGACGGAAACCACCCGCTTGCCGGTGTGACACTACACTTCGACGTGACGATCCGCGAAATCCGTGATGCCACCGCAGAGGAACTTGACCACGGCCACGTCCATGGTCCCGGCGGGCATCAACACTAGGAAACGCATTCCAAACGGTGTGAGGGAATCCAACGCGAAGTGTGGAGCGGTGCTTTTCGTTTTTTGGAAAACCGAAACGTACGTGAGGGACGAATCCGGATCGACTGACGATGAATTCCGGCTTGTGGTTGGCCGTCGAATGATTGCACGGATCCTTGTAACCCGTGGCGAGAGCTGGGGACAGGTCCCTCGCTGACGCGTCGGGTTCCCTGATACCTGCGGCAGTTGTTCTCAGGCCGTGATGACGCTCACCTGACTCCACCGTGTTTAACGCTCAGCGTCGGGCCGACCAAAAGATCTTGCTGCCTCCTTCCGAGTACATATACTAAACGCCTGTATACTGTACGGATGGATATGAGGTGGCGCATGGATGTTGGTGCTTTTCTCGAATCACTAAGAGGCTGTCCCGACTTTGAAGGGCAGTTGCAACATGTGGAGATTCTGCCGAATCGAGCGGCCCAATATCAACAGCTGGACGAGCCGCTGTCAGTCGAGCTGACCCGGTTGCTGGGGGGGCAGGGTATCGAGCGTCTTTACACCCATCAGGTTGATGCCATCGAGACAACTCGACAAGGGCGCGACTGCGTCGTCGTTACGGGCACGGCCAGCGGGAAGACATTGTGCTACAACGTGCCGATTCTCGAAGGCTGCCTGCGTGACCCCGAGGCACGTGCACTCTACCTGTTTCCTACCAAAGCGTTGGCCCAGGATCAGTTTCAAGGGCTGCTCGAACTGGTGGCTCGAAGATCCGTCGTGCGCCGAAAAGATCCGGCCCGGTGTCTACGATGGCGATACACCTCCGGCTCAGCGGCGACGCATCAAAGCGGAAGCGAATCTCGTCCTGTCCAATCCGGACATGGTCCACGCCTCGTTGCTGCCCTACCACCCCAAGTGGGCTCGGTTCTTTGAACAATTGAATTTCATTGTCCTCGACGAAGTCCATACCTACCGCGGTATTCTTGGCGCCAACGTCGCCTGTGTGCTTCGGCGGCTGAAGCGAGTCTGTCAGCATTACGGGTCCGATCCGATCTTCCTGGCGGCCAGCGCCACGATCGCCAATCCGGGCGAACTGACCAGCCGCCTGATTGGCCGCGAAGTGCATGTCATCGAGCAGGACGGTTCACCGCGAGGCCGCAAGTACTTCGCGTTGTGGAATCCGTCGCCACCTGAGAAAGATTCGCTGGCTCGCCGCAGCGCTAACGACGACGCGGTCTGGCTGATGGTCGAAGCGATGCAGGCCGGAGGGCAATGCCTCTCGTTCACCAGGACGCGGCAAGCGGCCGAATTGGTCCAACGGTACGTGCAGGACGAATTGCGTGATCGGCGGAGCGACCTGGCAGAGGCAGTCCGCGCTTACCGCGGGGGCTATTTGCCAAACGAAAGACGGCAGATTGAAGAGGACCTGTTTCAAGGCAGATTGCGGGGAGTCTCGTCGACCAACGCGCTCGAATTGGGCATCGACATCGGTTCGCTCGACGTGGCGATCCTGGTGAATTATCCGGGCACCATCGCCAGTGCGTGGCAGCAGGCGGGACGCAGCGGACGTCGCCATGATGAGAGCCTGGCGGTCTTGATTGCCGGCAACGATCCGGTCGATCAGTACCTGCTTCGGAACCCGCAGTACTTCTTTCAACAGACACCAGAGAACGCGGTTGTCGATCCGGAGAATCCTTATGTGCTCTCCAACCATCTGCAAGCGGCGGCATTCGAGTTGCCGCTGGAAGAAGCTGACGTTGGCTGCTTTGGCGAGTTGGCCCCGGCCATCGCCGACCTTCTGGCCGAGGCCGGGAAATTGACGGCCATCGATGGAAAATTCTACTTTTCCGGCGGTCAGAACCCGGCTCAACAATTCAGCCTCCGCCACATGAGCGACGACACGTTCAGCATTGTGCTGGTGACCAAGAAGAACTCGCCCGGGATGCCCAACCGGTTACCGCGGATTGCCCAACCTGGCCGGCGCAGCGGCTATCAAACAAAGACCGGCGCCACGCCGCGGCATGTGCTGGAACAGGGTTTCGAAGTTATCGCCAATGTCGATGAAATCAGTGCTCCTGAATTGGTTTATCCCGAAGCGGTCTACCTGCACAACGGCGAATCGTATTTTGTCCGCGACTTGGATCTGGAAGGGAAAGTCGCCTACGTTGAACGTCACGAGATGGACTACTACACGCAAGCAATTCTCGAGAGCAACGTTCTGATTACGGAAGAGCAGGCGTCCAGCCATGCACTACCGACTGCCGACCTGCATTACGGCGAGGTGGATGTCAGCTGGAAAACGGTGGCCTTCAAGAAGATCAAGTTCGAGTCACGAGAGAACATCGGCTATGGCACGGTGGATATTCCAGCTCAGAATTTGCCCACGACCGCGCTGTGGCTGGTGCCCGGGCACGGGGTGAGAGCCTCGATGAAAGAACAAAAGCTACGTGTCAGCGAGGGGCTGTGCGGACTGCGAAACCTGTCGGTGGTGGCGTTGCCAATGGTCGCCATGTGCGACAGTCGTGACATCAGCGCAGTGGTCGACAGTCAAAATTTGGGCCGGAGTGCCATGATTCTGTACGACCGTTACCCGGGCGGGCTGGGTTACTCCGAGAAAGGATTTCAGAAGATTGAAGCACTTCTGAAGATCTGCCACGAAATGGTCACGCAATGCGATTGCGATGACGGTTGCCCCAGCTGCGTCGGTCTCCCCAATCTGCGACCGGCGATCCACAGTGACCCGGACCTGCTGCGCGGATACCCAATCCCCGACAAGCGAGCCACAGAAATCCTGATTTGTGCACTCCTGCGATTGACGACGCTTCAATCCGCTACCAAGTCTGCTTGAATCCCTGTTGTTGACGAAGGTTTTGATGAGGGAGGCATGAAGACAGGAATTCACTGGTTGATTTCTTCCTGCATTCCTGCATTCCTGCATTCTTCATCCCGTTTGAATAGAACGACCAGAAAGTTGACCATGCTCTCGCACCAACTTCGCAACCGACTTTACCAACGATTACGGCAAGAAGGGCCCGAGGACCATGTCGGTCGCTTTTCTCCGCCTGAGACGAATCGGTGGATTGGGGATCGGCTCGAGTTGGCAGTGGGCCACGAATACGCCAACGAGGCGGGCCGGCATTGGTTGATTGAGAAGCCGCTCGAACATATTTGGCCTGCTTCGACCGATTATCTTGCTCGTTGGCAAATGGAAACAGCGGCCATGAACCCGGACAACACCGATCTGTTAGCTCTAAAACAGGAATTGCAACAGACAATCTTCCTCGACCTCGAGACGTGTGGATTTGCCGGCTCGATGATTTTTCTCGTGGGGCTGTTGTACGAAGGGCCCGGGGGGCCCGTGCTGTCTCAATTGTGGGCCAGGAACTACTCCGAAGAACCTGCCGTACTGACGACGTTGCGGCAAATCCTGGTCGGAAAGAAGATCCTGGCAACCTTCAACGGCAAGAGCTTCGATTGGCCCCAGGTGCGTGACCGATGCACGGTCCACACGCGAACTGCACGTCTGCCCGAACTAACGCACGTCGACTTGCTGCACCACGCTCGTCGCCGTTTTAAGGCTGAACTGCCGAATTGCAGGCTGCAAACGCTCGAACGCTACATTTGCGGTCGCCGTCGTGTCGGTGATATTCCAGGCGGCCAGATCCCCGACGAATATCATCGCTATGTCCAATCAGGTGACAACCGCAGCGTCCGTTCGATCCTGCACCATAATGCGCTTGACCTGGTGACGTTGATGCAACTGTCGCTGGTGTTGGTCAAGGCAGCAGGCATGAGGCAACAGTGAGGTGTCGCAACTTCGTTCCTGGCGCCTTCTACCTGGCATTGCACAAAAAAAGCTGCCACCTGCCCGAAAGCAGGTGACAGCCAAAAAAAGTTCAAACCTCGGCAGCTTTGCGACCTGAGTGGAGTCGCTGCGAGAAAGACGCGAGTCGGACGTGCTTAGCACTAGCCCTTGTTGACTCAGGTCTACGCCAAATTTGGTCCCTCAGCCGGAAGCGTACCAAGTTGGTTTGAACTTCTGTTCCAATTCTACCCCACGTTACCGTGACGGCAGCAAATGTTATCGGCGAATTCCTGAAAAAGGCTGTGTCTAATTCAAAAGTTTCAACCAAAACAATTACCGTGACAAACCGACTCGCCGCTTGACAAACCGGCACAGACAGTTCGTTTGGGAAGGGGGATGTTAGCGAATTGCCAACTCGAATGCGATACGTCCTTTTCAATCGGGCGAAACACTGACATATTCCGTGCTATTACCGCGATATCCTCATTTTGAGGCATACCGATTGGAGCGGCTAGGCAATTTTCGGGCCAAAAATAACTGTCGCCTCTGTCCCCTGCAAGGATTCTCCGGATGAAATTTCGTATCCGAAACGCTCAGGTAGTCTTGCCCGATGGCGTGGAACAAATTGATGTCGTCATCGACGGAAATTACATCGCGGAGCTGGATGCAGCGGCCGGTGTCCGGGTTGACGAGGAGCTGGATGCAGCCGGGTTGCATTTGTTGCCCGGAGTAATTGACGACCAAGTGCATTTTCGAGAGCCCGGACTCACGCACAAAGAGGATTTGGCGAGCGGCGCTCGGGCCTGTGCCAAGGGGGGCATTACCACCTTCCTGGAAATGCCCAATACGATTCCCGCGACAACCAATCAGACGGAAATCGACAAGAAGCTGGTTCTGGCTTCCTCAAAATCGATCGTGAATTACGGCTTTTACGTCGGAGCTACACCCGATAACCTCGACGATCTTCAGGCTGCGGAGCGAACTCCGGGAATCAAGATTTTCATTGGTTCCAGCACGGGTGACCTTTTGGTGGATGACCAACAGGCGTTGGAACGTATCTTTGGCGAAACGACTTTGCCGATCACAGCTCATTGCGAAGACGAATCGACGATTCGCGAAAACCGCCGGCGAATCGGTGAATCCAGTGACGTCGCCACACACTCCCTTGTTCGCGATCATCGCGCCGCCATCGTGGCGACCCGTCGGGCGATCGACCTGGCGAAACGCCATCACCACCGATTTCATGTGCTGCACGTTTCCACGGGCGATGAGGTCGACTTGCTGATGGATCACGGCGGACTAATTACCGCCGAAGCTTGCCCGCATCACCTGTTCTTTAGCGTTGATGACTACCCTCGGCTGGGAACCCGACTGCAAGCCAACCCATCGGTCAAGACGCTGAACGATAGCCAACGGTTATGGCAGGCGCTGCTCAACAATCACATTCAGGTCATCGCGACTGACCATGCACCGCACACGTTGAAAGAAAAATCGCAACCATATCCGCAAGCTCCCTCAGGTATTCCTGCGGTAGAAAACAATTTGACGCTGATGCTGAATCAGGTCGCTTTGGGGCGGTGTTCAATTTCTCAAGTGGCGCAATGGATGAGCGACGCACCGGCACGGGTCTGGGATATCGTCAACAAGGGCCGCATCGCAAAAGGATACGATGCCGACCTGGTGCTGGTTGACCTGCACGCGCAACACACGATCCGCGATGAAGAGCAGTTGACGAAATGCGGCTGGAGCCCGTGGGATGGCGAAACACTTACGGGGCGAGTCATGCGTACCTGGGTCATGGGACACACGGTATTTGCTGGCGATGAGGTTGTCGCCAGTCAAATGGGGCAGGAAGCGACGTTTGACCACCTGCGTGGTGGCTACTGGGCCACCACGTAACCAGCGCCAGTTTCGCGGCCCAGGCAGCTTTAACCCGTCGATCGGATGACGATGGACAGACGGCGAGCTTGAATGGTCAGCGCTCGTTGAAAATAGGGAAACGGGTATGGCCGTTTCTCTCTTGCCCATTGAAATATCCGCAACACGAGCGCCAGCGGCAACTCATCCCGCTGAACCATAACAATCACCCGGTCCAGGAAACGCCTTTCCGCCGGTGTTCTCGGTTCGAGATTGACAAGGATCTGGTTCCTCAGGTCGCCCACTTCCGCCGACTCGGCGCGGCGAGTCAGCCCCGGCACCAACAGCGCAGGGAAGGCAAGGCAGTGGTGCAGGAATCGGCGACGTCCATTCATGAACCGCTTATAGGCAATACATTGTCGAGAAAACAATCGCATACACGTTCGGGCTCGCCACACAGAACTTTGACGAGCCAGCACGTCCCGTCAAGCCAACAGAACGCTGAGCTCCTGCTATTCAAGTGCAAGTTGCCTTGCTTGAATGCGTGCGCCATCGATTTCGGCACTTCCGCCTCAGCCAACAAAAGTTGCGACTTGTTCTCCGCCACCTTCGCTCGCATTTCCTGTTCGCGAGCCACCGCGTCTGCCCGCCGCATCTCAGCTTTCGCCCGGGCCACACGCGTGTCGGCCTCTGCCTGATCGGCCTGCAAACGTGCACCAATCTGCTCACCCACGTCAATATCGGCAATGTCGATCGAGACGATCTCAAATGCGGTTTGCGCATCCAGCCCGCGCTCGAGAACAGCGCGAGAGATTCGATCGGGGTTTTCCAGCACTTCCGAATGGGTATCGGCCGAGCCGATCGAGGTAATAATCCCTTCGCCGACACGGGCAATGATCGTCTCTTCGGTGGCTCCGCCGATCAACTGCCGCAGGTTGGTTCGCACCGTCACACGTGCGCGAATGCGCAGCTCAACACCGTCCTTGGCGATCGCACTCAGCGTTGTCTTGCCGCTGCGACTTGGGTCAGGGCAATCGATCACCTTGGGCTGAACGCTGGTCCTTACCGCATCCAGGACATCGCGGCCGGCGAGGTCGATCGCAGCCGCTCGATCAAAGTCGAGGTCGATGCCGGCGCTGAGCAACAATAATTGCATTGATGACTTTCAGGACGCTGTCGGGCCGCGAACTGCCGCCGGCCGCCAGGTAATGCGCTTCCAGTCGCGAGGTCGAAATGCCGCTGCGTCGATCAATGCCGAGGCCGGCTTGCGCGGCCATGATCTTGGCATTCATGATGGTTCGTGGGTTCACCTGTCGAAACCCCATCCCGATGAGTGCCGGAAACGAAACATCGGCACCTGACATGTATCCCTGGAACCAGAGTTTTCCGTAAATCGCCACCATTCCCAGGACAATCAGTCCCAGCACCAGTACAACTACGGCGATCAAACCGAATGCCGACATGGCGCCCAGGTCAACTTGAGCCACGAGGCTTGGGACAATCAGTGCAAGCATGTATTTGTTCCTTCGCGATTCTTGACGGCGGACAGTCTTCTATTGTGCCGAAAACCGGCTGGCAGACAATCGAGGCTGAAAAACCCGCCAGATTTCAGCCCATTTCACAGTCCCAGCCCGGTTCGAATGCCAGCCCGTCCTTTCCACGCAGCCAGTCGGTTTTACGGGCAGTAGTGATTGTCTCAATTTTGAGGCTCCTGTAGCCGATCATCTGCAGTGAGGGCCGTACCCGCGCACCATCCCGTTGGCCGACGACCCTCGCCTCCAGAACCCAGACTCTTCAGTAACCCGAAACGACCGCGGCAGATCCGCGTCGCTATTGCTGTCGCGCCACGACTCAGAAAGGACGCGCATCATGCGTACATTGCTTTGCGCCATCACCTGCGGACTGATGCTCACCAATATGATTGGCTGCCAGTGCTCCACCTGCCATGTCCCTCAAGCGCCAATTGGCGACAGCGTCTCGATGGGCGGCACCCAGGTAACGTGGGGTTCGAGCGATCCCTACGCTGCAGATGGCAGTTACTCCAATGGTGATTGCTCAAACGGCAATCAAGGCCGTTGCGCCAGTTTAGGAAGCGGCTGTGGATGTAGTGGATGCGGCCTCCGACTGGGCATGGAACCGAATTGTGGAGCGGCGGCGTGCGCCTGGAATGGACACTGCGACGGCCCAGATCGCAGTCGAATGGACCGCCACCGTTGCTGCGGTGGCGCCTGCGGAATGGGTGGTGGGGAAGCGAGCTGTGGAATCGAATCGACCGGGTGTGGATGCAGCAGTGGCATGTGCGGCGTGGAAGCAGATTGCGGAATCGAATCGACGGGGTGCGTTGGCGGGTGCAGCAATGAAGCGTGCGGCAACTCGATAGCGGAATCACGATCCCGTCCGCGAGATCATGCCTGCCGCGGCGCGTATGGAAACAGTGCCGTTGGTTACGGCGGTGCCCCCTGTGCTGGCGGGTTCGACAGCACCACCAGCCAAATGCGACATGCCACCGCAAGGCGTTTGGCCACCAATCGCCACTTCGCGCATATCCGTGAGAAGGCAGAACGTTGCTGTGAAGGCGGTCGCTGCCATGGTGGCCCCGGGCCGATGCAGGGAGCCGTCACCTACCCGTACTACACAACACGCGGGCCCCGTGACTATTTCCATCCAAATCCGCCCAGTATTGGGCCATAGTCCGCGATCGAAAGACGCTAGTCATGAAGAGCCGCCCGGATAATTACGGGCGGCCTTTTTTGTTACCCCAACTCACCGACGACCAACGAAATATTTTGACCGCCGAAGCCAAAACTGTTGGTCAACACGGTCGAGCACTCAGCCTGCCGTGCTTCGTTGGGAATATAATCCAGATCACAGATCGGATCGGGATTCTCGTAATTGATCGTCGCTGGTAACACGTTGTCGCGGATAGCCATCAGGCAAACGATCAATTCGGTAGCTCCGGCAGCGGCGATCAAGTGTCCCATCATGCTCTTCGTGCTGGAAACAGGCGGAGCATCGGCGCCGAAGACCTCTTTGCAGGCGATCGTTTCCACGCGGTCGTTGACCTGGGTGCTGGTTCCATGGGCGTTGATGTAGTCGATTTCCGAAGGATCAATGCCGGCATCCTGCAGGGCCATGCGGATGCAACTGATTGCGCCACGCCCCTCGGGATGGATGTCGGTGACTCGATAGGCATCTGCGGTCGAACCATAACCCTTGATTTCGCCAAAGATATGCGCACCTCGCGCTTGGCCCGGTCGAGTTCTTCCAGGATGACCATCCCGGCTCCTTCGCCCAGGACAAAACCATCACGAAGTCGATCGAACGGGCGAGAAGCCTTCTTCGGTTCATCGTTCCGAGTAGACAAAGCGGTCAGCAGGTTAAACCCGGTAACACCTAGCGGATGAATCATGCTGTGGGTTCCGCCCGACAGCATGACGTCGGCCTCCCCGCGGCGAATGATTTCGGTCGCCTCCCCTACAGCCTGGCTACTGGCTGCGCACGCGGTCAGGCAATTGGCATTGGGGCCCTGGGCATTAAACATCCCTGCCAGGTGGCCGGCCGGAATATTCGGCTCCTGCTCCAACTCGAACACTGGATCGAGCATCTCACGACCTGCCCGCGTAAATCGGTTCATGTCGAACTCACCATCGGCGAGCGACGCTACCATCATTTTTGCGAAAGTGTCGAAATCCTGCGTTCCTTCGCCGCTTCCCAGGTAAATGCCAAATCGTGTTGGGTCGAGTTGTGATTCGAGCACACCGGAGGAATGGACTGCCTGATGAGCAGCACCGGCAGCGAAACAGGTGTGGCGGCTACGGTGTTTCCAACGTAGAGGGTCTTCGCCAATTGCCGTGACATCCCAGTCCTTGACTTCCGCGGCAATGCGAGTGGGGAATTGACTGGCATCGAAAATTGTCGTCTCGGCAACTCCCGATCCTCCTTCTTGCAACGCTTGCCACATCGTAGCGACATCGTGGCCCATCGGATTAACACATCCGATACCTGTCACGACAACTCGGCGATCTTGATTCACGGCAGTCATCTCATAACCATCAGGGCACGTTGGACAGGACTCACAGAACTACGCGTTCGACTCACCCACCAAGGCAGCCTGCTCGGCAGCAAGCAAGCGTTCCGGCATGGCGAGAGGGTTTCCATCCGAGTCGACGCCGACATCATAGACGCACAATAAGTCGCAGCAGGCGGGCAAAAGAATCTGGCTCGAATAATTCCTCGGCCTCGTGCTGCGAGGGCAGGATCGCCAGAAACAACTCAGCTTCAGCCTGCAAGGTGTCACCGATATGGCTGGCGGTCTTGAGCATTGCTCCGTTTTCATTCACGGGCGAGTCCATCACTGCCGTGTACGTCAGGGAGTCGCCCGGTCGCGCTGTAGCGTAATATTCGACTTTGGAAACTTTTGCCAGGACGAGCCTTGCTTCATACCCCGTCGATTCGCCGACCAGCATGCCCGCCGTCTGAGCCATTCCTTCGAGCACGAGCGAATTGGGCAAGATGGGGTAGCCGTCGAAATAGCCATGCAAGTGCGCTTCAGCAAGTGAAACGTTCTTGATGGCGCTCGCCCGTTGGCCACTTACAAATTCGGTGAATCGATCAATCCAAAACCACCGCATGATAACGAACATCCTGAGTGAAGCAGGCAGGAGTGCTTGGGAACCTTAGGACGCCGGCGATGGTAGCGTCGGCTAGCTGCCGACGCCAATCTTGGTCTCTACGTATCGACACATATCGCTAACGCTCAAAAGGTTTCCGAACTCCTGTACCTCGGGATTCTCCTCGAACTTTTCCAGGTTGATGAACGGCATCCGCTTGCGCAGTTCGGTCATCCCGACAGAATTCACCTTGCCGTCTTCCACGTAGTCTGCGCTTGTCAGGATATCTTCCGGGAAAAGCTCGGCCCGTGGCACCTCGATGTCAAACGCCTTCTCCAAGCGGAACACGATGTCCAGAAAGTCGATCGACTCAGCACCGAGGTCGCCTACCAAAGTTGCATCTTCCGTCACTTCGTCATCGTCTACACCCAGTGCATCAACAAGGGCTGTTTGAACTTTTGCAAAGACTTCTTCTTTCGATGGGGGCATTCGCCTCACCTCCAAGTTAAGTGTGCCAATCACCGGGCACACATGCCGGTCCGTTGTTCGGTAGCTTTTCTGTTGATTCCAGTCGTGGGTTAACCGCTGTTGTTCGCATGGACAGGGAGTTAACCAACAGCTTTCACGCCGAACGTTGGATAAAGTAGGTCAAACTCTTTTCTCAGCGTGCTGACAACATGTCGGTTCACGGCCTCGCTGCCAGCCTTCTCAGTATCGAGGCTCGTACTCTCGATCACCAATTTTGCCCGCACAACCGTTTCGCCTGTTCGGCGACCCTCGGCTTTAAACCAGGACGCGTTGCCTTCTCGCTTCTGCAATGTTGATTGTAATTCCAATGCCTCGCCGGGTTTTACAAATCCGGAATACTTGATGTTCCTCGCCTCTCGCAACAAAACCATGCTGTGTGCGAAGTCGTCCGTCACACGCAGCAGCCAGGCCGAAGCCTGATACATCGCCTCCAACATGAGAACTCCCGGCATGACCGGAAAGCTCGGGAAGTGATCCTGCAAATATTCGTCTTCAAGTGTCGGCGTCTTCACCGCAACAACACGGACCCCTGGCTCGAGTTCCAAAATTTGATCGAGTAACGCAAGCTGCATCGGGATTCTCGACAATCTCGTCGGTCCTGCTCACACATCCAGTGCCCGGGCGGCTCGCGCAATGGAGACCTGCCCCGACTTGTGCAAGATAGCCGTTATAAAGCTGGTAAGTATAGCGAGCTGGACAAAACTACTCAACCAGCTTTTGACCAAGCCCAACTCCTTCTTCGTCGGCCGAAAGAAGGTGATTTTGCCGGCGATATAGGCAATTTGCCGGCCAAAACGACTGTAGGGGTTGATGCGGCGTAAAACTCGGGTGCGGTGGGCCCTTGCCCTTTGTCAAAGCCAAGCCACGTCTGCTACAGTGCCAGCATGCGCCGAGGAATTGCTGTTTCGCCGGGAGTAGCAGTAGGTACCGCCTACTGCCTGAACGAGATCTTCGTAAACCCCGACACCAAGAGGCTGGAGGACCGTGAAATCACGGCCGAACTCGCTCGATACGAAACCGCCTGCGACCGCACCGCGACCGACTTGCAAGCACTACAGCGAAAAGTCGCCAAACAGGTGGGCAAATCGGAAGGCGCGATTTTCGGGGTTCACGAATCGATCCTGCGTGACTCGGCCTTCCGGAACAAGATCCGCAGCTGGATTGTCGAGGAGCGGCTGACAGCCTCGGCCGCTTTACATCGGTTGCTGAACGAATATACCTCCCTGTTCGCCCGTACTCGCGACCAGTATTTGAAAGAACGATTGACCGACGTACGCGATGTAGTGGTGCGGTTGAGCGCCCATATGAGCGACGTCATCCATGCGGATGCGCCAGCGATCAGCGGCCCGCTGATCATTGCGTCCAATGAACTCCTTCCATCCCAGGTAGTCGCACTGGGTGAGACCGAAGTCAGCGCGATCGTAACGCAAAGCGGCAGCCAAACCAGTCATGCCGCCATCATCGCACGCAGCCGAGGAATTCCCGCCGTATCCGGCGTCTCGGGCCTGCTCAAACAGGTCAAAACCGGTGACACCATCGTGGTCGACGGGCGTGAAGGCCACGTGCTGATCAACCCCGACGCCGAAACCCTGGCCGCCTATCGAAAGCTCGAACGGGAGTTCTTCGACCTGAAGGACCAACTCGCTGCCAACCGTGACCAACCCGCTACGACCTTGGACGGAATTCCGCTGGAATTGATGCGCGAACATCAACAACCTGTCGGATGCCAAAGCAGCCGCGGCCATGGGTTCGTCCGCAGTCGGCTTGTATCGCACCGAATACCTCTACCTGACGCACCCCGACATTCCGGACGAAGAGGAGCAGCTGCAAACCTATTGTGACATCATTGATGCGGCGCCCGGTCATCGTGTCACAATCCGTACGCTTGATATCGGCGGCGACAAGACGGTTCCCTACCTGGGGCACGAACACCAGGAAGCAAACCCCTTCATGGGCTGGCGTAGCATTCGCCTTTCGTTTGAACACCCGACGCTTTTTAACCGGCAGATTCGTGCCGTCCTGCGTGCGGGTGCTCATGCCGAATCAAAGAACGGCATCGTTCGCCTGATGTTTCCGATGATCACTACCGTCGAAGAGATGCGCCGCGTGCGGGGGATGGTCCGCAAGGCAGCGAGACAACTGGAAACCAGCGGCAAGAAATTCGTCCATGTCCCCGTCGGGATGATGCTGGAAGTGCCGGCAGCCGCCGTGTCCATCGATACGATGCTGGAAACGGTCGATTTCGTTTCGATTGGCTCCAACGATCTTGTGCAGTACTTGATGGCCGCCGACCGTGACAATCCAAAAGTCAGCCACCTGTGCCAGCCGCTGAGTCCCGCCGTATTACGCACATTCGGCCAAGTGATTTCGGCCTGCAACGAAGCGGATGTGCCGGTGACCCTGTGCGGCGAAATGGCGGGGCAGACGCGAGCCTTTGTCCTGCTGCTGGGCATGGGACTGCGCAGCTTCAGCATGAGCCCGGCTTTTGTTCCCTCGATCAAGGAATTGGCAGCTCACGTCGACAAGGCACGGGCCGAGTGGATTCTGCACCGTGTTCTGAAGCTGAAGACTACCGCCCACGTGAAGCGATTCATGGCGGAGCAGGTCAAAGAGCTGGCGCCCAACCTGGCCATGTTGGACTCTGGTTAACGACAAGTGAAGTGGCGCACACAGACCCGTTCAAGAATCTGCACCAACGAGCTACGCCTCTCTGCTGACAAACTTGCGTTGCACATGTGCGATGTGCTCTTAGCCAACCTGCCGCCGGGCTGCCTCCACAACATGCTTCGCGGTGATGCCAAAGTGTTCGTACAAGACTTCGGCTGGCGCCGACGCGCCGAAACCGTTCATGCCAACAAACTCGCCGCTCAGGCCCAGGTAGCGGTCCCAGCCTTGACGAATTCCAGCTTCGATGGCAACTCGCGACGAAACTGCCGACGGAAGCACCGACTCGCGGTAGCTGGCGTCCTGCTTCTCGAACAGCTCCCAGCAAGGCATGCTGACCAATCGCGACTTGACCCCTTCTGCGATCAGTTGTTCATACGCTTCAATTGCAATGGAAAGCTCGCTTCCCGTAGCCATCAGGATGACGTCCGGCTGTGGATCTGATCCAGCCAGCACGTACGCCCCTTTTTCGGCTCCTTCGGCAGGAGCATATTTTTTGCGACACAACGTCGGCAAATTTTGCCGTGACAGAACCAGGGCAACCGGCTGGTCGTTGGTGGCGAGTGCCGCCCGATAGCAGGCCGCCACTTCATTCGCATCCCCCGGTCGCATGACATTCAATCCAGGAATCGCCCGGCAAGCAGCCAGGTGCTCGATCGGTTGATGCGTGGGACCGTCTTCGCCCAGGCCAATCGAATCATGCGTGAACACGTACAGCACTGGCAGGTGCATGATGGAGCTCAACCGCATCGCAGGGCGCAGGTAATCGCTGAAAACGAAGAAGGTAGCCACGTACGGCCGCAAACCGGTCAGCGACAGGCCGTTGGCTGCGGCAGCCATCGCGTGCTCGCGGATGCCGAAGTGGAAGTTGCGTCCCGCACGATCTTCGGCTGAGAAGCTGGTTTCACCAGATAGCAGGGTCTTCGTCGACGGAGCCAGGTCGGCCGAACCCCCCAACATCCAGGGGATGCCAGCCGCTGCACCGTTTAGCACTTTGCCGGAAGAAACCCGCGAGGCAAGCTTGTCTTCCGTTGTGAACGAGGGCAGCCTTGCATCCCAATTCTCAGGTAGCGTCCCCGCGAGGATCTGATCTATCTCGCCTGCCAGTTCCGAAAACGAATCTCGATATTCGGCGAAATTGGCTTCCCATTCCGCACGCATCTTTGCACCGCGGGAACCCAATTTATCGGTAAAATCTGCTGTAACTCCATCCGGTACCAAAAAATCCTGATCCGCCGGCCAGCCGTAGGCTTCTTTTGTCAACCTGATTTCTTCGACGCCAAGCGGAGCACCATGGGCGTCGTGCGAATTAGCTTTGTTGGGCGAGCCATACCCGATCACACTCCGCAGTACGATCAACGTCGGTTTGTCGCTGCACTGCTGGAACTTCTGCAGCGCAGCTCCAATTTCCTCAACGTCGTTGGCATCTTCGACACGAGCAATATTCCAACCAAGTCCCTCGAACCGCAGCGAGACGTCTTCGCTGAAAGCGAGTTCGGTTTCACCTTCGATCGTGATGTGATTGTCGTCATAAATCCAGCAGAGGTTGGAGAGCTGCAGATGGCCCGCCAGCGAAGCCGCTTCGCATCCGACACCCTCCATCAGGTCGCCATCGCTGCACAAAGCGTAAACGTTGTTCCCAAAAAGCTCGAAGCCGGCCTGATTATAGCGTGCCGCCATCCACTCCGAGCCAATCGCCATGCCGACACTGGTGGCAATGCCTTGGCCGAGCGGTCCTGTTGTCATCTCAATCCCGGCCGCCTCGCCCCATTCCGGGTGGCCAGCACAAGGGCTGTGCAGCTGGCGAAAATTGCGAATGTCGTCGAGCGTGATCGCAAGACGATCGGTCACGCTGCCACTTTCATCCACGGCCTTGACTCCCGATAAGTGCAAGAGCGAGTACAGCAACATCGATGCGTGACCACAGGAAAGCACAAAACGATCACGCGCTGGCCAAAGCGGATCCGCCGGATCAAAATTCAGGAATTCATTCCAAAGCACATACGAAACTGGCGCCAGCGCCATCGGTGTACCCGGATGGCCACTATTGGCTTTCTGAACCGCATCCATCGACAGGCAACGGATCGTGTTGATGGACAATTGTTCGATGGAGGTGGAAGTGGCCATGGTTTACTCGTGGGCAGGTTAGGAGTTGATGAACGGCAGTGTCGAGTTCGGACGCGTAAAATTAATGATCTGTTTGCTGCAAAACAAGGCATCCATCCTCATTTGGCAAACGGCCAACTCGAGGGCGGGTATTGCCGCCCGGACGTTTACGTTTGAGGCAAGGTATCCGAAATCACTCTTCCAAACGGAACGGACCATTCCCGTCGATTTCGGCCAATCCGCTGGCCTGCCATAATCATGGTCGCGCGGTGCATCCGATTAAAGCGACGATAACGAACATGCCTGCTTCTTGCACGCCCGGACGGCCCGTCGCGGACGAATTCCGATAACTGAAGAGTGAAAGGCGTCGCCGAAGGCGATTGCGATAGCTTTCGTCTGCTTATTCGCTGGGCAACGGATTAAGCCGGCTGTGTTGAAGTCGCCCTATCTACGGCCTAGGATAGCGATTGCGGGTCGTCTGCAATTGCCGCAAATCATCGCATCACGCTCATTTCTTACTCACTTGAACTGGCGAGACCCTTGGAAAGCCCCTCACGATCCGGTGTCTTTGACCACGCTGCCGATCGCCGCGTCGAACAGTTCACCGAGAGCATCAGCTTCGACCATCGGCTGTATCCGCAGGACATTTGCGGCTCCATCGCTCATGCGGAGATGCTTGCCGCCGTTGAAATCCTGACTGACGAGGAACGAGATCAGATTGTTGCCGCCCTGCGACAGATCGAAGGCGAATTGGAACGCAAAGAGTTTCCGTTTCGCACCGAGCTCGAAGACATTCACATGCACATCGAGCAGGCATTGATCGACCGATTGGGCGACGTCGGTCGCAAACTGCACACTGCGCGCAGCCGCAACGACCAGGTGGCGACCGACCTGCGTCTTTGGGTACGCGATGCTATCGACGAGCTCGACCAGCAACTCGCCAGCGTACAACAAGCGTTCGTCGGACGTTGCGACCGCGATCTCGACATCATGATTCCAGCCTACACACACCTGCAACGGGCGCAGCCCGTGGTAGCTGCTCATTACTGGCTGGCCTATTGTGAAAAATTCCAGCGTGACCGATCGCGTTTGGCGGATTGCCGCGTCCGCACCAACGTGTGCAGCCTCGGGACTGCAGCACTCGCTGGTACAAGCTTGCCGATCGACCGCCGCGATACAGCGCGGCGACTGAACTTCAACGGCATCACAGCCAATAGCTTGGACACGTCGAGTGATCGCGACTTTGTCGTTGAATTTGTCTTTGCATTGTCGTTGATCGCCTGCCACCTGAGCACGTGGGCCGAGGAATGGATACTGTGGTCGACCGCCGAGTTCAATTTCATCCAGCTGCCACAGGAATTTTGCACCGGCTCGTCAATCATGCCGCAAAAGGTCAATCCTGATGTGCTCGAATTGACTCGCGGAAAAACCGCGAGGGTGATCGGCAATCTGCAAACGCTGCTCACGCTGATCAAGAGCTTGCCGCTGGCGTACAACCGTGACCTGCAAGAAGACAAGCTGCCGATGTTCGATTCCTTTGACACGGTCAGCGCTTCGTTGAGTCTGGCAGCACCACTGATTTCCAAAGCCGAATTGCGGCGTGAAGTGATCGCCAGCCAACTCGAAACGGGCTATCTCGATGCCACCTCGTTGATGGAATACCTGATTCGCCGCAACGTCCCGCAGCGCACCGCTCACCACCTCGTAGGCGAACTGGTGGCGCTGGCCACCGACCGCAAGTTGCCGCTGAAGGAACTGCCTCTGGAAGACATGGTCGCGGCCAGCGAAGTAATCGATGCATCTGTCTTCGATGTGCTCGGTGCAGCCAACGCAGTTCGCGCGTTTCGCAGTGAGGGTTCAACCGGCCCCGAGCAAGTGAAGCAGCAATTGAAAACATGGAAGGAACGCTTGCAGTGATCCGCAAATCAGAAATCATTTCGCTGGCGTTGATTGCGGCATTCGTGTCAGCGACGCCAATGCAACAAGGCGCTGCCCAGGAGAAAGCCACTCCACGCGCTCGCGTTAACCAGGTGATCGTGGATGCTATCGCGTCGGCGAGCCCCGATTCGCCAGTCGCGTTGATGCGCGCCGTTCAAAACCTGGCAAACATCAGTGAATTCGAATTGGCGAATCAATACCTTTCCAAGGCGATTGCGATGCGGAGTTCCGACGCAGAGCTGGCGGCGATGGTGGACGAACTGGGTTCGCCATTGTTCATCGGGCTGTCATTGAAGAGTCGACTGCAACCGCAAATGGAACAATACACGCGCCGAGTCTTCGACGCGGCCAACCGGGTGATGCAGGACCCCGCGCGGATGAAGCGGTGGGTCCGCCAATTGACCGACAAAACAGTCGACAGACAGTTGGAAGCCTTGAACAAATTACGAGATGCGGGACCGCACGGCGCCGCCGCGATTCTGGCGGACCTCTCTGACGACGACTCGCAGCTTGACAAGAAGCGGCTGGAGGCGGCAATGTTCAGTTTTGGCAGGGCGGCTCAACCGGTGCTGGTAGCCGGCCTCCGTTCCGGCAAAGCGGCTACGCGACGGCATTCAATGCGAATCCTGGCACGACAGCCACTCAATGCGGACGGTGATTTGATTCCCGATTTGCTCAAACCATGCTGCGTGATTGGTGTCGACGCTACGCTTCAGCAGCAGTGTTCGTCGAGCGTGTCGCAGGCAATTGGTTCCAGGCCGTCGCGAGACATGGCTCGCGAGTACCTTGCCGACCGCATTCAACGATTGCTCGACCCTGATTCCCAGGTGCTACCCACCGACATCGACGGGCAGTCGAGCCTTTGGGTTTGGCAAAGCGGCGGACTTCAACGGCGATCTTACCCGCAACAAGCGGCTCAGCTGATTCGCGCCACGCAACTTGCAACCGATCTGTTCGCCATCGATGATGCATCCAGTTTGCCCCGACTGCTGTTCGCGGCCACGCAACTCGGGTCGGCAAAGTTGGCCGGCGGAATACAACGACCACTGCAAACGCAGAGTGCTGGCGTCCGCTTCGTGACCGAGCAGTATTCACCCGAAGAACTGGAAACAGTTCTTTCCTTTTGCCTCGAACAGGATCTCGTAACGTCGGCGGTCGCCACAATTGAAATACTGGCTGAGGTCGGTAGTGAGAAAACTCTGGGCTACGACGCAAGCCGAGCGGCGCTGTCGAACGCTTTGAACTATCCCAATCGACGGGTGCAATTCGCGGCGGCTCAGGCGATCGTCCAACTGGGGCCAACACAACCTTTTGGCGGCGCAGAGAATCTGGTGAAAGTGCTAACCCGTTTCGCAGCATCCACGGGAGGTCGACGGGCCCTCATTGTTCATCCGATTCGCAACGAAGCCGATCTGATCGCAGGCGCATTCACACAGCTGGGCTTCGCAGCCGATATTGTGACCGGGGGCAAACAGGCACTGGACTGCCTGCAACGAAAATCCGATTACGACTTGATCCTTGTTGGCGACGCCGTCAGTTCGCCGAAATGGAGCGAGCTCGTCCAGCAGCTGCACCATCAGGCGCGGCAGATCCCGATCTGCATCATGGTTCGTGACATCAACTTGAATCTCGCATTCGAAGTCACATCGCGTTACGACCGGATGCATGTTTTCCCGACTCCGTTCGACGCCCAGTCACTGAACGCGCTCTTGCGACACGTTTTACCGGCGTCGATCGACCTCTTGTCGGCGAGCGAACGCCATGATTACGCTTTAGAATCACTGGAGCTGTTGGCCAACCTGGCTGAGCGTTGGCCCGTGACCAACTTTCTAGAGCTGGGTTTTGCCGAACCTACGATCATCGTTGCGATGTCCGATCCCCGACGAAGCCGCGCTGCGATCCAAGCAGCCGGGTTTCTGGGCACACCTGAGCTGCAAGCCGTCCTCTTGAACGCAGCATCCGATGCAAGTCGGCCCGGCGAGGATCGAACTGCGGCGATCTCGGCACTGAATACGGCGATTGAACGCCACGGCCTGCTTTTGACCCACCCGCAATTGGCGACACAGTACCAAAGATTCAACCAGGCGATCGATGTCCAGGCGGACGACACCGTGATCCTGGGCCAGCTGCTCGACACGATCGAAAAGCCGTCCGGCAGGTCGTCCCGGTGAGCCAGTTCAACGCATCGGAAAAAAATGACCGCCATCCCCCCCGATAAACCTAACGCCCCCATGGGCCCACCGATCCCCGGAATAATCGGCAGCGGCCCCGCGATGGAAGCGGTCTATCGACTTACGCGCCGCGTCGCTCGATCGAACGCATCCGTGCTTTTGTTGGGTGAGACCGGAACCGGAAAAGAGCTAATCGCCGCCTCGATTCATCGACTGAGTTTGCGAGCCAACGGACCGCTCGTCAAGGTAAACTGCGGTGCGCTGACCGAGAGCCTGCTGGAAAGTGAACTGTTCGGCCACGTGCGTGGTTCTTTCACGGGGGCGATCAGCAATCGTACAGGGCGGTTCGAAGCAGCCCACGGCGGTACAATTTTTCTCGACGAAATCGATTCCACGTCGCTACACCTGCAAGTCAAACTGTTGCGAGTTTTGCAGGAGCGTGAATTCGAACGGGTGGGCGATACGCAAACGATTCGCGTTGACACGCGTGTCATCGCCGCCAGCAATCAGGACCTGCTCTCCGAGGTGGAATGCGGGCGGTTTCGAGAAGACCTTTATTGGCGATTGAACGTAGTACCGATCCAAATACCTCCCTTGCGAGAACGACGGGAAGACATTCTGGAATTGGTGACGCACTTCCTGAAGGAATACAATGACGCTAACGATCGCTACGTCACGCATGTGGATCCCGAGGCGGCTCGCCAAGCTGGAATCGTATGACTGGCCAGGCAACGTGCGCGAACTGCAAAACTACGTCGAGCGGGCGGTCGTGATGGCGGAAGGCGACGCCCTGACCATGGATTTATTGCCAGACACCGTCCTGGGAGGCCGACAACTCCGACGGCGCGTCGACGCGACCGAGCCGGACTTCGAATCCTTGACGGCCGACGTGGTCCAGCAGGGCCTCTCGTCGGCGACCCCCGATGAAGCCGGATTGCACAGCAAAATCGTCAATTCGGTGGAGCGCGAATTGATCGCCCAGGTCATGCAGGCCTGCAGCAACGTACAAACGAAGGCAGCGACTCGACTGGGAATCAACCGGAATACGCTGCATAAGAAGCTGAAAGAGTACGATCTGGAGCAGTAACGACAGGAGTTTCGCAGTCGTGGCTGCCGGCTGTGGGCCGATTATATGGGTAGCCTCAAAGCGAATCGAGGCCTACAACATACTGGCTGGAGGAGCGGCTTTTTGACCGGCGTTTCTTCCCTCAGACTGTTTCCTCTGGCGGCCTGCCTCGATGCTCAGCGGTATCTCCTTCACCTGTTTCACGGCCAGCTATGCCCTGGGTCTGTTGCTGGAAATCGGCCGAACTTTCCGTCAGTTTGGACAAAAACCCTGGCTGGTGTTCGCTGCGGCGCTGGCCGGATTTTTTGCGCATTCGGTGTACATCGCGAGTCGCGTTCAAGAGGGCATCGCGACGCGGGGCGTCCCGCTCTCGAATTGGTACCATTGGTGTTTGGTCGCGGCGTGGATGTTGGCGTTGATCTATCTCTTGCTGGTCGCCTTTCGTCCCGAAAACACGTTTGGCATCTTCCTGCTGCCGATCATCCTGGCGTTACTTGGAGTGGCGCAGACGTTTCCGAAGGATCAGTTATTTCCCACCGGCAAGGCAACGCAAGTCTGGGGTATGTTCCATGGCTTGGGACTGCTGCTCGGCACGGTATTGGTAGCGCTCGGATTTGTTGCCGGAGCGATGTATCTGATCCAGTCTTACCGTTTGAAGCATAAGATTTCGGGGAGCCGCAGTGAGCGCCGCGGATTGCGACTGCCGAGCCTGGAATGGCTGCGAGGAGCGAACGAGCGTTGCCTGGTCTGGTCCACTTTCTTGCTCGTAATGGGTATCTTCGCGGGTGTCATCCTGAATCTGTCGACTTTTCGGGACGATCAGCGGGTGATCACAA
This sequence comes from uncultured Planctomycetales bacterium, assembly GCA_963821085.1. Taxonomy (GTDB): domain Bacteria; phylum Planctomycetota; class Planctomycetia; order Pirellulales; family Pirellulaceae; genus CAWGCE01. The sequence goes on along the minus strand of CAWGCE010000001.1, from coordinate 190,111 downwards.
TGTCTAATCCTGTAACCTGGATTTCCGGATTGTTGCTGACTTGGTTGGTTGCCAGCACGGCTTTCGTCATGCTGTACAAACCAGCGCGAGAAGGCCGCAAAGTGGCCTATCTGACGATTACGAGCTTTGTTGTCCTGGTGGTAACCCTTACGGTTGTTCTGGGACCGTCGAATCATGCCAGCGGTCCCCGTGGCGGCGCTGGATCGACTCCTTCCACGGAGTCTCACATCCGATGAATTTGCGATTGATTGGCTGCAATCACCAAGTAGGTTCCGTTGCCCTGCGCGAGCAATTGACAATCCCCTCGGCGCGGCTCGCGGCCACGCTGGACAGATTTGGAGATCGCTTTCCCAAAGCGGAAGCCGTCCTGCTCTCGACGTGCAATCGGGTCGAGGTCTACACCGCTACCGGAGGCGACATCGCGCCCCCAACGCATCAGGAAGTTGCCGGTTTCCTGGCCGAAATTCAGGGGTTGGACCCCGCGGTCGTCTTGAACGAGTTGTTCGAACGCACCGGACAGGACGCGGCAATGCACCTGTTTTCGGTAGCTGCCAGCCTGGACAGCATGGTCGTAGGGGAGACCCAAATCCTCTACCAGGTGAAACGGGCCTACGAATTGGCCAACCAACAAAGGACGACGGGGCAATTTACGCACGCGGCATTTCAGCGGGCCATGTACGTCGCTAAACGAGTTTCGAACGAGACGGGCCTGCACAGGAATCGGGTCAGCATTCCCAGCGTGGCCATCCGGGATTTTGCCAAGCAAATCTTTGAACGCTTTCAGGGCAAATCGGTGCTGATGATAGGTGCCGGTGAAATGGCCAAAGAAACGTTGCGATGCCTCGTCGAGGACGGCGCAGACACGATGCGAGTGATCAACCGATCCATGGAACGGGCGGCCGCACTGGCGGAACGATTCGGAGCGATTACCGGATCCTGGGACGAATTGGCGTATTACCTGACCGAAGCGGATATGGTCATTTGTGCCACCGGTGCTGAAGAACCGGTGATCAGCAAAACCCTGTTCAAGAAAATCGCACCAAACCGCCACCAAAGACCACAGTTCATTCTGGACCTTGGTATCCCACGTAACGTGGACCCCGACATCGGCGATGAACTGGGAGTCTACCTCTATTCGATCGAAGACCTCCACGGAGCCTGCGAATCGAGCAAACGGCAACGGGAAAAAGAACTTCCCAGAGCGAGGAAAATCGTTGTTGAAGAGTCGACTCGCTTCATGGCGGATATCGGCAGTCGAGCGACCGGACCGATTATTCGTCGCCTGAAAGAACAAGCCGATGTCATTCGTGACGCCGAATTGGCCAGGCTACTGGCAAAACTCGACGGGATTGACCCGGAACACCAGGCCGAAATCGAAAACTCCTTGAGGCGCGTCGTCAATAAGCTGCTGCATCCGCCGCTGGAATCGATTCGGCGGCAGGACGTGGACCATCCTGTACCGCCCGTTAACCTCGTCGACGCATTAAAGAAGCTATTCCAACTGCGGGAATAAGCGGCGACGATCAGTCGTCCTCCCAATCGTCTTCGTCCTCTTCCCAGTCGTCCTCCTCGTCGATTTCGTCGTCTTCGTCCCAGTCGTCGTCCTCGTCGTCGTCCTCGTCGTCATCATCCCAATCGTCTTCTTCTTCCTCGTCTTCCTCGTCGTCGTTTCCTACAACTTCTTCCCACTCGTCATCGAATTCGTCGTCTTCGTCCTCGTCGTCTTCCAGGTCGTCGTCGTCCTCGTCGTCGTCGTCCCAGTCGTCATCTTCCAGGTCGTCGTCTTCCAAGTCGTCGTCGTACTGGTCATCATCCCAATCGTCGTCAGCTTGGGCGTTGCGTTTCGGAGCGACCGCAAGCCCGGGGGCATGCTGCTCCGCAGCAGGTTCGGCGAACTCCAGGTCGCCAGCAGAATTCGTCGTTTTCACGGCAGTGTCCTCATCACCGGTCGTCAAATCGTCTGGTTGGTTTGCCATCGGCGTGGCGTGCATCTCGCGAAATTCAGCAGCACGGGGAAGTTCATCTGCGCAACGTAGACCAAACGCCTGAAGGAATCTACTTGTCGTGCTGTACAGGTAAGGGCGGCCGAGTTCTTCGCTGCGACCGGCGACTCGGACCAGGTCTCGTTCCATGAGCTGCCGCAATATCTCGCCACAACCAACTCCTCGTACCGTCTCTATTTCGGCTCTTACAACAGGCTGTCGGTAGGCAACGACCGCCAGCGTTTCCATCGCCGGTGGTGACAATCGCAACTCGGGAGGAACGTGCGGCAGGCGGCGCAACCAGTTGGCAAACTTGCGGCGCGTTCGCAATTGCCAGCCATCGGCGACTTCCTCAATCCGGAAAGCCCGACCCGTGTTGTCGTATAAGTTGTTCAATCGCCGGATTAGTGTAAGTCCTTCTGTACCGTCCGCCAAGTTAGCGTATTTGCTCAGTTTTCTGGCGTGCAACGGCTGCTTTGTCAAGAACAACACCGCTTCCAAGCGGGCCATCTTTTCGTCCCGGACGGTCAATCCGGGTGCCGTCGACTCTGCTGAAAAATTGCGCTGGACGCCGTTCGGCGACACCCTTGATTCCACGCCGCATCTCGGCAGGCAATCGACGGGCCGCTGGTGGCGCGAGCGTTGGTCGGCGAGCCGAAGGAGCACGTAGGTTTTCTGCGAAGTCTTTGCGCATGTGGTGCATGATTCACTTTTCTTTCGGCGATTGCCGTTCGTTCTATCGCAAAAATCGCCACGGACGGCAAGCACGGGCCAGTCGCAGGCCGTGATTCACTCAAAGTGTCCCTCCGTGGCATACGGCGCGCGTTGCCCCGAGGAGCGAATGGGGCGAAAATAGCAGAACACTTGCCGATTCTCCTTTCATTCTCATTCTTTGCCACGAACAGTCAAATAATGCCAGCTCAGATGGTGCAGAAATCGGGTGGGACAAGACCCGCGAGGAGATTGCGCGGCGTAGGGTCGCGGTTTCTGCTGAGCTCTCGCGGCGGCGGCCTGCCTGGCCTTCTTTTTGTTGTTTTTCGTACTGGCTTTCGGGCCGGTCCGAGGTGCTGAATTTTCTCCTGACTCTTTGCGGATGCGGGAATTCTCATACCTGCAAGTTCCGGTGATCAACTTTCAAGTCACACCGGCGAAACGCAGGCCGATAAGAACCGGGCTGGGCAGCTACCTGCGCAAGGAGGGATACGTGAAAAGTGGCAACGAGCGATGGGAGGTGGCACGCGCCGTCGGCAGCCGCATTGACTACACCGGCGATGCCGACATTGTGCTGCAATACTTTCAGTCGGAATCGAAGGATGGCCACAACCCTTGGGTTGAGTGGAGCGAAAGCAACTCAGCCCTGGCAGAAGTACTCTGGCCCGAAATCGTTGGTGCGTTACACGAACGGCGATACGTAGCGATTCCGCTGCTACTGCAAATAGCCGCGAAGTCCGTGACGCCTGCTCAGCTGAGCAGCGATCTGGATGCGTTCTACAGCGGGGCGGAAGTGTGGCTCGTGGAATTGGATGACACCTCTCCAGACATGCCATTGCCATGACAACCAAGACCATTTACCTCGACTATAACTCGACAGCCCCCATTTCCGACGATGTCGTCGCATCGATGAACGAGTGCTTTGCAGCTGGATACCTGAACCCGGCCAGCCCGCACCGCGAAGGACGGCGGGCTCGCCAGCGATTGGAGGAATCACGGCGGCAAATTGCGGAGAGCCTGGGCGCTTGTACTGAATCTTCACTTGCGGATCGACTGGTATTTACCAGTGGTGGCACCGAATCAAACAACCTTGCACTTCGGGGCATGGCCGGGAAAATCCCGGGTCGAATTGTAGTTTCGAGCATCGAGCATCCCAGCATTGCCGAGACGGCAGACGACTTGGCAGCATCCGGTTTCGATGTCGTGCGGTTGCCCGTCGACTCATCGGGGGTCGTGCGGCTCGACCGGCTGGAAGAGCTACTGGTAACGCCAACGCGAGTTGTCAGCGTCATGTTGGGGAACAACGAAACGGGGGCCATTCAGCCGGTTCGTGAGGTGGTGCAGATTTGTCGACGGCACCGGGTGCCTGTCCACACGGATGCGGTGCAGGTGGTCGGCAAACAGCCGTTGGACTTTACCGAACTGGGCGTGTCCGCAATGACCTTCACAGCGCACAAGCTTCAGGGACCCCGAGGTATTGGCGGCCTGTTGCTGGCCCATGGCATTGACATCACCCCGGTGATGCATGGTGGAAGTCAGCAGTTGGGGACCCGCCCGGGCACGGAATCGGTGGCGCTGGCTGCCGGCATGCAGACGGCGATTGAGAACTCCGTCGGGAACCTCGCGGCCGAGAGCGGAAGGTTGCGCGAGTTGCGTGACATGCTGCAAAAACAAGTCAGCACCTCTGTTTCCATTTGCGTGGTCAACGGCGTGGATGCCAGCCGTTTGCCACACACGTTGAATCTCTCTTTCCCCGGACTTGATCGACAGGCTTTGCTGATGGCGTTGGACCGCGAAGGTGTTGCCTGTTCAACCGGTTCTGCCTGCGCGAGCGGTTCGCAGGAACCGTCTCCGGTATTGTTGGCGATGGGCTGCCCGTCGGAGATTGTCGGGAGTTCAGTGCGGATAAGTTTGGGATCGCGGACGACACCGGACGAAGTCCATCGGGCGGGGCAGATACTGATCAAAATCGTCGCAAAAATGGCTTCTTTTTGAGCCCCTGTTCCCGGCTTTTTCTTGGCCCAAGCGGCTCGTAAAATTGTGCGAAAAAAGCTACAATCAGGGGTCTCAAATGTGCCCGCGGCAGCCACCCCAGCCGGCCTCGCAAGCCAGTGACAAAAAGGGCGCCTGGGACTCATTTTGTTGGCTTTGAAAGCGTAACGTCTGGCACCTGTGCGTCGCATTGGGCGACCGATCGATCGGCCCTGATTCAGGCAGGATGGTGCGTTCTTTAGGGAGGATCAAATTTGGTATCGGGCGTTCGTCAGTTTCCCCTGTCAGCGGATGACACGGTTCGGCGCGACCACTTTTTGTGGGGCGCCGAAAACCGGTTGATCGAGGTCCTGATCGCGCGCATTTTCTCCGGTGATACCTCCGCATGGAACTGCTTTTCCGTTTACGGAAGTAGTGGCACGGGAAAGTCATTGCTGCTGCATCATCTGGCGCGTGTTTGGGACCAACAGGTGGAAGTTCCAGCCCTGTTGACCACAGGGCTCGATTTCTCACGATCGCTGCAGGTGGCTATCAAGTTGAACCAGGTGGCCCGATGGCGGGAGGAACAGCGTGCGACATCGTTGGTATTGGTCGATGACCTGGACCGAATGAGTCGTTTTCCACAGTCGCAACGCGAGCTGACGCTGCTGCTGGACGACTTGTCGAGTTGTCGCATACCCTTCGTGAGCACGGCTCGTCGAGCTCCGTCGCTTTGCGATCTTTCGCCACAACTTCGCAGCCGGCTCACTGGTGAAAACGTTATCCAGCTCTTGCCGCCCGATTCCGCGGCTCGACAACAGTTCATTCGACAGTTTGCATCTCGACAACGCTGGTCCGTCGAGCCCGCTGCGATCAAGTGGTTAGCTGGTCATTTACGTGGCAGTTACCTGGATATCCAGTCGCAGGTCTCAACACGCCTGTCACACTTTTCCCAAGATATCAGCACTACCGAAGTGATTCGGCTGTTCGCGTGCGAAAAAATTGATGCGTCGCAACAAGTTCACCGGATTTGCCAAGCGGTCAGCAGTTGCTTCCAGGTAACCATCGCAAACCTTAAAGGTGAATCGCGCCGAAAAGGGCTGGTAAGGGCCAGAAATGCAGTTTGCCATATTGCACGCCACAATTATCGCCTAAGCCATTACGAAATTGCACGCTGCCTTGGTAATCGTGACCACTCGACCATTATTCACGCCTGCAAACAGTCGCTAAAGCTGCTGCACGATGACCCTGAATTTGGCCAGTCGATCGACGAAGTAAATCAAATTCTGCAACAGAAATACGAACGAACATCAATGTTGGCCTCAAACCGCGTTGAGGGTGGATAACCAGTCGTTACACCTGTCGATCGCGATGTGTTGATTACAGCAGTTGATCCCTTTGCTTCGTGGGGGTTTTGGAATCGAACAATGGGCGACACTCACAAACAGAAATCCCAATCGTTACTTGACCACTTTTCCACCAGTTGGTGATCCCTTTGCAGTGCCCTAAATCCTTGCTTGACTGAGAGTTATCGACCTGTTCGCCTTCGTTTCGACAATCTTGGCCGGCGCTTAACTACTACGAATAAAAAATTAAAGACTTAAGAAAAGAAACATCAAGAGAGCTGTTATGAAGATCAAAGCGAATCGCGAGCAATTGCTGGCCGCGTTCCAGACAGCGGCCATGGTGGCTCCATCACGTAGCCCCAAGCCCATTTTGCAAAATGTAAAACTGGTGGTTCATGGGCAGGTTGTCGAGTTGATGGCCACCGACACGGAAATCAGTGTTCGCCTTGACGTGGAAGGCGTGGAAGCGGAGAGCGATGGTGAAGTCGTCTTACCCGTATCACGTTTTGGCGCAATCCTGCGAGAAACAATCGACGAAACTCTCTCAGTTGAGACCGATGGAAACGAAATCCTCGTGAAAGGTGGACGTAGTAATTTTCGATTGCCGGCTGAGAATCCGGATGAGTTCCCTCAAATCCCGGTTTTTGAGGAGAAAAAATATCATGAAGTACCGGCGAGGCTGATGAAGGAATTGGTTCGGCGCACGTTGTTTGCTACTGATACCGAAAGCAGTCGGTATGCGTTGGGTGGTGTGTTGTTGTTGTTTGATGAGTCGAAAGTCATCGCTGTTGGAACTGACGGTCGTCGACTGGCAAAGATGGAAGGGCCGGCTCAATCCGTGGAAGGACACGTAACTTCGGAAAAGGCAACCACGATTGTACCCTCGCGTGCGATGCAGCTTCTTGATCGGGCTCTGTCAGACAGTGACGCTGAAATAAAGGTTGCTGCGCGAGCTAACGATCTGATTGTAAAAAGTCCTCGAGCGACAATCTCAGCTCGCCTGGTAGAGGGCCGTTTCCCCAAGTGGCAGGATGTATTGGCGGAACGACCGGGAATGTCTGAGATCGATGTTTCCGTGGGACCAATGGCAGCCGCCGTGCGACAGGCAGCGATTGTGACCAGTCCCGAAAGCCGCGGCATCGACCTTTGTTTTGAGAACGGGAGTTTGGTGCTCTCAGGAAATACTGCTGAAGTTGGACAATCTCGGATTGAGGTGCCTGTCGCCTATGACAAAGAGAAGATTGAAATTTCACTCGATCATCGATTTCTTTCGGACTATCTGAAGGTGCTGGACGCTGACAAGAGCGTCGGGATGAAGGTCATGGACAATGATAATCCGGCGATCTTCCATACAGATGATGGCTACGCCTACGTTGTCATGCCATTGTCGCGAGAAGGCAGATAATCGATGTCCAAGCCAATCAAGGACGTACTGGCGCAGTTGATTATTCGTCGTGGTTACGGCCGTGAATTACAGCAGGAAGAAATAGAACAGGTCTGGATTGCGATTGTTGGCCCGTCGATGGCTTCCGATTCGCGTCCCAGGCAACCCTACCGCGGGACTGTCGAAGTCGTGACGAAAAACTCGACAGTGCTCCAGGAATTGACGTTTCAAAAGACACTACTACTGAAAAAATTTCAGGAACAATTGCCAGATAAAGCGATCCGCGACCTTCGTTTTCGCGTAGGCAGTTTTTAGGGCAAGAGGAAAACCAAGAGCATGTCGAATTCTCCAGACGAATCGCAACCCGCTGCCGACTCCAAGTCGGAAATAATTCCCAAGACGAAAAAAATCGAGGGTGACTACGGCGTGGACCAGATGCGCTACATGAGCGATCTGGAACATGTTCGTGAGCGCACCGGCATGTATATCGGCAATCGTGATGTGCGTGGACTGCACCACCTGGTGACCGAGGTCGTGGACAACTCGATCGATGAAGTGATGGCTGGCCATGCGGAGAACATTACCGTCCGCTTGAATGAGGATGAATCGATTACCGTCTCTGATGACGGTCGTGGTATCCCGGTGGACATCGATGAAAGCATAGGCAAATCATGCCTGGAAGGCGTCATGACGATGCTGAAGTACGGCGGAAAATTTGGCAACAGCGCCTACAAGACGTCCGGTGGATTGCATGGTATCGGCGTCAAGGCGGTGAACTTCCTTTCGGAACATTGCGATGTCGAAGTGTACCGCCAAGGGGCGGTCTATCGACAGGGTTACGAACGGGGAAAGCCGACAGGTCCCGTTGAAGAGATCGGCAAGTCGGACAAAACCGGAACCAAGACGACGTTCATGCCGGATCACGAGATGTTCGGCGATTTGAAGTTTGAGTATGCGATCCTGCATCGCCGATTGCAGGAACTGGCGTTCTTGAATCGAGGCGTGCGGATTCACTTCGTCGATGAGCGCAGCGGTGATGAAGAAACATTTCAATATGAAGATGGTATTTCGGAGTTTGTGCGGTACATCAACCGGGCGAGCGATACGATTCATGATGAAGTCATCAACATCACCAGCCACGATGATGAGACCAACATTACAGTCGATATTGCTTTCCAGTACTCAAGCGAATTTACCGAGAACATTCGCACATACGTCAATAATATCAACACGGTTGACGGCGGTACGCATTTGACAGGCTTTCGTACCGCGCTGACACGGACGCTGAATTCCTACGGTAAGAAACAGAATTTGTTTCGCGATGCGTCGCCAACGGGTGACGATTTTCGAGAGGGTTTGACAGCCGTCATTGCTGTGCGAATTCCAAACCCGCAATTTGAATCGCAGACGAAGGTAAAGTTGAATAACCCGGAGCTGGAAGGGATTGTCAACTCGGTAAGTGGTGAATTCCTCGGTCGTTACCTGGAGGAGAACCCGAAAGCAGCCAAGACGATTGTGCAGAAGGCAATCCTGGCGGCCGAAGCGCGGGAAGCGGCACGCAAAGCAAAGGCGCTCTTGCGTGAGCGGAAGGGGTGCTTTCGGGGTGGCGGCTTGCCGGGTAAGTTACGCGATTGTACGAGCAAGGAAGTCCATCGCTGTGAATTATATCTGGTCGAAGGTGATTCGGCCGGCGGTAGTGCCGAAGGTGGCCGGATGCGTGAGTATCAGGCGATCCTGCCGCTGCGGGGAAAGATTATTAACGCCTACAAATCTCGCGAAGACAAAGTCCTCGCGAATGAAGAGATTCGCAGCATGATCCAGGCGATCGGAGCTGGCATCGGCACGGAACAAGATCTCTCGAAAAGGCGATACGATAAGATCATCATCATGACCGACGCGGATGTAGATGGATCGCACATTCGGACGCTGCTGTTGTGCTTCTTTTATCGCCAGATGTTCGAGCTCGTATCGCAAGGGCACGTCTATGTCGCTCAACCGCCCCTGTTCCGGGTCAAATTGAAAAAGAAGGTTTACTACGTTCAGACGGAAGAAGAGATGCGAAACCAACTCTTGGAGCGGGGGCTTGGCGACTCGGTGCTGGAACTGGGTGATGGCCGGACCATCGAAGGCAAGGAGATGGAATCGCTGTGCTATGTGCTTGCTGGAATGGAGGATGCCTTGATCGCCCTGGAACGACGTGGTATCAGCTTGCGTGATCATGCGACACGGATGGACGCTACGAGTGGTGAGATGCCGCGTTACCTGATTTTGCAGGATGGCAAAGAGACCTGGCTGCAGACCGACGTTGACCTGGATGATTTTGTTGCCGAGCAAAAGGCGTTGGCCAAAGCAGAGCTGCAGGCTTCGGAAACACCAGTGGATGAAAATGGTACAGAGACCAACGGTGATGCGTCGACAGCGGAACACAAAGAGCCATTACCGCCCAAGTACCAGGTCACGGTGTTGCACGAAGTCGTCAAGATCAACAAGGGTCTGGCATCGCTGAGGAATCTTTTCGGTCTTGATGTCCAGTCGTTGCTGATTCAAGACCGAACCGGTCGTGAGGACGCTCGTTACACGCTCCGTCGTGGCGAAAACGAAATTCCGATGGAAGACCTGCGAGGCTTGCTAAGCTCGGTTCGCGCTGCGGGACAAAAGGGGATGCAGGTAACGAGATTCAAAGGTTTGGGCGAAATGGATGCGGAAGAACTTCGGGACACGACGCTGGATCCGGAAAACCGCACGCTGCTGCAGGTAACGATGGAAGACGCGGTCTCGGCAGACCAGATGTTCCGTGTGTTGATGGGTGACAAGGTGGAACCGCGCCGCGAGTTCATCGAAAAGCACGCGTTGGAAGTTCGCAATCTCGACGTTTGAGTCCGTGCTGATGAAGGGCCTGAAAGACGTTCAAGGAACCGCTCGACCTCGATTCACTGAAGGCAATTACTATCAGTTTTGGATTGGCGGGTGAACTTCACCGCTTGCGCCAAAGCGGAATTAAGGCCTCCAACCCGACTAAGCATAGCGACCCTCTTGTCGCAGTAACGGTTAGTATCTTCCCGGCTGTGATTTTCCAGGTCTAGTAACGCACGGTCAAGTTGGCTGAACCTGAATTCAAAGCCCTCCTCGAGCAACCGGGTGGGCACCACGTGTCAGCACTGTAGAGCTCGCTCAGGTCCGATTTTCAGAACCGAGCCAACTCCGACGTGGACCTTCCATGGAGATATTGGCAATAGTCATAGTCGTGTTCTGGATGGCATTTTTAGGCGGCGACTTCCTGCAGTTCTCCGTTCACGAATTTCTTTCCTTCGATGAGAGAGATGATCCTCTCGTGTCCGTTCAGCCTTCTCCATTTCCGTTGAGCTGACAGACCGAGCTTGAACATCATCGTCAGGCTGGCGCGTCTGGTTCCACAGCCCTTGGTTCGTCGGTGCCGTAATCGAATCGTAGCGAAGGTGGATTCAATCGGATTGGTGGTTCTCAGATGCTTCCAGTGCTCGGCCGGAAAGTCATAAAAAGTCAGCAACACATCTCGATCCTTCTTCAGGCATTCGCACGCTTCCGGGTACTTCGGGCCGTACTTTTCCAGGAAGGTGTCGAAGGCCTTGTTCGCATCTTCTCGCGTCGCTGCCATCCAGATTTCATGGATATCTGCCTTCGCTTTGGGCTGTACGCTCTTGGGCATCTTGTTGAGCACGTTCCCCGTCTTGTGAAACCAGCAGCGTTGCTCACATGTTTCCCCGAACACTTCGCGGAGCGCAGCCCAGAACCCGAGTGCCCCATCGCCAACGGCGACTTTGGGAGCCTGGGTAAGACCACGACTCTTCAAGTCAATGAGCAGCTCGTACCAACTCTGCTTGCTTTCGCGAAAGCCATCGACGATGGCAATCAATTCCTTGCGACCATCGGCGGTGGCGCCCATCAAAACCAGCATGCATTGGCGTTTCTGGGCGGTATCTTCCAGCCGCACATTGGCATGAATGCCATCGGCCCAGAGATAAACATATCGCTTGTCCGAGAGCTCTCGGCGGCTCCACTCGTCGTACTCGCTGCCCCATTTCTCTTTCAGTCGAACGACCACATTCGGTCCGAGGCTCTTCGCGTCATTACCCAGCAGCGATTGCAACGCTTCCTGAAAGTCGCCCGTCGAAATGCCTTTGAGGTAGAGCCAGGGAATCAATTCGTCGATCGTTTTACTGCGACGCAAGTAGGGCGGCAGGACCGAAGCCGAAAACGCCACGCGGCCTTCCTTCTCTGAGGAGTTGTCGCGAACGCGAGGCTGGCTGACTTCCAATCGGCCAGCTCCCGTCAACAGTTCACGTGACGGCAAGTAGCCATTACGCACGACAAGCCGCTTGCCTTGCTCGTCGCGTCGGTCTGAATGCTGCAGCAAGAACTCACTCACTTCGGCTTCGATCGCGGTCTGAAGCATCTGCTGAGCGCCCGTGCGAATGATCTCATCCAACGGACTCTTGTCATCAAACTGGGCCCGAAAGGCCAGCACTTCTGGATCGGTGTGCTCTACTGGATTCACGCGTCGTTCTGTCGTAACCTTCCTCATGGCGTACTCCTTGTGCCCTTGTTGGGCCGCTGATGAATAATGCAAATCACCAGCAGGATACGCCGCCTTTTTCTCATCTCAAAGAACACGACTTCCGGTTATATCTCCCTTCCATGCGGGAGCCGGCAGTCCACAGAAATCCGCAGTGCTTTCCGCATTTCATGCATAAATTCGGATTGCGAGACCGGGTGCGGTGAGGATGCGAGGTAGTCGCCGGACATGGTTGTATCGACAATTGATCCGTCGATGATCCGGTTCATATCGCACTCTTGCAGCCAACTCCCAACTCCCAATCTCCCAATTCGCTCTCGATCAGGAAGCTGGTACGGAGGACGACGCCTCGCAGCGCCGGAAGCAATGCGAAGATTGAATTTCTGCTCCCAGGGCGCGGCCCACCAAAGGTGCCAGACCGTTGCCGAAAGCAGAATTCTCGTCGCATCTCACGGCAGGAGGCCCACCGAAGATGTGCGCAGTACTCAACTGGACACAGACACGAGGCGGATGTTCGAGTTTCCGTACAGCTTTACCGGGGACGCGTGTGGATTCCACACGTCAGCGGAGAGGCTCGTCACAGTGATCGGGTGTCTTGATACAGTCGACCGAACGCCCGGCAAGGTTGATCATGGCGGACCGGCTTCTCACGGAACTTGTGCCCATTGGCCCGCGGGTTTCGGGCGATTGCGGGAGAGGGCAAGAACATCAGCAACCTGGCCCTGAAGATGTGTCGCGAACGAAATACCGAGGAAACTAGTTCCTCCTCCAGCAATGATGATCTGCTTCGATTGCAGCGACATGATGCGATCCTTCAGAGTGGACATCGGCCTTCCTTTCCACTGGCGTGCACCCGCCCTTGCATCACCCGGTTGAATTGGGGGCCATCCACCGGTGGAGAGGAGCATCAGGTCAATGCGGTTTCAATCGTCTCGAGGATCTGTTTTTCAGCTTCACTGACGCGGACACCACCGATGCCGAGAAAGCCACCTTCTTTGGCCGCGTTCGCAACCTGCTGTCCAACCGACAAGGACCACTGTTTGTAATCAGCCGCTTCTTCTTCCGTTGACTTCGCCGCAAGCAATTCGGAAACGGCACGACATTTCTCGGTGACGACCTCGGCCAATTCCGAGGCACTCATTCCGCGATAGGGATTATCGGTGACGGATTCGATTTTCGATTTCATCCCGTCCTTGATTCTCGACTCGGTAAGTGACTGAATCAGTTCGTTCTGTTCATAGCCGTCTTTTGCACCGAGTACGCCACGGGCAATGGCGAACGCTTCCTTCATGCTGCCCAAGCCACTGTGGGCTGAAACCATCACTGCAGTGCCAACGAGTGATGGGATATCGATCAACAATTGCCATTCCGCTGCCGTGTAGTCGTCTTTCGTGGTCATCTTCTGGCCTCATGGAAATTCAAACGGATCAACGAAAAGGGCTCTGGTTACTGGAACCAGAGCCCTTGGGTATACAACAAAAGTATACTGTCAAAACGAAGACTAGGCTTCGCGATCGTCCGAGAGAACTTCTTCTGCTGGAGCTTCCGGTGCATCCATCGTGGAACTCTCTTCAAAAGTTGTTGTGGTTTCGATGACTTCACCACCACAACCGCCAGGAGGGCAGCCAACGCCATCAACTGTTTCACCACAACCACAATTGCTGGTCATCGGCTCTGAAACATAGCTGACCGTTGCCACCTGACCGCAACCACAATTACGTCGCGGCATCAGCATCGAACGAACCGTTCGAGGGCAACCACAGTTGCTTTCGCAACCGCACGAGCTGCTGGCGACTTGGCCACAGCTGCCACAATTCGAATCGCAGCCGACCGTTGCTACACCGCAACCGCAACCGCAATTGCGACGCGGCATCAGCATCGAACGAATCGTTCGTGGACAACAGGTGGATGCGCAACCACATGAACTGCTTGCTACTTCACCACAGCCAGTGCCTACCGTTGCGACGTCGCCGCAACCACAATCACTTGCCATAGGTGCAACTTCGTAACTTACATTTGCGACTTCGCCACAACCACAATCACTTTGGACTGGAGCTGCTTCGTAACTGACGGTAGCTGTCTGGCAACATGCAGATGCTGGATTGACGAAGGCCGAAAGCCTCGATCGAATCGGTCCTTGGTATCCGCATGACGTGTCACATGACGTTTCACATGTTGCTACGCAAGGCGAGCAACAGTTGTTGCGACCCAGGAGTCGACGCATGATTTGCGCGTCGGCGTCACCGGCTACTGTCAAATCCATTCCAACAACAGCAACGGCAATTGCTGCCAACCAAACCATTTTACGCTTCATAATTTTCTGTCTCCGAAGGTTGAAACTGACCAGCCCGAACAATTAGTCTCACGAGCTAAAGAATGTGGGCTGCTAGATTGTTTTTTGCAGCCGTCTGAAGAGCAAGAGCCTGATCCACTGGCATAACTTTGTCAATACGCTAGGCTCACCAAAGTGAATAAGCTATTTTTCCCGCGATTTTGCTGACAAAATGATGGCTGCCAAACGGCCGCCAGGCGGTTTCAGCGCCCTAATCGTAGATGCATGTTAAAGGAGGGTATTTAGGTGAGCACCGACCAAGTAGCCAGCGTTTATGCGGGTATTCCTACGACTAATAACTGGCTCTATCACCAACTGCGATTTCTGGTTGGTGACCCCTCTGCCGTCATTGAACTCCCAAACGGCCGCAAGCTGCTCATCCTGCGTGATATCGAGATGCACCGCGCAAAAACAGCATGCGAAGGTCGACGAAGTTTATTGTCCGGCCGATTTTTCGCCGCCGGAGGGACTTTCTGGAGACCGGGAAACGGCCACGGCGCAGGCAGTCGCCGAATGCCTGTTGAGGCACAAGATCGGACATGTCGTATCGGATCGAACGCTGCCGCTGCTATTCGCTCACGAAATGCAGACTCGGGGGATCGAAGTGCAGTGCGATGGTGATTTAGGGGTGATGGAACGGCGCAGCAAGGATCCGCAGGAAGTCGACTGGCTGCGCGAAGCACAGCGAGTTACGGAAGGTGCCATGGAGATGGCTTGCCGAATGATTGGTTCGGCGGAAGTCGATGGAACGAAGCTGATGTACGAGGGTCAACCGCTGACGTCAGAACGAGTCCGCCAGTCGATCGACATCTGGTTGTTGGGGCAGGAATTTGACAACGTACCGTCCATCGTGGCCGGCGGTCCCCAGGGATTTGATTGTCATGATCTGGGTTCGGGCCAATTGCACACGGGGCAACCGGTGATCGTAGATATTTTTCCGCGTAGCCGCCGTAGCCGATACAACGGCGATTGCACACGGACGGTGGTCCATGGCGATATCCCTGAGGAGGTTGCCAAAATGCACGAGGCCGTGGTGGAAGCCAAGGCTGCCGCAACGTCGACTTGCCGGGCAGGTGCCACCGGTGAAGAAGTCCATGCAGCGACTGCTCAGAAGATCCTCGAGCTGGGGTACCAGATGGGATTGCCTACTGTCGATGCACCGGGAGATTTTTGCGGCATGGTACACGGGACAGGACACGGGATTGGACTCGAAGTCCACGAACCACCCTTGCTTGATCAGGGCGGGCCGGTGCTTGTTGAGGGTGACGCGCTGACAATTGAACCTGGCCTGTACAGCAAGCAATTGGGCGGGATTCGCATTGAAGACATGGTCATCGTGACCGATTCAGGCTGTACGAATCTCAACCAGTTGCCGGAAGGGCTTAGCTGGTCCTGAAAAAACGACGCTGACCGAGGCCAACGTCGTCAGAGATTTGTGCTGAATTCGTTATCGCGGCAATTCACCAGTCGGCGATTCTGGGTGCTCGACGTTCACCGAGTCACTTGACCGCTTGCGGCAGCTCGACGGGTTCCTCCTCGGCGTTGCCGAGTTCTACGACGAGCTCACCCCGCAGTACGGAGACAGATGGGGGAGCGTCAATTCCCAATCGAACCGAGTTGCCCCGGATTGACAGAACTTTGATGCAGATTTGGTCATCGATCATGATCTGTTCGCTATCCTTGCGACTTAAGACAAGCATCACGGACTCCTTGTTGAGCTTTGGAGAACCCCCGTTTCTCGTCGCCTCGTTGTGCTTTGTGTTTCCCGGTGCCGCAATCGAAGCGTTGCGAATGGTCCGACGGCACCTCTGCAAACTATCACAAATCAGTAAATTACCGAAACATCGTCAGCCACAACTGCTCACAAACCGAGTCGCCATCATGGATTATCGCCGTTTCGGCCGCACCGAGCTCAAAATGCCTGTCTTCAGCTGCGGGGGAATGCGCTACCAACACGACTGGAAAGACGTTCCTTTCGCCGAAGTACCGACCGAAAATCAGAACAACCTCGAAGCCACCATACGTCGTTCACTTGAGCTTGGGATTAATCACATCGAAACCGCTCATGGCTACGGGTCCTCCGAACGACAGTTGGGGGCGCTGTTGCCTCAGTTGGAACGCGACAGCTTGATCGTGCAAACCAAGGTATCGCCCCAGGCCGACCCGGGAAAATTTCGTGACTTGTTTCTGGAATCCCTACAGCGATTGAACCTGGATCACATTGATTTGTTAGGCCTGCACGGGATCAATACGCACGAACAGTTGTGGCATTCTATCCGTCCAGGTGGCTGTCTCGCGGAAGCTCGCAAACTGGTCGACGAGGGACTCGTTCGACATGTTGGATTCTCGACGCATGGTTCGCTGGACACCATTCTCGCGGCGATACACCACGAAGCCGATGGAGGATTTGATTACGTCAATCTCCACTGGTACTACATATTCCAGTCGAATTGGGCGGCGATCGCGGCGGCGGCTGAGCAAGATATGGGCGTGTTCATCATCAGCCCGGCGGATAAGGGAGGGATGCTTTACAACCCTTCAGAGCGGCTGACCAAACTGTGCCAGCCGTTCCATCCATTGGTTTTCAATTGTCTGTTCTGCCTTTCGAGGCCGGAAGTGCATACGTTGAGCTTGGGCGTGCCAAGCCCACTGATTTCGAATTGCAGTGCTCCGCGTTGAATCACATGGGCGAAACCAGTCAGATCGAGTTGGTGAAATGCCGATTGGATCAGAGCGCTGATCGAGGCCGTCGGGCCGGAGCTGGCGGACAACTTTGCCACGGGGCTGCCCAACTGGGAAGCAACCCCCGGATACCTGAATCTCCCGGTCATGCTGTGGTTGAGGAATCTTGTGCAGGCTTTTGACATGATCGACTACGCGAAGATGCGCTACAATTTGCTCGGCAATGCCGGCCACTGGTTTCCCGGAATGAACTATGCCGCCCTGCAAGGTCGTGATCTGACGGGGGCACTCAAGGAAAGTCCGTTCAAGCACCAAATCGAAGGTTGGCTGTCGTCCATGCACGATTTGCTGCATGAAAGCGCCCAAGAGACGTTTGAGCGAATCCTGAGGTTCACTTCAATCCGCGAGTTCGCCCGGCAGGCATTTTGGGGTCGACCGGATTTCTATTTGGCCCAGTGCCGATTTTGGATAAATTGGCGACAGCTGCCCAGCCGCAGCTGGGCGGAAACAAAGCATCAGGGAACGGAAAAACAGGATGTGGCATCCACTCAATGAGTTCGCCGACGGTACGCTTGGCTGGCTTCTGGTTCTGCTGGTCATTTCGGCGATTGTCCTTTTCTTGCGACTTGGCTCGCTGGGTCGGCGATTGCGAACGTCGATGGCACCCCTGGGCATCGTCTCATTGGAAATGTCACTCTCGTCCAACGAGAGTCGTCGAATTATCGATTCGTGGGACAAGCATGCGAAAAGTGATGCGCGGCAGCACCTTTGTCTGGATTATTGGTTCATTCCGATCTACACAACGGCACTCGCCATCGTCGGTTTATTCAGTGCCAGATGGTTTGCCGAGCACGGCATGAATAACCTCTGTTGGCTGGCCATGCTGCTGGCTTGGGGTCAGTGGGCGGCTGGGATGTTTGACTTTGCCCAGAATTCCACCATGCTACGAATACTGCAGATGCACCCGGACATCCCCGATCGGTTGACTCGATTGACGGGGCTTTGCGCCGACTCAAATTTCTGCTGATTGTTGCGGCGGCCGTTTGCTGTTTCTTTGGACTTGTCACGCGCATAACTTGATCGATGGAAGCAAAACTCATTGTTCTCCGTGGTGCCGATCCAGTTGAGATTGAGCTTTTCCTGCCGTTCCTGATCGGCCGTAGCGCCTGAAGCGGCCCTGAAGATTCCTCACGAAAGCGTCAGTCGCGAGCACTGCCGAATTTACGAGTTCGATGGCGAGTTGGCGGTGCGAGATCTCGGCTCGCGTAACGGTACCTTCGTCAACGATCAGCAGATCGACCGGCCGACCTTCCTTTCACCTGGCGACGAACTAACCATCGGAACCGTTACCTTTCAGGCTGAGTACCGGATTCGCCGGCAGGTGGTTGTCACTCCGCATGACGATTCCTGCGGTGTCGGCATCGAAAGCGAGACGATGGTTCCTTCGCCCGCGGAGCGGCAGTCGGCTGGTCGACACAATGATGCGTTGGCCCGCGGCAAGCGAACCGCACCGAAAACTTCGAGTCAAGAACAGAAAGAAACCAAAGAGTCATCATCGCGCAAGGTGTCCGCAACCGCACCGGTTGTCGATGCGAATCGTGGCGAAGATCAAACTGCCGAATTGCCCATAGAACTGCTCGGCGAAGCCGCACCAGTTGTCGACATTCCGGTCGAACTGAAGTTGGGCGAAGTACCAACTCCGATCGTCGATGAGGTTGAACTGGAAACCGATGAGCCGGTTGTCGTAGTGGAAGAGGACGAAATCCGGGACTTCCTCGACGGGATTGGATAGGCAGCCTGACCTCCGCGAGCCTGCCTTGTCGTAGTTCGGAGAGCGAAAGGCGCTGGCTTCAGTTCCATGGCGGGCAATATCACCTCGAACGTGTCACCGTTTACGCGCCACGCCCGCAAATCTTACCTCAACGGACCTACCCGTCATGCGGCAGGACAATTCTCCACTTTGACCTTACGTGTCGGCCGCCCCGCGAAGAATATGGTAGAGCCGCTGCGTATTATGAGCTGCGGAAAGTAGACCAAGCAGGGGAGGCAACTTCGATGATACCAGATACTCTTCTCATGGATATTACGTTACTTGCGGGTACGGTTATCGCGCTGATCGCAGTGCAGTGGGCAGCTTTGCCGATGCGTGGCCAGCGGCCCTTTTGAGCCCGGGTTCACGTTTTGGCAGCGGCAGGACTTTGAAGTCCTATCAAAGTGGAGCTGGTGTGAGTCGCTCGCAAGAACAGCTGATGCATCGCTGAAATGGAGCAGTCTCCCAAAGTGCAAGGCCGACGCACTTGCGCTATCAACTCGATCTACTCCGATTTTCTTCCCGATGCACTTGCCTCATCAACTTGAAAGATGGGTAGTTCATCGCGGTCGATGACAAATTTGTGGCCGATCAATTCTTCCGAACGAGCGTTGTCGACCAGGGCCACGTCGGCGTCCGTCCAACTGTGCCAGAAAACGAAGAATCCCAGCTTCGGATAGTCTTTTCGCATTCGCTGAAGGAGGACCAGGTTGTCAAAAGTGCCGTCGCGTTGCTCAAGCGGTCCAACTTCGGTGAGTCCCATCGGCTTGTTCAAGCGCGACAGTTGGGTGTAACTGCCAAAGGCGTCGAGGTTGTCGAAGCGGTCGTCGTACGCGTCCATGCCGACGATATCGACCATCGCGTCTCCCGGGTAATAGTCCAATACCGGTGCGATCTCTTCACCAGTCTGCACGGCAACCGAATACACCCAAATCAGGTTGTCCAGTTTTCGTTTGTAGGTGAAGTAGTCGAACATCTCCTTCCAGAGTTCGACAAACTCTTCCGGTTGCAGGCCTTGACGGTCGTCCGACTTGCCCCACCAGAACCAGTCACCATTCATTTCGTGTAGCGGGCGCCAAAGCACGATGACTCCATGGTCTCGCAGTTGCTCCAGGCCATCTGCCACCCGTTCCAGATCGGTTTGCCATTGTTTTTGTGCCGAAGTGCCCTCGCTGAACAAGTGAGCCAACGGCCCGGTTCTCCGATCATGCGCCTCACTTCGCCGCCAAGGGTTTCTGGGGTGCATGCTGGCCGTAACGATGCCACCATGGCGCCAATGCAGTGCGAGCAGGTCGGTGGCAGGTTGCAGGTCGGCCGGTATCTCGTCCAAACCGAAGTCCACGGCAAGGATCGCCGGCCAAAGCATCGATCGTCGCCTCAGCTTCAGCACGTTTTCATCGAATGCCGCGATCGGATCGAAATTCGCATGGCCCACGTTCTGACCACTGAGGCAGGAGCGATTGTCGCCGCTGGATAACGCCCCCAGATAGTCAAGCAAAGCGCTTGCTGCGGGTCGGTCGCTGGCTACTGGTTCCGCCGCGCCGCAATTACGACGAAATGAATTTGGCAGGTTCGCAAGAACCATCGCCGTCAGGGACAGGAACATGAATCGTCGCACGGGAGACTGCCCCCTGGTTCTGGTGGTTCGGTGTCACAACGGAGCGTGACACTTGCCCGAGAAGTTTAGCTTGCAGTCGGTCGTGGGGTCGTGAGAGTGAGGTCGAAAGCCAGCATAACGGCCCCCGGAATAGCGTTGCGATCCTATCGACTGGAACGTTGTAGCCAGGGGATTCGGCGCCGCGCATAAAAAAGGCCCCCGGAAAAAGGGTCGGGTCCCAGGGGGGCTAAGGACGCCGTCGAGTTTCCGGGAGCGATTGGTTTGTAGGCACTGTCGCGTCCTGCTTCAGTGCCTCTTAGCTCAAAGAAAAACGCAATTGTCTGCCGCGGTGTGCATCCTTGCTCACGTTGGCTTCCGGGCCGCAGGACATCCTCATCGAGTGCCCCAGTGCAGGTTCGTTGCGTTGTTTTTTGAACCGTTGTGTTTGGTTTGTTGTCCTCATCCGTTAACAGCTGACTTCGTTTCGTTGCGACGAGGCGGGAGAGTATGGAAATCAAAATGGATGGTCAAGGTCGCTTCGTGAGAAAATAGAAATTGTTTCTTCAGGCTCGCTAGCCCTGAATTCATCTGCGATAGATCCATCAACGACGGACACGACCTCGATTTGATGGCTTGGCGGCCAAACGCTGCGAACAGAAGAATTGCGGGTCATCGATTACCCAGGGAGTTGACCATACGCGACCGTTGTCGAACGAGACGACATTGAAGAAAAACAGGTCAAACCTCTCCGCTCGTATTCCGTAACAGTAATACGACGCTCAGCCTGTCCTCCGGCCGCAAGTCGTCAATGCCCCTGCTGGCGTAGAAATGACACATGCCATCACCGCCGACTGACAATCCCATGGTCCACCATCCGGGCGTAATCTCGGGCCCGCGAATGTCCCGGCCTCGCTCATCAGCTCGAATCGTCAGGTAAGCCGAGTCTTCGCTGAAACGGCGGTCGGTCTTGCTGCGAAAATTGACAAATATCCCGGGCCAGAACTGCTCAAGCTTCTCTTTTTTCTTGCTGCCTGGCTTCTTGCCCCAGCAGTCGGTGCGAAAGCCAAAGCTGGCGCCTGTGCGGTCTTCCCATTGGTCAAATGGCGGTACATAGACCCGCACGACGCAGTTGGGATTCCAGGAGGGCGGCACCGACTTGCCCAACCTTCTCCGGACCTTCACCATGATGTCGTCCTGTTGGGCTTTGCCGGTCGGCTTGCCGGGAATGCCCGAGTATCGCGTCTGCATCAACAGAGATCCCAGGCTGAGCATCCAGTCCGCCGTCGGGCGTTGCGACACGCTTCATGATGTCCGGTGTACCGCGATGAGGACCTTCGAGCCAACGGGCGTTAGCGGATTGCGCCAGCGGACCACGCTCTTTTTCATCGATGTTGCGGCTGCTCTTGGGCAAGTTGTGATAGTAGCCCCACTTGGGGTCCTCGAAATTATCGCCCACGAGATCGATCTTGAACCCGGTGCCCGGCAGCACTGGTTGAGCAAGGCCTTCTGGGGTAAACGTCGAGCTGATCAACCCGAGGATAATTAACGCTGTCAAACGATAAGCCATCAGAACGCCCTTGAGATAAACGCGTGGTGTCATCGGCTTATATCGGTTGTGACGGAGTGGACGATCCACACCGCTGAGCGGTGGTGCTGGAGAGCATTGATGGCTCGGCACGAAGGCCTTCGGCCGCTGCTGGATCGCGCAGTCTGAGAACGACCAATTCATCGATCGCAGCTACCGGCATTGCAGGCATGGCCGCGGGAAATGGAGCAAGGGAACAACCTAGATAAACTCGTCGTCATCCTCGCGAGTGCCATCCAGTGACCAGTGACCGCTGCCATTGGCCACGATGAACAGCATGGCGCCCCCGAGGCCAAGATTCTTCATGAAATTGATCATCTCGGTCGTTTGAGCCACCTTGTCATCTTTGATGGTCCAAAAGTCGTGAAAGTAGTAGGTCGCCAACGCCAGGAAGATCAACAGCAAGACGGCGCCCAAACGCGCCCGATAGCCCAGGATCACCAATAGGCTGCCCAGAATCAGGAAGACGATGGCGCCGATGAGCATGAACTTCGACTGCGGAACACCTTGCTTTTCCATCAAGGTGACCGTCTCGCCAAAGTGAGGAATCTTGTTGGCTACTGCCGACATGATAAAAATCGCGCACAGCAAAAGGCGACTAAGCAAGCTGAGAAATCCACGGATAAACCACATACCAACACCTCTTCATCTCTTGGCGACCAAGCCGAGCGTCCCCGCGTCGAGGTCCTAGGATAACGCATTCTGCCCCGTCTTGTCACCGTCGCAGAGCGACGGGGTACAGGGTGGCACGGACAAGCCGCCATGGCTGCATGATCGCCATCGTTGTGATTGTCCCTTGAGCTGTCATCTTGAGTTGCCTCCACTTCCGGGAATCGCTCGCCAATGGACTTTCTAATCAGATTGCATTTCTTGCCATTATCAATTCTCTAGACAGCTTTCCCTCAGTCACTGGATACTCTTCAGTTCCTGTCGAATGGCGGCGAGGCTGTTCGAACATGGCGATCACAACTACAGGGTCGGGATTGTTCCTGCTTGACGATAAGCCAATCGATGCCCATGACAGCCTTTGAATGGCTGAGTGAATTTTCCTGACCGCGAAGACTAATCGGTGCTCGCCCGGCGTGCGGTCCGTTCGATAACACAAGCGCACTTTCCCAGTTTGATGCCACGGTCTGCAGCGTTAGCTGGACCGAATGTAAATTCACTGCCGGCGATATTGCCTTTCCAAATCAGGCCGACGGGGGTGAAGGGTTGTCTTTCGAAACTGCGTAGGGCACCAAAATTCGTCCAGTCGGCAGTCGAGATGAGGAATCGTGAACCGAATCCGCGATTCGCCCACAGTGCTGCGGATTGGATGATCTGAGGATACAGCCCCTGGCCACGATAATCGGGGTGAACAAAGGCTTTGTAGCCAAAGATCGCGTTATCTGGGTATGACATCGCGACGCCCGTTGCTTCGGTTCCGGCACTGTTATGGATCGCCTCAATGGAATTCCTGGCCAACCAGTAGTAACCGGCCAACTGGTCATCGACCATTGCGCCAAAGCAGGCGTCAAACTCGCCCAGCAATCGATCGCAGATGTTCTGGTCGAGATCGAGTTTCGGATCGCTACAAAACTGCAAGACTTCATCGTAAGTCAATTCACGGAACGTAATTCTACGCTGTTCCGTCATTGGGAGCTGATGGATATCGAGCACAAAAAGTTGCGTGACGTCGAGAACGATGAACTTTTGGGCAAGCCTGTAGGCCAGCATGTGCCCTGCTGCCCGCCAGCCGCAACGTTTCCAGGAGTCAACGATCTGTGGCAATGTTGTTTCCTTCAATTGCCGATCTGACTGGCGATTCAATGAGTCGTGGTCACACGGGTTGGCTGGAGGTCTGTCTCACCAGAGAATCTCGTAGTGCCCTTACGGAGTCGACAGCGCGATGGTAGGCGACATGAGCTGAGCCGGACAGCGATGGGCGCCCGCGTGGTAGTTATGGCAGTCGGTTCGCACAGCTCCCCAATGCTGCTTGTAGTCCTCGTCGCCGCGCAGGAAGTCAACGCGTTCAAAGCCGCTGGAAATTGCATCGTGAAACAAGGCCAACAGCGACAGGTTGCCGAACCCGTCCCGGTTATCACTCGTCGCCATCCCGCTTTGGTAGCAAAACACAGTGGAATCGTTGTGCAACACATACTCGACGGCCACCAACTCGTCGTCGAGATGCAACTCACGAAGTTCGGCACGGCCGCTGCCAAGCAACTCCTGCAGTACGGAACGATGGAACGCGTGAAAGCGTTCGTCTGCAAAGGCTGATCGGTCTCCAAGCAGGGCTCTGCGCTCGAGGTTCAATCTCGTGAGTTCGCTCCAGCAGTCGTCGGCGTTGCGGGTCGCAACACGCATCACCCGGGCACGCCCCGATTCGAAGTACGTGCGGCGCCACTTCCGGCATCGCTTGCGGTGATTTTTCGATAGGCCCGCGCAGTATTCGTCCCAAGTCGAAGGCAGGGCGACCGACCACGAGCCGGACGTTTCCTGCGCATGGTTGCCGCCGCCGAAGCGCACAATTTGTTGTCCAAGCTGCTTGATGGCCGTGTCAGATTGATCAATCGACTCAAACTGGATCGAATGCCAGGTTTTGCCCGCTTCGCGTTGAAGCCAGTGTGTCAGCAAGTCGATTGCCGGTTGTCGAAACTCGGGAAGCACGACCACCGTAGTGTGATCACTGCAAACGATCCCGTCGCCCAGCAGGCGGAGGCAATAACCGTGCGGCCAGCGGTGTCGCCGATACCAAGGTGCGACGCCGATCAGTTGATCGCGATCGTAGATCAGCAGCACGCACAGCCGATCGGTGCGCTGCCGGGAAAATACCTGCCACCACTCCATCAACCATTCCCAGGATTGCATCGGGGATGGCAACGGCAGGCAGTTCCACTGATCCCGCATCTCGGGTGTCAGTTGGTCGATCCGGGTGATGCGTTCAATTCGCAGGGTCATGCATGTCTTTCGGGTTGCCAAGCTCGACGGTGTAGGAAGTGCATCAAACTCCAGCCAACTCGTGCTCCAGGTGAGGAGCCACCAGGACTTCTTCCTGGCCCTGCAGTAGTCGATAGCCGCGGGGCACCGACGGATCGATGACGAACGATTTCGGGTAGACGAACTGCTGCGGCTTCTGGTTCACCAATTTCGAGGCATAACGCACGGTCCGCGCGAGAGCCTGCTTTGCATGAGCAACGAAGCCTTCGTTGCTCGCGACGGTCGGATTCAGGTGGCAAGCCGTTCGCAAGAAGTGGTTGGCCTGATGCACATTAAGTCGACGGCGAGCTCCGGCGTTCTTGTGCTCTGTCGAAAGAGAAACGTTGAGTCCTTCAAGATTGGTTACGCGATGTGGAGTCAATTGGGGCCAGGTAATCAGCTGGCCCGGCTCGGCATCAAAAACACAGGCATACTTGTCCCAATCGCTTTGGAATGGAACATCTTCTGACCACTCGCCAACGCAGACCTTTTCCATCACAGGCAAGCTGGCGAAGCGAGTGTCAAAGGGCGGGTAGACCCAGACTCGCTTTCGCCCCCGGAGATGCCAAAGCATGTTCACAGGCATGTCGACGTGATAGTGGACGATGGCGCTGGGAGACGAAATGAGCAGATTCGCTGTGCGATCTTCGGCATGGAAATCCGAGTTGCCAACTTCAAGTTCGTTGTAGACATCGTTGACAAGTTTTGCCAATGCCGGTTGATGGTTCAGGACGTCGCGGCAGTTGATCCACAGGTGGCCGCGCTTGACCGTTTCCAGGAGTTGTTCCCCCGACACGCCGTTGCGGTCGCCATCTCGCCATTCAAAAGTGTTGCTGTCTTCCCCCATCGTGGACAGGGTCAGTGCCGAATCGGGGTGTCGATCGAGTATTTCGGCGAGACCGTCATCGGAGAAGTAGCCAGAATCGGCCAAGGCATGTTGAGCCACCAGGATGCCCTGTTCGAGAGTAGCGAAATCCTGTTGTTTCCAGTCAATCAATAGCGACATCGTGTACCTTTCACAGACCGTTCTCGGAAGAGTGGGTATTCGAACGGTCTTTTTGCAAATCGAATGCCAGAGTTTGCAGCAAAAGAAACCGCTGTTTTTCGGAAGTTTCCCAAGGGACCGGTGAGTCTCGGCAACTCACACGTGGCAATTTCGCAGCAGCGAGGGGCAGGTCAGCGTCTGCGGACTAGGTGGACGTCAGATCGATGACGTCGAGCAAGGCAGGATCGGTTAGCTCAAGGCGGTTGGACGCAATTGCTTGCAGCATGAACTGAGCTGGCAATTGAGCTGCCATGGGCGAGTCGCTGTAAGCTCGGAACAGCCTTTCCGCTCGGTCCAAGTCACCCTGTTCGAGCGCTTGTAAAGCCACCTCGTACTGTTCAATGCGTCGCAGGATTTCGTCGCTGACCGAGTCGCGGGCCATCGAGCAGAGCTGGTAGGCTTCGACCGGTTCGTGAATACCTGCCAGGCGCACTCGGCCAACACGCCGGACGCAGGCTTTCGCTTTGATTTCACCGGCAGTGCTTGCGGTTAACAGGATTGGCAGCCCCAAATGCTTGGTGGCCGATTCCATGCGACTGGCAATATTAACCACCGTCCCGCGCGGGCCATATTTCAGCCTCGTCGTACTGCCTGCGTTGCCCACGCGGGAGAGTCCGGTGTTGATTCCGATGCCAACTTGGACCGGACGCCCAAGACGCAGTTCCCACTTCTTGTTCAATTCGACCAGTCCCTGTTGCATGGCGATGGCGGCCTGGCAGCCGAGCCTGGCGTGTTCGGGCTGGTCGGCAGGCGCATTCCACATTGCCGCCATGCCGTCGCCATAGTAGTCAATGATTACCCCATCGTTCTCCCGTACCTGCAACGACAACATATCCAGCACCTGGCTGAGCAATTCGTAATTGTCCTGCGGTGGCAGTTGTTCAGAGATTCTTGACGATTCGCGAAGGTCAGCGAAGAGGATGGTCGTCTCGCGTTCCTGGCCTGTAAGTGCAGCCGGGTTGTTCACAATTTCACGGATCACCTTCGGGGAAAAGGCTTGCTCGAGTAGCACCGACGTACGAGCCGCCTCCGCTTCCGCCTCGAAACGCGACAGACCGGCGCCGACCGCACCGGCCAGCAACTGGATCCAAACTGCTTCCAATGGACGAATGCTGCGTCGCTTGTTTCGGCTGCGCATCGAGCGATATCCGTAGACTGCGCCGATCACGACGTTTTCTTTGTCGAAAATCGGAGCAGCCACGACCGAATCGGCGCCGGCCGGCAGCTCGTCGGAGTTTTCTTCAGCGTCATGAAAGTGGGTACGACCATCTGCGACAACTTTGTCCAGCACGTCATAGCAAAAACCAATTCCGAGCATCGGATCGGGCAAATGACTGGCCATGGTTTGCCATTCGTTGTCGACCCGCAGGATCACGAAACCTGCCGTCATGCCACCAGGGTTGGTCGTTGCCCTGGTGACAGCATTGAAGAAATCGGCCGAACCGGCGCTGCTGTGCTGAAGTAGTTCCAGGGCCGCGAACCACCGGGACAATAATTCGGCAGACGGTGCGACACCAAGCCGATCAATCGGAACCAGCGGTTCGCCCCAACTGTTGCGCGGACGCTCGATGGTGTGAAACGGCCGATTGAAGGCCGTCAGCTGCCCATGCTGACGAATCTCAAGATGTTTACCTTCCTGAACAACGTGTAAGGGCAGGGTGACTTCCGCGACTTCACCCAATTCCAGCAATTGGCTATGCCAAGTCAGTTCGCAGGTGGTTCCCAAGTTTTGTACACGCACTCGGGGCGTGACCAGGGCCTCCTGGTCTTCCATCAACTCAACGACGATTTTCACTTCATCCGGCTGCTCGCCGAGGACGAAGGGCGTCTGATCGGTGCGGATCTGGCGATGCTGATCCTGGCACCATGTCGCGACATTGATTTTCAGGTAGTTCATCACGTCATTCCCCAGGCGGCAGTCTTACGTTCAAAACGTACGTCCAACCCGATCTGGCGGCCCGGTGTGGGTCTTCGTTTGGGTTGTTCCCTGCCGACTTCTTCGAAAACCACACGTCGCAGTCGTCAAAATCATCCCAACTCGCACTTGTCGGTTGTCGTCATCTAAACCGCTCTGGACAGATGGCCGTCTTTTTCCCGACAATTCGCCTCTGGCCGATCGTGGCAAGTACTGATTCGGCGGTGTGAAAGTATTCATGAGCATGCTCTTTCGATCCTTGGGCCTGTTGATTTGCGGTCTCGTAGTTGTGCAAGTCGTGTTGTACATCGTACGAGGGGTTCATCGCTTCATTGGTGAGTTGGCGATTCGCAGGTTGCAAATCAGCAAGCTGCGTGAAGAGATCGATTCGCTGCGTTCGCAGCGTGAGAAGCAGAAAAAGGAAGTCAGTGGGTGGGACGGTTTCCGCAAGTTCCGTGTCGCCAGGAAGTTGCAGGAATGCGACGGTTGCCACTCGTTCTACCTTGTGCCGCATGATGGCAAGCCCCTGGCCGCATTCCAGCCGGGTCAATACCTGACATTTCAACTAAAGATACCGGGTCAGAAAAAACCTGTCGTGCGATGTTATTCGCTTTCGAGCCTCCACGACGAACGGTTCTATCGTTGCACCATCAAGAAAATGCTGCCGCCAACTTCGGCGCCCGATGCAGCCCCGGGAGTCTCGAGCACCTACTTCAACGACGTTGTTGCTGAGGGTGACATCCTGGATGTCAGAGCTCCACGTGGGCAATTCTGCCTCGATGGCCACCGGGATGCTCCCGTGGTCCTGATTTCGGGCGGAGTTGGAATCACACCGATGATGTCGATCGCCCAAACTCTGTTGACGTCAGGCTCGGCGCGGCCCATTTTCATGTTTGCCGGGTTCCCGAACGGGCCAACTCATGTTTTTAAGCAGGACCTGCAGGAGATGTCATCGCGCCTACTGCCTTGAACTTGACGATTTGTTATTCCGAGCCGCTTGATTGTGACGAAGTGGGGTCCGACTTCCATGTGTCGGGTCGGATCAATATCGCGCTATTGCAGTCACGATTGCCATCCACAAATTGTGACTTTTTCGTCTGTGGGCCAGGCCAAATGATGAGCGACATTACTGAGGGGCTGGCCGACTGGGGGGTGCCGCAGAGTCAAATTCATACCGAAGCATTTGGCCCCAGTAGTGTGAAGAAGAAGAAGCTCGCGGCCGCTGCGGTGCCGATTGGTGCGGGAGTAGGAGCGAACGATTCTCGGGATCACCAGTCGTTCGACGGCGCCTCGCTGTCACTTGCAGTTGATAACATCCATTTCGATCGCAGCGGAAAACAGCTGGTGTGGGATGACTCGTACGACAACTTGCTGGACTTCGCCGAAGCGCATGGAATAGAAATTGACTCGGGGTGCCGGGCCGGGAATTGCGGCGCATGCCTCACAGCCGTCAAATCCGGCATCGTAAGATACTCCGACGAATCAGGTGCTGACTGTGAGGAAGGGACTTGCCTGCCTTGTATTTGCGTTCCGGATGGTTCGCTGAGCATCGATGCGTGATCCGATGCTATGGTTTTCTGCTATCCATGCGTATTTCAGGCAGACGCCGGTAGCCTTAAATCGTGAACTGCCGCTTGGTTCGACTCCCGTTCTGCACCATGCCTCAAAGACTCATTCGCCGCCTTGCGATCCTACTGTCGATCACTGTTCCCGTCGTGGCTGCCGCAATCGAGGAATCGGAACAGCTGAAAATTGATCCCAATAAGGTGATCAGCCACGAGGCTTGTTTGAAGTGTCATGGCGATGAAGTGGAGGTTTGGAAGCAAACGCCTCACTTTCGGACCTTCCGCGAACTGCACCGATCGGATGCCGCGAAAATGATCGCCGCGAAGATGGGCATCAAATCAATCAAGCGGGGTGGAGTTTGTATCGACTGCCATTACACCGCTCAAACCAGCGGCGACAGCGCCAAACCGGTTGCCGGTATCTCTTGCGAGTCGTGCCATGGAGCAGCTGCCGACTGGGTTGCCATTCACAACGATTACGGTGGCCCCGATGTGGGAAAGGAAGCCGAGACTCCGGAGCACCGCTTGAAGCGACTTGGCGACAGTATTCGCCAAGGCATGCGCAATCCGGAGAACGTCTACTTGATCGCGCAAAGTTGTTACGGTTGTCATACGGTCCCGAATGAGAAGCTGGTGAACGTAGGTGGTCATGCAGCCGGCAGCAGTGGGTTTGAATTAGTCGCCTGGTCACAAGGTACAGTTCGACACAATTTTCTGCGTGGAGGTGGCAGTTCGAATGTGCCCAGCACCCGGGAGCGAATGCGCGTAATGTACATCGTTGGTTTGATGGCAAATTTGGAGTACAGCATTCGAGCAACTGCGGAAGCCACGGAGAAATCGACATTTGGGGTGACGAGCGCAAAGCGAGCGTTTGAAGTTCGCAAACAGCTGGCCCAGATTCAGGAAGAGCTGAATGATCCCCAATTGGAAGAAGTGCTCGCCGCAGCCTACGGTGTCAAGTTAAAGCTGGGGAACTCGGACCATCTGGTTTCTGCAGCGCGGGCGATCAGCAGGGCTGCGTTTGAGTTCGCGTCGACGGCCGACGGAGCCAATTTTCCGTCGATTGACCCTCTTTTGCCCAGTGAATCCACCTACAAGTAAATCACCATTCCAGCGTAGAATTCGGCATCCGCGCAGGGTGAGCGCACCTCATCGAACCTGGGGCAGCAGTTGGGCGGCGAGGTGGAACTTCGCTTTTTGGAATGGAGTCAACTTCCATGGCGGTTGGTGAGCTGTCCATGTGCGCGTCCCAAACGCTGGGATGTGCCGTTCGGCGAGAACATGACGACGGTCGATGTCGACCGACTGTTGCGCATCGAGCCATTCGCGACGATGGATCCGCACAAGTTTCCCAAAACGCTGCCGCTGCGCGATCTCCTGCTGAACGATACGCGTCTGATGAGTTATGGCGATGGTGATATTGTCGTGCGCGAAGGCGATTATGGAGGCAGTGCGTTCTTGATCCTGCGCGGCAATGTACGCGTCGTGCTCGAATCGCTGCCCGACCAGATGCTTGGTCGTCGTAAGAAGGACCTGCAAGGCATCCTTGGCACAATTGCCCGTGTAGTGACTCGATCAAAGTACCCCGAGGTTCGCCGTTACGGTTCGACCAACTCGCAGGTCGGAATCGGGAGGCGAGGTGATGGAGAAGACACTCGTATCTTCCTGCAGGACGTGCCGGGCGTGTTGCAGGATCACCAGTCGCTCGAACTGGGGGTTGGCGAAGTATTTGGTGAATTGGCGGCTCTTTCACGGATGCAGCGGTCGGCCACGGTGATTGCCGGGCCCGACACGGCGCTGCTGGAGATCCGCTGGCAGGGCCTGCGGGAAATGATGCGTCGCACACCGGCCCTGAAGCGGCGATTGGACGATCTCTACCGACAGAACAGCCTCGAAGCGCATTTGCGTGCGACACCACTGTTGTCCGGTTTGTCGCAGGAGGATCTGGTGCGAGTTGCCGCCGCCACCGAGTTCGAGACGTATGGAGACTTCGAATGGCAGGCCGAATACCGCAGGATTCGTGGGTCGACCCCTGCGGAACGCTTGAATGCCGAACCGAAGATTGCTGAAGAAGGCCACTATGCTAACGGATTGATCCTTGTTCGAGCTGGATTTGCCCGGCTGAGTCGGCAGTACGGCAACGGACACCGAACGCTCGCCTATCTGGGCAAGGGCGACGTTTACGGGTTGGAAGAGGTCGTATTCAACAGTCGCCAGCCGCGCAATGTGCCGCTCCTCCGCTCACTACGTGCTGTCGGTTATGTTGACATCCTTCGCATACCTGCCAGCGTGATCGAACAGTTGGTGCTGCCGACCTTGAAGGCCGGTCAATTGCAACGACTCGAAACGGATGCCCGCCGTTGGGCCACCATTGAAGAGAAGGGTCCGGTGCTGCAGGATTCTGTCGCTTTGCCCGAAACCGGCATTGAAACGGGACTACTCGAGTTCCTGCTCGATGAACGGTTAATGAACGGCACGCAGACGATGCTGATCAACACCGAACGATGCACTCGTTGTGACGATTGTGTCCAGGCGTGCGCGGCAACGCATGACAACAACCCGAGGTTCATTCGCCACGGCGTCCAACACGGACCTTTCATGATTGCCAATGCGTGTATGCATTGTGCCGACCCGGTCTGCATGATCGGCTGCCCTACGGGAGCGATCGGTCGTGACGGAGAAACGGGGGATGTGATCATTAACGATTTGACGTGCATCGGCTGCAGCACCTGTGCCAACAGTTGCCCGTACAACAACATCCGCATGGTCGAGATTCGGGACGAGAGCGGTGCCTTCATCCTTGACGATGACTCACGTCAGCCAATCGTAAAAGCGACGAAGTGTGATTTGTGCATTGACAGTTTGGGCGGACCCGCCTGTCAACGTGCCTGTCCGCATGACGCATTGGTCAGGATTGACATGACCAACCCATCGTCCCTAGCCAAATGGATGAGTCACCAGGTTTCAGGTTCATGGTGAGCAACTACTTTCAAAAACGGAGAGTCATAAGCTTTGCCGTCACGGTGATGGTGGTCGTGTTCCTGTGGTCTTTTCTCCAGCGACAGCACGATCAGTTGCGTCATGCATCGTTGACGAGTGGCTATCTGTTGATCGGGGGAGTGTTTTTCCTCGCTGCCTTCAACCTGCGGAAACAGCTGTCTTTCCTTCCCCTTGGATCGGCATCTATCTGGTTGCAGCTGCACATCTACGTCAGCTTTGTGGTCATTGCCGTGTTTTGTTTTCACGTTGGTGCACGGTTTCCCAGCGGTATCTTCGAGTCGATCCTGTATGGCCTGTTTGTCCTGGTTGTGGGCAGCGGGATTTACGGACTGTTCATTACACGTCGAATCCCCAGGCAAATAAACAAGTTGCGTGAGGAAGTGATCTTTGAACGCATCCCTGCGCTACGAAAGGAAGTGGCGCAACGCGCCCACGCAGTTGTCACCGAACTTCTTGAGCAGGCCGACGCCGAGGCGTTGACCGATTACTATTCGGTCAGCCTGATACCCTTCTTCGCCAGTGCGCGCGGGACATTGTACTACATGCGTCCCACGAGCGTCCTGCGAGACAAATTGCAGTCCGACCTTTCGGCACTGGTTCGTTATGAATCGGCGGTCGAGCGTCAAGCTCAACAGCGACTGCGACAGTTGATCGATAAACGGGATGACCTGGACTACCACGAGGCGCAGCAGCAGAAACTGAAGATGTGGCTCTTCGGCCATATTTCAATGACCTATGCCTTGCTGATTGCGGCTACACTGCATGCGATTATGGCTCATGCATTCTGGGGACTTGCCCGATGAGTGCCGCTGATCGTCGTCAGGACGAAACTCTTGAGCCGCTGCAGTCGTTTCAAAACAGCTCGTATCTCCGGCCTTCACAGAAGTGGAATTGCGGTCATGCGTGCGGGTCATGCGATTTGGGGCCGGATGCGGCAGGTAACTGCCGCGCTGCGACCGAATGTGATCCGCGGCGGCAGAACGACTCGTGGGTTTGCAATCGGTCTCCGTTGCAAGGCGGGAAATGTGAAAAGGGTCCCTCGGCAGAAGGCGAGTGCTGTCGGCCGGTGCCACCGTGTGTTCCAGTACTGGGGCTTCGCTACCGGCGAAATCGATTCGCGGTCTGGTGCGTGACGGCAACGCTCGGCCTGGGTTTGGTGATGCTTGGTTCCGACTGGCGGAACGAGTTTCTCGCGCCGGGCGGTCTGACCGAGCAACATGCGCAATTGTTGCATGACAGCGATTCGAGCCGCTGCGCCGAATGCCATGGTGCTGCTTCGCTCGGCCTGGCTGGCTGGACGGCGGCAGCCATGACCCCAAGCCGGGCAATTGGCAAGCCACAGTCACAACTGTGCCTGGAATGTCACGACAAGAGCCTTCCACCAGACAACGCCATGGCCGCTCACGGGATGCCGAGGGGACAATTGACGGCGCTGACGCTGGAAGCTCAGCAGCGACTCAACGTCCCGGCAGCGAGCGCCGATTCGCCCGACAGCGAGATCGCCTGCTCGACGTGCCATCGAGAACATCATGGCGCCAACTTTGACCTGACCGCGATGTCGAACAAGCAGTGTTCGACGTGTCATCAGGACGCGTTTGTTGACTTTGCAGCCGCACACCCGCCCTTTGACGGCTGGCCATTTCGGCGCCGGACACGGATTGCTTTCGATCACGTTGCTCATCAAGCGAAGTACTTTCCGGATTCCGATGCGGGCGCCTTTGATTGCCGCATCTGCCACGAGGATGGCGGCCGGACGGGAATTGTGCGCGTGAATGGTTTCGAAAAGTCCTGTGGCAGTTGCCATGAAAAGAAAATCGACCAAAGCATGGCGCAAGGACTGAAAATGTTGGCATTGCCAATGTTGGACATCCAGGCCTTGAGAGCGGGAGGTTTCAGCATCGGTGATTGGCCGACGAACGCGTCTGGATCGTTTGATGGCACGATTGCGCCGCTGACGCGACTGCTGCTGGGAAGCGACCGTCGTGCCTGGTCAGCGCTTGAACAATTCGGTCCGGCGTTTGATTTTCTGGACGTGGATCCGGAGAACGTCGACGACCTGGAAGCGGTCTGTGATATTGCCTGGGGGATCAAGCAACTGGTCTTTGATTTGACCACCGACTCCAGACGTCTTTTCAGGCAGCGTGTCGAGCGGTCGCTGCGAATTCAGATCTCTGAAGAGCAGGCCGAATCGCTGTCAGCACAGTTGTCCCCCGCGCTGATATCCGGTTTGCAGCGAAAGTGGTTGCCGTCTCTGATGAAAGAAGTTCCTGCCTACCGCAGGAAAATGGGCTTGCCGACCGATGGGTTCGAAGGTGATGTTTCCCTCGGTGAGGTCTCGGTGGGCAACCTGCCGGCCAGCAGTCGGCTGGGCAGCGCCGGAGGAATCTGGGAGAGGGATGACGAAACGTTTGAATTGACGATGAAGCCGCAGAAACATGCGTCGGCCTTTATGCATTCCTGGTTGGAACTGCTTGCGCGAAATACGAAGCAAGTACTACCAGAAACGAGTTGGCCGCTTCTGGAGGAGGTTACCAGGTTGACCGGTCTGGGGCAGTGTATTAGCTGTCACAGTGTCGATCAGCAGGGCGACCAGCGCGTTGTTAACTGGATGAGCAGCCCATCGTTTGCGTCAGGCGGTCGAGTCGGTGTCGCTTCGTTGACGAAGTTTGCTCACGAACCACATCTCCTTCAGCCCGGCTTTGAATCGTGCACTGCCTGCCACGCGTTGGACCCTTCGCAGAAGGTCATGGAGAATTTTGTTGGCTTCGACCCGCAGTGCAGCGGCAGCAATTTTACACCGATGACGCAACAGGATTGCGCCCGTTGCCACCATCCCGAGGGGGCTGGCGACTCGTGCCTTAAATGCCACGACTACCACGTTCAAGGGCACGCGTCGGCGTATTCGGCGGAACTAGCCCGCTAATCAGGCTTTTCACCCCGGCTCGATTAGCATCAAGGGCTTCCAGACCCGCATCTCGGGGAAAAACAGATGGCTCGACCGCCATGCCGCGGCAATTTGTGGCTGCGGTGGGAATTGCATGCCAATTCTCTTACAGCGTCTGCCGCGTAGATGTGAATAATTCTTCCTGGTTTGTTGACCTCCAATGGTGTATTGGTAGATTCGACGGTGTATCAATCAGCGGGCAAAACCGGGAGCAGAAGAATGCGACGAATTAGCGGCATCTTTGTAACCATGACTCTGTTGTTGGGCAGTTACGCTCAGGGTCAGCTTCAAATCACCGAAGTTATGTCGGACTCACGGAGTGCAGAACCGAAATGGGAGTGGATTGAGGTGCGCAACGCTGGTGCATCGCCCATCGACCTGAACGGCTACGTATTCGACGACCTCAACGGCGATATTCTACCGGATGCAAATATCAGCAATGCCAACGGTACGACCATTGTCCCGGCAGGTGGTGTGGCCGTATTGTACAACGGAGCATCATTTGACCTTGACCCACAGCTGTTTCGAGATGCTTGGCAGATTAGCGGCGCCGTCCCAATGATCGCTGTGACTTCTGCACCGTCGTTGAATAACGGGTCAGACCACATCGGCTTATGGCCGACCCATGCAGCTTACGAAATGGATTCGGTTGACGACGGCATGGGAACGTTGATTCGAGACGGCTTTGCCAACTCGCCGGTTAATTTCGATTACGGGACAGCACCCGGCGCAGTGCAGGGATAACGCAATACTGGACCGGTGCGGGCGCCTTCAACGATGGAGCCAATTGGGCCACCAGTGTCGTTGGCATGAACGGAGCGTTTGAGAGCATTGAGGTGACTTCGAATTCTGCCGTGAACAGTATCGATGACGTGGCGAATCCAGGTGT
This sequence comes from uncultured Planctomycetales bacterium, assembly GCA_963821085.1. Lineage (GTDB taxonomy): Bacteria > Planctomycetota > Planctomycetia > Pirellulales > Pirellulaceae > CAWGCE01. The sequence goes on along the minus strand of CAWGCE010000001.1, from coordinate 153,843 downwards.
GATACCCGGCGGTGCCCAGGCAAGTGGTTTGATTATCTCAGAGATCATGTACAACCCCCGGTCCGGTATGCCCAGCGAGGCGGCCTGGGAGTTCATCGAGGTTGTGAACAACACGGGAGCAGAGATCAATACAGCCGATTTCTTCTTCGATGATGTTTCCGGGGCCAATCTGTCCGAGGCAAATGTAGGTGCTGGCGTGATCGCGGATGGAGAGGTCGCGATCCTGTACAACAGCAGTACCACACCAGGCGATTTCGCCACCGCTTGGGGTGCCGGACTTAATGCCATTCCGGTTTCAGCGTGGCCGTCGTTAAACAACAACACGGCCAACGGCGGTACAACCGCCGATACTATTGGTCTTTGGGCAAGCTCGTCGGCATACAACGCCGACGATCGGGCCAACCTTGATTTCGATGGCGCCGAGATCTTTGTCTCCTACGATGACGATGGTATGGGCATCTGGCCCGGCGATGATGGTAACGGTTCGATCTATCTGACCGATCTATCGGCCGATGAACTGGTCGGTACCAACTGGGCATTGAGTGCTCCGCTGGATGGAATTGGCTCCTTCAATGCAAGTCCGGTCGGTGGAGTCGTCGTCGAGCATGTGGGTGGCGATGTTGGCAGCCCGGGCGCCTTTGGCGCATCAACGGTCACGGGAGACTTTGACGGCAATGGTTTCTACGAATGTGCGGACGTCGACGGATTGGTGAGTGAGATTGTTGCCGGTACGAACAACGGCACTTTCGACTTGAATAGTGACGGTTTTGTGAATGTCGCCGATCTGGACGCGTGGTTGGCCGAAGCCGGTTCGACCGGCGGCCTGACTGCATCCGGAGATCCCGTGCTGCTGGGTGACGCAAACCTTGATGGAAATGTGGATGGCCAGGACTTCCTGATTTGGAACGACAACAAGTTCACCTCCACGCCCGCCTGGTGTGCCGGCGACTTCAATGCCAATGGCGATGTGGATGGCCAGGACTTCCTGATTTGGAACGACAACAAGTTCACCTCGGCCGATGTCTCTGCAGTGCCCGAACCTTCCGGGTGGCGGTTTTTGCCATTCTTTTTGGCTGTCCTTGCGTGGTTCTGCCGCAAGTAGTTTCAGGACCATGACTTAAAGCCAGATTCTACAGCAAGAAACAAAGCCCCGGCCAAACGTTGGGGCTTTGGTGTTTCGCGGATTTCGTGACTTTGCCGCCGCTCGATTGTATGATGAACGGGCTTCGCCCTCGGTGTATTTCAGGCCGGACATCGACCATGACTGTGCGCATCGCGTACCTGACTTTGATCTTCTCTTTCGCCGTTTCTTCGGTGTGGGCAGTTTCCATCAATGAAATCCGGATCGACCAGTTCAACGTCGATAATGACGAATATTTCGAACTGGAGGGCACCGCCGGTGAGATGCTGGACGACCTGACTTATCTCGTCCTCGGCGACAGTGCCGCCATGAGTGGCGTCATCGAGGCTGTCATTTCACTCGACAAGCGAATGGTTGGTGAAGATGGTTTTTTCCTGGTGACCGAGCCAAGTTTTGGGGCCACCGGAACCGTGTTTGAAAACGTGTCTCCCGACATGATTGCAACGCTGAAGTTTGAGAACTCGGACAACGTCACGCACGTGCTGGTCAGTGGATTTAGCGGCATCGATGGCGACGATCTTGATTTGGATGATGATGGTACGTTGGACGTTACACCATGGGACAGCGTGATTGATGCGATCGGAATGGTAGAGAGCCCTGATCTGTCCAACAGTGGATCGGAATGGTACTACGGTACCGCCTTGAGTGGCCAGGATATTGGTCCGCAAGACGGTTTCGTACCGGCACATGTCTACCGAATAAACAACGGAGGCAGTCCGTTCGTCATGGGCGAATACAGTCTCGACCCGTCCGATCCCGACATTACGATCGACGATACTCCCGGTAGTTCCAACGTTGGCGGAACCAGTACAATCGACGGCGATTTCGACGACAACGGGTTATACGAATGTGAAGACATCGACGGACTGGTGGCGGAAATCGCCGCGGGCACGAACAGCGCCAGTTACGATATGACGGGCGACGGCTCAGTCGACGTTGACGATCTGACCGCGTGGCGGGTTGAAGCCGGTTCGACTGGCGGCTTGACCTCCTCGGGGAACCCTGTGCTTCGAGGAGATGCCAACCTGGACGGGGATGTAAATGGCCAGGACTTCCTGATTTGGAACGACAACAAGTTCACCGATGTCCCGGCCTGGTGCGCCGGTGATTTCAATGCGGATGGCACCGTAAACGGCGGCGATTTCCTTGAATGGAATATTAGCAAGTTCACCTCGTCGGACGCGATGGCTGTCCCCGAAACGTCACCCACCCTCTGGATTTTCGCGGTTGTTGCGTGGTTCATCCGACTGGCAAAACGCAAGTGCGTGCGTGGCAACAACGTTTACGCCGGCTAATTTGCCCTGCGTCCCGGCGTGTCACGTCCGTGCCTCCGCCCTGCAATTGTTACAAATCTCTTCGCAGGCATCAAGGTTTGCCGCAAGAGCTGCTGATCTTCCACAACGTTGATGCAACCGGGCAGGGACTTCGAGCTCAACTGCAGGCCGGCCGCAATTCGCGGCTGGACTATCGGCGTCAAAGTCGATCGAAAGGAAGTACGTGTCGATGAGCAGGCGTTGAACTTGCTGCTGTAGGATATTCACGGTGACCACGAATTCCAGCGGGTTGGCGGAACCTACCTGCGGGGAATGGCAGGCTACTTTCTTGTCGTGGACGGAACGCGTCCCGAGACGTTTGAGAAAGCGATCCAACTGCGCCAATTGGCTTTGGATTCGGCCGGCGACAAGCCATTTCTACTGTTACTCAACAAGTGCGATATGCAGGATCAATGGTCGCTGGATAACCAGCAATTGAGCCGCGATTCGGAAGAAGGTTGGGAAATTCGCCGGACCAGTGCCAAAACGGGTGAGCATGTCGAAACGGCGTTTCAGGATTTGGCCACCCTGATCGCAGCCAAGATTGATTGATGGTGAGAGCCTACTTCGGCGCAAGCGCTGATGCTTTGGTTTTGGCCTTTTCACCCGTCCCGACAGCGATCGGTTCGGTGCCGCTTGCCAATACGACTTGGGATCGGTTTACGTTGCCTGCCACCGCAGTTGGCGCTGAAGGTGTCACTTCCGTGGCCGGCACGGGAAGGAGCTCGATCGATTCCTCCATCGCAGCGAGTTGTATGGAATCTGGCGCGGTTACCAAGTCAGGCTTCGGCTGCAACTTTGGCGAAAGCGGCTTCTTCAGCAATCTCGCGATCGTCGCAGGGAATTCGCTGGTGGGCATGTTGATGGGCGAAGCTGCCATTTCGGCCGATTCGTAAATATGACCCTTTTGAAAGGGCCCCACGCCAAAGATCCATGTTGATTTGGCCAGGCTGGTGGCCTGGACGGCTCCTGTTTCCCAAACCGGCTCTCGCGACTCTCGGTGGTAGGCAAAAATGGCGATCTTCGCCGCAGCTCGACGTTCATCTTTGCGTGCCAGTGAAATCTCGGGAATCGCTGGCATGGGAGTGCTACTGATCAATGAAGCGGTCTGATTCACCGCTTGGCTTCCGGGGATGCCGTAGTTGACTTCATGGCTGTCCGTTCCCAATGCTCCAACGCGAACTTCAACGACAAAATCCGCATCCCGCATCTGGTCTTGTAACTTGCAGTGTGAGCGGACCATGCGCTCACGCAGTGAACTGAGAATATACTCGGAATTGACGAAGCCAATACCATTCACGGGCCGGAGGTAGGTTGTGTCGAGAAAAACCCGGGCACCCGCGAGTCGTGAAAAGTCGATCTGTTGAATGCTCTGGTCAACAGCGTCAGAAACCAGCAGCTGGTCGGTTGCCGTCCGTCCCTTGATCGTGCCGCACCCGGACAGCAACAGGCACATCACCAGACAGCCCACGATCCCTGTGCTGCGATGAAGTCGTGTAAACATGATGTAGATCAGGTCACCGTCCCCGGATGGTTTCGATTACGCCGCTTTGCCATAGACGTGATGTTTGCTATGCAACTCGGTGGCTTGTTGGATCCATCCCTCCCGCTCAATTTGACCCTTGAAGGCGAGGATGTTGGAAAACTCTTTTACCGCATGCGAGTCCCATCGCATGATCTGCTCGAACTTGAAGACTCCCAACCGATTCAGTTTCCGCTCCAGTGCCTCGCCCACCCCGGAAATCAATTTCAGATTGTCTCTTCGCTTGGGTGGACTGGTATAAACCACTCCGAGGATCGGATCGATACGCCTAATGCTTGATTCGTCCTGGTCATCCATCGGACCAAACGCGAAGACGCCAAGGGAAGGCTCTGGTTGACCCGTCTTTTCCACCACTTCGGCGCTTTGCGTGACTTCATCAAGTGCCGCCACAGAATGTAGCTGCAAAGCATGCTGTTGTAGTGAGGATTGGACCTGCGCCTGTCGCTCCAACAGCGATTCCAAAGAGGCCGAATCGGCTCGCAGATGTTCAAGAGTTTCGGCATGAACCTGCAGTGAGCGTTGCAGTCCGGCCCGTTCCAGCCGTTCGCGTTCGAGTTCTGCCGCCAGGTCCTTGTTCTCCACGCGAAATTTGCCAATGCTGGCGTCGCGTGCCGCAAGCCGTTTCTCCAGCTCTTCCAACTCTTCGACCAACGAGACCATTCGCCGTTCGAATTGATTCATGCGTACGGTCGCTGATTCATTGTCCGCCAGCAGTTGCTCATTCTGCCTGCAGACTTCTGCCAGTCGCATTTCCGCTTCGGTGCGCAGGTCTTGCTCGCGATGCAGTCCATGCAGCACCTCTTCCTTCTCCGTTTTCAGGTCGCGGGCCTGATCAGTTAGCAGAGCAAGTTGATGCGACAGGTCGTTTAGCTGTTCGTCGTTCTCGCTTCGAATCTCGGCGGTCTTTGCCGCCAGTTCCTGGGCGAGGGTTTGCATGCGGCTGGCACGTTCCCGTTCGAGCTGTTCCTGCAATTGGGCCCGTTCGGCAGCGACTGCTCCGAATTGGACGGCGGCATTCGCTTCCTGCACCCGAAATTGTTCTTGCAGTTCAGCCTCCCGAGTGGCCACCAGCCGCGGCAATTCGTTTTCGAGCGTCTGAATTTTCTCGTAGGCGACAGCGAGCTCTTCCCGTTTCCGAGACCGAATGTTGGTCAGTTCCTGAATGAGTGCCGAGTTTTCGGCTTCATACTGCTGAAGCTCACCTTGCGCCAGCTCGATATCCCGCTTCAGCTCGGCGATTTGATGACTTGTTGTCGCGAGCTGTTGTTCGGCCGTTGTTTTCAAGGTGTTCAGGTCCGCGGCCAGGTTGGTTCGTTCATCGAACAGGCTCTCTAATTCCGCCTGGGCGGCCGCGAGCTGCTGCCGTAACCTGCTGGATTCCTGATTCGCTGCCGTCACCTCGCTGCGGGCTTCGTCGAGAATCGCTGTCAACTCGGTGACTTGGGCCTCGATCGACTCCCGTTCGGCGGTGAGCGATTGAATGTCTTCCGTTCGTTGCTGGAATGCCGATTGCAATCCCGTCAGCTGGTGTCGAAGATCCTCGGCAAAGCGAACATCGGCGGACAGTGTGGCCACCTGTTCGCTCAATTCGCTTTCACGGCTTGTTGTTGCAACCAGCCGCTCTTCCAATTCCTGGCAACGGTCTTCGAGTGAAGATTTGTCTCCGCTGGCCATTTCCAGCGCCGTCATCAACTCGCCGATTCTGCCGTTGCATGCCTCCAGCGACTTGGATCGCTCGTCCAGCTGCTCCTTCACTCGATCGGTCGATTTCTGGCCGACTGCTTCGACCTGGGCCAGTTGCAAGGCGAGTCTGTTGTTCTCGTCTGTCAACTCGCCAATTTCGTTTGTTGCGGAAACCAGGTGGTCCTGAGTTGACGCCAGCTCGGCGGTCGTGTCCTTTAGTTCATTACGGAGCGATTCCAATTGCTTCCGTATCGAATTATCGGACGAATCAGATTGAACCAGGGCCGCATCCAACTGGGCTTGCAGCTCGCGTTGGATGTCCTTCGAATGGTTCAGCTCGTGTCGCAATTGCTCAATCGTTGCTTCCAATTCCGTGTGCCGAGCTAGCTGTACTCGAATCTCGCTGTCACGCGTTGTCGCCTCCTGCCGGTAACGATCGAATTCCTGACACAGCTGTTGGTAGTCCGCCCGAACGGTCTCTACCGTTTTTCGCTCTTCGGACAGTTGTTGCTCAAGATTTGCCAGACCGCTACGGCCCGCCGTCGCCTCCTCTTCAATGCTGGCTGACTCGGACGCTTCGCTTTGGCCGTACCAGAGTGCGTAACGCAGAGCGATGCCTGCCAACACGCAGAGGACGATCGAACTTAACGGACCACTAAGTAGTGAGAGCACTTTTCATCTCCAAACGGGTTTTCCCGGCGCCAGCTCAGCGGAGTGTCACAATAGAAGGATTATTCCATCTGTAACGATCGGAAGGTTGCCGGCAAAGCTTTAGGCGGTTGTCAACGATTCGAAGCTCGCAGTGCGACCAGAACCGCGGTGAACCTGCCAACACGTCCAGGCAGGTGTTAGAGGGCTCGAAGGTACAAGAACGTGACTCGAGCTGGGGGGAGTGACGCCATTGATATCGCGTGGTGGGTTGGCCTGTTTGATTGAAGTTATGTTGTTCCGTTCGCCGACGCCTGATTACAGCGTTCTCGTTTTAACGATCGGATCAGGTTTAAGGCCCGTGAAATGCTGAGCTGCCCTGACGTACAACTTCCCTGTGTTCTCCTCAATTTTGCTGCTGATCGCGGGAATCCTGATCGGTTATGCCTTGTGGATTCCTTTCCGAAGCGACTCGGAGAGCATCCTCCGACAACTGGATGGCTTGTCTGACCAAAACAACGAACTGGAGAAGGCGCTAAAGCAACAGCGGGACGCCTACGTCGGTCTTGAGCAACGCCACGGGAAACAGCAAGACGAATGGGCCTACCTGCGAACCTGGCACGAGCGTGTCGAGAAGGCACTCGAAGAGCAGGGAATTGCCAATGGTTCCATTGAGCAGGGTCTAGGGGCGCTGCACGATTTGAAGCAGCACGCGATTCGGGAACTGGATATCGAGCGCAAGCGCCGCACCGATCTTGAAGACGAGTTGCAACAGACGCGTGAAACGCTGGAAAAAGTGCAGTCCCATGTGACGACCGTCGACTCGATTCAAGCCGACTATGACGGGCTGAAAGCAAACCATTCAAAGCTTCAGCTGCAGTATGAATCACTGCTGCGACAGCAGAAATCGCTGGAGCAGAATGCGGAGCAAGCAGCGGCGCAGCTGGCCGAGCAGCGAGCTGAGGCTCAGGACGAGTCAAGTGAGATCGATGTCCTCCGCGAGGAATTGGAGGAACAGCAATCGCGAGCCGAAAAAATCGCTCGAGAGCGTGCAGACATCGTGACGCAATTGCAGCACGAACGTCAGCAACGGTGTGATCTCGAGGAACGCTTGCAGAACCGCGAGCAGGAGCTCAACCAGGACGCCAGCGAGACGGACGATTCGTCTGCTGCGAGAATCTGCGACCTGGAACAAACCTTGGAACAGGCTTCGCAGGAATTCCTTCAACTGGCGGCAGAGCGTGACGCGGCACAGGAGAAGCTGCAAAAAGCAAACGGCGACATCAAGCAGTTGCGGGTCGATGTGGAGAGCCACCGCCGCGCGTTTGATACGGTTGATCGCCATCGCAAACAGTTGTACACGTCCATGCGTCGAGACGATGAAGCTCGTCGAGTGAACGAGCAGGAAGTCGAGACGATGCGGCAGGAATCAAGCCAGCTGAAGGCAGATTTGGCGCTGTCACAATCGGTCAAGCAGCAACATGCCAGCCTCGAAAGGCAATACAAAGCATTGCAGGAGACGTACCAGGATGATCAACGTGCACTGGCGGCAGTGAAATCCGAACGTGACGAAGCGATGCTATTGCTGGATGACGAACGCAAGCAACGCGAAGAAATCAGCCAACGTATCGACATCCAATTGAAAGAAGTCGAAAGTCTGCGAAATCAACGCGAAGAGGTCCTGCGGGTGCTCCGCGAAGAGCAGTCGTTGCGGCGCGAAGCGGACAGCGCACTGGACGAACAGACCCGCCGCCTGGACCAGATTGGCCGCCAGGTGACGGTCGTTGATGACCTGCGTGCTGAAGTTCAGTCGCTGCGAGCCAGGCTGCAGACCGCCGAGTTGCAATTGGGTGAATCGTCGAACGGACAACGCACGGCCCAACAAATGGTCGATTCGGCCCGACAGACCATCAACAGCCTTCAATCGCAGTTGGCTGCCAGCCAGCAGAGCATCCAGACGATGAAACAGAACGGCCAGGGCCTGCAGGAGCGATACGACAAGCGTATTGAACAGTTGAACATGGAACGAAACGACGCGCGTGCTTCAGTTGAGTTGGCGGAGCAGAAGATGGCTGAGATCCAGGAGCAGATGGAGCAGTTGAAGGGAACCGTGTCGGAGCTAAGTCGCGAAAGGGAGGACGTCCTGACTCGATTGCGTCGGCAAACGGTGATGTTGGAGAGCCACATGGCTCAATCGGAGGACAAGCTCGCTGGCGCCGACTACCTGGCCAACGGTGATCAGATTCGACGTGACGAACGGCGCGGAATCGTCTACGTGAGTCGGCCCGCAAACGTGGACGATCTAACGCAAATCTCGGGCGTTGGCGGCGTGTTGGAAGAGAAATTGAACGAGTATGGAATCTACACGTACCGCCAGGTCATCGATTGGGATGAAACGGCCATTGCAGAATTCTCCAAGTTGTTGCGGTTCCGCGACCGGATTGAACGTGACGATTGGATCGGACAGGCCAGCCGACTGTATCGGGAAAGAGACTCGAAAGCGGCTTAGCGCATCTGAATAAGAAGCGTAGCGGCTTTCCCCTTTCCTGAAGAGTGCTGTGCCAGCTCCACTGCCTCGTCACAAGCTCCATCAGTTGGCATCGATTTAACCGTGCCGTGATGCACGTCCAATCCCCTTCCTGGACCGATCGACTGTTCTGGAATCGACGGCCGCACCCTTTAGGATTCAGGACTGCGAACCCAATTCAGTAGCAGAGCCAAATGGAATCCGTCACCCAGACGATGTCGAGGATGACTGCTTCCATATCGAGTCCTGAACGGACAGGTGTTGTTTATTCCAACGAGGTGGCCAACGAGGTCCGGTATCGCTTCATCAGCTCGACGGCGTACTTGGCCGGGTCGGCTGCGATTTTTTCTTTGCACGGTGGGCAACAGACGTAGAAAATCTGGCCATCAATGATCGTCCACTCGGGTTTCTTCGGCAGCTCGTGTCCCATCACGGTGCAGGTCTGTTGGGCCGCGGCAAAATTTTTGTGAATCGTCCCCCAATGCTCGCTCTTCACATTCTTTCCAACGCACGACTGGCAACAGAGAAAGACTTCTTCAGCGCCGATCTTCGCCTTGATCGGTTTGCCATGGGCTCCAAGCTCCTGTCCTGAAACGGGGCAAATCTTTTGCACAGCGACCCGCACCTGTTTGGCCGTCCATTCACCGACCTGTTGGGCGTTGCTGGTCGCGCAGTTTAGAACCAGAGCGGCGAGCAGAACGAATTGAGGCGACTTCATAGGATTCTCCTTGTGGTGTGGTAACGGTCCGTCTGTGGTCAGCCAGCGCCGATCGGCGCCGCCTTGACCGGTGAGTCGATTGTCTTCAAGAACAGCTGATCTTTGAGGCCGGCTTGTAGTTTGAATTCCATGAACGCACAGTAGAGCGTCGGCACAATGAACGAGGTAAACGGTTCAATGAGCATGCCGCCGAATACCGGTAAGGCCATGGCGCGCGCTACGTCAGCACCGCGTCCTGTGGCCATCAGCACGGGAGCCAGCGCCGCCAGCGTCGTCACCGTAGTCATGACGCAGGGACGGATGCGTTTCAGGCCAGCGTCATAGATGGCAGCTCGCAATTCTCCCACGTCACGAATGTCGCGACGCTGTAACGTTTGCTGGATGTAGCTGGCGATCACAATGCCATCGTCGGCTGCCAAGCCAAACAACGCGATGAATCCGATCCAGATCGCAGTGTTCATGTCGACGCCCATGACCGCTACAGCGATCATGCCACCGGCAAACGAAACAGGGATGCCGGTAAACACGACCAAAGCGATCGGAAAGTTGCGAAAGTGCAGGTAGTGCAGCAAAAAGTTAATCAACAGGACCAGCGGGATCAGCCACATGAGGCGCTGATTGGCTTCGATCTGATTCTGGAACGAACCAACAGGCTGCAATTCGAAATTGCCATCTGGGAATTCCAGAGCGCCGCTGGCCCGCGCGTTGCGCAGGGAACTCATCACCGCTTCAACCGTTTCCAGATCGCCCAACGCCCCGGTGGGGGCGAATGCCACGTGCGCGACCAAGCGGGCATCCTCGCTGTTGATCGCTCCCGGACCCCAGGTCGTGGACACGGTGGCAACCCTCGACAACGGGACGACTTCGCCCGAATGCGTAACGACGGGAACTGTGGGTAGGTTGTCGATGCCTTCTCGAACATCGCGGGAGTACCGAACCTGTACCGGGTAACGTTCGCGTCCTTCCACGGTCGTTGTGACGTCGACACCTCCCAGGCCGGCCGCAATGATCTGATTGATCATGGTCGTTGACATGCCGTACCTGGCGGCCGTTTCGCGATCGACGTCAAATTCGTAGTAGGGCTTGCCCATCACAATGTCCGGGTTTACGGTACCGGCGTTGACGAATGGCATGTCGCGCAGTCGATCGGCGACGCGAACGGCGGCCGTGGACAGCCCCTCGAGACTGTCGCCATAGATCCGCACCGCCATCGAAGCCTTGATGCCGCTCTGCAACATCACGACACGACCTTCAATCGGTTGCAGCGGCGATGCCGGTGTGACTCCGGGTAACGTAGCTACCCGGTTGATTTCATCCCAGATATGACGCGATGTGACACCTTCACGCCATTCGCTACGTGGCTTTAGCATGACGTAGGTTTCCACCATCGCGGCTGGAGCCGGATCAAGTGCTGATTCGGCACGACCAATCTTCCCTAACACGTTGGCCACTTCGGGAATCTGCAGCATCAATGCATCTTGCGTTTGCAGCACGGACATCGCCTGAGTAAAGCTGGCAGCCGGATAAAGGCTGGGCATGTAGAACCAGCTGCCCTCATCCAGCGCAATCCAATCGTCCGTCTTGAGACCTGTAAACGTGTGCTTTGCGTCGACATAGCCGGGCAAATCGTTCAGCTCGGTACCGAGCCGACGGCTAAAACGTTCGAGTGGTTGCAGCACAGCCGGGAGCCCAAGCCATGCGCCCAATCCCAGGATAAATATGAGCAACGCGGGAGTCAGGAATAGTGCCTTGTGATCGAGCGCCATTCGCAGTCGTGCAGCATACAGCCAGCGGACAAAGCGGCTGACCGGATTATTTTCCATCGGGCGAATGGATTCCTGGGTGATCCCGAATCCGATCCCGAATCCGACCAAGCCCACGGCCAGTGAAACCCACAACAAATGTTGCGCCGGCGTTTCGATTCCCGTCCATGCATGCAGCGTCTCCACAATGCGATCACCCCAGACGAAATGTGCCAGGGCTCCCATCAGCGCGGCGAGCGAGATCCCGGATAGCAGGCTAGCCCAGGCGGGCATGCGGGTCGTGCGCAGGAACAACCGGCACAACATGGGTACCACGGTCACGGCGACGATCAGGCTGGAGGCCAGGGCGAATGTCTTGGTCCATGCCAGAGGTACGAACAGCCGATGATCGCGACCTGTCAGGAAGAAGACGGGCAGAAAACTGACGATCGTGGTTGTCACGGCCGTCATGACGGCCGGCACCACTTCGGCAGCTGCCTCACGCAAGATCGTCAAGCGTTCTTCCTCGCCGCCCTGGCGTCCGTCCGCCTCCCACTCGGCCAACGCGCTATAGATATTTTCCAGAATGATAATGCCCATATCGACCATCGTTCCGATGGCGATTGCGATTCCTGCCAGCGACATGATGTTGGCATCGACATGAAACAGTTTCATTGCGATGAACGACATCAGCACAGCCATTGGCAGTGTGATGGCGATCACGAGGCTGGCACGGATATGGAGCAGGAAGAGCACCATAACGGCGATGGTGATGCTGACTTCTTCCAATAGAGCATCGGTGAGCGTGGCGACCGTTTCGTCGATCAGCTCGGTGCGGTCGTAGATGCCTCGTATCCGGATGCCGTCGAGTTCCGGTTCAATCGCCGCGATCTTGGCTTTGACCCGCTGGATGACGGCACGAGGGTTCTCGCCGTGGCGCATGACCACGATGCCTCCAACCGCTTCACTCCCGTTGAAGTCGAGTGCACCTCGGCGGAAGGCCGGGCCCAACTGTACCGTCGCGACATCGCGAATGCGGACGGGAACACCTTCACGACTGGTCACGACAGCCTGCTCGATCTGCTCGATCGTCTCTGCAGTGGACTTGCCCGAGCCGAGAAAACCCTTGCCGCGGACAATGTATTCCATGCCCTCAGCTTCGACAGTTTTGGCTCCGACTTCCATGTTGGCAGCGCGAACCGACCCGATTACTGTATCCAGCGGTAACTCGTGATAGCGCAGCCGGTCCGGATCGACTTCGACCTGGTACTGTCGCTCGTAGCCACCAATCGAAGCCACCTCGGCGACGCCTTCGACCGATTGTAGCGCGTACTTCACCACGAAGTCCTGTTTCGAACGCAGGTCGGCAAGGTCCAGTTCGCCGGAGGGTTCCAGCACGTAATAAAAGATTTGTCCGAGCGCCGTGGCGTCCGGTGCAAGCGTCGGTGTTACTTCAGGCGGCAAGGTGCTGCCCACGGTGGTAAGTTGTTCCGCCACGCGTGACCGAGCCCAATAAAAGTCCACGCTGTCCGCAAACGTGACCTGAACGAAGCTGAAGCCAAACATGCTCTTGCCGCGGACATTCGTGGCGCCAGGAACACCCTGCAATGCGATCGACAAGGGGTAGGTAATCTGATCCTCGACGTCTTTGGGGGATCGCCCCATCCATTCGGTCAGCACGATGACCTGGTTCTCGCCCACGTTGGGGATTGCATCGAGTGGCACTTCTCTCGTCGCACGCCAACCATAGGCGACGATCGCCACCGACGCGATCAGTACGATCACGCGTTCCCGCAGACAGAAGTTGACCAGCGCTCTAGTCATCACGGATGGTCCTCCGCGCGATTTCGGATTCGTCGCGTCGTCGGCGGGTTCGCTGTCATCTGCCGGCGATTCGACTTGCACGGGGGGGGAAGTCGGGGGCAGGTCCCAGTCGGTAGCTGTTTCCGGTTCGCTGTCAGTCTTCGTGTCCGCGGCCGTTGCCGGACCCATCGGGGGCAGGTCGAGATCCCAGGTTTTTTCCACCTCGATCGTGGCCCGAGAAGGATCGATCAGGGACGGTTTGCCCGCGAGCTGCATTTGCGAGTCAATGAGAAAGTTGCCATTCGTCGCCACCACTTCGGACTCGGTCAAACCTTCAAGAATAACGACCTCGTCTCTTAACCGGGCGCCGACGGTTACCAGGCGGATTTCGAATTGTCCCGGTTCGGTTTCGACGTAAACTGCTGAACGATCGCCTGCCATCAGCACGGCATCCCGCCGGATCACAAGTGGTTGCTCCACAGAGTCAGCCGAATCGACAAACCCGAATTCCGATGTTGGTACCAGTGGACGCTGCGATCGCACGCAAGTGCCCGAATTCGATTCGACGACGTCGGGGTGAACGGGGCAAATCCATTTCCCAGCCAGTTGTTCGTCGTAGATGTTGGCTGTGGGCTGAGCCGGTACGCGAATTTCGACCGTGGCTTCGTCACCAGGCGCGAGTTTTCCCTCCGGATTGTCCAGTTCGATGCGAACCTGGACAGCTCGTTTGTTGGCATCGACCATGGGGTCAACAAATGAAACGCGGCCATCGAGCAATTCGCCGGGTAGCGAACTGATGTGCGCGGCAACGCGTTGCCCATAGCGGACCGAAGCTGCGTCTTCCGGAAACAACTCGGTCAGCAACCAAACGCGTGACAAGTCGGCAACTTCATAGACAACATCTCCTGGTTTGATATATTGCCCCTCGCGCAACATCATTTTGGTGATCGTGCCAGATTGCGGTGATCGAATTTCGATGCGGGTTTCGGAGTTGCCTCGCTGTTCCAGTTCGGCAATTTGGGTACGCGTCATGCCCAATTCAAACAGTCGTTCTCGGCGGAGGCAACTAATTCATCTCGGACGATTGCCAGTGAGTATTTTCGTCCCGCAGAGCCGAGTCGTGTGCGTTTGAGAGTCAACAGCTCGGTTTGAGCAGCGTAAAGATCGGGCGAATAGAGCGTGGCCAGCGGCTGGTCAGCCGCGACCGGTTGCCCGACGAAATTGACGGCCAAAGATTCGACTCGACCGCCCGCGTTGGCCGGAATCCGAGTCACTTGACTCTCATCGATAACGAGCCTGCCAACACCGCGGATGGTGCGCTCGGCAGCGATTCGTCGGACTGTTGCGGTCTTGATCCCGATCAAGCGTCGATCGGCGGCCGAAATAGTCACCGATTTATCATCGCCGTCTGCAGTGCTCGCAGTCGACGGCACCAGTTCCATGCCGCAAACCGGACAGCGGCCGGGTTCGGACAGTGGCGGCGTGCACATCATCGGACAAATGTATTGGACGGCCGATTCGGCTGCTGCAGTTGCGGGCGCCGAATTCACGGCCACGGTTTGAATCCAACCCTGGCGCTGTGCCAGGCCCACCAGAAAAATCGAAAGCACGACGGCAGCGATCAGCGCTGCCGCCTGATATATAGGTCGCAGCCACTGGGCTTTCAGCCAGCGTTTCAGAAGGTGGTTTCGGGTTGACTTGTCGGACATCATGGATACTGCCAGGTCGAATTCTGTCGAGGCCGCGGTCGACGATTGTTTGCTGCAAGTCGCTGTCGAATTACCAGCCGTTGGCAGCGGCTGACGCGTGGTTATCAGGTCCAGCGCAAGCGGTAGGACGACGGAAACCGGAATGAGAGTCGCGCTGCGAACATCGCGCACCGGTAGCGTCCGATTTAGATCCGGAATCTTCCCAGGCGGACGCAAAGCTGAGGCTGAGCATCGGTTAATGCGACCAGTTGCTCGAGAGGAGCGATCCGATCATTGAGACAAAAGAGAAGATCGGCGACAGCAAGTCGAGCCGAAGATTGTGACATGCGCCACCAGCTCGTTCGTCGGGTTCAAACCGGGAAGCGTTGCTGATTCGCTGGGGAGCGGCGCATCGAGCTGGCCGCACCTGCAATTGTCGCCGCACTTACACGCTTTGCTGGCGGCTCGGCAGCGACAGGCAGTATTCTGTCCGCAGCAATTGTCACCGGCCTTGGTGGGCGGCGAGCGGCGAGGGGTTGGCAGGTTCGAGTCGGATGAGTTTGCCGATTTGCTCTGGCAGCAACACTCCACGTCGACTGTGTGATCGGGAACGGTTGCCGAACGCGAAGAAAGTCCGCCGCACCCGCACTCGCCCGCGACCGGCAGCGCTGGTACGGCCAGTGCCAGGATTTGGATCGCGACGGTCAACGTACGGTAGATCATAATGTTTGGCAGTGTTCGCTGACCGCCGCTCATGTCGTTTGGCGTGGGAGGCGACTCAGAGACCGCCATGTTTCCAGTCTCGATAGACCGGCTCCCGTCGTCAAGCGAGATTAGGTCGCAATACCGACTCCGCCAGCTGTCGTGACCAATTTACGGCCGAAATCAGACTGGCGGAGTGATTTTTGCCAACTGACTCGAGACGCCACATGGCCGAGACACTCGGATTATGCGGGTCTGAAGAAGCGAGATGAGATTGCTGCGATTAGTGATTACAGCGCGGTCTTCCTAAGCCTTAACGCATTCGCGATCACGGAAACGCTGCTGAAGCTCATCGCGGCTGCCGCCATCATGGGATTGAGCAATGCGTTCATGCCGAAAAAGGGAACGAGCACGCCCGCGGCGATGGGGATGCCAAGGGCATTGTAAATGAAAGCAAAAAACAGGTTCTGGCGAATGTTGCGCATCGTAGCCCGACTCAACCGGATCGCCTTGACGATTCCGGTGAGGTCACCCTTAACAAGCGTCACTCCCGCACTCTCAATGGCCACGTCGGTACCGGTGCCCATGGCGATGCCGACGTTGGCCTGGGCCAGTGCGGGCGCGTCATTGATGCCGTCGCCTGCCATGCCCACCGTCACTCCGTTCGCCTGGAAGGATTCGACTCGCCTGAGCTTATCCTCCGGGCTGACACCCGCTTCGACTTCATCGATGCCGAGTTGCTCCGCGACCGCATTCGCCGTTCGCTGATGATCACCAGTGAGCATTGCGATTTTGATGCCCAGTTGATGTAGCGCCTGGATGGCATCGCTTGAAGTGTGCTTGATCGGGTCAGAAACAGCAATCAGACCAGCAATCTGGCCATCAACGGCCGCGAACATGACGGTGCGGCCGAGGTTCTGCAGTTCCACCGCCCGGTCAGACAGCAAGTTCACGTTCGCCACTCCCAATTCGCTCAGCAGCGGCTGCTTGCCAATCAAGATTCGATGATCGCCCACCGATCCCTGAACTCCACCGCCCGTGATCGAATCAAAGTCGGCCACGGGCGATAGGTCGAGCTTGCGCTGCTGCGCCGCGTCAACGATCGCACGGGCTAAAGGGTGTTCGCTATTCGATTCAATGGACGCGACGAGCTGGAGCATTCTAATTTCGTCCAAGCCGCTGCCAGGTTCGACCTCAAGCTCGGTCAAGGTCGGGTGACCTTCGGTCAGAGTCCCGGTTTTGTCGACGATCAATACACTTAGTTTCTCCATCGTTTCCAATACTTCAGCATTCCTAATCAGCACGCCTTCTCTCGCTCCGCGGCCGACGCCTACCATGATCGACATGGGCGTGGCGAGCCCGAGTGCGCAGGGACAGGCGATGATAAGCACGGCAACGGCATTCACCAGAGCGTAAGCAAATCGCGGCTCGACTGGCGAGAAAAGTGACCAAAACACAAACGTCAAAATGGCTGCGAGCACGACCGCTGGCACGAACCAGCCGGCCACCGTATCGGCGACTTTTTGAATGGGAGCTCGACTGCGTTGCGCATTGGTGACCATGCTGATGATCTGCGAAAGAACGGTGTCGCCCCCGATTCGGAGCGCCTTCATTTGAAAAGCGCCGGTCTGGTTGACCGTGCCGCCTATCACCGAGTCACCGGCCGCTTTGGTAACCGGTACCGGCTCGCCCGTAATCATCGACTCATCGACAGCACTCTGTCCCGAAATGATTTCACCATCGACCGGAATCCGGTCGCCGGGAACAACCTTGAGTGTATCTTCCTGTCGGACTTGATCGAGCGGGACTTCAATCTCGTCGCCATCGCGAATCAGTCGCGCCGTTGGTGGGGCGAGTGAAAGCAGTTCGCGGATTGCTCCACTCGTACGGCGACGGGCGCGAAGTTCCAGCACTTGCCCGAGCAGTACCAACGCGATGATGACGGCTGCCGCTTCGAAATAGACAGCAACGTTGCCCTGTTCCTTGAACGAGTCCGGTATCCAGTCGGGAACCATTATCGCAATCGTGCTGTAGAGATAAGCCGATCCCACGCCCAACGAAATGAGCGTGAACATATTCAGATTCATCGTTGCCAGCGAACGCCAGCCGCGAACCAAGAAGGGCCAGCCGCAGTAGAATACGACGGGAGTTGCCAGCGCAAATTGGAGCCATCGCGATGCGGTTGCTCCGCCTACCCACTTGTCGATGCCCAGGCCCCACATCGGAAGCATCGCGAGCAGTACAATCGGCGTCGACAACGCGACTGCCACCCAGAATCGCGATGTCATTTGGTCAAGTTCACGGTCTCCGCCCGGATCATCGATGACCACATGCTTCGGTTCCAGTTCCATTCCACAAATAGGACACGAACCGGGTTCAGTTTCTTCAACCTCGGGATGCATCGGACAGGTATAGACGGTCTTCGAGGCCGGCGATTGCGCACCGGTTGGTTCGAGTGCCATCCCGCACTTTCGGCAGTCGTCTGGCGAGTCACTCTCGATTCCCGCACACATTGGACAAAAGTATTTGGAAGTCGGCCAGCGGCCGGAAAGCGACTGTGGCGCGTCGCTCGGCCCGTCTGGGTGGCAACAGCCGGGTTGGGTGTGAGAACCTGCAGTGAATTGTTGCAAGCAACTGTCGCTGCAAAAATAATGGGTCTTACCATCCCGATCGGTGGAAATCGCCGACGACGTGTCGACGGCCATCCCGCAAATGGGGTCGATCGCGTTGTGGTCGTGATCGTTCATGCCGGGTTACTCTCGTGTCAGGCGAAGTGGACCAGTATCCCTTCCGAAACTTATAGAGTAATTGTCGATCGCTGCGGAGCGATGCCAATGGCTGGCAAACTGAATCCCAAGCTGTTCGCGAGGATCAGCACCTTGCCGACTGGGAATTGACTGAGAGCTCTCGTGTTTTTCGTCGTCTTGCGAGAAAACGAGGCTGCCGATGATGAATCGCGTGACATCAGTCGTCTGGCAGGACCGACAGTTGTTCGACACTTGGTAAACGGCGAAATTCACAGTCGGTGGTGGTCACGAGATCACTACCGAGTGCCTGTTCAAGCGCGGCAATCGACAGCCGATAGTCACGTTTCAGTTCGCTCATCGACAACTCCAGGCGAATCAGTTTTCGCCAGTTTTCGAGGACTTGTTGAATGTCGACTTTCGAAACGCTGTAGGCCTTGATCGCGACTTCCAGTGTTTCGTTGGCCTTGGGGACGATCTCCTTGTCCAGCAGTTCGATCAGCTCCAGCTTACTCGACAATCGAGTGTACTCGTCGTAGACCTCGCGTAATGTTTCATCCCGCAGGTCGTCGTACTTTTGCATTGAGCTCATTGCTCGCGCCTCGGCCGATTTGATTTTGGCTTCAATTCGCTGCCGATATACGGGCAGGTTCCAGCCAATACTCAGCGTGACCGCGTCCTGGCCATTGGCGACAGGACTGAGGCTCGAATCGCCTATGGCGATCCAGGAAGCTCCGACAGTGGGATCAGGAATGTAATCGAGTTTCGCCAGACCTGCTGCCATGCGATCCTGTTCTGCTTCCGCGATTTTCGCTCGCAGCTCGGGACGATTCACCATGGCATGGTTCAGCAACGACTCAACGTTGGTCGCCACACGTTCCAGGCAGAGTTCGCTGCGGGCCCTCAGTGGCGTGCTTGGCGCTGCCTGGATCAGCCTCGCCATCGACGTTTGCGCCGATGAAGCTGTTGTCGCGCCGCGATCAATTCCTGTTCTACGGTCAATTGAGCCAGCTCGGCTTGGGCAATGTCTTGCTGATTCACTTTGTTCGTCTTGTAGAGTGCGACGATGATCTGGGCGATTTCCTGCAGCAATTCTCGATCGTCGTTCAGGATTTGCAGTGCAGCTTGCCGAAAGATGAGCTCGGCGTAAGTCTTGCGCACCTTGGCGATCACGTCACGTTGCGCCGCGTCGAGCCGCGCTCGCGCGGCGTCGGCGGCAGCGCACGCGATGGCTTCCTTGCGAGCCCGTTTGTCGCGAACCGGAAGGTTCTGACTGACGCCTACGACGGCTTGTTGTCGGCCCGCAGCCGTCTGAATCGGAGCCGGCAGTGCAGTGAGGTTGAGCTTGGGATCTTCCAACGCCCCGGCAATCGGCACCTGCCAAGCCGCAGATTCGACCTCCCATCGTGCGGCTTGGACTGCCGGATGAACGGCTAAAGACGCGGCGATGTATTCGTCGAGCGAGTGTTCACCCGCCAGCTGAGCCAGCGCCACAGGCTGAACCGGAGCAGAGCAGCCCGCGGAACACGCCAACTGTTGAATGGGAATTGGCAGTGACGTTGGTGGGAGCTCGGCATAACGAGGCGGCACGTGGGTCTGGCAGCCAGCGAGAGCCCAGCTGGCCACAAGGCACAGCAATGCGCAGCGTATTGGCGTGGCCTTGGTGCAGTCTGCGATCATGGTCAACTAGCTTGTATCGGAACCGGTCTTATCAGAAAGATCGGTGTTTCTTTCCAAGGCAGTCCAGTTTCAATTACTAGTAGCTGTCGAGATTGTGAAGCTAGCGTGGTCGTGGCGATCGAGTACGAACCCGAACGCAAGCGAGTGAACCCTCGTTTGCCTGAAAAGATTCACTTGCTTGCGCCGCGGGCTCGTATTAACGCAACTTCAAGGCTTGTGGTTGGGGCTCGTCTTGCTTCAGCTCCAGCAACCAAGAAAGTAAGTTGCTTAAACCAATTCGCCACCGCAAATAACGGTATCGATGGGTGAGTCGCCAAACTCGAAGCTCAGCATGCGTTCATCGGTGTGTCGCAAGAGGATCAAATCGGCGCGCTGGCCCGCTTCGATGGTGCCGCGATCGTGCAAACCGAGCAGTCGGGCCGGGTTGGTGGTTGTGGCCGTAATCGTCTCGGCGGGCGTTAGCTTCATTTGTCTCACCGCAAGACTGGTCACCATGGGCATCGAGTAGCAGGGAGCCGACCCGGGGTTGTAGTTGGTTGCCAATGCGAGTGCGCCGCCCGCGTCAACAAAGGTTCGCCCATCCGCATAGCGATCATCCATGTGGAAGCCACAGGCCGGCAACATGACACCGAACGTCAAGGATGTCGCCAGGTTGATCAACAATTGCCTGTCGGATGCTTCCAGATGATCGACGCTGATAAACTTGCGCTGAATCGCCGCTTCGACCATGCCCAACGAGTTAAACTGATCGGCATGCACACGAAGCTTGTGACCGGCAGTCGCGGCCGCGTCGAATAGTTGCAAACACTGGTTGACCGACCAGGCACCCTCTTCGCAGTAAGCATCGATTGCGATTCCCGGGAATTCGCTGGTCACGGCCGGCAAAGTCTTGCCGATGGTTTCTGTGACGAAGCGCTCCGGGTCGATTTCCGGATCGAGCGCATGGCCGAGGCAGGCGGTCAACACAATGCGGCCGGGCCAATTGGCCTGTGCGTCTTCAATCGCCCGCAGCATTTTCAATTCGTCGACGAGGGACAGTCCGTAGCCCGACTTGATCTCCACCGACGTCGTACCCCCCGTCAGCATCAGGTCGAGTCGCTCCAACAACAAATCGCAAAGCTGTGCTTGCGTCGCCTGACGAACGGCTCGAACGGTGGACATGATGCCACCTCCCGCTTTGAGTATCTCAAGGTAGCTGGCACCTTGCTGTTTACTTACCCATTCATCCAGCCGGTTGCCTGCCCAACAAGAGTGCGTGTGGCAATCGGCGAACGCCGGCATCAACACGCGCCCGTCGGCGTTGATCAATTCCTCGGCGTTGGAAAAATCCGAGTCGCTGTCGGAACGATCTGTCACTTCGACGATGATGCCCTCGTCGATCAGGACGTCGGCCAGTGGGAGCACCGACAGCTCATTCATGGCCTCGCCGCGTCGTGCGCCGTCGGGGCCGGCCAAGGTGACGACCCGAGCGCCATGGATCAACAATCGCGTCATGGCTTACCAGTCCCGACCGGGAATATCGACCTGTTTCTCATCCGCGCATCTGCGAGCCTGATCGTACCCGGCATCGGCATGTCGCAAGACACCCATCGCTGGATCGTTGGATAGCACCCGACTCAGCCGCGCTGCCGCTGCGACCGTGCCATCGGCGACCGTCACCTGTCCAGCGTGCTGGCTGTAGCCGATTCCGACGCCGCCCCCGTGATGAAAACTGACCCAACTGGCTCCGCTTGCCACGTTGACCATTGCATTCAGCAGCGGCCAATCGCTGACCGCATCCGTACCGTCGAGCATGCCTTCGGTCTCGCGATTGGGCGATGCAACCGAGCCACAATCGAGGTGGTCGCGACCGATCACGATGGGAGCTGACACTTTGCCTTCGCGGACAAGATCATTGAACAGCAGGCCTGCTTTTTCTCTTTCTCCCAGGCCAAGCCAGCAAATCCGCGCCGGCAGCCCCTGGAACTCGATTCGATCCCTGGCGAGTCTTAACCAACGATGCAATCCTTCGTCATTCGGAAACGCCTCGAGCAACGCGGCGTCGGTAGTGAAGATGTCTTCGGGATCGCCGGACAGCGCCACCCAGCGAAAGGGACCTCGCCCTTTGCAAAACTGGGGACGAATGTAAGCCGGAACGAATCCCGGAAAAGCGAAAGCGTCCTCGCAACCGGCTTCGAACGCTCGTTGTCGGATGTTGTTGCCGTAGTCGAACGTGACGCTGCCACGTTTTTGTAACTCGACCATTGCCTCCACGTGCACGGCCATCGCTGCGGTGCTGCGCCGACAGTATTCGGCCTCGTCCGACTCCCTCAGGTCGGCAGCCTCTGCCAGCGTCAGCCCCTCCGGTACATAGCCGTAAAGCACATCGTGAGCGCTGGTTTGGTCGGTGAGAGCGGCCGGTACAATTTCGCGTTCGATTAATCGTGTCAGCAATGCCACAGCCGTGCAATGTACGCCGACGCTCAGGGCCTTCTCTTCCGTTGCGTACTGCACCGCCCGATCGATCGCCACATCCAGTTCGTCGACGATCTCGTCGAGATAGCGATCGTTGACGCGCCGTTCGAGTCGATCGCGATCCACATCGGCGATCAGGCAAGTGCCTTCGTTCATCGTGATCGACAGCGGCTGAGCTCCACCCATTCCACCGCAGCCGGCGGTTACGCACAGTTGTCCGGAGAGCGTGCCGCCGAAATGTTGCCGAGCGCATTCCGCAAACGTCTCGTAAGTGCCTTGCAGGATTCCCTGGGTGCCGATGTAAATCCATGAGCCGGCGGTCATCTGTCCGTACATCATCAGTCCCTTGGCAGCCAACTCGTCGAAGTGCTCTTGAGTCGCCCAGAAAGGTACGAGATTCGAGTTGGCAATCAGCACACGCGGCGCGTCGATCTGGGTGCGTAGCACGCCGACCGGCTTTCCGGACTGTACCAGCAACGTTTCGTCGGCCTCCAGTCGCTTCAGCGTAGCAACGATCGCATCGTAGGCTTCCCACGATCTGGCCGCTTGACCGCGACCGCCGTAAACGACCAGCGCCTCCGGGATCTCGGCGACGTCCGGGTCCAGGTTGTTCATCAGCATTCGCATGGCGGCTTCGGCCTGCCAGGTCTTGCAGGATAATTGTCCGCCGCGAGGTGCGCGAACAGTGCGATCTTGTTTTTCGATAGCGCTCATGGCAGTCGGCAGTTTACGGTTCAACTTTTCAGTTGTGGAAAGGAAAGGTGCATGGTGTAGGCAGCCGCCATCACTTTAAAACACGAATTGTCCCCTCTCAATCATTTGTTCGATTACCGCGATGTCGGGGGCGGGAGGGCGATCCTGCGTGAGCGGTGGTACTTCCTGTCGAATTTGGTCGTAGGCTCTCTCGACAAGCTTACCCGATTGCAAAGGGCGATGATGATCCAGGCCGGAAGCCGCACAAAGCAACTCAATCGCCACAACCGAGCTCGCTAACTGAATCGCACGACGAGCTTTCGCCGCCGATCGAGGCCCGAACGAATTGTAGTCCTCCATCCCGGCGCTGGTGGAAAGATTGACAACACTGGCCGGGTTGGCCAGACCAATCAATTCGTTGCAACAGGCAGCTGCCGTGTACTGTGCAATCATCAACCCACTTTGCAGTCCGGCCTGGGGTGTCAGGAACGAAGGCAATTCGGCTTCGGCGTCGACTCCCGACAGCATATGGAAGACCCGCCGCTCGGCAATTCCGGCGACGTGTGCGATGCAGATGGATAATGTATCGAGTGGCAAAGCGACTGGCATGCCATGAAAGTTTCCTCCCGACACGATGTCGCCACCGCCAGTGCTGGATGCAAACACGAGCGGATTGTCGGTAACCGCCGCCAGCTCATCGTTGACTCTTGCTTGCACGTAAAGAAAGGCATCCCACGCGGCGCCGAGTACGGCTGGGCAGCAGCGGAACGAGTAGGGATCCTGCACTCGCGGATCGTTTTCCAGATGCGATTTTATGATCTGGCTGCCGTTGAGCAGCTGTCGCATGCGGCCGGCGACGTAAATCTGTCCGGACTGTCGTCGCACGAGATGGACGCGCTCGTCGAGTGTCGCATCGGTGGCTCGGCATGAATCGACCGACATTGTGGCTGCCACCAGGGCAGCTTCGAACAGCTTCAGGAAATCCTCGACCAGCAGGGCAGCTTGTCCTGCCATCAGGTGTGTGCCGTTGATAAGAGCAAGGCCTTCCTTGGCTTCCAACACGACCGGTGAGAGCTGTTTGCTGGAAAGCGCCTGTCCTCCGTCGACGATAAGACCATCGACGTTTGCCATTCCCTCGCCGATCAAGACCATCGCCAAGTGCGACAGCGGAGCCAGATCGCCCGAAGCGCCGACGGAACCGGTCTCTGGAATGACCGGCGTGATGCGCACGTTGAGCAAACCGACGAGCAGCTCGACAACTTCGCGTCGTACACCGGAATGGCCTCGACAGAGTGACGCGGCGAGTAGCGTCATGGTGGCTCGCACCGTATCGGTGGGTAGCGGCTGCCCGACACCGGTAGAGTGCGATCGAATCAGGTTCAGTTGCAGTTGGTGCAGCGAGTCGTCATCAATGCGAACTCGGCCGAGGGCACCAAAGCCCGTGTTCACACCATAATGCGCGTCGCCTCCCGTGAGCACGCTTTCCAGTAGCCGGCGACTTGCGTCGAGTTTCGCAATGGCATCGCTGCCCACGGACACGCTGGCTCCACCGCGCGCCACGGCGACAACGTCAGACGTAGACAACGGTCCGCAGGTGAGTGCAACTTTCGAGTCAGCCATGTCCCCAATTATACACTTCGGCGAACCGGCGCTGTCAGGTGCCCGGATCGTTGATTACGATTCGTCAGCCAGATCAACGCAAACAATCTCCTTGTCGTTCCGGGCAAACATCCGTCGGTGCGCGAATGCCGGGTGCGACCAGACGACATCCCTCCCACGGGCAAAGCTGGTCGTCTGCAGGATTTTGGCCCGATCGAGCTCTGTATAGCCTTCCGGATCAAACCGGGCGATGATCAACTCGCCCTGATCGTTGTAGAGGAAAAACCGATCGCCGTTGGGAATAATGAACGTCGTCGCGAAGTAAGCCGCGCGGTTCCCGTTGGGGCCAAACTCACGCCACACGTTCTCGCCATCGGTGAGTGAGATGCAACGCAGCTCGCCGTCGCCTGCAAAGCCGTAAATGAACTTGTCGCTGACGAAGGGAGCGGCCATCAGTGTGTTGAGTGATTCTTTGTTGGTCCCTGTTCCTTTGGGTGTAGACCAGACGACTTCAGCATCGGGTGGGTTGCTGGTCAACTTCAGCACAGCCGTGCCGTGGTAGAAGTCACTGACAATGATGTAAGTTTGCCCGTCGTCGGCAATATGAATGCGGGGCTGGGATATCGTGACCGCTGGACGCATGACGGGACCGTCTTCTGGAAACTCCACGTCCCACAAAAGAGTTCCGTCGGCCGGATTCAAACCGGCGAGTCCCATGTCGTACCAGACGATCAGTTGCCGCGTGCCGACGCTGTCGTAGAGCACAGGAGACGCATACCCCATTTCCTTGGTATCGATCGCCTGCCAAACTGTCTCGCCTGTCATCTTGTTGAAAGCAGCGACGCCTGCCTTTTTGCCTCCGACAACGCAGATCAAATGGTCGCCGTCGATCAACGGTGACGCCGCCCAGCCCCAGGCGGGCGGTCGCTCGAGTTCGAATCGATCCATGAAATCACACGACCAAAGCAGGTTGCCGTCATCGACGTTCAGGCAAACCAGGTTGCCCATCGCACCCAGGCAGTAAACGCGATCGCCGTCGACGGTTGGCGTGGTGCGGGGGCCGCTGGGATAGCTGATCTTGTATTCGCACTCGTAACTGTGCTCCCAAAGTGGTTTGCCCGTTTCGACGTCGAGGCACAACGTCCGCTCTCTTCCGTTGATCGCCTCGATCTTTTGCGGATTCGGTTCTGCGGCGGGATCGACCAGCTGCCGATCCATCACAAACAATCGATTTCCGTCAATCGAAGGTCCTGAATAGCCAGCTCCGATCTCCGTTCTCCAGACAACGCTTGGGCCGTCGTCGCCGAAAGACTGGACGATGTTGGACTCGTTCCAGCTGCCGGTGCGATCATTTCCCAGCCATTGAGGCCATTCATCCCCGGATGCAACGGTGCACGTGATCAACAAAATTGAACTTCGCGTGACGCAGCGCAGAAAACTTGAATCGGACGGCATGCGATCGCTCCTGATACTGGGACTCTGTCCGTCCTCGTTATATTCATCTGCCTGCGCTGTTGTCGAGGATTGCGTATCCCCGGCGATCGCAGAGTGCTACCAACTACGACATCGGCGGGGTGTCCTGGCTGGGATCAAAACCGTGATACACGCGAGCAAGTATCGTGAAGAGACCAGTGGCGAGCACACACAGCAGGCACCCAATGCCGCCCCAAAGAATGATCAGCATGTTGGTTTGAGGCTCAAATGGAAGCAAACCGGCCAGCATGGTGGCAGCGCGTATCCAAACCAGCAACACGACCAGCGCGAAGCAAAACAGAATTCCTTTGGCGGTGAACGTGAGAATGGACCTGATGAAGACGGCGATTCCTTCCTGATTGGGGCGGTAGGGGAAAACCATGAAGATCAAATTCTCCAAGCCAAAAATCACCGCATTTACGGGAAGCATCAAGGCCATGCACAGCAGATAGGTATGAAATGGATAGGGGCGGCACGCCATGGCCACCAACAACACGGTTCCCTGGAACAGTGTGCAAGCGAGAATCGGTGCCGCCAATTGTCCCAGCGTCATGGTCATGGGTGATATTGGTAACGCCTTCAGGACGGCGATGCGATCGACGTCGCGACGGAAATCGAATCGAAGGGCACTGGGCATCAGCAGGAAGGAATAGAAGATCAGGCCGCCAGCGACTTGCAGAACCGAATCGATGGGCAGGGTGTCGGTAAGCAGCGGTAGTAACGACATGAATCCTGGCAACAGCATGGCGAACAGAACGGAGGGCCCATAGTGAGTCATGCCCAAAACCTGCCGCCATGCAATTGTGGTGAGTCCATTGCAGGACATTGGCACGCGGACACTGTTTGCGGCCGCGTGATGACGCTTCTGACTCACAGTTTTTGACTCGAGGACATGATCCTTGAACGCAGCCATTGCGACTTGCTTGCGACGCCGCTGGAAAATCAGGTCGAGTTCAATTAGTAATTTTGCGGCGATTGTGACCATGAGCGTGGTAATCGTCGTCCACCCGGCAAGTGCGAGGGCTGAGCCCTCGGCCAAGATCACATTGGCGAATGCGAGGAACGGTGCCTGAACAATCTTGACGGGCAGGGTTTCCTGCAGCCCGATGAGGTGATGGACGAAGTTTGCCAGCAGACCGGCGACGGGCGGTATGGATGGCGCGGTTATGGTCGGCAGGAAACAGGCTTGCGCCAGCGCGCTGACGATGGCGCCGACCGCCAACGTCACAATGCAGCATCGAGCCCACAGAAACGTGCGTCGCGATACCCCCCAAGCCACGACCTCCAGTGTCATCCGTAGCAGGTCGAGAAAAATCAGCGCTAACAGCATGCCTACAAATCCGAGTGGCCACATTGGCAGGTCGGGAAGCATCACCATTGCAAACAACAATGCCTTCGCTGCCGCCGCCTTTACCACCGAACTCAGACGGTAGCCGACGATTTGGTTCCGCGGTAACGGCGCGGCCGCGAGCATTTCGACTTCTGTTGGAGTCCATTCGAAAGGTTCAATTGGCTTCTTGCAGGTGGTTTTCAACACATGCCACAGAGCGTAGCTCAACAATCCAATCGGAATCCAACCTTCCAGTCGTTCCGGACTTGCTGCAGGGCGGAACAGAATCCCAAGAATCGCTTGGCCAATCCATAAGGCGCCCAGTACGAATGCCAGCACCGTCAGTATCAATCGTCGGGGCGTCTTGATGCGACGCCAGCACATGCGCAGCCGTGCGTTTCGCTGGAATCGCAGCAGTTGTCGGAGCGACGGGTCGAGTGTGAGCACGTTCATTGGGGACCTGCAGTTAGTGGGCAGGGGCCGCCGGCGACCGCAGGTATCGCATCGATTGGTGCACCGATAGCGCGAAAGAAGGCGTCTTCCAGTGATGTATCGATACCGCCAAACGCACTGTGTAGCTCGTCGACTTCACCCAGGAATCGTTTTTGACCATCGCGAAGCACAAGGACATGCGTGCAGATATCTTCCACCATGGCCAACAGATGCGAACTGATGATGATCGCAGTGCCCTGCGCAGCGCGAGCAACAATCGACTTTTTCAGTGTGCGGATGCCGGGCGGGTCGAGCCCTGTCATTGGTTCGTCGAGCAGCAGCGCTGCCGGGTCGTAAAGGTAAGCGCAGCAGATCGCCAGTTTCTGGCGCATGCCCCGTGACAGGTCAGCAGCTGCGGTGTGCCGTTTGAACTCCAGTTCGAATTCATCCAGCAACGTGGCGATTCTCTCGGTTGGGTCCGGTACTCGGTATGCACTGGCGGTAAAGGCCAGGTGTTGCTCGACCGAAAGATCGTGAAACAACTGGGGGTCGTCGGGGACATAGGCGGTGCGCCGTTTGACCTCGAGCGGTTCGGCTTCGAGGCAGAATCCATCCACGCTCAGGTGGCCGCCGCTGGACGGGATAATGCCGGTCAGCGATCGCAGCGTCGTTGTTTTGCCTGCACCATTCGGACCGACCAGTCCCAGCACTTGCCCCGATTGTACTTCGAAGGAGAGATTGTTGACGGCGACCGAGCCGTCGTACGCCTTGCAGAAGTTCTCGACTTTGATCATGAAGTGGGTATCCGCGGTTTTGGATTGAGCAAAAAGTGGTTGGGAGGTCTTGGTCTGCCGCATTTGTCCCCAGACTGAAACGACGCCGCCTGCGATTTCGACAGGAAAAATGGGCCTGACGCTCGGACAAATGATCCGTCAGAGCCGACTCGACGGGCTTTTTTTGGAGCGTCGTGCCAGTGAAAATCTAGATCAGTGTCGCCGTTGCCAAGCGATGATTTTCCATTCGTTCTACAGGTAGGACAAAGTCCGCAGGGAGCACCGCGAAAAATGGTCACAACCGGTACAGGCTGAGCCCTTGTCAGCTCGGTTCCGGGTCGCGATATCTTGTCGCCAGAGTCTGGTCATCGGGCCGTAACGATATAAACTGTGCCTCGAGTTGGCGTGCGTCGCCGGCAGGACACAAATCAGTACTTTCGAAGGTGCCCGATGGATCACGAAGTTATGGATCAAGTCGATCATGAAAACCGAGTTGTCGTAGACCCACCGCAGCAGCAGTTCCCTTCGCACGTGCAGGCGTACGATATTTTACGTCGCATTGGTGAGTTGGAAGACGCCAAGCAATCGATCTGTATCGAGATCGATGAGTGTATGGGACAACTGCAGGCGATAGCAGCTCATATTGACGAAGATAGCCTGCTCAATCGGATGCTGTCGGCTGTATTTCCGAAGGTCGCGAAGCCGGTTGCGAAACGAAAGACCGCAAGTCGCAAAAAGAAAAGATAGGTGTAACAGTATGTCGTGGCATAGCTGGTTTATTTGGTTCCTATGGCTGTTCGTGGTTGTTCGTCCTGCCGCAAGCGATACAGAACTCGACCAATGGCCCAGCTTTCGCGGGCCGTTGAGTTGTGGTGTTGCGCCGCATGCCGATCCGCCGGTTTCGTGGAGTTCTTCGCGGAATGTGAAGTGGAAGGTAGCAGTTCCAGGTCGAGCCAGTTCGTCGCCGATTGTCTGGGGAGATCACGTATTTCTGACATCTGCGATTTCCAAGTCGCCGCCGGGTGAGCAACCGAAAACCGGCGATCGGCGTCGTCCGAGAGTTGCTCCGACCGAGCATGAATTTGTCGTCCTCTGCCTGTCAAGGGAAACGGGAGAGACGATCTGGTCGAAAGTAGCGACCGTGGGGACTCCCAAGGAAGCGGTCCATTTGGACAATACATTCGCTTCGGCCTCGCCGTGCACGGACGGCGAGCGGGTGATTGTCAACTTTGGCTCGCAAGGGCTCTTTTGCTACGATTTTGCCGGCGATCAACTGTGGGCCCGCAAAGACCTCGGCACCATGACGACACGCGGCAGCTTTGGCGAAGGCAGCTCGCCTGCGATCCATGGTGACGTTGTGGTTTTGCCCTGGGATCACGAAGGCAATTCGTACATTGAGTCCATTGACATCAAGTCGGGGCAAAAGAAGTGGCGTGCCGATCGAAGCGAGAGCACCAACTGGGTGACACCATTGATCGTCGAACAGGAAGAAGGTGTCCAGGTTGTGCAAAGCGGACAGGAATTGACACGCGGCTATGACCTGGCAACCGGCGAGGAACTCTGGAATTACGCCGGGCTCACGCATCGCCCTGTGTCCTCACCCGTGGCTTATCGCGGCGTGGCTTATTTTGCCAGTTCACGCGGCGGATCGTTTCTTGGCGCCGTCCGAATGGACGGGCAGGGGAATCTGAACGGTAGCGATGCAGAACTCTGGTCCGTCACGAAGGGGACGCCCGATATCCCTTCGTTATTGCTGGTGGACGATCGACTCTACTTCCTCACAGCCAACAAAGCGGTGCTCACTTGTGTCAATGCGGTGACCGGCGAGACGATCACTGCGGCGAAGCGACTGGGGAACATGCGAGCTGTCTATTCTTCACCTGTCTCTGCTGCTGGCCGAATTTACGTCACGGGCCGTGATGGACAAACGATCGTGATGGAGGACGGACCCGGTCTCAAAATACTGGCCGAAAACGAACTGGACGAACCCATCGATGCCACCCCGGCGCTCGTTGGCAGCCAGTTGTTCATGCGCACGGCCGAGCACCTGTATTGTCTCGAAGACAGCGAAGAATAGTCGGTCCCGACCTAAAAGCAGTTTGTCGATACAGAGGGTGGGGGCCTGGCCGAATGACTCTCTTGCAGGTGAGTAGCTTGCGGGATTGACCTTTACGATCGTTCAATTTCGAATTGTGATAACCGCAGTATCGAACCCTGCTTGCTGAGTTTTTCCAGTAGTGTGTCCGAGGCGGCAGAATCAACATGCAATGAGCAGACAGCCGCTTTGGCACCGTCAAAAATCGAATTCTCCATCTCCTCGACATTGATGTTTTCTTCACGCAATCCATCGAGCACCGCCGCCAGAACACCCACTTGATTCAAGTGCCTGACCACCAGTCGGTGTGTGGCGGGTGACCGGTTGTTCATGTTGAACGGATCGCTGACCCGGCCCTCGGTCACGAACTCTCGAATCAATTCCACGACGGCGGTGCCGATCGCTTCCGAAGTCTGAGCAGTCGAAGCACCGATGTGAGGAGTCGCAGTCACGATCTGGGCCAACTCGGTATCGGGGAACGAGTCTTCACCGCCGGCAGGTTCGTCTTCGTACACATCCAGACCGACCCGCAATTTCTTCTCAAGGATGGCCGATCGTAGGGCTGCAGTATTAACCAATGGTCCGCGAGCGGTATTGATCAGGATCGCGCCATCTCGCATGCCTGCAAGGAATTCGTCGTTTACCAGGTGTTTTGTCTCATCTGCCATCGCCAAATGAACGCTGACCGCATCCGATTGCCTGGCCAATTCGAGCGGACTTGCTGCGTAGCGGACGTGCAGGCATTCAGCCATTCCTGGCGTCAGGCTTCGGGACCAGGCGACGACGTCCATTTCCATGCCGAGCGCGATCCTGGCCACGGCCTTGCCGATCGCACCGAGCCCAAGGATGCCCAGCGTGCGACCCTTTAGGCCGTGAGCATCGCCATAGACTTTCTTCCTCCAACGGCCCTCACGAAGATCGATGTTCGCCGGTACGATCTGGCGATCGGCTGCCACGAGTAGTCCGATTGCCAGTTCAGCAACCGCCGCGGCGTTTACGCCTGGGCAATTGGCAACATGAATCCCCCGGCTGCTGGCCGCAGATACATCAATGGTGTTGACGCCCGCTCCGGCCCGAATGATCAGAGACAGGTTATTGGCCGCGTCCAGCGTCTTCGCAGTGACCTTTGTCGAACGCACCACCAGGATGTCGGCGTCCCCGATCGCTTGCGGTAAGTCGTCGGCCGAAAGCTGCGGTTGCTCGATGACCTCGCAACCCAGCTGCGAAATGTCCGCGAGGACTGACGGGTGTAATTTGTCAGCAATCAGGACTTGTGCCATCTTTGCTGCCTCCATCCGAACTGGTTTTTTCACCGTGTGCGACGATAGTGCCCCACGTTCCTGTGGATCGTGGCCTCTATGAATGTGGCCGAAATGGCCGGTCGTCACAAGGCGGTAGATTACAGGATCGAGCCGGAAATCCAGCAATGGCCTTGATCCACTGGGCAGCGGGGACGAAGCGCCGGCTCCGAGATCAATTGCGCGTGACGCGAACTAAAGTGTTTCTCGCCGCAGCGTGGAGCGGCCATTCAGCTGTTTTCCACTGAAGAAAACCGGCGCGATGAAGCCGTTGGCATCACAGTTGACCGTAACGTCAACCATGACTTGTGGGGTGTCCAGTCGAATGACGGCCGGATTGACGACGACGTTGACTCCGTTGGCGCCGACGGTCCCCATGATATTACGGGCCACGGCTTCGGCATCCGCGGCGGTGGAACCAGGCACGATGGCTCGACGAGCCGCCTCATAGGCCGCATTGTCGATGGTGTGCCGAATCACATTCATCCGTGCAAATTCGACGCACGCGAAAGTAAATAGAAAGAAGATTGGCAGCGTGATGGCCATTTCAACCACGACGGCACCACGGGTCTTGCGACGGTATTTCTTCATTGTTTTCTTCTTGTTTCGCAGCCAGTTTCAGAAACTGTTCGAAGAATCAGTTGGCGTTAATCAATCATTACGACGGAGAGACTCTCGGCAATTTTCTTGAAGGCTTCTTTTAGCTCTTTGTTGGAATCGGCGTGTGTATGAGTAGCATTCGTCAATTCGGCAACGCTTTGCATGAGCGCGATATCAGCGCCGGCGCCGAAGGTAATCGTGTGTACCGCGACGTTTCCGTTTACGGCTTGGGGGACAATATTGAGCACGGGGACTCCCGTGTTTTCATTCCCGTCGGTCATCAGAACGATGGTCTTTTGAGCCAGCGGCCTGGCCTGCGAGTCAAACAGGACGCTCTCCAGCCCGTCCTGTAATCCTTCACCGATGGCGGTTCTGCCAGCGGCTTCCAGTTCGTTGGCCTCGGCGTGGAGAGGTCCAAAAGTGCTGGCTGAGCGGTGTGTTTTTGGTGCTCGACGAAGAATAGCTGCACAAAGAAACCCGTTCGTCCGCAGACGTAGCTTCCAGCACCTTGATGAACTCGCCAACGGCCTTTCTCAAGGCAGCAATCTTGCTGCCACGCATCGATCCGGATCGGTCCACAACCAGCGCGATGTCTCGTACGAAGGCGGTGGAGGTAGCGGTTTGGACAGGCTCGAACGACCCCGTGCCCAAAATGGCTCCCAGGAATAACGGCACACTGCCGGACGGCGAATCCGAAGTGCGCCGTCCGTTAACGCGGACCGAGTTGGTTGGCTCGGCTCCCGCCTGGAATGCAAACAAGCCTTCCCCGTTTTCGACGGCTGAACCAAATACGATGTCTTCGTTGGCCAGTAAGAGCGGTTGCCCATTGACCAGGTTGTTTTGAGCAGCATTCTGCGCATCTGCGCGAGCCCTGGAGACTCGTTGAGTTCGAGCCAGCGATTCCGAACCTGCTCGTGTCGCGGCATCGGTCGCGGTTCGCAGTTCACATCGAATTAAGTGCATCTTGGCGACATCGACCGAGACAACGGTCATGGCGATCATGATCACCATCACGATGGCCATCAGGATTATCATCGCGCCACGGCGCTGTTTTGCAGGGGTGCGTTTCATCGGTGTCGTTCCAGTTGCTGATACAGGAGATGAGTGCAGGTTATTCCTTGATCATGAAAGCGGTGGCTTGCAGCTCGCCCGAAAAGAAATTCAAGGTAAAGACGGAATTCGCCAGGCAGGGGGCCGTTACGGTTACGCGAATGGGCGTCCCGCGTTCCAGTCGGTCGACGTTGCCCGGGTTGAAACTTACGTTGACACCGTCAATGCTGCGTTCCGCAATGACTTCATTGGCTCGATTCATCGCACCGGCCGTCGTGCCATCATTCCGAATGGCAACACGAATTGATTCATAGGCAACCACGTTGAGTGACTGCTTGAGGAAGATCATCGAGGTGCACTCGATAGCTCCCAGCACAAGGAGTACCAGCATCGGCAGGCAAACCGCGAATTCGACAACTGCCATACCTTTGCTTCGACGCCGGTGGACCTTGTGTTGTTTCATCGTTTTCTCTTTCAAGCCGTATCCGCTCGTTGTGAACACCTCGCCTCGCGGTGGCTTCTCAGCCCCAGGTGAGGCGCGCGAGGAGCTTCCCCCGTCGCTGGTTACGAAAGGTTAGGTCAGAAAAACGGTTCAAGGTGCGTTTCGAATTGGCGGCTACGGCATTCCAGTCGTCGAGCCAGCTGCCTGGCGACGAAAACATCGATAGAATCCGGATATTCGTTATCGACATCGCGTTGAGCCTTCCGGAGCCTGGATGATGACCAAGTTAATAACTCAACGACGTCTTCTTGCATTTATATCCATGGCGATCTTGTCGCTGGCTTGCGGGGAGAAAACAGTGCGAGGCCAGTCGGTCGACCGCGCGGAAAGTCAGTCCAAGGCGATCCGCACCGTGATTCAATCTCAAGCCGACGCATGGAATCGTGGCGACATCGACCGATTCATGGATCACTACTGGAAGTCGGAGCAGCTGACGTTCAGTTCAGGCGGAAAAACCACCAGGGGCTGGCAGGCCACGATCGACGGCTACAAGAATCGCTACTCGACGCCCGAACGGATGGGAAGGCTGTCATTTACCGAATTGGAAGTGTTTCCGTTGACCACGGATGCTGCCTATGTTCTCGGTAAGTGGCAGTTGCAACGCGATGATCCAATTGGCGGCAATTTTAGCCTGATCTTTCGTAACATCGAAGGCAGCTGGCTGATTGTGCACGACCACACTTCGGTCGACGCTCCGCAGGACTGAAGGTCCAATTCGATGACAGCACTTGCAGCTGATATTGGGACAACCACATTACCTGGCAACTTACAGCGGGTCAAAAAACCGCAGCACTCGATTCCCACACACGATCGTGCAAGGACAATTAGAGCGCATTTACTTTATCTGTAGCGTCTTTTCGCTGAGTTGGTACTGCTAGGTAAGCGCCGCTAACGCTACACGTATGTGCGACACGCACTAGAACCGCGGCTTTTCGCTCGTGAAACACCGCCATATCAGCGCCGCACACGCGAGTCGCGCGTAGACGCGGCAAACGCCGAAGAAGTCGGCAATATGATTCACCACGAATAACTGTTCCTCTTCGCTTAGTCCCGGGAACACAGGCAAGCTCAGGACCTCATTCGC
This sequence comes from uncultured Planctomycetales bacterium, assembly GCA_963821085.1. GTDB lineage: Bacteria > Planctomycetota > Planctomycetia > Pirellulales > Pirellulaceae > CAWGCE01. The sequence goes on along the minus strand of CAWGCE010000001.1, from coordinate 118,528 downwards.
CGCCAGGTCGGTCGCCGGCAAAGGTCGTTGTGAACCCAGTAACTCGACAAAGCATTCTTGTTGGTGCAATGGCACGGGGTAGTAAATCTCGGCACCAATATTTGACTGTTTGAGAAAAGCTCTCAGCTCATCTCGTCTCCCTCCCGGAACCCGAATCGTATATTGATTCCAAACGTGTTCGACGGGGTTGAACGCCGAAGGCAGCGTCACGAGTTGGTCCAGCCCCGATGCGACGAACATCACTTCATACTGAGCGGCATTGTGCTGGCGTTTGGCTGTCCATTCGTCGAGGTACTTCAGTTTGACTCGCAGGATCGCCGCCTGAATGGCATCCAGTCGGCTGTTGATTCCCACTACCTTGTGGTAATACCGTGGGCTCATGCCATGCACGCGCAACAGTCGCAGCTTTTCGGCCAGTGCAGCATCGTTGGTTACCATCATGCCGGCGTCTCCACAGGCACCAAGGTTCTTGGTGGGATAGAAGCTGAAGCAGCCGATATCTCCCCAGGCACCGCCTGGCCTGCCTGCATGATGAGACAACAAAGCCTGAGCCGCATCTTCGACGACACGCACATCGTGTTCGGCTGCGATTTGGCAAATGGTGCCCATTTCAGCGCATTGACCAAAAAGGTGAACCGGGATAACAACTTTCGTGTGTTCGGTAATCGCCTGGCGAAGAGCGGCTGGGCAAATATTGAAACTTGTCGGTTCGATATCTGCGAACACAGGCTTGGCGCCCAGTCGCCAGACGGCGGCAGCTGTTGCAAAAAACGTAAAGCTCGGCAGCACGACTTCGTCACCTGGGCCAACATCCAGTGCCATCAAGGCCAGCAGCAGCGCATCACTACCTGAAGCGCAGCAAATCCCGTCGCTCACTTGGCAACGAGCAGCGATTTCTCCTTCCAATGCCTGGGCTTCTGGCCCAAGCACAAACTGGTGCGAGTCCATCACGCAGGCGATCGCAGCGTCGATTTCGCCTCGCAACTCACCCAATTCACGTGGGATATCCAGCAGCGGGACGCTATCGACGGGAACATCGGCAATGCGAGGAGGTGAATACAGGCGTGGCAATCGGATTGCATCGGAGCTCATGGTTCTTTGCCTGACAGTTGCGTCTTTGCTGCTTTTGGATTCCAGAGACCGGGGAGCCTACGAATCCATCACACATGGGTCAAGATGATCCTGAAGGCCGTAATCCGGCTGCGGTGAATCCGGTCGGGAATGTGCCGTTTCCTCGGAAATTTGTCAGGTTTCACGGCGGGCTGAATGACGCGGGTGAGTCGTAGGCGGGACTGCGATTTGAGTCGTCGTGCTGAGCCACGCGGAACGCCAGTCAGGATGCACGAAGCGCTCCGGAAGAGCGAAGTTCGGCGAGTTCAGGCAGCACGCGGTCGGCAGGCGAAGCCGGTCGACTGGCGAAAGTTCTCCTTGCCGCTTCGCACCCGATTCAATTTTGCGCCGCTATGGCACGGTCATGCCAGAACGTGACAAATTCTGACCAGTGTTGGCAATGTTCCGGATCGAACACGGCCCGTCGAAGTTCATCTTTTTGCCTGCCGAATTGACCGAACTCGCGTTCGTCGGACGGTGCGAACACGGGCGCGAATCGATCGTAAACAATAGTGGCACCATTCTTGCCATCTTCGTGGTACTGCGACAGTCCAAGAACGCGGTCGGAAACGTAGAGTGCCTCATTCAGTTCGTGGGTAACGATCAGGATCGTAAACTGAGGCTGCTCGCCTTTGCCGCGGGCTGCTACATTCTCCTGGTACAACTGCAGCAACATCAACTGTAATTCTTCCCGTGTCGCTTCATCGAGTGCTCCGAACGGCTCATCCAGCAAAAGGATCGACGGCTTCATGATTAGCGCCTGGGCGATGGCCACGCGTTGGCGCATGCCGCCGGACATCTCGTGTGGGTAGCGATCGGCCGCCTGGCTCAGGTTTACTTTCTCCAGGAAGGCTTCAGCCTCCTTCAAGTGGCCGGCGCGGAGCGGCAGCCATTTCCAGGGCTGCAGCAGGCGGAAGGGGATACTCGTTTCGTCCAGCATCAGGCCGAAGGCAACGTTCTCTTTTGCGGTGAGAAAGTCGTAAAGGCTGTAGTGCTGATAGACGATACCCACTGCCCGGTTGGGCGATGTGACCGTACGACCATTGGCGACGATCGTACCTTTCCGCGGAGGATGCGTCCCGAGGATCGCTCGCAGCAAAGTCGACTTGCCGCATCCACTCGGCCCGACCAGTGCTGTGATTTGCCCTGGCTCCACATCAAAGCTGACGTTGTTCAGGACCTTGTTCAAACCGAACCAGTGAGAGACGTTCTTGACGCTGAGTGCGTGCATCCGATTACTCGCCAAACCAGGGTGACCATTTGCGACGTAAGAGCGACAACGACCAATCAATCAGCAGTCCTGAAACTCCCAGGATCATCAAATAGATGTAGACAACATTCATCCGCGTCATCCGCGAAAGGATGCGCAATCGATAGCCAAACCCGACATCGGCAACGACCCACTCGGCGGCGATCAAGAACACCATCGCCGGACCAATGTGCAATCGCACGCTCTCGATGATTCGGGGCAACACTTGCTGGAAAATGACGTTCCAGATGACTTCCAGAGGCGATGCGCCCAGCGTGTACGCCTTGAAAACTGCATGGTCACTGACATCCTTTTTTGCCGCCTGGTAGATCGATTGCGCCAGCGTGGGAAAAATTCCCAGGGCCACCATCGCTACAAACATCCGCAACTCGAAGCCAAACAGCACAAGATAAATCGCCAGCATCGCCGTTGGTGGAATGCGGGAAAAAAACGACAAAGGAGGGCTGAAGAAGGCCTCCACTGCCGGAAAGCACCCCATCGCCATGCCGATGAACAACGAAAGCACGACCCCAATGAGCACGCCGAGCGCCAACCGTCCATAGGTCGCCTTGGCGTCTTCGAACAGCCACGAACCGGTGAATCCGGCACCATCCGCTTTCCCCGACATCATGCCCCAGCCTTCCTGGAGTTGGCTCCAGCCGGGCATCGTCGTGTTCTTGGGGTTGATCAGGTGCTGCCGATGGGCAAGCCATCCGTACCCGACTGCCAAGATCACAACCGACAACACGCCCAGCCCAATTCGGGAACCAGCGCTGATTGGTTTGCGAATCATCATCGGCAGCACACCGCATCCAATAGAGCGTCAATAATATGTAATCGCGCAGGAGTGTGTCGGGCCTCTTTTCCGGTCATCGTGCTTTCCATTATCGAACCGTGTGCGCCGAACAAGAGACTCGACTCGATCGCCCGAATCATCGCACCACCTGCCCATGTCCTGTTCTCAACAGGTTTTGCTGAAACGCCGATTTGAGTCTATTCGCTCGCAGCGGTTGACGCAGCCATTTTTTCCTGCACTTTCTTGATGTGTGAGGAATCAAATGCAAGTTGAGCTTCTGCCCCGTCAAAGGAAACGGTCGGCTCGGATGCACAGATGTCCTGATCGACGCAGAACTTCACCACCTTCGGCATCGTTGTATTACGGAATGTATCTTTGCCGAGCAGTTCCAATGCCTCGTCCGGAGTCTTATAGAACTTGGTCTGCTCGACGACGATCTTCATGTCTTCCAGTGGCAGGCTGGAAAACTTTTCGCCCAGCGAAACAAGTGTCTCGTCTCCCTTCTCGGGGTCAGTCATTTGTCGATTGACAGCGTAGAAGGTATCGATCACTGCGCAAGCGAAGGCTTCGCCACCTTGTTTGGACAACGAATCTTTCCCCATCACCACCATGTCGATGATCTCTTCCGGAATGGTCGTCGAGTCGAACAGCACTGTGCTTCCGTCACGCGTCCGCAACGTTTGCAGAACAAACGGGTTCCAGACGACAATCGAGCTGAAATTGTCCTGATTGTTTTGCATGGCAGTCGCGGCGGCGGCCGGATCCATGTTCTTGAATGGGAACTCGGCCGGATCCTTGCCCATGATTTCCAGGTTGCGTTCAAACATGTATTGAGAAACCGACTTTTCCAGGCCGTAGGAATCGGTGCCCTTGAGACCATCGATATCTTCGATGCCCACGGTGATGACCGCGTCTGCTCCATCACTCGTCGAAGTAGGCAGGATCGCCACCGATTCACGACCCAGAGCGGGTGAAAGGATATCCATGTTCGTGATGCAAACAGCATCAATCTGGTTGTTTCCGTAAAGGCTGATGCAGGTGTCGTAATCGGTTTCCTTCAGCACAATGTCGACACCCCATTTTTCTTCGATCGGCCCCATCTTGCCCTTGGCTTTGTCGACGAGACCATACTTGTCAGCGACGCCGAACACCGACCAACTAGGGTACTCGCTCCAAGCGAGAGTAAAGCTGGGCGTTTCACCGCTCCCGGAGTTAGCGCCACTGCCATCCTCGGGCGTGGAAGAAGTGGTGCCGCATCCTGCGACAAATGCCAGCCATAGCAGCCCACAACCAATGTTCCAAATTCGATGCATGATTTCTCTCCTCGAAAGGTTGATTATTCAAACTCGCGCGTATCGTACGGTTTCGGTTCATTGCCGAGCTCGTATGTGCGCTCGTCAGCCCGCTTCGCCACGCGGATGGTCTCGTCCAGTTCGGCGCGTAACGAAGACAGCTCCGTCTTGTCCTTTTGAATGACCGTCGTTTGCAACTGGTGTACTTTGTCTTCCAGAAACTTGACGGAATAGCCGACCTCCTTGATCAGCTCTTCCCGTTGATCCATTAGCGACTTCTTGGCTCCTCCGCGTAACTTACCGGCTTGGACCAGCAGTTGGTAAGACCTGTCAAGATAACCCGTGCAGACGTGGAACAACCGGTCAACTCCCTCGAGCACTTCATGAGCAGCGAAGGTGATCGTACCGTCTTTGACGTCGGTTTCCAGCGTGTGATACAGTGCCCACAGCTCTTCTAACAGTCGGTGCGTGCGGGGGTCCTGGTCCGACTGCAACTTCTTGTGGAGTTTTTCCAGTGTTTCCGTTTGTTTGCGCTGCTGCCTTTCCACAACGTACTCGTATGCTCGGTTGGTCAGTTTTTCGAGGCCAAACACCAGCCGGGTGGCAAAGAGTCCCATCCCGCCAAGGATTCCGGCAACACCGCCCATGGACAGCCATTCCTGGCTGCCCGGCATCGCCCAGGCTGCCAGCATCGCGGTAAGACCGCCAACGATTGGCAGCAACGTCTCGGGCGACGCGAACAGGTCGAGATAAACTTTGCGTTTGATATCGTCCATTGGCAATCGCTGGGCAAGTACGTCAATTTGGATCGTTCAGATCGCAACATTAACCAGTGTAGCCGCTCCTCGCCCATCCGGGACTGCCGTGCGACAGCCTCGCGCTCTGCACGCCCGTGCGACTCGCACGCTAGTATGGCGGTTGTCCAAGGACAAAGGAAACCGAGGTGCTTCCCGTGGGTTCGCCACCGACGGCACGAATCCGGTTGGGATCGACACCCGCATTGATCAAATACGCTTCTGCTGCTTCCGACCGTTGTTCAGCCAGCTTCTTGTTGGCTTCCAAGTTGCCCCGTTTTCCGGCATTCCCTTTCACCAGCACGTAGGCCTGCGGGAATGACTGCAGTTGTCCCGCCAGTTCGTCCAACGTCATCTGGCTGGCTGACGTTAGCCGGTCAGTACCTCGCGCGAAGACCAGGGAGGGTACGTCCAGCGTACCGACGGGAGTCAACTGATTCCATTCTCCAGCTGAAAGTTTCCGCAGCACGATCGCGTCATCGCGGACCGATTCATCGCTCAGGCCGGGGTGAAAATTCGAACTTTGCAAGTCGCGCAACACGGCGTCAAAAAACAGATCATTGGGGTGACCTTGAGTGGGATCTCGCGTAATCGCGCCGGTCGTCATGAGCACTCGCGTAATGTTGCCGACCATGTCTTCAAGCAACTGCAATTTTCCGGGTTGAACTCCGAAGTGAGCAAAATTCTCCTGTGTGTTCTTCCACCAAATTCCGCCCACGAGGCTTTCTGCTTGCGCTTCCGACAGTGCGGCGCCCGTTTGCTTGGCATCGTCCATCACCAGTTGCATCATCTTGTCGCGGTAGTTGTAGGCGCTGCGAAAGTAAGCGCCCACAACGTCAGTTACGGTGTCCCGATTGTTGATCAGAAAGTCACGGTTGGCCACGATTACGTCGACGATATAACCGCGGAAGCTGGAACTGTCGGCCACGATATGCGTGTTCGGATTTTGTAATACCTTCGAAACGAACGGCTCCCACAGTACAAAAACCTGGGGAGTCGTCGCGTCGGCAGTTCGATAGGCACGATAGACCTGTTCGGCATCCGATTTCGCGACAAATGGATCGCGGCTCAGGTTGTCGAGATTGAAGTGCGACATCACGACTCGCGCCAATGTCTCGCTGGGCGAATCGGTTGTCAGCACGAACTTCATATCTGGCCGATTCAACGCGTCAAGGTTGGGCACCGCCTTCTTGTAGGCGACCATGGCGTCGGCGCCGCGGGTTTCGTCGATCATCGCCACGATGGTTCCGGGTACGTAGTCCAGGTCAGCGCAGACTTTGATTAGTGCATCGATGGTAAAAACGGCCAGGTCGACCTTGCCGCTGGCCAGGGCGTCGATCCGGGCCGCATAGTCGGCCCCATCGTCCATCAGATTCAGTCGAATCTTCTTGTTCGCCAATTCCTGCCTGAAGTCATCCGATCGCAGGACCGCATAGCCGCTGAAGGAATCGAGCGCAAAGTTGATGTCGTGTTCGTAGTGCGAACTGGATCCGCTCTGGGAAACGGCGGAGCCCTGTTTCTTTGGCAGGATGATCAGCTTGTACGCCGCTGCAACTCCGGCAGCCACCAGGAGCCAAATAACACACAGGGCGAGCAGTTTTCCTTTGGACACAAAAACTTCCGATAATAGTGGTTTGTTGTTGGTGACTTGATTGATCGTTATCGCCGATTGGATTTGTTCTTCCAGAGCTTTCCAAAGAAGCTCCACAAAACCAGGAAGGCGACAATCCAGACGACTGACGGCAGTCCGCGGTCATTTTTCTTCTGGTTCGATGCTCCCGGCTTCGAACCGTCGCCACGCTTCGCTTGCCCGCCTGCCGTTTTCTCTCCAATGGGTCGGTTGCCGCCTGATGACAGCGCGGTGATAGCGGCCGCGGCCATGCCTTCGGGAAAGGCGTCCAGCATTTCGAAGTCAGATTCGCCCGCGTCGCTGGCGTCGGCCGAGGTTTCGGCAAACACTTCCGTAATCGCTTGCGCAGAGAATCGGGATTGTCGGCCTGCCGATACGAATGGACGCGAGTCGCCAAACTGTGTGTCTCTTGCATGTCGACGCCAATCACGTCGACGATCAAACCTCGCGACAGGATCTCCGGCAGGTAGCGGTTGACCAGTTTCTCGTCCCCGGCTTCCCCGTCCGTCACCAGCAATAGGCGGTAGGACCCGTAGTGGTCTTCCTGACGAGCCTCCAGTAGCACGTCGGCGGCGACTTTCATGAATTTTCCCAGCGGAGTTCCGCCGCCAGCTTCCACTTGATCCAGTAGGCTGCTGACGCTTGCCATATCGACCGGCCCCAGGGGAATGATCCAGGGGCTGCCCTTAAGCCTGCCATTCAGCAGCACCACGCCGACGTGCGTATCGTCGGGGAGGATTTCGAGCACCTTCACGAGGGCTCGTTTTGCGGCCAGCATCCGGGTGAGTTTTTGCCGTGCCATTGGTTCGTTCATCGACCCTGAATCATCAAGGACGACGATCACATTCTTGGTGGCCATTGCATGGCTGGTCATCAGAGCAAGGCACACACAAGCTATCGAGATGGAACGTTTCATAGGTCGCTTTCCTTGCGAGGTGCATGGTTGCCGGCTGCTGCGGAAAGTGGAATGCTGGTCAGAAATCAAAATCGGAATCCTGAATAGCTTCTGCCGGAACCCGCACAATGCGGAATTCCACGCGCATGTTCTCCTTGGCCTCGTCCAGCGACTTTGGTTTGGGCACGACCGGCTCCATGATCCCCGCCCCAACCGGCTGCATTTGTGAGACGTCCAGGTTTACTTTTTGCTCTTTGGCATAACTTGTCAGCGATGCTTTGACCGCCTCCGCCCGAGCCAATGAGAGATTCAACGCCGCCTGCATCGTCTCGCGCGGTTTGTGCTCGGTCCCTTCAAACTGACCGTCTTTGATCAACTGGACCATCTGGCCGATTGCATTGACATCCATCGGCCGGCCCTTGAGGAAATACTTGTATTGGCCACGGGTACCGGTTCGTTTGATGATCCCTTTCTTCATGCCCGCGCTGATCAACTCGCGAAGAGTTTGTGTGGGGTCGGAATGGCCGCGAATTACGATGACCGCGTTACCAAAGGTGGACGCTGATTGAATCGCTCGGGTAAATTCTGATCCGTACCGATCGGACGAAAACGAAGCCTGATTGGGATCGAAACTGATGGTGAAGCTGACGATCGTGCGATCATCCAATTCGGCCTCGGGCGAGAAATCCAGCGCCTCGGCCGAGATGCGACCACCGGACGTTGTCGGTTTGACAAAGGCAATGTTGGCCAGTTTGGCGAGCGACGCGTAATCCAGTTGCGGCGGGTCGAACCCGGAACGCGAGTTCGCGTAACCCCAGTCGACTGCCATGTCCAGAGACTTCTTCATTGTGGGTTCAAAACCGCTCAAGTTACCCTTGTCTTCAAAAAAAGCGATCTGTCCCGGCAAACCGACGAAGCCACAGTCCAGCAACAGGCCATGGGCATCCACTTCCAGCGTGGGGAGAACGTCGGCGCCAAAAATTTTCTGGGCATTCGCCAGCAGCTTGCGATAGTCGTTGCTCATTCGTCCTGACGATTCGAACTCGTCGCGCATTTTGACGGTAGCCTCGGTGCCGGCCAGGTAGCCGGCGACAAACTTTTCAACGGTCGATCGATTCGCCTTGAACCAGTCGGATCGGACCGCGTAGACGTCAGCAATTGATCGCGACATCTGGGCAGTGGAATTGAGTACATGAGCTCCTTCGACTGTTCCTTCGGCTCCGGTGCCGACACCATCACCACAAAGTCCCAGCATGTCCGGGGTGATCACGCAGCAGGCGTCGATGGTCGAATCGCGTCTGAACAACTCCGCCGGCCCGTTGTCACCACTGAGATCAGCAACCCAGACAATTTCGACGTCATTGCGGTCGATCTGCGCGGCTGCCAGCGAGTCATAAAGCAAGCCGACGTGTGGACCACCTTGTTGACACGCAATGCGAACTTTCTTGCCTTCCCGTTTCAGGTCATTAAGCGTCTTCAGTTCGCTGCGGGAGACGATATGATCACCGGCACTCCAGGATAGCTGCAGGACGATGACAGGTTTTGTACTCGGATTCGAACCGAGGACTTCGCTCGCCTGAGCCAGCATGCGATAGGTGCCTCGCAAGAATGGCGTCTTGCCAGACATGTAATTTCGCACCTGGGCAATGAAATCGTCGCCCGGCGTCAACTCGATGTTCAGTCCCTGTTTGTTGAACAGCGAACCGGAAGTGGTCTTCAGACCTCCATTGGCATAAAAGGTGGCCACATCCCCGCCCCAGGTAATGAACGGCACCTGGATGGGTTCGGTCTTTTGGACGGGTCCGACCTTGACCGGGCCCACCAGTTGGGAAAACCTCTCTTGCGCACCTGCGGTGAGCGCGATTGACAGGAACAATGCGAAGCAACCGAAAACCGAGCGAGAACGCGTGAACATCAGAATTCCTCGTAAGAAATCAGTAGGTCAAGGGATTACGAAACTTCGATCGGTCGAACCAAACGCCAAAAGTCAGCGTTGTGGTGAGGGGAACGCGATCCAGATAGCTCGAAGTTTCGGCCCAGCGGTTATCGAAGAATTTCACTGGCTGGCCCGGAACAGACGCGTTGCTACCCAATCGTGCCTGTGGCAGACATTATGGAACTCTGCAGTATTGTCGTCAAACGCGGTCGCCGTGGTCTTCGTCGAATTCAGGTGTCGCTTCGCATCTTTTATCAAGTTCCCGTCCGGTACCCGAAGTTGGACAATTCCACGCTCAATCGACTCGGCAGGTCCTGCTGTGTAAGCTTGAGGATCAATCCCCTTGTCAGATCGAGACGCACAAATGCAGATGGAAGAGCCGCAGAAAACCCAGGCCGTCGGGTACGTCGACGTGGATGGCATCCGGCTGCACCTGAGCCATCCTCATGAGATAGACGGAGAGTGGATTGGTCAACGCGAATTGTTGCAACAGTTATTGGCTTGTTGGCTGGTGGTCGACGAAAAGGACATCCCGTTGGCTCCGCGTTTGATCGGCTCGCCCGGGATGGGGAAAACGGCGCTGGCGACGGCTGGCGCTCGGTTGCGAAATCAACCTCTCTATATCTACCAGTGCACCGCCGACACGCGACCGGAGGACCTGCTGATCACGCCAGTGTTGGCGGAGAGCGGGCGGATTGCTTACCACGCTTCTCCGTTGGTCTCGGCCATGATTCAGGGCGGTATCTGTTTGCTCGACGAGGGCAATCGGATGAACGAAAAGTCGTGGGCCAGCCTGGCACCTTTGCTGGATCACCGGCGTTATGTTGAATCGATCGTGGCCGGTATTTCGGTGAAAGCGCACCCCGAATTTCGTTGCGCTGTGACGATGAACGAAGATGAATCGACTTACGAAGTCCCAGATTACATCCTCAGCCGCCTGCAACCAACACTGCAACTGAGCTATCCCAGTCGTGATGATGAAATGGCGATTCTACAGTATCACCTCCCTTACGCCGAACCTGAGATGTTGACGATGACAGTCGAGTTTTTGCAACAGGCGCACGCGTTGAACCTCGATTTCTCTCCGCGGGACGGGATCAATCAGCTGCGCTACGCCATGAAGCGACTTGCCCAGGACGCCGATCATCCAATTTCCAAAGACGCTGCCTGGCGAGAGTCGCTACAGCAATGTCTGGGTGACGACGCAACTGATCTGGAAACATTGGCCGAGCGAAAGCGACGGACACTGGGTGGGGACATGGTTCCGCTGGGGCTGGGCGACTTCTTCTTTTCGGCCGACGACCCGCTCCACCCGGACCTCGAAGACGATGAAGACGATGACTTTGATGAAGACGATCTGGGTGCCGGCGATTATTGAGCTCCTGCAATGAAGCGACCGTATCAGACTTGAGACGAACGAATGCCCTTGCGATTGTCAGACCGAACGACGATGTTGCCCGTGATTCACGGCAGTGGAGATTTTTCCAATGCTGTACGGCAATACTTGCTTCATCATCGGTGTGATTGCCTGGCCGTTCCGCTGCCGGCCTCATTCCAGGAAGACGTCCAGCGGGCTGTCGAGCACTTGCCAACTCCCACGATCGTTTCGCAGCGAAACTCGCTTTACAACATCGAGTGGACGCCCGCATCGGACAGAGCATCGACAAGGGGTGGCGAGGGTGATTTGTCCCGTGTGAGCTACGTGCCCGTCGACCCATGCCAGCCGGTAATCGCCGCGCTGCGATTGGCGGCTGGCGAACGGATACGATGCAAGTTTATCGATCTCGAATGTGCTGACTTTCATGCGGAAACGTCCTCTTTGCCAGATCCTTACGCCTTGAAGAAGGTTTCTCTGGAGCAGTTTGCGGCCGCGGTCCTGCCCAGCCTGCGGCGCCCAACCGACGGGCTGACGGTGAACCGCATTCGCCACATGGCGACTCGATTGCGCGAGCTGGAGCAAAGCCACGAATCGATTGTGCTGATTTGCGCGGTACAGGAGTGGCCCTGGATTCGCGAGGCATACTTCGAACAGTTGAAGCCGGCCGCCCTCGATGACGAAATCGGTGCAACACAAATCCATGCGATCAGCGCCGAGACACTGATGTTTGTGTTGGGCGAGCTGCCTTTCATCACCAGCCTGTATGAGCGCACGTTCAGAACTGGAAGATGATGTGAACCTGTCGGTCGACGGTGTCAAGGAATTGCTCATTTCGGCGAGGCAGGTGTACCGTGTCGAGGCACGCAATCGCGGTCGCAAGATTACACCCCATTTGCTGTCGACATGCCTGAAATACATCCGCAACCTGACATTGTTTGACCGGCGATTGACCCCGGATTTGTACAACATTGTGATTGCAGCAAAGCAAGTAGCGGGCGACAACTTTGCGTTGCATGTTGCAGAAGAAGCCAGGCGATATGACTACTTGCGCGAGACATCTTTCGATGAAGCGGAGATGGGTATCGACAAGCTGCGCTACCCCGATGGAGATATCGTGACGCCGGTATCCCGCTTGCCAGGACCGCCAATGGTCTGGCGCAGTTGCCAGCTGCGACCGCGACCCGATCATCGAAAGCGGGAAGAGTGGCAGCAGCGCTGGAATCCGTTTGCTCAATGCAGTTGGCCACCTGAAGACAAACAGGTGGAAGATTTTCGCACCCATGTGGCGGATCGCGCGAAAGCGGTTATGGGCGCCGACCTGGCGAAGACCGAGAAATTTTCGACCAGCTTGAAAGATGGTCTCGATATCCGCGACACGCTGCGCAACTGGCATACGGGCGATCTCTACGTCAAAGTGATGCCGCCTTCTCGTGGGCATTTGGACGCGGTCGTGATGCTGTTTGACTCGCCGGTTGACCCGCGCGAATACACTTGGCGCACCACCTGGTTCGCCGAACACCAAAACGAATCGACGCTGGCGTTTTTTGCGACCAGCTTTGCCCAGGAGATGGTGGGCCCGGGAATCGGTGCGGCGACGTACGGGGGGGCGTTGTTTCTTTTTCCGCCCGTGTCAATTCCGGATATTTGGACCGATGCCCGGCTTGATTTCGCCGAAACGCTGGAAGAACGCATCCTCGCGGCCGCCTGCAAGTACTCGAAGTGCCCCCACATTGCGTTACTATCACCGCTCCCTCCCGGGGCCGGCTGGCGTCGACTTGCGAAGCGGTTCAAGAAGAAATGGGTGCACGTGCCGTTGCACAGCTTCGGCCAGTCGACTATCGAACGATTGCGAACGGTCCATGTGCTGAATGGTCACCAGGTTCGCAGCTACGCCGACGATTTTATTCGCAAATGGTAGTTTCCACGGGCATGAATTGCGGGGCCTGGGGCCCAGTCAGCTGCAACGCGGATTCCAGCGCTTCGTAAACCGCGCAGCGCGAAATCGAGGTCCAGTTGGATTTCAAATGGCGTGACGGCGGTATCCATGGGCGTTGCCGCATTCCATGATCGCGGTACGACAATGACGAATCCACCTATGACTTGCACCAGTGCGGTCGGTCGAAAAATAAGCAGCTCGTTCAGTTCAGGGGAAAACAGCTGAGCTGCGATTTGCGGGCAACTGCTGAATGCATGGACCGAGTTTCCGAAAGGAGTTTGGACAAGCGACTGTCGAAGGACGCCACCAGCATTCTTGACCCACTGAGGCTGGAACGCGCAAAGCGGCTCCGATGAGCCGCCAAGGAACAGGTCTGGCAGCGCCGCGAGTGGTCGGAAGAAAACAATCGTCTCAGCGATCCGGTGACGACTAAACTGCTCCCTGTCCGTGTCTTTCAGGATGCCTGCTTGCAACTGCCCCAACAGTTTCTGAGCGTCGATCGTTGCTTGCTCCCGGTATTCGGTTTCCAGCATCGCCAACGCGTGACTGCGGTATTCACCAAACAGATTGCAGTGAACCCGGGATTTGCAGCCGGTCGGCAGGTGAGGCAAAACCTCGATCGATTCGCCGAGCACAGGCAAATGCCACGTGTCCTGCAACGTTGGGTGATCCTGGCACAGCTTTGCAATGCACGACTCGTGAGTCCGTAATCGACGGACGGCTCGTCGTAACCTTTGTTTCGAGGTGAAACAGAATCCCAGTGGAACGACGATGAGAATCCACTTCACGACCTGATGCAGGTTGTTGTCTTTGGCCAGCCAATCTCCAGGCAGAAATTCCGGGACATACAGGACGGCAGCGATGAACGTTGCCGCACCAATCAGAAACAGAATCGTCTTGTCGTTGAGTGCGCGCAGTTGCCTTTCCGAGTATCGTTCGCGTTGGCTCGACGAGGCTTTGCACGATTCGACAACTTCGGCCATCAGGGCCCGAGCCGCAACCGCGATGACACCTGGCTCGAACCAACGGGCATTTGTGAGGCATGTCATTTCTTTTTCTTTCCCGACCGCGAACGGAATCGCACAGGAAAGGATAGCTCACGCATTGGATGGTTCAGTTGTTGCGGTGTTTTCCGCTGATAACGCGACTTGCCGCGATCGCGAGGCCTTTCTGTTGATCTGCACCGGTTCAGGTTGCGTCATGCTGTTTCGCAGTTGTTTCCCGTCGATCAAAGGATCGCCGGCCATGGTTAATGCAATTCCAGACAACTGTACTTCGGGCCATATCTACCTGGTTGTCAAAGATGCCAGGAAAGCGATGGAGTTTTGCGCGGAAGCCTTCGACGGCAAGATGGATCTGTGCATGGAAGCGCCAGCTGGTTCGGTGATGCATGGTGAGGTGAAGATTGGCAACTCGACGGTTATGCTCAGCGCCGAGAATCCGCAGTGGGGGATGAAATCGCCCGTGTTGTTGGGCGGGTCGCCTGCTTCGATTCAACTCTACGTGCAGGACGCCGATGCGTCGTTTGCAAAAGCGGTCGCTGCCGGCTGCACCAAGGTGGCGCCGGTCGAGACTGAATTGTGGGGGGATCGATACGGAAAAGTCGCCGATCCGTTCGGCTACCAGTGGGGCATCGCCACGCACGTCGAAGACGTTTCGCCGGAAGAAATGGTCAAACGGTCCGAAGCCTGGTTTGTCCAGATGGCTCAGGCTTAGCAGGGCTGACAGAAGCCGCGATGCTTTAGAACAACTCGCGTTGAACTTCGATGCACTGCGGGCCTTCATTGCGTGCGTTGTTGACGAAGGGGTTAACGCGATCGAATTTCATCTCATCCGAAGGGTAGGGCACCAGCAGCGATTCGAGGAATTCGCGTTGCTCGAATTCGACATCCAGCCACATGTCGAAGTCGTGTTGGTTCAGGATCACAGGCATCCGGTCATGCAGTTTGCTTGTCAGCTCATTGGAATTGATGGTTAGGATCGTGCAGGTTTCGATGGCAACGCCGTCGGCAGGATTCTTCCATCGTTCCCACAGGCCCGCCATGGCGAAGGGTCGTTCGTCTTTCATCCGGATCCGGTTCGGCTGCTTCTTGCTGCCTTCGTGACTCCACTCGTAGTATCCGTCGGCTGGGATCAGGCACCGTCGACGCTGAAACGCGGCGCGGAAAGAAGGCTTTTCAGCGACGGTTTCGCTGCGGGCGTTGATCATTCGGCTTCCGATGGAGATCTCTTTTGCCCACGACGGCACCAGCCCCCATCGCACCAGCGATAATTGCCGTCGCTTTCGGGGATCATTCCGAATCACGGCCACGTCCTGTGTTGGCGCGACGTTATAGCGCGGCGTCAACCTCGGGCCCGCGGATAAATAAAATTCTTTGATCAGCACCGGTGTCGGCGTTCGTAATGTGAATCGTCCACACATTAGATTATGTTGTTGAACACGACTTTGAATTGACTCACACCGCAAGGCAGCCATGCCTGTTGATAACGGCTTTGCTCATCAAGAGTATACACCCGATAAGCCGCGGACCGAATTCGAACTGGATCAGCCACCGCCGCCCGAAACGGCCGGGACGGCTGAGTTTGATGCCACCATGAGAGTAGCAACGTCTGCCTTGCGTTCGGCAAACGTCGCAGCGGTGTTTCTGGTGCACGGGACACTGGTGGGGACGGACGCGCTGGGCGTGATGCGTGGATTGTCCCATATCGTGCCCGGATTTGCTGATTACTTCGGTCGGCAGGAAAAAGTGTTGGTTGATGCGTTCATGGGCGACACGGCAAACTACAGCGAAGATTACGCGAACGTGCTCGCAACATGTTTGAATGAGGGAGTACAACCAGCTGCGAGGGTGCAGCGATTCATCTGGTCAAGTGAGAATCACCACCTCGGCCGCTCTGAAGCGGCGGTGCGGCTGATCCATGAGATCATCCAGCTGGAACTGATGGACGATCAACGAGTTCTGCTGCTTGGTCACAGCCACTCCGGAAACGTCTTCGCCCTGATTTCGAACTTGCTGGGCTCGAACCAGAATTCGGTAGACCGGTTTTTTCGGGCGATGGGTCGCGCGAGCCAACCGCCCATAGACACCGTCGACTCCCTCAACGCTGAGCAATGGAAGCGAGTCAGGGCCAAGCTGGCGTCGCCATCACGAGCCGATCTTGCGAAACGACTCGACCTCGTCACTTTGGGAACTCCAATCCGCTACGGCTGGGAAACCCGGGGTTATGGAAAATTACTGCATTTCGTAAATCACCACCCCACGACCGGCTTGGAAGAGTATCGCGTGCCGTTTCCTCTGAGCCTGGAGCAGTTCATCACCTCGGAGTGCGGTGATTTCATTCAGCAGTTCTTCATTGCCGGGACGAACTTGCCATTGAGCGTTTTCGCATGGAAGATGTGGCGCATGGAGCAGCGACTTGGCCGACTGTTGCAGCGTGGTCAGCCGCGGCGAAAACTTTGGGAACGGCTGAAATGCGGTCAGCGAGTACCCAGCGAAGGAACCTGCCTGCTGGTGGATTACGCCTTGGCGGACGAATCGAGCGGTCGCAGCGTCCTGGGCCACGGGGTTTACACCCGACTGGAATGGATGGGCTACCACATGTCACAAATTGCCCACCGGTTCTACGCTGAACCGGGGATAAAAGACACGGCTTAGCCGGCAGGAGTTGCAGTCATGGATCAGGTCATGGTCATCTGGACCACGGTAGAGTCGAGCCAGGATGCGGATCGGCTGGCTCAGATGCTTGTTGCCGAGAAACTGGCCGCTTGCGTGCAGATCGCTGGACCGATCACCAGCCTCTATCGTTGGCAGGGAACAGTTGAAACAACACAGGAATGGCGGTTAACTCTGAAATCAGCCGCCAGCCTGGCGGAACGAATCGAGGCATTTCTCGCAGAACATCACCCCTATGATGTGCCTCAGATTGTCTGTTGCCTGGCGGATCGCGTTAGCGGACCGTACCGTAACTGGCTGGTTGAACAGATCGATTCAGAATCGCAGGACCGAGACGGATGCTAAACTTTCACTGTATCGTTCACCGGGCCCCAATTGAGGGCCCCGAGTTTGCTTCGGCGATCATCGGCGAAACGAAAGTCAGTACGATCCGTGTTCGTGCCCCATTCGAGCCTTTGCCCGTTACCTTCGATGAGGCAGCTGCCACATTACAGGCGATCGAAGGTGTGCATTTCGAAATGGACGGCTGGTTTATCTGGGGGCAGGGTGCCGACGCGGCTCGATGGCAAGTCGATGGCCAGCTGTCGGACGGTGGCACTCACCTGGAATTCGTGGAAATGAGAGGGAACTGTTCCGCAGACACGATGGATACGCTGTTGGCGGCATTCGGATCCACCAGGGAGGAACTGTGCATTCAATTGCTGAAAGAGGGTGTGTTCGTCGACTTGCCGACGTTCAAGAAAATTGCCAGCCAAACGTCAAGTTGACCGCAGGAGAATCAGCCTTGGCCCACACGCACCGGCGGTCGCCCGATTGAGTAGTAGGTGAACTGGGCTTCTTCCATCGTTTCGATGCCGTACAGATTGCGGCCATCAAAGATGACGTGCCCGCGTAGCCTCTTCTTCATCTCGTCAAAATCGGGTGTCCGGAAATCGGACCATTCGGTCATGATCGCGAGAGCGTCTGCGTTGTCGAGCACGTCCATGGGCATATCGAAGTATTCGATTTTGTCCTGATAGATTTCACGCACGTTGGCCATCGCTTCCGGGTCATGGACCCGGATGTTGGCGCCCAGTTCCAGCAGTCGCTCGATCAGAACGAGCGCCGGCGCTTCGCGGATATCGTCGGTCTTCGGCTTGAACGCCAGCCCCCAGATGGCGATCGTCTTTCCACGAACGTCACCGAAGTGCGTTTCAATTTTCTGCTGAATGGTATGTTTTTGTTTCTCGTTCACCCAATCGACGGCGTCCAGGATGCGTGCCTCAATGCCGCATTCCTCGAAGGTCGAAATCATCGCCCGAACGTCCTTTGGGAAGCAGCTGCCGCCGTAGCCGGCGCCGGGAAAAGGAACGAAAACCCGATCCTTCGATCATGTCCGATTCCACGTCGAACATCGTTGATGTCTGCCTCGAAATGTTCGCACACGTTTGCCATCTGGTTGATGAAGCTGATCTTGGTCGCCAGCATCGCGTTGGCAACGTACTTGGTCAGCTCGGCACTTTCTGGCGACATGACGAGGAACGGATTATCGGTCCGCAGGAAGGGTCGGTAGAGTTTATGCAGCACATCGGCAACTTCCTGCCGCCGAACCCCGACGACGACTCGGTCCGGTTTGCTGAAGTCATCAATTGCGGCTCCTTCCTTGAGAAATTCGGGATTGCTGGCGACATCCACGTCGCGACCCGTCAGCTCGTTCAGCTTGCTGTAGAGTTTCCGATTTGTACCTACGGGAACGGTGCTCTTCGTGACCACGATCGCGTCTTCACGCATGTGCGGTGCGATTGATTCGGCGACTGCCCACAGAGCAGACAGGTTGGCAGCGCCGTCATCACCTTGCGGCGTCCCGACGGCGAGGTAAATGACATCAGCTTCGCGAACTCCGGTTGCCGTGTCGGTAGTGAATTGCAGCCTCCCCAATCCCGTGTTTCTGCGAACGAGGTCGGTGAGCCCCGGCTCATAGATCGGAATGTGACCATTTTTCAAGGCGTCGATCTTCGACTTGTCGATGTCGATGCAGATAACCTGGTTTCCACTGTCGGCAAAGCAGGTTCCGGACACCAAGCCGACGTAACCGGTTCCAATGACGGCAACTTTCATGAGTATTTCCTGTAGCGGTGGTGCCGAATAGCCAAACCGGCGATTGATTGGTCAAGGAACGGGGGAGCAGTAACTCGCGAAAGACCGTCTAACGTCTTGCCTGCGAATCAACGACATGATCACCCAACAACTCATGGTAGTTAGGTGACAATTCGTTCGAAAGCCAGAATCGACTTTCAAAAATGCGAAACTTGTGCCGCAGCCTCGGATATCCGGCTACTCCTCGTCATCCTCCGAATCGTCGGAATCGGAGGCCGCTTCCGTCGAGTCGTCATCCAACAGGGCGGTTTCCGGGGAATCTGATTCTGGCGAATCGATCTCTTCGTCCTCGTCACCGGTGTCTTCAGAGGGAACTCGAACCACGGCCGCGAGCGGATCGTCTTCGTCCAGGCTCATGATGCGAACACCCTGGGTGTTGCGTCCGATCACGGAGATATCATCGACGCGAATTCGTTGCAGCTTACCTCGCGACGTCATCATGATGATCTCGTCGCCGTCATCGACCCGACAAATGGCGACGACCGGTCCGTTGCGGTCGGTCGTCTTGATGTCACGCAACCCTTTGCCGCCCCGGTTTTGAGTTCGGTAGCGTGCGGATGATGAACTTTCATCGTCCGACTCGGCTTCGGATTTGTTGGGTCCAAATGGAGTCCGTTTCCCATAGCCATTCTGACAGACGGTCAGCAGCGTCGCCGCAGGATCGGCGACCACCATGCCCACGACCTGATCACCATCTGAACAGGCCGATCCCTTTGACGCCGCTGGTATTGCGGCCCATGCGGCCGCGCGTCCGATTCCTCGAAATCGGATCGCCATCCCCTTGGCGGTGGACAGGACGACTTCATCGTCCGGTTTCGTGACGACGATGCTCCACCATTCATCGTCCTCGCGCAGTTTGATGGCGATGATTCCGCCTTTCTTGGGGCGACTGTAGGCATCCAGCGAGGTCTTCTTCACCAGGCCGTTGCGGGTTGCCATCATCAGGAAGTGGCCTGGCAAGTCAAAATCGCGAACCGCACGACAGTCGGCGATCTTTTCGCCGTCGCGCAGATTGAGCAAGTTCACGATCGCGCGGCCGCGGCTTTCGCGGCGCAGTTGCGGCAAGCCGTAAACTTTTTGCCAGTAGACCTTGCCCTTGTTGGTGAAGAACAGCAGGTAGGCGTGGGTGCTGGCAACGAACAGGTGTTCGATCGGGTCTTCGTCTTCGGTCTTGGCTCCTTTGAGTCCTTTCCCGCCGCGGCGCTGTGCCCGATAGATCTTTGAAGGGGTGCGTTTGATGTAGCCGTTGTGGCTGATCGAAACGACCATCGTCTCTTCGGTGATCAGGTCTTCCAGGTCGATCGTCGCCCAGTTCTTCGCCGCTGATCTCGGTGCGGCGGGGGTCGGCGTGCTTCTTGCGCAGTTCGGCAGCATTCATCCTTGATGATCTGAAGAATGTTGCGCTCGTCCGACGAGATGCGCAGGTACTCGGTGATCTCCTCGAGCAGTTTCGTGTGCTCGCTTGCCGAGTCGTTCCTGTTCGAGGTTGACCAATTGCCCGAGCGTCATTTTCAGGATTGCGTCGGCTTGCACGGCGGTCAGCCGTGTAGGTGTCGGCCGCGCCGCGTTCCTCCTGGAACAGCGGCAAATCCCTCGTCGCCGAGGGCGCGCTTGCATCATGGCCGCCGGGCACTCGACCCCCATCAATCCCTGCTTGGCTTCGGGCTGCGTTTTTGACCCGCGAATGATTTTGATGATCTCGTCGATATTCGGCCAGCGCCAGCAACAGCCCTTCGACCGTGTGCTTCCGCGTGCGGGCCCGGCAGAGCAGGAACTGCGTGCGTCGGCGGATGACCGTCGTGCGGTGCCGGATGAACTCGAGCAGCATGTCCTTGATCGACATGACGCGAGGCTTGCCGTCGACCAGCGCCAGCAGAATGATCGAGATCGTGTCCTGCAGCGGCGAAAATTGGTACAGCTGGTTGAGGACCACGTCCGGATCGGCGTCGCGCTTCAGTTCGATCACCAGCCGCACCGGCTCCTTCAGGTCGCTCTCGTTGCGGATACCGCTGATGCCGGCGATGCGGCCATCGTTGACCAGGGCGGCGATTTTTTCCTCGACCCGGTCCCGCTGCTGCATGTAGGGGATTTCTGAAACGACAATGCGGTTCCGACCGTTGACCTCTTCGATCCGGCCTTGCCCTCGAACGACCACCGTGCTGATCGGCCGGTGTGGTAGCCGCGGCGAATGCCGGCTCGCCCGCAGATGACGCCGCCTGTGGGGAAATCGGGTCCCTGGATGATCTCCAGCAATTCGTCGATCGAAACGTCGGGCTCCTCGATGACGCGAACATGGCACCGCAGACTCTCGCCCAAATTGTGGGGCGGGATCGACGTCGCCATGCCGACGGCGATTCCACTCGAACCGTTGACCAACAGGTTGGGAAACTTGCTCGGCAACACGACCGGCTCCATGCCTTTTTCGTCGTAGGTGGGAGTGAAATCGACCGTGTCCAGTTTGATGTCGTCCAGCATCAACGCGGCGATGGGCGACATGCGCGCCTCGGTATAACGCATCGCCGCCGGTGGCAGGCCGGCGATCGAGCCGAAATTTCCCTGCTTGTGGACCAGCATGTGACGCAGTGTTCCATTCCTGGGCCATCCGCACGAGCGTGGGATAGATGGCTCCGTCACCGTGCGGGTGGTAGCGCTTCATCGTCTCGCCAACGATGCCCGCGCACTTTGACGTCGAACCGCTTGGCGACAGATTGAGATCGTTCATCGCCATCAGGATTCGGCGCTGAGACGGCTTGAGGCCGTCACGCACGTCCGGCAGGGCCCGACTGACGATCACGCTCATCGCGTAGGTCAGGTAGCTTTCCTTCAGCTCATCCTCAATCGGCAGGTCGATCAACTTGCCGCCATTGAAATCTTTTCTGACTTCATCATCCCCGGGATTGGGCGCCTGATCGGGATCTTTGGCCAAGAGACAATCCTTTCCTGGTCGCGTCAGGCGACCGATTTATGTTTATTTCGAGCCGTTTGGCTCTACTCCGCCGCTGGCAATTTGCGTTGGCAGACGCAATCTTCAGAACGCCGTGGCGGGGCAAACTTTCGCGTCAAATCAGCCCCTCAATGTACCAATTTTGAGCCCGTTTCTCAACCTGACGGGGCGTTCCGGGGACGCCGTCAAATCAACCGAAAACAGGCTGTTTTCTGCTACCGAAGGACGCTCTTCGGCAGGATGCGGCAGCGTTCTCTTGATTTACCTAGCAACACTATGCATCATGCCTAGTGTGGTTAGGTAATATTCCATTTGGGAGAACGCGTCGATGGTTTCCAAAGAGCTGATTGCTGCTTCGACACGCCCGGTAATTTTGGGCGTGTTGGCCGGGGGGAGGACTATGGCTACGCCATGATCCAGCGCGTCCGGAGAATTTCGGCCGGAGAATTGGAGTGGTCGGAGGGCATGCTCTACCCGGTATTGCACCGACTCGAAAAAGAGAAGTTGATCCTGTCTCGCTGGAAAGTTGGCGAGTCAGGACGCAGGCGGAAGTATTACCGGCTCAGTGCCAATGGCCGTCGGGCGATGGTCACCGAGCAGAGAAAGTGGCTGACGGTCCATGCAACGTTACTCAAATTGTGGAGTCCCAGTACATGTCCAGCATAAGTAGTGAAGCACAATTGCGCATCGAAAAGTGGAGCCGGAACGTGTCTCGAACTCGCCCAGCGAAGAATGCCAGACCATCGCTGCACACGCAATAAGGCCGCTCGACTCGCACTAGAATCGTGTGTTCCACCAGGGCCAGGCGCCGTAGCTGCTGCCTTCTAGCCACAACATCACGCAGGCCACCGTGACCGCGATCAAGGCGACGACGAGCATCATCGTGTAAACGTCGGACTTGGGCTTCTCGCCCGAGAACCTGGACTTAGAGGAGTCGGGAGGCGACACGATCACCCTTTCTGATAACACCTTGAAGGAATTCCGGCACGATGCGACCCACCGAACGGTCGGGACCTGTCTCAATTACCTGCAAGCGGCCCAGGTAAGCGCCGGTGGCTCGATAAATATCCAGCGTGTGTCCACGGCGGATTCCTTCATCGGCTCCCATTGAGACTTCCACGAGATTTGAGTTCCGCACCGCGGTTACGACTCCGTCAACCTTGGGTGGCATGTCGTCGACCGGGGTGTCCACAGTCATGCCATTGCGATCGAGGATCAGTTTGGCGCTGGATAGTTCGCCAATCAGCTGGTTATTTCGTTCCTTCAATCGCCGTAGTTCACCTTCGCTTTGATTCAGTTTGTCGGCCAGTTCACGGGCTTCGGTCAGCTGTCCGTTACGATCCTGCCGCGCAACGCGAATCTCGGATCGCATCGCATCAACTTCATCTTTGAGCCGCTTCATCTCGTTCTGGTTGGTTTCCAGCAGTTTGATTTTTTCGGCGTTTTCGTTTCGGAGTGTTTGACGTTCCTGTTCGGCCTTGACCAGCTGCTGGGAAAGTTCACGGCTGCGTACTTCCAGGACAGCCAACGCTTCGGCACGCGCGGCGCGTCTCCAGGGCCAGATTGTTCAACGCTTCTTCGCGCTGCTTGTCGAGCTCCTCGACTTCGGATTTGGCTTTCTCGAGTCGGGCTTTCAAACCGGTTGTCGGGTCCGTAACGGCGAGTTTCCAGTTCGTATGCGTGGCGTAAACCATCATGGTGACGGTCATGAACACGAGGCTCATCAGTAAGATCAGGAAGATCAAGATTCTGCCAACTAGCGACATGGCGAAAGCTCTTTCGGGTTCCGGTGAAAAGGTATCTGGCCCAGATATCGCGAGACAAGCGAGGTGCGAATACCGGGCAGTAGCCTCCAGTATACGTAGAGCTCAAAAACCGTGTCAAAAATTCCCGGGAAACGGGGCTGCGGAGGATGGTTCGCAAGCCGTCGTGTTCGGCCCAAATGACGTATGCCGATTGTAGCGGTTTTAGGCCTTGAATCCGGCGAGAGCCGCTGCTGCACAGAATAATGCGCAACCGATCGCCCCCCGATCGCCCCAGCGACCGTAGCGACTATCGGGGCCGATTCGTGGGTGGAGTTCTGCCCAGACGACGCCTGTGGCGTGCCGCGGCCCCTTGGCCATTACCTGGCCACGTGCGTTGACCGAGGCTGAGAATCCCGTGTTGGCGGCAATCAGTAGCGGCAGTCGCAGTTCGACCGCCCGCATGATGGCGCAGGCCAAATGCAGGTCGAGTTGACTCGAACCCCAGAACCATCCGTCGTTCGTGATGGTGATGATTGCATCGGGAGAGTTGCCCGTCGCAGCAAGTTGCCGCACCTGGCGACGAATCAAATGTGGCACCGTATTTTCGTAACAGATGTTCGGGCAGAGCGTCACACGGCCCCATTTTATGGCCAGCGGAGCATCACCCGGCGTCAGCCCCTCTTGCATCGGCGTCAGCCGATAGAGAAACGGCAGCAACTTCCCCAGCGGTACGTACTCGCCAAACATGACCGGGTGCATCTTGCTGTAGACCAGCGCGGGTGATCGGGGACGATCCATTGCGCCGAGTTGAAGCGGTCGACGCGATTGCCCTCATAACGCAACCCGGGCGATCCAATCAAAAGCGGCCGACCGACCATCGTGGCCACATCGCGCAGCGCTTGCTCGTTCTCTTTTGCCCAGGCCTTGATTTCCGTGGCGGTTACCGGACTGGCCTGCGGAAGGTTGAACGGCTCGACACATTCGACCCAGGGACGAGGGTACATCGACTCGGGCCACACAATCAGATCGGCCTTTGGCTGCTGCTGCAATGCCTGCCGTGTCAGATCGAAGTATTGCTGCAGCGTGGCAGCGCGGTTGTCACTTTCAAACGTTGTATCCATGGAACCCTGAATTAATGCCACGCGAAGCGGGTCCGATTGGTTGTCGGTCCAGGACTCGCCAAGCTGTATCTTCCCGTATATGAACACGCTGGCGAGCATGACGGTTGCCAGGAATGCCGCGAGCAGCGGCTTGCTCTGGCGGTTGTCGGACGGCACCAGTTGCGAGACACAGGTGGCTACAAAGATCATTACGAAGCTGACGCCATAAGCACCAAAGGTGTCGGCAATTTGAATCATTGGCAGGTAATCGACCTGGGAATGCGACAGCAGACCCATGGAGAACCCGGTTAAAAATCGGCCGCGGATCAGTTCGAGTCCGGTCCATACGATCGGAGCCGCGATGACGATCGGCAGATTCCACCGACGCGTGGCGACACGGCCGAGCCATACAAAGGCAGGCAGGTAGCTTGCCAGGTAAGCCGCCAACGCGACCCAGCCAAACCAGGCTGACCAGTGTGGTAAGCGGACCCAGTGGAGCAACAGCAACCAATGGAGCAGCCCTGCCATGAATAGCATCCGGTACGGCTTGCCGCCGGGCAGCCGTTCTCGTCGAATCAACCAGATCCAGCCGGCAGGAGCGATCCAGCCCAGCCAGGACCAACCAACCGGCGGAAAAGCCAGGAAGAGCACGAGTCCCGTGATCGAAGCGACCCCAAGCGTTGCCCATCCTCGAATGCCTCGGCTGGCATCGTGCTCGTCAGACGGAATCGAGTTCATGATCATGGAACCGTGCAGCACTGCTATTCGCGCTAGTCGGTCGTATCTAGTGGCTTGTATCCGATGGCTGTGCCCGCGCCGAAGTCAGTGATTCCCGCAGGGAACACGGCCAGGCAATTGGCTTTGGTGAACGTATGAAGATCGGACGATCCTAGCCAGTCCAATACCCGCAATTCCTGCTCACCTTGCGCGGTGCGAGAAACGACCGACGGAAAGTAAGTTGGCCGGTCGCCGCGCTGGGTAAATGGTGTGATCAGCATCGCTGTAGGCGTGGCGCTTGCGGTCCGATTGAATCCTGCCAGTCGCTGAATCGCCGGCTCCACAAACAGCCGAAAGCAGACGAAGCTGCTTACCGGGTTTCCCGGCAAGCCGAAGACCAAAGCTCCGGAAGGCGCAACGCCAAACCATATCGGCTTCCCCGGTTTCAACCGCACTTTGTGAAACACTTGCTCCACGCCGCAGTCGGCAAGCACCTGTGGCACCAAATCAAGGTCGCCCGCCGAGACGCCACCGCTCAGGACGAGCACGTTTCGCCGCAATCCCTGTTCGACCAATGCGTGCAGTTGCGTTCGATCATCGCGACCGATTCCCAGATCGTCGACGGTGCACGGCAGTTCGCTGGCCATGCAACGCAGCATCGGTCCATTGGTGTTGCGGATTTGCCCAGGCTGCAGAGGCTTGCCAAGCTCGGCGAGTTCGTTCCCCGTAGGCAGGATTCCAACCGTCGGAAGTGCAACGACGGGTACTTGGCCGAACCCGGCTTCGATGAGGACTCCGACTTCCGCGGCACCAATTCGATGCCCTGATTCCAGCACGGTTTCGCCGGCACGGCGAATCTGTCCGGCACGCATCAGGTTTTGTTCTGCCACAACCGGGTGCTGGACGACCACCCTGTTGGCCTCGGCGTGAACCAGTTCGCGCATGACAACAGCATCTGCGCCAGCGGGCAGGGGAGCACCCGTCATGATCAGCACTGCGGTTCCGGCGGCGAGCGGTGGTGGCATCGTCTCTCCCGCGGTGATCGTCCTGGCGAGGGGAAGCTCGGTGGCGGGCGCTGGAACGTCACAGGCGCGAACGGCGTAGCCGTCCATCAACGCCTTGTCGAAGGCGGGTGTATCGGCCTGATTCTCGATCGGCTTGGACAGCGCGTGCCCGTGAGCTTTCGTCACTTCCACGTTGGCTTGCGGATTTGACCGCGCGCGTTCCAGGACCAGCGCGAGCGCCTCGTCGACTTCGATCATCGGGTTGGACCCAGGCGGAGGAAATTCTGTATCAGCCGAGGTCCGTCACCAGTGAGGAAACTCTCGGGATGAAACTGGACGCCGACAAGGGGCATCGTACGATGGCGAATGGCCATGATTTCCTGTTCGCCCTCAGGCGTGTGACTCCACGCCGTGACTTCAAACTCCGACGGCAGCGTGGGAGGATCAATCAACAGGCTGTGATAACGCGTGGCGATCATGGGATTGGGGATGTCGTCGAAGATTCCTTGCCCGTCGTGTTGAATGTTG
Source organism: uncultured Planctomycetales bacterium (assembly GCA_963821085.1). GTDB lineage: Bacteria > Planctomycetota > Planctomycetia > Pirellulales > Pirellulaceae > CAWGCE01. The sequence goes on along the minus strand of CAWGCE010000001.1, from coordinate 91,664 downwards.
TCGGTCTTGCCGTGCATCAGCCGTTTGGCGCGAACAATGGTCACGCCGAAAGCCTGCCCGATCGATTGGTGCCCCAGGCAAACGCCCAGCAAAGGCAATTTTCCGGCGAAGTGCTCTACGCATTCGACCGAAATCCCGGCCTCGGAGGGAGTGCACGGGCCGGGGGAGACGATCAGGTGCGTGGCACCCAAATCCTCAATCTGGGCGGTCGTGACCTGATCATTGCGAAAACACGAATCTCCAACTTAGCGTCCAATTCGCCGATCCGTTGCACAAGGTTGTAGGTGAACGAGTCATAGTTGTCGATCAAAACGATCATGGTTATTGCTGGCATCGCTCGCAATGCGAGCGTGCGCTTCCGACAGGAGAGAACAAGCATTCTTTGAAATCTGGTCGATGACCCTACTATAAACTGCAGTGGGTATTCGGCGAAGGCGCCGAGTACGATGCCGTTGGATTCGTTTCCGGGATCACCGCATGTCGCGAGCTGGCTTGTTTGTTTCACTGTACCTGACCCTGGCGTGTGGTGCCGCTGCGCAACATACAGTTGCTCGAGACGGGGATGTAGCTGAGGCACGGCCTCTTGATCTTCATCCGTTGGCCACCGACATTCCCGAATTCGATGTCGACGACGCACCACAGGGCACCAGGACACTTCTCAAGCGACTGATTGTCGACATCCTGCCTGCCAAATTCGAAGAGACGAAGAAGTGGGGCGGCCAAAAGAAAGTATGGGATGGCGTGCACCTGCGGATGGATGGATTGAACGTCAAGACCAAGCGACGCTGGAAAGAGGTGAATCATGGGACATGGAAGAAACATCGGGTCACGCTCGTCGATCCTGAGAAGTACCTTCGGGCCAAAGTGAGCAATATCGAGCGAGTATCGCTCGGCAAGACATCGTTCGATTTGTTGCTCGCTGCAAAACTTGATGTCCACGGACGGTTGCAGGAGTGGCAGCGTGGGGTGCGATTGCTAAGTATCAGCGCCGATGCGACGGCGGACGTCGAGGTAACGACGCATCTCATCGTCGAAGCAAAGCTGGATACGTCAAAGATTCCGCCAGGGTTGATTATTCGTCCGCGAGCCGAATCGGCAGAGATTCACCTGTTGGATTTTGAACTGCATCGCGTCAGCAACGCTGATGGCCCAATCATCCAGGAACTGGGTGACGGGTTGAAGCGAGCCGTGCGTCACGAGTTGGCTGATCAGAACGCGAGAATGGTTGACCGAATCAACCGACAATTATCCAGGCAGGAAGAAGAACTCCACCTTTCCGTCCAGGACCTCGTGCAAAAGAAGTGGTTGGGGTTTGGTGACGAGTAACCTGCCGCTTTGCATGTTGGAATTGGTGTGTCGAGTTCCTATAATTCTGCCGCAGGCGATCATGCATCGCGGCCAGCAACGCTCAAGGAAATAAATCGATGTCTACGGTGATCCAACCACAACCCAAATTCGAGCTGGCCCCTTACCAATCATTGGAAAACGAGGCGCTGGTCGCACGCATCAAAAACATCAAACAGCAAATGGGGTCCGAATTGTTGATTTTGGGCCACCATTACCAGCAAGATGAGGTGATCGAGTTTGCCGATCTGCGCGGGGACAGTTTGCAAGTTGAGCCAATTGGCGGCGGAGAGTAACGATTGCAAGTACATTGTGTTCTGCGGTGTCCATTTCATGGCCGAAACGGCCGATATCCTGGCCAATCGGCCGGAGGCGCTGGAAGCCAGGAATGGTGATCGTGTGACGGTCATCCTGCCCGACATGGCGGCAGGTTGCTCGATGGCCGACATGGCGGCTATCGAACAGGTCGAAGCGGCCTGGGAAGAAATGGGCGAGGTCATGGACACGTCAGACATGACGCCCGTGACCTACATCAACTCGGCTGCCAGCCTGAAAGCTTTTTGCGGAAGGCATGGCGGCATCGTTTGTACTTCCAGCAATGCTGCCGAAGTTCTGAAATGGGCGTTCCAGCGCACCAGCCGCGTGCTGTTCTTCCCCGACCAGCACCTCGGCCGGAATACCGCGCTGACGCATGGGAATCACCAATGATCAGATGCCCGTGTGGAATCCCTTTGACGAGAATGGGCGGGCACGCGGAAGAGCAGTTGGCAACAGTCAAGGTCATCTTGTGGAAGGGGCATTGCAGCGTGCACCAGATGTTCCAAGCGGAGCACGTGCATCAATTTCGCAAGCAGCACCCGGGCATCAAAATCCTGGTGCATCCCGAATGCCCGCAAGAAGTGAACGACCTGGCAGACGTCTCTGGCTCCACCGGCAAGATCATTGCCACGGTGGAAGCTTCGCCGCCAGGTACCAAGTGGGCCATTGGGACCGAATTGCACCTGGTGAACCGGCTCAAGCAAGAGCATCCCGGAGCAGGAAATTCACTTCCTGTCGCCCGTCGTCTGCATGTGCGCCACGATGTACCGCATCGATCTGGCACATCTCTGCTGGAGTCTCGAGAATCTGGCGGCGGCACGCCGGTCAATCGTATCGACGTCGACGAGGAGACGGCAAAGTGGTCGCTGGTCGCGTTGGAGCGTATGCTGGAAGTCGTTTGAGGCGCAGGATTCGATCGGTGCAGAGCTAGAAGTTTGGCTATGAAGCGTCGCGTTGTCGGCACCACGCAACGATATCGGCCGGATTTGAGGGCAGATTGTCCGTATCGGCAGGTGTCGCATCCGGCTCAGCTTCAACGACCGGTTCAGGAGCAGCTGCAGCAGTTTTCGGTTCGGAAGCCGGTGCAGCTTCGGTGGATGCTGCTGCTGACTTTTCGGCGCGAGCTGCCGCCAGCATTTCTTCGACCGACATTTTCTTGGCCGCAGGTTTTTGGGCGGCAGGTTTTTCCGCCGCCGGCTTCGCGGCAGGCGCCGCTGATCCTCCGCGTGCTGCCGCCAGGATGTCGGCGACGCTCATCGCACCGGCCACAGCCTTTTCTTTCGCCGCTGGCTTGGCGGCTGGAGTTGCCTTGGCTGCCGGGGTCGCCTTGGCATCCGTTTCGGGAGCTGGCTTGTCGACGACTTTCAGGAAATCGACATCAATATCGTACCAACCGATATTCTCAAGTTTGCCAAATTCGACCACGCCGCGGCCGCTCATGTTCACTGTTTTCACCACGCCGGTGTAACCGGCGAACCGCTTCAGCTCAGGCAACTTGTCGTCGACCATGACGTATTTGTCGGTGTACTCGCGTTTGAGTTGCTCGATATGTTCGAAGACCATGTTGCTGATTGCTCCGCTGACAAATAACTTCGGCCGCTGGGTGGTGCGATGATTGAGTCGATCCTGAGGGCCCGGTTCAAACCCGCATAAGAGACTCGCCTTCACGCGGTCAATTGTCGTGGATTCGCGAGGGCGGAGCAAGGCTACTCATCCCGTACGGGTGCGCCCGTCGTGGCCGTTGGCCGGTTGTAGCTGCAGCTGGAACAGCCATCGTGCCGTAGCCGGCGGCGTGTCGATCAGCGTCGGTACAATTTGCAGTCGGCCCGCTTCGATCTGTATCTGGGAGCTCGGCGTCGAAGCGGCACCGCCGGTCTTGCTGAGCCGAGTTTTGGCAGAACTGACCCTTAGGCAGCAACCATCTGTTCCCCCGGTCGGCATCGGTCAAATCGATCGATCGCTGGTAGGTCGAACCCAGAAATTCCGGCAACTTCTTGAAGCGACCGGCAATGTCCCAGGTCAGCGTCTTAGCTGTCTGTTTCAGTGCCATCGACCAGTGCCCGCCTGCCATGCCAATTCCCAGGAGGCCCTCTTCATGAGGCAGGCACGATTGCAACGGGGGACTCGGCGGCCAGGGCTCGTTGCTGCCGCCTTCACACAGTGTCAGCAGCAGTGCCTGACGCATTCTCCGATCGTCGTTCCAGACCAGGAATACGTCGTGTTGGAAGCGATGCCCGTCCACGATAAGCCGGTTCCCAGCGACGAATGAGTTCCTGTGGTGCGAAGCCTGATGGGGGAAATGACCGACAATTGAAAACCCTGCCTTTGACCTACTTGACCCGCCAACGCAGGAAGGCGTCGAGGAAGCCCTGAATGTTTCCGTCAAGCACGCTCTGGAAGTTGCCGTCGTTAGTGGGCAGTTCGCAGCATCCTTGATCCGTTGATCGGGATGGAGGAAGTAGTTTCGAATTTGGGACCCGAAGCCAATCTTGGGCTTGCTCCTTGTACTTTTCCGCCTGTTCCGCTTCGCGTTTCTCCTCTTCGACGCGGGCCATCCGGGCCCGCAGCATCTTCCAGGCGGTGGCCCGGTTCTTGTGCTGGCTCCGCTCGTTCTGACATTGGACGACGATCCCGGTGGGTAGATGGGTCAGGCGGACGGCGCTGTCGGTCTTGTTGACGTGTTGCCCGCCGGCACCGCTGCGCACGGTAGATGTCTTCGCGAATGTCGTCGTCGTTGATTCCACCTCGATTTCGATCGATTCGGAAACCTCAGGCGAGACATCCACGGCGGCGAAGCTGGTTTGCCGCTTGCCTTCGGAGTTGAAGGGGCTGATTCGTACCAGACGATGCATGCCCGTCTCGCCCTTGAAATATCCGTAGGCGTAGGGTCCTCGGATGACGATCGATGGCACTGTTGATGCCGGCCTCTTCGTTGTCGTTGCGGTCGAGCAGTTCGACCTTGTAGTCATTCTTCTGCGCCCAGGCCGAGTACATCCGCAGGAGCATCTCCGCCCAATCGTTGGCGTCGGTTCCGCCGTCTCTCGCATTAATCGCCAGGATCGCTCCACATGAATCATGGGGGCCGCTGAGCAGCGTCTTCAGTTCCAGCGATTCGACAAGCTCGTCAAGGCGAGAAAACTCGGTGGGCAGTTCGCCTGCAAACGTCTCATCCTCGGCGGCCATCTCGAGCATCGCTTCAAAGTCTTCGATTCCCGAGGCGAGCTGGGCCAGCGGTTCGACAATGCCGATGATTGCCTTGCGGCGATGCACAATTTGCTGCGCTTGTTCCTGGTTGTCCCAGAAATCGGCAGCTGCCATCGATTGCTCGATCCTGGTCAGTTCTTCTTGCTGCGTAGCGAAGTCAAAGACTGTCTTTCAGCTGAACCAGTCGCTGTTGAATTCCCGCGGCACGATCTTGCCATTCACGATCCATAATCGGCTCCGTTGTTGATGGGGTCAGGGTTCGTTCGAAGAAGGTGTAAACGACCGGACAGCCGAAGTGTATACGAATCGGCGTGGAGGAATGAGGGGTGCAGCGAAAGTTGTGCTTCGCAGGAAGTTCACGAAAAACGGGCCGGACTGACTGATCAGTCCGGCCCGTGTAATGAATACGAGCTTTAAGAGAAATCAAGAACTAGTTGCAACCGCAGTCGCCACCGCTGTTGATGATTACTTCTCCGCCCATGACGGCTCCTTCGTTGATAACTTCACCACCGTAAGCAGCTCCGCCATCCATGTTGCCACAGCAATTGCTCTGGACCGGAACCGCTCGATACTTGGTAACCGTGCAGGGCACCTGTTCCGTGTAAGGAACCCGGACGCAGTAATTCTGCGTCATGGTTTCCGGAACCATGTCATACGAGGTTACGTTGTACGTACGAGTTCGCGTCTGCGGCTCGTTTGCCGTGTAGTTAACCGTACGAGTTCGCGTCTGCGGAACGCAGACTGTGAAGGGAACTTCACGAGTCTTCGTTTCGGGAACTTGAACCTGATAGCTGACCATTCGAGTTCGCGTCTGCGGAGTCTGAACCGTGTAATTTACGGTGCGGCTGCGCGTTTCAGCTTGCTGAACGGTGTAGTTAACCGTGCGAGTCTGCGTTTCGGGAACTTGAACCATGTAGTTGACCGTACGCGTCATGGTTTCAGGAACCTGAACGGTGTACGGAACCATACGAGTCATCTTCTCGGGAACTTGAACCTGGTAGCTGACCATACGGGTCTTGGTACAAGGAACCTGGACCGTATACGGCACTTCGCGGCTACGAGTTTCACAACGCATGACCGTGAATTGTTCCGTACGCTCCTTGGCTTCTGGGACCATGACGGTGTAAGGAACCTCACGGGTGCGAGTTTCGCAACGCATGACCGTGTACTGCTCTTCAGCCGTCTTGGTCTGCGGGACCATGACGGTGCAAGGAACCTCACGGGTACGAGTTTCACAACGCATCGACGTTTGCTGAACTTCGCGGCTACGAGTTTCACAACGCATGACAGTGTAAGGCACTTCGCGTGTCTTCTGCTGACGCTGGTAGCTCGTGACCATGCGAGTTCGCTGCTGCTGTTGATATGACGTAACCATTCGCTTGCGGGTTTCTTGACGCGTACGCGTCTGTGAAACCATCCGGGTGCGAGTTTGCGGTGTCATTACCGTCGTGCAATACGTGTACGTCTGTGGAACAGAGCGTGTCGTATACGTCGTGTAAGGAACCGAAACCTGTCGTGTCGACGGAACATAAACGCGTTGAACGCCACAACCAGCTCCACCGCCAATGCCGCCGGCAACGGCAACACCGCCGCCGCAACCACCACAGCCGCCACAATTGCTTGCGCAACCACAACAGTTGCCACAAGATGAAGCAACCGTGCCGCAACCGCCGCCCCCGCAACCGCCAGCCAACACGCCGGCGCTGCCGCTACCAACATACTGGTACGAACCAGACTGCTGACACACGGTACGATAACGGGTAACCGGAACTTGCTGGGTGACCATGCGAGTACCGGTGCGATTTACACGCTGTGGAACATTAACCGTATAGGTTTGTGCAACCTGCTCGGTGTAGGGAACACAGACCGTATAGGCCTGTTCCGACTGAACAGGAACGCTCACCGTATACGTTTGCTCCGTCTGCACGGGAACATTGACGCAGTACGATTCCGTCCGGGTTCGCTGCTCGGGAACGTTAACGGTATAGTTAACGGTCCGAGTCGTCGTCTGAGGTACTTGAACCTGGTAGGATTCCGTGCGGGTTCGCTGCTCAGGAACCATGACGGTGTACGTGCGCGTACGAGTCTTCGTTTCTGGTACTTGAACCTGGTAGGATTCCGTGCGGGTTCGTTGCTCGGGAACCATGACTGTGTAACTGACCGTACGAGTCTTCGTCTCAGGTACTTGTACCATGTAATCTTCGGTACGAGTTCGCTGTTCGGTCGACATTTCGGTGTACTGTTGCTCACGCTGACGCGTTTCGCACTTCATGACCGTGTACGATTCTTCACGCTGACGCGTTTCGCACTTCATGACCGTGTATTGCTCTTCACGCGTGCGTTGCTCTGAACGCATGGTCGTGTATTGCTCTTCACGAGTCTTCTGAACCGGAACCATGACCGTGTAGTCTTCAGTACGCGTCTTGGTTTCAGGCACCATGACGGAGTACGATTCTTCACGCTGGCGCGTTTCGCAGTTCATGACCGTGTAGGATTCGGTACGCGTACGCGATTCCGGAACCATGACGGTATAGGTCTCTTCACGAGTCTTCTGAACTGGAACCATGACCGTGTATTCCTGGGTCCGGGTTTCAACTCGAGGTACTCGCTTGTTCACAGTGTACGTACGTGTACGCTGTTCCGCACGATAACGCGTTACCGTGCGGTACTGCGTTTCCGTATAGGGTTCGCTGCGGTAACAGACGCCGCAACCGCCGGAAGCTGTAGCACCGAAAGCTTCGGTGGCTCCTTCGACGATGACGTTGCCACCGCTCATAACCTGACCGCCGCTCACGTAGCCGCCGCCAAAGAAGCGTCGTCCGCGAAGCAGCCCGCCGCCGTATCCTCCGCCGCCACAGCCATCGCCGTAGACAACAGAACCGCAGCCACTGCCGCAGTCAGCGGATGGACATCCGCATTGGGCCGATGCATATGCACTCCAAATAAGTACACACGCAACAGCCACCAATTTTCCAAGGTGTTTGAGCATATGTTGCCCTCCTTTCACATTCAGGGTCGCAAGCCGATTTTGACACCAGTGCTTAACGCAATGATCAATAAAAAAACGTGTTGGAAACCACTCGGTTGTGGAATCACAACCAGATCGATTCGACGAACCCATCCTGGAAGAACTCTGGTCGCGACACGAAACTTGATTGTCGACGCTGGCATTCCGACTTGGAAGGGTTCAAAACGGGATAAATTGACAAGAATTGATCAGCCGGAAAAACCGACTGAGAGCGTAAATTTATCCCAGATACGTCATCGTAGCTCTTATTTGTATGGTCGCAATATGCTGTTTTGCCAAACCGCTAAAAATTCACTGTTTTCCGTGGTCTTAAGATGCTCCCCAGAATGCCTGGCAATTGCCCTGCACCAAGGTCTGTTAATCTAGCTTGTCAACGCGAGCAGGCGAGGCTGTCTGCTGATTTTGCGGGGATATGAGTTAATTTCAATGAAAAATAATTGAAAGAGCCAAGGGCAGGACTCCTCGAATTCTCATTGGAGCGAACTAATCGCGACCACCGTTTCAATCAGTGGCAGTCCCGTGTCATGCCCACTATGTGGTTCTGTCTCACGTCCCGGCGTTGATGTCATTTCCGCCGCGAGCAGGTTCTGTCAAATGCGGCCAGTGACCGATGAGGGCAGTCGTCAGTTCGGGGCAGCCGGTTCGCAGCCTTTCGGTGGTGATTCTGTTGGATGGTTCTTTCGCCCCTGAGCAGCCACGAACCTGTCGGGCGTATACTGTAGACTCGCGGCAGTTCTCATCTTCGTTCCATCGATTCAGCACCCGGGAATCTCAGTGTCTCTAGTTGTATTGGCCATGTCGGGTGGAGTGGACAGTAGTGCCGCGGCTCAGTTGTTGCTTGATGACGGCCATGAGGTTGTCGGAGTATTCATGCGCCACGGCGCTGCACAAACCGCGACCTGCGATGCCGACAGCCTGTTGCCAATCATCACGGGAAAGTCCCACAAGCAAGGTTGCTGCACCGCATCCGACGCTGAAGACGCACGCCTGGTCTCGCAGCGGCTGGGAATCGATTTCTATGCGTTGGACCTCAGTCAGGACTTTGAGCGCATCGTGGATTACTTTGTTGACGAATACAGTTCCGGCCGCACGCCCAATCCTTGCGTGATGTGCAACAACTGGATCAAGTTTGGCAAACTGTTTCATTACGCCGATAGCATCGGTGCCGAGTTTGTTGCAACCGGACATTACGCTCAGCTTCAGCCTGAAGCAGACGGTGGGCCGGCGTTGTGCCGCGGTGCCGACGAATCGAAAGATCAGTCGTACGTGCTGTTCGGTGTCGAGCGCAAATACCTGAAGCGAATGCTGCTGCCGGTCGGGAGTTTCCAGAAGTCGGACATCCGGCGCTTGGCGAGTGAGGCCGGTTTGCGCGTGGCTGACAAGAAAGACAGCCAGGAAATCTGTTTCGTCAGTCCCGGCGAACATGCCGGATTGGTCGCGCGGCGAAACAGCACCGACAGGAGTGGTGATATTGTGTCTACTTCGGGACACATCGTAGGACAGCACGCGGGCATCGAGAATTTTACGATCGGCCAACGAAAGGGGCTGGGAGTCGCGCTGGGCGAACCGCAGTTTGTCGTCGAGATTCGGCCTGATACGAACCAGGTCGTGATCGGAGAAAGAGAGTCGCTGGCACGCCGGTCGCTTTCGGCTCAGCGGGCCAATTGGCTGGTGGATCCTGCGGGGCTGCCTGAACGTTGCCTGGCCCAGATTCGATACAACAGTCCTGCCAGCCCAGCGGTCTTGAAACCCAGGGGAACAAAATTTTCGCTCGAGTTTGACGATCCCTGCTTTGGCGTGGCGCCGGGCCAGGCGGTCGTCTGCTACGCGGGCGATCGGGTCCTGGGAGGAGGCTGGATTGAATAGGCAAATTGAACAACGACCGCCGGATGAGTCCCGGCAGGATGACTTGTTGCTGCCAGCAACCAAATCCTCCCCATCTCACCTGAGCATCTGGTCGTTAATGCTGGTCACAACCGTCTGTTGCCTGATGGCTGCGGCCGGTAACCAGATGCTGAAGGCGCTGCGTGCCGACAACCTGCCACGATCGAAGTTCGTCATGTTCACCTTGACCGCCCCCGTGATTGCGCTGGTTGGAATCAGTCTCACACGGTTTATCTGGCGAATGATCGTAAATCGGCGCCGCTGACGCACCCCAATCTCTTGCCGCGTACTTCTGCCATTTGCTACAAGTCCCCCTCTGATGGGCGCGGTGGCGCTGCTTTCAACCCAGGGACGGGCACATGAAAAACTTAGGTCGAGCGTTCCGCATTGCTCTGCGCTACCGCTGGACGATGGCTGGCATCGTTGTCTCGTCGCTTGCCGTGGCCCTGTTCTGGGGCGCGAACCTGGGGACGATCTACCCAATCGTCGACATCGTGATGAAAGGTCGATCGCTGCAGCAGTGGGCGGACGACAATGTGAGTCAGGCGGAAGCCAAGTCGGCCGAACTGACGGCCAAAATTGCTGAACTGGAAGCGGAAAAAGCAACGGACAAATCATCCCGGTCGTTGCTTGCCGGGTACCGCCGCCGACTCGATGCCGAGCAGCGTTCGCTGAATGGTAACTGGCTTGTCCCCGGTTCGCGAAAACTGCAGCCGTGGGTTCATCAACACATGCCGACGAAGCCATACCCGACACTCAAGATCGTCGTGTTGGCGCTGCTGATCGGCACGCTGCTCAAGGCTACCTTTCTGGTGCTTAACGTGATTCTGGTCCAGCGGGTTTCTCAGCTGGCCGCATTCGATATCCGCAAACAGCTATACCGCCGGACGATTAACCTGGAACTGGCGCGTTTTGGTGAGGAAGGCACGTCACGTCTGTTAAGTAATTTTACGCACGACATGCAGGAGGTGGCGAAGGCGCTAAACACCGTCTTCGGCCGTGCCATTCGGGAACCGTTGAAAATCATTGCCTGCCTGGTAGGTGCGACCTTCATTTGTTGGCGATTGCTGATTCTGTCGCTGCTGATTTCGCCGCTCGCAGTCTACCTGATCAATCGACTGGCCAAGTCGGTCAAGCGAGCCAGTCACCGGGCGATGAATGGCATGGCCGACCTGTTCGAAGTGCTGGACGAGTCGTTAACGGGCATCAAGCTGGTGAAGGCATTCACGAGCGAGCGGGCAGAACGCCGCCGATTTCACCTGACGGCGAAAAGCTATCTGCGGAAGTCGATGAAGGTTGCGATCTACAATTCGTTTAACAAACCACTCACTGAACTGATGGGGATGTTTACGATTGCTGTGGCTATCCTGACCGGCGGCTACCTGGTGTTGAACGAAGAGACACATCTTGGATTCCTGCAGATGAGCGTCCGACCGCTGAATTTCGGCTCACTCATGACTTTCTTCGCGCTCCTGGCAGGCGTCAGTGATCCGTTCCGGAAGCTGTCGGATGTCTATACCGAATTGCAGCGCGGCGTGGCGGCGGCGGAACGTGTTTTTGGACGAATTGATTCACGATCGACATTGATCGATCCGGAGTCGCCCGTCGCGATCAGCGTTCCGTTACGAGAACTCAGTTTCAATCACGTTCATTTTTCCTATCGCGATGACCATGAAGTCATTCACGATTTGTCGTTTCGCCTGGAGACCGGCCGCACGCTGGCAATTGTAGGACCCAACGGATGTGGGAAAAGCTCGTTGCTGAATCTGGTGCCCCGTTTTTACGATCCGACTTCCGGCAGTATTACCTGGAACGGCATCGACCTGCGCATGTCGACGCCAGGACGTACGCCGCCAAATTGGCATCGTCACGCAGCAGGCAATGCTCTTTGACGATACTGTCGGTAACAACATCCGCTATGGCTTCCCCGGCGCGACGCACGAGCAGGTGGTTGAGGCGGCCACGAAAGCTCACGCCCACCAGTTCATTACGAAGGAACTGGTCGATGGCTATGACACCCGAGTCGGGCAAGGCGGCAAACTGCTGTCCGGCGGACAGAGGCAGCGGATTGCGTTGGCGCGGGCCATACTCCGCGACCCCGCGCTGCTACTGCTCGACGAAGCAACAAGCCAGATCGATGTGGCCAGCGAACACCTGATCCGCAAGGCACTTGCCGAATTCACTCGAGAACGAACGACGATCATGATCACGCACCGCATGGAAACACTCTCTCTCGCCGACGAGGTCATGGTCATGGAGGGCGGGCGGGTTGTGGATGCGGGAACCCACGCAGAACTTATGTCGCGTTGTTCGCTCTATCAGCACTTGCACCGGGTGCAATTCAAGATTCCCGCCTGACATGATTGCGGCGAACCGCTGCCTTGTGCACTGTCGTCTGGGGAAGAACCAGCCTGGTGTCTCCATTGTCAGCGCCTCGGTTGCCGATGGCGCTTGATCCGTACTGCGAGAATCGCCCATCACTTTCTTTTGGCACAGTGTTTGCGAAAGAAGGAAGGGCTGGGCCGGAACAGAGAAGAGGCACCTTTGCTGGGGCCGGTTACAGAGAGGCCGCCGACGTTGACTTTTGCACGAAGGAACGCACGGAGAACCTAGGAATAAGCTGCTTACGCCCGGAACCGTGGGTAGCTTGCATCTCAAAAGCGCAACATTCGGACACCAATGATAAGGCGGACTGATTTTCGGATCAGTCCGCCTTTTGTGTAGCATTTCGCTACACTGGGTCGAAACGCTACAAATCACGAGACGATCTTATTTGTCGGATCAACCTTCGCTGGAGCCGCCAAAATGGTGCGGACGATTTTTTCTTTTCTGCTCCTTGCTGTGCTGATCAGTCCGGTGTCGTTGCCAGCCCAAACCACAACGTCGACCGCAGATTCTATGGTGCAGGCGATCGATCGCAGTGTGGTTGCGCTGTGGCAGGAGTACGAGATTCAACCTTCAACTTCGGCTACGGACGGTGAATGGGTCCGGCGAGTTTACCTGGACCTTATCGGTCGAATTCCAACAGCCGTCGAGGCGGCTCAGTTCATTTCCAGTCGTGACAAGGCCAAGCGTGTTGCACTCGTCGATCAACTGCTTGACGGAGCTGCATACCAGCACGAGTACGTCCGGCATTGGTGTGACGTCTGGTCCAATTTGCTGGTTGGTCGTACCGGAGGCTTCGAAAATAACACGTTGACCAGCCGTGAAGGCCTGGAGGCCTATTTGCGCGGCGCGTTGACGCAGAATCTTCCCTACGATGAACTCGTTTTCGAATTGTTGACGGCGACCGGGACGAGCACGCCTGATTCTGAACACTTCAATGGCGCGGTGAATTTTCTCGCGATGAAGCTGGCCGAGAAAGCGACGCTGGCGACGGCCAGATCGTCGCAACTGTTCCTCGGTCGCCAGGTGCAGTGCACTCAGTGCCATAATCATCCCTTCAATGATTGGAAACAGAATCAATTCTGGGAATTCAATTCATTTTTTCGTCAGGCCGTCGTGCTACGGCGTTTCCAGTCCGGCACACGCGACATTCGCACGGTGGAACTAACTGATCAGGATTTTGGCGGTGAAGGACGAACTCCGGAAGAGGCAGAAATCTATTACGAGCAACGGAACGGGATCCTGAAAGCCGTCTATCCGAAGTTTCTTGACGGCAAAGCGATTTTGAATCGCAGCGGTTACCTGGACGAGGTCAATCGCCGTCGCGAAATGGCAGCAATGGTCGTTGCCACTCCGCTGCTTGCCGAGGCCATCGTGAACCGGATGTGGAGCTACTTCCTCGGATACGGATTTACCTCACCGGTTGACGATATGGGGCCCCACAACCCGCCATCGCATCCCGAGTTGCTGGATCAACTGTCCCGGGCTTTCGAACGTGACTCGTTCAACCTCAAATCGCTGATGCGCTGGATTGTACTCAGTAAACCCTACGCCTTGTCCAGTCGCACCAACAGGTCGAATGCGACCGACGATCCGGCGTTGGGCGAACCGCCGAAATTCAGCCACTTCTTCCTGCGGCAGATTTCGCCAGAGCAACTCTACGAATCGATGGCGGTGCTGCGAACAGGCGATCCTTCGATGGCCGATCAGCGAGAGGTGACGCAAAAAAAACGGCGGTGGCTGAGACAGTTTGCTCGCGCACTTGGCAACGACGAAGGTGGCGAGTCGTCGACGTTTAATGGCACGATCCCGCAAACGCTGATGATGTTTAACGGCGAGTTGATTAACGATGCCTGCAATCTGCAAGAACCGACGTTGTTGGCTTCCATCGCCAACTCGGACGATTCATTTAACGAATGCATCAACCGACTTTTCCTTGCCGCACTCTCGAGGAAGGCCGGCACGAAGGAGTTGAAAGCTGCCAGGCAACTCGCGTTGGCCCGACGCTCCGAGCTGACGGGCAGCTCGATGGTCGAAGCTCTCGCTGCGGCGGAAGCCTTGAAAGACGTGCTGTGGGCTTTGGCCAACAGCAACGAATTCATACTGAATCACTAGGCCATCAATCTTCGGAGAACGTGATCATGGACCGCCGCCATTTTGTCAAACATCTCGCCGGCGCATCTGCCTGGGCGTTGCCGGCGTTAACCCTGACCCATTCGCTCCGAGGCCAAGCCCGGCAAATGAGCCGCGATCGCAAGGCGGCGATTCTGATCTGGTTGGGCGGTGGGGCGTCCACCATGGACATGTGGGACTTGAAACCGGGCGCCCAACCGGTGGGCCTTTCCAGCCGATCAGCACCTCGGGTGACATGCAAATCAGCGAGCACCTTCCGCTGCTTTCCAAGCAAATGCACAACCTGTCAATTGTCCGTTCGATGAGTACCCGAGAGGCGGACCATACACGCGGCAATTACTTCATGCATACCGGCTTCGCCCCCAATCCGAGCGTCGAGCATCCCAGCTACGGTGCGGTGGTGGCTCACGAATTGCAACGTACCGAATTGGAAATCCCGCCCTTCGTTTCGGTCGGTGGCAACAGTGTAGGTCCTGGTTTTCTGGGGATGACCTATTCACCATTTGTCGTGAATTTCCAGGGTCGCGTAGACAACCTGGACGTCGGAGTTGGTCGCCAGAGACTATCGCAGCGGGTTGCCGCCTTGCAAACGGTCGAAAACGGTTTCATCCAACAGCGCCGTGGTGGAGCGGCATCTGATCACAGCGAAGTCCTGAAGAAGACGCTCGATTTAATGAGCAGTGATCAGATGGCTGCTTTTCGCGTAGAACTGGAGGAACAGAAGATGCGTGAGCGATACGGTGATTCCAACGTGGGTCGCGGTTGCTTGCTTGCTCGTCGCCTCGTCGAAGCAGGAGTGCCGTTTGTTGAAGTGCAGTTTGGTGGTTGGGATAACCACCAGAACATTTTCGACACGTTGAAGGACAATCGCCTGCCGCAGCTGGACCGGGCCTTCAGTGCGCTGGTGGAAGACCTCGAGTCGCGAGGCATGTTGTCCAATACGGCCGTTCTCTGCATGGGCGAGTTCGGCCGCACGCCACGCATCAACGGGAACGGCGGTCGGGATCACTGGGCCCGATCCTGGAGCGTCGTGGCTGGCGGAGCTGGGATTGCAGGCGGACGTGTGATTGGTGCTACCAACGATGATGGCACAGAGGTTGTCGGACCTCCGCATTCATCCCAGGATCTGATGGCCACGATCTGCAAGTCACTGGGCATACCGCTTAGCAAGACGTTTCAGAGCAAGAGTGGTCGCCCCATGAAGATCGCCAATGGCGGTACGGTCATTGAAGACCTGTTGGCTTCGTGAGTCGGACCGCATCTTCGCCGTGGTCAAAGTCGCAAGACTTCGACTACGCAACGCGTAGATTGCCACGGCAATTGAAGGGCTGCCGTCCGGACACCTCCCTGGCTTTGAGCGAAATTTTTCTGAACGCATGGCAAGATCGCACCACGCCCGGCGAATAGAGCGCATGAACCATAAGTGTAGCGGTTTTTGCCCAATGAAGACCGCCACACCAACGCCGCACACGCTACAGGTCCGTGCCACTCACACCAGTCTCTGATTACAAGCCTTTCTTCGTCACTTGGGAGCTCTCGCCATGCGTTATTCTGCGGTTTGCTTGTTTCTCGCGCATCCACATCGCCGCTCTTGCGGCGACCGCACAGGATGCCGAAGAACACTTCTTGCGTGGCTACTACTTGCAGCAGCAGGGACAACGCCAGGCAGCGCTCGACGAGTACCGGTCGGCACTCGACGCCGAAGAGAGCGGTGAAGTTCGTGGACGCGTCCTCGAACAGCTCGACAAAATGTCGGATGCCGTTGTGGCGGACGACATGGCGCAGCTAATGCCGCCCGAGACGATCGCTTATGTCGCCCTAGCACAACCAGGTGAGCAAATCGAGAAACTGGCGAAAGTGATGGGGCTGACGGGACGTCACGCGGAACTGACAGACAGTGAACGAGTCGTCTTGCCGCTGGACGATGGTTTGGAAATTTCGTCCGATTTCCAAATGAGTCCCTCACTTTTGGCGGAACTGAAGAAAATCAGCGGCGTGGCGATCGCGATTACCGGAGTCGACCTGAAAGAAGAACATCCGGAAGGTGTACTCGTGATTCACGCGGGTGACTCCGACCTCGTTCGGGGGATGATCGACACCGGCGTGCAAGTCGTACCTCGTCAGGAATCGATCGGCGGCTGTGAGACGTTTTGCATCGAAGGCGCAGTGTGGTTTGTCAAAAAAGGTTCGTTGATCATTGGATCGGATAGTCGCCAGCAAATCATTGAAACACTGCAACGCATGGAAGGTGGGAAGCCCTCGTTGGCCGAACAACCGCGATTCCAGAAAGAAAAAGCCGATCGGGAGGATGCGTTGCTCTTCGCCTGCCTCGATGGTCGTGCCTTGATGAAGCACCCCGGTCCACACCTGGACGATGCATCCGCGGTGGCTCGCATCGTCTTGGGGCTCGATCGCATCCAACATGTCACTGCCGTGATCCGCGCCACGGAATCGGGAGTCGCCGCCCAGTTGCGTTGCCGGTTTGACGAAGGCTACCAGGGACTGGCCTATGGTCTGATCAAGACATCACCACTCAAGGATGAGGTGCTGCAACGTATCCCCTCCGGTGCGGCGGTTGTCGCTGCCTTGGGAGTCAACCCGCAACTGGCCAGTATGGCACGCGCTTCCTCCAGCAACGAACAGCTGTCCGGAATGGACGTTGGTCGCGAGTTGTTCGTCAACATCAAGGATATCGGCATGTTTGTCCTGCCAGCGATTGTTGCTGGTGCGGACGAAGTTCCTGAATTCGGTTTCGTTATCTCGGCCAACGACGCGAACAAGTCGGAAAGGCTCTGGAATCAGTTGCTTTCCTGGCCCTCGCAACTGGCCGATGAAAGCATCACGATGCGAAAGATCGATATCGATGGTCGCGATGCCCAGCAGTACACATTTGAAGACGAAAATGCGCCGGAGTTGGTCGTGCTGAGACTTGACGACACGGCCATGCTCGTGGGTACCGAGGGAGCTGTGCGATTGGGAGCGGCAACTGCCGAAGGCAGGCACCCTTCGATCGAGCAGGACGACGAGCTGGCCAAGTTGATCTCGCAGCGGTCTGAGCACACGGCGAAAGCGGTCTTCGTTCATGTGGGGCGAGCGATCAAGCTGGGAGCATTGCTCGATGGAGTCGACGCCAATGATGCAGACGAAATGGCAGAGATCCAGCGGTTGTGTCAGGTGATGGGAGCCACTCGCGTGATCGTCACGTCGGACGAAGGGCCGGCTGAATTCAAGTTGCGGCTCGAGGCAATGGGTTTGCCATTGTTTGAAGAGATCATCAAGTCGGTGGCCGCCCACGCAAACGAAGAGTTGTCTAAAGGTGCCGTTGCGTTCGAAGACTGATAGCACGAACGCCTGCCAGGAGATATGGCTTGGATGCTCCCGAGGGCCTGCAGCAATCGCTGCCGGCCCTTTTTCTGTGGGAGTTTGTTACTGCGTTGATTGTGGTTCGTCGCCACCAGGTCATTCTGGCATGATATTGGCCAACTCGTGTGATACTCTGAAGTCCTGTCCGGTCCATTCGGTTGGACTTACCACCAAGCCCAAGTTGCCCATGGCGCTACGAGTCACCGCATGTCTTCGTCCGAAATTTATCATTCGAGGATCAACGCCGCCGCGTCACGCGTCGCCGTGCTGGCTCATCAAGGCGGAGCGGCTGTCGAGTTTTATCAGCGATTCCTGCGAGAATTGCCCGTCCCACCTGGTACGCTCGGAACGATTGCCTGGCTCTGCGAGCCCGAAGCGTTTCGTAAATTGGCGGTGGGCGCGGCGAATCCATCGCAAGGCATCCAGTTGCCTTACACGAATGACGAGCATACCGCGATGCTGTTGCAGGCTCGCGATTCCGGCGCGCCGCAATTCTTCGATCCACCTGTTCAGTCGGACTACCAGGTCTTTGTGGAAAACGTGTTGCCGCCCACTGCGATCATTCCCGTCGTTGCCGAATCAACGACTCGCGCGTTGATTGAAGTATTCCTGCCGCCGGCCATGCCGGACGAATCGTACATCGAGTTTCAGCGTGATGCAGGCATCCTTTGCGAAATTGCCAGCAATTACCATCTGGGCAACATGGCGCAAACCGGTTCCCGTGCGGGCTTGCCTTCCAGTGTGTTCAGTTCTTTGAGCGTCACAGAAACCAGTTACGCCCTGGCCAACGAGAGCCGCCAGTCGCTCGGTTGTGATCGGGCGACGATGTTGCTGGCCAAGGGCGAACGCTTCATTGCCAAAGCGGTTAGCGGGCAGGAGACGGTGAATCGTCGAGCCAACGTGATCCGGTTTCTCGAACGACTGACGGGGCGAGTGCTAAAAACCGGTCAGCCATTCTGGTATCCGGCCGACATCGACCAGCTGGCCCCGGAGATTGAACACGAACTGGAGCAATACATCGAGACATCGATGTGCCGCCGGTTGGCCATCTTGCCGCTTTACGTGATCGAGGCAGAGCACGATCAGGAGGCGGAAGAGGCATTGCCGAAACCGGGCCGCACGTATGGCGCGCTGGTGGCCGAGGATTTTACTGACGCCGTCAATCGAGGCGAGGCGTTTCGGTCTGAGGCCGTTCGTATCGCTGAAGAGGCGGCGATCTCGCTCCGGAATGCCGTCTCCCACGAAGAGGTGTTTCTACTGCCGGTTTGGCGATTCCTGGGCGAACAGCGTCGCTGGTTCGAAGGCAGCCGACGCCGCCTGACGTACTCGATCCTGACAGCACTTGTCATGCTGGGGCTGGTTCTCGCCTTCGCTCAAATTCCATTCCGTATTGCCAGCGAAGGAAAACTTCAGCCGACCGTGCGGCGCAATGTGTTTGCGACAATCGATGGTACGATCAAAACGTTGAATGTTGACC
Organism: uncultured Planctomycetales bacterium; assembly: GCA_963821085.1. Lineage (GTDB taxonomy): Bacteria > Planctomycetota > Planctomycetia > Pirellulales > Pirellulaceae > CAWGCE01. The sequence goes on along the minus strand of CAWGCE010000001.1, from coordinate 72,528 downwards.
ACGGTTCGAAAGTCAAGCAGGGCGATCCGCTCGCGGAATTGCGCAACTCGGAAGTCGACCTGGCAATTGAACGTTTGCACAGCGAAATGCGGCGATCTCAGGCGAGGATGGCGGCGTTGAAGACCGAGCAACGGTTAAGGAATCGCGAGACCTCGACGGGGGGACGTACCGCAGCGGCCGAGGCGGCCGAGCTGGAAAAACTCCTGCAAAGCCTGCAGCAACAGTTGGACATTCAGATGGCTCGCAAGAGCGAACTGCAAATCCTCAGCCCAATCGATGGCGAGGTGATCACCTGGAACCTTGAAGATCGTTTGATGGATCGGCCAGTAATGAATGGCCAGTCGCTGATGAGAATCGCCCAGTTGGATGGCGCTTGGCGATTGGAACTAAGCTTGCCAGACCGCAGCATCTCTCACCTGCTTCGGGCCATGTCGAAATCGGACGAGTCGCTCGAGGTCACGTTCATCCTCGCTTCCGATCCCGGAACTCGGTATCGAGGACGAGTGATCGAGGCGGCCAATGCAACCCAGGTCGATCCCACCGAGGGGCAACATCTCCTGGTCATCGCCGAAATTGATAACAGTGAGGTGAACTGGGGCCGGGCCGGGACCGAGGTGCAGGCAAAAGTCGATTGTGGTCAGCGGAGTATCGGTTACGTCTGGTTGCACGGTGTCATCGAATTCATACAGTCCCGGGTTCTTTTTCGTTTCACTTAACGAGCTTGTTTTTCCAACGAGCCGAACGGGCGATGCATGTCGATCGGTGCAGGCACATTAACGGCGGTGCAGGATCGGCCGATCAAGCTGCGCAAACGTCCCGACCTGACGATCTCGAACTCGGTGTTCCAGCAGGAGTTGTCCTGGATCATCAAGGACCCGGTTTCGCTCGAGTATCATCGGCTCCGCGAAGCTGAGATTACAGTGCTGGAAATGCTGGACGGATCATCCACTTTGCGTGATGTGAAAACGGCGTTGCAGGAAAAATACCCGACGAAGTTAGTGCGGCTGTCCGACCTGCAGAATCTGTTGTCAACGTTTCACCGCACTGGACTGGTGGTTGCTGACAATCCGGGTCAGGCCCGTCAGCTGTTGCATCGCAAGCGTGAAAAAGATCGCCGCAAGTTGATGGGGACGTTGAGCAATGTACTGGCGATTCGATTGCCCGGGTTCGACCCGGAGCCAATCCTGAGTTGGCTTCACCCCAAAATTGGCTTCATCTTTCAACCTTGGTTCATGATCGCCTGGCTGTTTCTGGCGGTCTCGGCGGGCAGCTTGATCCTTTCCAATTACACCGAATTCCAGCAGCGGCTTCCGAGCTTCTACCAATTTTTCAATCTGCAGAATTTCGCCCTGATGGCCGCCGTCATGGCGGTCACCAAAGTGGGACATGAATTCGGCCACGGACTCTCTTGCAAGCATTTCGGCGGCGAGTGCCATGAGATCGGCATGCTTCTGCTGGTGTTCACACCGGCGCTCTATTGTGACACCTCCGATTCCTGGTTGGTGCCCAACAAGTGGCATCGGGCTTTCATCGGTGCGGCCGGAATGTACGTCGAGGTGCTATTCGCATCGATCGCCACGTTCCTCTGGTGGTATTCGAGACCGGGAACCTTTAACTACATTTGCCTGAATGTGATGTTCGTGTCTTCGGTAAGTACCGTGATCTTCAACATGAACCCGCTCTTACGCTACGACGGCTATTACATCCTGGCTGACATTCTGGAAATACCTAACCTGGCACAAAAAGCCCGGCTCGGAATGCTGAACATGTTGCGGGTCAAGTGCCTCGGTATGCAGCCGGTGAGCGCTCGGCGACTGCCCCAAAGAGGTCAGTTCTGGTTCGTGCTATATAGCGTTGCTTCGTTCCTGTACCGCTGGTTCATTTTGGGCGCCATCGTCTGGTTCGTCTATAAAATGTTTGAACCGTACGGTCTGCAGATCATTGGCCATACCATCATTGCCATGTCAGTGACCGGGTTGGTGTTGATGCCGCTCTGGAAGCTGATCAAGTTCTTTGCTGTACCCGGGAGAATTCAAGAAGTGAAGCCTCGACGATTTGCTGTGTCGTGCATCGTGTGTGGGTTGCTGCTGGCGGCGATTTGCTGGATGCCGCTTCCCCACCGTGTTTGGTCGACCCTGGTTGTGCGGCCTGACATGCCGCAGCGGATCTATGCTTCGGTCGGCGGCACGCTGATGGAAACATACGCCGAGCCCGGTGACATGGTCGAGGCCGGTCAGTTGATCGCCAAACTGCGCAATCCGGAATTGGAGTTGCGATACGCTGAAATTGAAGGGGATGTGGCTCAGAACGACATCCATTTGAAGAACCTCCGGCGACTCGTGTCGAAAGATTCTCAAGCCGGGATGTTGCTTAAAGGAGCCGAAACGGCGTTGGCCGATTCACGCGAGCAGCTGGCCCAGCTGGAAGAAGATATCCAGCGTTTGGAATTAAAGGCGGACCAAGCCGGTATTCTGATCCCGCCACCGCAAACGACAGAACAGATCTCCGTCGATGCTGAATCGCCCCTTCCCACATGGCATGGGACGCCTCTCATGAAGGAAAACGAAGGCGCCCTGATGACCACCGGGACGTTGCTCTGCATGGTTGGTGATCCGGATAAACTGGTGGCTACTTTGATGATCAAACAGGATGATGTCGAACTTGTCGCGCCCGGTCAGCCGGTCACAATTGTGTTGGACGAACTGCCGAGCAAAACTTTTACTGGCGAAATCCGCGAGGTGGCAAAACTGGACTTGCGCGTGCCACCGCGTGAATTGACAGCGGCCGCCGGTGGTGGGCTGGCAACCGAACAGGTGGCGGGCGGCGGCGAAAAACCGATGTTTGTTACGTACGAGGCGCGGGTGCCATTGCACGATATCCCTGACACGCTCCTGCCCGGTTTTCGTGGCCAAGCCAAAATCGAAGTGGGCCAAGAAACCCTGGCTGGCCGTGTGGAACGTTTTGTCAGATCAACCTTCCTGTTCCGTTGAAGAGTGTGATAATTCGTCGCCAGCTAAGAATGTGTTTTGATTTCAAATTATCGTGAGGCAGTCCAGCCGGACTGGAAGACCATGAGAGCCGTTCGTCCAATGGTGTTTGCAGCTGTCGCCCTGGGTTTGTTGTGCGGCCAGGTGGCAGCAGAGCAGATCACTGATCCGGATGCTTTGATGGTGCTGACGTCGGAGGTCGAGTTGGCGGCCAGCGAGCCGGGGATCGTCGAGAAAGTGCACTTTACGGAAGGCGAAGCGATCGTCCGGGGCACGCCCATCATTTCGCTGAACGATGCAAAAATTCGCCGCGAAGCAAAAGCGGCAGCACAGGAGGCCGAAATCGCGTTGCTGGCCAGTGAGAATGACGTCGATGCCAGGTTCGCGGAAAAATCCAAGGCAGTTGCGGAGGCTGAATTAAGTCGCGCGAAGCTCGCGGTTGAGCTGTCCGAGAAAAGCGTTTCCAAGAGTGAACTGGACCAGCTGCGCTTGCAAGCAGAGCGTGCTGAATTGGCCGAAGAACAGGCAAAACGCGATTTGGAGGTGGCCGTGCTGCGGGCAGAACTCGAACAATCGCGTGCCGAAATCAGCGCGGTCCGTATGGACGACATGAAAATCAAGGTGCCATTCGATGGTGTTGTTGTGGAAATTTTCAAACACGCTGGCGAGTGGGTCAGCGTCGGCGAACCGGTCGCGCGAGTCATTCAGTTGGATCCGCTGCGCGTTGAAGCGCTGGTCGACGGGTTGCAGTACGATCTGTCGCTGCAAGGCCAGCCCGCTTCGATTACCGCAAAGTTGCCCGCAGGGGAAGAACGAACGTTCACCGGCAAAGTTTCGTTTGTCAGCCCCGAGATCGATCCTGACAACGGGCTGATGGTTGTTTGGGCCGAAATTGAGAACCCGGACTTGTTGTTGCGGCCCGGGATGCGGGGCGAGTTGAGAATAGGCCACGAGTGATCGGCTGCGGCTGCCAGCGGCGGGATTCGTCGTGCTAAGAAATACCGAGGCCGGCGAAACGTTGCTCGATGTTAGCCATCCCAAGGAGAGGGAAGCTAGGGGGTTGCGACACGGACCTCGTCCCAGTCACGCTCGTCCATCAGCTGCCTTAAATAGTTCACGGCCTTGACCGCTGCATCGTTTCTTGGCGCGACTTCATGTGCCAAGTAGGCTTCAGCTTTGATCGCCGGTTTGAATTCGGCCGGGCCAGGATTTGCTGGGTCGTCTTGTCCTGGTCCCGGCGTCGCGGTAAGCGGGGGAATCTCTCGATCGTCCCATCGAGTTAATTCAATGGAGGCTGTCTCTTCAGGTGCCCGCTCATGGATGGGCTCATTTGACTCGAAGGCCGACGGCTCGGCGGTAGCGGGTTTCGACAAGTCGAGGGGAATATCATCGACACTATCAGCGGGAATCGCCAGCTTAAATTCTCGCTCCGCCCACTCGCATTTCGGGAGCCTTTCGAAATCCAGTTCCATCGAAGGTTCAACGGCGATCTGTTCCGCATCCGAATGGCCTGCAACTGTTGGGCTGTCGTTGGTGCCAATATCGGCAATTTGCGTGCTGAATGCTCCAAGGCTTACGGGGCAGGGTATGGTTTCCCTGTCTCCATGTTGATTGCTCATCCAGCGACGTCGTTCGTACCACGCCTGTTCACAAGCTTGGCTGGGCCAAGGCCCCTCTTGCAGTCGCACTCCATTGAATGGCAACAGCGTGCCTTTTTCGAAATGCAGGTTGCGAATCGCAATGGCATGGTCGGTGCGAGCTTGAAAGTAGTTGGTCTGAGCGTCAGCCAATCGCCGCTGCGATTCGAGCAGTAGGTCAATCGAGACCTTGCCGGCATCGAACAGGGCAGTACGGGCTGCCACCACCTGTTCGGCGGCGTTCAGCCGTTCAAACGTAAGCTGGATGCTCTGGTAGGCAGTTTCCACTGCCACGTACGCTTCGCCAAGATCGTGGGAAATCAGGTGCTCCTGATCCTGCAAAACCGCCCGTTCCCGGCAAAGGTTCAATTTTGAGTGTCGGACGCCGGCCAGTTCACGTCGGAACCCCAGCGGCATCGAGAATTGCAGGCCAGCTTGGGCCTGATAGTACTCAAAACTGAACAATTCTTGTGTCAGGCTGTCAAAGTTGCCGCCGGTCCCCGTGAAGTTGTCTCCGAGGCCGTCGAGCCGATAACTGGCAATCGCGTCGAGTCGCGGCAGGAGGAAATTTTTGGCCGCAACCAGCTCCAGTTCCCTTTGCTTGACGCGCCACATTTGCTCTCGCAATTCAACTCGGCGGACCATCGCGTCGGCCAGGCAATCGTGCCAGTCGTAAATCACGGGCGTGTCGATTGGTTCGTCCAAAGGCCGCAGCAATCGATCGCCACTGACGGGCAGTCCCATCATCCGTCGCAACGTCCGTTCCGTCTGATACAGACCGGCCGAACCCCTCAACGAACCATTAAGTCCAATCAGTAAGCGTTCTTCAAACAAATAGAGCTGCTCGCGGGCCTGCGCTTCCTGGTCGGCCTCGCCGCCACGAAGATCGGAGTCATAACGCGCCCGAACATTTTTCCAGGTCGTCAGCGTGCTGTCTCGGCCAACGCGTAGAGCGTCCAGCGAACGATAGTTGAAATAAAGTTGCCAGTAGGCTGTTTCGACGTCCCGAACAAAGTCCCGCACGCCGCGTTCGAATTGAGCGATGCTGATATCACCGTCGATTCGGGCGAGCACAACTCCACGAGTGATACCCAGGTCAACTTGAGAGGTGGGGCCGGCAATTCGATTGAATGCAATGCCACCACCTTGCAGCAGCGGCTGACGGATCGTCGCCTGGAGCGTTCCCAGGTAAGTGCTGGGAAACAGGTTGAACGGTGCGTCGCTATTCTCGTATCGCAGTTGGCGAGCCACGCTGAACTGGGTCCCTGTCGCGGCCGTCTTGGACAGTTGTTGGGTCCAACTGAAACCGTCGCTGTCGACAATGGTACCGCCGCCGCCCAACGTAATGTTGTTAAATGCCTGGTTTGCATCGGTCCCAATGAAGGAGCTCTGGTATTGGGCATCAAACGCCGCCAGAGCAGCTTCTTCACCGACACGAGGCTGGCTCATCCGGATCGACGGATCGTATATGCTCTGGACAGATTGGGGCGATGCCAGCACGCGTCCACCAAGGTCCTTGAGAATGCGGCTATTGGAAAGCGCCGTGCGGATCGCTTCGTCCAATGTCAGGTCCCAGAATTCGGTGGGGACTCCATCCGACATCTGGCGCGGCGGCCCCGATGCAAGTGTTTCCGCCACCTCGCACCGTTCGACGTCCGGGTATTCGATCTGAGCCACCATGCTGATGCACGGATCGCACCCCGGTTCAATGCATGTCTCGCACGGGTTCGGCAAGGGATCCTTGCAGCAAACGCAACCTGCCATGAGCAGGGCGGTAGACAATGCAATCTGGATGTAGGATCGGTTTGACATCTGGCCGTCGATGTGTCGAGACTGAGCGCGCTGAGTCCAGAAACGCTCAACTTCCGCATCGACTTGTTCCCGCCGGAAAAATCAGACCAACTCGGACAACCGGCATTGGCGGGGTAAACAGTAGGGATTGCCTGACCCGCAAAGTCTGCCTGATCGTTGCGGCCGGCTACCTGGCAGCGGCGTCCCGGACCGATGGCTGAATCCATGACGTTTCTGCTTCACTTGGCGCCGAGCGGGGCCGATCGATGAAACAGGTTGTCATGCTTGTGAGGATCAACAAATGACCAAGTCGACTGGCGGCATCTGGATGGGACTCCTGTTTTTGCTGGCATCGCCAGCATGGTCGCAGGAGGCTGCCCTGCAGTGGGATGACTTGCCTACCGTTGCCCAACGCGAACAGGATATGGTGCTGGATGTAAGATTCGACGACGGTCCACAGATGAATCAGCGGCGTGTTGAGCGGCCGGCTCCCGAGGCCTTGCCAGACTTCAGCCTGCGTGCCGAACACGTTGCGTCCGACGGAAGCAGCGATGCCTCAACCGGAGAAGCCGAAGAGGAGCTCGAAGCGCCGACTGAAGATAGTTCGGAGCGGGTTTCATCAACGGCGGTCAGCGTGGCGAGATCTACGATCCAGGATCTCGATTGGGACGACATCTTCAAGCCGGTACCCAGATCGGGAAGAGCGGCCTCAACAACGATCGCGATTCCGCCTCGGGATCCCCATTCAGGTTTGGATCAGCAAATGACTTTCGTCTGGGCTCCGCGCGTGCTCGCACACCGGACACTTTACTTCGAGGACATGCCGCTGGAACGGTACGGCCAATCCTGCGGCTGCTTGCAACCATTGGTCTCAAGCTTCAAGTTCTTCGCGGACGTGGCCACGGTGCCGCTGCAGAAAATTTATGAGAAGCCGTGCGAATTGCACTATATCCTGCCGCTGGACCGTCCAGGAGCGTGCTCACCCAGCCTCCGGCAACCGGTCGTACCTTACGTTCCAAAGTAACCCGTGAACCAGGTTCATCAGCCCCTTCAGCGGCGCAATGCGCTGCGAGAACTGCTGGCAAGCACGAACAGGCCGATCAGTACCATTGCCATCGAGGCTGGTTCCGGCACGAAGAAAACATTGTCCTGCAATCCGGTCACACCCGAGTTGGTCATGATCACGTTGGCCAAACTTGACGAAGTGATCCACTCAATTTCCAGTGGCGTCAGGTCATCGTCCCAGAGATAGAAGAACCGGTCGCCTTCCATTCGGCGTTCGAATTCGCTCAGCAGCAAAGCCTGAGCGGTTGGTCCCAAAGTGGAACCGGGAAGATGATCTTCCGCCATCAGGCCAATCCACAAATCGACGTCTTCAACGTCGCCGTAAACGTCGATCAGCTTCGCCTGAATTTCAGGGTCGGATGTGATATCGGCAAATGAACCAGCCACTGGCAAGTCGGCGGCCGCTTGCATTTCCACGAGTGACGGCAAACCGTGATCGCGGCCTCGGTTGATGTTGATTGCCAGTAAATCCAAACCACCGGACGGCACGTCCGGGTTGCCAAACAGTTGGTTACGCAGTTCGTCGACGATCTTCAGGTCGGTCGACTGTTGTACCTGGCTCGCCATCCCTTTCATCAGGTAGTCGATCTCCTGCGAGTTGATCATGGAGGGAGTGAAGAAGGCATCCGAAAGCGTGGTCGGGCCGCCAGGAGCGACGTTGCCCTCGTTGTCGATACGGGCCAGGCTGGGTGAGACTTGCGTGTGCCCCAGTCGGAAAATAGCCGTGGCAAACTCATTGCCGATCGCGGCGGTTGCGTTGGCGTCGTAACTGGCATCCGCCAGCATCGGACTTGAACCTGTCAGGGCCGGAAGATACTCGTCATAGGTAATGTGTTGCACAATGCCGCCCACAACTTTGCGGGTCCGCTGATAAAGCTCTTCGTCGTCAAAATCAGGATTCGCTGCCGCAATCTCGGCGGCAATTCGATTGTGTTCACGGACAAACAGAGTGTGCATGGCGATTAGTCCATGTTGTTCGTTGGCCCTGCGGTCGCCCGCCAGGAACATTGAAGGATGCGGTTCGTTGCCTGGATTGTCGTTCTCCAGTCGCGGTTCGTTCCGCATCATGAGATTGTCTGGTCCCATCTTCATTCGCCCGCCTTTGTGTTCACGCAACACATCAGCTCGGTGCTCATCCGAACCATAGACCATCGACGCATCCAGGTACGAAGTAATTTCGTTGAACTGCTGCCGCGGATTGTCCAGAGAAGTGCCCGTGTTGAAGTCATAGTCACTTCGAAACATCGGGATGAAGGGAAACAGCGGATCGCTTGGCGACGTCACATCGATAAACATCGGGCTCGTCGTGGCGAGTGTCAGCGTCGTGTCGTGATCGATAAACTGGCCCCATTGCCAAACAAAGTCAGAGAGACCTCGCTCGTCGAATGCCAAACCGGGCTGTGTATTAAACGCGTTACTGATGTCGCGAGGGTTCGGCCGATTGGCTCCCGCCGGCGTCGATATGCCGTCGCCGTAACTTGCTGCGCCCATTCGAACCATGTTCGTGCGACGCTGGCCCCATTCAGGATGAGCCAAATTATTATTCGATCCGTCGTAGGACCGGTACTCTGCGTGGCAGTTCACGACTAACGCTGTTAGCAGGAAGGCAGTTGCAAGTGTGTGTCGGTGCATAGGGTCGCCAAGTATTGCTGGATGAGCTTGGAATGGCCTCGGTATCACGTATTATGGTCAATAAATTCCAGAAATGCGACAATCGAATTTCACCGGCGGGCACTTCCTTTCCGGGCCAATCCTCCTTCCCCCTAATCGGTCTTTGAAACAGTTTGATGAAACAACGCAAATTACAGCTTTCTAACGTGGTTTTGGCTGGCTTGACCCTGCTTCTTGCCGCCGGGCAACCCCTCCACGCATGCTCGACATTTCTCTTTGGCTGCAGCGGAAAAGGGACCTTTGTCGCCAGGAATTATGACTGGGACTGCGGTGAAGGGTTGGCCGTGATCAACAAGCGAGGCGTCCGAAAAAGATCGCTGTCCTTTGACAATCCGGTGACTTGGGAATCCAGATTCGGTAGCGTTTCGTTTTGCCAATATGGCGTCGGATTTCCGTGTGATGGCATGAACGAGGCCGGGCTCATGGTAACCGTGCTGTGGTTGGATGAAGCAGACTATCCCCAGCCCGACAGGCGACCGTCAATCAACACCCTGCAGTGGGTGCAGTACCAATTGGATACGGCCAAGACCGTTGCTGATGTCGTCGCTTCGGACAAGGATGTGCGTATCTTTCCCATCGCGGAATCGATGGTCCACTACTTTGTGGCCGACAAGACAGGCGATTGCGCCACGATCGAATTCCTCGAAGGAAAAATGGTTTGTCATCGAGGCGAGAAGTTGAAGCATTGCGCGCTAACCAACTCGACCTATCAGGAATCCAGCGAGTGCGCCTCTTGTTTGACGGAATTCGGTGGCACCAGAGAAGTTGGCCGTTCGGGATCTTCTCTCGATCGTTATTGTCGCGCGGCGCTTGCGGCTTGCAAGCAGAATCAGCCGGAAGAGGTTAACGTTGATTACGGTTTCGATGTGCTGTTGGACTTGGGCCCGACCGACTATACGAAATGGCGTATCGTCTATGATTTGGCCGAGGCGACCGTGTATTTTCGCACGCTGCAATTCCCCCGCACGAAACGCATTCAACTGAATGAATTCGACCCGACTGAGGTGACGCCGCTGCAGGTGTTCGATATGAATTCGCCGTCTGAGGGTGATATCTCCAAGAAATTTGCCAACTATTCCGAGGCTCAGAATCGACAAGTCTTTACTGCTGCATTGAACGAGACTGGTGTGTTGGAAGGCTTCCCCGGCGCGAAGCAGTTGATCGAAATGGTCGTTCGGTATCCTGACAGCCTCGGCTTCGCAACATCGGCCGCACAACGCTGAGTTGCCACGTCCCGCCGAGCATGCTGGTCGTGCACGGCAGTCGTCGATCCATTTCAGGACAACGCCTGGCAAGGATCAAGAAACGAAGTTGCCGCCACTCCGGCTGCCTCCATTACGGCACTTCTGCACTCATTCAACCTCCAACAGCCCCACATTCACGGCGTGGATTCGCGTGCGGTCAGTGATCCCTTGCAGCAATGCCACTAGCGCGTGGAAACGGCCGATATCGACCAAATGATCGTTAGTCAGCCGCTCCGATCGGTCGGCCAACCGGAATTCGCCATCCTGAGAGTCGAGCGCGACGGTACCGTCATGGAACCTGAAGTGTTCGTCTCCCAGCCTGTCCAAACGCAGAATGATGTTTTCGATCCGGGCTGTCAGCGAGTTGCTTCCGCTGAGATGGAAGCCGTCATGGGGTGCCCCAGCATCGAATGCCTGCCGGCTACCAAAGAAACTTGGTTTCATCAGGTACGGCCCATCGTACTCGGGGCAAAATGTGTCACAGTTCCCGCAGTGATTGCAATAGTCGGCAAAGTTGGCGATCTGTTCGTTTCGTTCGAGCTCGAATGTCTTCTCATTGCCCCATCTGGTGACCGTCCCGTCGGCGGTGACGTGAACATCGTGATAAACCAGTTTCCTGGCAGGAGTCGGGTAGACGAAGTTGGCGTCGTTTGGGCAAACGGGTATGCATTTGTAACAGGTAATGCAGTCAAACAATGTCAAGTGTGAGTCGATCCGGCGGGGGATACTCGCGTTCTTTTCTTGATAGTAACGCCGATTGGCCTGGGCCTGCGAGATGACGATTGGCGTGTTGAGATAACCGGCCCTCACGCTCTCGCCGCCAGCAGCTTCCGACTGTCCATGCTGTTTCAGAATGAATGCGTCAATCGAGTCGGCGCCGATCGACTTCATCTCATTCGCCAGACCATGGAGGTAGGGTGGCAAGCGTCCATACCCACCGACTTTCAATAAGTCGGTGCAGGTTGTGATTGGCGTGAAACCGCAAGCGACCAATTCGGGGAAATTCTTCCTGTCGACTCCCGCGGAAAAAGAAATCGGTACTTCGGCGCCCACTGCCTGGCGATACTCGCCGGCCAGCGTGAGCGTGATCACGTGCAATGGGACCCCCGAGAGGTACATGACCTTTTCCTCTTTCGAGAAGAAGTCACGATGATTTTCAACTTCCAACGTGTTGGAAAATTTGGCCCCAAACGAAAGTCCGTTCGACTTTGCCAACCCGTTCAGCCGTTTGGTCATCTCCACCGATTCGTCAAATTGCAGACCGTTGGTGTAGGCGTCCTGGTGAACGTGAACATCGTGGTATCCCATCACATCGTGCAGCAGGTACTCGAGGCGTTCTTTACCCAGCATGGGCGGGTTCATTTTGACGATGGTGTGCACGCCAATTTCGCTCAGCAGGTACTCGCAGATACGTTCGATTTCGTCCGCTGGACAACCGTGAAAGGTCGAAAGAGTCACACTGCGGCTAAGATTGGTCGCAAAGTCAAGCTCGCGTAGTGCAGCGAATCGGGCAGGGATTTCGGCTCTCAATCGCTCGACGCTCTCTCGCGCATCGATCATTGACCGCATGAAGCCGGTAACTTTTTCTGACTGGATGCCTGCCAGGTCATACCCGATCGACATGTCGTAGATCGTCTGGTCCGCTGCCGCTCGCATATCAATGTCGCCAAAAGGATTGCCGAACGCGTCGGGTGCGTAGGCCATCGCGTGAATCAGCATCGAACCCTGAACGTATTGATCGAGCGATTCGTGGACAAGCAGTTCCTGTGACCATTCGATGTTGTAGCCGACATTGGTTGCGTCGATGCAGGGTCTGCCGATTTCCAGGCGGTCGTTGATCTGCACCGTCTTCAGTTCCATGATCCGCGAACCGGCAAGCCAGGAAAGCACGAGGTTCTGTGCCATCTGTGTCTGCGGCCCCGAGGCGGGACCAACCGGGTTGGCGGCGATCATGTCGTGAAATCGAACGGCAAGGCCGGGGCCGTGGGCGTCGGGCCGATACCATTTTGCGGCGGGGAAATCGAATATTGCCGACTGCATGGCCAACTCGTTGCGCATGCGGTCGAGCATGTCGACGAACGGTGTGCAGTAGAGTTCCACCATTACATTGTCAGCCTATGAAGTGTGAAAGTCGATTTCGAATCGCAATTCTGCCCTCAGGACTGAATTGGCTGCACGGAACAACTTGAAAGTAGCTGGCATTGCGATAGATCAGCAACATGTCAGGGCTGTCCTTCCATTTGTAGAGTGCCGCATAGCGAACACGGGAGGTAAAGTCCTTCGTATTCACCTCCAGCCATTCCGGGCCAATAATGTAGTGTAGCGTTTGGTTCGCCTCGCCACTTTGTTCCAGCAGTTTCCACCATTTTTTCTCGATGAACCAGTCAAACGCGATTCCGCGTACGAAAATCAAACGCCGAATCCAACCAGAAAGGTCGCCGACACGGTTGGCTGTGTCGTCTGCCAGGTGATGATTCCGCCAAACGTGACCATCGTCAAACTGAACAGCAGCATCATCGCACGACGTATTGTGCATGACTTTCCGCCATGCACTCGAGTCGCCTGGCACATGATTCCCGGATCGATGATGGCTGTTTCTTCAAACGTCGTTGCAGGATCGATGGGAACGGATTCGTCCACCCCAGGCGCACCATACGGATTCGTCTCATGCTTCTGTCGCTATTCATGACGGCAGTTTATGGGTTGCTGGAAGTTCGGTGTAGTCGCTGTTGTTCGAGTCAGTTACGATTTGATGGTGCGTACTTCCAAGTATCAAGATTGCCAACGGCGGGGCCCAGCTTGTCATCGTTGATCACACACGTTTCCTGCGTTCACTGTGGAAACCATGTCGAGGGTTACGGGAAGTCGGGCCAATGGCTGACATGTGAACAGTGTGGGCCGACAGACGGAATTCTCGACTTCCATTATGACCTCGACGCAGTTCGCGCAGCCTGGGACAAAGACCCACTCACTGGCGGCGCACACACGCATTGGCGATATCGCGAGCTGTTACCACTCGACCCGCGAAACATTCCCGCGCAGTGGACGGTCGGGTGGACGCCTTGCGTCGAAGTTGGTCGGTTGGCTGCTGAACTCGGTTTGAGCCGACTGTGGCTCAAAGATGAAGGTCGCAACCCGACCGCTTCGTTCAAAGATCGGGCCAGCTCGGTCGGATTGGCTCATGCGATGGAATTGGGGGCTCAAACGATCGCGTGTGCTTCCACGGGAAACGCGGCCACCAGCCTGGCGGGGCACGCCGCCCTGGCCGGCGTGCCTGCGATCATTTTCGTGCCGGCCACGGCGCCCGAACCGAAGTTGGCCCAGCTCTTGGTCTTCGGCGCAACTGTGATCTCAGTGCAAGGCACTTACGACGACGCCTACCAGTTGTGCTCGGCGGCCTGCGAACGTTTCCAGTGGTACAACCGCAATTGCGCGATCAACCCCGTGCTGGTTGAGGGCAAAAAAACGGGAGGCCTGGAGCTGGCCGAGCAGATGCACCGCATGGCGGTTGCTCCAGATTGGGTTTGCGTCAGTATCGGCGACGGTTGCACGATCGCCGGCATCTGGAAAGGCATCAAGGAAATGCATGCCCTGGGGCGGCTGCAGAAATTGCCTCGTCTGTTGGGTGTGCAAGCCGCATCGGTCGCTCCGATGCTCCACGCCCTATCGCATGAAGTGCTGCCGCTGCCCGATGGCAATACGACCATCGCTGACAGCATCGATGTGCCAGTGCCGCGGAATTGGCGGAAAGCGGTCCGTGCCATCCGCGAATCCGATGGCTTGATCATGACGGTCTCTGACGACCAAATCCTTTCTGCGATGCGTCTGGCGGGTCAACATGGCGTCTTCGCCGAACCGGCCGCCGCGGCCGCCGTTGCCGGCATCGTGGCGGCGGTCGACAATGGTACGATCGCCGACCAGGCGGAAGTGGCAGGCTTCATTACTGGCAGCGGACTGAAAGACACAAAATCGGCAATCAAGGCGGGTGGCCAACCCATCCGTCTCGAGCCGAATCTCGACTTGCTGGAAAAAGCGATTCAATCATGAGCAATTCTGCCGTCCTCGAACGAACTGTCGATCGTTTCCAACAACGCAAGATCCTCTTGCCGACATTCGCTCAGATGCGCGACCCGTCCACCGCACCCCAGGCAATCAAGGATCGGCTGGCCAACGTCGGACTCTGGGATGTCGATCCGGCAAATTTGTTTCGGATTACCTGGAAGAATGAACCGGTCGAGCATGGGGGTCTGTTCAACGAAGGTAATTGGGTTGAGTTTCCGTCCGAACTGACGGGTGTCGATGCGCGGATTATCGGGATCGTTGGGAAGTACTTTCCAACGGGAGCGCATAAGGTGGGCGCGGCGTATGGATGTTTGATCCCGCGACTGGTGAGCGGCGAGTTCGACCCGACCCAACAGAAAGCAGTTTGGCCGAGTACCGGGAACTACTGTCGCGGTGGAGCTTTCGATTCGGCGCTGGTTGGCTGCACCGCTGTGGCTATTCTGCCGGAGGAAATGAGCCGCGAACGGTTTGAGTGGCTGGCTGAAATCGGTGCCGAGGTCATTGCGACTCCCGGTTGTGAATCGAACGTAAAAGAAATCTACGACATGTGCTGGGAAATTCGCAAGACCCGTCCCGAGTGCGTCATCTTCAATCAGTTTGAGGAGTTTGGGAACCCGGTCTGGCATTATCACGTGACCGGTCACATGATTGGTGAAATTTTTCAGTCGCTCGGGAATGACCAACGGCTTGCTGGTTTCATTTCAGCTACGGGAAGTGCAGGCACCATCGCGGCCGGCGATTACTTACGAACAATCAGTCCACACATTCGTGTTGTCGCGGCTGAGGCGCAGCAGTGCCCAACACTCTACCAGTTTGGTTTTGGTGGCCATCGCATCGAGGGCATCGGTGACAAGCATGTCCCATGGATTCACAATGTCCGCAATACCGACATGGTCGCCGCGATCGACGACGAACGTTGTATGTCGTTGTTCCGCCTGTTCAATGAACCGGCAGGTCAAGAGTACCTCGCTCGTCGAATGCCGAGTGAACTGGTCGATCAGCTTCCGCTGTTGGGCATTTCGTGTATTTGCAATCTGGTCACGGCGATCAAGACGGCCAAGTACTATGACATGGACGGCAAGGACGTTTTGTTCATCTGCCTTACCGACTCGGCGGAGCTGTACCAAAGTCGACTGGAAGAGTTGAACTCGACCGAGGGTGCCTACACGACCGTAAACGCCGAGGTGGACCAGGCGCGACACCTCGATGCCATCACCACCGATTGGGTCCGTGAGTTGACGTACGCCGACCGAAAAGCCCTGCATAACTTCAAGTATTTTACGTGGGTCGAACAGCAAGGCCGGTCAACAGATGAACTACGCGAATTGTGGGAACCTGATTTTTGGGATCGCACCTTCGACCAGGTTCACGAGTGGGACAAGAAGATTGAAGAGTTCAATGCGGCCACTGGTGTGGAGTCCATGCTCTGATGTCATTTTATCTCTCGCGAAATCGCAAATACGCGAAGCAAAGTCGGTGCCCCGGCTTCGCGTCCTGTGCCTCGCGTCTTCGTGGGAATTCTGCATGAACAAGTGCCTGACGAACGCCACACTTGTCCAGCTTGACCCACCCTCCGTGGCGTACGGCGCAATTCGAGTAGAAGGCGAATTCATCGCCGCGGTCGGTCCCAGTGTCCAAGCGCTAACGGGGGACGAAGTGGTCGACTGCGAAGGTGCCGTGGTCATGCCCGGTTTGGTGAACGGCCACACGCATCTCTATTCGGCACTCGCGGCCGGCATGCCGGCGCCGGAAAAAACGCCCACCGACTTTCACGAGATCCTCAAGTACATCTGGTGGCGACTCGATCGAGCCCATGATCACGCATCGGTCCGCGCCAGCGGAACGGTTGTGCGCTCGCCGCGCTGCGTTGCGGCACAACGACTTTGATGGATCATCACGCTTCGCCCAACTGCATCGATGACAGTTTGACGGCACTCGAAGAGGGTATTGCCACAGTCGGCTGTCGGGCAGTCGTCTGCTACGAAGTCACTGACCGCAACGCGACCGACGAAGCGGCCCGCGGGGTGGCTGAGAACGTTCGCTATATTGAATCGTGCCGTGCGTCGGACTCGAAGCAATTTGCAGGCCTGGTCGGAGCCCACGCCAGCTTCACGCTATCGGAGGATTCGTTGGCTCGATGTGCAGACGCTTGCCGCCAAACCAGTACCGGTCTGCACATTCACGTCGCCGAAGATCCGATTGACGCGAAAAGCACCGCCCAACAATTTGGTTGTGGGTTGCTCGAACGCTTCGCCCGCTACGGGATTCTTGATCTCGACGGAACGATTTTCGGGCACGGCACCCATCTGGAAGAATCGGAATTCGACCTGTTGAATGATTACGCCAATACCATATCGCTGGCTCACAACCCAAATTCAAACATGAACAATGGAGTGGGCTACACGCCGATCGTGCAGTTGTCGTCGGCGCCACTTTTGGGCACCGACGGCATCGGTGCCGATATGTGGCGCGAGGCGCGAACAGCGTTGTTCAAGAGCAACGATGCAGGACACTCGATCCCATTCGACTGGCCTTTAAAGATGCTGGCCGCCTCTGCGCGAATCGCTTCTCACTACCTGGATGTGCGACTTGGAGTACTGGAAGTTGGTGCCGCGGCTGACATCGTCATTACACGATATCAGCCCGCAACACCGCTCACGAAAGACAATCTGGCAGGCCACTTGATCTATGCCATGGGTCCGGAGTACGTTTCTTCGGTGCTCATTGCGGGCAGATGGTGTTTTCGAAATGGAATGGTCGCCTCGTGCGATGAGCGGGCGGAGCGTGTGGTGGCTCGAGAGATCACACAGGAGCTATACCGCCGCCTTGCCGCCATTCCCTGCAACTAGTTTGAGTAGCAGCAATCGAAGGCAGAGCATCAGGCGCGGGCAATCCGAGTCCCCGTTTGGCCTTCGATGGCCAGCTTCAGCTTGTCAACGTGCGAGATGATTGCCACGGCATCGTCGTGGTGGAAACCACAGACAAAGTCAATGGCCGCCTCGACTTTTGGCCGCATCGAGCCCTCGGCAAATTCCCCGTCCAACAAATACCGTTTGGCTTGTTCGGCGGAAATCGAGTCGAGCTGAATTTCGTCTTCTTGACCAAAATTCAGGCAGACGGTGTCGACTCCAGTGGCAAAGACAGTCGTCGGAATCTCCAATGCGCGAGCCAACAATGCCGTCGTGCGATCTTTGTCAATCACCGCGGCAGCTCCCCTTAGCAGGCCGTTCTCCTCAATCACCGGAATGCCGCCACCGCCGCAACAGATAACGATCCGACCGCTGGCGCTCAACTGGCGAATCGTTTCCAGTTCGCAAATCGACTGAGGAATCGGTGACGGCACAATGCGGCGGAAATAGCCCTCGGCAATTTCCCGGATCGACCAACCATCCTGTTGCTCGTGACGCCGGGCAATCTTGGCCGGCATCCCAGGCCCAATCGGCTTGCTGGCAATCTCAAACGCAGGGTCGTCCACATCGACTAGTACGCTGGTCACGAGGGTGACCACGTCGCGTTTTATCGAACGACTGTGCAGTTCGTTCGTGAGCAATTGCGAGATCATATAACCCATGCCGGCCTGAGTATCGGCAACGCAAATTTCCAGGGGGATGGTATAGAGCTCGTTGGACGCAATTTCCACGCGACGGAGAATGTTGCCGACTTGGGGGCCATTGCCATGCGTGATTACGGGCGCGTAGCCCATTTCGATTGCGTCAGCAATCTGCTTTACCGTGTTGCTGGTGCGATTGAATTGTTGATCGATATTGCCTTCCTGATTGGGAACACTGATCGAATTCCCGCCCAGGGCGATAACGATGGGTTGGCCGTGATTCTCGTACATTTCAGTTTTTGCTCGCCGCCATGAAACGCGAAGAGATTTCCATCACGCCTTCGCGAGAGACAGGAATCTTAGAAGGGGCGTTCTCTCATCGTACAGGCCATGATCGCCTTGGCCGTGTGCAATCGATTTTCAGCCTCCTGGAATACGATCGACTGCGGACCATCAATGATTGCATCGGTCACCTCGCTGCCGCGATCGGCTGGCAGGCAGTGCATATAGACCGCATCTTTCTTCGCCAGCGCCATCCGTCGCTCGTCGCAAATCCAATCTTTGAATTTGTCATTCTGGTTCAGGCAAGCTTGCTGGTTGTCGTCAATTTCCTCCTTCGTTGTCAGGCCCTGACGTTCGAACATCAGGTCGTAAACGCCCCAGCTTTTGGGGTACACGATATCCGCATCGGCAAATGCCGCATCCATGTCGTGTCGCGATTTCGAATGAGCCCCCCGATTCTGCCGCGTTTGACTTGGCCGCTTCCACCGTGCGTTCGATGAGGTTGTATCCGGGGGGATGAGCCAGCGAGACGTGCATCCCAAATCGAGTCATCAGCGTGATCAGACCTTGAGGCACGCTGAGCGGCTTGGCATACGAGGGTGCGTAGGCCCAGCTAACGGCGATCTTCTTGCCGGCCAGGTCGTTGCCAAAATTTTCCCGCATCGTCATCAGGTCGGCCAGCGTCTGCGTCGGATGATCAACATCACATTGCATGTTGATGATCGGCACGTCGACTGCCGCTGACATGTCTCGCATATACTGTTGCCTTCGTTCAGACACCAGGTCATGGCGAATGCAGATGCCGTGTCCCATCGAGCCAAGGATCCGACCGGTGTCGGCCGGCGTTTCGCCGTGACTGATTTGAGTCACATCGGCGTCCAGGAAATGCGCATGTCCACCCGAGTTGGGTCATTCCGGCCTCGAAAGCATTGCGTGTCCGAGTTGACTTGTCGAAGAACAGCAGAAACGCTGTTTGGTGGCAAGTTCAACAGCGTGGGTTCGCCGCGATGGAATTTGTCCTTCAGTTCGTCCGAGGTGCTCAGCAAGCAGTTCAGCTCATCAAGCGAAAGGTCCTGCGTCTCGATGTAGTGCTTGCCCTTGAGATCGGCCATCAGTGAGTTCCTTTTCTTGTTCTCGCGTAAGAAGCCACTTACTTTCGCTTCACGTCCATTTTCGTGGGTTTGGCCGACCGGCCGCCAAATCGCAGTAAGCCTGCGGGAACGTCGCATAGAACGCGGCACATTTCACCATGTGTTCGATCGGCACCGAGTCATTGACAGTGTGAGCCACGTTTTCGGCGGCAGGTCCAAAGCCAACGCAAGGAATACCATACATGCCGGCGATCGAGACTCCATTGGTGCTGAATGTCCAGCGATGCACCGTTGGCTTCGTGCCCAACGCTTCTCGATACGACTTGATGGCCGCCTGAACCTGCAATGCTTCTTCCGGCTCACACCATGTCGGAAAATACTTTTCCGTCTCGTACGTCAGCCCGGTGTAACTTGGCCGGCGTATCGCAGCACCTCTGCCGTCGCCTTAACTCCGGCTCTCTTGATGGCCTCCTTGACTTCCTGTGACGGCCGATGCCTTCGTGTCGCCGACGGTCAACCGCCGATCGAGGTGGATGTAAGCTTGCCCTGGCACAGCGCATAGGCTGGGGGTTTTGCAATCGACGTAACTGACGGTGATCGTGCCTTTGCCGAGAAACTTGTCAACCTTTAGTGTCTTGTTCAGCTTCTCGATTTCGCTGACAACCTTGGCGATCTTGTAAACTGCGTTGTCGCCTTTCTCGGGCATCGAGCCGTGACACGACTTGCCCTTGCAGGTCACCCCGATCTCCATGCGACCGCGGTGGCCGCGGAGGATGGTGCAATTGGTCGAGTCGGTAACGACCACCACGTCGGGCCGGATTTTGTTTTCTTGACGATGTACTGCCAACAGAGTCCGTCGCAGTCTTCTTCCATCACGGTAAAGGTCATCAGAACACAGTACTCGCTGGTGTCGATCGCCAGATCCTTCAGAATCTTCGCCGCGTAGACCATTGCGGGGACCGCTCCTTCCTGATCGCCGGCTCCACGTCCCCAGACTTTTCCCTCTTCGACTTTGCCCTTGTAAGGATCGTGTTTCCATTCCGATCGATCACCGATACCGACCGTATCGACGTGCGCGTCGATTGCAATCAGTTTCTTGCCTTTGCCCGGTTTGCCGACCCAGCAGAGTAAATTTCCCATTTTGTCGACCTAGATTCTGTCAAACGCTTTCGTCCCTTCGGCCTCTTTCCGGATCCGGGCGATGACTTTGCCTTCTTCAGCCGATTCGCTGGGGATCGCGATCATATCGCGAAGGAAACGCACCATCTTCTGTTTCGTATTTGCGAGCTTGGTCCACTAAGGAGGTATTACGATCATGGTTGGTATCTCTGTTGAAGGGGCCGATCGGGGTCATTGAAATCGCTGTCGAAGCCAGAACGAGCCGCATATGTACGCCAGCTTAAACGAGCTCACCTGTATAACAGACTGGCATAGCCGGTCGATACGGCTTTTCCGCAACAATGGGTGCCGCCACCCGGCGACTGTTTTTCGGTTGTTCGCATCGCCGCGTTGTGCGAAACTGTGTATCGAGGTGGAAGGATAGTCCGTGGCCGCGAAAGCAGTTGCCCGGGCATGAGTTGGTCACCTCGAACCGTGCCCATGTATCCGACAATGCGGCGGGCCTCCCGTTTCAATAAAGGTCAACTCCATGGCGACAACGTCGCCGATGCCGCATTTTCCTGCACGCTTAATGGAAGTGCGGTGGAACTTGAACTGCCTGAATGACGATTTGACATTGCTCGACGTGTTCGTGATCAACTCGACATTACCTCCCCCAAGAATGGCTGCCAACCGCAGGCACAATGCGGCTGCTGCACGGTGCTCGTCGATAAAAAGCCGGCTTTCCTGCGCAATCAAACCGGCGAAAGTTCACGGCAAGAGCATCACGACGCTCGAAGGACTCGATGACGAGCACCGCCAACAGATTGCCGAAACGTTTCGTTCAATGCGGTGGCGTGCAGTGTGGTTTTTGTATTCCCGGGTTTGCGATGCGGGCTGTGGGGCTATGTGAGAAAAATCCGCAACCCACCCGCGAAGAGATCGCCACGGCCTGTAAACCACATTTTGCCGCTGTACCGGCTACACGCAGATCGTCGACAGCATTGAACTTTACGCCGAGTCCGCCGCGGCGAGGCACTTCCGATACCGTCCGCGGAGGACTTGTCGGGAAAGGTTGGCACCAGCCTGCAGCGTTATTACCGGCCATGACGCGGTTCTTGGCGACAGGAATTTTGTCGATGACATGAAGGTGCCCGGCATGCTATTCGGCGGCCGTAGACTTTCGGATCATCCGCGCGCGACGGTCAAGTCGATTGACGCGAGCGAGGCCCTGCAATGGCGGGTGTCCACCGCGTTGTCACCGCCGCGGATATTCCTGGCGACCCGTTATGTCGGGCTGATTGAAAAAGACTGGCCCATCATGATTGCCGAGGGCGACGTGACGCGTTGTACCGGTGACGTGATCGCCGCGTCGTGGCCGATTCGCAACGGTTAGCTCGCAAGGCGGCCGACTTGATCGAAATTGAGTACGAAGTTCACGGCCCCGGTCACGTGATCCGAAACAGGCGGCCTGCGAACCCGATGCTGCCCATCGTTCACCCGAATCGCGAGTCGAATCTGCTCAGCCGCTCTCAGCTGAATCGCGGCGACGTGGACGCCGCCTTCACAGCTTCGGCCCACGTCATCGAAGACACTTATCGCACACAACACATTGAGCATCTTGTTTCTTGAGCCGGAAGCCTGCATCGCGGTGCCAATCGATGACAGCGACGCGACCAGCGGAAACTACATATCTATTCAGCAAGGGCAGGGTGTCTTTGACGATCAAAGACAAATCGCGTCGCGTGCTGGGCATCGATCCGGAGCGGGTGTTTGTCGAATTGGTCAGTAACGGCGGCGCGTTTGGCGGCAAGGAAGACATGTCGATTCAGGCTCAAACCGCACTTATGGCCTGGTTGTCGGCATGCCGATCAAATTGACGCTAACCCGCCCCGAAAGTTTTCGCATTCACCCCAAGCGTCATCCGATCGAACTGCACTTACAAAATCGGCTGCGACGCAGAGGGACACATCACTGGCTGTCAAAGCCGATATCATCGGCGACAAAGGCGCCTACGCGTCGGTGGGTGCCAAAGTACTGGAGCGCGCCGGTGGTCACTGCACTGGCCCGTATCGCGTTCCGGCAATCGACATGGAATCGCTGGCCGTTTACACTAACAATCCGCCCTGCGGTGCGATGCGGGGTTTCGGAGCAAATCAGGCAGCGTTCGCCATCGAAGGACTTGCTCGATCGTCTTGCAGAAAAAGTGGGCATCGACGGCTACGACATGCGGGATCGAAATATCCTGGAACCGGGCGACGCATTTGCGACAGGCCAACTGCTGATAAACCATTTGGTTTGCGCAAGACATTGGAAGCCGTCAAAGATCAATACAAGTCAGCCAAATTCGCCGGCATCGCCTGCGGAATCAAAAACGTAGGAATCGGCAACGGCATGCCCGACATTGGCCGTGCGGCCTTGACGGTGGAACACGTGGCATCGATCCACATTCGCACCGGCTTTACCGAAATGGGGCAGGGACTGTTTACCATCTGTATCCAGTTTGCGGTTGAGGCAACCGGGTTGTCGCCCAATCAATTCACCGTTTCGACCGATACTTCGATGCAACTGAATTGTGGTCAGACAACGGCCAGTCGGGCGACGGTCTTGGCCGGAAATGCGATTGCCGAAGCGGGCAAGGTCTCAAAGCGGCACTGGATGCGGAAAAGTCGTTGAGCGATTTGAAAGGGACAGGTTTTCATGGTGAGTGGATTTGTGATTACACCAGCAAGCTTGGATACGACATCGACAAACCGGGTGGGCCGAAAACACATCTGACCTACGGGTTTGCCACTCAAGTTGCGATTCTGGACGACGAAGGACGTTTGGCGAAAATGGTCGCGTGCACATGATGTCGGTCGAGTCATCAACCCCGTGCAACTGGAGGGACAAATGTACGGCGCACTGCACATGGGCATCGGCTATGCGTTGACGGAAGATTTCGAGGTGGAGGGCGGCCAGATTCAAGGCCAAAAAAATGAATGACTGCGGCGTACTACGATCCCATCAAATGCCCGAGATGGAGTTAATCTTCATCGAAGAACAGGATCCAGAATGTCCTTTTGGAGCCGCGGCGTAGGCGAGATCGGGCTGGTGCCGACGGCACCGGCGATCGCCGGAGCGATGTACAAGTCGATGGAGTTGTGCGGCGACAATTGCCGATGAGCGATTCACCGGCCGGTCAGGCGATATTGAAACCGAAACGAAAATGAAGCTGCGTTCGAGCTCGGATGGCAGCTGCCGGAAGTTGATCGCTCCTAAATGCTGACGGGACTTCTCCTAGCCGCCGGTCGTGGCAAACGCATGGGCGGAACCAAGCAACTGGTACTCTGGCCCTCAGCCGACGGCCAGTTACGACCACTCATCGCCGCCGCCTTCGATGCAATCGCTCCGGTTTGCGACGAGTTGGTCCTCGTGCTTGGCCATGAAGCCGAGCAAATCGAATCGGTTTTGGCTCCACGAAAATTCAAAGCAGTCTATGCCGATCCCGACGAACATATGTTTGATTCTATTCGCACCGGTCTAACGGCCATCGGTGCGGGCAAACGCGTCCTGCTGCAACTGGGCGACCACCCGCAGGTACAGCTCTCGACACTCCATGCCTTGATCAATGCTGCAGATCAGTCGCCGACACAGGCAATCTTGCCCACTTTGGAAGGAAAGGGCGGTCACCCCATCATCCTTCCGGAGAACATCGTCGCGGACCTGTTGACGGTCCGCTTGGATGGCGGGCTCAAATCGTATTGGCGCAGCTCGCCCGATTCACACCTCCGCATCGAAGTCGCCGACGCGGGCATCCACTGCGACATCGATACGCCCGACGATTTGCAGCGTGCACAGAACCCGGGGCGACCCTGACAACTCTACGGAAAACGTAGTGCAGGCGAGGGTCTGGCGCATTTTTACTCGCGCTTATCTGGACGCCAGTGTTCAACGTGACCGGAAAAATCGGCCTGTCCCTCTCGCTTGCAGCGGAGTTAGGTTGGCGAGAATGCCGGCCTTCAATTGCGCTGATATACCGCCAGGGCTACCCTGATTCGCAAGTGCCAGCCACGTTTCCTTCCTGAGTTCCTGTCTTCCTCATAAGAAAACTCGTTGTCACAGCCGCCCCAAGCTCTTCGCCATGCGATCCGTTCGTCGCTACAATCAAACCATGCGCGACTCAATCCTCTTTTACATCAACGGCCAGAAGCACGAAGTAACCGGTGCGGCCGTGTTCCTTTCACTTGCCGACTACCTGCGTCAGGAATGCAGGCTGTCAGGCACCAAAATCGTTTGCAGCGAAGGTGACTGTGGAGCGTGCAGTGCGCTGATTGGTCGAGTTGATCCGCAGCAATCTGATCGTTTGACTTACGATGTCATTGATTCGTGCATCTGTTTTGTTTATCAGCTTGATCAATCGCACGTCGTCAGTGTCGATGCGTTGGCCAATGGAGATCAATTACATCCTGTGCAAGAGGAGATGATCAACGGCTTCGGGTCCCAGTGCGGGTTTTGTACGCCAGGTTTTGTGATGGCCATGGCCGGGCTTACCGAGGCGCAAACAAACGACGCAGCCGCCCCGCTGACTGAGGACGATTGGCGATTGGGGCTAACGGGAAACCTGTGTCGTTGCACCGGCTATGTGCAGATTCTGGAATCAGGCAAAGCTGTCGATGGAAACCGCGTGCTAAGTCTCAATAAGCGATTCCCCCCGAAGGCGATGCTGTCCGAGTTCGCGAGCGTGGCTGCAGATTCGATTCAAATCAGATGCAGTGGCGGCGGGCGCACCCGCAACGTGGCGATTCCTGCCGACTTGGCGACGGCGGTCAACTTCAGACTGGCCAACCCGGAATCGCGGATCGTCAGCGGAGCTACCGATGTTGGAGTGGTCTACAACAAGGGGCGTATCGATCCGGATGCAATCCTTTGCCTGCGGAATGTTGCCGGTTATGAGGAGGTTGAAGTCGTAGGCGGCGAACTGAAAATCGGGATGCGTGCGACCTGGTCTGATGTCGAGCGATGGGCGAAGAACGAGTGGCCTGAGTTCTACAAAATCATCATTCGATTTGGCTCGCCGCAGATTCGCAACTTCTCCACGCTGGTTGGCAATATCGCCAATGCCTCCCCGATTGCCGATTCGCTGCCGTTGCTGCATGTCATGCATGCAAGACTCTTATTGACCGGTCCCCACGGCGACCGTGAAGTCGATATCAACGAATTTTACAAGGGCTATAAACAGCTCGACTTGTCGGCCGACGAACTGATTGCCTCGGTGATGCTGCCGTTACCGGGCGACAAAGACCGATTGAAGCTCTACAAGGTGTCGCGTCGCCACGATATGGACATTTCAACATTCACTGCAGCAATTCGATTGACCTGCAAGGGCAACTTCATCGAGTCGGCACGCATTGCCTACGGAGGCGTCGGCCCGGTCGTGATGCGACTTCGGAAAACGGAGGCCCAGCTGCAGGGTGCTTCGCTGACAGAAGACACGATGCGACAAGCTGGCCAGACTGCCCGCACCGAGATCACTCCGATCTCGGACGTGCGCAGTGAAGCCGACTACCGCTATCAATTGGCAGAAAACATCTTGATCAAATGCTTCTTTGAACTGACCGACGCCCAGTAGTTCAAGAAAACGAAAGTCTTGCTTGTCGATCGGACGGCTAAGTTGAGCTTTCAAGAAGGGAAGATGCTGCTGGACTCGGTCAGGAGATATCGATGGAAACTCTGGTAACTGTTTGCCGTTGTATTGTCATTATCTTGGCCACGAGCACGATCGTCGGGCCGCTGGCTGCGGACGAGTCGCCGTCCATCGAAAAGAGTCCGCTGGCAAATGGAATGATGGAGCTGGCGGATCCATCGGGTCGACCGGACGGCTGGTATTTCCTCGCGCGACCGATCGATGCGGGGCAGACTGTGTCCGTCGATCCAGAGGATCCATTTGAAGAATCGAACTCGGCGCTACTCGACTGCTCGAATGGCATTAACGAGTTCGCCAACTTGATGCAGTCTGTCGATGCCGTTGCGTTTCGAGGCAAACGCGTCCGCTTCCGCGCAGCGGTGAAAACCGCCGAGTTGGATTCCGCGACCCGTGTTCAGTTATGGTTCCGTGTGGATCGCGCTGACGGCATCGGCGCATTCGACAACATGCAGGACCGTCCGATTCGCGGCAACGAGTGGAAGCAGTACGCTATTGTGCTCGACGTGGCTGAAGATGCCGAAAAACTGGTCGTCGGCATGTTCGTAATCGGGTCGGGAAAAGCGTGGATCGACGACGCGCATCTTGAGGTCGTGGCCGACGATACGCCGTCGACTTCGATGACCAATATTATCGCCGCTGCCGCGGCCGCAACCGCACCGAAGCAACCGTTCTTCACGCCCTGGTTGTGGTTGGCGGGTATTTCGCTGGTGTTATTCGTGATCTCGCAAGTGGAATCTCCACGAGCGTTGGGTCAACCGAATGAGCCAGCGCGGCGAGACGCTGACACGGCCGCCCTGGGTTGGCTGCCGAAGTTTGCCCTGCGGTTTGCTGTGGGATACTGGTTGTTGTATTGCCTCCCAGCGCCGGTGAACGAGCTGCTGTTGGGATTCGGGGGTCCCGTTATGTCCGCCTACAATGGCGTCGTGGACAAGGTGGTACGCTGGACGGCTGCACGTGTGTTGGGGATCGATGGCGTTTTGATCGCACCCAACGGTAGCGGTGATACGACATATGCGTATGTCCAAATACTGCTGTGCTTCGTATTGGCGGTGGCCATCGCCGCGCTGTGGTCGGCTTTTGATCGAGGAAAAACCGATTGCCGCGTTACCAAAGACGTATTGCGATCCTA
Source organism: uncultured Planctomycetales bacterium (assembly GCA_963821085.1). Classification (GTDB taxonomy): domain Bacteria; phylum Planctomycetota; class Planctomycetia; order Pirellulales; family Pirellulaceae; genus CAWGCE01. The sequence goes on along the minus strand of CAWGCE010000001.1, from coordinate 45,235 downwards.
CCTGCGGTACGTGCTGGCTGCGACAATGATCGGTTACGGGTTGGCAAAGGCGGGATTCATTCAGAATCAGTTTCCGACTCCTTTTGCGACTCAGCTCGCCCGTACCTACGGTGAATCATCACCGATGGGCCTGTTATGGACTTTTATGGGCGCCTCGTGCGCGTACACGTTCTTCGCCGGTCTTGGCGAAATCGTCGGCGGGCTGCTGTTGCTCTGGCGACGGACCACAACATTGGGTGCGATTGTTGTCTTCGGGGTTATGCTGAACGTGATGATGTTGAACTTGTGCTACGACGTCCCCGTCAAACAGTATTCAGCCCATCTGGTCGTGATGGCTTTGTTTCTGCTCTTGCCTGAGACAAAGCGGCTGTTGAATCTGTTCGTGTTGAATCGTCCAACTTCCAGCGTCGATCTGACACCACCGTATGTTGCGGGAGGTTCCGTCTGGGTGCAACGCGTGTTCAAGGCTTACATTGTGTTCGTGTTGGCCTTCGTACCGATTGCGGGGCACACGAGACGAGAGGTGCAGCACGCGCGGGAAATATCCACGATCGATGCGTCGAAAGATCAATCGCTGCTGCTGAATCGTGGATTCCGCTGGGTTAATGAGGTGCCTTTCAATCGGTGAGATGAGGTTCGATCGGAAGACCCCTCATAGCGGGAAAGGGTACCTTCCTGCGGTTAATGCCTCAGCGGTGTTGTTTCCTCAGCCCGCCCCTGAGGAGTCGATCGGTGGATCATGCTTGCGTCGGCATTTCTTCTTTCGGCGCGATACAATACACAGGGTGGCTCGACTGATTCCTGCGGAGGCTGGCGGTAATGGCTGTTGGTAATTCTATTCCTCACGATTCGGCCAGAGGCCACGTAACCGGTACAGCAGACTATATCGACGACTACGTACCGCGGGCCGATGAGTTGGTCGTTCAGTTTGTGGGAAGCCCGTGTGCCAGCGGCCGCGTGGTTTCGGTCGACGTTCAGGCGGCTCGACAGGTACCAGGCGTCGTGGCGGTGTTCACGGCAGAGGATGTTCGTGGTTTGAATCACTTCGGTGGGATCATTCCCGACGAGCCTTTTCTTGCAAGTGATCAGCTGAGCTACATTGGTCAGCCTGTTGTGATCATTGCTGCCGAGAACCGATTCGCAGCCGAGCAGGCGAAAACGCGAGTGAAAGTCGAGGTAGAAACAGCTGCTCCAATCTTCACCATAGACCAGGCGATCGCGGACGCTGCGTTCCTCGGGCCGGCAAGAACAATTGCTCGGGGTGACTTCGCTGGCGCTTTTGCTGCTGCGCCGCGCAAAATCACAGGACAGTTTGTCAGTCGGGCGCAGGAGCAGTTCTATCTCGAGAGCCAGGCGGCGATCGCTTACCCGGATGAAGAGGGTCGCGTCATCGTGCACTCTTCTTCGCAGAATCCGACCGAGGTCCAGGCGGTCGTCGCGGAAATCCTGGGCATCGGACAGCATGAAGTGGTATGTGTCTGTCGCCGGATGGGTGGCGCATTTGGCGGCAAAGAAAGCCAGGCGGCCATTCCCGCGACGATGGTCGCGATGGTGGCCGCAGAAACGGGTCGATCAGCCCGGATCATCTACACCAAAGACGACGACATGTGCGTTACGGGCAAGCGGCATCCTTATCAAACCGACTATCAGGTCGGCTTCGACGACGACGGTACATTACTGGCGGCCAAGTTTGACTATTACTCAGACGGTGGTGCCTTCGCCGACCTCTCGACCGCTGTCATGGAACGCACGCTGCTGCACGCTGATAACGCCTACTTTGTCGCGAACTTCGAAGTGAACGGTCGTGTCTGCCGCACGAACTTCCCGCCCAACACGGCCTTCCGGGGTTTTGGTGGGCCGCAGGGGATGGCGGTGATGGAAAATGTAATGCAGGAAATAGCCATTCACCTTGGGATCGATGCACTCGACGTTCGCCGCCGCAATTGTTACGGCAAGCATGATCGAAACACGACGCACTACGAGCAACCGCTTGGCGATCACCGACTGCCTGAAATCTTCGATCAACTGGTAAAGATCAGCGATTACCCCGCGCGACTGCGCGACGTAGAGCACTTCAATCTGAAATCGCGAACAAGATTGCGTGGCCTCGCATTAACGCCCATCAAGTTTGGTATCTCATTCACCAGCAAGTTCCTTAACCAGGGGAATGCGCTGGTAAACGTGTACACCGATGGTACGGTACAGGTATCGACGGGTGCGACCGAGATGGGGCAGGGCGTCAACACAAAGCTGCAGCAGATTGTGGCCGACGAGTTTGGGTTACCGGTGGCAGCGGTCCGTGTGATGGATACCTCGACCGAGAAAAACAACAATACTTCGCCCACCGCCGCATCGGCGGGAACCGATCTGAATGGAGCTGCCGCAGTCAACGCGTGTCGCAAGATTCGTGAGCGGATGGCGGCGCACGCCGCAACGGTGCTGTCCGACCCCGATTCAGGACTCTCCGCATCGGAAAAAGAAATTCGATTTACCGACGGTCACGTCTTTGATCGACGTCACCCGCAACGAAGAATTGCGTTTGGCGAGTTTGTCGCAGCGGCTCGACGCGAGCGGGTTAACATGGGGGCTCGCGGTTTCTACGCTACGCCGGGCGTTGACTTCAATCGCGACACAGGGCGCGGTAGCCCGTTTTTTTACTTCACCACCGGCTGTGCTGTCGCGGAAGTCCTGTTGGATCGCTTCACGGGTGAGACGAAGGTCGAACGGGTTGATCTGCTGATGGATATCGGGAAACCGATCAACCCGGGCATCGACCGCGGCCAGGTCATTGGCGGTTTTGTGCAGGGGATGGGATATGTCACGAACGAGCTGTTGAAATACGAGTCGGACGGCCGGCTCTTGTCCCACAGTCCGACAACGTACAAGATTCCAAACGTCTCCGACGTGCCCCCGGTGTTCAACGTGGACTTCATCGAGAACCATGCCAACCACAAGAACGTGCGGGCGAGCAAGGCGGTGGGTGAGCCGCCGCTGATGCTGGCGCTGTCGGTGTGGGCGGCAATCAAACATGCGATTTCGCAAGCGACCCCGGGCGCAATCCCAGACCTGCAACTGCCGGCAACCGGGGAAGAAGTCTTGCGGTCACTGACCCAGAATGGCACTTCGGTGGACGCGATTACCGGAAACGCTGCCGCATCGTCAGCCCCACCCCGAGACAAAGCGTAAGCAGCAGGAGTCCATCGCCCGGTTCGGGCACGGCCGAAATGGACATTGGTGCATTAACCGGCAAGTCGTTGATTACGAGCAAGGCGTCGACTGGGGTGATCACTCCATCGTTATCGACGTCGATGAAGAACGGAGGGACTCCATCCGGGCTTCCCAACACGCCGGTCATGGGATCGCTGAAATTGCGATCATTCAATTCGTTGATCACCAGCAGCGCGTCAAGCGGTGCGATTACGCGGTCGTTCGTTACATCGGTCCCGTAAACCACGTTGTGCCAGCCAAGCTCTTCGTCAACGAACAACTGCTTGGCATACTCGAAGGCATCGAGTCCAATCTGGGCGCCCATGATACGGCCGGCAAAATCATCTGCCGGTACGTGAATCCCGCCCCATAGACGTGAAATGCCGGCCTCATCCGCAGCATCGAAATAGGTCGCCCATTGGAGCGTCAACTTCTGGCTGGGTCCGTTTTCAAATTCGAGCCACCCTGGTTCGAATTCCATTTCGCCCATGCCACCTGGGAAATATTCGTCGCCCGTGAATGCGGCCAGGATTTCAGCGCCGGTGCGACTAAAGGCGCTGTGTCCGGAGACATAGGCAGCAAAAGCCGGTGTGACAAAGTTATCGTCCTGGTACGGGATCCAGTTCTCGGCCAGGATCCAGTCGGTACCGCTGACCTCTGTTTCGGGGTCGGCCGGCTCATGATTCCAGGCGTGGACGACGACCTTGCCGACCATTTCCTCCTCCGTGTAATTCAGAGTGAAGTTTCCATCGGCGTCGCGATTGGCGTTGTTGATTGCATTGCGGTGCCGACCACCGGCAGCGATCGATTCCGCGGTAATGATCTCGATCAGATCGGTTTCCAGGGGCAAACCGTCGGGATGGTAGGAAACTCCGCCGGGGTCCGAGGACTGCCCCAGGCTGCCCTGGTAACGGATCTTGGTGATCGGTCGAACGTAATCGTACTCGCGTTTGGCACCCCAGGCCGCAATCGCCGCGTCATGTTCGGCCCCATTCAATGCCAGGTAAAGTTTCACGTCCCATTCGAGATCATCAACAACGTTTCCGGTTCCACCGATCCTTCGTTCGACCAGCGGGTGGTCGGCGACTTCGTTGGCCAGTACGTTCCAGTGGCCTGGTGGCGTTTCGGATTTGGGTCCGTCAGCCCAAAACTCGGCGAGGATGCGTCCGTAATCGGCCTGCCGGACGAAATTGTCGGCGTAGGGTTGACCCGTTGCCGGGTTGACCGAGTAGCCTTGGTCATCGTGGGTCCCCAGTGGTCGGTTGCCCGATGAGTTCGGCGAGATATTGATCAGTTCAGCACCAGGCCCCTGACTTGGATCGAGTCCATTGCTGTAACGAATCAACAACACAGAATCGTCACGATACTCCGCATCACCAGCACCACCCAACTGTGGCGGTGCACCCGGATCGAGATCGGACCAACTGAACGGGCCGCTGGTTCCGTTGCGACCCATGGCAAACGTTCGCACATTGCCCCAGTGAGGTCCGACGTACGTTTGCAGGTTTTCTCCTTCGAGTCCGTTCTGGGTAATCGCTGAATTGATAAACAGCGGTTGCCAGCGATTGGGATCGGAAAGCGGCGTTTGCCCGGGAGCAACCAGTCCGGGGTAGTCAACGACCATCGGAGCGTTCGCCGGCACGTAGCCTGTATTGTCGACGTAACCGTTGGCTTCATTCGAACCATCGTCTAGCGATGTTGTCAGGATCAAATCGGCGATGCGATTTCCCACGGCGGCTGGTGAGTTGCCGGTTGTCGAAGTGATCGACTTGTCGTAGCCGAGCGAGTCCATCAGCCCGTCAAACAGCTGCTGCGATCCTACGGGATCAACGGCGAGAGAGTAACGCTGGGAAAGTACGCGGTAGGCGGCGTAACTGATTGCTTCTTGCCTGGCCGCATCCACGTCGAGCCCTGCGATGGAAATCTTCTCATCAAAAAAATGACCCGACGCGATTGGGTCGAATGCCGCCCAGGCGTCATACATCGCGGCCGATGTGTGATATAGATTTCGGGTATTGACCGTTGGCGCCGGGAAATCAATGCGCACCGCGTCCAGGAGGACTTCATTCCATTGCCGAGCCGCCGATTGTGCCGAGGCAAACGAAGAAGCAAACGCCAAGACAATGGCAATGGCTAGAGAAATGGCCGGTTGTTGAACCTTGGGGGCAAACATGCTGCGCTCTATTCTGAACTGGCGGCTCGCGAATCCGTCCGGCGCCGGAAGAGTGATCTAGTTGACGTTTTGCTGTTCGTGAGTTGTTCATTCTAGATGGAAAACCAGATTTTGCACGACTTTGTTGGGTCCCAAGACGACGACGACAGGGCATTCCGGTGGGAAATTTCCGGTTTTTCTGTCGCTTTTGAATCCTTCGATTCCTCCAACGTGTTGCTTTTTGAAAATCGGCCTACAATAGAACTTGGAACAACGGATGGGCATGATGATTCGAATTCGACGTATCTTTTTCGCTTTTTTGGCGCTCGTCTCGGTGGCTGCTGCGCATCCGGGCGTGATCAACCTTTACGTCAATCCTACGACCAATCAACTGTTTCCTTTCGAGCCATTTGATCCGGCGACTTTGGCCCTGTTTGAAGGGATCGAAATTTCAGCTCCGTTTCCCGGGTTTGGCATCTCTTTTCCCGCCAATGGCGTCGCGATTGGCGAGGAATTGAAACTGCAAACGACGCTCGGTTTGATCTACTGGGACGGCGCTGACATCGTGCCGACTTCCAATCGACTCACGATCGAAGCACCGACCTTCGACAATGGCGGCCAATCCATTTCGAATTCGTTTCCCAGCTACATGATCGAACACAATTCAATCAACCAAACCGGAATGACCTGGGGCACCTATTCGGGCGACAACTTCTGGGAGGCGGATGGGCTCTATTTTCTCGATCCTCTTGATGCTCCCGCCGGCATCTACGGTTTGGCGGCCCAAATCGATTCGCCCTCGCATGACGCCAGCCGTCCCTTTCTGTTTCCCTTCGTCTTTGATCCTCAGGGCCAGTTAGACCCGGCAGCCAAAGCGGCGGGCATCGTGAAACTGCGGCAAGTCGTCCATTCCGACATCAACGACGATGGCCTCCTTGACTGCCAGGACATCGACCTGCTGGTGCAGGAAATTGTCGCCCAGACGAACACCGGGAAGATGGACCTGACCTTGGACGGAGTTGTTGACGTGGACGACCTCGACGTCTGGTTAGAAGTGGCAGGCGGCCACAACCTCGGGCAGAGTTATCGCCCGGGTGATGCGAATCTGGACGGGAACGTTGACGGCTCGGATTTCCTGATCTGGAACACTCATAAGTTCAGTGCGGTCAGCGGCTGGTGTCAGGCCGATTTCACCGCCGATGGCCAAACGGATGGATCGGACTTTTTGCGGTGGAATGATTTCAAGTTTGAGTCGGCTGCCGTTGTAGCCGTTCCCGAGGCGTGCTTGCCGATCGGGTGCATGTTGTTTTTCAGCTACTTTCTTGCACGAATTCGTCCGTCGAACTAATCTGGAGGCTGGGAGAATCATCCATTTTCCGACTCTCAGCCGATTTTGGAGCAAGCCAATTATCTCATCGTATGGAATCAGTCCGGCTCATTGCGCCTGATGGTTCATTCAGCGATCGTGGCTTTTCGTTCCGTCCACGGCTGCTCATGGTTGTTCCGAATACTTCCGTGAGTTAGCTCCACCGTATTCCCTGAAGATTGAAAAGGCGAAATTGTCGTGAAAAAAATCCTGTCTCTGGTCATGTTGTTTTCAATTGGCGCGCCGGTCGTCGCGCAAACGGTAACGCAATTTCAGGCTGTCTTGACACCGGAAGCTGTGATTACCGGAGGCGTGATGCCTTCCGCCGGAGTTTCTGACGCCTTGGGGATCGCCAACTTCACACTGTCGCAGCCGCTTAGTGGCCCGACAACACTGAGTTACTCGATGGAGATCACAGGGATCGATCTGGATGGAGCCCAGACGCCCGGGTTTCCCAATGACGATTTGACCGCCTTGCACTTTCATGACACGACACAGTGCTCGATGGCAACTCCCAGCTGCATCATGGGCACCGATACGGTGGGTACGATGCACGTGCTGAACGTTGCCGGCTTTCCCCGCACGGACGATGCCGACGTCATGGTCAATGCGGTTGCGGGAATGGTTTCCGGCATATGGGATGATGGTGACGAGAACCTGATGTTCCCACCGTCGAACGCTTTAACTGGATTTACCGAGAACGGTGACGCGATTCTGAAATTGCTTTTTGACGAAAAGTTATTCGTGAACGTTCATACAAACACGTTTGGTTTAGGTGAAATTGGTGGCTTCATTCGCCAGGTTCCCGAGCCCGCCAGCTTCGCCGCGATGTTGCTCGGCCTCGCCGTCCTGGTAATCCGACGTCACAAATAGCAGATGATTGGCACGTTGATCGATGAGACCGAGCAGCCCATGCTGTTCGGTCTTTTTCTGTAAATTGTCTCCGCCGTGTCGCTGGTCAGCAGTTTGATCGGTATTCCCCTGATTGGCCGATTGGGCGTACAACGAGGGCAGCGAACGGGCCCGGAGCGGAACTCACGAGCGAGAATCGAAATGGACGGCAAGCAGACAGTTACCTCGATCACCGCCATGCAGTCGGATACCGTGAAGCGGTGGCATCAGCAGGATATGGACAACGAATTTGACGGACTGCTGGGTGTCGCCTGCCAGCAGCACCAGTTCAATTACCTATTGTGGCACGAGGAGGACGTGGCTCGCAGTCCCAACGTCGGCGACGAACGAATTGCCGAGGTGAAGCGGGCGATCGACAAATACAACCAACAGCGGAATGACTGGATCGAACGGATCGATGAATTTCTGATCCACCATCTGCAAGCCGAAGGTATCGAGACTCGCTCGGACACGCCATTGAATACGGAAACTCCTGGAAGTGCAATCGACCGGCTATCGATCATGTCGCTCCGTATCTACCACATGCACGAACAACTCGATCGTGATGACGCTGACGACGAACACAAGGCCAGCGTGCAAGCCAAGCTGGATCGCTGCTACCAACAGCACACCGATCTGTCTGGAGCACTGGCGACATTGCTCGACGATGTTGTTTCGGGACGTAAACAGCTGAAGCTTTACCGGCAGATGAAAATGTACAATGATCCTTCGCTGAATCCGTACCTCTACGCGGGCGAAACGAAAGCATCCTGAACAGGCAGCTCAGACAAACAACGAAACAAACTCAAATCGATCCACGTCGAACAGGCCCCGGTCGCTCAGTTTCAAGCTGGGGATTACCAGCAGCGCCATGAATGAGATCGTCATGAAGGGGGCCCGAAGCGTTGTCCCCAACTGTTTGGCAAACGCATCGAGTTCGGCGTAAGACCTGTTCACCATGTCGAACGGTTCGGTCGACATCAGCCCCGCGACAGGTAGCGGCAGGCTGCGCACCTCGTCACCTGCCACCACGGCGAGTCCTCCCTGGTCACGAATGACCTGATTGACCGCTTGGCAAATATCTTCGTCGTTCGTGCCGACGGCAACAATATTGTGGCTGTCATGAGCCACCGAACTGGCGATCGCGCCTCGCTGGAGTCCAATGTTCCGGATGAACGCGACGGCGGGAGGCTGATCGTGGTAGCGATTCACGACGGAAATCTTCAGCAGGTCCTGAGCCGTGTCTGCAACGACGTGATCTCCTTTCAGCGGAGCGTCGACAACGGATTGCTGCGTGATCAGTTCGCCGTCCACTGCGTCGATCACGCGAATTTTCTGACCCTTGGCCGCAACGACGAAGTCGGTCGGTTGTCGCGGCGTCGCCCTGAAGTTATTCAGTGGTTGTGCCGGTTGGACATCGAAACAGGCAATTCCGTGATGAGCCGCGAGCTGCCCGTCGATGTAGACTCCCACAACCTCGAAATCTTTAAGGTCGGTGACAACGATGAAATCGGCTGGATCCCCCAACCGCAGCAGGCCAACGTCCAGGTCGTAATGATGCACCGGATTCAGGCAGGCGACTTTCAGCACTTTCATCAGTTCCTGGTTGCCTGCGATCGCTCGGCGTGCAAGAGCATTGATATGTCCCACGGCGAAATCGTCCGGGTGTTTGTCGTCGCTGCAGAACATGCAGCGGTCGGGGAACTGGTTGATCAGAGTATATAACGCATCGAAGTTGCGAGCGGCCGAGCCCTCCCGGATTTGAATCGTGGCTCCGGCCGCCAGTTTCTCGAGTGCTTCCTCCAGCGATGTGCACTCATGATCGGTAGAAATGCCCGAACGGACGTAATTCACCGCGTCCATTCCGCGAAGCCCTGGAGCGTGTCCGTCGACAGGCTTGCCAGCTTTTTGTGCAGCTGCGATCTTCGCCATGACCTCAGCATCGCCGGCCAGAACGCCGGGGAAATTCATCATTTCGCTGAGGTAACCAATATCGGGCGAGTTGAGCAGTTCCGAGACTGCGGCGGCATCAAGCGAGGCTCCAGCCGATTCAAAAGGTGGTGGCCGGCACGCACGACGGAGCGCCAAAACGAATCTTCAATGGAGCCTGCCGGGCATCCTCAATCATCAAATCCACGCCATCGATACCGAGAACGTTGGCAATTTCATGGGGATCGGAAACGGTGGCGACGGTGCCGTGGACGACGGCAGCCTGGGCGAAATGCGCCGGTGTCAACATCGAGCTCTCAACATGAATATGAGCGTCCACGAATCCCGGCATGATGAAGTGGTCGGAGCGATCCACCGGGCTGCCCGTGGGCACGATGTTCAAGATGACACCGCCGGACACATCGACCCGGGCGTGCGTGATGCGTTCGTCATGCAAGTCCACGACATTACCGGTGATACTGAAGCTGGCAGCGTCTTCGTGGGTTTGCCTGATCAAAATAGATGGGTTCGCAGTCATTCAATAGGTGGTTGAACGGGCCGAAGATGACTATCCGAGTCGGAGAAACGTGTAGCGCTCCGCGGCGCTGGTATTTCAGCCATCAAATAACGACGAATACCGCTGGAGTCGCAACCGACCTAGGAGTTCTTGTGCTTGCTGGCCCAGACGGGATCGTGATGCGAATCGTCGGCCGATTCAAACCAACGAGTCAGTGTCATCTTTTGCCGCGTGTAGAAATGCACACTTTCGGTGCCCTGGATATGCAAATCGCCGAAGAACGACTGGTTCCAGCCGGTGAATGGCAGCCACGGCATGGGGGCCGGCACGCCGACATTGATACCGATCATGCCGGCATTGAAGCGCCGCTTGAATTCGCGGGCGGCACAGCCATCCTTGGTAAAGATCGAAGCGCCATTTCCGTATTCACAGCCATCCCCAATCGCGATCGCTTCTTCCAGGTCTGTCCGTGCGAATGACCGACAGCACAGGCCCGAAAATTTCTTCGGTGGCGAGCTTCATGTCCGGTTTCACCTTGTCGACCACGCTCGGCCCGATCAAGAACCCTTCGCCGCCCATTTTCTCGCGACCATCCAGCGCGACTTCGGCTCCTTCGCTCGGCCGCGATGTCCAGGTAGGACGAGACACGATCGCACCGCATCCATGATTAATCAGCGGACCCATGTCGACGTTCGTGCCACCGTCGGTGGCACCGACATGAAAGCCGCCCGCGTAGCCGCAAAGTGTATCGACAAGCGGATCGCCCGCACTGCCCACGGTTACCGCCACGCTGCCGGCCATGCACCGTTGCCCGGCACAGCCGTAGGCCGACGCCGCCAGTGCTTTGACGGCCTGCGAGATGTCGGCATCGGGCATAATGATCAGATGATTCTTGGCTCCGCCGGCGGACTGCACCCGTTTCCCGTGCTGCGGTGCCGACTTCGTAGACGTATTTGGCGATTCGGGTGGAGCCGACGAATGACACGGCAGCGACCTGGGGATGTTCGAGCAACGCGTCGACACTTTCTTTGTCACCATGGACGATGTTAAAAACGCCGTCCGGCAGTCCGGCCTCGACTGCAGCAATTCGGCCAAACGCATGGCGGACAGCGGTACTTTCTCGGATGGCTTGAGCACGAACGTGTTCCCGCAGATGATCGCCACCGGGAACATCCACAGCGGCACCATCGACGGGAAAATTGTAAGGCGTGATCCCGACGCAGACGCCCAGAGGATGTCGGTTGGTTTCACCATCGACTTCCTCGGCGATGTTCGGCAACGTTTCGCCCATGATCAGGCTGGGAATGCCACAACTGAACTCGACCATTTCCAAGCCACGTTTGACTTCGGCTTTCGCTTCGGCGAATGTCTTGCCGTGCTCCCGCGTGACGATCGCTGCCAGTTCGTCAAATTGTTGATCCATCAACGCATGAAAGCGAAACATGATACCGCGCACGTTCCACGACAGGAGTTGCTTGCCCAGCTCGGCAAAAGCCGCCGCGGCGACCTCGACAACCTCTTCGTTTACCTCGTCGCGGTACAGATCGGTACGCTTCGCGATCGACGTTCCCTGCGAGGGATTGTAGACTTCACCAAACCGGTCAGCTTGCCACGGTCCAATTCACCACCGCTGAAGATTGTATCATCGTTTTGTACATCGGCGGCAGCTTGCGACATGGTAACTCCATCCGAACGCAGAGATTGGTAAAAGAAAAATCGCCAGTGAGATCATCACAAGCGTTGTTAATGCGCGGGCCTGTTAGGCACCACTTTCTGTTTTCTAAAGAGCTGCCGCGCATGGTATCATTCGCAGTTTCCAGGTGCTAGTCGAATGCAGCGGCAGCTTACCTCGCAAAGGGGGAATTCCTCATGGCTCGTATCGTTCGCGGTGGTCTGATTCAGGCGACGCTCTGTGAACCGGCCACGTCTCCAGTCGACAAAATTAAACAGTCCATGATCGACAAGCATGTTGATCTGATTGGCCAAGCCGCCGACAAGGCGTGCCAGGTGATTCTGCCTGCAAGAGCTGTTTTACGGACCCTATTTCTGTGCCGAACAAGATGCGAAGTGGTACAACGCTGACCGAGCCGATTCCCGACGGGCCCACGACCAAACTGATGCAGGACTTGGCGAAGAAGCACGGCGTTGGTCCTCGTGGTCCCGATGTACGAAGAGGATCTGACGGGCGTCTACTACAACGCGGCGGCCGTGATCGATGCCGACGGAAGCTACTTGGGTAAATTCCGCAAGATTCACATTCCCCACTGTGCGCCGGGCTTCTGGGAGAAGTTCTACTTCCGGCCCGGCAATCTGGGGTATCCAGTCTTCGAGACGCGGTTCGGCAAAGTCGGCGTCTATATTTGCTACGACCGCCACTTCCCGGAAGGGGCTCGTTGCCTGGGTTTGAATGGTGCCGAGATCCTGTTCAATCCGTCGGCCACGGTGGCGGGGCTGAGTGAATACTTGTGGAAGCTCGAACAGCCGGCACATGCCGTGGCGAATCAGTATTTTGTCGGAGCCATCAATCGACCCGGCTTTGAAGAGCCTTGGCGGATTGGTGAGTTCTATGGCCAAAGTCTACTTCTGCGATCCCCGCGGCCAGATCATGGCCGAAGGCAGTCGAGACACCGATGACATCGTGGTTGCCGATCTGGATCTGGATCTGATCCGCGAGGTCCGCAACACCTGGCAGTTTTACCGCGATCGCCGACCCGAGACTTATGACGAGATGGTCGAGCTTTGATGGCAATCCGTGGAGTTTGGGATACCTGGCTACGGACATGACGACAGATTGACTCCGGTCGAGTGCATAGCAGGCATCGCTGATCGGGTATCAGGAGCGTCGACAGTTACCTCATAGGTCGGACTACCTGTGCTTTCGACGACGAGCTGTCGCTTTGATATTGCAACTTCTGCCTCGAAGCCAGTCTGACAGGCACTCGACGCCTCATACTGCGTCAGACAGATGACTTCGACCAAATCTCTGCGTAAATCTGCGAGTTGCATAGACAGCAAATGTCCAGCACATCGATCGACTACCAGATTATCTATGGGCTCGAGGATAAGCCGCCGCTTCCGCGGGCGTTGATGTTGGCGCTGCAGCATGCGCTGACCATGTTTGGCTCGACGGTCTCCATGCCGCTGTTGTTTGGGCCGGCGATGGGGATGGATCAGGCCCAGATTGCCACGCTGATCTCCTCCGTCATGCTGTGTGCAGGGCCTTGCGACGTTGATTCAAGCCACGTTTGGTTCCCGGTTGCCGATCATCCAGGGCGTCTCGTTCTCGTTTATCGGGGCTTTCTTCTTTATCATCACGTCGGTCAAGGATCGCGGCGGTGGGGCGGCCGAGGCGATGCAGTACATCGCCGGCGCGATTATTGCCGGTGCGATATTGGAGATGTTCGTGGGCTTTTCGGGATTGATGGGATTGATTCGGCGGTACCTGTCGCCGGTGGTCGTGGGGCCGGTCATCATGTTGATCGGTTTGGCGTTGTACCAGCATGGTGCACCGAAAGCAGGCACCGATTGGTCGATTTCGGGTTCAACGATTGCGCTGGTGATTCTGTTTTCCTTTGTGCTCTCGCGTCATGGCAAATTGTTTCGGCTTGTTTCCCATCTTGTTGGCTCATGGTGATCATGGTCGGTACCTGCTGGGGCTCACCGTGGCCGGGGTGTTTACCAGTCGGACCATCCGTCTTATGTGAACCTCTCCGCCTTTCATTCGAGCAATTGGGTTCGGACAGATCCGCGGCGAATTCGTCTTTCCGTGGGGAATGCCCAAGTTCGAGCTTGGCTTTTATTCTGGCCGTGTTTGCCGGTTATCTTGCGTCGATGATCGAATCCTTCGGCGACTATCACGCCTGCAGCCACATGGCGGGCGGCGGCGATCCGACTCCGAAACAGATTTCGACGCGGCATTGGCTGTGAAGGCATTGGTTGTGCTCTGACTGGCGTGTTTGGTGGATTCAGTTCGACCAGCTATTCGGAGAACATCGGCCTGATCGGCCTGACCAAGGTCGGCAGTCGCTATGTGGTCCAGTTGGCTGCGTTCATCCTGTTGGCGATGGGTATGTTTGCGAAAGTTGGGGCGCTGGGTGCGGCGATTCCGGGCCCGGTCGTGGGGGTTTGTATTGCGCCTTGTTTGGCCTGATCAGTGCAGTGGGCATGCAACAGCTGGCCAAGTGCGACCTCCAGTCGGATCGCAACCTGTTCATGGCTGGTTTTGCGTTGTTCATGGGGCTGTCCGTTCCCGCCTATTTCGCCTCCAAAGCTACGCCGGATCCCGGCGAAATTGCGGCCATGTATACGCCGACAAGTGATGCACTGCTCGCCGGACTGAACCAAACCTTGGCCAGTATCGTGGTTGCCGTAGGTTCGACAGGCATGGCCGTTGCCGCCATCATAGGATTGCTTCTTGATAACCTTTTGCCGGGCACGCCGGAAGAACGCGGGATGGCAAGTGTCGATTAGGGTCGAATTGAAAACAGCAAAGGCGGAGAAATCGTTATGAGCATCGACAAAGTCAAACCCGAACTGCCGATCATCGACCATCGACCGGCTCGCTATTCCGGTCCGCCAAAAGAAGAAGTGCTGGCGCTCCGCCAACAGTACATCTCGCCTGGCGTCATCACCTACTACAAAGAGCCGATGATGATTGTCGAAGGACACATGCAATATGTCTACGATGAGAAGGGCCCCAGGTACCTGGATGCATTCGCCGGAATCGTTACCGTCAGCGTCGGTCACTGCCACCCGCAGGTCGTCGAACGAGTTCAGGAACAGGTCGGCAAGCTGCAGCATACGACGACGATCTATTTGCATCCGGATATTGGCGAGTTTGGCAAGAGACTGGCGGAGAAGCATGCCGGCACGGTCTGGATCAGAGCTATTTCACCAACTCCGGCAGCGAAGCCAATGAAATGGCCATCCTGTCGGCGCGAGAGTATCACCGGCAACAGCGACGTGATCGCCTTGCGTAACGGCTATCACGGCGGCACGTCGATACCGATGAGCCTGACTGCTCATGGCACTTGGAAGTTCAAGACGAACAACCGGGCCAACATTCACCACACGCACGCCGGATTACTGCTATCGCTGTCCCTACAGCCTGAGTATCCTTCCTGCGATCTGAAATGCGCCCACGACATCAAGGACGTGATCGAATATCAGACGCCGGGCGAAGTCGCCTGTTTCATTGGCGAGCCGATCCAGGGCGTGGCGGCGCGGTGACGCCACCCCAGGAGTTCTTCCAGATCGTCTACGACACACGTCGCAAAGCGGGTGGTCTGTGCATTGCCGACGAAGTGCAGGGTGGTTTTGGCCGAACCGGCACGCACTTCTGGTCTCATCAAAACTAGGATGTCGTGCCCGACATGATCACCATGGCCAAAGGAATTGGCAACGGCGTTCCTTTGGGCGGCATGACCACCACGGACGAGATTGCCAAAGTGATGACCAACCGCATCCACTTCAATACGTTTGGCGGCAATCCGGTCAGTATGATCCAGGGCCTGGCCACGCTGGAGGTGATCGACGAAGAAGGAATTCAGCAGAACGCCTTGCAAGTTGGCGGCTTTCTGAAAGCCGGTTTCGAGGAACTTGCAGCAGCGTCACTCGATCTGATCGGCGAAGTCCGCGGCATGGGACTGATGCTGGGCATCGAATTGGTCCGCGATCGAGAAAGCAAAGAACCAGCGAATAACGATGCCGCGGAAGTGCTGGAATTGGCCAAGCGAGCGCGGCTTGTTGCTCGGCAAGGGTGGCTTGTACGGTAACACGCTGCGGATCAAACCGCCGATGTGCATCACTAAAGACGACGCACATTTCATGCTTGACTGTCTGGACGAAGTCTTTGCGATGGTGCCCAATTAGCCAATTTTCGCTGCGTCGCTTAAGATGAATTGCGCCGCGGTGAGTTCCCAGACGCCGGATGGGACACGCGAACATCATACCGATAACGAACGTCCTTGAAGCGGAGTTCCCTTTCGGCAGAAGCGAACTGCCGCGCTGTCGACGAATCCACACGCATTCCTGTTCGGAGTTTACTCATGGCCGATCTCAGCACCGCCGTCAACGGACTTCAACTGCCCAATCCGTTCGTGATCGGTTCGGGGCCTCCGGGCACCAATGCCAACGTCATCGGCAAGGCGTTCGATGAAGGCTGGGGTGCCGTGATTTGCAAGACGATCAGTCTTGATTCTTCCAAGGTCGTCAACGTTTATCCCCGCTACGCGAAAGTCCGTTCGCGCGAGACCAATGAGATTTACGGCTGGGAGAATATCGAACTGATCAGCGATCGGCCCTTTGAAACGTGGATCGAAGAATTCAAGCAAGTCAAGGATAAATACCCGGATCGGGTGCTGATCTGTTCGATCATGGAAGAGTTCAACAAAGACGCCTGGGTTGAAATTGTCGAAAGATGCCAAGATGTCGGCGTCGACGCGTTTGAGTTGAATTTCTCCTGCCCGCACGGGCTTCCAGAACGAAAAATGGGTTCGGCGATGGGCGAGAACCCCGACATTTTGGCCGAAGTCTGCGGTTGGGTCATGGGTGTCGCCAAGATCCCGGTCTGGGCCAAGATGACTCCCAATGTCACGCATATCGAAGATCCGACTCGGGCGGCGCTGGCTGCCGGTTGCGACGGAGTCAGCGCGATCAACACGATTCGAAGCGTGCGTCGGTCGATTTGGACTCATTGCGACCGGAACCGTCCATCGAAGGATACACGACGCCCGGTGGTTACTCGTGCCAGGCCGTGCGACCGATAGCACTGCGCATGTGCATGGAAATCGCTCAGCTGATCAAGAAAGAGTTTCCCGACCGGACGCTCAGTGGCATTGGCGGCGTGGAAACGGGTGGCGACGCGGCCCAGTTTATTTTGCTCGGTGCTGACACGGTCCAGGTATGCACCGGTGTCATGAAAATGGGATACGGTTGTGTGAAGTCGATGTGTGAAGAATTATCGGCGTTCATGGACCAACATGAATTTACTTCGATTGCCGACTTCAAAGGCCACAGCCTGAAGTACTTCACGACACACGCCGACCTGGTCAAGCGGCAAGCCGCGGCCAAAGCGGCCAAGAAGGCCAGCAAGATGGTGACAGCCGACGAGCAATGGACAGGTGACGATTTTGTCGAACAGTCCGACGCACTCTCGCGAGGTTAGAGCCGTCTAGTTGTCCAGCAGCCTTTCAATGGTGGACTCGAATTCCTGCTTTAACTTGCTGTTCGCCTCGCCTGTGGCCGGGCCACTGAAGCCGGTGTAAACGGCGCGCACCTGATCGTTCGCGTCGATGAAGATGGTTGTCGGGTACGACCGCACCCGATCCAGAAGCGGTATTTGTTTGCTGGCTTCTTCTTTACTGGAAACACCTGCCAGGAGGCAGGGGAACGTGATCCGGTGGCGTTGTTGATATTCACGAACTTGCTCGGCGTCGCGGACAGGGTCGCCGGTGACTTCGAACGCGAGGCCGAGAATCGTCAGGCCTCGATCAGCATATTTGCCATGCAACTCGCTCAAGTAGATTGCCGCATCGTGACAGTTGGGGCACCACGAGCCAAAGATTTCGATGATTCTCGCCTTGCCGCCGAACTTCGGATCGGCCAGTCCGACCTGGCTTCCGTCGAGGTCTGAGTAAACCAAATCGGACAGTTTGACCTGATCGTTCCATTTGGTGAGTTTGAGTGCGCTCGGAAGGCTGAATTCATTATCCGGCACCGCCGTCCAGGTCTCGTGCCACCAATCCCCCGACCAGAAGTCGCCTGCCAGCGACCCGTCCGGTTGCCGCCGTGCCCGGAACAGAAACGCATGAGCCCCATCGAAGCAGGAAAGCTCGATTTGCGCGTCGTCGACGCGCGGCGTCAGGTAGCGATAGTCGCCGGTTGTCGTGAGGAAAGTGCCCCAGGTCGTTCGCGGACCATCGCGAATAATTGCCACCGCCGGTTGGTCCTCGCTTGAGAACTTGACCTTCCATCGCCCGACGTAGTGGTCCATTGCCGGGTTTCGATCCAACCGCTTTGGCTCAGTTCGCTCGGCGTGAAACGGCAACGTGGCCACTTTTTCGGCTCCACGGATTTTGCGCCATGAGCCAGTCATCGATTGACCATCGACGGATATCGCCGCTTCAATCGCCGAATTGTAGTGCGCGATGTCGATGTTCAGCCGCCTGGCATCCAGTTGGACTGCGGGGATGTTTTGCTTTTCGCCAGCATTGATCAGATTGGCGTTGAGTCGTTCATTCGACCTGACAAACTCGAGTCCAAATCGCAGTTTACCGCCGGGTACTTCGAGCCAGGCGTCCCAGAGCCCTTCGACGGCGGACGCACTCGCTGCACTGATCATCAGGAGTGCGATCCAGCAGGAAAGCGGGCGGCGGTTCATGTTGATGTCTTTCCTGCCGCGACCGGGCAAGTCGGACGCTTCGCCAGTGGTTGATGATGCGCCCGTCACCGACGGCAACTAGTGGTTCGGCACTCGTGCCAGGAATTGACCGCGATGCTGTTCGCCCGTGAACTGTCCGTCGCGCGCTTGGACTTTACCACGGACGGTCACAGCTTGCGGTCGTCCCAGGATTTCCCAACCTTCAAACGCGTTGTAGTCGATATTTAAATGGTGCTTCTCGGCCGAGATCGTGCCGCGGTAGTCGGGATCGTAGATCACCAGATCGGCATCGGCTCCCAGCTGGATGCTGCCTTTCTTCGGATACAAGCCAAACAGCTTGGCCGCCTGCGTGCTGGCGACGTCGACGAACTGATGCAGTGTGAGACGACCTGTTTTGACGCCATGGGTGTACAGCAGGTTGATGCGATCTTCAAGCGAAGGGATGCCGTTCGGAATCAACGTAAAGTCATCCTTGCCCATGTCTTTTTGGCCGTTGAAATCAAACGGAGCGTGATCGGTTGCGACGGTGCTGATCTGGCCGATTTTCAAACCGTTCCACAGTACCGGTTGATTACACTTGTCACGCAGCGGCGGCGACATAACGAATTTTGACCCCTCAAAGTCAGGAAGCTCAGCGTAAGTCTTGTCGAGCAGCAGGAACTGGATGAGCGTTTCGACCCAAACGTTGACGCCTCGGTTGCGAGCACGCATGGCTGCGGCGAGCGCCTCCTGGCAACTGAGATGAACGATGTAAACGTGTGCGCCGGTCAGCTCCGCAAACGTCATCAGGTGATTCACGCCGGTAGCTTCGACTCGCGGCGGCCGCGACGGCTCGTGAAACTCGGGTCCGATCTTTCCCGCCGCGATCAGCTCTTTTTGCATTTCCACAATCAGAGACGCATTCTCTGTGTGCGCCGTGACGATCACGCCAAGCTCCCGGGCCAGCTTCAGCGTACGGAACAGCTCGTCATCCGGCAGCTCGAAAGCTCCCTTGTAGGCCAAGAAGATTTTGAATGAGCTAACGCCGGCCTCGACGATTTCTCGGAGCTGTGGTTCGGTGGATTCATCAAAGCGACTGACGCCCATGTGAAATGTGAAGTCGCAAGCCGATTCCCCCTCAGCCTTTCCATGCCATGTGGCGAACGCCTCGCGGGGCTCTTCCTCTCTGGCCGGACAAATCATCTCAATCATTGTGGTTGTCCCGCCCACGAGTGCGGCGCGACTTGCCGAAGCGTGAGTATCTTTCGCGAACGTACCCATGAATGGCAAATAGATGTGGACGTGAGGATCGATAAAGCCGGGAAAGACAAACTTTCCTGAGGCATCGATAACCTCGGCCCCCTTTGGAGCAGCAAGATTCGAACCGATAGCCGTAATCGTTTCGTCTTCGCACCAGATGTCGGCTGTGAAGCGGTCGATTGCGGTAACAATTTCACCGTTCTTAATAAGTAGTCCCATGTCGATCTCCTGACAGTTCACACGTCAGGTATTCGACCAGCGCAATACGACCGATTCAAGGGACCGACATCTGACGCAAGAGCGGTAAGCGTAGAATGCGGGATATAGACTGCGATCTTAATCGCCGACCCCCAGGTCGTCATCGAAAATGGACAGGAGCAAGTCGGCCTCACGATTCTCGTGGACTCGCAAATCAATCAAGAAAGTTTCGAACTTCATCGAGATCGATTCGACCAGGGAAACTTCGCAATCCTCCAACAGTCGCTCCGAGCTGCGGACAATCGCTTTGAATCGCGCGAAAATCACATCGTGTTCGGCACGCAGCATCGCCGCCCGCTCGGACAGCCAAGGTGCCTGGTTGAATTCGTCTTCACCGTAGCCGAACGCTTCTTCCAGGGTGAAATGCATCGCCAAACGATTTTGCAGGCGGCGAAACGTCTGAACAATCTGTAGCGAGGTATGCGCCGTTTGTTGGCTCGTCGCTGAGTCGAGACAATCGGACGCCAAAACCAGCAGGTCATTCAGCTCGCGATGATTACGGCGCAAGTCGCTGCGTACCGAGGCGCTCGCTGAGTTCCTGGATGGAGAAATCATCTGACTCCCTCCCTGTACATGTGGCAGCGGCCAAGTAACTCGAGGAGGCGTTAGCGAAGGAGAGCTTCACCCCAAGCGGAGGTTAGGTGAGCAGCTGTCTGATTTGACGAGAGGTGAATCAGGCGTTGCCCACCATACCTGCCTACGCGAATTGTAATCGTATTTTCATCAGTGGTCAAAAACTTGCACGGCTACCAGTTTTTCCTACCTCGTATTTGCCACCGCCAACAGAAAAACGGCCTGCTCGCGATTGCGGGCAGGCCGTCTAGATGAAACTAAGGTCGAAACTAAAAGCTAGTTAACGGCACTCGTGCGGATAACTCGATTGCTGGGCAGGAAAGCCGATGGGTCAACGACTGGCGAAGGAGGTACTTCGTCCAGAACGGCTGGAGCGTCAACAGGAACTTCGTTGACAGGAGCCAGTTCGTTGGTCACCTGGACCGGCTGAGTCGAATCAACCGGAGCTCCGTAGCTCGTCGCTGCGCATCCGCCGCAACCAGCAGCACAACCGTCGCCGCATGAGTTGGTGCATCCGCATCCGTTGCCACATCCGTTGCCGCATGAGTTGGTGCATCCGCAACCGTTGCCACATGCGTCTCCGCATCCGCAGCCAGCAGCACAGCCGTTGCCACATGCGTTGGTGCATCCACAGCCGTTGCCACAACCCGCAGCACATCCGGCACCGCAGCCATTGCCACAGCCATTGCGCACAGCCATTACCACAGCCAGCTGCACATCCATTACCGCAACCGTTGCCACATGCGTTTTCGCATCCGCAGCTTGGCTCGCCGCATCCACAGCCGCAGCCGCCTCGCATCAACTTCATGCTACGGCAGCGAGCGAACAAGCGACCGAGCAGTCGACCGCGTCGGCAACCACAGCTGCTTCCGCAACCGTCGCCGCACGAGTCTTCGCAGCCACAGGACGGTTCGCAGCCGTTGCCGCAGCCGTTGCCGCAGCCAGCTGCACATCCATTACCGCATCCGTTGCCACATGCGTTTTCGCATCCGCAGCTTGGTTCGCCGCATCCGCATCCACTGCCACATCGACGACCGAAGCAACCACGAAGTCGGCCCAGCAGGCCACGCCATCGTCCCTTAAACAGTTTACGGCCGCCGCAAGCGCTGCCGCATCCACCGCCACACGAATTGCTTTCGCAACCACACGACGGTTCACAGCCGTTGCCACAACCCGCCGCACATCCGGCTCCGCAACCGTTGCCACATGCGTTTTCGCAACCGCAGCTTGGTTCACCGCAACCGCATCCACCGCATCGCTTGCCGCAACGTCGACCGAAGATACCGCTCAGGCATCCTCGCAGTCGGCCCATCAGGCGACGACGACCGCAGCTCGACGTTCCGCATCCGTTACCACAAGCGTCTTCGCAGCCGCAAGAAGGTTCCTGGCAACCACAACCGCCACCGCATGCGTTACATCCCGTACCGCAAGCGTAGTTTGATTCACAACCACATGAAGGTTCGCAGCTGCTGCATCCGTCCGAACAACCACCACCTAGCATGCGGCCCAAAAGGCCTTGGCCATAACCCTGGCTACAACTTAGCGCAAGGGCTACTACCATGCTGGCAATAACCATATTCCATTTCATCGACCTACGTCTCCTTGTGCGTAGGAGCTGATGGGCGGTCAAGATTCCTGCCTCTGATTCCGCCAGCTACTACGAAAGCTATGCACGACTTGCTTTCGCGCTGACGTTGCTCAAGGTGCAGTGAGCAACGACGGCGTGTAATTTGGCAGGATCGGATTGTTGGAAGGAAAGTATGCCCAACAGCTCTCGGACTGTATCGACGAACGCGGTCAAGCCAATCCTTGGCTTGAATGTCCATCCGCAGTTTCGCCGCTAAATAATTTCAACTCGCCTTGATGTGCGATGAAATCCTTTTTGCTGTCACACGTCCTATCGGCCCGGTTTGGAAAAGGGCTTGAAGTATCAGCCGTAAAATTCAGCCGGGTTTTTGGGCGTTATTTGCCGTCAATCGTGCGACAAGAAACACCTGAATCAGTCTTGCCGGTTGGTTGGTCCCTACAGCCGTTTCAGGCTGAACTTATGGTTCGATATGGACCCGTCTGGTAAACTGTGACGGATTTGAGCTTCGAACGGCTTGCCGCAGTCATCAGGGCAAATTGCCGATGCGAATCCCACGACCTGCCTTGCCTGCGACTGTCGTCTCTGGTTTTTCTCACCGTTCGACGTAAGAATCGGGTACACGTTTCGTTACGAACAACCGGCTTCTATCCCTTACATTCTCACATTTCCAATGCACGATTGCCGATCCATGAATCCAACCCAAGTGAAGATGCTGCGGAATGCTGCGCACCGCAAAAGCCTGCTGCTGTTTTTCCTGCCGCTGGCTCTCGGCTCTCCGTTGTGCGCCGCGGATTGGCGTTATTGGCGTGGCCCCGAATTCAACGGCGCCTCTTCAGAATCCGGATTGATTGACGATTGGGCCCCGCAAGGCGGTCCAGGAAGCAATGTGGCGTGGGTGCGTGACGATCTGGGGGGCCGTGGTACTCCGGTCGTCCAAGGTGGAAAGCTCTACACCATTGTGCGTGCCGAGCCAGGTACGCCGCGCGAAGGTGAGCGAGTCGTTTGCGTTGACACGAATAACGGAGAGATTCTGTGGGAGAACCGCTTCAACGTTTATCTATCCGATGTGCCGGACACTCGAGTCGGCTGGTCTTCCTGCACAATTGATCCGCAAACGGGTGACGTTTTCGCGTTGGGCGTTTGCGGCCTTTTCCTGTGCCTCGATGGCGAGACAGGCGAGACAAAGTGGTCGGTTCCGTTGCACGAACGCTTTGGTGGTTTGAGCACTTATGGCGGTCGTACCAATTTTCCCATCATCTACGACGACCTTGTCATCATCAGCGCGATCGTGATCGGTTGGGGCGACGGAGCCAAGCCTTGCCATCGGTTCATTGCTTTCGACAAATCGAATGGGGAAATCGTCTGGTTCCGCGGCACTCGCGAGTTGCCCTATGACACCACGTATAGCTCGCCGGCTCTTGCCCAATTCAATGGCGTTGATGCATTGGTGGTGGGTTCCGGCGACGGCGCCGTGTGGGCATTTCAGCCGGCTACTGGCAAAGAAATCTGGCACTTCAACTTGTCCCGACGGGGATTGAATGTCTCGCCGCTGATCGTGGGCGACCGAGTCTTCACTTCGCACTCGGAAGAGAATATCAATGGTACTTCGATGGGAACCGTAGTCGCGATCGACGGGACCGGTTCCGGTGACGTCACCGAGTCGGGCGAATTGTGGCGAGTCGATGAACTGATGGCTGGGAAGTCGTCACCGATCGCTATTGATGGCCGACTCTATGTCTTTGATGATCGAGCCAAGTTGCATGTGTTTGACATGGAAACCGGCGAAGCGATTGGAAAGAAAATTGCCCTTGGTACGGTGATGCGGTCCAGTCCGCTTTACGCCGATGACCGCATCTACGCGGTGACCGCCAATGGCCGCTGGTACATCCTGGAGCCGGACGCGGATCGCGGCGCGAAGAAACTGAAGAGCGGCCGACTGCTCAAGGGCGACGAATGCCACGCTTCTCCCATCTGCGCAGACGGTAAAATATTCCTGCAGACCACGGGACGACTTTATTGCCTGGCGAAATCGGATCAGCCAAGTGGCCAGACGTCAAGCAACGACAGCCAGTCGAATTCCCCTCCCGAAGCCGTGACCGACATGAATCCGGCCCAACTGTTGATCGTTCCTGCCGATGTCCTGATGAAGTCGGCGCGTCGCAGAAATTCCGCGCGTTCACGTACAACGCGGCGGGTCAGAAACTGCAGGAGGTTGTGGAGGGAGTCGAGTTCTCGTTGGCAGGGCCCGGCACAATCTCCGGGGCGACCTACACCGCCGCTGACGACTCAGAGCATACGGCTTCGGTGGCGACCGCCAAATTTAATGGCCTCAAGTCGACATCCACCATTCGTGTCGTCCCGCCACTTCCCTGGAAGTTCGATTTCGAAGACGTTCCGCTTGGTGCCACCGGATTGGGTGAGCCTACGATTACCTGGGTGGGTTGCCGCTATCGGCACCATGTTCGAGAGTTTGATGGCAGCAAGGTCATGGTCAAGATAACAACGATTCCCAAAGGGACTCGTAGCCGCGGCTGGTTTGGCCATTCCGACTTGCAAGATTACACCATTCAAGCAGATGTTCGCGGGGCAGTCACCAATGATAAAATGCCCGACATCGGCCTGATTGCCCAGGGCTACACCTTGGACCTGCAAGGGATCAGCCAACGGCTGCAGATCCGTTCCTGGGTGCCGCAATTGCGGATGGCCTCGACCATTAACTTTGACTGGCAGCCGGGTACCTGGTACACGATGAAGTTGCGAGCTGAAAGCCGTGGCGATAAGGCGGTATTGAAAGGCAAAGTCTGGCCTCGGGACGAAGCCGAGCCCGAGACGTGGACGATCGAGGCCGAAGACGAGTCTCCCAATCGAAGCGGCAGCCCGGGATTGTTCGGAAATGCCAAGGATGCCGAGATTTACCTCGACAATATCCTGGTGACACCCAACAATTCATAGCTTACTCCGTATACACTTCTGCACGTACGATTCGTAGTGCGACATTAACCGACGTGGAAATGAACTGAAAATGAACCTACCTCTGGCAAACAGCAAAGATCGTACTCGCCCCAAGCGTCCCATGCTCTGCCTGGTGGCTGCATTCGCCGTTGGCTATGCCGTCGCCACCATGATCGTGATGCCGGCAGATGGCACCAAGTCGTTCGCCGCCGACACCGCTTCCTTGGTTTCGACCGATCTGACCGAACTGACGGGCGACTGGCCTCAATGGGGTGGCACGTCGATTCGAAACAACGTGCCCGTTGGCCGGGGTCTCCCAACAGAATGGGACGTTGGTTCGTTTGATCGAAAGTCGGGCAAGTGGAATCAAGATGGTTCAGACAACATAAAGTGGGTCGCGCGAGTGGGCAGCCAGACCTACGGCAACCCGGTGGTTGCCGGTGGGCGTGTGTTTGTCGGCACCAACAACGGCGGCAGGGTACCTGCAGCGTTACCCGGCCACCGTCGACCTGGGATGTTTGATCGCGTTCGATCAGGAATCAGGTGAATTCCTCTGGCAACATTCCAGTGAGAAATTGCCCACGGGCAGAGTTCATGATTGGCCGCTGCAAGGAATTTGTTGTGCCCCGTTGGTCGAAGGCGACCGCCTGTGGTTTGTCAGCAGTCGGGGGGAAGTGGTCTGCGTCGATACCGAGGGTTATCTCGACGGGGAAGATGACGGACCGGAAACTGGCGAGATGGCGAAACTCTTCAAGGAAGTACCCAATTGCACTGCAAGTTTGTCGGATGGGAAAATGTCCGATGCATTGCGAGCCGCAATTAACGGCATGGGCATCTCAATTGATGGACGGCTGCGCGTCAAAGCAGATGGCGAAAATGCCTACAAAGTAACGGTAAAGGGTGAGGAAACTTCCTGGCTGCGCCTTGTCAGCCAGGGCAATCGTTTGGAAGTGCAACAACTCACTTCGGAAGAAGCTGCCGATGGAAAGGTTGTGGGGACGATTGAAACCAATCTGACGTCCGGACTAGACGAAGGAAAGGCAAGTGATGTTCTCAGTTCACTGCTGGCAGCAAATGGCTTCGACGGAAAGATCACTTCGGTCGAAACTGCAACTTCTGGCAAGATATGGAATTTGAAGGCGGAATGGAATGGTGAGCCGAGGCAACTGCAGATTCGCCGCGAAGGTCCCAATCTGGCTGCGTATAAATTGATCACGATAGCCGACAAGGAAGAAGCGGATACCGTCTGGCGATACGACATGATGGGCGAGCTGGGCGTTTCGCAACACAACATGTGCAGCTGCTCGGTTACCGCGTTGGGCGACATCCTGTTTGTGAACACTTCCAACGGGGTCGACGAATCACACGTCAACATTCCCAGCATCGAATGCACCCAGCTTCATCGCCATGGACAAGAACACGGGCGAAGTCCTATTGGACGGACAATTCGCCGGAGGAGAACATCCTGCATGGGCAATGGTCTTCGCCAGCGGTTGGCGTGTTCGGCGGCGTCGCCCAGGTTATTTTCGCGGGCGGCGATGGCTGGGTCTACAGCTTCCGGGCGGATGCGGGCAAGGACGGCACACCCGAACTGCTCTGGAAGTTCGACGCCAATCCCAAAGACTCCGAGTGGATTCTCGGGGGACGTGGAACGCGCAACAATATCATCGCCACGCCGGTGCTCCACGATGACCGAGTCTACGTCGCGGTTGGCCAGGACCCCGAACACGGCGA
Source organism: uncultured Planctomycetales bacterium (assembly GCA_963821085.1). Taxonomy (GTDB): domain Bacteria; phylum Planctomycetota; class Planctomycetia; order Pirellulales; family Pirellulaceae; genus CAWGCE01. Next base: position 18,449 of record CAWGCE010000001.1, on the reverse strand, counting down.
AGGGATTGGGCATCTGTGGTGCATCGATCCCACCAAACGAGGTGACGTGAGCCCGCAGTTGGCCGTCCACGTCGAAGGATCGGTCGAAGTCCATTCCGCATCGGCGATTGCAGGCCGTCGATCCGAGAACAGGGCGAGGTCGCGATCGATAACCCGAATTCGGCTGTGATCTGGCACTACAGCGCAGTTCGATCAGAACGGCGACGGCGAGTTCGATTTCGAAGAGACCATGCATCGCAGTTGCGGTACCGTCGCGATCAAGAACGACCTGCTGTTCATCGCCGACTTCAGTGGGTTGTTTCATTGCCTGGACGCCAAGACCGGCAAGGTCCATTGGACGTACGACATGCTCGCGGCCGCCTGGGGTTCGCCTTTGATCGTCGAGGACAAGGTCTACATCGGCGACGAGGACGGCGACGTCGGCGTGTCTTCGAGCTGACTACCGAAGCCGCACGAACCGATTGCGGAAATCGACATGGGCAATTCGGTGTACAGCACGCCGATCGTCGCGCACAACGTGCTGTACATCTCCAACAAGACCCATCTGTTTGCCATCACGGCGGACGGAGAGTAGGTATGTCCAAGCGTGTGTTGGATGTGGGGAACTGCGATCCCGATCATTCATCGATCAAGCGGCTAATTGAGCAGAATTTTGCCGCCGAGGTCGTACGAACTCATAATCTGGCCGGAGCCCTTGAAGAGCTGGACCGAGACCGATTCGATCTGGTACTCGTAAATCGACTAATGGACGAAGATGGCAGTCCCGGCATCGACATCATCAAGTCGATCAAAGGCAACATCGGATTTGGCGATACGCCCGTGCTGATGATTACAAATTTTGAAGACTATCAGGAGTTGGCCTTGGCCGCGGCCAGCGCCGGGATTCGGTAAGGCCAGCCTGCATTCGGCAGCAACAATCGACTTGCTTGCACAACACCTCGTCTGAACTCGTCACCAGTCTGCCTGTCCCGCAATCACCTGCCAACTTCTCGGCCGAATTGAGCATTGCTTGCCGACACCGATCGTACTTCGGTACGATGACCTCTTCTTGGGATGAGCGTCGTGATTGTTGAGCTAAGGGTGCGAAGATATGCGACCGGCTTCTAACTGCAGTGGATGGTCATTGGTGGTGCTCTTCGGTTTGCAGTTGAGCTTTGCCGAAGAACGAACCATCTCGGACGCCACGCCGGAAATGGTAGCTGCACAGCATGTGCAAACGGCAATTCAGTTTCAGTTGGGTGGAGAAATCGATTATGCCAATCGGCTTTTGCAACTGGCATTGCGTGTAGACCCCGATTCGCCAGCAGCACATTGGCAATTGAAGCAGGTAAAGAGCGGCGACGCGTGGGTCGACGTACGGCGACAGGCAACCGATATCCGGCAGCAGGAACTGGAGACGGAATACGGGCTGTTGCGCGACAAATCGCTGGGCGATCCGAAATTGGAAGCCAGTTTGGCTACGTGGAGTCAACGCAATTCGCAGAGTGACCGGGCTCGTCTGCATTTTCGACGTGTGTTGGCAAATCAGGCCGCTACCGAAAATCTGGTTGACCAGGCGTTGAAACAATTGAACGTACAGTGGTACCGGGGCGAACTGAAGACTTTGGAGGAAGTGGCTGACATCGAGCGGGCCCAGGTGATCGCAGAGCGTGCCATCAAGAAGGGTCGCCCGCAATTCGAAAAGTGGCGGGATGCCATCGAGAAGCGGACGCGTCGCGAACAACGCGCTCGCCAGGCAGTGCAGTCGATCGCGGATGTCGAATTCATTCCCGTTATTGAGTCGTTTCTGAGCGATAGCGGTCCGGAATTCGGCAGGGAGCTCGTGGATGCCCTCGGTCGAAGGAACAACAGTTTCTCAGCGACCGAAGCTTTGGTCCGGTTTGCCGTATTGTCGCCTTGGCATGCGGTCCGCCATGCGGCAGCCCAGAAACTTCGAGACCGACCGCTACATGACTTCGTGCCGACCTTGATTGAAGGGTTGAGTTCACCCATCGTTTCGCGATTCTACATCAGTCGCGACGGGCGTGGCGGAGTCCGCTACCAGCATCACGTGACGCGTCGCGAGGCGGATGGTGACTACGTGACGAACTCTGATCACGTTTCCCGTCACGAACGCGTTGTGGTGAAGAATGGCGCGGTAATCCATGGAGGACCACTTCAGCGGAACCCAACTTATGATGCCGGGGCAGAGAAAACTGAGATGGCTCGATTGGCTCGCGTGGCCCAGGAACGCGAACGACAGCTGCACATGGAAAATCAGCGGGTCGAGGCGGAAAATTCCCTGGTTTACGCGGCACTCGAAATAGCCACAGGAGCCGGCGTGGTTAGATCGGCGCCAGAATGGCGTCAATGGTGGACGGCATACTATACCGAGACGTCCGGCGAACAGCCGGTTTACCAGAGCTATGAACCGAGCACTTCGACTTATTACACAGTCAGTGTGCTCGAAGACTCGACAACACCGTACGACCCACCGAAGAATGTCGTTCAATCCGGCACCGCTCAACGTCGTCGAAGGTCGGTTCGTTCGAATAGAAACGGATCGATGTCATGCTTCGCTGCCGGTACGCCCGTCTGGACCGAGCGAGGCCTGGTTTCCATCGAAGAAATCAAAGTCGGTGATCGTGTCTTGTCGCAGGACCCCAATACCGGCGAGCTGGCATACAAGGTCGTCCTGGTTCCTACCGCGGGAGCTCCGTCGACTGAAATGGTGCGAGTCTCTTTCGGCGAAGACGCTGTGCGACTAACACGGTCTCACGTAATCTGGAAACAGGGTGTCGGCTGGCAGATGGCCAAGGAAATTCAGGCAGGCGACCAGCTGTACGGAATCACGGACGGAATGAGCGTTCGTCAATCGGAAGCATGGCCTCGACCGCAGCTGGTGTACAATCTGGTCGTTGAGGATTTTCAAACGTACTTTGTCGGCAAGCATGGACTGCTGGTCCATGACATCACACCGCGGTCGCCAACGTCGGCAAAGGTACCGGGAATGGCGGCAGTTGATGACAAAAACTTCGCTTTGCAGCCGCGAATCCGGTGAGGCGATGCGCGAAGCAGAGTGCTTCATTCTTGAACTTAAAGGCACGCGTTGACAGCGGCCCGCTGGCAGAGGGCCCGAAGTACGTTATTCCTCTTCAACTGCCTCTTTGACGCGTTGAACGAAGTGTGGGCTCTTTCCCGATTTACCAAGGTCCAGTGCCTTTTGTTCAGCCTGTTTTCGCTGATTGAATTCGTATAGAGCAACGCGTTTCATCGACTGACTAAAGACGCCCCAGTAGAGCTTCATGCGGACTTCGGCAGCCGATTTCCGTGTGCGCTTTTTGGCCGCTTTTTTTTGGCTGCCTTCTTCTTTTTCGTAGTTTTTTTCTCGGCAGCTTCCGCTTCTTCGCGTAATGCCTTGCGATTTACAACTTTGCGAGCCATGCCTTGGCCGACCTTTCAATTGCACTTAGAGCGCAGTCCATCAATGAACGTAGCGGTCCTGCACTCATTGAGATTGCTATTCCTACGCCGCCGTCGCCCACTCGAATCGGGCTGTGTCGCCCGCCAGATTCCAACCGGGTGCAGCTCGGCACTACAGATATACCCTCACGATGCCGCGTATAATAGCCGATCGATCCTCCGCTGGCCACCGAGCTTGGAATATCGCAGGATGAGTTGCCGCGGGCCCTTCGCGGTTTCGCGCGGTCATCCGGCTGCTCTCGGGGTTTTGCCGCCGAAGCGGCCTGCAAATGAGCATCGGGACTGGCAAGTGGTGCTCAAACGGGCGATTTACTCCACGTGACAGCCCGCCAGCCGGTGGTCGAAAGGCAATTCAGGTTCCAGATCGAGGCATCCTTGGCCAATTCGAACAATTTGCGATTTGCCGTTACATGTCCTCATTGTCGCGCAAAATTGAAGGTCTCCTCCGCCGACCTGGGCACGTCGCGGACCTGCCCCAACTGCAGTAATGCATTTGTGCTTCCCACCCAGCGGGCTGGCAAAGTTGCTGCCGCAAAAAGGGAATTTTCCTTTGGTTGCCGGCGTTGCTCGTCATTGATCTACGCCCGCCCGGAGCAAACCGGCAAACAAGTCGAATGCCCCGATTGTTACACGGTCAATACGGTGCCCCGTCGGGAAAATGCCAGGCCCAGAACGTCATCTGTCCCCGAAAATGACCCCGATCCCTATCGACTGGAACCATTGCCAGACGTTGCCGACCCCACAGGTGCTGCCACACCCAGAAAGCAATACGACGTCCGGGCGACCTGTTCGGTGTGCAAGTGTCTGATGTCTTTTACCAACGAACAGGTAGGGACGGTCCAAGAGTGCCCTGATTGCCAGTCGAAGTTTCGCGTGCCCAAACCGCAGCCCAAGCTCAAGAAGGTGCCAGTCGAGTTAAGCGATCCAGGCATCGATGTCGAGCCGCCGGTACCCCAGCGTGGGGATTCCAGCCGCGCGAAGCACCTGCTGGAACGAGCTCGATCGGCTGTTGACGAAAAGGCGGATCGCGACGAGTTGCCGCCGATCAAACAGCCGTTTCGTGAGGGGATCTGGACGTTTCCGTTCACAATGTCCGGCTTGCCATTTTGTATTGTGGCGAGTGGGTCGGTGTTGCGTCATCGTGTGGATGTTGCAGCAGGCTTCGCAAATGAGCGGGTTGGCTCAAATTATCGGAGTCCTGATGTACGTGATCGCACTGAGCGGGTCGGCGATCCTGTTTGTCGTTTGCTCCGTTTACTGGATGACATTGATCAGCTGGACCGCGATGGGTCATCGAACGATCAAGGAGTTTCCGCCGGTCGATTTTTTCGAATGGATCAAGACGTCGCTATTCATCATCAATGCCGGTGGCATCAGCGTCGCTCCGGCAGCTACTCGCCTCGCTCGTGCCACTTGGGCCGTACCGATCACTATTGGCAATTCCTTCGTTGTTTGCGCTTTACCCCATCGTCCTGATGTCAATGCTGGAAGATGTGTCGCCGATCAGTATTTATTCCAAACCGATCCACCAGAGCTTGACGAAATGCTTTGGTTCGTGGGTCAAGTTTTACATCATTGCGGGTGTACTGAGCGCCCTGGTTGCCATTCCTCATATTGTGGCGCGATGTTCATCAGTAGCCCATCCTGGAATTTCGTGGCCGCCATCGTGTTGGTGGTCAGCACGGTGGTCTATTTTCGAGCCTTTGGCCGACTCGCCTGGGTCATCAATGAGCAGATGGTCATTGAATCAGAAGAAGATGACGATCAAGACGCCGAGCAACCGGCACCGCCGCCGCTACCCGACTCGGTCACGGATTGAATCTGCCCTGCAATGAGTCATCCTTTGCGGGGTGGCGTCCCGTTGCCATCGTCGACGTACTTTCTGCGACCTGCCGCGTAGGCAGTTGAATCGGGAAGATCGTCCGTGCTCGCCTCGCTCAGCCATTGTTCGAGCAGCTTCTGCAAAAACGGTCGGCACCATCCGCAACCGGTGCCAGCGCCAAAACACTCGCTCAACTGCCCCGGTCGCTTCGGTTTTTCAATACGAATGAAGTTGACCACCTTGCGTTTACTGACGTGGAAGCAAAGGCAAAGTTCATCATCGAGTTCCACCGTTAATCGCTCCCATTGCTTTCCTTCGCTGTGGCCAGCAGGTAACCAATCTCACAGGCCCTGTTGAATTCGGCCAGGTTGAGCATTTCTTTGACGGTGTGCAGGTTGGTTTGGCCGCAACCCAAGGTCACCGTAGGAATGCCATGTCGCCGTCGTCCAGTTGGCGTCCAGGCCACCGTTGACCACGCAAAAACAGGGCTCGCCGCCAGTTTGTTCCACCGCCGCTGCAGCGATTGCCACGCATGGCTCGGTCCGCTTCAGCTTGAAGGAATCGTAGTTCAGCTGGCTGCTGAATTCGACCTGACCCTGTTTTCCATCAACGTTCTTCAGTTGCCCTGCCGCCCTGTGAAATGCTTTTTCGATTTCGGACACGATTTTCTTGCGAAAGGGAGTGTTATGACTGCGTGCTTCGGCTTGAACTGTCACGAGGTCGGTGACGACATTGGTTGCTTCACCGCCTTGGACAACACCAAGGTTACTGGTGCCCTGCTTGCCGTTCTTCTCGATCAGTCCGTGCCAGCCATTCTGCTGCAAGTCGGCAATTGCCAATCCGGCGATGCCGATGGCGCTGACTCCTTCTTCCGGATGATTGCCCGCGTGACTGGCGATGCCTTGGATCTTGATATTCAGCTTGTAACCGCCGGTCGCGCCAATGGTCAGCTTTTCGGCCGAGCCACCGTCCCAGTTGAAGGCCAATTGGGGTTTGCCAAGTGATCCGAGCTGCAAGTTGGCGCCGCGTGCAATCCAATTTCCTCTTGCACCGTCCAGAGAAAGGTCAAGGGCGGATGGTCCGGCTTCTCCTTCAACAGGCGCAACAACGTATAGAGCAACACCGCACAACCGGCTCGGTCGTCGGCGCCTAAAGCTGTTGACGGATCGGCGGAGCGGACGAAATTGCCCCTCCGAATCGGCAGACAGCCCTGGCACAGGGGTACGGTATCCATATGAGCCATCAGCAATCGTCGCGGGCCACGAACTTTGCCGGGCAACTTGACGACCAGGTTGCCAATTTGGCCGTCGATCGGCGTTTTCTTGTGAGCCTTGTCAAACTTGAATTGGCTGGCGGCGAGCCCCGCTTGGCCCAGGTGTCGCTGAATAGCTTGGGCAACCTCCGTTTCTTCGCCGCTCTTGCCGCGGATTGCCATCAACTCGATGACCAGATCGAGTGGGTCGGGCAGGGCAGTTTTTCTCGCCTTACGCTTTGCTTGCGCTGGTCTCGCAGGTCGGGTACGCCTGTTCTTCGTAGCTGGCATTTTGTTCGCCGTGGGGGTGTTGTCGAGCTAGGATACGAGGGGATACCAATTTCCCGTGTTCGACCCATTGCCTGTTTCATGCGGTTTGTACCGGTCGATGATTCGGCCAATTTAACAGGTTCCAGGCATCTTGGCTTGTTGCGGCCCGTTCGGTTCGTAAGTTAGCGGTTGGACGGTGCCATTTATTCTCGATCGGGTGTTGTTGATGACGGCGGAGACGAACAAATTACACTTGTTGGAACCGGGGCTGCCCGGGCTGCGGGATTGGCTCAAGGATCGCAATGTTCCAGCGTACCGGCACGGTCAGGTCGTCAAGTGGCTGATGCAAGGACGTGCTGAGTCTTTTGCCGATATGACTGACCTGCCGCTGTCCCTGCGTGAGGAACTGGACGCGCAATTCAACATTTGGTCGACGCAAATCGCCAAGCACAGCAAGTCTTCAGACGGTTCCGAGAAGCTGCTGCTTCAACTTCGCGACGGTGGTCGCATCGAGTGCGTGCTGTTGCGCGAAGGCAATCGTCGCACGATATGTATCAGTTCGCAGGTGGGTTGCGCGATGGGGTGCGTGTTTTGTGCGAGCGGGCTTGACGGGGTCGATCGCAATTTGCACTCGGCCGAAATTGTCGAGCAGATGTTGCTGTTGCAGCGACTGTTGCCGTCGGATGAACGACTCAGCAACATCGTGGTGATGGGGATGGGCGAACCGTTGGCAAACCTCGATCGGTTATTGCCAGCCTTGGAAGTGGCACGCGATTCCAGCGGGCTGGGGATCAGTGCACGGCGGATCACCATTTCTACAGTTGGTTTGCCACCCGCCATTCATCGCTTGGCCGAAACGGCCGCCATTACCAGCTCGCCGTTTCGTTGCACGCCGCCAACGACGAATTACGAAACAAACTGGTTCCGGTGAATGACAAGATCGGCCTGGCCGCGATCTTGTCGGCAGCAGATGATTATTTTGAGGCGTCGGGGCGCCGCCTGACGTTCGAGTACGTATTGTTGGCCGATATCAACGACAGCGAGAAGGACGCTTATCAATTGGCTTCGCTGCTCAAGGGTCGGCCAGCACTACTGAATGTGATCCCCTACAATCCCGTCCAGGGCCTGCCCTACCGGACCCCGTCACAGGCTGCGCAAAAACGGTTTGGTGACATCCTGATGAACGCCGGGTTACAGATCCGCTTCCGCATGCGGAAAGGCGACAAAATCAACGCTGCCTGCGGCCAGCTACGGCGTATCGAGGTGACCAGTATCAGTTAGCTCGCGTCGACTGGACGCTTTTGGATAGGTAATTCAGGCTGCGAACAATCTGTGGTTTGGTGGAACGGTTGGTCCGAATATGCTGATCATGGGCGAATTCAAAGGCGATCCCGACCGATTGCACGCCCGGACAGATTCCGCGCGAAACCTTGCAACCTTCAGGGGGTTCAAGTTTTGCACGGGTGACGATCCTGCTCCTTGGACACCGAAGATTGGCCAACGTAGAACAAACCGCCGTTAATTACGCCGAGCGCGATCCCGATGTGCCGCTTGATGCTGGCGGTGCGCAATGACGACGCAGACGCCTTTGAACAGCTCGTCGCACGGCACCAGGGCCGCCTGCTGAATTTCCTGTTTCATCTGGTCGGTGACCGCGATCGAGCTGAGGATCTGGCCCAGGAAGTTTTTATGCGAGTTTTTCGCTCACGCAAGAATTATCAACCTGGGGCAAAATTTACGACATGGCTATTCACGATCGCCAACAACACTGCCAAGAACGCCAAGCGAACACTAGCTCGCCGCAAAGAGATTCAATGGCATGCCAACGGGCAATCCGGATCGCATGCCATCCCGTCACTCGACCAACTGGCGAAAGATGCCAGTGGGCAAATGCCAGCTCGACAGTTCGACAAGGCGGAGAAGGCGGACGTCGTGCGACTGGCGATGCAGTCGCTGAGCGAGCGGCAACGCACCGCAGTCCTGCTTTGCAAATTCGAGGGGATGAGTTACGACGAAATTGGTGAAACGCTGGAGTTGAGCACTTCAGCGGTCAAGTCGTTGCTTTCGAGGGCGCGAGGGAATCTGCGAGATATCCTGCAACCCTATTTGAACGATGGACGAATGGTGGGCGCTTCGGGCCGTCCCCAGAGTAAACCCGGCGAACTGGAATGATGAATACAGACGAGCAAGCCGATTCGCCGGAACAACAGGAACACCGCGAACTGGTCGCGTATCTGGATGGTGAACTCCTGGGTGAGGATCGCTTGCGTGTCGAAAAGCGTGCAGGCACCGACCCGGACTACCGCCGGCGTCTGGTGGAACTTGAGCAATCGTGGAATCTGCTCGATGCGTTGCCCGTGACGGAAGTCGATGCATCCTTTACGCAATCCACCGTCACCATGGCAGCGTTGGCGATCGAGTCGGAATCGACACGCTGGTGGACTAACCGCAAGGGCTGGCTGGCTGGGGGCGTGGCGTTGAGCCTGGGTTTCGTGTTAGTCGGGCTGCCGCTGATGGCCAAGCGGCGAGCGGCATTGCGCGACATTCCGGTGATGAACAACATGGAGCTCTACCTCCACGCGGACAGTCTTGAATTTCTCGAAATGCTGGAGGATGAGGGCATCTTCTCGGAGGTGGAAGATGAGTTGTAGGTATGTCGCTGCGGCCGCGTTGCTGCTGGGGTTGGTTACGAGCACCGAGGCAGAAGAGGAACGATCGGTGCTGACGAGCTTGCAGGACGCGCGGGCGATCGCTGCAACTGTCGACGAGTTGCCGCCGATCGAAAGGGAGCGGCTACAGCAGCTGCGTGATCAATTCTCACAACTCACCGTCGCCCAACAGCAACAGATGCGTGAATTGCACCGTCGACTTTGGGATTCGCCGAAGGGTGAGCAGTTGTTTGGCATCCTCGAACGTTACCGGGACTGGCTGTCGTCACTCTCGGCCGGCCAACGCGATGACTTGCTGGCATTGCCGGTGCCCCAACGAATTCAGGCGATCAGCCGCTTGAAGGCCGAACAGGACGCTTCTCGATTGGCTGAGCAATCGGATGAGCTCGTTCAGAGTGACGCCGAGGTGGTGGGGTGCTGGGTAAGAAAGCTGGTGCAAGATCGTGAAGTGGAGATCATCCGTCTGTTGCCGCCGGATGTTCGAGCTCATCTCGAATCGATGGCAAATCACAAGCAGAAATCACGTGTACTGATGTATGCCGCCGCCAGGCACGCGGTCTTTCGTGAATTGGAGCCGCCGTCGCCTCAGGAATTGGGTAACTTGATGGCCGGACTCAGCTTGAAGGCTCGGCAGCACCTTGAATCGGTATCCGATCCTGAGCAAAAGATGGCCATCATTTACCGCTGGATCGAGACCAGCTGGCGGAGCCGCCATCGGTACCTGAAAATCAGTGAGGCGAAGCTGGAATCGTTCTACGCCAATGAGCTGACGTCGGACGAGCGGGAATTGCTGGATCGCCTGCCAGCCGAGGAGATGCAGGAGAAATTGAAACAGAGCTATATCGAATCCCGATTGGAGCGACTTCGCGGCTCGGTTCGTCGTCCGGACGGCAGCATTGGCCCGCCGCCACGCTTCGAAGGGCCACGTGACCACCCTCCGGGTGGCCCGCCCGATGGGCGTCGCGGCCCGCCCAATCGCGGACCGAATCGTGCGAATCCAGGACGCCATCGCCCGCCACAAAGGTAGGCCGGTGGCATTCCATTCACAACAGGTGTCGTGGCCCTTCGCCTATTGGAGACTGCTATGCCGGCGCCGCACGCGTTACGCGTCCGGTGGGACTCGCAAGCTAATTGCTCATCAGCAGCGGGAGCGACGTGAACAGGTAATAGGCGCGAGGTACGCTCAGGTTGGCCAATTCCACGCCGAGCGATACTGGTTGTACTTGCGACAATCCAATTGCCTGGGTCAAGCTGACTGGCTGCTTGAACGTGACGACGCGAACGTTTTCCTCGTCGATTCCCGCCAAATCAATCACTCGCTCGATCGCTTCTTCAATGAAGCCGATTTCGTCGATCAAGCCTGATTCCTTGGCTTGTTCGGCGGTAAAAATCTCACCCGTAGCCAGCTCATCCAGTTTCTCCGGTTCATCGCGGAAATCAGGCCGCCCCGATTTGACGATGTCCTTGAATCTCTCGAATGAACTGTTCACATAACGCTCCAGGACCGCTCGATCTTCCGGTGATGACTTCCGTGTCATACTCAGCATCTGTTTGCGCGGATGCGTAGCAATTGAATCGTTCTTGATGTCCAGTCGTTCCATCAAGCCGGTCAGATCGTAGTGCGGAATGATGACTCCGATGGAACCGGTGGTCGTGGTGGGTTCCGCGTAGATCGATTCTTCCTGGTCACCGACTGCCATCGCCACGTAGTAACCACCACTGGCTGCCATGGCGCCCATGCTGACGACAATGGGAATCTCTCTCTCTTCACGCAGCTTCGTCAGATGATGATAAATGTAGTCAGACCCCGTAACCGTGCCTCCGGGTGAATTGACCCGCAAGACGACCCCCTTCACGCGGTCGTCGTCCCGGACACGATTGATCTGTTTTTTGACGAAGCCATCGCCACCCATAATTGCGCCGGTCACGCTGATGACGGCTATCTTGTCGCTGCCCATCTCGTTCAGTGAATGATACTTTTCGGTGATTCCCTCGGACGTATCGAAATAATCCTGTAATCCAAGCATCATGCCGAACAGAGTGATCAAGCAGAACACCATCAACATCCAGCTCAACCGTGACATCCAGAGGCCAAAACGACTCCGTCCTGGCGCGAGCACGATTTGGGCCGGCATGGTCGCGGTAACGGGGTAAGTCATCGGTTGGGATGCAGGCGAGCTGAGCTCCTCGGTCGGTGTTCGAGCTGGAATCGGACGGCGTCGTCATAAGGTAAATCTCCACGGTGTTGCTTGAATCCCGATATTCTAGTGCGAGTTGCGGGGACGTGTAGCGTCTTTGGTCGTGGAATAGCGGTCTGGGGAGGGCAAAAAGCCACCACGTCGACACGTCCTTCGATTCGATCTTGGCTGCGCCTGATGAAATCGGTGCAGGACTATTCGGCAGGCTGTTGAGCTTGCGAAGATTGTCCTGTTCTGGATAAGCTTTGCCCCGATGATCATGTAGTCATGTTGTTGGTCGAAAGAAGAGGTGTGCTGTGTTTGTGGCTGCGTCAAGCGAATGTTTTTCTGATTTGCCATTGATGGACGCTGTCGAGCGCATGTCAGATCTTGAATACTCGGCGGTGAATATCGCCATCCAGCACGACAGTTGTCAGATCACGCCGATGCAGGTCGCCGAAGATATCGAGCAAGCTGTGCGGCTCTGCCGCGATACGCATCGACTCGACTTGGCAGGTTACTCGGTCAACATCAAGGCGACCGGCGACGAGCACTATCGACAATTCGAAGCTTGCTGCAAGTTGGCCAAAGCGACGAAAGTCGTTTCCATCACTGTCCCGTCGGCCGAACTGGGTACGCCATTCAATGAAGAAGTCGAACACCTTCGCGAGCTGGTTCGCATTGCTACACTGGAAGGCGTGCTGGTCAGCATCCTGACACAAAACGATCGATTGAGCGAAGATCCCGGGACGGTCAGTGTGCTCTGTGACAACGTGAAAGGCCTGGGAGTTACGTTGGATCCAAGCTGCTTCATCTGCGGTCCCAGCGCCGGTCGCAATTATGAGAGCCTGCTCAAGTACGTCTACGACATTCGACTTCGTGACACGAGCAAGGATGAATTTCAGGTACGTGTCGGACAGGGTGAGATTGAATACAGCAAACTCGTCGTTCAATTGCGACGGGAAGGTTACGATCGGGCGTTGGTGGTCCACATGCAAGAGTTGGACGATACCGACCACAACTCGGAAATGCGCAAGATTCGTCTGCTTCTCGAAAGTCTGATGTAGTACCGACGATCATCGATGGCCCTCCGGTCGGGGAGGTGAAGGGCGTTCGCGTTCGTCGTAATTCAGGCTCACGCCGAAGAACAACAAGCCAAACGAAGTCCTGGCTGCTCTAGGCCTTAATCAAGCGTGAGTTTCTGGTAGAAAGTTTTGCAGAAACGAAAAAACTCGAAAACCCTCGGCGATTTCTTGCGTCTATTGAAGTGTTAGCCAACAACACACGCGAGAAACGGAGAGCTTTCGAGTGAACGCCAAGATAAGACGTCAACTGAGATTACGCAAGCGAAGGATCCAGAAGCGGTTAGACAAGAACAATCTGAGTGGCGATTGCCCGATGATCTCTGCGTCGAATATTCAGTACGAGATTGCCGATCGGACGCAGGCGATTGCCGCCGGTGGAATTGGAATGATCCATCGAATGGTTCGGGGGCTGATGCTGGATCAGATGATCAATCGGCATGTGAACTTGTTCAAGCTATACGCCCCTATTCAGAATCCGACCACGTGCTGAACATGGCCTACAACCTTCTCGCTGGTGGCACCTGCATCGATCACTTGGAACTACGTCGCAACGACGAAGCTTATCTCAATGCGTTGGGCGCCAGGCGGATTCCCGACCCGACCACCGCCGGAGATTTCTGTCGGCGGTTCAGCAGCGTCTCGATCTTATTTCTGATGGAAGTTCTTAACGCGACACGGCTCAAGGTGTGGAGCCAACAGCCTGAAGAGTTCTTTGAAGAAGCGATCCTTGATGCCGATGGGACGATGGTCGAAACGACTGGCAAGTGCAAACAGGGAATCGATATCAATTACAAAGGCCAGTGGGGATACCATCCGCTGATCGTTTCACTGGCCAACACGAAAGAGCCGTTGTACATCGTCAACCGTAGCGGCAATCGCCCCAGTCATGAGGGAGCTGCGGCTTATCTTGACCAGGCGGCAGGTTTATGTCGCCAAGCCGGCTTTCGCAAGATCCGCCTTCGAGGCGACACCGACTTTACACAAACCGGGCACTTGGATAGTTGGGACGACGACAACATTTCCTTCGTGTTTGGGATCGATGCGATGCCGAACCTGTACGAATTGGCTGAGCATCTCCCGGAAAATGCCTGGAGAACATTACGGCGACCACCGCGTTACCAGGTCAAGACATCGCCGCGCACTCGCCCTCAAGATGTGAAGCAACAGGTCGTCGAGCAACGTGAGTTCACGGACATTCGACTCATCAAGGAACACTTGGCTGAGTTCTCGTACCGGCCAGCCAAGTGTAACCGCGATTATCGTGTCGTGGTGGTCTGGAAAGATCTTGAAGTGAGAAAAGGCCAAGCCAAACTATTCGACGACTCAAAATGCTTCTTCTATATCACGAATGATTGGGAAAGTTCGGCGGAAGCGATTGTGCGTCACGCCAACGATCGCTGCAATCAAGAGAATCTCATCGAGCAAGAGAAGAACGGCGTCCATGCCTTGACCGCTCCCCTGGATAACTTGACGAGTAATTGGGCCTACATGGTCATCGCTTCGCTGGCGTGGAGCCTCAAGGCGTGGGCTTCCTTGTTGACCCCTGTCCATCCCCGCTGGCGAGAACGGCACGAAGCGGAGAAGCAGAAAATGCTGCGGATGGACTTCACCACTTTCCGCCAAGCAATGATCAACGTACCGGCTCAGATCATTCGCAGTGGTCGGCGGCTGACTTACCGTTTTCTGGCCTGGAACCAGTGGCAACACACGTTCTTCAGACTTTGGAGCCGCCTACAACAACCGCTGCGTTGCTAACAATTAGAAAGAAGTCGGAGTACGGAAGCTCCGATCCGCCGCAACGCCAAGCCCAGAAAAAACAAACAGTATGCAGCACAGAAAACGAAGAAAGACAACAACGGCAACAGCCGACGAGGCATGCGTGCGCACTTCGATCCAGGCTCAATTCCACTCAGCGGACGCTTGATTAAGGTCTAGGAATCGTGCTTCTGCTTCATCCTGCGGCTGTACGCATCCAGTATTTTTCGCTCCTTGGCAGTCAGGCTGTCGACTCCTGATTTGTTCAGCTTCGCCAGAATCTCGTCGGCCTGCCGATCGAGATCATCGGTGGCAGGCGGAGAGAAGACTTTCAAGGTTCGTCGCGCCTTGCCGGGTGAGGCCGCTGTGAAATTTAACTTCAGCCAGTCTTCCAGGCGGACGTTGCTCAGGAAATACGCCCCGCCAGCCGCGGCACCGGCAAGGTGTGCGGTAAACGCAATGCCGCCGCCACGCAAGCCACTGGCGCCCATCAGATCGGCTCCAATCATCAAGCAGGCGATGGCCCAAGCCGGGACAGGGTACGGGAAGAACAACATCAGGAACTTCCGCTGGGGGAAGTTCAACGCGAACAGAATCAACACACCGGCCACGGCGCCCGAAGCTCCGTACATGTAAGATTCAACACCCGGGTACAAGCTGAACTGGAAGGCGGCCCAGCCTACGGAAGCAATCACGGCGAGCAGGAGATAAAGACGGAGGAATTCCCGGGAACCATATTTCCGCTCGACGTCGCGGCCGAACAACCACAGCGAATACATATTCCAGGCCAGGTGCCAGGGGCCGCGATCACCGTCCAGCGGGCTGTGGGCAAAACCGGACGTAATAAACTTCCACCAATGCCATGGAACGAACAGATCGTCGGCGCGGACGGCCATGGTGTCACTGAGCCAGTGCCCGCCATTGGCCGTTTGCTGGGTGAACAAATCAACGATAAAAATCACCACGTTGATAATGATGATCTTGATCACTACCGGTTGCGATTGGAATGCGGCGAGTCCGCCTGGCGATTGTTCGCCCTGGTAATAGGATCGGTCGTAAATACCCACGGAAGTCTCGCGTCAAGGGATTTGGCAGAACATTCGCTGCGATCACCGGGCCGGATCGGCAATCAACGTACCTTCAAAGAATATCTTTGCAATCGACAAGGGCAAAGATCATTCGAAAAATAAGCGAGAAAGCCGCTCGTTCGGCGCGACATCGCGACGGACACTGCAGAATGGGCTAAAAAGCGCCACGCAATTGCAGGTTCGCGTGATAGAGATAACTGAGCGTTTGCAACTGCGTCGTACGGTAAGCCGCCAGATCGCTCTTGAGCTTGCTAATCGCTGCCAGCTCTTCCTTGAAATGCACCAGGTCCTGATCGAGCTTCACCAATTCCTGCTGACGATAGGCGATTTGTTCCTTGGCGTTGTCGCTGGCATCGACGATGGATCGTAGCTGATCCTGAAGCACACCCATCTCGCGACCAAGTTCACGCAACCGCGCGTTGTATTCGGTAAACAGGTAGGTGTAGTCACGTAATTCTCGGCTGTAGGTTTCCCATACGGAACCCTCCTCCTGATCGAATTCAGCGACTCCGGCGTCTCGCAATCGGGTTGCCGTTACCGCGTCAAAGTAGTTGACGTCTCCCGCCTTGAATTCGATTGGGGCACCATTCTGCAGTTCGGCGGATTGAGCGCGTCCGCGAAAATCAAACTGTCGTTGGTCGATGCCTTGTTCCGCCTCTTCCACGTCGACTTCGACCGTGTGATCCTGAGTGAACTTCACGCGAATCAGGCGACGCTCCTGCGGGTCGGCACTGTCTGCGGGTTGACCATCCCGGATGAACTCGTCGATGGACTGCTCGACTTCGGCCTGAGTTATTTCGTCTGCCTGAGACACTCGGATAGCGAATGCGAATAATGACTGAATCGCTTCCGACGAAAGTCCATTCAATGTTCGGTGACTATCACGCGGCATCACCTCGTAGAGTGCCCATGTGCTGTTCCCCAGCAAGGACGCCTGTGTTTCGGTCAATGCGTCCATCGGCTTCACTGTAATACCGGTGTCACCAGCTCCCACGACCTGGAAGCTGCCGAGAAACGCACCGGGGACGCGGCAGGCATTTTTCGTATCGAGTTCTGGCAGGTTATGTCGTTCGAATAATGCGTTGCGTTGCACTTCGTCCAGCTGGCTGACAGGTACTTCCAGGAAGGCGTGGACGATCATGCCCTGAGTGATCTGGTGCGGATTGCGGGCACTCTGAGTAACTGCATCCGCACCCTCAGCAGCCTCACCATCTTCAACGGCGATTGGCTCGGGTTCCTCAAACTCGTCCTCTTCTCCACCGGCCATCGCGCAAGGAGTATCGCCCCAGCGAGCCATGTTCAGATCAATAACACCATCGCCCGGTGCAGGAATTGCGTTGCGCCATACGCGTCCACGATCAATGATCAAGCGATTCAGTTCGCCCTGTAAACGTGGGACGCTCTCCGGATCGTCACTGAGCGCATTCGCAACTTGCAGTTCGGCCAGGCGTTTTTCCGTTTTGTCCATCTCCTTGCTCAGCTTGTCGTGCTCGGCTCGCCATCCAGCTTGCGTCTTGAGCACGGCCGCCCCCAGAATCATGCTGCCGATTGCACCAAAAAAGATGAACACCAGCAGCGTGACGTGAGTCCACCGCCAGTTCTTCGAAACCATGTACGCCATGAACGCAAAAAGCAGCACCGCCACGCCGAGAATGATCAGGAAAATCATCGTGATTGTGTTCCGATGGCGAGGATAGAAGAGCCGGCGTATCAGCCGGAAAAGTTGGCGTTACAGGCACTTGAAGGCAACTGACAGGTCGTGCCCGCTAATACCTGATGTTAAGCGGGGCGATTTGGATGGTCAAGTTTTTGCCCTCAAACGACTTAAAGCAACGCTCGGTCGCCGGTCGGGGCCCTCATAACTGTCATTATCGCTCAAGCCGAACGGTTTCCCAGTCGAATCATTGAAAGGGTGAATCATTCACCACCGAACGGTTTTTGGGGGCAGCCAGTGACATACGAGTCTGGTTCGCCTCGGACTTGCACGACTGGACTCGATCGTTGAATCACAAGCAGGATTGCGACACGGCTCAGGAGTTGACGAATCAGCTGGCCTGGATCGAGCTGTGGGAACAGCTATCGCAGTGTTATCAGCACCTGCGGAACCAACTCCAGGCAGTGGCTGTTAATCAACAGCTGAGCCTCGATGAGATGCTTGTGCTTTGTTTCCTTGGTCGGGGCAAAGGGCAGGGCAAGAGTCAGCGTTGTCTGTCGCAACTGGCCCACATCTCCCCGGCAAAAATGAGCCAGCTGTTGGAACGACTTCGGTGTGCGGGACTGCTGGTGTCCGCGCGAGATTCCTCGGATCGCCGTCGACAGTTGTGGACCCTCGCTCCGGAGGGCAAGAAAGTATTTCAATGTGTCTGGCAGCTCTGCGGTGAAATGATCCGCGGCAGTTCGGAACTCCCCAAGCGTATTGGGGTGTGCGATCAGTTGCTTCGGCAAAACGCTGAGGCTTCGTCGGCCAGGGGGCGTGCTGCATGAAACATCGCAGACCTCATTTCGTGCGATTCCATCTTGCCGCGATTGTCGCCGTGTTGTTCCTGGTCGGCATCGCCGGATGCACGCGATCGATGTACCGTCGTGCCGCTGACCAGCGGGGAATGTGCTTGATTCGTCAGAATACGAACAATCCGGATTGGCCGTTGGAAAACTACTCGATCTATCCAGCCCCTGCTTCACGCATGTTCGATCCGTTCGATCCGGATTGCCCGCCTATACCTCCAGACGACCCTGCTTCTCACAAGTTTATGGAGTGCGTCTATTGCATGGAGGGATATCCTTGCTGGAATTGTCGAGGCATCGCACCCGGCGTGGAAAATGCCACGTGGTGCCAGGACTTGCCGTGGTCCGAAAACGGTAAATTGAA